>CAWEZW010000001.1:0-232170 GCA_963813745.1 uncultured Solirubrobacterales bacterium
CAGACCACGCCTTCAGCTCGAAATGATGGTGGATCGGCGCCATCAGGAACACGCGTTTGCGCATCGTCTGAAACGAGATCACCTGGATCACGACCGACAGCGCCTCGATCACGAAGATCCCGCCCAGCAGTATCAACAGCACCTCGGTCTTCGTCATCACCGCGAGGCCCGCCGCGCCCCCAGTCCGAGCGAGCCGGTGTCGCCCATGAAGATCGTCGCCGGGAACGCGTTGAACCACAGAAAGCCGACGCACGCCCCCACCAGGCAGCCCGCGAGCATCGCCATGTCGAGGTCCGCTCCGGTGATGAACGTGATCCCGATGTAGGCGAGCAGGACGATCGCCGCACAGCCCGCCGCGAGCCCGTCCAGCCCGTCCGTCAAGTTGACCGCGCTGGTCGTGCCCGCCAGGACGAAGTAGATCAGCACCGGATAGAAGATTCCGAGGTCGATCTGGTAGTCGACGAACCGCAAGCGCAGCGTCGGCGCGAGGTGCGCCTTTGTTCGGCGACGTACCACAGCCGAGCAGATCGCGATCGTCACGACAAGCTCGTCCGCGCGCGCAACCCGAGCGAGCGGCGCCGGACGAGCTTGATGTAGTCGTCGGCGAAGCCCAGCAGCGCACACGCGATCGCCACGCCGAAGACGCCGATCGAGCGCCATTCGTAGTCGCTCAGGATCAGGAACGGCACCGCGACCGACAGGAAGATCAGCACGCCGCCCATCGTCGGCGTGCCCGCCTTGATGTGGTGCCCCTGAGGGCCGTCCTCGCGGATCTGCTGCCCGAACTCGCGCTTCGCAGGAACGCGATGAACTTCGGGCTCAGGAAGATGCAGATCAGCAGCGCCGCCGTCCCCCGATCAGAATGCGGCCCATCCAGCGCCTCCCGCCGGATGATTTGGGCCCCGCTCGCCCCACCGCTCGCTCAGATCCACTGCCTGCCCGCGCTGCTCGTGACCCTGGCCGCCCGCGTGCGCCTCGCCTTCAGCCTCGAGCACCTGAGCCACGCGCTCCAGCCCGACGCCGCGCGAGCCCTTCACGAGCACCGTATCGCCGCCCGCAACAGGCCCTCCAGCAGTTCGCCGGCCGCCTCGGCGTCGGGCACCGAGTGCGTCTCGCCGCCGAACGCCGCCGCCATCTCGGCGGCCTGCGGGCCGACCGTCACGAGCATCTCCACGCCGCGCGCGCTCGCGTAGGAGCCGACCTCGCGGTGCAGCGCCGGCCCCGCCTCGGCGCCAAGCTCGAGCATGTCGCCGAGCACCGCCAGCCGGCGCGCCGGGGCAGGGGCCGCGGCGGTCCCGCAGCGGTCTCCATCAAATCCTCGATCGCAGCGCGCATGGACATCGGGTTGGCGTTGTAGCAGTCGTTGATCAGAACAATCCCCCCGGGCAGCGCAATCCGCTCGCCGCGCAGCGCCGAGAAGCGCACCCGCAGCTCTCCCGCAGGGGTGACGCCGAGCGCGCGCGCGGCGGCAACCGCGGCGAGCAGGTTGGCGAGGTTGTGGTGCTGGGAGAACGACGGGCGCAGCACGATCAGCTGCTCTGCGTGGCGGATCACGACCTCCCCCGGCCCTGCCCCCTCGACCAGCTCGACGTCGCCACCCGTACCGAAGGCGAGCGTGTGCACGTCCGCCCTCGGGTGCGGCTGCAGCAGCGGCTCGCCGGCGGGCACCACGACCGTGGCGCCGCTCGAGATGTGAGCGATCAGCTCCGCCTTGGCGGCCGCGATCGCCTCGATCGACCCCAGCAGCTCAAGGTGCACGGGGCCGACGTTCACGATCACGCCGACATCGGGCTCGGCGATCTCCGTCAGCTCGGCGATCTGCCCGGGGCCGCGCATCGCCATCTCCAGCACCAGCATCTCCGTGTCGCCCGGCGCCGCGAGCAGCGACAGCGGCAACCCGATCTCGGTGTTCAGGTTCTCGCTGCTGGCCGCGGTCCGCCGCTGAGCGCCCAGCACGGCAGCGAGGATGTCCTTCGTCGAGGTCTTCCCGGTCGAGCCGGTGATCGCGATGACCTTGGCCCCCCGGGCGCCCAGCTCGCGCCGCCAGGCGTTGGCGAGCACCTGCAGTCCCCGCAGCGGATCGGGGTGCACGAGCACCGCCCCACCCGGCCCGGCCGGGCAGCAGCCAGCGCCCGCTCGGCGTGCTCCGGCGCGACCAGCACGCCCCACGCGCCCGCCTCCAGCGCCTGCGCCGCGTAGGCGCCGCCATCGTGGTTCTCGCCGCGCAGCCCTATGAACAGCTCGCCGCGCACGCCCGCGCGCGAGTCGATGCTCGCGGCGCGTGGGCCAAGGTCGGGGCCAGTGGCCGCGTCGCTCACGGGGGACGGCTCTGCGATCAGCCGCGCGCCGGCGGCGTATGCGACGCGCGCCGCGTCCCATTCCCTCATCTGCCCGCTCCCGCCGGCGTCTCGGTGGGCACCTCGGGGCCGGCGCGCTCGCCGTCGCCGTCGAGGCCTCTGACACGCAGCGCGTCGCGGGCGACCTCCACATCGTCGAACGGCAGCTTGCGGCCGTCCGCGAATTCCTGGCCCTGCTCGTGGCCCTTGCCGGCGATCACGACGACATCTCCCGGCGCCGCGACCGCGATCGCCCGGAAAATGGCGGCCCTGCGATCAGGGATCGACGCGATCGGCCGCGCGCCTCGCGGCTGCGGCGTCCCCGCGGCCCCCGCGAGGATCTCGGCGATGATCGCATCCGGCTCCTCCGAACGCGGGTTGTCCGAGGTGGCGATCGCGACGTCCGCGAGCCGCGCCGCGATCTCGCCCATCAGCGGGCGCTTGCCACGGTCGCGATCGCCGCCGGCGCCGAACACGCAGACCACGCGCCCGTTCCCCCGTGCTCGCCCTCGTCGTGGGCGCCCCCTGCACCCGTCAGCTCGCGGGCGGCGCCGAGCACGTTCTCGAGCGAGTCGGGTGTGTGGGCGTAGTCGACCAGCACCGCGAAGTCCTGGCCCTCATCGACGGCCTCGAAGCGCCCCGGCACGCGCACGCCGCACTCGAGCGCTCCACGAGCACGTCCAGCTCGCCTCCCAATGCGTGCGCCGCGGCAAGCGCGCCGAGCGCGTTTGCGACGTTGAAGCGCCCCGCCAGCGGCAGCGCGACCTCGCGCGCGCCGTCCGGCGTGTGCAACGCGAAGTGGCAGCCCCCGAAATCGCAGCGCACGTCCGTCGCGCGGTAGTCGGCGCAGATCGCATCCCGCTCCCCGGCCTCGCCGTCCGTGTTCCCGCCCCGACCCACGGCATTGCCGTCGCGCTCCACCGCGAACGTGATCAGCGCCCCGTCGATCTCCCCGACGAGCCGCCGGCCGTAGGGATCGCCGACGTTCACGACACTCACACCGGGATCGGTGGCGAACAGCCGGCGCTTGGCCTGGAAGTAGTCCTCCATGCTCGCGTGGAAGTCCAAGTGGTCCTGCGTGAGGTTCGTGAAGATCGCCGCGGCGAAGTGGACGGCATCGGCGCGGCCCAGCGCCAGCGCGTGCGAGGAGACCTCGATCGCGCAGGACCGTCGCCGCCGTCGAGCATCGCGCGGAAGTCCGCCTGCAGGTCGACCGCCTCGGCGTCGTGCGCTGGCTGGCCGATACGGAGATCGCATCTGATCTCCTATCGGTCGGAGATCCCGTCGATCTTCGATCGGTCTCGCGCTCGACCCCGCCGATCACCGACTTGACCGTCCCCAGCAGGCCGCAGCTCGAGCCCGGGTCGGCCGCCTCCAGCAGCGCCTTCAGCAAGAACGCGGTCGTCGTCTTCCCGTTCGTCCCGGTCACACCCACCACCCGCAACTCCGCGCTCGGATCCCCGTAGAAGCGGACGGCAGCCGGTCCCATCGCGGCGCGCGCGGACCCACCACCACCTCGGGCACCCCGAGCCCGAGCGGACGCTCGACGACGAGTGCCGCGGCCCCGCGCGCGAGCGCCTCCGCGGCGAAGTCGTGCCCGTCTCGCTGAAAGCCGCTCACGCAGAAGAACAGGCTCCCCGGCGCGACCGCGCGGCTGTCGTAGGCGAGGCCCGTGATCTCGACCGCAGCGGCCTCGTCCGGGACGCCTCCGGCCACGCCATCGGCGGTGGCGATCACCTCATCGAGCCTCATCGGTAGATACCCCGCGGTAGCACCCACCCAGTCTAGTTTCTGCCCCGGGCGGCCCTCCCGCGAGGAGCTGCCGAATTCAGGACGCCACGAGTCGAACCGAAGCTGCGCGACGCCGTTGCTCGCGTGCAACAGATCCTGTGCAGACGTTAGGCAGGCTTGGGCGCTTGCACCAGTGCGGGTGCGATATCGGTGGCGCAGCTTTCGAGGAAT
Organism: uncultured Solirubrobacterales bacterium; assembly: GCA_963813745.1. Classification (GTDB taxonomy): domain Bacteria; phylum Actinomycetota; class Thermoleophilia; order Solirubrobacterales; family Solirubrobacteraceae; genus Palsa-744. Next base: position 4,299 of record CAWEZW010000001.1, read on the forward strand.
GCCTCGGTGGCGGCTACATCGAGGGGTCGCGCGAACAGGAAACCCTGCCCGCTGTCGCATCGCTCGTCGCGGAGCAGTGAGAGCTCCTGCGTCTGCTCGATACCCTCGGCAAGCGTCTCGATCGAGAGCGCCTTGCCGAGCTGCACAAGTGTATGGATCAGGGCCTCACCCTCCCCCTTGTTGGTGAGACCCGAGATGAACGAGCGATCTATCTTCAGGGCATCCACCGGGAACTTCTGTAGGTGGGCCAACGATGAATAGCCCGTCCCGAAGTCGTCGATCGCAATCCGCACGCCGAGCCCCTTGATCGTGGTGAGCCGTCGGGCGGTCTCATCAGCGTTGCGCATCAACGTCGTCTCGGTGATCTCGATCGTCAGCGCCTCTGGGGCCAGGCCGCTGCCGGAAAGTGCGCTCTCGATGTCGCCGATCAGCTGGTCGGTGTCGAGCTGGCGTGCCGAGACATTGACGGCCATTCCGATCATGTGCCCGGCCGCTCGCCACGCGGCGCCCTGCCTGCAAGCCTCCTCGAGCACCCACTTGCCGATCTGTGTGATCAGGCCGGTCTCCTCCAGCAGTGGGATGAAGTCGTCTGGCTGGACGGTTCCTCGCGTGGGACTGTTCCAGCGGATCAGGGCCTCGACTCCGGTGGGGCTCATGTCGCTCAGGTCGAACGTGGGCTGGTAGACAAGCGAGAACTCCTCGTTCTCCAGCGCGACGCGCAGGTCCATCTCGAGCTCCATCCGCGTCTGCACCGCGTCCTGCATGCCGGTCTCGAAGACGACGTAACGGTTCTTGCCGTCCCACTTGGCGCGGTACATCGCGATGTCCGCATCGCGCAGGAGGTCTGCCGGCGCCGTCCGGTCACCGGAGGCGATCCCGATGCTCGCCGTCACCGTCAAACGGGGCCTTCGTCGGATCCAAGCTTGAAAGGCTCTTTGAGCGCTTCGATCAGCCGCTCCGCGATCAGCTCGGGACCCGCCGACAGCGACAGTTCCTCGGAGACCACGACGAACTCATCGCCCCCGAGACGGCCGAATGCGTCAGTTGCGCGCACGACGCCGTCCAGCCTTGCGGCGACCGCTTCAAGCAGTTCGTCGCCGACCTCGTGGCCAAGCGTGTCGTTGATCGACTTGAAGTTGTCGAGATCGACGAACAGTGCTGCCACCGGTGTCTGTTTACGACGCGAGCGCGCGAGCATCTGCTCGACGCGATCCAAGATCAGAGTGCGGTTCGGCAGCCCGGTCAGCGGGTCGTGCGTAGCCAGGAACGCAAGCTCCTCCTGGCGGTGCTCGAGCTGCTCGTCCGCGAGCTTGCGCTCGCTGTCGAAGGACTCGCACATCCGCACGAGCGTCACGTTGAGGCTGCGCTGCAACATCGCCAGCGCCTGGAGCAGAGTCTCAGGCGGAGTCCCGAGCGCCGCGGCGCTCTCACGCACGACTTCGCTCGCGGCATCACACCAACGCAGGCAACGCTTGGTGACCTCGTTCAGGGCGGCGGCGCGCTGCACGGCGAGCTGACCAAAGATCTGCCAAGACTCCCTACCAACCTCACGGGCCACCTCCGGCGGCTCGCCTGACATCCACCGTGCAACCGCGATCGTGGAGACCGTGCCGACCCGCGCGAAGGAGTCCTCGACCATCGCGTCGAGCGTTTGGCCCGAAGCGACGTTGCGCGCGAGAATCTTCTCCAGAACATCCTCCGTGCGCTCGTTGAGCGCCTCGCCGAGACGACGAAGATCCTCGTCAGCCGCCTGTGGCTGCTCAGGGTATGACTCGCCGTTGTTCGTGCTCGACCCCGACATCATCCCGGAGCATCGGCCGCCAACGGCAATTACATAAACGCCGGCTGGATGCCGGCGCGCCGGCATCTTCGAGGGTGAGCGACGGGGATCGAACCCGCGACCGCCGGAACCACAATCCGGAGCTCTACCAGCTGAGCTACGCCCACCACGGGCGTCCCGGAGTGTAGCGTCGGCTCAGCGCTCTCCGGCATCCAGCGACTTCAGGGTCGCTTCGGCCAGCGCGAGCGACTCGCTCGGCGCGAGCTCGGGCCGGCGCTCGGTGCTCAGGCGCCAGGCTGCAAGCAGCGCCACGGGGTCAGAGCCGAGCAGCGGCTGCAGCTGCTCGGTGAGCCCACCGGCCGCCGGCACCGGCGCAGGTGCGGTTTGCGGGGCCGCCGCTGGTTGCTGGGCCTGCTTGGCCTGCGCCACCACACGCTCGGTCACGTCCTCGCTCTGATGCTGTGCGTTGCGCCAGCCGCGGCCCATCGCCAGTTCCTCGAGCGGCAGGTGTGGAGCCTCGAGCACCCTCAGCTTGGCCTGGTGTGGGTTCCATTTGCGTTCGCCCATCTCGATCCACTGCCCCTGCGCCCACCCCCCCACGATCGTGTCAAACAGCTCCCGCTCGCTCAGGTTGAACTTGCACATGTTGTGCGGAAACTGCCTCAGCTCGACGTGGTACATCCCCTCACAGGCTCCCGCGTCGCCGCCCGCGACGCCCCCGCAGGCGGAAGAGACACATCGCGGGCGCCGCCCGCTCGCCCAGCGTCGCGAGAATCTTCGCTCTGGCGGGAGCGCCGTCGGGAGCGGACGCCTGCGGCTGGGAGAGGTAGAAGCTCACCATCGCGGCGAGGATCAGCCCGTGCTGGGAGCCGTTTGGGAGCGCCTCGCTCGCGCGCATCGCCGCGGCCGAGATCACCTGCAGGCGGCCGGCCAGCTCCCGCGGTGAGGCATAGTGATCGACGAGGCTGTAGCGGCCGGCTTGCACGTCGTCTTTTTGATCGATCAGGCTGTCGAGCAGCAGGTGCAACGCGCCAATCCAGGGGAAGTAGGCCTGCTCGATCGCGGCGATCTCCGCGTCGCCCAGGCTGGGCTCGGCCGCGGCGGCGATCAGCGCGAACACCAGCAGCGAGGAAGCGGCGCCCGCCGCCGTCTCCCACCAAAGCAACCCGCTGCCCTGCGGGGTCTGGGCATCCGCCCAGTCAGAGAACTCCCGCCACGCGTCCTGAAGGCCATCCTCCCCGTCGTGGGCGAGACCCTGAAAGGCGACGATGCGCTGCACCGCACCCTGCGCCGGAGCCGTGAGCGAGGCGTGTGAAGGCAGGGTTCCAAACGCGGTCCTGCAGGCGTCGATCAGCTCCCCCAGGTAGCCGCCATCCTCTTTGTGGAGGCTGTGCACGTAGTAGTCGGGCCGTACCGTGTCGACCTGTCCCGGATCGGGATCGAGCGCGCTCAGCAGCGCGCCATGCAACTGCCGCCCGTTCTCGACCGGATCCGCGCTCGGCTGCTCGGCGAGCGTGTCCACATAGTCGTAGATCGCCTGGAACGCCACCACCGCGCGCACCACGCGCGCGCGCTGCAGGCGCGGCGCCAGCACCGCGAACGCCGCGGCGCCTTCGAGGTTGCCCCGCTCCTGGCGCTGCGTGCTCAGGGCCAGGCGGCGCAGCGTCACGTCGGGGATCGCCTCGGCGCGGCCCCGCCAGTGGCGCGCCTCGCGCAGGACGTGCGGATAGACGCTCATCCAGTAGCGCGCGGCGGCGGCGGTGAACGTCAGCGCGAACGCCGCTCGCTCTGAGCCGCGCAAGCCGATGGTGGGCCTGGCGCCCGAGCCACTCGCAAGGCTGCCGTTCGTGGCGGACGCAGGCTCGGCGCTCGCAGGCCCGGCGCCCGGATCGATCGCGGGTTTACCCAAGACGGACACGCATCACCTCTACGGCCTCGGGGTTGGAGTCGATCAACACATACCGCCGCCCGAGCGGCGCGGCGACCGAGCCCAGCGTGCCGCTGCCCGCGAAGAAGTCCAGGCACCAGTCGCCCGCCCTCGTCGAGGCCTGCACCATCCGGCGCACGATTCCCTCCGGCTTCTGCGTCGGGTAGCCGGTCTTCTCCCGGCCGTTCGTCGGCACGATCGTGTGCCACCAGACATCGGTCGGGAGCTTTCCCCGCGCGACCTTCTCCGCGGTCACGAGCCCGGGGGCCATGTACGGCTCGCGATCGACCTCTTCGGAATCGAAGAAGTACTTCTTCGGGTCCTTCACGTACACGAGGATCGTGTCGTGCTTCTCGGCCAGCTGCGTTTGCTCTCGCCCCGTAGTCGTACGCCCAGATGATCTCATTTAAAAATCTCTCTCTCCCAAAAATCTCATCCAACAGCAGCTTCAGTAATGCGCCTCCCGGTAGTCGATGTGGAAGTACAGGGTCCCCGTGCTCTTCAACAGCCGGTGAGCTTCTTCCAGGCGCGGCCTAAGGAACGCGAGGTAGTCGTCGAACTGGTCGCGGTAGGAGGACTGCTCGAGCAGGCGCGTCTTGTAGCGACGGCCCTTGAACCCCGTCCTGTCGCCGTCCTCGTCTGGGGTCATCCGCAAGGTCTGCCTGCTCTGCTCCTTGCCTGTGTTGAACGGCGGGTCGATGTAGATCAGCTGGAAAGCCTCATCCGCGAAGCCCGGGAGCAGATCGAGATTCTCGCCGAGCAGGATCTCGTCGGTGCTCGGTGCGCTCGGGCTCGGCTGCATTCGACCCAGCCTAGATGTTGCCGGCCCTCACTCACTCTCCAGGCCGGCTGGGAGTCCCCGCGATCACGTCGGACATTCGGCGGCGACGGCGCCGCACTCGCGCAAAGCGCGTCTGCGCGCGCTGAAGCTTCCGAGAGTCGGGCGGGTAGCGACGGCGCGCCCAGGGCGATGTGGGGGTGGCGAGACGGATAGCTCCGAGCAGCGAGGCGAGCGGGACGAACACGCCCGTGAGGCCGAGAATCGGCTTGCCCTTGAGGATCGCGAGGACGCACAGCGCCACGTCGAGCGCGACCACGACCAGGATCGAGGCGACCGCGGAGGACTTATCGGCGAGTTCGAATGGGGCGAGGCCGAGCACGATCAGCCCTCCGAGCAACGCCGCGACGACGACGGCGTCGAGCGAAGCACGGCCCTGCTCGGCCCAGTAGACATCCTCGAGATGCACCCACAGCGCGAACTCGTCGAGCGTCAACCCGGCGCCGATCCCGAACAGCGCCGCGAGCACGTCGAGCCACACGCCGCTCGGGCCGAGCGCGAAGTTCAGAAAGCCCGACAGCAGCAGGAGCACGATCCCCCACACGAGGTGGTGCAGGTGCAGGCCACCGCTGGTCGTCACGCTGCCGGGCCACCAGCTCACGCGCGGGCTGCGGATCAGGCGCGCGCTCGTGCGGATGAACAGGAACGACGCCAGAAACGCGCCCAGCAGGATGAAACCGGCGCGCTGGGCCGGTTCGTCGAGGAAGTGCTGGGAGATTTCGAAGTGCAGGCCCATCGTCGTCTTCCCTACAGCTTGCCAGGGGATGGCGCCCCACTCCAGCTCGCTGGGATTGCGAGAATCGGAGGATGGCATCGGCAAAAGTGGATCTCGGACCGGCGAGCCGTGCCCGCGTGGTTGTGCTGGGCGGCGGATTCGGCGGGGCCTACACCGCGCTCGCCCTTGAACGGCTCGCCGCGAAGGGGGCACCCGTCGATGTGTCGCTGGTAAACCGGGAGAACTATCTCGTCTTCCAACCGATGCTCGCGGAGGTGGTCGCGGGCGATGTCGGGATCCTCGACACGGTCAGCCCGCTGCGCCAGCTGCTGCCGCGCACGGACCTGTTCGTGCGCGAGATCGAAAGCGTCGATCTCCACCGGCGGGTCGTGACGCTCGGCGCCGGGCTCACGCCGCAGACGCTCGAGCTCCCCTTCGATCACCTCGTGCTCGCGCTCGGGAACGTCACCGACTTCCGCGGCATCCCCGGCCTGCCCGAGCACGCGCTGCCGTTCAAGACGCTCGCCGACTCCGTGCGTATCCGCAACCATGTGATCAACGTGCTCGAGCAGGCCTCGGTGGTCGAGGATCCGGAGCTGCGCCGCACGATGCTCACGTTCGTCGTCGCGGGCGGCGGCTTCTCCGGCACGGAGATCGCGGCCGCCCTGAACGACTTCGTGCGGGGCGCCGCCGGCGCCTACCGTTCGATCCCACGCGAGGAGGTCCGGATCGTGCTCGTGCACAGCGGCGAGCGCGTGCTAGAGCGCGAGCTCACGTCGCACCTCGCCGGCTACGCGACCAAGACGCTGGCCGAGCAGGGCATCGAGCTGCTACTCGGCGAGCGACTCGTCGCGGCGAGCCCGCTCGCCGCGACGCTCTCGGGCGGGCGGCGGATCGCCACGCACACGCTGATCTCGACCGTGCCCTCCTCGCCGAACCCGGTGCTGGAGCAGCTGGCCGGCCTGCCCGCCGTCCACGGGCGTGTGGAGTGCGAGGGGACGACGGCGGTGAAGGGGGGCGACGGCATCTGGGCGGTCGGGGACTGCGCGCTGATCCCGATGCGCAGCGGCGAGCCCTCACCGCCGACCGCGCAGCACGCGATCCGCCAGGCGAAGGTGCTGGCGCAGAACATCGTCGCGACCCAAACCGGAGCGCGGCGGCGCTCGTTCGCGTTCACCGGCCTCGGCAAGCTCGGCGCGCTCGGCCACCATCGCGCGGTCGCAGAGCTGCCCGGCAAAGTCACGGTGCAGGGGCCGCTGGCGTGGCTGATGTGGCGCGGCATCTACTGGTCAAAGCTCCCGGGAGCCAGCCGCAAGACCCGCGTCGCCGTCTCGTGGCTGAGCGACCTCGTGCTCCCGGCCCACCCCGTCCAGCTCAACCTCGGCGGCGGGCGCGGCGCGAGGCAGGCCCACTATGAGCCGGGCGAGGTCGTCTTCGACGAGGGCGACTCTCCTGACAGCCTGTACATGATCCTCTCCGGTCAGGTCGAGGTCAGCAAGCTGCTCGGCGAGCAGCCCCAGGTGATCGGCACGCTGCAGGCGGGTGAGTACTTCGGCGAGATGGCCCTGCTCGGGCGTCAACCGCGCAGCGCCTCCACGCGCGCGCTGACATCTCTGGACCTGCTGGTGCTGGGAGGGTCGGACTTCTCGGCGCTCGCAGACAGCCTCTCCGAGTTCCGCGGCGAGTTCGAGCAGATCGCCCGGGCGCGAGCCGAGGCGGACGCGGCCCGCGCACCGGGGCTGGGCTCAGGGTCAGAGCCGGGCTCCGATTAGATCGTCATCTACCCGGATCGGTCATCGAGATCAGGCCGTGCATAAAGACCTCGAACATCTTCCCGTACAGCGCCGCATCGAGCTCGGGGTCGATCATCTGGTCTAGCAGGAAGCCGTCGGCCATGAAGAACGTCATCGCCGCAACGTCCTCCGGTGGTACCGGCGGGATGACGCCGAAGTCCGCTGCCCAACGCGTGAACACGACCGCCATTCGCTCGCGCAGGTCGCGTTGGCGAGCGGCGAACTCTGCTCGAAACACCTCGTTGCGGGCCGCGTGGGTGGCGAACTCCTGATAGAGGCGGCGCCACTCGGGGTCTGCGTCGATGTGCTCGAGGAAGTCCTCGGCCGCGCTGCGGGCCTCCTCGGCCGGATCGCCGGTGCCCGAGAGGACAGCGTCGAGCCGCGCCAGCTCGGTCGCGAAATGCTCGTCGAGCATCCTCAGGAACAGATCCTCCTTGGAGGCGAAATGCACATAGAACGCGCCCTTCGTGTAGCCGGCGTCAGCGGCGATGCGGTCGATCGAGGCGCCGTGCATGCCGAGCTCACAGATCGTGCGCGACGCCGAGCGCAGCAGCGCCGCCCGGGTCTGCACGCCGCGCTGCACGCGGGATGGCCTGGTGGCGCCGCGCCGTCCGGCCCGCGCGGCGGTAGCGCTCAAGCCGACACCACCTCGGCCTCGACCTCGATCTGAGGCTTAGATTCACGTGTGTGGACCACCGGGCAGGCGGTAGGCGTGGGCGCGCGCCCGATCAGAACCTCGGCGTCGTGGCGCGGCGTCTCGGTGATCGCGCGACGATAATTGCGCTCGGACTCGGGCCGCGACGGCGCCAGCGTGCGCCGCAGGACGAGCTCTTTTAGGACGACCTCCATCTCGAACTGCGCGAACGCCGCGCCTAGGCAGCGGCGGATGCCGCCGCCGAACGGGATCCATGTATACGTTCCCGGCGCGCGCCCACCCTCGGCCTCCAGGAACCGCTCGGGACGGAACTCGTTCGGCTCGGGATAGATGTCCGCGCGGCGGTGGACGAGGTAAATCGAGGGCACGATCGAGGCGCCGGCCGGCAGCAGGCGGCCGCCGAGCTCCATCGGCTCCTGCAGTTTGCGCAGCACGATCGAGATCACCGGGCGCAGGCGCAACGTCTCCTGGATCGTGGCCTGCAGGTAGGTCTCCTCGCCGGCGCGCACCTCATCGGTCAGGCGCTTCATCCGCTCGGGATGGCGGCACAGCCGCTCGACCGCCCAGGAGAGCGCGTTGGCGGTCGTCTCATGGCCGGCGACGAGCAGCGTGAGCAGCTCGTCGCGCAACTCCGAGTCGCTCATCGGCGAGCCATCCTCGTGCGTGGCCTGCAAGAGCAGCGACATGATGTCGTCGCGCTCTGCAAGGTCCGTAGCGGTGCGGCGCTCAGCGATCTCCGCGTAGATCGGGCCGTTGACGCGTTCCAGTTCGCGCCGGAAGGCGGGGATCCGCGTGATCCGGTCTGCCCCCAGGACCAGCATCGCGATGCCCTTGAAGGGATCGGTGACGGCGTCCAGCAGCCCACGCAGCTCGCGCCGCATCTGCACCATGCGCGGACCCTCGGTTACGCCGAACACTGCGCGCAGGACGATCTCCAAAGTCATCGCCTGCATGCGCGGGCGCAACGGATAGGGCTCGTCCAGGGGCCAGCGCTCGATCTCCTCGGCGGCGACGCTCGCCATCAGCTCGCCGTAGCGCTGCATCCGCTCGCCGTGGAATGCGGGCAGCATCAGCTTGCGCTGGCGCAGGTGGGGGGCATCGTCGAGCAGCAGCACCGAGTCGGGGCCGAGCACCGGCAGCAGGATGCGGTTCGCCTCGCCGGCGTGCAACAGGCGCGGGTCGCCGGTGAATACCTGCTTGATCGTTTCCGGGTCGGAGGTGATCACCCAGGTGCCTTCGTTGGCGATCTTCAGCGTGAACATCTCGCCAAACCGCGCCTGGCATTGGTCCATCAGCCACTGCGCGCTGCGATACCAGATCGCGCTCTGCACCGCGCGCGGCATCCTCGGTCCGGGAGGCAGGCCGGTGGGTGTAGTGGCGGACTCGGTTCTCATGGGCTCCCTTTGTCTGCGGTTCGCATACCGAGCGGTATCCCACCACATACCATCCAGTATGTCAAGCGTATAATGCCCCCGGCTGGATTCGAACCAGCGACCGTGCGAACAGCACGGGGAGCAGGCTCCCCCCGTGAGCCCCCCACAATCCAATGATGCCCCCGGTGTGATTCGAACACACGACCTGCGGATTAGAAGTCCGCTGCTCTATCCGGCTGAGCTACGGGGGCCGGGTGCTACGGCGCGCAACATCGGTCACTTAACCAGGCTTGAGCAAAAACGTGTAGAAAGTGGACCCATGAGCTCGGGCCAGGACGACGAGGGGGACCTCACACGCAAGCAGCGCCGCGAGCAGGCTCGCGGCGAACGCAAAGCGCTGGAGCAGGCCGAGGCCGCTCGCGCGAAACGGCGTGCGCGCCTGACACAACTCGGGATCGTGGTCGCGGTCGTCGTGGTGGTGATCGTCGGGATCGCGATCGCCTCCGGTGGCGGCGGGAAAACGACAGTGACCACCGCGGGAACCCCCCAGGCCAATGCGACGACCGCGGAAGTCAAGACACTGATCGGCGGCATCCCTCAGAGCGGGAACACGCTCGGCGACCCCAACGCGCCGGTGACGTTGAAGTACTTCGGTGACCTCGAGTGCCCGATCTGCAAGGAGTTCACGCTCGGGCGTGCTGCCGACGCTGATCCAGAAGTACGTGCGCACGGGGAAGCTGCGGATCGAATACCACTCGCTGGAGACGGCCACACGCGAACCGGAAGTCTTCAAAACCCAGCAGGTCGCGGCCTATGCCGCCGGCAAGCAGAACCTCGGCTGGTACTTCATCGAGACCTTCTACCACGAGCAGGGCGAAGAGGACTCGGGCTACGTCAACGAAAAATACCTGCAGGGGATCGCCTCGCAGGTTCCCGGGCTGAACCTCGCCGACTGGACCGCCGCGCGCAGCGAACCGACGTACGCCAACGAGGTCACCGCCGACGCCCAAGCCGCCAACAATGCAGGCTTCACCGGCACGCCGTCCTTCCAGCTCGGCAAGACCGGCGGCACGTTGCCAAAGTTCGAACCGGGCACCTACACCGAAGCCGCGCCATACGAAGCGCCATCGAAAAGCTGCTCAAGGGCTAGCGCGGACTGCGCGGACATTAGGCCGGCCGTGAGCTCCAGCGCCCTCAGAGACAATGATCGTCCTGACGGCCGTCGGCCTCTGCCTGGCCGCCTATCTGACTTACGTCCACTACTCCGGCGTAACCCCCCCCTGCTCGATCAAGGGCAACCCCTGCAGCGAGGTGCAGAAATCGCAGTACTCACTGCTCGCCGGAGTGCCGGTCGCGCTGATCGGGCTGCTCGGGTACATCGCGATCCTCGGTTCGCTGCTCGCTCCCGACGGCGAACGGGCACGGTTCGTGACGGCGGCGCTGGTACTTGCCGGGTTTGGCTTCAGCCTCTATCTGACCTATCGCGAGCTGTTCACGCTGCACAAAATCTGCGAGTGGTGTGTCTCCAGCGCGGTGATCATGACCGTGCTCGCGTGCCTGTCGGTGTGGCGCTTCTTGCGCGGGGACGATCTCCTCACCGCCTCGGACGACGCCGCCGGGCAGGCCCCGAACGACGCGCCAGAGCCCGCGGCGCCGCTCGGTGCCGCGCACTCCTGAGCCACCCGGGCCGCGTACGGCCCTCCGGGGGCAAAAGCCCGTAGTAGATCCGTCCAACCCCGGGTAAGCTGCCCGAGCAACACCACCAGGCCGCCGAGTGATGAGCAGGATCATGCGCTCACACCCGACGACGACCGATCTCACGGCAACAACTGGGGGAGTCGAAGAGGTCCCCGGCCTGGGTTCCGGCGTGGTCGATGTAGGCTCCGGCGCAGCCGCCGCCCTGAGCTCCAGCTCGACCGGTGCCAGCCCCGGCGCGGCGGTGACCTACCCCGAGCTGCCCGGCGAGGCGCAGATATCACGGCTTTTCGAGATGACCGGCGATCTGCTGGCAGCGATCTCGCTCGACGGGCGCTTCACGCTGCTGAACCCGGCCTGGGAGCAGCTGCTGGGCTGGTCGATCGAGGAGCTCAAAGCGCACCCGATGCAGGAGCTCGTGCATCCGGACGACCTCGAGCAGACGCTCGCGCTCACGCTCGCCGGCCACCACCGGGCCGCACAGTTCGCGAACTTCACCAACCGCTACCGCCACCGCGACGGGTCCTGGCGCTGGCTTTTGTGGAGCGCGCGCTGCGACGGCGAGGCCTGGTACGCGGCCGCGAAGGACGTGACCGACCGCATGTGGCTGGAGCGCCAGGCGCTGCACGACCCGCTGACGAAGCTGCCCAACCGCCTGCTCCTGATGGACCGCGCGCGCCAGGCGCTCGCGCGGCTGCGCCGCTCAAACGGGCCGATCGCACTGCTGTTCATCGACCTCGACCGCTTCAAGGCGATCAACGACAGCCTCGGTCACGCCGTCGGCGACCACCTGCTGATCTCGGTATCCGAGCGCCTGGCCGAGATGCTGCGCGACTCAGACACGGTCGCGCGGCTGGGCGGTGACGAGTTCGTGATCCTGGCCGAGGACCTCGACTCCGACGCCGAGGCGCTCGCGGTCGCCGAGCGCGTGCTGCACGCGCTGGAGGAGCCCTTCCAGGTGGGCTCGGCCGAGGTTTCGATGCTCGCGTCGGTGGGCGTATCGATCACGCACGACCCGGGGGCCGAGCCCGAGGACCTGCTGCGCGAGGCCGACGTGGCGATGTACCGGGCGAAGGGCGCGGGCGGGCACAACCTGGAGCTGTTCGACGAGGATCTGCGCCGCGAGGCCTCAGCGCGACTGGAGCTCGAGAATCGCCTCGACCACGCCCTGCCCCGGCACGAGCTGCTACTCGAGTACCAGCCGCTCTTGCCGCTGGGCGGCGGACGGCCGATCGGCTGCGAGGCGCTCGTGCGCTGGCATCCTCACGGCGCCGAGCAGATGGCGCCGCTGAGCTTCCTGTCGCTCGCCGAGGAGAACGAGCTGATCGTGCAGATCGGCGATTGGGTGCTCCACACCGCCTGTGCTCAGGCGGCCACGTGGCGCCGCGACGGGATCGGGATCCCGGTCTCGGTGAACATCTCGGCGCGTGAGCTGACCGGGTCCGACCTCGCCGAGCGGGTGCATGAGGCGCTGCTGTACTGCCGGCTGCCGGGGAATGCCCTGTGCGTGGAGGTGAGCGAGGAGGTGGTCCTGCGCGACCCGGCCCGAGCGCGCGCGGCGCTGAAGGAGGTCAGGAGCCTCGGCGTGGCCGTCGCGCTCGATAACTTCGGCGCGCGTCAGTCGACGCTCAGCCTGCCGGGGAGCCTGCCTTTGAACATGCTGAAGCTCGACCGCTCTTTGATCGGAGGCTTCGAGCGCCACAAGGACAGGCGCGCGATGGTCGTCGCGGCGCTCGCGCTAGCCCGCGAGAGCGGTCTGACCGCGATTGCCGTGGGGATCGAGACCAACCGTCAGCTCGCGCTTGCGCGCGAGCTGAACTGCTCGGTGGGACAGGGCTTTCTGCTGCACCGACCGGACGCACCCGAGCGGCTGCGCCTCAGAGAGCCGGCCGGGGCGATACGCTCGCCCGCACCATGGCGCCCGATCGTGCGACTGCGCGGCACCAGCCGCCACTGAGGGTCCGTCTCCCGGGATCTCCACCGGGGGCCCAGATCTTGCGCTCTGGCGGGATTCGTCGATCGTGATGACGCGCGCCCTGAGCGAGGACAGCCCCACCGAGCGCTTCAAGCTCGCGGCCGCGCAGGCCGCGGCCGCGATGGTCGAGGACGGCATGCGTGTCGGTCTGGGCACCGGTTCGACGGTCGCTTATCTGCTGTCCGCGTTGGCTGAGAGAGACCTGCATGGCCTACGTTGCGCGGCGACCTCGCCGGCCACCGAGCAGGCGGCGCGCGCGCTCGGGTTGACCGTGGAAGACCTCGACGCGGTGGGCGAATTGGACATTGCGATCGACGGGGCCGACCAGGTCGAGGAGTCGGGGTGGCTGGTGAAGGGCGGGGGCGCGGCGCTGACACGCGAGAAGATCGTCGCGGCGGCGGCGCGGCGGTTCGTCGTGATCGTCTCGGAGGAGAAGGTCGTCCCCGCGCTCGAACCGCCGGTGCCGCTCGAGTTGCTGCGCTTCGGCGTGGAGCGCACGCTGGCAGAGATGGGCGAGGCTCAGCTGCGCGGGAACCTGGAGAGCCCGGATGGCAACCTGATCGCCGATTACTTCGGCCCTGTCGATGACCCTGCGAGCCTGGCGAGCCGGTTGAGCGCAACCCCCGGCGTGGTCGAGCACGGCCTGTTCGCGTCGGAGATGGTCAGCCACATCCTGATCGCGGGCGAGCGCGGCATCGAGCGCCGCGCGGGCGGCAAGGCGGATGCGCCGGGCAGCGTGAGCGCGATCGGTTAGGGAACGGCGGGAGACGCAGCCAGCGGGCGCAGCTCCTCCTCGGGCGCGACCGAGTGACGCTCGAGCACGCCATCCTCGCCCACGACGTAAGCGCCCATCCGAGAAAGCGGCGGAGAGTAGACGTGCAGCGTGACGGCCGGGTCTACGCCCGAGTGGCGCACGCGGTGGATATCGGCCGCGGAGAAGTGAAAGCTCTCCCCCGCCCCGAACTCCTGATCGCGCGTCGGCCCGTCGATCGCGAGGCGCTCCTCGCGCACGCGCCCACCGACGACGGCGACGGCGCCCGCGGAGACGTCGTGGTCGTGAAAGCCGGTGTCGTGGTCGTCCATCCAGCAGATCAGCCACGCGGTCAGGTGCGCGTCGGAGAGCAGCTCCTCATAGACGCGCTGGGTGTGGTCATGGTGGACGCGTCCGATCCACAGCTCCGGCTGCGAGGAGAGCTCGGCGACGAACGCCTGCAGCTCGGGCGCAGTCAGGTCCCGGTCGCGCGGGCGGGGTACGGAGGCGAGGGGGGTTCTCATCGGAGAGCCTCCACCCGCGCGACCGGGACGTTTGGGGGGGGTTGCTCGGCGGCGGTCCTTTCAGGCACCCGCGCGCGAGCCTCGGTTACTCGCCCGCGAGCCTCGGATCTATCGCCAGGCAATGGCGCGCCGAAGGCGCGCGCGGAGGCGTCGGCGAGTAGCTCCCAGTCGAGCGCGCCCGGCTCGTGCAGCAGCGTCGGCTCGACGACGGGGCGGTCGGACCCGTAGAGGAGCTGACCCGGGCCGCCGACCGCGTCGGAGAGGGCGCCGATCGCGAGCGGTCCGTAGGAGGAGGTGTCGTAGAAGACGAGCGGGTCGGGCTCGGACCGGTCCGGGCCGCCGCGCGCGGCCAGGCGCTCGCGGTGCAGCGGCGCGAGGCCGGCGAGCATCGCAAAGAGCACCCGCAGCTCTGGGTGCTCGGCCCGGCCGGCGCCGAGCAACGCGAGCCAGGCCGAGTGCATGTCGGCCACGTAGTGTGTGAGCGCGGGCCACCAGAGCGGGTCGCCGAGCGAGCTCGCGCCGGCTCCGGGCGCGGCGGCTGCTCCGGGGTGGACGAACAATGGCGCGCCGAGCGAGGAAAGGCGCGCGAGCAGCGGCTGCACGCGCGCGAGCCGATCGACACCGGCGAGCGCGCCGGCGGGCAGTGAGATGCCTACGCAGCCGCGGTGAAGCGCGCGGTCGACGTCGTCCGGGTCGGGGTCCTCGAGCGCGATCGCGCCCCACACGCCGAAGGGCTCGCCAAGCGCGAGCGCGCCCTCGTGGTAGGCGTCGAGCAACGGCTGCGCCTGCACGCGGGGCAGCGACTCGATCCCCAAGGGGCTCGACAGGCACAGCAGCGCGCGGTCGAGGCCGTCGCGCCGTACGAGCGCGGCCCGCCGCGAGGGCGCCTCGCTTGCAAGATCGACCACATAGGGCCGCTCACCCGCAAGAAACAGCACGGTCAGCCCGTGCTCGTCGCGCACGAACGGGAACTCGGTGCGCTGGGCGAGCGCTTGCACGAGCGGCTCGGTCCAGAGATGTTGGTGGATATCGGTCTTCATCGGGCTCTCTTCATCGCTCTCGCTGCAGTGTTCTCGGTGTTCTCTGCATCTCTCTCTTCATCGTTCTCAGTGCTCCCTGCACCCCTATCGGCGTATTCCACAGATTCTTTATCGATTTTATGGACTTTAGCATATCAGCCATTTGTCGAAATACGTACACAGCCCGGATAGGCATTCGTGTCTACGCCCGATCAGTCCTCCCCGAGAGCGCATCCGCGCATCTTCTGAACACACCAGTTCTGAACAACCCAGCCTGAACAACCCGGATAGCCATGTCAGACGACGAGAGCGCCCAAACCAACCCCGACTCCGACCCGCAACGCGAGTCCGTCCCCGAGCCAGTGCCTGAGCCTGGGCCGGTCGCTGAGCCTGGACAGGCCGCCGGCGAGAAGGGAGCGGCCGATCGCGGTAATCGCCGCAGGGGTATGTGGGCCACGGCGGCCGTGGTCTGCGTCCTCGCCGGAAGCGCCGCCTCGGTGCTCGGCGCGCGCGCTGTGGCGCACCATGATGCGGCGAAGACGGAAACAAGCTTCCAGCAGGGCTCGCAGGCAATCGCCTCGACGTTGAAGCTGGCGGTCCAGCGCCAGGAAGAGCTGACCGTCGCGGCCTCGACCTTCTTCGCCGGCAATCCGAAGGCGACCCCCGCCGAATTCGCCCGCTGGGTCACGTGGGCGCGCACACGGCGTCGCTATCCCGAGCTCGACGCGCTCGGCCTGCTGCCGGCGCCCCCAAAGCCCGCGCCGGTCGTCCACAAGCCCACGGCCGTCAGCGCCTCGTCCACCGGCACTGCATCTTCATCCACATCCAGCGAAGCCTCCCCAACTCCGATCCATGTCTCCTCCCCACCCGCTCCGCCCCCGCCCGTCCACGTCGCGCCCGCGCTGCTGCTGAGTCGAAACACCGGGCTGAGCATCTATCACCCCATTTCGGCCGGGAAACGACAGGCGCTGGCGATCACAACGCCCGTGTATCGAGGCAACCTGACCCCGCACACCGTGTTCGGCCGCACCGCAGCATCGGTCGGATGGCTGCGCGAGGTGCTCGTGCCCGGAGCCCTGCTGGGAGGAGTATTGGTGGGCCATCCAGGCTACGCGCTGAGCGTCACCTACCGGCCCCACGGCGCAAACCGGGCCGGCTCGAGCCTCGTATTCACGAGCGGCGCCCCGCGGTCAGACGCGCAGAACACGACGCTCAACCTGCACGACGGCTGGACCGTCACGAGCTTCGGCCCGTCCGCAGGCGCGAACGTGCTCAATAACGGAGACGCGCTGGCGCTGCTGATCGGCGGGATCCTGTGCAGCGTGGTGCTCGGCCTGCTGGTGGATCTGCTCGGCGCCGCTCGCTGGTCAACGCCGGCAACGGCGCCGGCGCCGGCGGAGGACGAGGCAAAGGCCGGCGCCGAGGCCAAGACCGGCGCCGACGCGCAGGACGGCGCGCTGCCCAACAGGTATCTGTACGAGCCCATCACCGGGCTGCCCAATCGCGAGCTCACGCTCGACCGCGCCGAGCGCATGGTCGCCCGGACGGGGCGCGACTCGGGCATGCTGGCGGGCGCGCTGTTCGTCGACATCGACCAGCTGAAAGAGGTCAACGAGAAGCTCGGGCTGACCGCCGGGAACCAGCTCTTGAAGATCGTCGGAGAACGACTCGAGGACGTGGTGCGCACGGGCGATACGGTGGGCCGCCTCGACGGCGACGAGTTCGTCGTGCTGGTCGAATCGGCCGCCCGCGGGGTGCGCCTCGATTCGCTCGCCCAGCGCATGATCGAGGCGCTGCACAAACCGATCGAGCTCGACAACTTCGGACCGAGCTTCGTCCTGACCGCGAGCATCGGGGTCGCCTTCGGCCGCTACGCGACGCCCGAGGATCTGTTGCGCGACGCGAACGTGGCCCTGGCCTCGGCGAAGGCCGCGGGCAAGGACCGCTACACGCTGTTCAACGCGAACATGCGCACCGTGATCGAGGGCCGCGCGGTGCTCGAGGCCGAGCTGAGTACGGCGCTGGCCGAAAACCAGTTCTTTCTGCTCTATCAGCCGATCTACGATCTCAGCACCCGCAAGGTGGCCGGCCTGGAGGCGCTGATCCGCTGGCAGCATCCCGCACAGGGCGTGCTGAGGCCCGACGCGTTCATCCCGCTGGCCGAGGAAACCGGGCTGATCGTGCCGATCGGCCGCTTCGTGCTCGAAGAGGCCTGCGCACGCGCCGCGGCCTGGCAGGTGGCGGGCCACCGGGTCGGCGTCTCGGTGAAGGTCTCAGCGCATCAGCTGGATCGAGACGGCTTCGCCACCGACGTGCAGCGCGCCCTGCAGCAGTCCGGGATCGAGCCGTCGCTGCTCACGCTCGAGATCCCCGAGACCGCGATGATGCGCGACCTCGCCACGGCCGCCGAGCGCCTGCGTGAGATCAAGCAGCTTGGCGTGAGCATCGCGATCGACGACTTCGGCGGCAGCGGCTACGCCCACCAAGCCGACCTGCGCCAGCTCCCGCTCGACTCCATGCGGGTGGACCGCAGCTCGCTGGCGGCGTCCGAGGACGAGGACTACCGCAGCTGGCTGCTCGAGGCGATCCTGCTCGTCGGGCGCGAGCTGGAGCTGACGGTGGTCGCCACGGGCATCGAGACGCGCGAGCAAATGGCCACGCTGCAGACGCTGGGCTGCACGATGGCCCAGGGCGACCTGATGGGGACGCCCACGCCGGTGGACGCCGTTGCGAGCCTGTTCGACGTGGAGCTCCCCGGTGTGGCCGGCGTCGTTGACCCGAGCATGCCTCGGAATTTGGCTCTGTAGAGCCGACGGGGGACCCAGGAATCGAACCTGGCGTTGCGGTTTTGGAGACCGCCGTGTTACCGATACACCAGTCCCCCGGGCGGGTCCGCATTGTAGGGACTCTCCGGGCGCTGAGACATCGATGCGCGCGGCGGCCCAAATGCTAAAGGCGCGGCTTGTGAATGCCGAAAACGTCTATAGCCCAACCCCTTCTTGTGATGATACGCACTTTCTCCTCCAGGCACCGGGCCTTTAGCCGATCTCCGATCGGCCGGCATCGATCGCTGGCCGCGGAGACCGGCGACACGCTGCTCGAGGTGATCGTCAGCGCGCTGCTGCTGGGGCTGATCGTCGTCGGCACGTTCTCGGGGCTGAACAGCACCAACCGCGCGACCTCGATCGACCGCTCGCGCTCCCAGGCCGACGCGCTGGCCGAGCACGCCGAGGAGCAGTTGCGCGGCGAGCCGATCAAACGGCTCACCGAACTCACCGAAAGCCACCCGCTCGAAGAAACCGTGAAAGAGAACGGCTCCGTCTACACGATCGTCTCGACCGCCAAATTCGTAGAAAGCGAAGGCACCAGTAGCTGCAATGCCTCCAGTACTGCGAAAGCCGAATACCTGCAGACGACCTCTAAGGTCACCTCGCCGCTGATCGG
This sequence comes from uncultured Solirubrobacterales bacterium, assembly GCA_963813745.1. Classification (GTDB taxonomy): domain Bacteria; phylum Actinomycetota; class Thermoleophilia; order Solirubrobacterales; family Solirubrobacteraceae; genus Palsa-744. The sequence goes on from CAWEZW010000001.1 coordinate 22,788, forward strand.
CGCGGGCAAGTCGGTAGAAGAGAACGGCATCATCAGCCCGCCGGCCGGCTCCGCGCTGATCGCGCAGGTGACCGAATCCGGCGCACCACTGCAGGGCGCCGAGGTGGTCGCGACGGGACCAGCGCCCGCCACGACCTCACACGAACTCGAAACATCCCTCAACGGTTGCGCGATCCTGGCGGTGCCGCCGGGCGAATACAACATCTACGCCAGCAAGTCGGGCTATGTCGACCCAAACGGATTCGCGAACACCCATGAAGACGAAAGCGGAAGCGTCACGCGCAGCGTCTACATCCCGGCCGAGAACACCTCCAAGGTCGGCTACAACCTCGGGCTGGCGGGCAAGTTCGAAGTGAAATTTATCGAAGGGAGCCTCGCCACCCCCACCGAAGGGGACTCGTTCGTCGCGTTCAACACCGGGATGACAAAACCTCGCCCGTTCGGCATCTCCGGCAGCTACGGCACGACGGTGCCATCGTCCACAACGCTCTTCCCCTTCAAATCGAAGTACACCGTCTATGCCGGCACCTGCGAAGCCGACCTTCCCAGCGCCAACGGCGTGCCCCTCGTCGAAGCCGAAGAAAAGGAAGTCACCCCCGGCAGCACGATCGCCACCACCCTGCGGCTCGCTCCGGTCAACATCAGGGTGTGGGGGGGCTTCAGCAGCTCCAACAAAGGCAAACTGATCAGCGGCGCCGAAGGCTATACAAACGACACCGGCTGCGGCACGAAGCGAACCTTCACGACCATCTCGACCCCATCACCCCTCGAAGGCACGATGCCGCACCCGGGCCTGCCGTTCGGCAAGTACACGATCTGCGTCGGCAGCGGCGGCAACCATTGGGAAAGCAGCAAATTCGAAAACAACAGCGTCAACGGCCCAACCGTCGCCTCCGTGCTCACGCCGCCGAACAACGGCGGCGTTGAACCCGTTGGTTCCACCAAATACGGAATCGTCTATCTCGGCATCGAAGGCACCGGGACAACTCCGAGCAAAGTAACCGCGGGCACCTGCTGATGAGCGTCTTGGGAACCCAGCCACCTCGCCTCTTCGATGAGCATGGCGTCACGCTGATCGAGCTGCTGGTCGCGATGCTGATGGCGCTGGTCGTCAGCCTCGCGGCGTTCTCGATCCTCCAATTCACCACCGACGACGTCTCGCGCATCACTTCCCGGGCGCACGTCAACCAGACGGGACGCGTCGCGCTGGAGAAGATCATGCTGCAGCTACATTCGGCATGCGTCTCGGTCAACGTCAACCCAATTCAGCTAGGCAGCTCCGAAACAAAGATCAAATTCATCAGCGAAACGAGCTCTCTGAACTCGAGCAACGAACCTACATCGTCATTTGCCACGGTCAAGAAGCATGAACTCCTGTACACGCCTCCCAGCGGCAAAGTGGCAGGTACGCTCACCGAAAAGACCTGGAAGAGTACGGGAATCAATTCGAGCAACGGCGAATACAACTTCAACGAAGCGGAAACGCCGACAACCAAGCTGCTCCTCACCGGCATCGTCGAGACGACGAAGGAAGGAAAAGAAGCCCCGATCTTTCAGTACTTCCGCTACTACAACTCGACCGACGCCAAGATCAAACTCGGCGAAGCCAAGCTCGGTGAAATCGACCCCACGCCCATGACAAACGGGGAAATGGAAACTGTAAAAACTGAAGGTAAAGTAAAAACAACCGATGCCGAAAAAGTCGCCAAGGTGAACGTCGGCTTCACGCTGACGCCCGAAACTCAGGAAAGCATCATCGCCAAGGGCGGTCAGCCGGTCGCGCTGGAAGACTCGGCGGTCCTGCGCTTCACCCCGGCCTCCGAAGAAGCCGGCAACACCAACCAGCCCTGCGCCGAAATCTGATGAAGCTCACCCCCCAATCCCCGCGCCGCCCCGCAATCCTGCATCGGCAGGAGGGCTTCACGCTGATCCTCGTGCTCACCGTGCTGCTGATCACCTCGCTGCTGCTGGTCGCGGCGTTCACGGCGGCCAACGGCGAAGTCCACCTGACGAACACCGATCGGGCTCAGAAGAAGGCCTACTACGCAGCCGAGGCAGGAATCGAGGACTACGAGTACCACCTCACCCAGGACGGCAACTACCTGAGCTACTGCACCAAACCCAAACCGGCCAACCCGGCGCTGAACCAGGTCGGCTCCACCACCAACCGCGCAACCGTCCCCCCCGCCAAAGAAGGGGAAGCCACGAACGAGCAGTACGCGATCCAGCTGCTGCCGGCGGAAAGTGACCCATTCCCGAAAGACCACGAATGCGACCCCAACCACCTCGTCGAAACGATGGTTGAAGAGCAAGGCTCGGCGACGGGAACCTTCCGGATCGAGTCGACCGGCTACTCCTCCGGCTCGGAAAGCACAATCGTGGCGACGTTCAGGAACGCCAACTTCGTCAGCTACGTGTGGTACACGAAGTACGAAACCGGCGACCCGGCGATCTACGGCCCGCCTCCCACCTCCAACCCCCCCTATCCCACCTCGCTTCCGAACTACTTCACCGAATGCGGCGAATTCTATCCAAAACGGCCCCCCCAAGGAAGACTAGAAATTTCAGGAGTCAAATATCCCGAACGCTGCCTCAACAACTTCTTCATCAGCGGGGAATCTGTCAATGGGCCTCTTCACACCGCGGACCATGGCGGAGTCTGCGGCTCGCCCACGTTCGGCCGCAACGAAAACGATCGTATCGAATTCGGCAACGGGGGCAATCCGGAAGGCGAAGGCTTCTCCAACGAGGCGCCATGCGGCGCGGCGGCGACGCCCACATTCAAGGGCAAACACATCCTGCCGAAGGAAGCACTGTCGATCGAACCGCCGCCCGGCGACGAAGAATTGAAACACCTCGTCGAATCGGCCTACCTCTATGCGGGCAAGACGGAATTCGTGCTCGAAGGCAACACGATGACCGTCAACAAGTATGCACTCAACAGTAAAGGCGAAGTTGAAATAACCCCAACACATGGCGTCGAATATCCGCCCAATGGGATCATCTATGTCACCGGTGGCTGTGCGGAAGCGTTTACCCCATACGGCCCCAAGCCCAAGTACTATCCCAACGAAGTGGCCGCCGCATCCGATACCACCTGCGGCAACGTGTACGTGCATGGCGAATACAAGAAGTCGCTGACGATCGCCGCCGAAAACGACGTCATCATCAACGGCAACCTCACCACGCCGGTCAACGGCGAAGGCGCGCCCACGACCAACGCCCTGCTGGGCCTGATCGCCAACAACTTTGTGCGTGTCTATCACCCCGTGGTGGAAGCGTATGAAGGAAAAGCCCCGGAATTTGGCACCATCCGCAGCGAACTAGAAGGGGCGCTGCACAAAGAAACCATCAGGGTAGAAGCGCAAGGCGCGCTCGCCAGCGAACTTAAAATCGAAGTCAAGGAATCGGGCGGCGAATTCGAAGTGCTGGTGCTCAATGGGAAATCCGAAAAACTGGAAACCACGGGGTTGCTCAAAGAAGCAAAACAGCTTTTGACGTTGACTTCGCCGTACGTCATCTACGGAGAAGGCGCGAAGTATGCCGAAGGCAAAGCCGAAAAACTGAAGGCGCTCGCCGCGGGTTCGCTGGGCCACAAAGAAGTCGTCAAGATCGAAGCGAAAAGTCCCAAACTTGGTAAAGAACTGCGCATCGAAGTCAAAGAATCGGGCCCCGAATATGAAGTGGTCGTGCTCAACGAAAAACTCGAACCCCTACAAAAAATTGAAAAACTGAAAAGCGCGGAAGGACTCGTAGTAGGGTGCGCATCGTCATATGTGGTGTGTAAAGGCGGAACGAACTACTCTGAAGGTAAGACAGAAAAACTTAAGAAAAACAGCGGCAAGTGGCTCGATGAAAAATGCAATGAAAATGGTCAGAAAAAAATCGAGATCTTCAACTCCACTGTAAGGGAGTGCGAATACACCGACGAAGCCGCCGAATGCGACGCTCCCAACAATGAAGCGAAAGACCTGAAAGAACCAACGATCTATGCCGCGATGCTGGCCGTAAAACACGCGGTCATCGTCGACAACTTCACCTGCGGCGCCGCTAACCTCAATAACCTGAATGTCTACGGCGCGGTCGCGGGGCTCTACACCAACGGGTTCACGGGCGAGTTCTCGGGCAGCACGATCATCCACGGCTATCCCTACAACGCCAACTACGACAACCGCCTGCAAGTCGAGGAGCCGCCGCACTTCCTCAACCCCGTCCAGGCCGCCTGGTACGTCCAGCGCCAGACGATCGCGCCCAACCCGTAGGGTCAAACGCAACCCAAGCCACAGAGGCGCGAGCCGTGCGGGCGAAGATGCGGGCGAAGGGACTCGAACCCCCAAGGGCTTGCGCCCACTGGCTCCTAAGGCCAGCGTGTCTACCAATTCCACCACGCCCGCTCGGCCCGTGCTGCGCCGTCGGCGCACACGGGGACCGCTTCAGATTGTATGGTTTCCCACGATGTCCTCTGCCCTTCGTAGCCGCGAGGAAGCCGATCGCCGCGCGCGCGGCGTGATCGTCACCCACCCCAACCGCGACAAGCCGGTCGTGCAGTCCACGCGCGTGGTCGTGGTCGTGCTGCTGCTGATCACCGTCGTGCTGCTGCTGATCAACACGATCGGCGGCTGGAGCCTGCTGGAGGGCGCGCTGCCGATCCAGCTCGGCTTCATCGTCGTCTACCTGCTGATGGCCTACTACGCGAGCCGCTGGAGCCGGGGCGTGCTGCCGCTCGGCGCGGGGCTCGCCGTGCTGCTCGCGATCTTCGCGCTCGTCGCCGCGCCCAGCTGGTTCGACCGCAACCATGCCGGCTTCTCGCAGGCCGCCCTGAACTCCGGGCTGCTCGGGGTGATCACGCTGCTGATCGTCCCCGTGCAGATCCTGCTCGTCGTGTTCGCGATGCGCGGCTTCAAACAGGGCTGGAACGTCGAGGTCGAGCGGCGCGACCCGGCGGCCGGCGCGGGCGGCGGCGCGCGGGCGACTACCCGACGCTCCGCCTTCCCGGCCTGAGCGGCCGGTCCCGGCCCGGGATACGCCCCGGATATCCTCCTACGCAGAGGGTTCGCGAACCCTTATGCGGCGGTGGCGGAACGGTAGACGCGGAGGCCTCAAAAGCCTCTGTCCGCAAGGGCGTGTGGGTTCGACTCCCACCCGCCGCATCGATCCCCGGGTGCAACCATCTGGGGATCCACTCGCCTACGCCGGGCCTCCGACCAGCTCCAGCAGCGGCTCGGCGATCGCCGGCGGGGCGACGAGGATCCCGTAGGGCAGGTCCTCGTGCTCCGGCAGGTCCAGCACGCTCAGGCCGGCGCGTTCGCAGATCAGCGCGCCCGGCGGCGATGTCCCAGGGCTTGACCGTGCGCTCGAAGTAGGCGTCGAAGCGGCCCGCGGCCGTCCAGCACAGATCCAGCGCGGCGCTGCCCAAGCGGCGGATGTCGCGCACGCGGGGGATCGCGCGCGCGAGCACCCTCGCCTGCGCCGCCCGCACGCGCGCGTCGTATGCCAGGCCGGTCGCAACCATCGCCGTCGCGAGCTCCGCCCGCCGTGTGCCGCGTAGCTCGATCGCGTCCTCCTCGCACTCTCCCGCACGCGAGACCGATCCCGCGGCCCCCGCCGCGGCGCGCCCGAATCGCGATCGACCGCTCCTCCCCCGCTCAGCCACGCCGTCCCGTCGCGCGTCGCCGTGAACAGCTCCTCGCGGTTCGGGTCGTACACCGCGCCCGCGAGCGTGCTCCCCGCCCGGTCGCGCACCGCGACGCTCACGCACCACTGCGGGATCCCGAACAGGAAGTTCACGGTCCCGTCGAGCGGGTCGACGACCCAGCTCGAGGCCGCTCGTGCCCTCTTCCGAGCCGCCCTCCTCCCCGACGAAGCCATCCTGCGGCCGCCGCTCGGCGAGCAACTGCTTGATCGCGCGCTCGGACGCCAGATCGGCCTCGCTGACAAGGTCGGTCGGCGTGCTCTTGCTGGTCACGCTCCGCTCGTCTCCCGCGCGCACGCGCTCCAGCAAGAGTCCGCCCGCCATCCGCGCGGCCTCGACGGCCAGCTCCAGCAGCTCTGTTTGCGTCTCCCCCACCCGGCGCTCCTCGCCGTCTGTGTTCACGAGACCCTCTCCACCCGGCGCTCGCCGTCTCCGTCTGCGCTCACGAGAAGGCGGGCGGGCGGTTCTGCGTCCACGGGCGCTCGGCCTCGAGCTGCGCGGCGAGCGCGACGAGCGTCGCCTCGTCGTTCGGCTTCGCGACGAACTGCACCGCGCGCGGCAGGCCGTCGGCGTCGAAGCCCGCCGGTACCGAGCAGGCGGGCTGGCCGGTGTAGTTCCAGCAGGCCGCGTGGGCGACCATCGCCGACGCCGCCGGCGTCGTCGCCAGCCAGCCCTTACCCTCGTTCGCGCCGATCCTCGGCGGGCGGCCCGGGGTCAGCGGCGTCAGCAGCACGTCGTGGTCGGCCAGCGGCGCGTTCATCCGCGCTGTGTACGCAGCCCTGCGCCCGAGCGCCCAGTCGACCGCGCCCGCCGGGAGCATGCCCCCGAGGCGCGCGAGGCCGCGGATCCGCCGTTCCAACCGCTCCGGGTGGGGGAACGTCGCGGCCTCCTCGTCGATGCTGCGCAGGTAGATCGCCGTGAACTCGGCCGAGGGCGCGAGCGGGCCGTGGTCGAGCTCGCACTCGTTCGACCTCATGACCGAGGTCCCTCAGCAGCGCCACGGTCTCGTCGAGCGCCCGCCTGTTCTCGGGATGCAGCTTCGTCAGCGGCGACGGCGGCAGCTTCGTCGAGAGCGCGATCTTCAGGGGCCTGGCCCGCCCGAGCGCGTCCATGAACGAGCTCGGCGGGACCGCGTCCGCGTCCGGATCCGCCGGGCCGTCGGCGATCGCGTCGTAGAAGAAGGCCGTGTCGCGCACGCTGCGCGCGAGCACGCCGTTGACGACGAGGCCGTGCCACGCGCCCAGGTGCGGCGCCAGCGGCACCCTGCCGCGCTGGGTCTTCAGGCCGAACAGGCCGCAGTAGGCCGACGGAAAGCGAATCGAGCCCCCGCCGTCGCCCGCGAACGCGGCGCCGACCAGGCCGGCGGCGATCGCCGCGGCGCTGCCGCCGCTGGAGCCGCCGGGGCTGTATGCCAACTCCCACGGGTTGCGCGTCACTCCCCACGTCGGCGACTCCGTCCAGGGAAACGCGCCCAGCTCGGGCATGTGCGTCTTGCCGATCACGATCGCGCCCGCCGCACGCGCGCGTCTGACGATCTCCGAGTCCGCCTGCGCGGGCTCGCCGTAGGCGTTCGTGCCGAACGTGCTCACCTCCCCGGCGACGTCGAATTCGTCCTTGACCGCGATCGGCACGCCCAGCAGCGGGCGATTGCTGTCCCCCGCTCCGCGCCTGGCATCGGCCTGGTCGGCCTCCATCCGCGCGCGCTCGTCGAACACCACCCGGAAAGCGTTTATTTTCCTATCCAAACGCTCAATCCGCTCCAGATAGATGTCCACCAGCTCATGGGAGCTCAGCTCACCGGCGGCGATCAGCTCCGCCTGTCTGGCGATCCCTGCGTAGGCGAGGTCGGTTGCGTCCATTCCCGGAATCTAGACGATCCGCTCGGGGTCGGCGACCGGGCACGGCGACGCGGCCGCGTGGAATCCAGAAATCGACAGATCCGTCCCGGCGCCCATTAGGATGAGCCACGAGGAGCAGATTCGCCCAGGCTGCCGTGACGTACAACACCGATCAAGGGGGAAGCTCATGTCGTCCTATCCCGTCACCTTCGAGGCCGACTACGTCGAGCGGCGCAACCGGCTGACAGCCTTCTTCAGGTTGATCCTGGCGATTCCGCTCGTGATCTGGCTGCTCGTGTACGGCATCGTCGCCGAGCTGGCGATCGTCGTCGCCTGGTTCGCGATCGTGATCACCGGGCGCTACCCGCGGGGCCTGTACGACTTCGTCGCCGGGTTCACCCGCTTCGCCACGCGCACGCTCGCCTACACGTACCTGCTCAGCGATCCCTACCCGCCGTTCGGGGGCGCCGACGATCGCGCCTACCCCGTGCGGATGGAGTTCGAGCCGCTCGAGCACTACGACCGCCTGAAGACACTGTTCCGCATCATCCTTGCGATCCCGATCCTGATCCTGCGCTACGTCATGGGCCTGCTGCTCGAGGTCGGCGCCTTTGCCGCCTGGTTCGTGATCCTCTTCACCGGCAAGATGCCACGCGGCCTGTTCGACCTGATGGTGCTGGCCAACTCATACACCGCGCGTTCGGACTCCTACCTCTACCTCTTGACCGAGACCTATCCTCCCTTCCAGGATGAGCAGACGCGCGCCGCGGGCGCCCCCACGCCGCCGTCTCCCCCACCGGCTCCGGAGTACCCGACGACCTCCTAATGTGGAATACGCGCCGCGGGTGCCCGCCAAAGGCAGGCATGGACAACTAGACAGGTGTGATCGGGTTGCGCTTCGCCGGCCAGTCGCGCTGCTTGACCGCGCGTGCGCGAAGCGGCGGATCAGATCCTCGCGCAGGTTCTCGGGCTCGATCACGGCGTCGATCACCAGCTCTGAGGCCAAGTGCAGGATGTCGATGTCCTCCCCGTACTCCCTGCGCAGCTCCTCCGTCTTCGCCGCGCGCTCGGCCTCGTCATCGATCGCCTGCAGCTGGTTGTAGAACACGGCGTTGATCGCGGCCTGTGGGCCCATCACGGCGATCGAGGCGCTTCCCAGCGCCAGGCAGCAGTCGGGATCGAAGGCGGGGCCGGCCATCGCGTACAACCCCGCTCCGTAGGCCTTGCGCACGATCACGGAGATCTTCGGCACGGTCGCTTCGCTGACCGCGCTGATCATCTTCGCGCCGTGGCGGATGATGCCTTCGCGCTCGACCTGCGTGCCGATCATGAAGCCCGGCACGTCGGCCAGGAACAGCAAGCGGGATGTTGAACGCGTTGCAAGTCTGGATGAAGCGCGCGGCCTTGTCGGCCGAGTCGCCGAACAGCACGCCGCCCTTGTGCTTGGGCTGGTTCGCGACGATCCCGAGCGCCCGCCCGTCGATGCGCGCGTAGCCGACGACGAGCTCCTTCGCCCAGCGCGGGTGGATCTCCAGCAACGAATCCTCGTCGACGAGCGTCGTCGATCAGCGCCTTGATGTCGAACGGCTTGTTCTCGTCCGCGGGGATCAAGCTCGGCGATCGACCTCGCTATGTCATCGCCCTTACTCGCGGGATCGTCAACCGTCCCGGGGGCCAGTGCCGGCGCACGTGGCGGGACCTCCTGCCAATTGGTCGGCATGTACCCCAAATACCGCTTGGCAAGCTGCGATCCCGTCCTCGTCGCTCTTCACGAGCTGGTGCCCGCAACCGGAGACGCCCGTGTGCATGCGCGCGCCGCCCATCTCCTCGAGGCTGACCTTCTCGCCGATCACCATCTCCGCCATCCGCGGCGAGCCCAGATACATCGAGGCGTTGCCCTCGCGCATGATCACGATGTCGCAGAACGCCGGGATGTAGGCCCCACCGGCGGCGCTCGGGCCGAACAGCACGCATACCTGCGGCACCAACCCCGAGAGCTTGACCTGGTTGTGGAAGATCCTGCCCGCGCCGCGGCGGCCCGGGAACATCTGCACCTGCTCGGTGATCCGCGCCCCGGCCGAGTCGACGAGATAGACCATCGGGATCCGCAGGCTCAGCGCGCGCTCCTGGATGCGGAGGATCTTCTCGACCGTCTTCGGCCCCCACGAGCCGGCCTTGACCGTCGGGTCGTTCGCCATCAGCGCCGCCGGTCGCCCGTCGATCGTCCCGACACCCGTCACGACCCCATCCGCGCCGAGGCCCTCGCCGTCCCAGTTGGCGAGCAGCGCCTCCTCGGCGAAGGAGCCCTCGTCGAGCAGTAGCGCCACCCGCTCGCGCACGGGCAGCTTGCCCTGCTCGCGCGCCTTCTCGCGGTGGCGCTCGGGGCCGCCCGCGAGCGCGCGCGTCCTCGCCTCTGAGAGATCAGTCATCTCGCGCCGCCCCTCGGTCCCGGTCTCGAATCGTGACGCTCAGATCCCCGGGTTCTCGGCCGGGGCGTCGCCGGAGTAGTCGTAGAAGCCGATCCCGGACTTGCGCCCGAACCAGCCGGCGGCGAGCATCTTGCGCAGCATCGGTGGCTGGGCGAAGCGGCGCTCGCGGAACTCGTCGAACAGCACGTCGCAGATCGAGCCGAGGGTGTCCAGCCCGACGAAGTCCGCGAGCGTGAGCGGCCCCATCGGGTGCCCGGCGCCGGCCTTCATCGCCTCGTCGATCTCGCCGACCGAGCCGATCCCCTCTTCGTAGCCGCGCATCGCGTCGAGCATGTACGGCACGAGCAGCCGGTTGACGATGAAGCCCGCGCGGTCCTTGGTTCCGATCGCGAGCTTACCCTCGGACTTCGCGAACTCGAGGGCGATATCGAAGGCCGCGTCGGTAGTGGTCACGCAGCGCACGACCTCGACGAGCTTCATCACCTGCGCCGGGTTGAAGTAGTGCAGGCCGACGAACTGCTCGGGCCGGCTCGTGGCGGCGGCCTGGTCGATCACCGACAGCGAGGAGGTGTTTGTCGCGAACACCGCGTCCGCCTTGACGATCCCGTCGAGCTCGCGCCACATCTCGAGCTTCAGCGGTAGGCTCTCGGTGATCGCCTCGATCACCAGATCGCAGTCGGCGAGGTCCTTGTAGTCGGTGGTCTCGTGGATGCGCCCGCGCACCGCGCCCGAGTCCTCTTGCGAGGACTTGCCCTTCTCGACCGCGCGCGCGAGCTGCTTCTCGATCTTGCCGATGCCCTTCTGCAGGGTCGCGTCGTCGAGCTCGCGCAGCACGACCTCGTAGCCGGCCTGCGCCGCCACCTGCGCGATGCCGTGGCCCATCAAGCCTGCTCCGAGCACGCCCACTTTTTCGATAGCCATCGTTCCCTCTGCGGTTGATGTTTGGTTGGGAAGCCGCCGCGCACAGCCACCGTAGGACGATCCGTGTCGCCGGCTAGCCCGCCAGTTGGTCGAGCCGGAGCCTATCCCACGCGCGTCCCGTCACGGGCATGCGCGGTAGCCTCCGTCAGGTGAGCAGCGTCGACGACACCTTCGACCTCTCTGCGGCGGGCCTGCGCGCCGACGGCACCGACCTGCGCATCTCGGTCGAGGTGCTGGCCGCGAAGCTCGAGTCCTCGCTGCCCGGCCGCACTCATGTGGAGCGCCGCGGCGGCGGCCTGCTCGGCCGCGGCGAGAAGCACGTGCGCCAGATCCAGGTCGATCTCGGCTCTGGCAGTGGGACCCGCTATCAGTTGGAGATCGACGGTGATCACGTCGAGGGCTTCCGCGAGCGCAAATCCGGGGGCATCGCAATCAAGCGCGAGCCGCTGGACCCCGACGAGTGGATCGCGGCGCTCACCGCCGAGCTGCAGTCCGAGGCGCAGCGCAGCGCCGAGGCGCGCACGGCGCTGGAAGGGCTCGTGCGCTGAGATGTGCGAACCGGGGCCGTTGGAAAAACGGGCAGGGTGAGATGAGCGAACCGGACGAGGACGCCGCCCAAGAGCGCGAGCAGGAAGAATCGCTTGCGCGGATCGAGGCGGGCGGCATTCCCCTCTCGGCCGAGCGACGCCTGAGCGAGCTGCGCGGGACACGGGGCGAGGACGGCGAGCGCGTCGGGTCGTTCACGTCCGACCTGTCCGTGAACGGCTTCGCGCTCTGCCACCAGCTCGGGCTCGAACCGCTCTCGCAGGTGATGGGCAGCTCGATCTACCAGATGGGCTACCAAGGCGCGTGGGGAGCGACGAGCTTCGGCGGCAGCGCGCTGGTCGAGCTCGACTCGCTGTCCGAGGCACTGAACGAGGTTCGCGGACGAGCACTCGGCCGGCTCGCCGAGGAGGCGCGTCAGATCGGCGCCGATGCCGTCGTCGGCGTGGAAACGCGCGCGGGCGAATCCGAACTGGGCTCCGGCGCGGGCGGCGGTCAGCTCGCGCTCGAGCACATGGTGCTCGGCACCGCCGTGCGGCGCAAGGACGCCCGCAACGAGCAGCCTGTGATGACCGAGCTGTCGGTCGCGGACTACGCGCTGCTGCTGCGCGCCGGGATCGAGCCGGCCGGGATCGTCGCCTGGAGCTCGGTGTTCTTCGCGAGCTACGCCTACAGCGGGATGCTCGGCGCGGGACCGGGCGCGATGGGGTCGATGCAGCCGTATGAGCTGAGCGAATTCACCCAGGCCCTGTACAGCGCGCGCGAGCGGACGATGGGCCAGATCACACGCCAAGCCTCCGCGCTCGGCTCCTCCGGCGTCGTCGGCGTGAGGATCGGACACACGATGCAGCCACGCACACTGGGCGCCGGCATGGGCAGCGCCGTCGGCGGGTTCGGCGCTCGCGAGCTGCGCGGGATGATGATCACCTTCAACGCGGTCGGCACCGCGATCCGCCAGCACGCCGATGCCGACGTCCAAGCCCCCGAACCCGTCGTCGACCTGTTCGCCTGAGACGACCGCCAGATTCGCCATGACCCGAACGAACTCTTCATTCCAGCTGTATCACCCGACAAGGAGCACCACATGACCGAGGAGCGCGAGACCGCATACGACCCATCCTCTCTGGAGGGAGTGCCCGAGGCGGGCCGCGCCCGCCTGCAGCAGAACAAGGCGGGCCTGTTCACATCAGATTTGTCGGTCAACGAGTTTCTGCTCGTCAAGCAGGCCGGCTTCGAGCCGATGGGCCTGGTCGTCGGCAGCTCGATCTACCACATCGGCATCCAGCTGTCGGGCTGGAAGAAAAGCCAGGAGATGACCGTCCTCTCCGAAGCGATGTACGGCGCGCGCCAGCTCGCGATGACGCGCATGGAGGAGGAGGCCGACCAGCTCGGCGCCGACGGCGTCGTCGGCGTGCGCCTGGACATCGGCCGCTACGAGTGGGGCCAGGACATGGCCGAGTTCATCGCGATCGGGACCGCCGTCAAGCACCGCGACGGCGTGCTGCACCGCGCGCCCTCGGGCCGTCCGTTCACCAGTGATTTGTCGGGCCAGGACTTCTGGACGCTCCTGAGCACCGGGCACCGCCCGGTGGGGATGGTGATGGGCAGCTGCGTCTATCACGTCGCCCACCGCGGGATGCTCCAGTCGATGGCCCAGACGGGGCGCAACGTCGAGCTCTCGAACTTCACCCAGGCTTTGTATGACGCGCGCGAGCTGGCGATGGAGCGGATGCAGTCCGAGGCCCAGGAAATCGGCGCCGAGGGGATCGTCGGCGTGGACCTGCAGGAGAAGTCCCACGGCTGGGGCAGCCACACGATCGAGTTCTTCGCCGTCGGCACCGCGATCGTCCCGCGCGAGGGCCACGACGAGGAGATCCAGGCGCCGACGACTGTGCTGGATTTGAGTTGAGCCCAGGCATGCGACTGAAAGGACATCCCAGATGAGCCTCGTCACCACCGAAGACCGCGGCGCCGTTCGCCACGTCGTGCTCAACCGGCCCGAGAAGCGCAACGCGATGAGCCAGGCGCTGCTCTTGGAGCTCCGGGAGGCCCTGCGCGAGGCCACGAACGACGCCGCCGTGCACTGCGTCGTGCTGCGCGGCGAAGGCGCCGTTTTCTCGGCGGGCGTCGACCTCGGCGAGCTGGCCTCCTTCGCCGGCGACCCGAGCGTTCTGCGGCCGTTTCGCAATGTGTTCCTCGACTGCGCGAACCTCTGCGAAGCGATGCCCAAGCCGGTCGTCTGCCAGATCCACCGCGCGTGCTTCGGCGGCGCGCTCGAGGTCGCGCTCGGCTGCGACCTGCGGATCGCCTCAGACGATGCCCAGCTCGGCCTGCCCGAGGTCAAGTTCGGGATCATCCCCGACGTCGGCGGATCCTCGCGCCTGCCCGCGGTCGTCGGGCTCGGCCGCGCGAAGGAGCTGATCATGACCGCCGCCACGGTCGACGCCGCCGAGGCGCACCGCATCGGCCTGCTCAACCGCGTCGTGCCCGCCGCGGAGCTCGAGGCGGCCACGCAGGCTCTCCTCGACGAGCTGCTCGCGAACTCCCCCGTCGCCGTCGGCCGCGCGAAGCGTGTGATCGACGCCTCCGCGCGCCCGGCGCTCGCGACGACGCTGGAGCTGGAGGTCGCGGTTCAGGAGTACTGCGTTGCGGCGATGCGGGAAAGCGCACGCGAGGCGGCGCAGACGGCGCAGGCAGCCGCCGAGACCGAGACGGTCGCGACGGGGTGAGGCACGTGCGCAGCGCGCCCGCCCGGGCCTACGGCACGTCGCCTACCGCACGATCGGCAAGACATAGGCCGTTGAGCTGCAGCCAGTGTCGCTTGTGAGTCTCGCCGGGCTTCGACCAAGGGTGCGTGAGACCAAGCATCAGGAAGGCATCGACACCTCGGCGTAGGCGTCGGCTGACGTCGTCGACCGCTCTCGTCTTGATCGTTTTGTGGTCGTCCTCGAAGAACCTAACGTCTTTGACCGAGAGGTATGCCGGCGGTTCGGCGTCGTTGTACCAGAGCCGGAGCTCGCCGTACCCATTGATCTTGAGGACTGGGCGGTTCTCGGCGCGCAGCACGGCCAGCGAGCTGGCGCCGTGGCCGGGCTCCACGGCGTACGTCCGGCCGGCCCGCTCAAGCTCGGGACCGAATGCGCTTCCAAGATCGGCCGCGCGCACATCAGTCAGCAGCTCCAGAAAGTCCTCACCGCTTAGATCCTCCTTGAATCGGGCTTGATCGATGTTGAAGAGGTAATCCTCAGTCTCCGGTGGGGACGGATCGGGCGTGAGCGCGCCGATGTCCACCAAAGCTCCCATCCCGAACGGGCCACCCTCTTCGCGCAGCAGCTCGCGAGTGATCGGATCTCTTGGAGGTGTCGTCGGGCGAATGTGTTCGAGCGTCGACAGATCGATACCCGCAATGCAGACGCGCGGAGCTTCCATCCGGGTGGCGTGGTTTATGACGATCTTCATCGCTTAGAGATGCACAGCGCGAACGTCAGGCCAACGGCTGGCAAGGTACTCGCACACCAGTCGCCGGTGGCAGTTCTCTGCCATGGCCTCGCTACACAGCAGCGCCGTGCGCTGCTCAAACGAGGCAGGTGACAGCACCTCGTGGATGCGACGGCTCTCCATCAGTGTCTGGAACTCCCGCTCATACGCAACCCAGTCGCCTTTGCGCTTCTTGTATGCGTCGAGGATGTCCTGGGTGGGCGCGAGCAACGGCTCGTGCTCGTAAGTCGCACCCAGGAGCCGGCTGGCGAAGTAGGGAAGATCCTGCGCCTTGGCGAAGCCGGCGAGCTGGGAGGTGTTGTTGAGCCGCACATCGAGCAGACGCTCGACACGGACGTCCGCTAGCCGAGCGAAGAAGCGCTCAGCCGTCGTCTGGGTGAAACCGATCGTATAGATCTCCACGGCAGTTCATCATGCCCGAACAGCATGTACTGTGCATGATCGTCTCTCAGCTGCACCGAGCGCTCGCTCAGCACGTCCCCGTCCGGGAGGATGTGGCGCAGTTCCGCGCCCCGATCGCACAGGACCTTGCCCACCAGGAGCCTGCGATGACACTCATGCGGCGTCCCGCAGCTGCACAGCAATGCGATGCGCCGCTCAGACGCGCCGCGCAGAATCGCGTCGATCGCCTCGCTGAAGGCAGGCTCCGTGGCCATTCTGTCGTACAGAGCATGACCGTCGGCGTCGAACTGATCCTCGCGACGGGGACGCCCGCCGAGCGCCGAGCCCAGGAACGTATAGCGAATGCCACACTCCTCGATCGAGGCCTGCAACTCGTCGCGGTTGAAGTGTGGTGCGTAGCGCGAGTACGGATGAGACCGCACGTCGATCAGATGCGCGATCTCGTGGCGCCGCATCAGGGTAAGAAGCGTCTCGAGATCATGGTTCGAATGCCCCACCGTCCACACTGCTTGTGGAATCTTCATCGCCCTCATGCTAGAGGTGCGGTCTGACGGCACCGCTCGGGCGAGGATCGCTGTCCTATCGCCCCACACGGCCGTTTTCCGCTCTCCACTCCACCGGGCCGGCCACCAGCGTGTGGCTGCCCAGCGGCCGTCCCAGAATCTCCTGTACGCGCCGCGTGCAGGCGAGCAGCGCGGGTAGGTCGATCCCGGTCTCGATCCCCATCTCCTCGAGCATCGAGACGAGGTCCTCGCTTGCGATGTTCCCGGTCGCGCCCGCCGGCACGGGGCAGCCGCCGAGCTCGCCGAAGCTCGACTCGAAGCTGTCGATCCCGGCCCCGAGCGCGGCGAGCACGTTCGCGAGCCCCTGCCCGCGCGTGTTGTGGAAGTGCGCGGTCAGCTGCGCCTCCTGCAGGTCGTCGCGCCACAACGCGAACAGCTCGCCGACCTGGCGCGGGTTGGCCATCCCCGTCGTATCGCCGAAGCCGATCTCCTGCGCGCCGGCCGCGTGCAGGCGTCGCGCGATCGCGAGCACGCGCTCGGGCGAGACGTGGCCCTCGTAGGGACAGCCGAACGAGGTCGAGATCACGCCCTCGCAGCGCAGGCCCGCCTGACGCGCGCGCGTCAATACGATCTCGAGCCCGGCGAGCGACTCCTCGACCGAACGGTTGACGTTCTTGCGATTGTGCGTCTCCGAGGCGGACAGAAACACGTTGATCTCGTCGAACGCCTGCCTGCCGCCACCGTCCGCGCGACTCGCTTCCAGCAACTCGAGCGCGTTATCCAGGCCGCGCTCGTTCGGCACGAGCACGCTGACCGCCACCTCCTCGGGCACATCGATCCGCGCCAGCACCTCAGCCGCGTCGGCGAGCTGCGGGATCACGTCGGCGCGCACGAAGCTCGTCACCTCCAGCCGTTTGCAGCCCGTGCGCGCGAGCGCATCGATCAGCTCGACCTTTTGAGCCGTCGCGATCGTCTCCGGCTCGTTCTGAAAGCCGTCGCGCGGACCGACCTCGCGGATACTGACTTTGCTCGGCAGAGTTCACCACATCGAAAGGCCGCCGCTGACGTTCAGCGTCTGCCCGGTGACGTAGGACGCGTCCTCGCTCGCGAGGAACGCGATCGCGGCGGCGACCTCCTCGGGCTCGCCCGCGCGGCCCATCACGGTCGCGTTGACCATGCCCCGCTGCAGGCGCTCGCCGATCTCCCCCAGCACCTGCGGCGCGGAGTCGAACAGCGGCGTCTCGATCGGCCCCGGCGCGACGGCGTTGCAGCGCACGCGGTAGCGCGCCGACTCGCGGGCGATCGCCTTCGTGAAGCCGATCACGCCGGCCTTCGCGGCCGAGTACACGACCGAGCCCTGCGAGCCGACGCGGCCGGCCTCGCTGGCGACGTTCACGATCGCGCCCGTCCCGCGCTCCTGCATCTGCGGCAGGACCGCGTGCGTGACGGCGAGCACACCGCGGAGGTTGACGGCGAGCACGAAGTCCCAGAGGCTCTCGTCGGAGTTGACGAAGAACGAGAAGCGGTCGGTGCCGGCGTTGTTCACAAGCACGTCGATCGCGCCGAGCGCGTCCTTTATCGCCGCGACCCCGGCGCCCACCGAGCCGGTGTCGGTCACGTCGAGCGCGCACCCAAACCCGTCCAGCTCGCCGGCGATCGACTTGGCGCCATACTCGTTGACGTCGCCGATCGCCACCCGCGCGCCCTCGGCCGCGAGGCGGCGGGCGGTCGCCGCGCCGATCCCCGATGCGCCGCCGGTGACAAGCGCGGTCTTTCCCTCGAGCCTCATCATTGTTGAAGCCTATACTCAGCCGCCGTGTCCCCCGCCGCGAACGATCCGGTCGCCATCGTCGGAGCCTCGGGCGCGCTCGGATTCGGCTTGGCCGTGCGCCTCGCCCGCGCCGGGGTGCCGATCGCGATCGGCTCGCGCGACGCCAGCCGCGCCGAGGAAGCCGCCGAGCGCGCGCTGGCGCTCGTGCCAGGCGGCTCCTTCGAGGGCCTTGACAACGCCGGCGCCGTCCGCGCCGCGGACACCGTGATCCTGAGCGTGCCGTTCCGCAACCAGTCCGAGACGCTCGCCAACCTGCGCGACGCGCTCTCCCCCGGCCAGCTGCTGATCGACGCGACCGTCCCGCTCGCCGCCGCCGTCAGCGGCAAGGCGACGCGGATGCTCGGCGTGTGGCAGGGCTCCGCCGCCCAGCAGGCCGCCGAGATGGCGCCTGACGGCGTGCGCGTGGTCTCGGCCCTGCACACGGTCAGCGCCGCCTCGCTCGCCGACCTCGAGCACCCGCTCGAGCAGGACGTACTCCTGTGCGGCGACTCCCGCGCGGACAAGCGCGACGCGGCGCTCCTGATCGAGCGGATCACAGGCCTGCGCTGCGTCGACTGCGGAAAGCTCGAGATGGCGCGCATCACCGAGTCGCTGACGGCGATGCTGATCGCGGTCAACTCCCGCTACAAGGCTCACGCGGGGATTCGCCTCGCGGGACTGCCTGACGTACCCTGGGAGTGATGTCCACAGACATATCCAAGGACGGGGGCGAGATTGTCGTCCTCGCCGGCGGCACCGGCGGCGCGAAGCTCGCGCGGGGCATGCTCGACGTCGTCGAGGATCCCTCGCGTCTCGCGGTGATCGCGAACACCGGCGACGACATCGAGATCTACGGCGCGCACGTCTCCCCCGACCCGGACCTCGTCTCCTTCTGGCTGGCCGACCTGATCGACGCGCGCGGGTGGGGGCTGCGCGAGGACTCCTTCGCGGTGATGGACGCGCTGCGCGAGCTCGGCCACGAGGTGTGGTTCAACCTCGGTGACCGCGACCTCGCGTGGTGCCTGGAGCGGGTGCGACTGCGCGAGCAGGACGGCCTGGGGCCGACGGCGGCGCTCGCGCGCCTGAACGGGGCGATCGGCCTGCGCGCGCGGGTGCTGCCGATGAGCGATGACCCCGTGCGCACCTGGATCCGCACGCCCGCCGGCTGGCAACCCTTCCAGGAGTACATGATCCGCCAGCGCGCCGAGGGCATCGTCGAGGGCCTCGAGTTCCGCGACGCCGAGCAGGCGACACCCAGCACGGAGGTGCTCGCGGCGATCGCGGGCGCGCGCGCGATCGTGATCGGGCCCTCCAACCCGCTCGCCTCGATCGCCCCGATCCTCGCCGTCCCCGGCATCCGCGAGGCGCTGCTCGCCGCGCCCGCGCCGGTCGTGGCCGTCAGCCCGATCGTCGGCGGCGAGGTCCTGAAGGGGCCGACGGCCGCGTTCATGGCGTTCGCCGCGCTGGAGTGCAGCGCCGACGGCGTGGCCGACTTCTACGGCGAGCTGCTCGACGGGATCGTCGCGGACGAGAACGTCGCCCGCCTGCCGGCGCTGCAGATCGACACGCGCATGGACGACGCGCCCGCCCGCGCGCGCTTGGCCGAGCAGGTCCTCGACTTCGCCACGGCGCTCGCGGGATAGTCGGCGACGCACCCCGCGCGGACGCCAACGGGTCGCCTGGCCCGGCGTCCTCAGGCGGCCGAGGGCGGCCGGCTCTCGCGCCACGCCTGCAGCGCGTCGATCGCGCCGTAGGTGACGCGCTCGAGGAACGTGTCGCGGTCGTTGACGTGCGGCAGCGGCTCGGCGGGGACGTCGACCTCGAGGAACTCGCAGAGCGGCTCCCAGCCGTCGGTGACCTTCCACACGAGCAACCGCTCGGCCGGGACCGTCCGCTTGACCGCCTCGTCGTGGGCCTTGGCCTGCTCGATCAGCTCCGCGGGGGAGTGGCCGGCGGCGAACGTGCCCTGCTCGCCCCAGAACATGCGGTGGACCAGCTCCAGGTAGGAGCGCCAGCGCGGGTCGATCTCACGGCGGGCGCTCGAGAGCAGGCGGATCAGCGACTCGCCGTAGCACATGTCGACGATCGTGCTGCGGAAGCTGCGCTCCCACGACTCGGGCTCGCGCACACTCAAAAGCACCTTCGCGTCGGGGTAGAAGTCCATCAGCTCGCGGTAGAAGTAGCCCCCGGGCCAGTCCGCGGTGGCGCCGCGGCCGGCGAACACCTCATCCCACACGGCCTCACCGTCGAGCGCGCGGTTCCACAGCGGGACCTGGCTGTCGAGGTCGGCCAGCACATCGACCCAGTGGAAGCAGGACCCCAGGCCGAGCTGCTCCAGCGCTACCTTCTGCGTCAGCGTGCCGGTGCGGGGCAGGCCTGCTCCTATCAGCTTCATGCGCGTGCTCCTTCGTGAAAAAGTCCATAAGTACGCCGCACCTTTGCCGGTCCTCGCGGGCTTTCCAGCTAGGGTCAGGCTAGACTTTATGGTTTATATGGGTCAGGCCAAGCCATGCATCGCAGCTCCGACGCACCAGCTCGACTTACTCCAACGCCCACCCCGACAGCCAGGGAGTCCTGACCGTGCCCAATACGCTAGCCGACCGGAGCTCGACCGCAGAGTTGCGGGGTAACCTTACCCCGTCTCGCCGCACCGGCCCGCGGATCGCCGGGATCTCCGTCTCCGACTCCGAGAGCACCTACTCGCAGGAGCAGGTCCTGGAGCGGCTGGGGCTGAAGGGGGACGAGTTCGCCGAGCGCATCTTCGCGCGCAGCGGGGTCAAGCGCCGCAACCTGGATCTCAGCGATGACTTCCTGGGAAAAACGTTGCAAGGACGTGCCCAGCAGATCGAGCAGGACCTGCTGCGTCACTCGATCCATGCTGTCGACGCGCTCGAGCTCGACCCACTCCAGATCGGCACGGTCGTCAGCTCGAGCCTGTACTCGCTCGGCTGCCCCACGCTCGCCCATCGCATGGTCGACCACTACGGGATGCATCCGGCGACCGATAAGTACCACATCAGCGGCGTGGGCTGCGCGAGCGGCGTGCCGCTCATGCGCCTGGCGATCCAGACGATGCGCGAGCAGCCCGGCAAGCAGGCGCTGGTCGTGACGGCCGAGAGCATGAGCGGCATCCTCACGCCTGCCACACCCGATGACCCGAGGACCAAGACGGTGGGCTCGGCGCTCTTCGGCGACGGCTGCGCCGCGGCTGTGCTCTCCGGCGACCCCGACGCGGACGGCCCGGTCATCCTCGACTCGCAGGTCCATCAGGTCGCGGGCACGCTCGACGCCGTCCGCCTCGACCTCGCCGCCGAGGACAGCTACCTGCACCTCGCCCGGGACCTTCCCGACATCGGCGGGGCGGCCCTGCCAGCGCTCGTCGCCGGGTTTCTGCGCCGCAATCAACTCGAGCGCTCGGACATCGATCACTGGATGGCCCATCCCGGCGGCAGGCGCATCGTCGAGAACGTGCAGAGTGCGCTCGGGCTCTCGGAGGACGACCTCGCCACGAGCTGGAGCGCACTGGCCGAGCACGGCAACGTGGGCACGCCCTCGATCCTGTACGTGCTCAAGGACACGATCGCGCGCTGCGAGCCCCAGCCGGGCGAACGCGGACTGATGGTGACGATCGGCCCCGGGGTGACCCTGGGGCTGATGCTGCTCGGCTGGTAAGCCGGCGGGCTTAGCGGGCCAGCCCCGTCGCTCCCGAGCGCCCGGAGGTTTCGAGGCAATGCAGACGGCTGGATACGCTCTTGCGATGCGTACCGCCGCGATCCTGCCCGTCAAGCACTTCGCCCAAGCCAAGCAGCGCCTGGGCGCGAGCGTCGCTGATCCGCTGCGGCTGGAGCTGACACGCGCGATGGTCGGCGATGTGCTCGCGGCGCTCAGCGAAACCACGTTGATCGAGCGCACGATCGTCGTCACCGGTGAGCCGTCAGTGGTCGAGGTAGCGCACGCACAGGGAGCAATCGTGATCGACGACACCGCGCGATACGGTCAAAGCGCCGCCGTGAACCTCGGCGTCGAGCATGCACTCACCGAGGGAATGGAGCGTGCACTCTGCGTCCCTGGTGACTGTCCGACGCTCGATCCCAATGAGCTTGCAGCGCTGCTGAGCTCACAAGCAAGCGGCGAGCCCGAGGTCGTGATCGTTCCCGACCGGCACGGAACCGGCACCAACGGTCTGCTGCTCGCGCCCCCCGGCGCCATCA
This sequence comes from uncultured Solirubrobacterales bacterium, assembly GCA_963813745.1. Taxonomy (GTDB): domain Bacteria; phylum Actinomycetota; class Thermoleophilia; order Solirubrobacterales; family Solirubrobacteraceae; genus Palsa-744. Next base: position 44,635 of record CAWEZW010000001.1, read on the forward strand.
CCCCCAGCTTTGGGATTGGCAGCTGTGAGCGCCATCGCGCACTTGCAATTGCCGCTGAGATCTCTTGGCGCATCGAGCGGCCGGCGTCGCTGCTGTTGGACATCGACACCGGCGAGGACCTCGATGCACTGCGCGCGCGACTCTCCGCAGAGCGCCTCGGAACCTCCCGCACCCGAGCGGTGCTCGACCGGACCGCGGCCAAGGCACGGTCCGTCATCACGACCTCCGCCTGAGAGGAAGCAGATCGTGGCGAGCCTCTCCGCGCGTGCCCTCGGCGACCTACCCGAGGTGCGCGCCGGTGACGACCTCGCGGTGCTGATCGTGAACGCACTGGATGAGGAGCGCGAGCGACCCGTGCGTCCCCTGCACGACGGGCAGATCGTGGTGATCGCGCACAAGGTCATCTCGAAGGCCGAGGGCGCCGTGGTCGACCTGTCCATAGTGACGCCCGGTGAGCGCGCTCTGGCGCTGGCCGCCGAACAGGACAAGGACGCGCGCGCGGTACAGGTTGTGCTCGACCAGTCCGCGGAGATCCTCCGCGCCGCGAACGGCGTGCTGATCAGCCGTACCCACCACGGCTTCGTCTGCGCGAACGCCGGGGTCGACGCCTCCAACACGGGCAGGGTGAGCGAGACCGAGGCGGGCACGACCGGGACGGACGGGACCGGGACAGACGAGACCGAGACCCTGATCGTGCTCCCCCGTGACCCCGACGCCTCCGCCCGAGCTCTGCGCAAGCGCTTGCGCGAGCTGACCGGGGCCCACCCCGCGGTGCTGATCACCGACAGCTTCGGGCGCGCCTGGCGCCACGGGCAGTGCGACGTGGCGATCGGCTGCGCGGGGATGACACCCCTGGATGACTGGCGCGGACGCACGGACAGCGTCGGCCTGGAGCTGCGCGCCACCTGGCTGGCCGTCGCCGACGCCGCGGCCGCCACAGCCGACCTCGCCCGCGCCAAGGACTCGCGCGAGCCGGTCGTCCTGATCGACGGCCTGCAGCGGTTCATCACCGCTGCAGACGGGCCCGGCGCTGTGGCGCTGCTGCGGCCCTTGGAGGAAGATCTGTTCCGGTGATGTCGCTCCCGCGCGACGGCGCCCGATCAGGCCAACGAGCGGATGCCCAACTGCTTGCGCAGAAACGGAAGTACCGTCTGCGCCACGCGCTGAGGATCATCCTGGAACGGCCAGTGTCCGCTCTCCTGCAGGATCGCCACGTCTTCCACCTCGAAGAACTCCCGCTGGCGCTCGGCGAACTCAACTCCGACGAAAGGGTCCTTGGCGCCCCATATGACCAGCGCGGGCTTGTGCAACTCGGCCATCGCCGCGCCGAGCTCCACTGCCGTGCTGCCGGGGTCCGGCGTTGCCCGGTAGAGCTTGAGCACCGTGCGGCGCGTAGCGTGGTCGTAGTCGTCGTACATCTTGTCCACGAACTCCGCCGGCAGTCCCTTCGGGTTGGCCTTTTGCATCGCCCGCCGCCAACCGGCGCGTGGGATCCAGGCCTGTGTCAGCTCGCCGAGCACGGGGGTACGCCAGCGCCGTGCCATCGCGTGCCATTCGTAACCCGGCATGATGCCAATGTTGATCAGGACGACGCTCGCCCACGCCTGCGGATGCTGGAGGCCCCAGAATAGGCCGAACGGGCCGCCGAAGTCGTGTATTACGAGATGCACCCGCTCGACCCCGAGCTCCGTCAGCGCGCCCTGCAAGAAATCAGCGTAGCCGGACACTTGGTAGTCGAAGTCTCGCGGCTTGTCGGCTTTGCCGAAACCCGGCATGTCCACCGCCACAGCCCGCCCCAGCTCACCAGTCGCGTCCACGAGCGCGGTCCAGTCGGTCGAGGAACCAGGATTGCCATGTACGAACACGACCGCCTCGGTCGCATCCTGGGGACCAGCTTCGATCACGGGTGAGCTCAGGCCGTCGACGGCGATCCTGCGGGCGCGCGGCATCTCAGGCGCTCTCCGACTCCGCCGAGCGAACCGGCTGGGAAGCGCGCCGAGAAAGTGCGTGACGCGCGTTTACGTACGCCGCGCGCGGGATCCCCGAGACCAACATCCGCGCCGGCCCGATGTTGCGTGATCCGAACGCCTCGAAGGTCCGGGCCAGGCGCTCGTCGCGCGTAGCGGCGGAGAACAGCGTCCGCTCGCCGAGATTGAGCTTGCGGCCGCTGGAATAGTCGGTGATCATTGCGATGTGGCCGCGCAGGCGGCGGGCGTAACGGCGGCGGTAGCGCTCCAAACCCTGCTCCAGGGACTCGGCCCCGGCCAGCGCCGGGGCGACGCTGTCGGCGAGCCATTCGGCGGACTGGAAGGCGAAGCCGCAGCCGATGCCCCACAGCGGGTCAAGCGCCCCCGCGGCGTCACCGGCGAGCGCGAGGCCGGGGGCCGTGGGGGTGTGGGTCACGGTGGTCATGTCGATCTTGCCCGTGACCTCTCCGACCAGGCGCGAGGCGAGGATTGGGGGGGCCTCCGGCACGGAGGAGACCAGTGCCTTCAGCGCCGCCTCGGGGTCGGCGCGGAAGTCCGGCAAGCGCTCCATGCTCGGCATCACGGCGTAGAAGACCAGGTCGCTGTCGGTGGGGAACGCCGCGGCCATGTCCGGATCGAGCAGCCACAGCACCGGGTCGGGGTAGGTGACCGGCCGGGGTCCTTCGAAGTAGCCGCCGTAGGCGAAGCGCCCGTGGCGCTTGGTCCTCGTGGGCACCTCCGCTAGCTTGGCCACGCGCGAGTCGCGGCCGTCGGCCCCGACGATCAGGCGCGCGCGCAGCGTCAGCGTCTCACCCTGGGGGTCGCGCGCCTGCACGCCGCACACCGAGCCTCCCTCGCGCACGAGCTCACGCACGGTGTGTCCGAGGATCAACTCGACTCCGGGGGTCTCGGCCGCCAGTTGGCGAATAAGCGGGTCCAGGCGCTCGCGGCGCAGGTTGACCCCCATCGGAACCGAGCTCCTGGCGGGCGGTTCGATCCAGCCCCAGCGGGTCCGCAAGCGCGCGCGCCCTCGCAGCGCGCCCGCCTCCATCATCCTCTCCAGCAGCCCGAGCCGTTCCAGCGTGGGCACGGCGGATGATTGGATGTAGTGGGTACAGATCCGCTTGAACGCATTGGCGTCCGGCCGCTGCTCGATCAGCGCCACGCGCGCGCCGGCCCTGGCGAGCAGGATCGCCGCGGTGCAGCCGGCGAGGCTGGCGCCGACGATCGCCGCGTCGTAGTCGCTTGCGCCTGCGCCGTGCCCTGGCGTCTCGGCGGCACTCGCCGCGACGGGGTCCGCAACGGCAGCGATGATGCCCTCCGCCTGTGCTGAATCGGCCATCTCAATCAGCTCCTTCCGGTCACGCCCATCGGGGGAGTGGCGCGCACACTCTATAGTTCGGGGCGAACTATACAGGACGAACTATGAAAAGCAAGCCGATCCGCCTCACCACAACCTCCTATGCCGTGATGAGCCTGCTGAAGATGCTCGGCGAGGCCACTCCATATGACCTCAAGCAGGCGCTGGAACGCTCGATCGAAAACTTCTGGCCGGTGCCGCACACCACCTTCTACGACGAGCCGGCGCGCCTGGCGCAGGCCGGCTACCTCTCGCAACGCCAGGAGTCGGGCGGGCGCCGGCGCAAGCGCTACGCGCTGACCGACAGCGGCCGCGAGGCATTGCGTGCCTGGGCCGACACCCCCGGGGCGGGACCGCCGCAGTATCGCGACGAGGGCATGCTGAAGGTCTTCGCCGGCGCCGACCCGCAGGCGGTCTACGCCGGCCGCGGCGACTGGCACCGCGCCAAGCTGGCCGAGCTCGAGGGATACCTTCAGAGCCTACGCGCCGTACCCCAGAAGCTGCGCGCGGAGGAGTGGCGTGGGGCAGAAGCGACACTGGTGGCCGGAATCGACTACCAGCATCAGATGATCGACACGATCGAACGCCTGATCGAACGCCCGTCTCCTTGATCCCGCGGCGGCACTTGCGCGTGACCCGGACGGGTCAGGCGGCCGCGGACACCCTGCTCACGTCCCCCAGCGGATAACGCCGCCGGACCTCGTATAGCGTCGTGCGCTCGGCCGCGGGACGGCCCGCCTCGTGCGCCGCGGCGACGAGCTGGTCGGGGTCCAGGCGGGTACCGTGGTATGAGCCCGCCAGGCGACTGATCGACTCCTCCATCAGCGTGCCTCCGAGATCGTTCACGCCCCAGCGCAGGGACTCGGTCGCCGTCTCGATCCCCATCTTCACCCAGCTCGCCTGCAGGCTTCCGATCGTGCGGCCGAGGGCGAGGCGGAAGATCGCGGTGTGCTTGAGGTTCTCCTCGCGCGAGATCTCCTCCACCCCATGCGTGCGGCCGAGCAGCGTCTGGAACGGAATGAACGACAGCGGCACGAACTCGGTGATCCCACCGGTGCGTTCCTGCAACTCGCGGATCACGCGCATGTGCTCGGCCAGCTCCCAGGGCTCCTCGATGTGGCCGAACATCACCGTCGAGGTCGACCTGAGCCCAGCGTGGTGCGACGCTTCGATGATCTCCACCCAGCGTGCGACGGGGAGCTTGTTTGGGCTGATCCGCTCTCTGACGCCATCGTGCAGCACCTCCGCGGCCGTCCCCGGCGTCGAGCCGAGGCCGGCGTCGCGCAGCTGGGCGAAGACCTCTGACGGCGGTAGATCGGAGATATCGCACATGTGGGCGATCTCCATCGGGCTGTACGCGTGCAGGTGTAGGTCGGTACCCGCAGCGTGCGCCGTCTGCTTGGCGAACCTCAGCCAGCCGAGGTAATCCTCCAGCTGCCAATCCGGATGGATGCCCGACTGGATGCACAGCTCGCTCGCGCCGTACTCGATCGCCTCGTTCACGCGCCGCGCGAACTCCTCGCGGTCGTGCTCGTAGGCGTCGGGCGAGCGCTTGCCCTGGCCGAACCCGCAGAACGCGCAGCCGACGACGCAGACGTTCGACACGTTGATGTTCCTGTTCACCACGAACGTCACCGTCTCCCCCGCCAGTTCCTCGCGCAGCTCGTCCGCCGCCTCGCGGATCTCCTCGATCGCCTCCTCCCGTGTCTCCGCGAACAGCGCCGTCAGCTCGTCGGGGCTGAGCGCGATCCCATCACGGCCCTTCGCGACCGCGCCCACCACCAGGTCGGGCCTGATCGGTGCCGGAGGGTCGGTGCGGCCGGACCCCCGCCGTGGGATGAAGCTCCAGTACTTCAGCTTGATCGTGTCCATCACGCCCTGCGCAACCCAATCCTGATCGATGTACTGCGGGTAAACACACAGCCGCTCGGTCAGCGCCACGCCGTCCGCTTGCAGCTGCTTGCGCACCTGATGCGGTGAAGGGAACGGGTGCTCGGGGGAGATGTGATCGCCGTTGGCGCTCAGGCCCCCGAGATCGGTCGCGCCGGCCCGCACGAGCTCGCCCCACCAGTCAGCCAGGTTCGGCGGGATCTGAACCCCAACGTCGGGCATCAGCCGCCTAGTCTCGGCGATCAACCGCTTCATGTCCTCGATGCTCACCGCGCAGGCCCAGTCGGGCAATGGCAGTTCTGGTCTCGCGTGGGTCGGGTGCTCGTCGACCCCGGTGCGCCAATACTCGCGCGCGGCCTGATCGGCGATCTCGGCGGGCTCTTCACCGTAGTAGCTCTGGTGGGGAACAAAATTCTGCAGGATCACCTCCTGTATGTGGCCGTGCTGGGCGTGCGCGGCCGCGAGCGCTTCGAGGGATTCGATCCGCTCCTGCTCGGTCTCGCCGATCCCGACGAGGATGCCGCTCGTGAACGGAATCCTCAGCTCGCCCGCCACTTCGATCGTCTCCAGGCGCCGCGCCGGGTGCTTCGTCGGCGAGCCGGCGTGGACAGTCTGCATCAGCCGCTCTGACACCGACTCCAACATCAGCCCCTGCGAGGCCGTGACCTCGCGCAGGCGCGCGAGGTCAGCGCGGGCGAGCACGCCGAGGTTCGTATGCGGCAACAGGCCCCGCTCGAGCGCCCGTTCGCACGTCCACACGACGTACCCCGTGAAGTCCTCGTGCCCGTGCTCGGCCAGTTTCGCGGCCACCTCGGGGTTGACCTCGGGCTTCTCGCCCGTCAGCACGAGCAACTCCTTCACCTGCCGCTTGACCGCGCCGTCGAGGATCCCCAAGACCTCCTCGGGCGCGTACAGGTGCGCCTTGTGCGTCGCGAACGCGCAGTACTTGCAGTAGCACTGGCACGTCCGCGACAACGACAGCGTCAGATTGCGTGAGAAGGTGACTCTGCGGTGCATTCTGCGCAGTGTATGACCACCGCAGGGTCCGTCCGACCCGGATCGTAAGTTGGCGACATGTCCGAAGACACCCTGCGTCGCGCGGTCGCCGAGATGATCGGCGCGTTCACGCTCACCTTCGTCGGGGCCGGTGCCGCCGCGGCCGCCGGCGTCGCCCACGACACCACCCTGATCGGCGTGGCAATCGCCAACGGGCTCGCGATCGGCGTGATGGTGTGCGCGCTCGGCTATATCTCCGGCGGCCACTTCAATCCGGCGATCACGTTCGGTTTCCTCATCACCCGCCGGATCAAGCCGGCGCTCGCCGGTGTCTACTGGGTCGCGCAGTTCGGCGGCGCCGCGCTCGCCGCACTGCTCGTCAAGCAGCTGCTCCCGCGCGCCGCGACCGAAGCGGTAAGCCTGGGCGTACCCGCGCTCGGCCACGGCGTGGATGCAAGCTCCGGGTTCCTGCTCGAGGCGGTGCTCACATTCTTTCTCGTGCTCGTCGTATTCGGCGCGGCCGTCGACACACGCGGTCCATTCAATGCAGTCGCCGGGCTGGCGATCGGCCTGACGATCTCGATCGACGTGCTCTTCGGCGGACCGTTCACGGGGGCCGCGATGAACCCTTCGCGCGCCTTCGGACCGCAGCTCGTCGGCGACCACTGGACCAACGGCTGGGTCTGGTATGTGGGGCCTGTACTGGGCGCCGCGGTCGCGGCGCTGCTCTACGAGTTCCTGTACCTGCGCCCAGCCGCGTCAGAGCAGGCCGGCCCACCCGAGACGGGCGTGCTCGAGCCCGGCATCAGCAGCGGCCCCGCGACAAGCTGAGAGGCGCTGCGCACCCACACAGCGCACCGTTACACAACACAGGTTTCTTCCTCCCCCGTGGCCTGAGAATCAGGCGGCCCCGGGGGACTATCCTCCGCCGTCACATGAGATCCGCAACCCGCGTCTACCTCGCCCGTCACGGCCAGACCGCCTACAACCTGGAGGGTCGCTTCCAGGGTCAGCAGCCCGTGCCGCTCGACGACACCGGCCGCGAGCAGGCCGGCGAGCTGGCCGAGCGCGCCGCCGGGTACGGCTTTGCGGCGCTGTGGTGCAGTCCGTTGCTGCGCGCCCGGGAAACGGCGGAGATCGTCTCGGCGAGGATCGGTCTCCAGGCGCGCGAGGACCCGCGACTGATGGAGACCGACGCCGGGGACTGGACCGACCGCTCGTTCGCCGATGTCCAGGCCGAAGCGCCCGAGCTGTTCGAGGAATTCTTCACCGGGGCTCCCTCCTTCGCCTTCCCGGGCGGGGAGTCGTTCGCGCAGCAGGAGATTCGCGTCGACGCGGCGCTGCGCGACGTCGAAGCTGGGGCACTGCCGGCGCTCGTGGTCTGCCACGGGATGGTGATCCGCGCGGCGCTCTCGGCGCGTGGCGGCGAATGGCTTCCGAACGGCCAGCGCGTGCTCAACGGCGCGATCGTGCCACTCGATCCGGCCGCGGCGGAGCGGCAGCGCGCCGACCTCGGGGACGAGGACGCGACGGTGGCGAGCTGATCGAGCTGTGCGCGTTCTGGGACGGGTAGTGAGCGCGGGGGTTTGTCCCTATTTTGGGGGCCCGGGGCCCAAGCGCCAGCCCAAGAAGGACGCCGCCCGCGAGCGGGTGCTCGTCCTGCGCCGTGAGCGGCACGGGATCGAGGAGATCGTCGCAGAGCTTGCGCGGGCGGGGACGCCTCTCTCGCGCACCGCGGTGTGGGAGATCCTGCGGGAGGAGGGGCTCTCGCGGATGCCCAGACCGGCCTCGGCACCGAAGACCGGGCCAGAGCCAGGGCGGCTTGCCGCAGAGAAGGTGCGCGTGCTGCAGGAGGGCGAGTGGCCCGAGACGGGGCGTCTTGAGACCCAGCACGCCGGGCTGTTCCTGTTGATCGGGGACCTGATCGCACTCGACCTGCCCGGGCTGGTGGATGCGGCCGGCTGGCCGTCCACCAGCCAGCTCGACGCGCTGCACTCGGTGCTGGCGCTGATGGCGCTCAAGCTTTCCGGGCGCCGGCGGCGCAGCCACGTGGCAAACGTCGTTCATGACCCGGCGCTCGGCCTGTTCTGCTCTCTGAACGCGCTGCCCAAGACATGGCACCTGAAGACCTACTCATATCGCACCACCCGCGCCCAGCAGCTCGCGTTCTTTGAGGCGCTGCAGCCCCGGCTGCGCGACGCCGGGCTGCGCGGCGAGCAGGGCCTGAACCTCGACTTTCACGCGATCATGAGCTACGGGCAGGAGACGATCCTTGAGAAGCACTACGTCCCTCGCCGCTCACAGCGCACCCGCTCGGTGCTCAGCTTCATCGCCCAAGACGGGGCTGAGCACACGATCATCTACGCCAACGCCGAACTGACCGCGCGAGCACAGTCCGGCGAGGTGATCGAGTTCTGCCGCTTCTACGAGAAGACCCACGGCCAGCTGCCGAACCTGTTGGTCTTCGACGGGAAGCTCACGACCCAGGAGCACCTCGCCGAGCTTGACGAGATCGGCGTCGGCTTCATCACGTTGCGTCAGCGTTCCCCGAAGCTGATCGCCATGCTCCAAGCTCTCCCCGTCAGCGCTTGGACCAAGACCCGGCTCGACCGCGCAGGCAAGCACAAGACCGCCAGCTACCACGAGCAACCGGTCACGATCCAGGGCGCCACTTTCCGACAGCTCGCCGTGCAGGGCCTCGGCCGCGAGCAGCCGACGCTGATCCTCACCAACCGCCAGGACATGACGCCCAAGCAGCTGATCGAGCGATACGCCAAGCGCTGGGGAATCGAGAACCAGCTCGCCGAACAGATCCGCGCCTTCCACCTCGACTCCCTCTGCTCCCAAGTGCCGCTCGCCGTCGACTTCGACGTCGCGCTCACCGTCCTGGCCGACATCATCTACCGGCACTTCGCGCACGGGCTGCACGCCGCCTACCGCCGCCAGAGCCCCGACACGCTCCGCGCCCAGCTGATCGACGGGATCGGCGAGCTGCGCTTCAGCCCCGGCCACGTCGAGGTCGCGCTGCGACGCCGCACCCACACCCCCGCGCTGCTCGACGCCGCATACCAGGACAAGCACATCGAAGTGCCCTGGTGGGGCGGACGCACCCTCAGCTACAGCTTCCCCGCCCGATAGCCCAAAACGCCAAAATCCTCAATCGAATTATCGAACCGACAATCCAGGTTAGCTGACCAGGCTCGCCACTAGCGCCGCACCCTCGCGGGCCATGCGCGAGCGGGGAACCACGAGGTCGAATCCGGCCTCCTCAGCGCGCTCGCGTACCGAGACATCCACGTGCGCGTAGAAGCCGAGAGTGCGCGTCTGCGCGAGGGCGCCCTCGCCCGAGAGCGCTTCCACGAGCTCCGGGCCATCCAGAGCGTCGGTCGTGAGGTCCACTACGAGGACGGCGACGGCCGGCGCGGCAGCGTTCCCAAGACGGTCCCGTACGCGGTTCTCGTCCCCGACCAGCTCGACCTCGTCCCCGGCCGCCACGAGCATGCCCAGCACCTGCGAGCCGAACAGCAGGTCCGGGACCAGCGCCACCACACGCGCCATTGAAAACGCCTACTGCGCGCGCAGGCGCCGGAAGTCTTCGCGCACCGACTGCGGGCGGCCCCACATCTGCGTGACCTCGGCCCGTCCCTCGCGCACCTCGCGCACGACCAGCTCACCCTCGATGCCGGCGTCGTCGAGCAGTCCGAGTGTGCCGTGGACGGTGAGCGCCGAGGCGGCGTGGCCGAAGCGGTGGGCGACGAGCAGCCGCCAGTGCCAGTCGTGGTGTGAGTAGGGCTGCGCGTTGCAGGTCGTCAGGTAGACGGCGGCGTCGATGTAAAGTGACTCGTCCAGGAGCCGCAGGTCGAGCTCGAGGTCAGTCCAGTCATCGGGGAGCGAGTCGACGATCGTCTGGAATGTCTCCGCGAGGCCCATCTCCGGTGAAGCCTAGCGTGGCTATCCTCGAATCAGTGGCTGCCACCGACACCGCCCGTCTCGACGCCGAGTATCTGACGCTCACCGACGGCTGCGGTCTGGTCGACCGCTCCGAGCGGGGCAAGCTCGCCCTGACCGGTCCGGGCGCGAAGGAGTTTCTCGCCGGACAGGTGACGAACGACACCGAGGCGCTCACCCCCGGGAGCGGTTGCTACGCCGCGTTTCTCACACCGAAGGGCAAGATGCTCGGCGATCTGCGCGTCCTGAACCTCGGTGAGGAACTGCTCCTCGACACCGAGCGCGTGGCGCTGCAAGCCCTGTTCGACATGATCCGCCGCTTCAAGATCGGCTACGACGTGCAATTGCACAAGCGCACCATCGAGTGCTCGCTGCTCTCGCTGATCGGGCCGACAGCCCAAGCAACTGCCGAACACACCGTCGCGGGTTCGATCGCGTCTGAGGGAGCCGGCGAGCACGATCTGGAAGCGCTCACGCTTCCGGACACCGAGCACGCGAACGTTCACGCTGAGATCGAGGGCGTGCCGGTCATTTTCGTCCGCACCGATGTCGGGATTGACGTCATCTGCGACGCTAGCGCCCAGGAGACCGTGCGCGAAGCGCTGCTGAATGCGGGGGCCAAGCCCGTGAGCGAGGCGGCCGCTGAGATCGTCCGCGTCGAGCATGGCCGGCCGCGCTACGGAGTCGACCTCGACGAGACCGTCATCCCCCAGGAGGCCGGCCTGAACGAGCGCGCGGTGAGCTTCACGAAGGGCTGCTACGTCGGCCAGGAGACCGTCGCACGCCTCTACTACAAGGGCAAGCCCAACCGTCACCTGCGCGGCCTGCGCCTGAGCGCTCCGGCCGAGCCGGGCGCGGAGCTGCGCCTGGGCGAGCGCTCCGTCGGCCGGCTCACGAGCGCGATCCACTCCCCCGCCCACGGCCCGATCGGCTTGGCGCTCGTGCGCCGTGAGGCCGAGCCGGGAGCGAGCGTCTCCGTCGGCGAGCACGGCGTCGAAGCCGAGGTCGTCGAGCTCCCGTTCGCGGCCCGGTAAGCCTCCGAAGGCCCGCCCCGGATAGGATTACCGCCGAATCCCGATCCCGACACGCGAGGTCCAAATCACCGTGGCAATCGATCTGCAACAAGTCTCCGAGGTTCTCGTCGAGCCCGGTGAGCTGCCCAAGACGATGTCCGCCTGGGTGATCCGCGAGGAGCGCTTCGGCGAACCGAAGGACGCCTTCCAGCTCGAGGAGATCGAGGTGCCCGAGCCGGGCGCGTTCGAGGTGATCGTGCGCGTGATGGCCGCCGGCGTTAACTACAACAACGTCTGGGCCGCGCTCGGCAAGCCCGTCTCGGTGATGCGCTACGGCGACCACCCCGAGTTCGGCCACCACATCGGCGGCTCCGACGCGTCGGGGATCGTGTGGAAGGTCGGCGCCGGCGTCACGCGCTGGAAGGTCGGCGACGAGGTCGTGGTGCACTGCAACCAGGCCTCCTACGAGGACCCCGAGGTGCACGGCCTCGACCCGATGGCCGCCCCGTCGCAGAAGATCTGGGGCTATGAGACGACCTGGGGCTCGTTCGCCCAGTTCACGAAGGTCCAGGCCCAGCAGCTGCTGCCCAAGCCGAAGGCGCTCACCTGGGAGGAGTCGGCCTCCTATGGCCTCGTCTACTTCACCGCCTACCGCATGCTGCTCACCCGCTGTCAGATGCAGGCAGGCGCGAACGTGCTGATCTGGGGCGCGGCCGGCGGGCTCGGCGTGTTCGCCACGCAGCTATGCGCCGCTGCGGGCGCCAACTGCGTGGGCGTCGTCTCATCGGAGGAGAAGGGCGAGCTGGTCAAGCGCCTCGGCGCCGTGGACTACATCAACCGCGACGAGTTCGCGGGGATGATGCGCAAGGGCGGGGAGTCAGAGGAGGAGGAGGCCGCGCGCTTCAAGGTCTCGCGCGCCTTCGCCAAGCGCGTCAAGGAGCTCCTCGGCGACGCGCCCGACATCGTCTTCGAGCACGTCGGCAAAGCGACCTTCCCGACGTCGGTGTTCACCGCCAAGACGTTCGGGAAAATCGTGATCTGCGCCGGCACCACCGGCATCGACCTCGACTTCAACGTCGCCTACCTGTGGATGCGCCAGAAGGAGATCCTCGGCTCGCACTTCGCGAACGCCTACGAGTGCACGAAGGCCAACGAGCTGATCGAGTCCGGCCAGATCCGCCCGGTGCTGTGGCGCACGCTCGGCTTCGAGGGCGTCGCCGAAGCGCACCAGCTGATGCTCGAAAACAAGCACCTCGGCAAGATCTCGATCCTCGTCGGCGCGACCGAGGAGGGCTTGGGCCGAACTGCCGAAGGTCCCGGCGCGATCCACGCGCAGGTGGGCGCCTGATGGCCGGCACGGTGATCATCCCCTGGTATGCGACGGGCTTCCGCGGCGCTGACCTGGAGACCGCGCTGAACGAGGTTGCCGCCACGGCGCTGCGCTACGGCGCCAGCTCCTACGCGGTTTACCGTGCCCGCGATGACCGCTACAAATTTCAGCAGCTCGCAGTCTTCGAGGAGAAACTCGACTGGGAGCGGTATTGGGCCGGCCAGGAGATGACCGACTTCCGCGTGGTACATTCGAGCTGGTACCAGATCCCAGTGCTCTATGGCTGGTGGAACCTGACCGCGGGCGGCGCGCTCGTGACGCCCGTCGCGACCAACGGCCACGGCAACGGGGCAGGCAACGGGTCGCACCACCCGATCGAAGGCGAGAGCGCTTAAGTTCGAAGAAAGGACGCTCCTGAGACAGCCACCTCAGCCTTGCTCTAAAGGCGCCATCGTGAGCCCCGCACCCTTCAGCTGCTCCCAGTAGTGCTCCGCGATCTCCTGATGGCCGCTGTACACGATCGCCTGCCCCGAGCTGTGAATCGCCTGCGCGAGCCGATGCCCGCGCTCCAGCGTCGTCGCGGGGATGTACCGCGCCAGGGTGCGAGCGACGTGATCGAAGGTGTTGTGGTTGTCATTTCGCACGATCACCCGCCAGGAGTCGCCCAGGCCGCTTCCCGGCGATCCGATCCGCGGCAGCTCGGTCGTTTGGCCCGTCATCACGCGGCAGGATAATGCCCCCGCCGTACAATTGTGAGCATGAGCGGCGATCGAGCCCCCCGGCTGGCGAAGCCCGACCGGCCTTGGATGATGCGCACCTACGCCGGGCACTCGACGGCGCAGGCCTCAAACGAGCTGTATCGGGGCAACCTCGCGAAGGGGCAGACGGGGCTGTCGGTCGCCTTCGACCTGCCGACCCAGACGGGCTATGACCCCGACGACGAGCTCGCGCGGGGCGAGGTCGGCAAGGTCGGTGTGCCGGTGGTCCATCGCGGCGATATGGCCACGCTGATGGACGGGATCCCGCTCGGGGAGATGAACACCTCGATGACGATCAACGCGACCGCCGCGTGGCTCTTGGCGTTGTACATCGTCGCCGCCGAGGAGCAGGGTGTCGCTCAGACAGAGCTCCAGGGGACGACTCAGAACGACATCATCAAGGAGTTCCTAGCGCGCGGCACCTACGCTTTCCCGCCCGCGCCCTCGATGCGCCTGATCGCCGACATGATCGCCTACACGGTCGAGCACGTCCCCAAGTGGAACCCGATCAACATCTGCTCCTACCACCTGCAGGAGGCCGGCGCCACGCCGGTGCAGGAGATCGCCTACGCGATGTCCAACGCGATCGCCGTGCTCGACGCAGCGCGGGAACGCGTCCAGGCCGCCCACTCCGATGACGCGGCGGCGGCACAGGAGCTGATGGGCCAAGTTTTCGGGCGGATCTCGTTCTTCGTCAACGCCGGCGTGCGCTTCGTCGAGGAGCACGCGAAGCTGCGCGCAATGGGGATCCTGTGGAACGAGCTCGGCCGCGAGCGCTACGGCGTCACCGACCCCAAGCACCTGCGCTTCCGTTATGGCGTCCAGGTCAACTCCTTGGGGTTGACCGAGGCCCAGCCAGAGAACAACGTACAGCGCATCGTGCTGGAGACGCTCGCCGTCACGCTCGGGCGTGACGCCCGTGCGCGCGCGATCCAGCTGCCGGCCTGGAACGAGGCGCTCGGGCTCCCCCGCCCCTGGGATCAGCAGTGGTCCTTGCGGATCCAGCAGGTGATGGCGTACGAGACCGACCTGCTGGAGTACCCCGACATCTTCGAGGGCTCGGTTGTGATGGACGGGCTCGTCGCTGAATTACTGGAGGGAGCGCGCGCCGAGATGGCCGTCGTCGGCGAGCACGGCGGGGCCGTGGAGGCCGTGCCGTACATGAAGGGCGCTTTGGTCGACTCCCACCGGCAGCGCATCCATCGGATCGAGTCCGGCGAGCAGGTCGTCGTGGGGCAGAACCGCTTCGCGGAGACCGCGGTCTCGCCGCTGACCGACGACGCCGAGGGCGGGATCCTGGTCGTCGACCCCGCCGTGGAGGCCGAGCAGATCGAGGCCGTGCGCCGCTGGCGCTCAGAGCGCGATCAGGGGGCCGTCGACGCGGCCCTGACCGAGCTGGCGCGCGTTGCGAGCGAGGAGAGCTCGCAAGAGAACCTGATGATCCCGACGATCGCCGTCGCGCGCGCGGGCGCCACGACGGGCGAGTGGGCGCGTACTTTGCGTGAGGTGTTCGGCTCCTACCGCGCCCCCACCGGCGTCGGCGAGGCCAGCGGGCACGAAACGCCGGACGCGGAGCTCGCCGAGCTGCGCGAGGAGGTCTCGCAGCTGCAGGAGCGGCTCGGCCGCCGGCCGAAGATCCTCGTCGGCAAGCCGGGCCTCGACGGGCACTCCAACGGCGCCGAGCAGATCGCCGTGCGCGCGCGCGACGCGGGCATGGACGTCGTCTACGAAGGGATCCGCCTGACCCCCGCCCAGATCGCCGCCTCGGCGCTGCAGGAGGGCGTGCACGTGATCGGGCTCTCGATCCTCTCCGGCTCCCATCGCGAGCTAATCCCCGCGGTGATCGACGCGCTACGCGAGGCCGGCGTCACCGCGCCCGTGGTCGTCGGCGGGATCATCCCCGACCAGGACGTCGCGCCGCTGAAGGACGCCGGCGTGGCCTGCGTCTACACCCCGAAGGACTTCGATCTGACGCAGATCATGCGCGACATCGTGGAGCTGGTGGGCAACGGCGCCAGCGGCGCGCCCGGCAATGGCGCCACCGTGCCGAATGGAAACGGCTCCGCCGTGGACAGCGCCGCCGTCGTCTCCAACGGCAGCGGCTCCGGTAGCTCGGCCCACGTGACGTGAGCAACGACGGGGCGGCGCTGGGTGCACGTCTGCGCAAGCGCGACCTGAGCGCAGCGCCGTCGGCGCTGAACCTGCTCGAGAGCGCCACCGTGGAGGATCGCGAGCAGGCCGCGGCGCTACTGCGCGAGGTCTCACCGCAAGCGCTCGGCGGCGAGGCGCCGGGCCATGTGATCGGGATCACCGGACCGCCGGGCGCGGGCAAGTCGACGCTGCTCTCGGCGCTGCTCCACGCCTGGCGCGGGGAGGGCCGGACGGTGGCGATGCTGGCCGTCGACCCGAGCTCGCGCCGCTCCGGCGGCGCGCTGCTCGGCGACCGCGCGCGGATCGAGCTCGACGGGGCCGATCGGGGGGTCCTGGTCCGCTCGACCGCCGCCGGGGAGCGTTTTGGGGGCCTGGCGTGGCCGACCCGCGCGGCGGCGCACGCTTTGGCGGCGGCGTTCGATGTGGTTGTCGTCGAGACCGTGGGCGTCGGGCAGGCCGAGACGGAGATCGTCGACGTGGCCGACACGGTTGCCGTTGTGGTGCAGCCCGGCAGCGGCGACGCGCTGCAGTTCCTGAAGTCCGGGATCATGGAGATCCCCGACGTGCTCGTCGTCACCAAGGCCGACCTCGGGCAGCTGGCCGATGCACACGCGGCGCGATCTGAGCGCGGCACTGCGCTCGCTCGGCTCGCGCTCCACCCCGGTGCTTGCGGTCTCCTCACTGCCACCGCCTCAGGGCATCGAGGAGCTCCTCGCGGCGCTCGCAGAGCACCGTAGCGGTCTCGACCTCGCCGGGCGACGACTCGACGCCCGGCGGGCCGGGGCTTTGACGGACTTCGTCGCGGAGCACGGCGCCCACGGGCTGCGCGCGCTGGGCGGCCGCCAGGCCGCGGTGGACCTGCTGTCAGAACAGGAGCCGGGCCTGGGCGTTCCCGCGCTCCTGACGGTTCTGGAGGACGGCATCGGGGCTGACGATGGCGCGTGACCTGCTGATGATCATCGGCGCGTTCGTCCTCGCAAGCCTGATCGCGGGCGCGCTGGGCGCGACCAACCTCGGCACCGCACTCGCCTTTGGCCAGATGGCGCTCGCGGCGACGACCGTCTACGTGCTGCTCAAGCGCTGACCCCCAATATCACAGCCCCGGGAATGCCAGGCATCCATCCGGAGTCAGAGAACGTTAGGCACGTTGCACCGGCTTCTGTTCGCTTAAGGAAGCCGCATTAGCTTCTCCCCGCCCCCATGCTGATCCTGATCCTCTTTGCCATCCTCGCCGGCGCGGGGACCGCACTATCCCCCTGCGTGTTGCCGGTGCTGCCCGCGCTGCTCGCCTCGGGCGGTGTCGGCGGCCGGCGGCGGCCGCTGGGGGTGGTGCTCGGGTTGATGATCACGTTCACGATCACGATCGTCGGGATCGCGAAGGTCGTCGGCGGCGTCGGGCTCGGCTCGGATCCCTTGCGCGACATCGCCGTGGTCGTGCTGTTCGCCGCCGGCGTGGTGCTGCTTGTGCCGGCGATCGGCGACCGCCTGGAGGCGCGGCTTTCGCGGTTGGCGACGTTTGGTCCGAGCTCGACCGGGGACGGGTTCCGCTCGGGCCTGCTCGTCGGCGCCGCACTCGGGTTCGTCTACACCCCCTGCGCCGGCCCGATCCTCGCGGCCGTGATCTCGGTCAGCGCCGCGAGCGGGCGCACCGTGGCGGTGGCGATCGCCTATGCATTCGGCTCTGGGGTGGTCTTGTTTGGGTTGACGCTCGGTGGTCGTGCGCTGTTCGACCGTGTGCGCCGGGCCGGCCGCGGGCCGCTGTTGCAGCGCACGCTCGGCGTGATCATGATCCTCACGGCACTGGCGATCGTCACGAACCTCGACGTGCGCTTCGACCAGCAGGTCGCGGAACGGATCCCCGACGTCAACCTCACCGCCAGCCTCGAGAAATCCCACGCGGTCGAAAGCCGCCTGCACGAGCTCACCGGCCACGAAGCCAAGTTCAAGCCGAGCGTCTCGACTCCGACCGCTTCACACAGCGCCAGCCAGGCAAGCCTGCTCGCGATCGCCGCCGGTCTGAAGAATGTCGGCACCGCACCCGAATTCACCGACACCGAGAACTGGTTCAACACGCCGGGCAACCGGCCGCTGTCGCTGGCCTCGCTGCGCGGGCGCGTGGTGCTCGTCGACTTCTGGACGTACACCTGCATCAACTGCATCCGCACGCTTCCCTACCTGAAGGCCTGGGACGCGACCTACCGCGGCCAGGGGCTGACGATCGTGGGGGTCGAGACACCGGAGTTCTCCTTCGAGCGCGACGCCTCCAACGTCGCCAGCGCGATCTCCCAGTTCGGGGTCAAGTACCCGGTCGTCCAGGACAACGAAATGGGCACCTGGAACGCCTACGGCAACGAGTACTGGCCGGCCGATTACCTGATCGACGCGCAGGGGCATGTCCGTTACGCGACCTTCGGCGAGGGCGACTATGACAAGACCGAAACGGCGATCCGCGCGCTGCTCGCCGAAGCCGGCCACAACGTCGCCGCCGGCCACGCGCATCCGACCGATGTGATCGTGCCCTCTCAGGAAGCCACGCCGGAGACCTACCTAGGCACCGCCCGCGGGCAGGGTTGGGTCACCGGGCCAGTCGCCGGGGTACACGACTACGGCGCAGGCCATCCGGGACCCCTGGAAGTCAACGACTTCGCCTTCTCCGGTAGCTGGAACACCACCGCCCAGCCGGTCACCGCCGTCTCGAATGCCGGGATCGACGTGCAGTTCGAGGCCAAGCACGTGTACCTCGTGCTGAGCTCGACCCGGAAACGTCCCTCGGACCGTGCAGGTGCTTTTGGACGGGCGACCGATCTCCGCCGCGGACGCCGGAGCCGATGTGCACAACGGCATCGTCACCGTGAAGGGCGAGCGGCTTTACACGCTCGCCTCGCTCCCCCGCAACGAACAACACCGCCTCAGCCTGCGCTTCGCGCCCGGGGTCACGGGGTACGCGTTCACGTTTGGGTAACGGTCGAGCGCTTTTTATGCCCGCGCCCCGGAACGACCACTCCAGAGACGTTTCCCCTGGACTTTTGCCGGTTTGAGAAAGCATGCAGGCCAGGCGCGATTGCCAATCCGTCCAGCGGAGTCGATCCCGTCGCTCGACCGGCTAGTCTGTGCGATTCGGAGACGGCAACCGGCGAGTCATGGTGGCCTTGAGGGTCATCGTGCGCAAGGAGGTTGGGCATGCGTAGCACGAGAACCGGCACAGCGAGCTTGTCCAAGACTTTGCGAGGCGCATGCCTGACGGGAGGCCTGACGCTGAGCTTGGTGCTCGCGTTCGCGGCGAGCGCGCTTGCGGTCAGTGGCACCCCGATCAACATCGGCACGCCTTATGAGAGCGGTCCGCCCTCGGTCGCCGTGAACTCCTCGGGTACCGCGTACATCGCGTGGAACAACGAAAAGGACCTGCCGCCGGTCACCACCAACATCGTCCAGTACTGCGTGCTCCCCCTGGCGCGACCGGGTGCTCGCACACGGGAAACCTTGCTCCCGCCGACAGCGGTGCGTACATCGACGGCGTCCAGGTGTTGGTCGACGGCTCGACGGTGGTCATCCTCGCCGATGTCTACGGCACGGCTGGCTCTCAAGCGGGTGATTACGAGCCCGAGCAGGAGTGGCAGTCCACCGACGGTGGCGCGACGTTCAGCGTTGTGAACGGCGGTCTGTCGGTCGCCGATGGCATCCTCAGTGCCGATACCGGTCCCCTCAATGCGGTCGTCGTGCCCGGGACAAACGAGCTCGGCTACGGCTGGAACTCCGCCGGGGGACCACCAACGTTCAACGCCTTCCCCCTCACCTCGCCGCCTGAGTGCTCCACCCAGAAGTGCGACGGTACACCCATCCCGGACGGCGGGCCGTACCCCTTCGCGGAACTGGAGCCCAACACCAACCCCGACACGATCAGCAACGCCGGCGGCCAGTTCGCGGGACAGGATGGTTCGACACCGGGGGTCCTGGGCATCTTCAACACCGGCTTCAGCAACGGGCCGTTTGCCTGCATGCCCGGGAGCGGGACCGCCTACGCCTATGGCAGCGGCGCCCAGAGCTCGACCAACAACTACAACCTCTCCCCAGGCACGGCCAACAGCGCCTGGAAGGTCGCCGCCGCCCAGGCCGACTGCAACGTGGACGAACCTGCCGTCGCCGGCGGTCCGAGCGGCTTCGGCGTGCTTGAGAACGACACCGCGCACAACAACATCGTCTACCACCGCTTCGACCAGACCAACGATACCTTCGACACGCCCTTTGCAACGATCGCCGCGAACCAGGGAGAGCAGTCCCCGGCGGTCTCTCAGGACGGATCCGGTGGTATCTATACGACCTTCCTGCTCGGTGGCGGTGGGGGCCCGATCAGCCTCGCCTACAGCTCCAACGGAGGCACGACTTGGACCGGGCCGGCCACGCTGAACCCCAACACCGATGGTGGCGCGGGCAAAGTGACCAGCTCCGTCGGACCGACCGGACAGGGCTGGGTCGCCTGGATCGACAACGGCTCGGTCTACGCACAGCAGTTCGTGGCGAGTGACGCGATTTCCCCAGTCATTTCGCCGCCGACGCCGACCACCCTCACGACCTCGCAGACGTCGGGCACGACCACCGGCGCGAACATCTCGATCCCCGCCGGCACCGTCGGCGAGACCGACCGGGCGATCCTCGCCGGCGTCCACGCCGCGACCGCCTCGGGCACGGTCAGCTACGGCCTGTACGGGACGAGCGTCTGCAACGGGACCGCGCTCGCCACGAGCACCACGTCGGTCGCCGCCGGCAGCGTCGGCGCCTCGGCGCCGATCACGACGGCGCTCTCCCCTGGCACCTACTACTGGCGGGCCGCCTACAGCGGAGACGCGGCCAACGACGCCGGCGCGAGCAGCTGCGGCTCGGAGGTGCTGACGGTCACCCCGGCCGCCACCACCGGCGGGACGGGCACCAGCACCAGCACCACGGTGACGATCACGATCACCTGCTCCGGGCCGTGCACCGTGACGGTCACGCTCACGATTCCCACGGCCTCGGCCGCGCGCAAGGGCAAGAAGAAGCCGAAGCCGCTGATCCTCGCCACGGGCACGTTCACGCTCCCCAACGGGGGGACCCACAAGCTGACCCTGCACCTGACGAAGACCGGCAGGAAAATCTTCGCCACCCACCACGGTCGCCTGAAGGCCTCGCTGCTGCTGTCGGAGAAGATCGACGGTCACACGATCCTGAGCACCAAGACGATCAAGATCACCCCCGCCAAACACAAGCACAAGAAGTGATCTGAACGAGGAACGCGACACGATCTGAGGACCCCCGGTCCGGGATCTGAGGACCTCCGGGCGGACAACACCCCCGGATCGCGCGCCCGCGCGCATACAATGAACCCCATGGAGGGTCCGATGGCCGAGACGAGCGCGCGTAGCTGGCTGCGCTGCTATCGCTGCTGGTCGCAGGATCTGGAGGTCCAGGTCCACTACGAGGGGATCCACAAGATCGATCCCGACACCGGCGAGCGCTCGGATGTCGTCGACGAGCTGCAGGAGGCAGTCGTGCAGTGCCTGGACTGCATGCACGACCAGCCCCACCTGGGTTTTGCCAACGGGCGCGTCGAGCCGATCGAGGACCGCTGGGAACGGATGATCGCGGGGACCCCCTGGGTCGCCTCGTGCACCGTCTCGGTCGACGCCGAAGATGTCGAGAGCTGCTCCGGGCCGGAGGCCGGCGACGCGCTCTCCTACGCCGCCTTCGGCGACCACGGCGTGCGCGAGTTCTTCACGCATGTGCGCTTTCACAAGCACGAGGACGACAGCTCGATCATCGTCCACCTGCTCGTCGAGCTCTACGCGCGCTCCTTGGAGGAGGCGACCGAGGTGCTCGAGTCCTCCGCCCGCGGCCTCTTGACGATCACCTCGCTCGCCGAGGAGTCACGCCCGCCGGCCGCTGCCGGCGAGTCGCACGGCTTACACGACTAGCCCAAGCGGGCTTCAAGTGCGTCTAGCTGGGCGGTCAGCTCGGCCGGCAGGTTGTCGAATTTGGCGAGGTACTCGCGGAACTGCGGGAGCTGGGCCTTCCACTCACCGACATCCACGCGTAACAGCTCGGCCATGTCCTCGGCCGAGACGTCGAGGCCGCGCGTATCGATGCCCTCGCCGTCGACCGGGGGGATCAGGCCGATCGGGGTCTCCGTGGCCGCGCCGTGGCCGGCACAGCGGGCGAACACCCAGCTCAGCACGCGCGAGTTCTCGCCGAAGCCAGGCCACAGAAAGCGCCCGCCCTCGTCCTTGCGGAACCAGTTGACGTAGAAGATCTTCGGCAGCTTCTCCGCGTCGGCCTTGCGGCCGATCTGGAGCCAGTGGGCGAAGTAGTCAGCCATGTTATAGCCGCAGAACGGCAGCATCGCGAACGGATCAAACCGTAGCTCGCCGACCGTGCCGGCCGCGGCCGCGGTCTTCTCGGAGGACATCACCGAGCCGAGGAATACGCCGTGCTCCCAGTCCAGCGCCTCGGTCACGAGCGGCACGACGGTAGAGCGGCGCCCGCCGAACAGCATCGCGTCGATCGGCACGCCCGCCGGGTCCTCCCACTCCTCAGCGATCGCCGGGTCCTGCGACGCCGGGGTCGTGAAGCGCGCGTTCGGGTGCGCCGCGGGCGGGTCCGTCTCAGGTGTCCAGTCGTTGCCGTGCCAGTCGATCAGGTGTGCGGGCTTCTCCCTGGTCATGCCCTCCCACCAGATGTCGCCATCGTCGGTCTTCGCGCAGTTCGTGAAGATCGAGTTGCGCTCGATCGTGCGGATCGCGTTCGGGTTCGTCTCCTCCCCCGTCCCCGGCGCCACGCCGAAGAAGCCGTACTCGGGGTTGATCGCGTACAGCCGGCCGTCCTTGCCGAACTTCATCCAGGCGATGTCATCGCCGATCGTCTCCACCTTCCAGCCCTCGAGCGTCGGAATCAGCATCGCCAGATTCGTCTTCCCGCACGCGCTCGGGAACGCGCCGGTGATGTACTTGACCTCACCCTCTGGGGACGTGAGCTTGAGGATCAGCATGTGCTCGGCCATCCAGCCCTCGTCGCGCGCCATCACCGAGGCGATCCGCAACGCGAAGCACTTCTTCCCGAGCAGCGCGTTACCGCCGTAGCCCGAGCCGTAGGAGGTGATCTCGCGCGTCTGCGGGAAGTGCACGATGTACTTGTTCTCCGCGTTGCACGGCCACGGCACATCTTCGACACCGTCATCCAAAGGCATACCGACGGAGTGCAGGCAGGGCACGAACTCGCCTTCGCTGCCCAGCGCGTCCAGCGCGCCCTGGCCCATCCGCGTCATGATCCGCATGCTCACCGCCACGTACGTCGAATCGGTCAGCTGCACGCCGATGTGGCTCTTGTCCGACCCCAGCGGACCCATCGAGAACGGGACGACGTACATCGTCCGGCCCTTCATGCAGCCGGCGAACAGCTCGTTCAGCTGCTCGCGCATCTCCTGCGGATCGCGCCAGTTGTTCGTCGGCCCCGCTTCCTCCTCGGTCGCCGAGCAGATGAACGTCCGATCCTCCACGCGCGCCACATCGCCGGGGTCCGACAGGGCCAGATAGGAGTTCGGGCGCTTCGCCTCGGACAGTTTCTCGAAGGTTCCCGCCTCGACGAGCTCACCACAGAGCCGGTCGTACTCCTCGGCGGAGCCGTCGCACCAGACGATCTTCTCGGGCTCGGTCAGGGACGCGACCTCACCGACCCAGGCCAGCAGACGCTCGTTCTTGGTGGGGGCGGGGGCGGTGGTGCTCATGGCGTCGAAGCAACTCCTTCGTGTCGCGGTCGTGATCGTCGGGCGCGCGTCGTGCGCGGCGTTTCGGGGCCGAGATTGGCTCCGAAAATGGAAAAGCGCCCATCCGGGGCGTTCAGAGAGGGTATCGCACACGCCCAGCACGGGTATACGGGCGAATCCCGCCCACCCTTCGCGGTCTTCTACGGACGCTCCCCGCCCCGCGCTCTGCTACTCGACGTTGCCCTCGGCCACGTCCGCGGAGCCGGGGTTCTTCCGCGGGACGAGCACCAATCGCTTGAACTCCGCGACGAGCACACCGTCCTGATTGAAGACACGCGTGTGCACCCTCACGGTGCCGCGGTCGGGCTTGGACTGCGACTCCTTCTTCTCGAGCACCTCCGACTCGACGAACAGCGTGTCGCCGTGGAACACGGGCGCGGGGTGCTTCAGCTCTTCGGTCGCGAGGTTCGCGATCGCCTTGCCGCTCACGTCGCTGACCGACATACCGAGCGCCAGCGAGTAGACGAGCGGCCCGACAACGACGTTGCGGCCCTGCTGGGATTTGGCCGCGTAGACGTCGTTCAGGTGCAGCGGGTGGTGGTTCATCGTGATCAGACAGAACAGGTGGTCGTCGGACTCTGTCACCGTCTTCGCCGGCCAGTGCTTATACACGGCGCCGACCTCGAACTCCTCCAAATAGCGGCCGTACGGGTGGGCGCCGCTCGCCTCGCGGGCGGCCTGCTCGGTCTCGACGGTCTGGGTCGTGCTCATGTCTCTCTCTCGGTCTCCTTTGCCGGCTCTCGCCTTGGGTTCTGGCCCGAACTCTAGACGCTCGCGGTTGCAGTGCCGGCTCGGTGCCGGCTCGCGTCCTGACCGGCGCAACTGACCCGTCTCAGCGGACGTTCGCGCGACCGTCTCCCAAAAGGTCATCCCTCCCCCACTCGGTTCGACGCTGTACCGTTTGGGCCCCAGCCAACCCCAGGAGACCCGCCTTGCGCAACCCCCGCGACTTCTTCAAGCCCCTCGCGATCGACGCCCCCGAGCCCGCGCGGGAGATCCCGTTCAAGCCGTCCCGAATGATCCACTTCATGGACTTCTCGAACCCGAAAATGGTCGAGAAGACGCCGGATCTCGCGCCGCAGGTGGACATCCTGCTCGGCAACCTCGAGGACGCCGTCCCGCTGGAAAAGAAGGAGGCCGCGCGCGCGGGTCTGATCAAGGTCGGGCGGGAGATGGACCTCGGGGAAACCGCGCTGTGGACGCGCGTCAACGAGCTCGCCTCGCCCTACTTCCTCGACGACATCACCCAGCTCGTGGCTGAGATCGGGCACAAGCTCGAGGTGATCATGATCCCAAAGGTCGAGGGCCCGTGGGACATCCACTACGCCGACCGGCTTTTGGCTCAGTTGGAGGCCAAGGCGGGCCTCGAGCGCCCGATCCTGCTGCACTGCGTGCTCGAGACCGCCCAGGGCGTGGCCAACCTCGAGGAGATCGCCTGCGCCTCACCGCGCATCCAGGGCATGTCCTTCGGCCCCGCCGATCTGGCCGCCTCGCGCCGCATGAAGACCACCCGCGTCGGCGGCGGACACCCCGGCTACCGCACGATCGCCGACCCCGATCCGGACGATCCCGACGCCCCCCGCGCCAGCTACCAGCAGGACCCCTGGCACTACTCGATCGCGCGGATGGTCGACGCCTGCACCTCCGTCGGTGCTTTGCCGTTCTACGGTCCCTACGGCGACATCTCCGACGCCGAGGGCTGCGAGACGCAGTTCCGCGCCTCCTTCCTGCTCGGTTGCGTCGGCGCCTGGTCGCTGCACCCAGGCCAGATCGCGATCGCGAAGAAGGTCTACTCGCCCGATCCCGACGAGGTCGCCTTCGCCAAGAAGGTGATCGCGGCGATCCCCGACGGGCGCGGCGTACACATGATCGACGGCAAGATGCAGGACGACGCGACCTGGAAGCAGTGCAAGGTGATGGTCAACCTCGCGGAAATGCTGGCGCGCAAGGACCCGGAGCTGGCGGAGGCGTACGGGTTCGTGCCGGCGAGCGAGCCGGCCATGCCCGCTGCCGTATAGGCTTCCGCGCCGCATGAGGTTCTTCGAGTTCGAGGCGCGCGAGATCGTCAAGCGTGCCGGCATCCCCGTCACCGACTACGGCTTCACGACCGACCCTTCCGAGGCGGCGCAGATCGCCGCACGGATCGGTGGGCCGACCGTGATCAAGTCGCAGGTGCTCGCCGGCGGGCGGATGAAGGCCGGCGGCGTCAAGTTCGCCGACACGCCCGCGGAAGCCGAGTCCTACGCGCGCGACATCCTGCAGCTGGAGATCGGCGGGCACATGCCGCGCGGGGTACTGGTGGACCCGAAGGCCGAGGTCCAGCAGGAGTACTACGCCGGCGTCGTCTGGGACGGCACCGCCAAGAAGCCGCTGATGCTGTTCAGCGACATGGGCGGCATCGACATCGAGCAGGTCGCCGAGGAGCATCCCGACCACGTCGGCCGCGGCCACTTCTCCACGCTCGAACCCTTCTCCGACTTCCAGGCCAAGCAGGTGATCGCCGCCGCCGGCGTCACCGGCAAGGCCCTGCAGCGCGCCACCCCGGTGCTCGCTCGCCTGGCCCAGCTGTTCCTCGACAACGACATGACGCTCGCCGAGATCAACCCGCTTGCGCAACTGAAGGACGGCTCATTCGTCGCGCTCGACGCGCACATGGAGATGGAGAACGAGGGCATGCCGCGTCAAAAGGGCCTGCTCAAGGCGCTGGGCATCGGCGAGGACGAGGGCACCCGCGAGGGCCACACGCCGACCGCGTTCGAAGAGGCCGTCAAGGCGATCGACGCCGCCGATCATCGTGGCGTGATCCAGGGCAAGGACACCGGCTTCAACGGCAACATCGGCCTCGTGATCGGCGCGGGCGGCGGCTCGCTGACGCTCACCGACGCCGTGCGCCAGCAGGGCGGTAAGCCCGCCAACTACTCCGAGATCGGCGGCAACCCCTCCGTCGCCAAGGCCTGCGGTCTGGCCAAGGAGGTCCTCCAGAAAGACGGCGTGGAGAAGATCGCCGTGATGATGTCGATCGTCTCGAACACGCGCGTGGACATCGTCGCGCGCGGCGTGATCAAGGCCTGCCTGGAGCTCGGCAAGGACCCCGGCGAGACGATCGCGATCTTCCGCATCCCCGGCGCCTGGGAGGAGGAGGGCTTCAAGATCCTCGACAAGTACGGGATCGAGTACTGCGACCGCTCGGTGTCGTTGTGGGAGGCCGCCGGTCGCGCGGTCGCCAAGATTGAATCCGACCCATCCGTGGCAGCCTAGCCATGTCCATCCTGATCAACCAGGACACGACGTTCATCATCCAGGGGATCACCGGCCGCGAGGCCGTCAACCTCACGCGCGAGTGCCTGGACTACGGCTCGAAGATCGTCGGCGGCGTGACCCCCGGCCGCAAGGGCCGCGAGGTCCACGGCGTGCCGGTGTTCGACACGGTCGAGCAGGTCGTCGAGCACAACGGTGGCGTCGTGCCCGACGGCTCGGTCGTCACCGTCCCGCCCGCAGGCACGCGGGACGCCGTCTTCGAGGCGCTGCACGCCGGCATCAAGACGATCGTGATCGTCACCGAGCGGATCCCGCGCCGCGACGTCGCGATGATGGTCGAGCTGGCCGACGCCAAGGGCGCGCGCATCATCGGCCCCAACTGCCTCGGTGTGATCGTCCCGGGCGTCGCCAAGATGGGCGGCATCGGCGGCCCGGCGCGCAACGCCGCCGTGGCCTACCAGCCCGGCGCGGTCGGCGTGATGAGCCGCTCCGGCGGCATGACCACGGAGATCTCCTCCACGCTGACGGCGGCGGGACTCGGCGTCTCGACAGCGGTCTCGATCGGCGGCGACGCGATCATCGGCTCGACCTACGCCGAGCTGATGCCGTACTTCGAGGCCGACGAGCAGACCCAGGCGATCGTGATCTACACCGAGCCCGGCGGCCGCATGGAGGCCCAGCTGGCGCAGTGGGTCAAGGAGCAGCACTCGCGCCTGCCGATCATCGCCTTCATGGCCGGCAAGTTCATGGACGACGAGGAGATGCAGGGCATGTCCTTCGGGCACGCCGGCACGATCGTCGAGGGCAAGGAGGACAGCGCGACGGAGAAGATCGCCCGCCTCGAGGAGGCCGGCATCCCTGTCGTGCAGCGGATCGACGAGATCCCCGACCTGGTCAGGGCCAAGATCGCCGAGCGGAGCGCGGCATGAGAAAGGACGCCATCTTCATCGCGGTCGAAGTCGACGACCAGGCGGCTGCCGACGCCGAGCTTGGCGCGCCGACTGACCGAGGCCTGCCCGGTTGACATCTTTGCCCAGAACGCCGACGGCGCGCTGGAGATCGTCGAGCAGAACCTCGACGAGTGCGTGCTCTGCCGGCTGTGCCTCGACGCCTCGCCGGACGGTGCCGTCAAGATCATCAAGCTCTACGACGACGACGCTGTCCTCGCCTGAGCCACATCAGCCGTGCAGTGGACTAAAGTGGCGTTGAGCCCATGAACGAAAACTTCTCGCTGATCGTGATGTGCCTGTTTCTGCTCGCCTCGCTGGCGTTCCTGGCCCAGCAGATCTCCGCCTACCACTGACGATCGCTAGTCCTCGTGCTTGCGCGCGGGGCGCGTGTGCTGGCGTTCCTGCTGGCGCTCGACGACGTTGCTGATCAGCTTCAGGAACTGCTCCGGGCCCGAGGCCTTGGCCTGGCCGTAGGTGAACGCCTCGATCCAGTCCGGCACCTTCGCCTTCGTGGGCCATCACGTTGAAGAACTCGCGGCGCATGTCGACGCGCACGCGCGCGTCGGCGGCGGGGCCCTTGGTGACCTTGACGCCGGGCATCTCCAGGCGGAACTGCTGCACGTCGCCGCGCCCGCGCAGCTCGACGCCGACCACCAGCTTGATCGGCTCGAGCGCCGGCACTTCCTCGAGGAACCGGCGTGCGACTTGATCAGAGCCTTGGCGTCTCGATCAGGAGCTCCCCTTCTGGTGCGGTCCGTCGTGACAGTCAGATCTTATGGCGCTGCAGCAGCTTGCGGCCGATCACCATGCGCTGGATCTCCGAGGTGCCCTCGCCGATCAGCAGCAGCGGCGCGTCGCGGTAGAGGCGCTCGATCTCGTACTCCTTGGAGTAGCCGTAGCCGCCGTGGATGCGAAGGCACTCCTCGACGCAGAAGCGGCCCGCCTCGGAGGCGAACAGCTTGGCCATGCCCGCCTCGAGGTCCGAGCGCTCGCCGGCGTCCTTCAGGCGCGCGGCGCCGCAGCGTCGAGCAGGCGCGCGGCGTCGACCTGGGTGGCCATGTCGGCGAGCTTGAACTGGATCGCCTGGTGCTCGGCGATCGGCTTGCCGAAGGTCTTGCGCTCCTGGGAGTAGCGCAGCGCCAGCTCGAGCGCGCGCTGGGCGATGCCGACGCCGCGCGCGGCGACGTTCACGCGGCCGACCTCGAGCGCGTCCATCATCTGCGCGAAGCCCTTGTTCAGGCCGGCCTCCTCGCCGCCGAGGATGTTCTCGGCCGGGCAGCGGTAGCCGTCGAACACGAGCTCGGTCGACTCGACGCCCTTGTAGCCCATCTTCTTGATCTTCGGCGGGACGTTGAGGCCGGCGTAGCGCGCCCGTGTTCTCGTCGACGCCGCGGCTCCTTCTCGGCGATGAAGCAGGTCATGCCCTTGTGGCGCGGCTCGGCGTCCGGGTCGGTCTTGACGAGCACGAACACGAGCGTCCGAGCAGCAGGCCGTTGGTGACCCACATCTTCTGGCCGTTGATCTCGTACGTGCCGTCGCTCTGCCTTCTTGGCCGAGGTCTTGATCGCCTGCACGTCGGAGCCGAGCTCGGGCTCGGACAGCGAGAACGCGGCGCGGATCTCGCCGGTGGCCATCCGCGGCAGGTACTTCTGCTTCTGCTCCTCGGTGCCGAACTTCATCAGCAGGTAGGAGCCGATGAAGTGGGTGTTGATCGACGCCCGAGATCGAGATCCAGCCGCGCGAGAGCTCCTCGACGATCATCGCGTAGGTCGTCAGGTCGAGCCCCATGCCGCCGTACTCCTCGGGGATCGTCACCCCGAACAGGCCGAGCTCCTTCATCTGCTCGACGATCGGCTCGGGGAAGGAGTCCTCGTGGTCGTAGTGCTCGGCGTTGGGCAGGATCTGCTCGTCGGCGAACTGGTGCACCATCTCGGTGATCGCCTTCTGCTCGTCGGTCTTCTCGGTGTACGGGGTCGGCGGCTACGGCCATGCTGTCAGCGCTCCAGGTCGGTCGGTTTTCGGGCTTGTCCATGGAGAATACCGGCATGAACTTCGCCCGCGACGTCGTCGACCGCCGCCCCCGTCGGGAGCTCGCGCTGGTCGAGCTCGCGCGCGACGGCTCGCGGCGCGAGTGGACGCTTCGGCGAGGTCGCCGAGCGCAGCGCGCGCCTGGCGGGCACGCTCGCGCGCGCGCGGGGTCGGCCGCGGGCGACGTCGTGATGACGCTGATCGGCAACCGCCCCGAGTGGGTGTTCGACGATGTGCGCGTGCTTTCGCATCGGCGCGGTCGTGCTGCCGTGCACCGAGCAGCTGCGCGCGAAGGACCTGCGCCTGCGCATCGACGTGGCGCCAGCCGGCGCTGATCGTCGCCGACGAGCGCAACCGCGAGCGAGCTGCGAGGCGGCGCGGGCCGGACGTGCGAGGTCGTGCTCGTGCCCGACGAGGCGCTGTTCGCGGCCGAGCCCGCGCCCGCGGTCGAGCTGGCGCCGACAGGACCCCTGCCTGATCACGTTCACGAGCGGCACCGCGGGCGAGCCGAAGGCGGTGCTGCACGGCCAGCGCTACCTCGACGGCCAGCGCCTGCAGGCCGAGCACTGGCTCGGGCGCGCGCGCCGGCGAGCTGGTGTGGTGCACCGCCGCCAGCGGCTGGTCGAAGTCGGCGCGCAACGTGTTCATCGCGCCGTGGCTGTCGGGCGCCGCGGCGCTGCTGCACGACGCGCGCTTCGACCCGCACGAGCGCCTGGAGCTGCTCGCGCGCGAGCGCGTGAACGTGCTGTGCATGGCGCCGACCGAGTACCGCGTGATCGCCAAGCGCGCGACGCTGCGCGCCGCTGCCGGACCTGCGCGGGATGGTCGCCGCGGGCGAGGCGCTCAACCCGGAGGTGCTGCGCGCCTGGCGCGAGGCCACGGGCCTGGAGATCCGCGACGGCTACGGCCAGACCGAGACCGGCCAGCTGACGGGGCGCCGCTGGGCGAGCCGGCCCGGCCCGGCTCGATGGGGCGCGGCGCTGCCGGGCGTCGGCGCTGGCGGTCGAGGACGGCGAGCTGATCGCCGACCCGGCGAGCGTGCCGACGTTCTTCCTCGGCTATCTCGGCGAGGGCGTCGAGCGCGCGAGGACGGGACGTGGCGCGTCGAGGATCGCCGACCGCGCGCGCCGGCCGAGCCCTGGCGCACCGGCGACCGCGTCGCGCGAAGACGACGACGGCTGGCTGTGCTTCGAGGGCCGCGACGACGACGTGATCGTCTCGGCCGGCTACCGGATCGGGCCGTTCGAGGTCGAGTCCGCGCTCGTCGCCCACCCGGCCGTGGCCGAGGCCGCCGCCGTCGCCGCGCCCGACGAGGAGCGCGGCGCGGTCGTGCGCGCGGTCGTCGTGCTGCGCGACGGCCACGCCCCCTCGCCCGAGCTCGCGCGCGAGCTGCAGGAGCACGTCAAGCGCGAGACCGCGCCCTACAAGTACCCGCGCATCGTCGACTTCGCGCCGGAGCTGCCGAAGACCGCGAGCGGCAAGGTCAGGCGGGCCGAGCTGCGCGTGGAGGCGTAGCGCAGCCCGGTCCGGCCGGCAGCGCGGACGGTCAGGCCGGCACGAGCTCCGGTGCGGCACTCGCGGCTCGTGCTCGTGCTCGGCTTCCTCGGTCATCTGCGCCACCGTCCGCGCCGGCGGGCGCAGCGACGCAGGAAGCGCCGCGACGATGCCGAGCGCGACGCAGACCGCGGCGACGACGTAGGCGAGGTGGTAGCCGCCGGTCAGCGCGCTCGCGCAGCGCGTGCCCGCTCGCGCGTCAGCGCCTTGGTGTGGTCGGTCGCGATCGTGCCGAGCGTCGCCAGGCCGATCGCGCCGAACAGCTGCACCGAGACGTTGATGATCCCCGAGGCGAGCCCCGCGTCGCTGCGCGGGCGCGTCGGACATGCCGA
This sequence comes from uncultured Solirubrobacterales bacterium, assembly GCA_963813745.1. GTDB lineage: Bacteria > Actinomycetota > Thermoleophilia > Solirubrobacterales > Solirubrobacteraceae > Palsa-744. Next base: position 75,959 of record CAWEZW010000001.1, read on the forward strand.
TCGTCAGCAGCGGCAGGAACGAGGCGCCCGCGCCGAGCCCGAGCAGCCAGGAACGCGAAGAACAGGCCGGGGAAGTAGCTCGCGTGCACGCCCTGCCGTCGCCAGCAGCAGCAGGCCCGACGACGATCCCGACGAGCCCGGCCGGCGAGCGTGTTGCACCGCGCCGAAGCGCTCGACCAGCCGCGCCGAGACGCCCATCGACATCGACCGCGATCGCGATCGTCAGCGGCATGAACGCGAGGCCGGTGTCGATCGCGTCGTAGCCGAGCACCCGCTCGAGGTACAGCGCGCCGAGGAAGAAGGCCGAGAACATGCCCGTGACGAGCAGGCCGCGCACGAGGCTCGAGCCCATCAGCATGCGCAGCCGCAGGATCCGCAGCGGCATGATCGGGTTCGCGATGCGCGACTCCAGCGCGAGGAAGCCGCCGAGCAGCGCCAGCGAGGCGCCGCCGACGCCGAGCGTGCGCGCCGAGAGCAGGCCGTATTCGCTCGACTTGACGATCGCGAACGCGCCGAGCATCGTCGCCAGCGTGATCAGGACCGAGCCGAGCACGTCGACGCCGCCGGCGAGGCCGATGCCCTCGTTCTCCTCGATCAGCGCCGAGCCGAGCACGAACGCGACCACGCCGATCGGCACGTTGACGAAGAAGATCCAGTGCCAGTCGAGCGACTGCGTCAGCGCCCCGCCGGCGAGCAGCCCGATCGAGCCGCCGCCGGCGGAGACGAACGCGTACAGGCCCATCGCCTTGGCCTGCTCGGCTGCCTCGGGGAACTCGGTCACGATGATCGCGAGGATCACGCTCGAGGCGACCGCGCCGCCGACGCCCTGCAGCAGGCGCGCGCCGATCAGCATCGCCTGGCTGTCGGCGCAGCCCGCACAGCACCGAGGCGGCCGTGAACAGGACGAGCCCGGCTGAGGAACACGTTCTTGCGCCCGACCAGGTCGCCGAGCCGCCCGGCCAGCAGCAGGAAGCCGCCGAACGTGATCAGGTAGCCGTTGATCACCCACGTGAGGTTGCCCTGCGTGAAGTGCAGGTCGTGCTGGATCGAGGGCAGCGCGACGTTCACGATCGTCGCGTCGAGGACCATCATCAGCTGGCCGAGGCAGAGCACGGCGAGCGCGATCCAGCGGCGGCGCTCGCGCTTGCGTGCGGCCTCGTCGACCGCGTGCTCGTGGCTGCTCGAGTGTCTGGTCTGCGGATGGTCGATCGTCGGTGCTCATGGTGGCTCCTTCCGGGTGGCGAAGGAGCACACCATAGCAAGGATCATCCTTGCTTCAAGGATGATCTACATAAAATTTATAATCGCTGCTACAGATGACGACTGATGCATGAGATGATGTATAAATCTGCGCGACGATGGGTGCTGAGAGGGCATGTGCTCCGGGCTCGATGGTGCTGCTGACGCGGCTGGCCAAGCAGGTCTACCGGCGCAGCAACGACGAGCTGCTGGGCATGCACCTGCGCCATCTGGTCGCGCTCAGCTACGTGCGCGACCACGACGCGCTGCCCCCAGCAGGAGCTCGCCGAGGCGTTCTGCATGGACGCCAACAACGTCGTGCTGCTGCTCAACGAGCTCGAGGAGCTGGGCTACGTCACGCGCCTGCGCGACCCCCACGATCGCCGCCGCCACCTGCGTCGAGCTGACCGCCGCGGGCCGCAGGCGCTCGGGCAGCGCCGAGCGGGCGCAGGAAGCGATCGAGGACGACGTGCTGCAGGCGCTCGACGCCGAGCGAGCGCGCGACGCTGTGGCAGCTGCTGACCGCGCGCTGCAGCGGCGCCGAGCCGGTCGACGGACGACGGCCTACAGCGCGACGATCGCGTCGATCTCGACGTAGGCGCCCTTCGGCAGCTGGGCGACGCCGACGGCCACCCGCGCCGGCGGCTCGTCGTCGAAGAAGCGCCGTAGACCTCGTTGACCTCGGCGAACGCCGCCAGATCGGTCATGTAGATGGTCAGCCGCAGCGCGCGCTCGAGCGAGGTGCCCGGCCGCGTCGCAGACCGCGCTGCAGGTTCTCCAGGCAGCGCCGCGCCTGCTCGGCGGGCGTCGCCCCCACGAGCTCGCCGGTGCCGGGTCGAGCGGGATCTGGCCCGAGCAGAACAGCAGCTCGCCTGCAGCGGCACGGCGTGGCTGTAGGGACCGATCGCGGCGGGAGCGCCGGGCGCCTGCACGATCTCACGGCGGCGGCTCATTGGTGACGCGAGACTAACGTGTGGGAGCAGCTGTGACGGCGCCCGTCGAACCTCAGCAGATAGATTCCGAAAAATGCAACTCGCGAGGATCGTCGCTGTCCTGTCGGCGGTATGCATGTGCGCGGCGGCATCGGCCGCGCAAGCCCAGGCTCAGATCGCGTTCGCGCCGTGCGGCAACAGCAACGACTTCGCCTGCGGCCACCTGACCGTCCCACTCGACCCGAGCGGGGCCACCCCGGGACGATCACGCTCGCGATCCGCCGCCATCGCGCGCCCGTCGGGCGAAGCGCAGGAGCGCGGTCGTCGCGCTCGCCGGCGGGCCCGGCCAGGCGGCGCATCCCGTTCGCCGAACAGTTCGCGCGGGTGCTCGGCCCGATCGCGGCCACGCGCGATCTGATCGTGTTCGACCAGCGCGGCATCGGCCTCTCCACCCGCTGTCCTGCCACCGCTTCGAACAGCCCTTCAGCGCTCAACGCGCCTCCGGGTCGGCGATCGCTGAATGCGCCGCCGCAGCTCGGGCCGACGCGCAGCTTCTACACCACGGCCGACACCGTCGCCGACATCGAGGCGATCCGCGCAGGCGGGCGGCTACGAAAAGCTCGTCCTGTACGGCACCTCCTACGGCACGAAGGTCGCCGAGGAGTACGCGCAGGCCTACCCGAGCCACGTCGAAGCGCTGGTGCTCGACTCGGTCGTGCCCCCGAACGGACCCGATCCGCTCAACCGCTCAACGTTCGCGGCGATCCCTCGCATCCTGCGCCAGCTGTGCGCCGCGCGCGCCTGCGCCCACATCACCCCGAACCCCATCGCCGATCTGGCGCAAGCTCGTGCGCGGATGAGTCATCGCGGAGGAGCTGCGCGGCCGTTGGATCGACGGCCGCGGTCAGCGCCCACACGATCGCGATCTCTTCCGACGGATCTGCTCGGGATCCTGCTCGCGGGCGATCTGGAACCGACCCTGCGCACCGAATTCCCGGCGGCGGTCCGCGCGGCCGCGGATGGAGACACGGCCGCGCTGGCGCGGCTGCTCGAGCGGGCCGAACAGGGCGAAGCGAGCGAAGCGGGAAGCCCGAGCGAGAGCTTCGACAACGCCGCTGTACTACGCGACGAGCTGCGAAGAGGAGCAGTTCCCGTGGAACCGCACCGCCGACCCGAGCCGACGCGCCTGGCCGAAGCGAAGGCCCAGATCCACGCGCTCGGCGAGCGAGCGCGATCGCGCCATTCGCCCAGCCGACGTGCTCGAACTCAGCGACATGCCGGCATGCGCCTTCTGGCCGTTCACCACGCCCGCGCCGACGCCGCAAGACGCGCCCTTTCCCGAGCGTCCCGACGCTGATCCTGAGCGGCGCCGACGACCTGCGCACCCCGACGGCGAACGCGCGCGAAGTCGCGGCGCAGATCCCCGGGTCTCACCTGCTGGTGGTGCCCAACATCGGGCACTCCGTGCTCGGCGACGACCCCAACCAGCTGCGCGAGCGATGCCCTCCAGGCGCTGTTCGCCGACAAGCCGATCAAGCCCTGCGCGGCCACACCACCGCCACCGATCCTGGCGCCCGACGCCGCTCCCGCCGGAGCGTCTGGCGGACGTCGCGCCGGCGCGGGGCAACCACGGGATGCCCGGACGCACGCTCGCAGGCGGTCGTGCTCACGCTGGCGGACTTCGACCGCCAGCTGGCGCTCCGAGCTCGTCGAGCAGCTCGAGTCGGGCGGCCTCGGAGGCTCGCTGTCGCTGCGACACCGGCGGCCTGCGCGCAGGCTGGGCGGGACTCGCCGCGGGCAGACGCTGACGTCCTGCACGGCTACTCCTACGTGCCGGGCGTGACCGTCTCCGGCAGAGCTCACCTCCGGGACAGATCGAGCTCCGCGTCGGCGGCACGGCGGCCGCGCACGGCACGCTGCGTCCTCGGGACCCCACAAGACGCTCGACGGAGTGCTGGGAAGCGCAGCGTGTCCAGACGACTGAGGCCGTAGCGTCAGGCGGCCAACTCCGCATGATGGCGCAGTTTCCGCGGCGAGCTGCCGCTAACGTCTGCGGCAATGCCCAGGCGCTCGCCGATCACTCTGTCTCGCGGCTGCGCTGCTGGCGCTGCATGCTCACCAGCTCGCGCCGGCCTCCCGGCGGCCGGCGCGCTGACGTTCGTCCCCTGTGCGCGAGCAACGCCGGCGCTTCTCGTGCACGACGGTCCCCGTCCCACTCACCGCCGGACGGGCCTTGCTCCGGCACGATCTCGTTGAGCGTCGAGCGCAAGCTGGCCGGCGTCCAGCCCAGAGCAAGACTGCCGTCCTCGCGCTGGCCGGCGGCCCCGGCCAGGCGGCGCTTGCCGCTCGGCGAATTCATCGCCAAGGCGCTCGCCCCGGCGCTCGGCACGCGCGACCTGCTCGTCTTCGACCAGCGCGGCACCGGCGCTTCGGACCCGCTGAGCTGCCCCGCGCTGAGCAGCTTCAGCGGCGCCCAGCGCAAGCCAGGCCTTCGAACGGTGCGCGCTTGAGATCGGCCCGGCGCGCGGCGGCTACACGACCCAGGAATCGGTCGAGGACATCGAGGCGATCCGCCAAGCGGCCGGCTACGAAAAGCTCGTCCTGTACGGCACCTCCTACGGCACGAAGGTCGCGCTGGAGTACGCCGAACGCTATCCCCAGCACGTGGAATCGCTGGTGCTCGACTCGGTCGTGCCCGCCGACGGGCCGGAACCGTTCGCGATCCCCACCTTCCAGGCGATCGGGCCGGTGCTCGGCGAGCTGTGCTCCAACAGCGCTTGCGCGGGGATCACCTCCAACCCGGTGGCGGACATTGCGAGCGCTGACGGCGCGGCTGCGCAAGCACCCCCTCAGCGGCTCGGTCTACGACGGCTCGGGCCACCGCCACAACGCCACGCTGGACGAGTCAGGCCTGCTCGGCATCCTCGAGGCCGGCGACCTGAACCCCGCGCTGCGCGCGCTGCTGCCCGCCGCCGTGCGCTCGGCGCTGCGCAACGACCCCGATCCGCTGCTGCGTCTGCAGGCTGCTCGCCGAGGGGCTGATCCCGAACGTGCCGGGCGGCCACGCAGCCGAAGAACTCCGAGGAGATCGACGAAGCGCTGTTCGTGACGACGAGCTGCGAGGAGACGCCATTTCCCTGGCAGCGCTCGGCGCCGCCAGCGACGCGGCTCGCGGAAGCCACTCGGCGCCCTGCACGCGCTGCCGAGCACCGACTTCTACCCGTTCGACGCCGCCACCGCGCTCAGCAACAGCCTGATCTCCGCCTGCGCCGGCTGGCCGGACGCTTCGGCGGCGAGCGTCGAGCCCGGCGTGCTGCCGAACGTGCCGACGCTGATCCTCTCCGGCGCCCAGGACCTGCGCACGCCGACGTCGAACGCCCGGCGGTCGCGGCCCTGATTCCCGACGCGCAGCTGCTCGTCGTCCCGTTACACAGGCCACTCGGTCCTCGGCAGCGACTTCAGCGACTGCGCCTCGCTGGCCGTGAGCGCGTTCTTCGCCGGCGCTGCCGTGCAGCCGTGCGCGCCGAGCGCCAACCCGTTCGCGCCGACGCCGCTGACCCCGACGAAGCTCGCCTACGTGCATCCCGTCCCCGGGCTAAGCGGCAAGCCGGGCCTGACGCTGACCGCCGTGCTCGACACGATCGTCGACCTCAACCGCCAGGTGGTCGGCGCCACGCTGCAGGCCGACGCAGCAGCTACCCAGCGGATCGAGCTTCGGCGGGCTGCGCGGCGGCTACGCGAAGCTGAGCTCCTCCAAGCTTCGAGCTGAGGAGCTTCACGTTCGTCCCGGGCGTCGAGCTGAGCGGAACGTTCCCGGTGAGCAAAGGCCAGCTGCAGAGCGACGACCCTGCGCATCACGGGCGCGAGCGCCTCGAACGGCACGGTGCGTGTGGGATCGGGCGAGCAGGTCACAGGCATCTGGGCGGCAAGCGCTTCAACGTGGACATCGCCAAGGTCAAGCTCTCGCTGCGCAGGTAAGGGGACTGGCGCGAGCGAAGCCGAATGGTCGCTCGACGCCATGTCGCCTTCCCGCTGCCGCAGCTCTCGAGGCTACGCTGAGCGAGTGCCCAACGCCCTAGCGCTCGAGACCTCGCCCTACCTGCGCCAGCACGCACAGAACCCGGTCGACTGGCTGCCCTGGGGCCCGGTCGCGCTGGCGCGCGCACGTGAAGAGAACAAGCCGCTGCTCGTCTCGATCGGCTACTCCTCCTGCCACTGGTGCCACGTGATGGAGCGCGAGTCCTTCGAGGATCCGCGCACAGCAGCGCTGATGAACGAGAGCTTCGTCTGCGTGAAGGTCGATCGCGAGGAGCGCCCGGACATCGACGCGCTGTACATGGAGGCCGTCCAGAGCATGACCGGCCACGGCGGCTGGCCGCTCAACGTGTTCCTCACACCCGAGCAGCTGCCGTTCTATGGCGGCACCTACTTCCCGCCCGAGCCCCGGCACGGGATGCCCGCTTGGACGCAGGTGCTGCAGGCGATCGCCGAGGCGTGGTCGGAGCGAAGCGAGGAGATTCGCGCGGGCGGCGAGGGCCTGCGCGAGCGGCTGTCCGGCGGGGCTGGTTTGAGCCCTCCTCAGCGCCACTCGAGGTCGGTGCGCTCGATGTGGCCGTGGCGAGGCTGCGGGAGTCCTTCGATCCTGTCAACGGCGGATTTGGAGGCCGTCCACGCGCCGAAGTTCCCCCAGGCGTCGGTCATCGAGCTCCTGCTGTGCCGGAACGAGCAGGACATGGCGCTGCAAACCCTGCACGCGATGGCGCGCGGCGGCATCCACGACCAGCTCGGCGGCGGGTTCGCGCGCTACAGCGTCGATGCGACCTGGACGGTGCCGCACTTCGAGAAGATGCTCTACGACAACGCCCTGCTCGCCCGCGTCTACCTGCATGGCTGGCGACTCTCCGGCGAGCCCCGTCTGCAGGAGGTCTGCCGCGACACGCTCGACTGGGCGCTGCGCGAGATGCGCGGCCCCGAGGGCGGGTTCTACTCCGCGCTCGACGCCGACTCGGAGGGCGTCGAGGGACGCTTCTACGTGTGGACTCTCGCCGAGCTGCGGGACGTGCTGGGCGAGGATGCGGATGCGGCGATCGCATGGTTCGGCGCGAGCGAAGAAGGCAACTTCGTCGACCCTCATCATCCGGCGCCGGGACTGAACGTGCTGGAGGACAAGGGACAACGTCCGGACGAAGTCGCGCAGGCGCGAATCCGCTCACGCCTGCTGGAGGTACGCGAACGCCGGGCCCGTCCAGAGCTGGACGATAAGCGCCTGACATCGTGGAACGCGCTGATGATCGCTGCGCTCGCCGAGACGGGAGCGGCGCTCGACGAGTCGCACTACACCGAGGCCGCCGTCGCCTGCGCGGAGTTCGTCCTGCGCGACCTGCGCGACCCTGACGGCCGCTTGCTGCGCACCTATAACAACGGCCAAGCCAAGATCGACGCCTATCTCGAGGACCACGCATACCTGCTGGAGGCGGTGATCGTGCTGTTCGAAACCACCTGCGAGGAGCGCTGGTTCACAGAGGCGACGACCCTCGCAGACACGCTGATCGCCCGCTTCGCCGATCCCGAGCACGGCGGCTTCTATTCGACCGCCGCAGACACCGGCGAACCGTTGATCGCACGGCGCAAGGACCTAGAGGACACGCCAATCCCAGCCGGACAGTCAAGCGCGACGATAGGCCTGCTGCGCCTGTCGCAGCTCACCGGCAACGCCGAGTACGAGCGCCAGGCGCTGGGTGTGCTGAGCCTGCTGCAAGACATAGCCCCCCACCACCCGACATCGTTCGCACACGCATTGCAGGCGCTGCACTGGAACTTCGCCCCCGCCCGCCCAATCGCCTGCGCGGTGCCATCGATAGGGGCCATCGAGTAGAGGACAGGATCGCAACATTTTTCGGCGGAGACGGCGAAAAATGTTCGTCCTGGCCTCGCAACCACTGCAACGGGCTCACCGGCGAACCGCGAACCTCCAGGGATCTACAGAATCGACAGGTAGCGGTCCAGCTCCCACTGCGTGACTTGCACCCGGTAGTCGTCCCACTCCTGGCGCTTGATCTCGACATAGCGGTTGAACATGTGCTCGCCGAGCGTCCGCAAGACGAGCTCGGACTCCGCTGTCAGCTCAATCGCTTCGCCCAGGCTCTCCGGGAGCTGCTCGACGCCCAGCCGCTTGCGCTCCTCGCCTGATAGGTGATAGAGGTTCTTCTCCATCGGCTCCGGCAGCTCATAGCCCTTCTCGATCCCCTCCAGACCCGCCTGCAGCAGGACCGCGAACGTCAGGTACGGGTTGCACGCCGGATCCGGGCAGCGCAGCTCCATGCGCGTCGCCTTCTCCCTGCCGGGGTGATACAGCGGTACGCGCACAAGCGCCGAGCGGTTGCGCCGCGACCACGCGACGTACACGGGCGCCTCGAAACCCGGCACCAGGCGCTTGTAGGAGTTGACCCATTGGGCGAAGATCGAGCAGATCTCGCGCGCGTGCTTGAGCTGGCCGGCGATGAACGCCTTGCCGACGTCTGAGAGGAAGTACTGGTCGTCGGGGTCGTAGAACGCGTTCTTCCCGTCTGAGAACAGCGACTGGTGGGTATGCATCCCAGAGCCGTTCTCGCCGAACAGCGGCTTCGGCATGAAGGTCGCGTGCCAGCCGTACTTCATCGCGTACTCCTTCACGGTGATCCGGTAGGTCATGCAGTCGTCGGCCATCTTCATCACGTCCGCGTAGCGCATGTCGATCTCGTGCTGGCTCGGCCCGACCTCGTGATGGGTGTACTCGACGTGGATCCCCAGCTGCTCCATCGCCAGCACCGTCTCGCGGCGCACGTCCGAGCCCGCGTCGAGCGTCGTCAAATCGAAGTACCCCCCTTTGTCGAGCACCTCGGTGCTCCGCGAGTCCTTGAACAAGAAGTACTCCAGCTCGGGCCCGACGTTGAACGTGTCGAAACCCATTCCCCGCGCGCGCTCCATTGCGCGGCGGAGCACATGCCTGGGGTCGCCCTCATACGGCGTTTTCTCGGGCGTGACGACGTCGCAGAACATCCTCCCCACGCCCTGCTCCTCCGGACGCCACGGCAGCACCGCGAACGTGCTCGGGTCAGGCATCGCGATCATGTCCGACTCCTCGATCGCGTTGAACCCCGTGATCGAGCTGCCATCGAAGCCCATCCCCGCCTCGAACGCGTCGTCGAGCTCGGCCGCGTTGATCGAGAACGACTTCAACTGCCCCAGGATGTCCGTGAACCAGAACCGGATGAACCGGATCTCGTGCTCGGCTACAAGCGCCTTCACGTCGTCCGCGGTCTTCGGCTGCTTCTCTGTCGGCTGCACGGCCATCGCTGCGGACCTTAGTCGATGGTCTGGCAGCCCGGTATCGACGGTTGGCTAAACCGCTCGACGTTCAGTGGCCGGCTACTGCGGCTACAAACGCGGCGACATCTTCGGCTTCCTTGCCCTGGTATAGCTGCGCCGGCATCTGGCCCAGTCCGCGGGCGCGGCCTTCAAGGATTGCGTTTTCCACGAGCGCCTTGCGCGCCGCCGGAGTCGAGATTTCATCGCCGACCCTCACGTCCAGGTTCGGGCCGATCCGGCCGACCGACTTGACCGCGGCCAGCGTGTGGCAGACGGTGCAAGTGTGGGAGAACAGTTCGCGGCCCTTGACCTCTTCGGCGTTCAGGTGCACCCCGCCGATCGCCTCGCTCTGCTTGTCTTCGGCGTTGTGCGCCAGCACGAGCGCGGGCACGATCAGGCCGAAGGCGAACGCCAGCACGACGGCGAAAGTAATCAGGCGCTGGCCAGCCTTCGATTCGGCCGGCGGAGGTGTCTGCGACGGACTCTCGGAGCTCATCTAGGCGGGGACAATATCGTCTGCCGCGGCTGGGCGGTCCGTAGGCGCTCGATGCGGTCCAGCAAGCGCAGGCCATCGGCCATAAGCACTCGATGAGAGCACTCTCACCTTTAGGCTGGCGCAAGCTACGGCGCTACCCTGGAGGAGAGAGTTCAGATGACCTATCTACTTCGCCGCCTCCCCCTCTCGCGCCTCCTGCTCCTCTGTGGGCTGGTGGTCGTGATCGGCATCTCCGTGACCGCGCTCGCGTTCGCGCTGGGCACCGGACCGACGCCGCCGCCAAAGCCCCTGGCGGATGCGATTCACGACGCGCTCGCCGGGGCGGACGGGGAACCGGTCCAGGGCGTCAGCGCGAACATCCAGCTGACCGATCATCTGCTCGAAGGCGCCAGCCTCACCAACGGCGGAGGCAGCGGCGGCGGCGCGCTCTTATCCAGCCCGCTCGTAACCGGCGGCTCCGGCCGGATGTGGGTCGCCAAGGACGGCCGCGTGCGCCTCGAACTGCAGTCCGAAAAGGGCGACACGCAGGTGCTCTACGACGGGCACACGGTGTCGATCTATGACGCGTCCTCGAACACGTTCTATCGCTACACGATCCCGCCTCATGAAGGCGGCACGGGCGACTCCTCGGGCTCGGGGACCACGACCGCCAACCACGAAGCTCCCTCGGTCGCGAAGATCGAAGAAGCGATCTCGCACCTGGACCACGTCAACGTCTCCGGCGCGACGCCGACCGACATCGCCGGCCAGGCCGCCTACACGGTGCGTGTGTCCCCGAAGGAAGGCGGCAGCCTGATCGGCGGCGGCGAGCTCTCCTGGGACGCCACCAACGGAGTTCCCCTGCGCGCGGCGATCTACTCCTCGACGAGCTCCTCCCCGGCGATCGAACTGGCCACCACCTCGATCTCCTACGGCCCCGTCGCAGCGTCGGTGTTCGAATTCACGCCGCCGTCGAACGCCAAGATCGAAGAAATCGTGCTTCCCAAGCATGACGGCTCGTCCGCCGATTCCTCGACGCACAGCGGCAATCACCCCCACGTCACGACCGACGGCCAGGGCATCACGTCGGTCGCCGTCGCCGAAAGCAAGACAAAGGAAGGCGCCACAACCAAGCAGTCCTCCTCGACCGCCGAAGAAGGCCTGCAGAAGGTCAAGATCAACGGCATCGAAGCCTCCGAGCTGCCCACGGAGCTCGGCACGCTGCTCAGCTTCGAGCGCTCCGGCGTGCGCTACTTCCTCGCCGGCGCGGTCAGCCCTGCGGCTGTCGAAGCGGTCGCCAAGGGCCTGTAGCGTGGCCGACGAGGCGCCGCCGGTACGCGCCAGAGGGCTGGTCAAGCGCTACAAGGAGGTTCTCGCGGTCGACCACATCGACCTGAACGTCAACGTCGGCAACGTGTACGGGTTTCTGGGACCGAACGGCGCGGGCAAGACGACGACGCTGCGGATGGCCCTCGGTCTGATCACGCCCACCGAGGGCACGGTCGAACTGTTCGGGCGCGACCCGATGCGCGTCGGCGCGCAGGCGCTGGAGGGGGTCGCGGGGTTCGTGGAGGGGCCGCGCTTCTACCCGTACCTCCCCGCGCGTAAGAACCTGGAACTGCTGGCCGCGCTGGACGGTAACGGCGCGAAGGATCGTATCGACGAGGTACTGGAGATCGTCGAGCTGACCCCGCGCGCCGGCCACCGCGTGGGCGGCTTCTCGCACGGGATGCGCCAGCGGCTCGGGATCGCCGCCGCGCTGCTGCGCCGCCCGCGCCTGCTGGTGCTCGACGAGCCGGCGACCGGCCTGGACCCGGGCGGGATGCGCGACATGCGCGCGCTGATTCGCCGCCTTGCCGACGAAGGGATCACGGTGCTGCTCTCCAGCCACCAACTGCCGGAGGTGCAGGAATTGTGCGACCGCGTCGCGATCGTCGATTCGGGGCGCGTCGTCTACGAGGGCGCGCTCGCGGACCTGCGCCGCCAGGGCGGAGCGGGCTACCGTCTACGCACGACGGACGACACGCGCGCGCTCGCGGTGCTGCGCTCACAGGCCGCCGTCGAGCACGTCACTGGTGACCCGCCTACCCCGCACGGGTTGGGCTTTCAAGCCGAGGAGCGGGATGTCGGCGCGCTCTCGCTGGCCCTGGCCCAAGCAGGCATCGGGATCCTGGCGCTCACCCCGGAGCTGGCGACGCTCGAGGATCTGTTCTTCCGGCTGACCGAGGGCCAGACACTGCCCGCAGCCGCATGAGGCCGTCCACGTTCACCGCCTACCGCTGGGAGCTGCGCAAGCTCGTCTCGCAGAAGCGCACCTACCTCGGGCTCGCGCTGGCTGTGATCCTGCCGCTGATCTTCGTGCTGGTTCAGAACCTGCACACCCATCGTGGCCACGAACCGGGCAACATCTTCGCCTCGCACATCACCCAGTCGGGTCTCGCGACCCCGGTGCTGATGCTGCTGTTCCTGTCCCTCTTCATGCTGCCCCTGATCGCCGCCCTGGTCGCCGGGGACATCGTCGCGGCCGAGGACTCAACGGCACGCTGAAGACGATCCTCACGCGCTCGGTCGACCGCGGCCAGGTGTTCGCCGCGAAGGCTCTGGCGGCGATGACCTACGCCGCGATCGCGCTGTTCCTGTCAGCCGTCGTGGCGACCGTCGCCGGTGTCGCGTCATGGGGCTTTCACCATGTCGTCACGTTCTCGGGCACCGTCGTCTCGGCGCCGGAAGGCCTGCTGCTCGTGTTCGCCGCGAACGCCGTCTACCTGATCCCGCTACTGAGCGTCGCGGCGATCGGCGTGCTGCTGTCGACCACGACCCGTAACAGCGCCGCGGCCGTGGTCGGCACGGTGGGCCTCGTGATCCTGCTCTACATCGTCTCCGGGATCCCGGGCATCGAAGGCCTCAAGCCCTATCTGCTCACCGAACAGTTCGAGAACTGGCACGGCCTGCTGCGCACCCCGACCGACTGGACGCCGATCTGGCACTCGGCGTGGGTCTGCGCGCTGTACGCGATCCCTTCGCTGTTCGCGGCGTACCTGGTGTTCTTGCGTCGCGACGTCACGGGTGGCTGAGGCGTCCTCAGAATACGAAACGACCCGGTTCAGTGACGCCGATATGTGGCGAGCGTCAAGCCCTTCGCCAGCGTTGCGTCTTTGAGCCCGCTCCGCACGACGACAGGGCTGAACCCTGCTCTTAAGCCAAGCTTGCGGCTGAGCGCATAAAGGAGGAACGCGACGTGGTGCACTTGGCCCCTCGCACCGCAGATCCCGCCCCAGCGCGCCTCACCGGCGCTGTTTAGCCCGACGACCACCCCGTGGGGCAGCCTGCCGGCGGGGATCCCATGTGAGCTGGGACTGAGCCCGCCAACGGCCCACTGGATCGCGTCCCCGCTGCCGCCGTCCAGGTCGATCGCCAGGAGCAACAGTTCAGCCGTGCCCGCAGGCAGGTTCCGCCAGGCAAGCGGTGGCGGAACGCCGGCACCGTCGCAGGTGTAGCGCACCGGCATCGCGCTGCCAGGCTTGAAGGCGGGGCTGCTCAGCACGATCGTCCCGATCGCGGACTGAACGGTGCCGTAGGACGGTGTTGTCGTTTGGGTGGGTGCACTCTCGACCGAGTTGCCGGCGCCGCCACAGCCGGAGAGCGCCAGCGCCAGCGCCATAGGCACAACAGGCAGCGATCCGCGGTTCCAGACCGTCAGTTCAGCCCACCTCGGCGGGCAGCTCGATCGCGGAGAGCTCGACATCGCCCATCAGGCGCCGCGCCTCGCGCGGGTCGATCAGGCCCGGCGCCGAGGCGGCCGGTGGACTCCGCGCCGCAGGCGACGCCGAAGCGCAGGCACTGGTCGGGCGAGCGGCCCTCGTAGCGCGCGGCGACGTAGCCGGCCAGGAAGGCGTCGCCGGAGCCGCGCTTGGCGATCGACTCGCGCGGCTCGATGCGCGCGCGCCTGCATGCGCGGCTGGCCGTCGACGAGCACCTGGGCGAAGCAGCCGTCGGGGAGCGTCATGATCGCCTCGCGCGGGCCGAGCGCGGCGATCTCGCGCACCGCCAGCGAGCGCTCCTCCTCGCTTGCGAACTCGTGCCCCACGAGCTCCTCGGCCTCGATCACGTTCGGTGAGACGACGTCGGGCTCGGCGCGCACCGCCTGGCGCAGCGGCTCGCCGTCGGTGTCGATCACGGTCGTGACCCCCGTCCGCTCCAGCTCGCGGATCAGCACCGCATAGATGTCGGGCTCGACGCCGCGCGGCAGCGAGCCGGCGAACACGACGATCGCGGCGCCGCGCGCGAGGTAGAGCAGCTTGTCGCGGAACAGCTCGACCTCGTGCTCGGATACCGCGGGGCCGCGTTCGTTGATCTCCGTCTGCTCGCCCGTCGTCGGGTCGAGCACCGAGGTGTTCGTGCGCGACTCCTCGCGGATGCGCACGAAGTCGTTGAGGATCGACTCCTCGGTGAGCTGCTCGACGATGTGCGTTCCCGTGGCGCCGCCGGCGAAGCCGGTCGCGATCACCGGCTGGCCGAGCGTCTTCAGCGTGCGCGCGATGTTCACGCCCTTGCCGCCGGCCATCGTGCGCTGCTCGACGGTGCGATGGCGCCGCCCGAGCCGGAAGTTCGGCACCGAGAGCGACTTGTCGATCGCCGCGTTCAGCGTGACCGTGATGATCATCTCTGCCTCTGTACCCACCTTCCGGCGCTTCGAACGGCGGATAATGCCGTGGAGCGCACATCCAGAGGCTAGCGGAACCTGCCTGCGAGCCCGCACGGCCGCGACATCGCGCGCTTTGTACCTCCCAAGCGCCCAGGTCGCGTCACGCAGGCGCTCGGCCTCGGCACGTGCAGCCGCCGCGGGCTCTCCGCCGGTGTCTAGGTGAGCGTTTGCGATGCTGCGCGACGCGCGTGACAAGGCCGCCCGCTCGGCCCGGGGCGAACGCGGGAGCGAGATCCTCGACCCGGCCTCCCTGCGCGCCGACGCCCGGGGAGCAGGAACGTCGCGTGTGGCATCAGCTCGCGCGCGCGCACGAGATGACTCGGGCACGGTGGCCCCGACGACCGCGCCCACGTCACTGATGCCCGACTCACCCACGCCGGGTCGGCCCAGCTCGTCGACGATCCCCGCCAGCCGCTCCCACACCGCTCCTCCGTCCGCGAGCCGAGGTCCTCGACGTCGGCCGCGCCCGGGTTCGACGTGCGCACGAGCGCCAGCACGCCCGCGCCCGCGCGCGCGCGGCCATCACGAACGGCTCGATCGCGTCTTCACCCATCAGCGGGTTGACCGTCACCATGTCCGCGCCGAGCCCCGCCACCGCTCCGAACGGCGTCTCGATGCCGCCGATCAGCGCCTGCGCGTATGCGGCGGCGCTGACCGCGATATCGCCGCGCTTGCCGTCGGCGATAACGAGCAAGCCGCGCGCCCGCGCGTGCGCGAGCGACCTCCTCAAGCAGCCCTCCATCCCGGCGCGCCCCAATCGCTCGAAGCACGCGAGCTGGAGCTTGACCGCGACGCATGCCTCCGCTGTCGCGTCGATCAGCGCCTTGCAGTGGGTGAGCACCGCGCTCGCGGCGCGCTCCGCGGGGGAGCCCTCAGCGGATATGCCCGGCGCGGGCTCGTCCGTCGCCGGCCACAGCGTGCCGGGGTCCGGGTCGAGGCCGAGCACGATCTGCGACTCGCGCGCAGCCACGCGCGCGGCCAGGGTGTCGCCGAACGTACGCGCCAGGGTCAGCGGCCCTTCACCGCGCTCTTCAGCCCGCTGCCCGCCGTGAATCGCGGCACCCGTGAGGCGGCGATCTGGATGCGCTCGCCCGTGCGCGGGTTTACGCCCTGACGCGCGCCGCGCTCGCTCACGTGGAACTTGCCGAACCCCGACACCGTCACCTCACTGCCGCGCCGCAGCGCGTCCTCTACGGTGGCCAGCACCGCATCCACCGCCCGCGCGGCATCCTGCTTGGTCAGATCGGCGCGATCCGCCACCTGGTCGACCAGCTCGGACTTCGTCACTTCGTCCTCCTCGTTCGTGAAACGGTTGCTCTCGAAGCTAACAGCGCACGCGGACGGCGCGCCTCCGCCACGACATCCGCAAGAATGGCGGGCATGACCGTCAAACGCGTCGCCTGGATCGTGACCGTGCTCGTCGCGCTGGTCACCGCGCTGCTGCTGCTGCTCGCCGGTTACAACGGCTACGCCGGCCTTGGCCTCGCGGTCGCGATCTCGGCGGCGATCAACCTGCTTCTGAGCCACGCCGAGCAACGCTCGAGCGCGGCGCGCCCGCGGTGGCTGATCGCGTCCTTCTGCTCGTCCGTCAGCTCCGCCATCGTCAGGTGGATGGGCTCTCGATGGGCGGGCGGGTGCCCCATCCGTCATCCGGCAGGAACGCCGGGTCGTAGCCGAACCCGCCCGCTCCGCGCGTGCTCGCCGCCAGGTGCCCGTGCAGCGGCCCTCGAACACGCGCTCCACGCCGGCGCCGCGGATCGACATACGCGAGCGCGCACACGTACTCGAGCGCGCTGCCCGCCGGCGCCTCGCGCAGCAGCTTCGCGAGGTTCTCCTCGTCGCTTGCGTGCTCGCCCGCGTAGCGCGCCGAGCGCACGCCCGGCGCGCCGCCGAGCGCCGCCGCCTCGATCCCCGAATCGTCGGCGATGCTCACCCTCGCCCGTCGCCAGCGCCGCTGCGCGGGCCTTGCCGAGCGCGTTCTCGCGCAAACGTCTCCCCGTCCTCCGGCGGCAGCTCCACGTCGTCTGGCAGCGAGCTCCACCTCGTGGCCCTCGAGCAGGCGCGCGAACTCGCGCCGCTTGTGCTCGTTGTGGGTGGCGAGCAGGAGCTTCACCTCACGATCGCGGCGATCGCCTGCTCCTGTGCGGCGCGCAGCCGCTCGATCCCGCGCAGCCGCGAGCGCCAGCAGCTCGTCCAGGTGCGCACGCGACAGCGGGCGTGCGCTCGGCGGTGGCCTGCACCTCGATCAGACCGCCGCTCGCCGGTCATCACGACGTTGGCGTCGACCTCGGCGGTCGAGTCCTCGGAGTAGTCGAGATCCAGCAGCGCGGCCCCGTCGACCATCCCGCAGGAGACCGCCGCGACCGATCCGGTCAGCGGCGAGTCCTCCAGCTTGCCCTCGGCCTGCAGGCGCGCGCAGGCCAGCGACAGCGCGACGTAGGCGCCCGTGATCGACGCGCAGCGCGTGCCCCCGTCGGCCTGCAGCACGTCGCAGTCCAGGTAGATCGTGCGTTCGCCCAGCTTCGAAGGTCGATCACGCCGCGCAGCGAGCGTCCGATCAGGCGCTGGATCTCGACCGAGCGGCCGTCGAGGCGGCCCCGCGTGGCGTCGCGCTGCTTGCGATCGCCGGTGGACGCCGGCAGCATCCCGTACTCGGCGGTCAACCAGCCCCTGCCCTTGCCCGCCATCCAGCGCGGCACGCTCTCCTGCGCGGAGGCCGTGCAGATCACGCGCGTCTCGCCGGCCGAGATCAGCGCCGAGCCGGTCGCGGTGCGCATGAACCCCGGCTCGATCGCGATCGGCCGCAGCTCGTCCGGCCCGCGCCCATAGCTGCGCTCAGGGCCGCTCACGCCGTCACCTCGACCGGCGCGAGCTCGACGTGCTCGACCGGACCCAGCGGCATCTGCAGGAAGCGCGTGCCCAGCTGCTCGAACGCCTCTGTGTCGCCCGTGCACAGAAAGCGGTAGTCGCCCTCGCCCTGCCCGCGGGTTCCGAGGCTCGCGCGTGCTCAGCGCGTGCTCCACCTGGCGCGCGAGCGCCGCGCCGGAGCTGACGAGCGTCACCTGCGGGCCGAGCATCCGCTGGAGCATCGGCTGGATCAGCGGGTAGTGCGTGCAGCCGAGGATCACCGTGTCGACTCCGGCTCGCGCAGCGGCGCGCACGCCTCGCGCACAATCTGCACGGCGCGCTCGTCGAACTGCTCGCCAGCCTGGATGATCGCCGCCAGCGTCGGGCACGGCCACCGCGTGTAGCGTCACGTGTGGGTCGATCGCGCCGACAGCCTCCTCGTAAGCGCCGCTGGCGACCGTCGTCGGCGTGGCCAGCAGCCCGATCCGCCCCGTGCGCGTCGCCGCCACCGCCTGCAGCGCCTCCGGACGCACGACGCCGAGCACGTCGATGCCGAGCGTCGTCTCCATCATCCGCCGGCGCAGGCCGGCAGCGCGGCGGCGGTCGCCGAGTTGCACGCCACCACCAGCAGCTTCGCGCCGCGCCCGAGCAGCTCCTCGGCGATCTCCGCCGCGAAGCGCGTCGAGCTCCTCCGGCGTGCGTTCGCCGTAGGGAAAGCGCGCGGTGTCGCCCAGGTATAGGAAGTCCTCTCGCGGCAGCCTGCACGAGCAGCTCGTGCAGCACGGTCAGCCCGCCCACGCCCGAGTCGAACACGCCGATCGGCCGCCCACGCGGATCGCCGATCGAGCTTCCGACGTTGACGGGCACGCTCGCCACGCGGGCCATCATTCCAGAGGGTCCGTCAAGAAATATCTGGCAGCCCCGGCCCCTCGACCCACCATCTCTTCCTTGACGAACCCAGAGCGCTACGGTCGGAGGATCGTGCGCGCGCTCGTGCGTCTCGAACATGCGGCCCGACGCCGCACACCCCGAGCGCGGGACGCTTCGTCCGCGACCAGGTCGCCGCGCTGCGCGCGCCTGGACGGGCTCGAGATCGAGCTGTACGAGTTCCCTCCCGGCGCGCGGGCGCTCGCGCGGGCGGCCGCTGAGCTGCGCCGCCGCTACGGCGGCCCGTCGCGCTCGACCGGCCGGCCCTCCCGCGCGCCTTTCGACGTCGTCCACGCCCACTTCGGCCTGACCGCCTGGCCCGCGCTCGCGGTCCCGGCTCGCGTTCGCGCGCTGACCGTGCACGGCACCGACATGCGTCACCCGCGCACGCGGATGATCACCGGCGCGGCGCTCAGCCAGATCGACCTGCTCGGCCGCGGTATCGAGCTCGCTCGCGCAGGAACTGCCCGGCCGCGAAGCGCGAGCGACGGGCGCAGGTGCTGCCCTGCGGCGTCGACCTCGAGCGCTTCCACCCGATCCCCCGCGCGCAGGCGCGCAACGAGCTGGGGCTCGACCCAGAGAAGCCCTACCTGCTGTTCGCCGCCGACCCGGCCCGTGCCGAGAAGCGCTACGACCGCGCGCTCGAGCTGGCGCGCGCGGTCGACGTCGAGCTGCTCACGCTGGGGGGCGTCGACCCCCCGCGCGTGCCCCTGTGGGTCAACGCCGCCAACGCCGTGCTGTGCCCTCCGAGCGCGAGGGCTTCGGCCTGGCGGTGCTCGAGGCGCTCGCCTGCGACGTGCCGGTGCTGACCACGCCCGTCGGCATCCATCCCGAGGCGCTGCGTGGCGTCGCAGGGACGCTCTGCGCGCAGTTTGAGCTCGGCGCCTGGCGCGCCGCGCTCGAGCCCCACTTGGGCGCGACGGAGTCGCGGATTCAGGGACGCGCCCACGCTGAGCCGTTCTCCGGTCCGCGCATGGCCGAACGTGTCGTCGCGGCCTGGCGTGAGGCGCTGGAGAGTGTCGAGAACCCGCGGGTGCACCCCAAAATCCGGAGAACCAATCCCGATAGTTGACGCACACACGGTGGAAAAGAGTCCTAAGCAGCGGGTAGCATGGGACGACGGTGGAGCAAAGCGCACCTGCAACGGCCACTCACGCCGCCCCTGTTCAGGCGCCCGGCGACAGTCCGGCGGTCGCTGCCCCTGCGCCTGGCGAGAGCCCGGCGGCCGAGATCCATGCGCCCGCCGGCTCGCCGGGCTTCAGCGAGCGCGGGCGCATGCGCCGTCGCGCGCGTTTCCTGCGTAAGGCACGCGAGCTCGCCTACCGCGATCTCGGCGGGTTGGTCTTCAACCTGCACCGCTTCGGCCAGCGCAACGACGCGCTCGTAATCGCGAAGCTCTCAACGCTCGGCCAGATCGACACCGAGCTGCGCACGCTCGAAGGCGCTCTTACTGAGCATCAGCCGGTGACCGTGCTGCGCGACGCCGGCATCGCGGCTTGCCCGCGCTGCGCGGCGATCCACGGCAGCGGGGATCGTTTCTGTCCCAACTGCGGGCTCGCGATGGACCGCCACGCGGAGCGGCCTGTCGCCGGACCGTCCCAGTCAGGCGCCGCACTGAGCCAACCCGTGGCCGTCGCACCCGCACCCGCCCCGGCTGCGCCCGCGCCAAGTCCGGCTTCCCCCACACCCACCACTCGCACCCCCGCATCGGACCACGACCCCAAGCCGGCCCCAGAATCCAAGCCGGCCCCCGCCCGACCCACTGAGCAGACCACGATCGATCGACCCGCCGCCTCGTCTGAGGCCCCCACGCCGACACCGGCCGCCACGCCCTCCCCGATCGCGCCACCGACGCGGCCTGCCAACCAGGACCAGCCCACTGTGATCGTCCGTCCTTCCGGCCCTGACGCGTGAGCGTCGCCCCACCCCCCTCCCCAGTCTCCACCGCAGCTCCGCCGCCCGCGGGCGAAGCGTGTCCCTTGTGCGGCGGGGCGCTCGATCCCGAACAGGAGTGGTGCCTGCGCTGCGGCGCCGCCGCCCGCACGCGCCTTGCGGCATCTCCCGCCTGGAAGGCATCGGTGATCGCGCTCGCGGTCGTCGCCGCGCTCTCACTCGGAGTGCTCGCCGCCGCACTCGTCACGCTCGCCGGTGGCTCCGGACACTCGACGACGACTCCCGCGACCGTAATCGTCACGACCGCGCCCGCGACGGCGCCGACCGCGACCATACCTCCCACCACCACTACTACCACCACGACCGTCCCGAGCACGAGCACCCCGAGCGCCGGTCGCCCCGACACGAGCACCTCGGGCGTCACCACACCCGGTACCACGACGGCGCCCGGACTCACGACCCCGAGCACCGCTGCTGCCACCACCCCCGTCCCGACCACGCCAAGCAGCGTCACAAAAGCTCCAAAACAGTGAGCTCCGAGTGAGCTCCACGCAGACCGGTCCAGTCTTCGAGTCCGAGATCGCCGTGGTGGGTGCGGGCGCCGCGGGGCTCTACGCGGCGCTCTGCGCGGCGCGCGAGGGCGCGAGCGTCGTGCTGATCTCCGCCACGCCGCTCGCCCAGACAGCCTCCTATTGGGCGCAGGGGGGCCTCGCCGCGGCGCTCGCCGCCGATGACAGCTTCGAGCTGCACCTCGCCGACACCGAGCGCGCCGGACGCGCGCTGGTCAGGCGCTCGGCGGCCGAGATCCTCGTGCGCGAGGCGCCTGCCCGGGTGGAAGACCTGCAGGCGCTGGGCGTCCGCTTCGACGGCGACCGCTCCGGGCGCCTGGCGCTCGGCCTGGAGGGCGGGCACTCGGTCAGGCGCGTCGTCCACGCCGGGGGCTCGGCGACCGGCCGCCGTGTCGTCCGCCAGTTATCTGCGCTCGTCGCCGAGGAGCCCTTGATCAGCGTGTTCGAGCGAGCGCGGGCACGCGCGCTGTGGACCGATGGGGACCCAACCCAGCCCGGTTTTGACGGAGACCGCTGTTGTGGCCTGATCTGCGACGACGGGCGGATCGTCTCCGCACGCGCGGTAGTGCTCGGCACCGGCGGTGCGGCGGCGCTATGGGCGCGCACCACCAACCCACCCGGCTCGGAGGGAATCGGCCTGCTGCTCGCCCACGCCGCCGGCGCATCGCTGGCGGACCTCGAGCTGCTCCAGTTTCATCCCACCGCCGTGATCGGGCTCGCCGGGCGCGAAGGCTTTCTGATCACCGAGGCGATCCGCGGTGAGGGCGCCACCCTGCACGACTCCACCGGCGAACGCTTCGTCGAGGAGCTCGCCCCCCGCGACGAGGTCTCGCGCGCGATCGCACTGCGCCTCCACGAGTCCGGCGAGCGCTCGGTGGGCCTGGACATGCGCGCAATCGACCCCGCTCACTTCCCCAACGTCGTCGCCGCGCTGCGCGAGGCGGGCCTTGACCCAATGCGCGAGCTGGTCCCGGTCGCCCCGGCGGCCCACTACATGATGGGCGGGATCGTCGCCGACCTGCACGCCCACTCGACGCTGTCCGGGCTGTATGCCGTCGGCGAGTCCTCCTGCACCGGCCTGCACGGCGCCAACCGCCTCGCCTCGAACTCGCTCAGCGAGTGCTTCGTCTTCGCGCGCCGCGCTGTCCTGCATGCCCTCTCCGAGGAGCCCTTCCCCTCGTCCGTATCGCCCGCGGAGCTCGAGACCCTTCAGGCGCTCCCCTCGCCCTCCCGTGGCACTCCCGTCACCCGCGAGGCGCTATGGCGCGACGCCGGCATCGTCCGCTCCGCCGAGGGTCTTCGCCGCCTGCTCGACGATCCCCACCCCTTGGCCCGCCTGCTCGCCCGCAGCGCGCTCGCGCGCACCGAGAGCCGGGGCGCCCACCAGCGCTTAGACCATCCCAAGCCAGATCCCGCGCTGGATCAACATCATTTTGTCCTCACCGCCGACGGCGACGGTTCGTGGCAAGCCTGGGCTTGATCTCTTCATAAATATCTTTAAATCTTCGCCCTTCCCCCCTAAATCTCGATCCTTTCTTCTCAACCGAGTGTTTTCGTTCGTGGAATGTCTTTTCACGGCCGGAGTC
This sequence comes from uncultured Solirubrobacterales bacterium, assembly GCA_963813745.1. Taxonomy (GTDB): domain Bacteria; phylum Actinomycetota; class Thermoleophilia; order Solirubrobacterales; family Solirubrobacteraceae; genus Palsa-744. The sequence continues at coordinate 98,479 of CAWEZW010000001.1, forward strand.
TTTGAGTACGGCGGATGTGCTCCAGAACCGGTTCGATCGAGAAAGAGGGTGAGGGGTCGCCATGTACCAGTTCAGCCGGGCCATCTACCGGGAGCTTGCTCCCCACCTCCTGGCTCCCAAGCCGGACCTCGCCGTCAACACCAACCACGAGCATCTGCTGCAGGCGTGTGAGGCAGTCGTCGAGCGGATGGCCGTCGAACGTCTCTACTTCGCGCGTCCTGAACGCACGCTGTTCTGCAACATCCGCTCGCTGTTCCCGATGAGCGAGCAGGGCCACGTCCACCGCGTCGTCTGCCGCTACATCGCCCTGGCGGAGCAGTTCCTGATAGAGAACCCCCTCGCGGGTTACGCCTCGATCAGCGGCAAGGCACCCCAGTGTCGCGCGACCACACGCAAAGGCTCCGCCTGCCAGCGCGTGCCGCTATCGCACAACGGCTATTGCCCTTCTCATCAGCACCTGGCCGATACTGAGGATCGGGAGCTCGTGGCGGCCTGAGTGCCTCGAAGTCGTATGCTCGGGCCATGCCTGAGCGAATTGGCTTCCTCGGCCTCGGGATCATGGGCTCACGGATGGCCGCGCGGGTCGCGCGGGCCGGCTTTCCGCTGACGGTCTGGACACACACGCCCGGCAAGGCCGCCGCCTGGGCATCCGAGCACGACGCGGTCGCGGTGGATACGCCCGGAGAGGTCGCACGCGCGAGCGACATCGTCGTGAGCATGGTCGTTGACGGCGAGCAGGTCTCCTCGGTACTTTTGGGTGAGGGCGGCGTGATCGAGGCTGCCCGTGCCGACCTGCTGTGCGTCGACATGTCCACGATCTCTCCGCTCGACAGCCGCCGGATCGCGGCGGCACTGGGCGAGCGGGGGGTGCGGATGATGGATGCTCCCGTCACCGGCTCCTCGCCACGCGCCGAGGCGGGCACGCTCACGATCATGGCTGGCGGCGCCGCGGAGGACTTTGCCCGCGCGGAGCCGCTACTCAGGAGTATGGGCGAGGTGATCGTGCACGTCGGCGAGCTCGGCCAGGGCGAGATGCTCAAGCTGATCAACAACTCGCTTGGCGCAGCCAACGCGGCCGCGCTCGCCGAGGCACTGCTGCTCGCGCGGGCGACGGGCGTCGACCTCGACGTGTTCGTCGAGGTCACCTCGGCTGGCTCGGGCGCGTCGGCGCAGCTGACGCTGAAGTCGACGCCGATGCGCGAGCACGACTTCACGACGCTGTTCAAGACCGAGCACATGCTCAAGGACGTGCGCCTGTGTCTCGAGGAAGCCCAGGCCGCCGGCATCCCGTTCCCGTCCGCCGCGCACGCGCGTGACCTGCTCACAGCCACGTTCGGTCGCGGCCATAGTGAGGACGACTACGCCGCGATCATCGAGGCCGTCGAGGGACTCGCCGGGCGGCGGTTGTAGCGATTTAGCCCAAAAAAGATGTCTATTTGCAGGGGATTTGGGATTTCCGCCTCGGTTTCGTATCTTTAAGGGGTCGGGCTCGTCCTTCGGTCGCTTTGGATGGCGTTCAGGGTCCGAGGATTTATCGAGACTTTCCCTACTCCTGCTTTCGTCTTCCTTTCGTTCTTCCCATGCCAATTGCTTTCAAAGAATGGGCGGTCACCGTCCGTGCTCTCGCTGAAGGCGAGCAGCTGATAACCCTGCGCAAGGGCGGAATCCGCGAACCCGGCAAGCCGTTCCGCCTCGCCCACGAGCGTTTCTTCCTGTACCCCACCTTCGATCATCAGCCGGGCGAGTTCGTGCGCGAATCCCATCAGCCCGAGCTGCGCCGCGCGCTCGAGGAGGGCGTCTGGAGCGATGGCGAGCCACCGCCGCACGCCTTCGCAGCCGGCGGCATCCAGCAGCCCGACCGCGTGCGCATCCGCGCCTGGGCCGAAGTCGCCGGCCACTTCACGATCGCCGACCCACGCTGCGTCGACGCGCTTTCCCCCTTCTACGTTTGGACGACCGACTATGCCGAGAAGCGCCTCGGCTGGCGCCGCCATCAGCCGCTGCACGTCCTGCTCCTGCGCACCTACCGCATTCCGCGGCCGGTCACCGTGAAGGTCAAGGACGAGTACTCCGCCGCCCAGGCGTGGGTCGAGTTGCAGCGCGACCTCCCGTTCGAGGGCACCCCGGTACTCTCCGACGCCGAGTTCGAGCGCGCCTCCGAAGAGATCGCCGAGATCACCCGCAGCGCCGGCCAGCCGGTTCTCGTCTAAGACGCCTCCCAGACAAGTGCTTCCCTGGCCGCTTCGGCGCCTGACTCGGGGACAAGGATGTCGCGTCGACCGGCAACCAGGAAGTCCGGGACATCGGCGCCTGCAGCGCGGCGCTGCATGCTGGGGATTCCCTCCTCAAGCAGCAGTCCCTGGATCATCTCCGCCTCGGCGCCGTTCTGTGCGCCAGCGACCTTCACGAGCTTGCCTTCCGCGTACTGCGGCTTAATCTTGCGCGCCTTCTGCTGACGCTCGCTGGCGAGGAGCTCGATGCCTGGGGCGTGGACCAGCGGCATCCCACACGCCACGCAGAAGCGCTCGCTCACCGGATGCTCGCGCTCGCACCCCGGGCAGATCAGCGGTTGCTCGCCCTCCCCCACCGATGCCCTGGCTGGCTCCTCGTTCGTCACCTACTCCACCTCCAGCGCTACCTCCCGAACCCGGCCGTCCTCGATCAGGTAGGAGCGCACCTCCGGCGCCTGCCCGTCGGCCAGGCCGACGATGACCCACTCCACCGCCGGCCAGTTCGCCGCGAAGCCGATGTCGGTCTGAGATGGAAAGGGCTTACTGCGTACGTGTGAGTGATAGATAGCACCCAGCGTCAGTCCCGCCGCCTCGATCGAATTGTAGAGCGCGAGCAATTCAGACGGATCTATCTCGAACTTCAGCGGGCTCGCGTGCACGTTGAGCGCTCGATGCACGTCGACCGCCCGCGCGGGCTGATCGACACCCGTTCCGTTGAGCTCGACGGCCACGACCCCGCAGACCTCGTTCATCGGGTCCTCCAGAGCGTGCTCGATCACCTCGTTGAGAAGGTCGTGGGTGATCTTCATGCTGGTAGGAAGTTCGGGCGAACCACCGCGAGCTCGGCTACCACCAGACGGTGGAGTCGAGGTTCTCGACCTCGTCGACCGGCAGCGTGTAGATCCCGCTCGAGAGGTACTTCCAGCCGTCGTCGCAGACCACGAACACCACGTTGCCCTCGTCCAGCTCACCCGCGATCCGCACGGCGATGCTCGCGATCGCGCCGCTGGAGACGCCCGCGAACAGGCCCTCCTCGTCCAGCAGCTTGCGCGTCCAAACGATCGCGTCGCGGTTGGTCACGAAGATCTTCCGGTCCAGCAGCGAGATGTCGATGATCGGCGGGATGAATCCGTCGTCCAGTGAGCGCAGACCCTGAACCGGCTCGCCCTGCATCGGCTCCGCGGCGACGATCTTCACCGCGTCGCCGAAGGTCTCCTTCAGCCGCCGGCCATTGCCCATCAGCGTGCCCCCGGTGCCCAGCCCCGCGACGAACGCGCTCACCTCGTCGAGCTCCTCGAGGATCTCCAGCGCCGTGCCGTTGTAGTGAGCGTTCGGGTTTGCCGGGTTGCCGTATTGATAGGGCATGTACATCGATGAGTCCTCCGCCGCCATCTGCAGGGCCTTCTCGACCGCGCCGTTGGAGCCGAGCGAGCCCTCGGAGTAGACGATCTCCGCGCCGTACATCTTCAGCAGCTGCGTACGCTCGGGCGTCACGTTCTCCGGCATCACGACCTTCAGCTTGTAGCCCTTCAGCGAGCAGATCATCGCGAGCGAGATGCCGGTGTTGCCCGAGGTCGGTTCGAGGATCGTCTGCCCGGGCGCGAGCGCGCCTTTCTCCTCAGCGTCCTCGATCAGCGCCTTCGCAACGCGGTCCTTGACCGAGCCGGTCGGGTTGCGCGACTCGAGCTTCGCCCAGATCCGCACACCGGGCTTCGGCGATAGGCGGGGCAGCTCGACCAGCGGCGTGTTGCCGATCGACTGCACGACATCCCCGTACCGGCCTCCGCAGGGCCTGTTCCTGAGCGGCTGGACAGCCATTACTTCACGGAATATAGCGACCCTCGCCGGTGCCTCGTGTAATCACTAGGATGATGGCGGGACATGGAGGGCGACTTCGACTTCGACTGGCTCATCGTCGGCTCCGGCTTCGGCGGCAGCGTCTCGGCGCTGCGCCTCTCCGAGAAAGGCCACTCGGTCGGTGTGCTCGAGTGCGGGCGGCGCTTTGCCGACCACGAGCTGCCCAGCTCGACCGCCGATTTGAAGCGCTACTTCTGGAACCCCATGCTCGGGATGAAGGGGATCTTCCGGCTGACCACGTTCAAAGACGTCTCGGTCGTCTCCGGCTGCGGCGTCGGCGGCGGCAGCCTCGGCTACGCGAACACGCTGTACGTTCCCCCGACGAAGTTCTTCGAGGACCGTCAGTGGGCGGAGATGAACGACTGGGAGTCGGCGCTCGCGCCCCACTACGTCGAGGCGCAGCGGATGCTCGGGGTCGTGCAGACCCCGACCGACGACCCCGCCGACCAGCTGCTGCGCGAGCTCGGCGAGGAGCTCGGCGTCGGCGACACCTACAAAAAGACGCCCGTCGGCGTCTTCTTCGGCGGCCCGGACGGGGCCGGTAAGACCGTCCCCGATCCGTTCTTCGGCGGCGAGGGTCCCGAGCGCACCGGCTGCAGGGAATGCGGTCGCTGCATGGTCGGCTGCCCGCACGGGTCGAAGAACACGCTTGTGAAGAACTACCTCTACCTGGCCGAGAAGCGCGGCGCGCAGGTGATGGCCGAACGCACGGTTGTGGACGTCCGCCCGCTCGGCGACGGCTCGGGGAAGGACGGCTACGAGGTCGAATCGGTGCGCTCCGGCGCGTGGCTGCGCAAGGAACGCCGGGTCCAGCGCGCGGGGGGCGTCGTCGTCTCGGCCGGGCCGCTGGGCACGAACAGGCTGCTACAGCGCTGCCGTTTGAATGGATCCCTGGGCAGGATCTCCGCGCGCCTGGGTGAGCTGGTGCGGACCAACTCAGAGTCGATCCTCACGGTCACCGTGCCCGAGGACTACCCCGACGATCTGATCAAGCGTGTCGCGATCACCTCCTCGATCTATCCCGACCCTAACACCCACATCGAGACCGTCACCTACGGCGACGACGGCGATTCGATGCATCGCCTCTACACGCTGCTCGTCGGCGACGGCACGCGCCTGACCCGTCCCCTGAAGCTGCTTGCCCAGGTCCTGCTGCATCCGAGGCGGCTGGCGCAGGTGCTGTTCCCCAAGCACTGGTCGCGGCGCACAATCATCGTGCTCGTGATGCAGACGCTCGACAACGCGATCGCATTGCGTCCCCGCCAGGGTCCGTTCGGCACGTTCTGGCTAAAGACCGAGCAAGACCCCGAGAAGCCGATCCCGACGTTCATCCCGGTCGCCAACCAGGCGGCGGAATGGCTCGCCAAGCGCACCGGTGGGATCGCTCAGAGCTCCGTCACCGAGGCGCTCTTCAACATCCCCACCACCGCCCACATCCTCGGCGGCGCCGTGATCGCGCCCGACCCCTCCCGCGGTGTGATCGACGCCCACCAGCGTGTCTACGGCTATGAGAACCTGCTCGTCTGCGACGGCTCGGCGATCCCGGCCAACGTCGGCGTCAACCCGTCCTTGACGATCACCGCGCTGGCCGAGCACGCGATGAGCCACATTCCGGCCGCGAGCGTGCCCGACACCTCACGGCCGGATGCGCAGGACAGCGAGCCGGCTCCCGCGGCCGCGGCGCTGTAGGCCACTCGGGAACTACGCCCTGTAGGGGAAGATCACCTTGTGATCGCAGCCCACGAGCTTCCAGGGTCGGTTCTGCGGTAGGTAGCGCATCACAAGGGTCTTCAGGCCAGGCCCGTTGCAGAACACAATGCCGTGGCCGTAGACGAGCGCGACGTGGTCATTGCCCGCCCCGGTCCAGATCTCGTTGTAGCCGTAGCTCGCGTAGATCCAGTCTTCACCTTCGCCGCCGTGCAGGTAGTCGCGCTGGTTCGTGGGCTGTTCGCCGGGGTGCGAGTCCCCCCAGATCACGTCGCCGTCGTTACCGCCGTAGATTGTGTCGTTGCCGCCCCCGCCGAGCAGGTAGTTGTGCACGCCTTCCTTTCCCCGCATCACCCCATTTTCGTTGTTCGGGTGCCCCTGGTGGTGTTCTTGGGGGGCCAGCCGGTGTGGTTGGCCTCGGCGAGCGCGGTGCCGGCGAAGACAAGCACGGCACAGCTCATGGCCGCGAGCAGCCGGGCGGGCCTGCGTGTTGGGCGTAGCGGTTTCATCTGCCGTAGTTAGTCGGCAGAACCACCCCGATTCGACATCGGGGCGGGTGTGGATGGACGATCCGGCTCAGCCGCCGGCCATCGCCGGGAGGATCACGAGCATGTCGGAGTCGCCGACCGCCGTATCCAACCCGTCCAGCACGCGCACGTCCTCGTCGTTGAGGTAGACGTTCACGTACCTGTTCAGCGCGCCGTCGGCGCCGAACAGCTGGTCCTGGGTGGCCGGGTGGTTGGACGCGAGGTCGCGCAGGACCTCGCCGATGTTCGCGCCGTCGGCCTGCACCTGCTTCTCGTTGCCGACGCTCGCGCGCAGGACCGGGGGGATCTTGATCGTCGCCATGTCCGGAGGCTACCCGGCGGCGGCGCAGAACGCCTCGTAGTCGGGGAACACGCCGAGTTCCTCATCTGAGATTTCCTCCGGCGGGCGCGAGCAGATCGGGCACTCGGGGTCGCGGTGGACCTTCACCTCGGTCAGCGTCGCCCCCAGCGCGTCGTACAGCAACAGCCTGCCGATCGCGGGCTCGCCGATCTCGAGGATCAGCTTGATCACCTCGGTCGCCTGCAACAGGCCCATCGTTCCCGGCAGCACTCCCAGCACGCCGTTGGCGCCGCAGGAGGGCGCGAGCTCGGCCGGGGGCGGCTCGCGGAATAGGCAGCGGTAGCACGGACCGTCGTACGGTTTGAAGACCGACAGCTGGCCATCGAAGCCGAGGATCGAGGCGGACACGACCGGGATCTTCAGGCGCACGGTCGCGTCGTTCAGCAGATACCTGGTCGGGAAGTTGTCGACCCCGTCGACGATCACGTCGTAGCCCTGGATGATCTCGACGATGTTCGTCGCGTCGATCCGCGTCTGGTACTTGACGACGTTCACGTCAGGGTTCAGCGCATGAATCGACTCCTCCGCAGAGTCGACCTTGGGGATGCCGATCCGCTGAGTGGAGTGGATCACCTGGCGCTGCAGGTTCGAGAGGTCGACGACGTCGTCGTCGACGATCCCGAGCGTGCCGACACCGGCCGCGGCCAGGTAGAGCGCAGTCGGCGAGCCGAGCCCACCAGCGCCGAGCAGCAAAACCTTCGCATCCAGCAGCTTCTGCTGTCCCTCGGCGCCGATCTCGGGGATCAACGTATGGCGCGAGTAGCGCTCGCGCTGCTCGGGGGTCAGCGTGCGCGGGACTTGGACCTCGTAGCCACGGTCCTTCCACAGCGTGATCCCGCCGGTCATCGACGACACGTTCGTATAGCCGAGGTCCTCGTTCAGCGTGCGCGCGGCATAGGCGGAGCGGTTGCCGGAGGCGCAGTAGAGGATCACATGCGCGTCGCGGTCCGGAACCACGCCCTCGATCCGAGACTCCAAGTACCCGCGCGGGACGTGCTTCGCGCCGGGGAGATGGCCGGCGGCGAACTCGTCGGTCTCGCGCACGTCGATGATTGCGGCGCCCTCGTCGATCAGCTCGTTGACCTCTGCGGGGTCGACCTCGTCGATCTGGGACTTGACTTGGCGTAGAAGCTCTGCACTGCTCTGCTGGCTCATCTTGAAACTCCTAAATCAGGGGCGGGATTCATGGAGACTTCATAAAGTATAGCGGCGCGGGAGAGCTCCCCCCCTGTCTCAGGAGACAAGCAGATAACTGAAGCCGACGGCGCTGGGACTCGACGTGCGCGAGCCCTCGTACGTGGCCTTCGCACGCCAGCGGCCGACGGCGGGCGGCCTGAACGGGATGCTCGCCGCGCCTTCGCTGACGTAGGCGGTGCTCTGGCGGTAGAACTGCCAGCCGAAGACGGGGTCGAAGCGTTCGATCTCGACCATCACCGGCCCCGACGCGGCGGGCGAGACCTTGACGTCGATCCCCAGCCCTTCCCCGGCGCGGCCTTGGCCGAGGAGAATGAGAGCGAGGTCGCGGTGATCGTGCGTGACTCGCGCACGAGCGTGAAGTTGCCGGCGGTGCGCGTCGCGCACCGACACGACCGCGTAGTAGCGGCCCGGTTGCAGCTGGTGCTGGAGGGTCTGCGAGCCGCAGCCTCCGCAGTCGCATTCGATCACGTTGCCGCTGCGGTTGCGCAGCTGGAGCTTGAAGTCGGCGGAGCTGGGAGCGGTCAGCTTCAGCGTGAGGTTGGAGTGGCTCGTGACGTCCATGCGATACAGGCGCAGCACGCACGCGCTGCGCGCCGCTTAGGTAGCCCGTGCGCGCGGGCGTAGTTGCCGAGCGCCAGCCCGGGCGCCGTTTCGCGGGGCCCGCCGCAGCGACCTGCAGGTGGAAGCGCTGGATGCCGCGGAAGGAGTGGCGCGGGGTGAGCTCGATGCTGTAGCGCCCGCCCTGGCCGGCGCCGGGGGTGAACAGCTCTGTAGCCGCCGCAGTCGATCCGCAGCAGCGCGGAGCCGGAGCCAGATTCTTCTTCTTCGCCTCCGAAGGAGCTCGTGCCGGGCGCGAACAGCGCGCCGCTGACGCACACGCCGTTCGGTCTCGTTGGCGAGGCTGATCAGGTAGCTGACGCCCGAGTGCATCGTGAACGAGTAGGCCGCGTTGATGTTCTGGATGCGATCGACGCGCCCGCTGACGCCGCCGGCATGGCAGCGCGCGCCCGGCGGCCCGACCGCGGGCGTCGGCAGGAAGACTTCGAGCGAGAAGCTCGCGAGCTGCGAGCTCGCCAGCGCGGCCACGCGGATCTCATAGAGACCGTTCTTCGAGGCCTTGAACGAGAGCGAGGCCTTGCCGTGCGATTCGGTCTGCTGGCAGCCCACCGAATCGAGCTGGGAGCGCACCGCGTGATAGACGTCGATCGTGGCGTCGAGCTCGCCGCCGGCCGCCAGGTCGAGCGCGATCCGCTCCGAGCGCTCGGCTGGATGCGCGCACGCTATACCAGACGGAGTGGTCGTCGGCACGCCGCACGAGGATTGGCTCTCCCCCGGTTCGAGCGTGGCGCCGACCGTCGTGCCGTTGATCGATGCGGGCAGGCTGTGGATGGCCTGCGCGTTGGCCCGTTCGTCGTTCGCCGGCGCGGGGACGACGGGCGGGGCGGCGGGAATGGCGGCCGCGGCCTGTGCAATCGGCGACAGGGGCGGCGCAACGATCGCAGCGGAAGCTCCGGCCGCCGATGCCATTGCGATCGCCATGACCAGTCCGAGCACAAGAGCCGTTGACTTAACGAGCCTTCGATGGAGGCGCATGGGCTTCATAAATACGCCATCCCATCAGCAATCTCCTCTATGCAAGTCATCCCTCCCCTACCCTGAGCCAGGATGAATCGGCGCCCTCGGATCGTCCTGCTCGTCATCGCGACTGTGCCGCGTGCTCGCGTTTTCGCTGGCGCGTGATCCTCGACCGTCCGCGCTACACGATCCGCTGCGGGAACCTCGACTACTGGCCGGCCTCCGCCGCCGAAAACGCCCGCTCCTCATCAGGCTTCGACGGCGCGCTGCTGCCAGGCGGGGGCAGCGCTTCCGACTTCACGCTCACCGATCAGAGCGGCCGGCGCGTGTCGCTGGCTCAGTACCGCGGCCGGGTCGTGATCCTGACGTTCCTCTCCTCGACCTGCCATGCCCACCTGCCTGCTGATCGCCCAGCAGATTCGCGGCGCGCTCGACGAACTGGGCGGGAAGCCCGATCCCCGCGCTGATCGTGAGCGCCGACCCGGCCGCCGACACACCCGCGGCCGTGCGGCGCTTCCTCGGGGAAGCCGTCCTGAACGGCCGGGTCCAGTACCTCACCGGCACCCCCGCCGAACTCGGAGCGGTCTGGCGCGCCTACGACATCGTCCCGAGCCAACTCGGCGACGCCGAGTCACCCGCATGCCGCCTCGGTCCTCCTGATCGACCGCGCCGGACACGAAGCGGGTCCTCTTCCAGGTCGGAACAGCTGACCCCCGAAGGGCTCGTGCACGACATCCGCAAGCTCGAAGGCGAAGGAAGGTAGGCGACGCCGGTGAGACGTGAGCGGTCGAGTGGGAATCCGGGCTTCTCCGGGCCCGCTGATACCCTAGCTGCAGGTAGGAAATCGACACGATGATGTTCTCAACCAAGGCCGAGTACGGCGTGCGCGTGATGGTCGAGCTGGCTCGGCGAGCCGGCGAGGACCCGATCCCGCTCGCCGAGATCGCCGCGCACGACGGCCTGCCGCTCGCCTACCTCGAGCACCTCGTCGCGCGGCTGCGCAAGGCCGGGCTGGTCGACTCGCCGGCGCGGCTCGCGCGGCGGCTACCTGCTCGCGCGCTCGCCCGCGCGAGATCACGATGGCCGAGGTCGTCGAGGCGCTGGAGGGCTCGATCGCGCCGATCGAGTGCATCTCCCAGGCGCCCGACGGCTCGATCGTCTGCTCGCGCGAGTCCGAGTCCGCGACCACGTCTGCCCGACGAAGCTGCTGTGGACGCGCGTGCGCTTCTGCGATCGTGCGCACGCTGCAGGAGACGACGCTCGCCGACCTCGTGCTCGCCCCCGCCGACCGCTTGAACGGAACTGAACCCGAACCACTGACAACTGGAGCTTGACGACAGAACCATGGCCGACCTGGAGATCAGAGACCTGCACGTGCGCATCGAGGAGCGCGAGATCCTCCGCGGCGTCGACCTGGACATCTCGCCGCGGCGAGATCCACGCGCTGATGGGCCCGAACGGCTCGGGCAAGTCGACGCTCGCGAACACGCTGCTCGGCCACCCCTCCTACGAGATCACCGAGGGCACGATCACCTTCAAGGGCGAGGACATCACCGAGGCCGAGCCGCACGAGCGCGCCAAGGCGGGCCTGTTCCTCGCCTTCCAGTACCCCGTCTCGATCCCCGGCGTGTCGGTCGCGAACTTCCTGCGCATGGCGATCAACGCCAAGCGCGAGGAGCCGATCCAGGTCAAGGAGTTCCGCACCCAGCTGCAGCACGCGATCGAGCTGCTCGACGTCGACCGAGCGTTCACCTCGCGCCACCTCAACGACGGCTTCTCCGGCGGCGAGAAGAAGCGCGCGGAGATCCTGCAGATGGCGATGCTCGCGCCCGACGTCGCGATCCTCGACGAGACCGACTCGGGCCTCGACATCGACGCGCTGCGCACCGTCGCCGAGGGCGTCCAGCAGCTGCACGACGAGCAGGGCCTCGGCGCGCTGATCATCACCCACTACCAGCGCATCCTCCACTACGTGAAGCCCGAGTTCGTGCACATCCTGATGGACGGCCGGATCGTGCTGGAGGGCGGCGTCGAGCTGGTCGAGCGCCTCGAGCGCGAGGGCTACGACCAGATCCGCCAGGAGGTCGGCGCGGGCGCCGGCACGGTGCGCGGTGGCACCGGTGCGAGCGGCGTCGCGGGCACGCCAACGGCGCCGACGCCGGCGGTCCAGGTCAAGGCGGGCCGCCACCGCGAGGCGACGCTCTACCACGCGCTGCGCGGCGCCGGCGCGGGCGACGGGCGCCGCTCGGCGCAGCTGCGCGAGGCCGCGCTGAAGGCCTACGAGACCTCCGAGCTGCCGGTCTGGCGGCGCTCGGGCTTCTGGACGACGAGCCTGCAGAGCCTCGACCTCGACGCGCTCGAGGCTCGACGCAGGACGTCCGAGCCAGGCACGGTGCCCGACGATCGTGGCACGCACGCTCCCCGACCGGCCGCGCGCCGGGCGGCATCGTGCAGCGCGACGGCGTCGGTCGTGCACGTCGAGCTCGACCCCGAGCTCGCCGGCGCGCGGCGTGATCCTGTGCTCGCTCGAGGAGGCCTTCCGCGATCACCCCGAGCTGGTCGAGCGCTGGTACTCCAAGCGCCTGACGATCGACCGCCACAAGCTCGAGGCCGCGAACGCCGCGTTCTGGAGCGGCGGCGCGTTCCTGTACGTCCCGACGGGCGTCGTCGTCGAGGACCCGTTCGAGATCGTCTACGCGATCGACGGCCCCGGCATCGCGCAGTACGGGCGCACGCTCGTCGTCGGCGAGCCGAGCGAGCGAGTTCAAGCGTGCACGAGTACGACCTCGCGGAGGACTTCGAGGGCCAGGCGCTGCACGCGGGCGCGTTCGAGCTGCTACCTGCAGGACGGCGCGCGCTGCCGCCTGGCGCAGGTCCAGGACTGGGGCTCGGGCGAGGTGTACGACGTCTCGACGCGCTTCGTCGGCGTCGGCCGCGACGCCTACTGCCACTGGCTGCCGGCGCTGCTCGGCGGCCACCTCGTGCGCCAGCACCTCGAGCTCGCGGTCGTCCGAGCCCGGCGGCGACATGGCCTTCCGCGGCCTGTTCTTCACCGAGGAGCACGAGCACCTCGACGTGTTCGCCGTCGACCTGCACGAGACCGGCCCGTCCGGCGGCGACGTGCACTGGCGCGGCGCCGCGACCGGCGAGAGCCGCGCGAGCTTCGAGGGCCTGATCCAGATCGACCCGGGCGCCCAGCAGACGCACACCTACCTGCAGATCCACTCGATGATGCTCTCGCCGAAGGCGCGCGTCGACGCGATCCCCTCGGTGCTCGTGTCCGCCGACGACGTCTCGGCCTCGCACGGCGGCACGGTCGGCGAGCTCGACGAGGCGGCGATCTTCTACATGCAGACGCGCGGCCTGGACCGCCCGGCGGCGGTGCGCGTGATCGTCGAGGGCTTCTTCGAGCCGCTGATCGCCGAGCTCGCACGACGAGCCGCTGGAGGAGCTCGTGCGCGAGAAGATCGCCGCCAAGCTGGCCGCGGCGCGCGAGGACATCGAGGCGCTATGCCACCAGTCGCTGAGAGCTCGCCTGCAGGTCAGAGGCCGACTTCCCGATCTTCGCCCGCGCGCTTCGACGGGCGGCCGCTGATCTACCTGGACTCGGGCGCGACCTCGCAGAAGCCGCGCGGTCGGTGATCGACGCGCGGTCGCCGACCACCTGCGCAAGCACAACGCGAACGTGCACCGCGGCGTGTACGCGCTCGCGCAGGAGGCCGACGCGGCCTACGACGGGCGCGCGCAAGCGCATCGCCGCGTTCGTCGGCGCCGAGCCGCGCGACGACGATCTTCACCAAGAACGTGACCGAGGCGATCAACCTCGTCGCCTACTCGTGGGGCCGCGCGAACGTCGGCCCCGGCGACGCGGTGCTGATCACGCAGATGGAGCACCACGCGAACATCGTGCCCTGGCAGGTGCTGTGCCGCGAGCGCGGCGCGCGAGCTGCGCTACCTGGAGGTCGACGAGCGCGGCGAGCTCTCGCTCGACGCAGCTCGACGCGGAGCTCGCGCGCGGCGACGTGCGAGCTGGTCGCGTTCGCGCACGTCTCGAACGTGCTCGGCACGATCAACCCGGTCGCCGAGATCGTCCGCGCGCGGCGCGCGCCGCGGGCGCGGTGTCGCTCATCGACGGCGCCCAGGCGGTGCCGCAGATGCCGGTCGACGTCGAGCGCGATCGGCGCCGACTTCTACGCCTGGACCGGCCACAAGGCGCTCGGGCCGACGGGCATCGGCGTGCTGCACGGCCGCGCGCGAGCTGCTCGAGGCGATGGAGCCGTTCCTGACCGGCGGCGACATGATCGCCTCGGTCGACTTCCAGACGGCCGACCTGGAACGAGCTGCCGTACAAGTTCGAGGCGGGCACGCCGCCGATCGCCGAGGCCGTCGGCCTGGGCGCCGCGGTCGACTACCTCGTCCGGGCTCGGCATGGACGCGCGTGCGCGCGCACGAGCGCGCGCTGACGCGTACATGCTCGAGCGCCTCGCCGAGGTGCCCGGGCCTGCGCGTCGTCGGCCCGCCGCGAGGCCGAGGCGCGCGGCGGCGCTGGCCTCGTTCACGATCGAGGGCATCCACCCCCACGACGTCGCCGAGCTGGTCGACCGCGGCGGCGTGTGCATCCGCGCCGGGCCACCACTGCGCGCAGCCGCTGATGCGCTGCCTCGGCGTCGGCGCGACCGCGCGCGCGAGCGTCGGCGTCTACAACGAGGCCGCCGACATCGACGCGCTGGTCGACGCGCTGCTCGCCGGGCGCGAGGTCTTCGGGCTCTGACGATGGACGACCTCTACCGCGACTACATCCTCGACCACTACAAGCGCCCGCGCAACTTCGGCGAGCTCGAGCCCCACGACCTCGAGGCGCTCGAGCACAACCCGCTGTGCGGCGACGAGCTCGGCGTGCACATCCGCGTCAAGGACGGCCGCATCGAGGACCTGCGCTTCCACGGCCACGGCTGCGCGATCTCGCAGGCGTCGGCGTCGATCGCCTCCGAGGAGCTGAAGGGCATGGAGCTGGAGGAGGTCGGCGAGCTCGACGCCGACTGGATGATCGAGCTGCTCGGCATCCCCGTCTCGGCGACGCGGCGCAAGTGCGCGCTGCTGAACCTGAAGGTCGTGCGCGGCGCCGTGACCGGCGACCACGCCTGGCCGACTGACGCTAGGCGGATCCCGGCGCCGCCTGACGCCCGCGATACAATTCCTACTTCAGAGCACAGGATTCGCAGAGCGACCGCAGCGAGGAGCCACATGGCCACGATGACAGCACCAGGATCACCAAGCCGAGCCCGATCGTCGAGGACGAGCAGGGCCAGCTGCGTCGCCCGCCAGGGCATCTCGCGCGAGGTCGTCAGCGAGCTCTCGAAGATCAAGGGCGAGCCCGACTGGATGGCCGAGAAGCGGCTGAAGTCGCTGGAGATCTTCGAACGCAAGCCGATGCCGACCTGGGGCCCGGACCTCGAGCGAGCCTGAACCTCGACGACCTCGTGCTCTACTCGCCGCCGACCGCCGGGCGCTTCAACCGCTGGGACGACGTCCCGGCGGAGATGAAGCAGACCTACGAGGACCTCGGCATCCCGCAGGCCGAGCGCGAGCACCTCGCCGGCGTCGTCGGCGTCTGGCGCCAGGAGCCGGTCTACGAGGGCCTCAAGGAGGAGTACGCCAAGCTGGGCATCCTGTTCTGCTCGATGGACACCGCGATCACCGAGTACCCGGAGCTGGTGCAGAAGTACTTCATGAACAAGTGCGTGCCGCCGCAGGACAACAAGTTCTCGCGCGCTGCACGGCGCCGTCTGGTCGGGCGGCGCGTTCTGCTACATCCCCAAGGGCGTCAAGTGCGACCTGCCGCTGCAGTCCTACTTCCGCATGGAGGGCGCCGGCGAGGGCACCTTCGAGCACACGCTGATCATCGCCGACGAGGGCTCCGAGGTGAACTACATCGAGGGCTGCACGGCGCAGACCTACAGCGTCAACTCGATGCACTCCGCGGTCGTCGAGATCTTCGTCCACGAGGGCGCGAAGGCGCGCTACACGACCGTGCAGAACTGGTCGAAGGACGTCTACAACCTCAACACCAAGCGCGCCGTCGTCGACGCCGAGCGGCACCGTCGAGTGGGTCGGCGGCTCGATGGGCGCCAAGTACGTGATGCTCTACCCCGGCTCGTTCCTGATGGGCGAGGGCGCGCGCGCCGACCACCTCAACGTCGGCGTCGCCGGCAAGGGCGTGCACAAGGACACCGGCGCGAAGGTCGTGCACCTCGCGCCGAACACGACCTCGAACATCCTCGCCAAGTCGATCTCCAAGGACGGCGGGATCATGGGCTACCGCGGCCTCGTCAAGATGGGCCACAACTCGCCAGGGCTCGAAGGCGCGCGTGCAGTGCGACGGGCTGATGATGGACGGCGAATCGCGATCGGACACCTGGCCCGACATCCAGATCCAGAACCCCCACGTGACCGTCGCCCACGAGGCGACCGTCGGGCGCATCTCCGACGACCAGCTCTTCTACATGGGCTCGCGCGGCTTCACCGAGGACGAGGCCGCGGCGATGATCGTCAACGGCTTCATCGAGCCGGTGACGAAGGAGCTGCCGATGGAGTACGCGGTCGAGCTCAACCGGCTGATCCAGCTGGAGATGGTCGGCTCCATCGGCTGAGGCGCACTCGCGTTTTGAGGGTGCCCGACGGACACGATCGTCGCGCCGCTGTTCCCGACGGGGCTGCCGTGGGTAAACGTCGTCGGTCGCGAGGCGAGCATCATCCAGCGCGGCAAGCCGATGCTGGTCGAGTTCTGGGACTTCTGCCGGCCGAACTCGCTGCGCACGCTGCCCTACCTGAAGGCGTGGCACGAGCGCTACGCGCGAGGACGGCCTGCGCACGATCGGCGTGCACTCCCCCGGCTTTCGCACCCGCGCGCGAGGAGGAGGCGGTGCGGGCGGCGGTGGCGCGCCTGGGGATCGAGTACCCCGTGCTGATCGACCGCGAGCTCGAGCTGTGGCGCGACTACGAGAACCAGGGCTGGCCGGCGCGCTACCTGTTCGACGGCCGCGCGCGCCTGTTCGACTACCACTACGGCGAGGGCGCCTACGCGGAGACCGAGCTGGCGATCCAGGAGCTGCTCGGAGTCGAGCGCGAGCCGCTGGCGCCGCTGCGCCCGGAGGACGCGCCGGACGCCGCGCTGGTGGCGCAGACCGAGGACCAGCAGGGCGCCTACTCCGGTCCCTACGAGGCCGGCGGCGTGTGGGCGGTGCTCGACGGGCGGGCACCGTGCGCGTCAACGTAGAGGGAGCCGCCGAGAGCGCTGCCGGGATCATCGTTACGAAGGAGCTCACGGTCACCCACCCGGGCGCCTATCCGCTGATCGAGCACGAGCGCCACACGGCGGGCACGCTGGCCTTGGAGATCGGGCCGGGCGTGCAGTGTCTAGGCGACCTGCTTCACGCCGGGCTTGGCGTAGGACTGTCGGCAGGCACCGGCGCCAGCTCGGCGTGGGAGCGGTCCAGCAGCAGGCGCTTCAGCAGCGGCGTTGACGGGTCGTCCTCGACGAGCACGCAGCTTCCCGGCCAGTAGGGGCTCTCACCGGCGCCGCGGCCGAGGAAGATCGAGGTCGTAGGTCCAGCAGCCGCAGTTGACCAGCCGCGCACCGCCGCGCCCGCGCCACTCGGACTCGCTATCGCCCGGGAGCGGCCCGGCGCGGTGGGTGTGGCCGAAGACCACGTACGCGTCGCCCAGGCCGAGACGCTCGGCCACCTCGCCCATCGCGCGCAGCCCCGCGCGGCGCAGCTCCTCGGTCGAGATGTCGGTCCGCAGCGGGCCCAGCCCGGCGCGGTTGAGCGCCGCGACGGCGAGCGGGAACGCGCCCGCGAGCGCGAGCCGCGCGCAGCTTGCGCACCCGCGACGAGCCGTCGTCCGTCGCCTGCAGAGCGCTCGCCACGCGCGGATCGTGTCGACCTGTCGAGACGTGGCCCGTACGCGCTTCCCTGGCGACGGTGTCCCGCCACGCGAACACCGGCGCCCCCACCGCCTCGTAGTCCTCGACTCGGCTGAAGGACGCGGCCGGGAGCCCCAGCACGCGACTCATCGCGGCGACGCTCAGGCGCTCGAGCGTGGGCACCGTCAGATGGCAGTCGAGGTAGTGGCCGTGCGTCGCGTAGACGTCGGGGCGCACCCACAGGCCGGGATAGGCGACGCTCATCCGCGCCGGCGCCGCCCACTCGGCGAGCCTGGCGAGCATCGGCGAGGCCTGCTCCGGGAGCAGGCGCTGCTCGAGTCCGAGCGGCTCCGGCGCCTGCAGCGCGCGCTCGCCGAGCCACGGTTCGATCAGCGGATGGTCGTGGTTGCCCGCGCTCACCACGATCTCGCGGCCGGCGAGCGCCTGCCCGAGATCTTCGAAGAACGGCCGCGCGGCGGCCATCGCGTCGCGCGGCGGGCGGTGGCGCAGCTCGAGCACGTCGCCGAGCAGCACGAGGCGATCGACATCCTCCAGCGCCTCCAGCAGCGCCTCGCGCGGCCCGGGCGGCGCAGCACGTCCGAGCCCAGACCGCTGCCGAGGTGCAGGTCGGAGACGATCAGTGTGCGCATCGCGACCTTGACAGGGGGGGCGTTGCGATTCTCGGCCGCGGCGCGCGACCGATCTCCCGGATGCTCAGGACGCCTCGCCGCGCGACAACGGCCTCGCGGATCTGCTTGGGCAGCATGAAGCGGACGTCCTCTTTGATCGCGTCGACCTCGGAGATGTCGCGACGCCGCGCTCGCGGAAGAAGTCGACGAGCTCTCCCACGAGGTTCTCGGGCGCGCTGGCGCCGGAGGAGATGCCGACCACGCGCTTGTCCGTCGAGCCACTCCTCGCGCACCTCGCCCGCGTTGTCGATCAGGTGCGCGTCGGCGCCGCAGTCGCGCGCGACCTCGACGAGCCGCACCGAGTTCGACGAGTTGCGCGAGCCGATCACGAGCATCAAATCGCAGCTTCCGGCCAGCTGCTTGACGGCCGTCTGGCGGTTGGTGGTCGCGTAGCAGATGTCGTCGGTGCGGGGACCGACGAGCGTCGGGAAGCGCTCGCGCAGGCGCGCGAGGATCGAGCTCGTTTCATCGACGGAGAGCGTCGTCTGCGTGATGTAGGCGATCCGCTCGGGGTCCTCGACCTGGAGCTCGTCGACATCCCGCTCGGACTGCACGAGCACGATCCGCTCGGGCGCCTCGCCCATCGTGCCTTCGACCTCCTCGTGGCCGTCGTGGCCGACGAGCACGATCGTGTAGCCCTCCTCGGCGAAGCGCACGCGCCTCGCGGTGGACCTTCGTCACGAGCGGGCAGGTCGCATCGATCGTCTGCAGGCCCGCGTGCCCGCGCGTTGGCATGCACGCTGGGGGCGACGCCGTGCGCGGAGAACACGCACACCGACCCCTCGGGCACCTCGGTCTCGCTGCTCGACGAAGATCGCGCCGCGCTCGCGCAGCTGCTCCACGACGTGCTTGTTGTGGACGATCTCCTTGCGCACGTACACCGGCGCACCATGGATCTCGAGCGCGCGTTCGACCGTCTGCACGGCCCGATCGACGCCCGCGCAGTAGCCGCGCGGGGCGGCGAGCAGGACCTTCTCGACCGTGTTGGACATTACGGCCATTGTAGAGGGCCTCCAGGTACGCTAAGCGAGATGCCACAACGCCACCTGGACAGGCTCACCCCGGTCGACGCATCCTTCCTGCACCAGGAGGGGCCGACCTCGCACATGCACGTCGGCGGGCTGACGATCGTCGAAGGTCCGCCTCCCGCGATGGAGGAGTTCCTCGAACAGATCCGCCGGCGGCTGCACCTGGTTCCGCGCTACCGCCAGAAGCTCGCCAATACCGCGCTCGACAGCGGGCGGCCGGTATGGGTCGACGATCCGAGCTTCAACCTCGAGTACCACATACGCCACACCGCGCTGCCCGCGCCGGGCGACATGGAGGCCCTGCAGGAGCCTGACCGCGCGAGATCTTCTCCCAGCAGCTCGACCGCTCCAAGCCGCTGTGGGAGATGTGGCTGATCGAGGGGCTGAAGGACGATCGCTTCGCGCTGATCTCAAAGACCCACCACGCTCTGATC
Source organism: uncultured Solirubrobacterales bacterium (assembly GCA_963813745.1). GTDB lineage: Bacteria > Actinomycetota > Thermoleophilia > Solirubrobacterales > Solirubrobacteraceae > Palsa-744. The sequence continues at coordinate 118,009 of CAWEZW010000001.1, forward strand.
GACGGCATCGCCGGCATCGACCTGGCGACGGTGCTGTTCGACCTCTCCCCGGATCCGCCACCGCTGCGGCACTCCGGGCGCCCCTGGCAGCCGCACCCGGAGCCCGGCGTCGCCGAGCTCCTGACCGCCGGCCTGCTCGGCGCGGTGCGGACCGGGATCGAGCTGGCGGGGGACGCGCTCGACGCGCTCTCGCATCCCGAGCACGCGCTCGCCCGCGCGCGCGAGGCCGCCGAGGGCATCGGCGAGATCATCTGGGCCGGCCTGAACCCGGCGCCGGAGACGCCTCTGAACGTCGACATCGGCCCCCACCGGCGCTTCGTCGACGTCGGCAGCTCGCTCGCTGACTTCAAGCTCGTCAAGAACGCCTTCGGCGGCACCGTCAACGACGTCGTACTGGCGGTCGTCGCCGGCGCGCTGCGCTCGTTTCTGATCTCCCGCGGGGTGCGCACCGAGGGTATGGAGATGCGCGCGCTCGTCCCCGTCTCGGTCCGCGCCGAGGACGAGCACGGCGCGGGCGGCAACCGGATCGTCGTGATGCGCGGGCCCCTGCCCGTGTACATCGCCGACCCTGTTCAGCGACTGCGTTTCGTCTCGGGCGCGATGGACGGCCTGAAGGAGTCAAAGCAGGCGTTGGGCGCCGAGGTGATCGCCGGCGTGCAGAGCTTCGCCCCGCCCACGATCCTCGCGCAGGCCTCGCGGCTGAACTTCTCAACGCGTCTGTTCAACCTGATCGTGACGAACGTCCCCGGTCCGCAATTCCCTCTGTACGTGCTCGGGCGCGAGATGCTCGAGGCATACCCGGTGGCCTTCCTCCCCCAGCACCACGCTTTGGCGATCGCGATCATGTCCTACAACGGCCAGATGAACTTCGGTCTGCTCGGCGACTTCGACGCGCTGCCGGACATCGACTCGATCGGCGAGAGCATCGCCGAGGAACTGGCGACGCTGGTGTCGTTGGCCCGCGAGGCTATTACGACGCCGGCCTGAGCTGGCGTTCGGGCTCAGTAGCCCAAAGCAAACTTCGCGTCCTCTGACATCTTCTCCGGTGACCACGGGGGCGTGAAGACCATCTCAGACTCAATCGTCCGTACATCGTCCAGTTCGCCGACGAACTCGTCGATCTGCTCGGTCACCTGCGGGCCGATTGGACAACCAGGCGTGGTCAGCGTGAAGGTCACATGCACGTTCCCGTCATCGACCTCCACCCCGTAGATCAGGCCGAGCTCGACGAAATCCAACCCTAGCTCGGGGTCTATCACATTCGACAGGGCGTCCATCACCTCGTCGACAGTTGGGGCAGCCATGCTCCGAGTCTAGCTGGCTAGTTGTCGCAGCCTAATCTGTCCCACATATACAGCTGGATGCACTCAGTCGCCAGCTCGACCGCCCGCTCACGCGAGAGGCGGGGCAGCACTGTGTCCAAAGCCTGATCCTCCGAGACGCCCGCCTGAAAGGCTTCCTCGCCGCGGAAGCCAGCCGCGATCTTCAAAGCCTCGCGCCGGTTCTCGCCCAGACTCGCGAACACCCCGACCAGAAACTCCGTGTTGGGAACCGGCTGACCGACCTCCAGCGAAGCGTGCCAGGCGGCGAGCAGGTGCAGGTCGTCCTCGTCGAGATCGGCAATCGCCTTGGCGTAGTGGATCGACAGCTCCTGATCGGGAATATCGTCCACCCACGCGCGCACCACCTCGCCCACCAACTGCCGGCGGGCCTCACGACCGACCGACTCGGCGATCACGCGAATAGCGTCTTGGGGCTCGATGAAGCAGAGCGGCATTACGGAGACTGTAGGTGGCCGAGTGGACGGCATTTTCCGCACGCCCCGATCGAGAATCACCCTACAACTCAAATGCCTCACGGCAGCGCTCCAGCGTGTCTCGATCGCTGCACTCAGACCGGACCCCGAGCGTCGCCCGTACCCCGGGGGCGGGCGGGCTCCAGTTCCAAAGCGCCAGGTCAAGCGTTTCAATCGGAACCGAGATCGCCTCGGCGAGCGCGCGGGCGCGGCGCTCGAGCAGCAGCGGATCGCCGATCGCGAATACCCGCTTGGCGGCCAATGTGGCGAGGTCGCCGGAATGTGCCTCGCTCGCGCTCGTCAGGTGAAGCGAGTCGGCGCGCAGTTCGTACAGGCCGAGACATCCAAGCGTCACAAGCAGGTCATAGCGCCCCATGCGACCGAAGCCGGGCAGCGCGAGGCGCTCGAAGCCGCGCTCGAAGCGCCGCTGTGGGCTCCACGTGGGATCGCCCTCGAACGCGCGCGCGGCGCCGCCACCTCCGCCTGTGGGGCCCCCGGCGCGCTCGGCCCAGTGGCGGTAGGCGAACAGCGTGCTCGCCCCGCGCGCGGGATCGTGGGAGGTGTGCGGACCGAGGGGGACCTCATCGAGGTCGCCCAGCCGGTCGAGGTCGTGGGCGCCACCGTCGCGGGTGGCGCCCAGAGCGATGCGGACGCCGGCGAAGGGATCCTCGCCCTCCAGCGGCGAGAGGTAGGCGATCAAAAAGCACGCCCACGTCGCCCGCTCGATGTCCTGCTCGGCCAGCGCGCGGACCTCGCCGTACAAATCTGGGGGCGCCCCCCCAAGGGCCAGCAGACGGCCGTGGGCGAAGGCGATCTCCTGCCCCAGCGCCTCGGCGTCGCCGGAAGCACGCAGGCCGGGGAGCAACCCCGAGCGGTAGCCGTCATCCCCGGCGCGACTCTCGCGCTTGACGCGCACCTCCTTGCCGCCGGCGCGCAGCCGCGGGTGAAGCGGCCGTATGGCAGCGCCTTTGGTGGTGGCGCGCTTGGGTTTTGCCGTCGACTTTCCAGCCGCCGCGCTGCTTGTGAGCGTCTTGCTGCAGATCGGGCAGCGCTCGACGAAGCGATTGTGGCGGCAGAAGGTGGGCACTGCTTCAGTCTAGGAGCGGCTACCCCGCTTCGATGCCTGGCCCGACGTGCTGCGGCGGGCCCTCGGGACCTGCGTCCGCGTCTTCGTGACCCGGTGAGCCGTCGTCCTCGGGCAGCTCTCCGGCGGCGGAGCCGCCGTTGCGCTTCCCCGCCAAGTAACGATCGACCATCCGCGCGCACTGACGGCCCTCGTTGATCGCCCATACGATCAATGACTGTCCGCGGCGAGCGTCGCCGGCGGCGAACACACCTTCGACGGACGTCGTATATGGCTTGACCGCCTTGACGTTTCCGCGCTGGTCCTGCTCCACACCGAGCTGCTCGAGCAGCGCCAGCTCGGGGCCCAGGAAGCCCATCGCGAGCAGCACGAGCTGCGCCGACAGCTCCTTCTCGGTGCCCTCCACCGGCGCGAACGGCGGCTCGGGCGCAGCCTGGGCGATCCGCAGCCCTGCGACGGCCCCGCTGCCGTCGTCCTCAAAGCGGCCGGTCGCGATCGAGTAGTCCTGCTCGCCGAGATCCAGTGTCTTCGCCTCCTCCATCGCGTAGCTGAGGCGGTACTTCTGTGGCCACTGCGGCCACGGCGTGCGGTCATCCGGGCGATGCGGCGGCGGCTCTGGGAGCAGCTCCAGTTGGACGATCGAGCGCGCACCCTCGCGCAGGGCGTTGCCAACACAGTCGGCGCCCGTGTCGCCGCCGCCGATCACGACCACATCCTTGCCCTTCGCGGTGATCTCCCGCTCGATCGCGGGCTGATCAGAGGTGGGCTCAGGACCGAACTCGCGTGCGACCCAGCGGTTGCGCTGGTAGAGGTAGTCCATCGCGAAGTGCACCCCATCGAGCTCGCAGCCCGGCACCGGCAAATCGCGCGGCACGCGCGAGCCGGTCGCCAGCACGACAGCCTCGAAGCTTCCCCGTAGCTCCTCGACGGTCACGTCGCGGCCGACATCCACCCCACAGCGCAGCTCGACACCCTCGGCGATCAGCTGCTCGACGCGCCGTTGCACGACGGTCTTCTCGATCTTGAAGTCCGGCACCCCGAAGCGCACGAGCCCGCCCGCCGCCTCATCGCGCTCGAACAAGGTCACACGGTGACCCGCCCTGCGCAGCTGCTGCGCGGCGGCCATGCCGGCGGGTCCCGAGCCGACCACCGCGACCCCCTGTCCGGTCTCGCGCCGCGGCGGGTGCGGCGTGACCCAGCCCTCCTCCCAGGCGCGGCCGATGATCGCGTGCTCGACCTGTTTAATCGTGACCGCGTCGCCTTCGCGGATCTCCAGCACGCACGCGGCCTCGCACGGCGCGGGGCAGAGGCGCCCGGTGAACTCGGGGAAGTTGTTCGTCGCGTGCAGTTGGGCGATCGCGTCCTCGAAACGGTCGTTGTAGACGAGGTCGTTCCAGTCGGGGATCAGGTTGCCGAGCGGACAACCGTTGTGACAGAACGGCACGCCGCAGTCCATGCAGCGGGCACCCTGCTCGCGCAGCTCCTCCACCGGCCGCGTGAGCAGGAACTCCTTGTAGTCGTGCGCGCGCTCGCGCGGGTCCCGCTGGGGTATCCCGTGGCGCTCGATCTGCAGAAACCCCCCCAACTTGCCCATCAGGCCGCGACTCCCTCGACCTGTTCAGCCAGCTCACGCAGGACCCGCTTGTAGTCGTGGGGCATCACCTTCACGAACGCCCCGCGCTCCAGCAACCCATCCCACTCTCCGAGCACCCGCGCCGCAACCGGTGAGCCGGTGCGCTGCCCGTGCTCCTCGATCAGCGTGCGCAGCTCGATCGCGTCGGCCTGGTCGAGCTCATCGAAGCCGACCATCCCCATGTTGCAGCGCCCTGTCGCGAAGGCGCCATCCTCGTCGAGCACGTAGGCGACGCCGCCGCTCATGCCCGCCGCGAAGTTGCGTCCCGTCGGCCCGAGCACCACCACCCGGCCTCCGGTCATGTACTCGCAGCCATGATCGCCCACGCCCTCGACGACCGCGCTCGCGCCCGAGTTGCGCACCGCGAAGCGCTCGCCCGCGAGGCCACGGAAGAACGCCCGCCCGGCGGTCGCGCCGTACAGCACGGTGTTGCCGACGATCACGTTCTGCTCGGCGAGGAAATCCTCGCCCATCCCCGCCCGCGGGCTGACGGCGAGCACCCCGCCCGAGAGCCCCTTGCCGGCATAGTCGTTCGCGTCGCCGCGCAGCGTGAAGTTGACCCCCGGCGCCAGCCAGCCGCCGAAGCTCTGTCCAGCGGAGCCTTCGAAGTCGACCACGATCGAGTCCTCGGGTAGGCCTTCCGCCCCGTGCGCGCGCGCGATGTGACTGGAGAGGATGCCGCCGACGCAGCGGTTGCGGTTGCGGATCGGCAGCTCGATGCGGACCTGCCTCTCGCCATCGAGCGTATCCCCCGGCTGATTTACGCCTGGCTGACCGTTCCCGGCGACATCGGCGCCGCCGCGCTCGAGCAGCGGGCGCGCCCGCTCGACGAGATCCCAGTCGAGCGCGTCCTCGAGCACCGCCGGGGGCGCTTCGACACGGTGCAGAGATCCGCCGTTGGTGATCTCGATCGGGCGCAGCACGTGCGTCAGGTCGACGCCGCGCGCCTTCCAATGGTCGATCGCCGCGCGCGTGCCGAGCAGATCGACGCGGCCGATCGCCTCGTCGAGCGTCCTCAGACCCAGCGCGGCGAGGATCTCGCGCACCTCCTCGGCGACAAAGAAGAAAAAGTTCACGACGTGCTCAGGCGTGCCCTTGAAGCGCTTGCGCAGCTCCGGGTCCTGGGTGGCGATCCCCACCGGGCAGGTGTTCAGGTGGCAGGCGCGCATCATGATGCAGCCGGTCGCGATCAGCGGCCCCGTGGAGAAGCCCATCTCGTCGGCGCCGAGCATCGCCGCGATCACGACATCGCGGCCGGTCTTCAGCTGGCCGTCGGTCTGCACGACGATCCGCGAACGCAGGTCGTTCAACAGAAGCGTCTGCTGGGTCTCGGCGAGACCGATCTCCCAGGGCACGCCCGCCGCCTGGATCGAGGACAACGGCGAGGCCCCGGTGCCGCCGTCGTGGCCGGCGATCAGCACGCGGTCGGCGTTCGCCTTCGACACGCCCGCCGCGACCGTGCCGACACCGACCTCGGAGACAAGCTTCACCGACACCTGCGCCCGCGGGTTGGCGCAGCGCAGGTCGTAGATTAGCTGCTTGAGGTCCTCGATCGAGTAGATGTCGTGATGCGGCGGCGGCGATATGAGGCCCACGCCGGGGGTGGTATGGCGGATCGAGCCGATGTACTCGTCGACCTTGTGCCCGGGCAGCTGGCCGCCCTCGCCGGGCTTGGCGCCCTGGGCCATCTTGATCTGTAGCTCGTCGGCGTTCACGAGGTAGTGGATCGTCACGCCGAATCTTCCCGAGGCGACTTGCTTGATCGCCGAACGCCGACGGTCACCGTTTTTGTCCGGCTCAAAGCGCGCTGGGTCCTCCCCGCCCTCACCCGTGTTCGAACGCCCGCCAAGGCGGTTCATCGCGATCGCGAGCGTCTCGTGAGCCTCGCGGGAGATCGAGCCGAGGCTCATCGCCCCGGTGCAGAAGCGCTTGACAATCTCCTTCGCCGGCTCAACCTCCTCCAGCGGTATCGCTGCGAGTGCATCCGTGCCGATCTGGAGCAGCCCCCGCAAAGTGGCTTTGCGCGCGGAGTCCTCATTGACCTTCAGCGCGTACTCGCGGTACTGCTCGAACGCCGTGCTCCCGCGCGCCGTCTCCAGCGCCGCGGCGTCGCCCTGCAATGCGGCGCCCACATCGCCGTTGGCAGCGCGCACGGCGTGCTGGACGAGCGCGATCGTCTCGGGATTCCAGATGTGGTGCTCGCCGTCGCGCCGCCACGCGTAGACGCCGCCGACGGGCAGCAGCCCGCTGGTGTCGACGCCGTCGCGCGAAGTCGCCGTTGGCCAGGCGCGCGCGTGGCGCACCAGCGCCTCGGTCGCCAGCACCTCCAACCCGACCCCGCCGATCCGCGAGGCGGTGCCCGTAAAGTGCCGGTCGGTCAGCGCCGGCTCCAGGCCGACGGCCTCGAAGATCTGCGCGCCGCAGTAGGACTGAATCGTGGAGATGCCCATCTTCGAGATCGTCTTCAACAGGCCTTTCCCGATCGCCTTGATCGTGTTCTGGGCCGCCTCCTCGGGCGTCAGCGAGACCGCGCGACCGTCCTCTCCGGAACGCGTGATGCGCCCGTCGAAGACCAGCCGGTCGAGCGTCTCGAGCATCAGATACGGGTTGATCGCGCTCGCGCCATAGCCGAGCAGCGTGGCGAAGTGGTGCACCTCGCGGGGCTCGCCCGACTCGAGGATGATCCCCGCGCGCAGCCTCGTGCCCTCGCGCACGAGGTGGTGGTGGACGGACGCGACCGCCAATAGCGAGGGGATCGGCACGCGGTTCGGACCCATCACCCGGTCGGAGAGGACGATGATGTTCACGCCCTCGGCGATCGCGTCGTGTGCTTCGGCGCAAACGCGATCGAGCGCGCCCTCGATTCCCGCAGCCCCCTGCGCGACCGGCCAAGTGATATCGATCGTGCATGCCTTGAACTCCTCGTAGGAGACGTGGCGCAGCGTCTCCAGCTCGCGGTTGAGCAGGATCGGCTGCTCCAGCGCGAGCTTGTGCGCGTGCTCGGGCGTCTCGCCAAACAAGTTGCGCTCGGTGCCGAGGCTCGTCGCTAGGCTCATCACGACTTCCTCGCGGATCGGGTCGATCGGCGGATTGGTGACCTGGGCGAACAGCTGCTTGAAGTAGGAGAACAGCGGCGGCGCCTGATCGGAGAGCACCGCCAGGGACAAGTCATTTCCCATCGAGCCGATCGGCTCGGCGCCCTCGCGCGCCATCGGTGTCAGCAGCACGCACAGGTCCTCGAGCGAGTAGCCGAATGCTCGCTGACGTAGTTGTATGGGTTGTTCAGAGATCGTCACCTGGTCGGATGGCGGCAGCTCGGCGAAGGGGACCGAGCGCCTCGCGTACCACTCGCCATACGGCTTTTTGCCCGCGACCTCGCGCTTGACCTCGCCGTCCTCGACGATCCGCCCGCGCTCGAGGTCGACGAGGAACAGCTTGCCCGGCTGCAGGCGCCCAAGGCGGCGGACCTGATCGGCGGGGATATCGAGCAGGCCGATCTCCGAGCCGAGCACGACGTGCCCGTCGGTCGTCTCCACCCAACGTCCCGGTCGCAAGCCGTTGCGGTCGAGCGTCGCGCCGACGACGCGCCCGTCGGTGAACGCGACCGACGCCGGCCCATCCCAGGGCTCCATCAGGCAGGAGTGGAAGGCGTAGAAGCCCTTCAGCTCCTCGGGTAGATCGTCGCGGTCGCGGTAGGCCTCGGGGATCATCATCATCACCGCGTGCGCAGGCGTCCTGCCGGCAAGCATCAGCAGCTCAAGCACATTGTCGAACGTCGCCGAGTCGGAGTTCCCCTGGGTGACGACCGGCAGGATCTTCTCCAGGTCCTCGCCGAACAGCTCGCTCTGCAGCTCGGACTCGCGCGCGCGCATCCAGTTGACGTTCCCCTTCACCGTGTTGATCTCGCCGTTATGGCAGATCACCCGGTAGGGGTGCGCGAGCTCCCAGCTCGGGAACGTGTTCGTCGAGAAGCGCGAGTGCACGAGCGCCAGCGCGCTCTTACAGCGCTTGTCCTGCAGGTCCGGGTAGAAGGCAGCCAGCTGGAAGCTGATAAGCATGCCCTTGTAGTTCAGGGTGCGCGAAGAGCTCGAGCAGATGTACAAGCCCTCCTCCTGGGCCGTGAGATCGCAGACGCGGCGGGTCACGTAGAGCTTGCGCTCGAACGCGTCCTGATCGGTGTGGGGGTCCGATCCCTCTCCCACGAACAGCTGCCGGACGACCGGGCGGCAGGCGCCGGCGACCTCGCCCGTGTGCTCGGGACAGACCGGCACGTCGCGCCAGCCGAGCAGGCGCTGGCCCTCCGCCACGACGGTCCGCTCGAGCAGCGCCTCCAGACGTGCGCGGGCCGCGTCGTCCTGTGGCAGGAAGCACATCAGCACCCCGTACTCGCCCGCGGGCGGCAGCTCGAAGTCAACGACGGCGCGCAGCAGCTCATCGGGTATCTGCATGAGGATCCCCGCGCCGTCGCCCGTACGCGGGTCGGCGCCGTTGGCGCCGCGGTGCTCGAGGTTCTCCAGGGCCGTGATCGCTTTGCAGATCACCTCGTGCGTCGGGCGGTTGTCCAGGCGCGCGACCATGCCCACGCCGCACGCATCGTGCTCGAAGCTAGGGTCGTAGAGTCCGACGGCCTTTGGCGGCTGCATGGTGTGCGTGGTCATGGAAGTGCTCCCTGGGAACGGTGCATCCCGTGCGGGTGGGCACATCCCGGACGGGTTTAGGCGGGCACCTGAGGCGGAGCCAGAAAGCGTAGCAGCGCGGAGGCTCCGCGAGAGGACGCGTCGAGGGTCTTTCCTGGGGATTTCAGAGATGGCTCTCGCGTATGCTCCGGCACAGTGGCGCACCAGTTCGCATGCTGTACCGGCTGCTCTCGACCGCTCAACGAGCGGGGATCGTGACCGACTGTGAGGCAGAGCTGATGGTTGGCCGTCGATGTTCGATGTGTGAAAACCGCCTGCGCAGGGCACCATCAACGAAGACGAGAGTTCGTCACGGACCCAGGGAGCCAAGATGATGACGGCCATGACGACGCCGGACATGGAGCTGGCGCTGCCCGCGCGAGCCACGAATATCGCAGTCGTGCGCCACGCCTTCGGGGCACTCGGCGAGGCGTTCGCCCTCGACGAGGAGATCCTTTCCAACATCCGGCTTGCGGTCACCGAGGCATGTACGAACGTCGTCGTCCATGCTTACCCGGACGAGCACGAGGGGCTGCTCGAGGTAGCCGCCACCCTGCAGGCAGACAAGCTGGAGGTCGTCGTGCGCGACGAAGGCCCGGGGATCGGACCGCGACCGGGCAGTCCCGGCCTCGGGCTCGGACTGCCGCTAATCGCGTCGCTGACGGAGTCTGTGCAGCTCGGCCGCGACGAGGTCGAGCGCACCGAGGTGCGCATGACCTTTCCACTCTCCGTCGCGAGCTCGTGACCCAAGTGCTCCCGCATCACCGGCCGGCTCCATACCAAGAGCCCGTAACGGCAAGCTCGTGACGAGTGCACCCGTCAAGCAGGGTCCGACGGCGGAGAACTCCGTGTCCCTGCGCCTGGCGAACGGGCCTCTGGCCGCCCCCGTGCTCGGTCGCGTGATCTCGATGGTGCTCGCGCGAGCCAACTGCCCCATGAATCGGCTCGACGACGCGATGATTCTCTGCGACGCCCTCTCCGCGCACGCACCGGCACACGCACGCGACGGCCATCTCGCCTTCACGATCGAGACCTACAGACAGGGAATCGAAATGCGCGTCGGCGAGTTGGCGGAGCAGGGCGCCACCAAGCTGCTCGCCGACGCGGCTGTCCCTGGCGTCGGCAACGTGCTGGAGCGGCTGTCTGACGAGCTGCGGATCGAGCCCTCTTCATCTGGTGAGCAGCGCGAGGAGCTCGTCCTCGCGCTGCGCTTCGGCTGAGCGCGTCGCGGGCTCTATCGAGCGCGAGGTGAAGATAAATGCGGCGTGATTGATCGATGTTCTGCTTTATCTTCCCGTCACAGGTTCACCGGCTCGCTCGCCCGCCCGCCCGGCGGTGGTGCCTACTCGGGCGTCGGCGGCTCATCGCGTGGCGGGGACTCATCGTGTGGCGAAGGCTCAGCCAGGCCGGCGCGCAGACGGGTGAGCGCCTGGCGGATCAGGCGGGAGACCTGCATCTGGGAGACACCGATCCGCTCGCCAATCTCCGCCTGGGTCATGTCCTCACCAAAGCGCAGCGTCAGCACCAAACGTTCGCGGTAGGAGACATGCGCAAGCAGCGGCGCCAGGGTCGCACGCTGCTCAGCTCGCTCGAAACCGGCCTCCCGCACGCCGAGCGTGTCGGCCAAACTCTCCCCCGACCCCTCCACGTCGGCTAGCCCGGGACGAGGCGCGTCCAGCGAGCCAGCGTGGTAGGCGCCCCCGGCCCGCAGCGCCTCGAGCACCTGCTCCTCGGTGGTGTGCAGGGCCTCGGCGAGCTCGGCGACGGTCGGTGCGCGGTGTTTGTCCAAAGACAACGCCGCCACCGTCCGATCCACTCGTAGCGCCAGCTCCTGGAGGTCGCGGGGCACGCGCACCGACCACGTGCGGTCGCGGAAGTGGCGCTTGATCTCGCCGAGGATCGTCGGCACGGCAAAGCTCGAGAAGGCCACCTCGCGGCTGGCGTCGAAGCGGTCGATCGCCTTGAGTAGGCCGAGCGAGGCGACCTGCTCCAGATCATCGAGCGGCTCCTCGCTGCGCTGGTAGCGACGGGCGAGCCGGCGGGCGAGCGGCAGATAGCGCTCAGCCAGCCGCTCGCGTGCTTGGGCGTCGCCGGCGCGAGCACGCGCGAACAGCTCCCCATCCGAATCCAAGGAATCCCCCGTCAAGACCTATGCTCTCGCTCACGGAGCGTGTCGGAGTCGTCCCACGAGCACAGTCCCGAACGTCCCGGGCAGGTCAGACACAGACCGCGATGTGGATTTTGACTGACTAGGAACGGGTGTGCGCGCGCGTTCTTGACCAACTGAGCGACCCTATCCTCTAACCGCTGCTTATCCGCCGCAGCAAACACAGCGCCGATCGGCTTTGAGGGACGATGCAGGAACCAGTGGACGATCTCCACGCGCCGGGCACCGTCAGAGAGCACGGCTAGGGCGTAGATGAGGCGCTGGATCGAGTACTCGCGCTCGACCACCGCCTCCAAATCCTCCTCGGCAGCGACGCTGTCGCTCTTGTAGTCCACAACCAACAGGCCGCCATCGGGCTCGCGCAGGAGAATGTCGAGCACGCCGGTGAGCAGGGGCTCGCCGGCGCCGAGCGAGAAGGCGAACGGATGCTCCCGGCGTGCGCCTGCGGCGGCGACCGCAAGACGCGCCGCGAAGGGCGTGGCGAAAGCTGAGCCAAGCAGCGTTGCGAGCTCCTCGCACTCGGCGGGCGCGACGCGCACGCCCAGCTCACCTGCGACGTGGGCCACGTCATCAGCGGCAGGGGCGCCGCCGGGAAGGAAGTCGAGCGACTCGAGCAGCCGGTGGACGATCGTGCCGCGCAGGCGCGCGTCCAAGCCGTCCCGGCGGGACTCGCCCTCCGCGCGCGCGGGCGGGCGCTGCTCGGGCAAGCCGACGACTCGTTCGAGGTAGAAGCGATAGGAGCAGCGAGCGAGCTCGGTGAGGGTTGTGTAGCCGAGCGTGTGCAGATGCGTCGGATCACCGAGCGGCGCGGTGCCTTCGGGGCGCGAATAATCACTGGGACGAGCGAGATCCCCTGCCGGCGGATGACCCCCAGATCGTGCCTCGTTCCCGGCCACGCGCAAAGAGGATCGGGAAGATCGTTGTTCTTCTTCTCCGTCGATCGCAATCGCCTGCGCCTGTGAGTGAGTCAAAGACGAAGAAAGATCACCGCCACCCGCAATCGGGGAGCTGTCGAGACCCAGCACCGCGCCGACCGTCTCGGGGGCGTTCAGGCGCAAGCCCACACGTACCTGCGTCCCATCGCTCGCGCCGACGAGGAGCTCCCGCACCGGCGGGTCCAGTGTCCGCACATCCCCAGGCAGCTCCGCCGAAAGCGCCGGGCCGAGCCAGGAGATCGCGGGAGCCCCGCGCCGCTGCTCCGGCCAGCGCTCGAAGTCGACCGCCCCACTCAACAGCAATCGCTCGCGCGCGCGGGTCATCGCGACGTAGAGAATCCGGTCCTCCTCCTCAGCCTGCGCCAAACGGCGCTGCCCCGAAAGCTCCGCCCACGCCAAGGACGGAGTCGCCTCCGAGGAGTCCAAGTGCGCCAAGCGCAAGCCAACCCGGTCGCCGTCCACGAGCAGGTCTCCCACGCCCAGGTTCTGCACGCGTCCAAGGTCGGCGACGCAGACCACGCCGAACTCCAGGCCCTTCGCCGCGTGAATACTCATCAGCCGCACCGCGTCGGTCTCGCCATCGGCCACGGGCGCGTCGGGCTCGGCGCCGCTGAGCCCGTCCTGATGGTAGGCGACGTGGTCGAGGAAGCCGCGCAACTCACGCCCCTCGCTCGCTTCATAGCGGCGAGCCACGCGTAGCAGCTTGTGCACGTTCGCCATCCGTCGCTCGGGCCATCTCAGCGTGAGTACATGCTCGGCGTAGCCGCTCTGAGCGAGTGCACGTTCGATCAACTGGGAGAGCGTCCGCCGCCTCGCGGCAGCGCGCTCGGCCTGAAGGCGCGCACGGAACCCAACGAGCCGGTCACGATCGGCGGTGGGCAGGCGAATAGCTGAATGGAGGTCGGGAGACGGAGAACCGGCGGACTGGGACGGGGGCGCCCCGGGAAGATCAGCCTCGTACGGATGAACCGCAGGCGGGTTGTGCTCCAAAAGCTCCTCCCCGACGCGCTTGATCGTCTCCCACACACTGCGCCTGCTCGCTTTCGCGGCCCGGCCCAGCAGCGCGAGCCCATCGCTCGACACACCGACCAGCGGCGAGGCGAGCGTGCCGTATAGAGCCAGCTCGTCCAACGGATTGGCCAGCGTGCGCAGGTACGCCAGCAGGTCGCCCACCTGCTGGGAACCCCAGAAGCCACCAACCGTCGCGAGTGTGCTCAGGCCGCAGTCCTGCAGCGCCCGCTCATACACCTCCAGGTCGCCGACCGCGCGCAGCAGCACCGCCACGTCCCCCGCCTTCGCGGCGCCGCTCTCCACGAGCTCCGCCACGCGCTGGGCTAATAGCCGCGCTTCGGCCTGACGCCAGCGCGGCGCGGGCGGGAGCTCCCCCGCGATCCGCTTGGCGAGATCCTCGTCCCGCTCCCACCCCAATTTGTGGGTCAACAGCAGCTCGACGATCGGCTCCCCGGGCGTCACCTCGTCCACACGGCCCGCCTCGAGCGGCATATACCCATCCCCAAAATGCTCTCCAAACACCGCGTTCACCACGTCCAGCAGCGGCTTGCGACCGCGGAAGTTCCGCGTCAGTGAGAGACTGCCGCCGCACTCGGCGAGCTCGTCGCGGCGGGTGCGGAACAGGGTGACGTCGGCGTGGCGAAAGCCGTAGATCGACTGGAGCTCATCGCCCACCGTGAACAGGTTCCCGCGCTCCAGCGCCTCCAGGATCGCGAGCTGGCGAGGGTTGGTGTCCTGGAACTCATCGACCATCATCAGCTCGAACCGCTCCGCCCAGGCCCCACGCACGTTCTCGTGCTCCTCCAAAAGCACGCTCGCGCCGAGCTCCAAATCGTCGAAGTCGACAGCGCCGCGTCTGCCCTTCAGCAGCTCGTACTCGCGGCCGAAGAGCTCCAGCAACTCCCCCAGCAGCGCGCAGGCACGCGCGCCCTCCGCATCTACCTCCTCCGGATTCCCCGCTCTAGCGCTCTCCTCAGACAGCTCCGGCTCAGGGACCGTCGGGCCGAGGGCCGGCGAGGGCAGCGTCGGCTGAAAGACCAAGGCGGGCAGCCTCGGCAGACACTCGCCCCTACTGCGCAGCTCCGCGTACGTGCCCGCCACCATCGCACGCACGCGATCGGCGCCCCACGCCGCCACCAGGTCGACCGCGTCGCCGCGCTCGCCCTCCAGGAATCCCCTCAGCGCAGCCGTCCACGCCAGCCCACGCAAGCGCGCAGCCAAGCCTTCGTCGAGGATCTCAAAGTCGGGGTCGAGTCCCGCCGCCAGGGGATGCACGCGCAGCAAGCGCGCGCAGAACCCGTGGAACGTGCTCACGAACGCCGCCTCGGTATCGCGTGCCGCCTCGCGCTCGCCCAGCTCAACGAAGCGCGCGCGCACCCGCTCGCGCAGCTCGCCCGCGGCGCGCTCGGTGAACGTGATCGCGAGGATCCGCCCGGGCGCCACACCATCCTCGCGCACAGCGCGTACGAACCTCTCGACCAGCACGGATGTCTTCCCGCTTCCCGCTCCGGCAGCCAGCAACAGTGGCTCTCTCCGGCGTTCCACCGCCAGCTCCTGCTCTTTGGTGAGCATCCGCGTCGTGGGGTCGGCTCTGTCGAGGATCGGCCACGGCACCGCGCGTTCGTCGAAGCTCAGCTGGGTCATGCCTCGCACCGGCAGATCGTCGGATACATACAACCGCCCCGATACGCGCACGTGCGCGGGCGGGGTTCCAGCTCGCCGCGTCCCGCCTCCGACGCCGCCGCGCGTGCCGTTGCGAGAGCCTGCGCCAGCAGCTCTCTCACCTCCGCGTGCTCACGCACCTCACCCCTCACGCACTCGATCTCCACACCGCTCTCCCCGTCGAGCACGCCCCGCGCTCGCAGATCGCCACCGCTCAATGGTTGGTAGAAGCCACCCGCGGCTTCCAACCCGAGTAGCTCCTCAACCGCCCGCATGTACAGCGCGATCTGCACGTTCCCCTGTTCGGTCCACTTCGCCGCCGGCGGCGCGAGTCGCCCCTTGTAGTCGTACACGACCCCCTGCCCGCCACCTGCGGCAATGTCCACCCGGTCGATCCGCCCACGCAGCCTGAGCCCATCGCCGAGGTCGAGCGCCGGCAGCTGGGCCTGGGAGGAGAGTGCAGGCGGTGTGGAGCCCATGGAGGGCTCGGGATCCGCATCCTGCTCTTTCTCCCCGAACCCGAACCCCAGCTCCAAATACTTCGGCTCGAGCGGGCTCTCGTGCTCGGCGGTGTGCTCCAAATAGCGTTCCAGATCGGCCTGGAGCCGGCGGCGCAAGCCCGGCCGGCGCTCCAGCGCCGCCGACAGCGGGAACTCATCCTCGCGTCTACCCAGCGCCTGGCACAAAAGCTCCTTCGCGAGCCCTAACCGCGCCTGGGTCACGCGTGCCGAGCCGGTCCGCTCGCGTAGGCCTTCGAGCGTGTCCTTCAGCGCCGCATGCGCCAGGCTCCCGCGCGCGAGTGGCTCGGGCTCCGGGTCGAGGTCCTCGGCGCGGAGCATCCGCGCTACGAACCACTTCACGGGGCACTGCGCCCATACTTCAAGCGACGAGGGCGACCAGACGTGCTCTCTCAGCTCCCGCGTGATCTCCTCGTCGCGGAGGGGAGCGAGCGGGGTTGGAGAACGCGGGCCATCGGCCAGCAGATCCACCGCACCCAGCGCCCGGCGCACACGCCCCTCCATCAACCCCTCCTCGAACAGGTCGACGACGTCATCTACGAACAGTGACCGCGCCTGCGCCACGCCGTCGTCGTCTCCCGCGTGCCAGCTCAGCACCAGCAGCTCCTCCGGACGCGACACCGCCGCATACAGGGCATACCGCTCTCCCGCCAGCGCATCCACCTGCCGACTCCCCCCCAGCCGCAACCCCGACGTTTCCGCCAGCCGCCTACGTTCCTCTTCGGCCAGCAGCGGCTCGGACCGCGCACTCGCTGGAAACACACCCTCCCCCAGACCACACAGGAACAATGCCCGTACCCGCCGCGCTCTCAGCGCGAGCGGGTCGACGACCGCCACCATTCCTTTCCCCACCAGCTCACCGCTGAAGATCTCCAACCCCCCAAGCACCCTCGCGAGCTCCACCGCGTCAACTTCCAGCTCGAGGGCGCCACGCGCCAGTCCGCTCAATTCCGCCAATGCGCGCTTGCCCACCGCCAGGGCGCGCGCCTCATCCAGCTCATCGCTCTCGAGCAGCGCCGCGCTCCCGCACCGGGGAGCGTTGAACAACCACTCCAGCTCGCGCCCCGCACGCTCGTTCAGCGCCTTCCCGCCGCGCCGGGCCGCCTCACTCAAGCGATCGAGCGCCTCCAGGCGCCAATGCTCCGCCTCCCAGATCGCTCGCGCTCGCGCCGCGCTGCTCACCCCCTCGCGCCTCGCCCTGGCCTCCAGCCTGTCGGCCAGCTCGGGGCGCGTCAGCAGACCCGGCGCTCGCAGCCAGGCCAGCAGGTCGCCCACTTCGCCCTCGTCCGTAGTGCTACGCAGCGCCCCGACGAGCGCTCCACCCGTCGCGGTGTTCGCGAATCCCACCCGCCGCTCCAGCGCATATGGGATCCCCTGCGCCCCGAACACCTCCCCGAGCAGCTCCGCCACAGTGCTCGGCGTCCGGTGCACCACAGCGATCTCCTCCTCCCTCATCCCCCCGTCCAGCAGCGCCCTCACCTCGCCCGCCACGAGCTCCAGCTCCGCACGCTCGCCTCCGCCCTCCAACAGCCGCACCGCCCCGGCCGCGTCAATGCGCTCAGCACCTGGCTCGAACAGCGAACGCTCTAGATGGTGCAACGCCGCCCGCGCGTTGGGCGCGTAGTACTCGGCGCGGGGATGTAGCCGCCGATGCTCTACAGCCAGCGGCCGCAGCGTCTCGAACGTGCCCGCGCGCCCTGCGAACGCCGCCCGGCCGGGCTCATACGTAAGCGTTACCGTCACACGCGCATCCACCACCGCGCCGAGCGTCTCGATCGCGTCGATTTGCAATCCGCCGAAATCGTCGAAGCCGTACACAACCACCGGCGTCCCTCCCCACAACGCCGGTTCACGCCGCAACGCATCCAGCGCCTGCACCGCGCGGCGCTCGGGGTCGGTACGCTCGATCCGCCGCAACAGCTCCCGGTACTCCCCGTGCAGTCTCCCCAGCTCCGCCGCGCCCCCCACCGCGCCTGCCCCATCCGCGATAGCCCACGCTTTCAGCGCCGCCTGCAGCCGTGCCGGCGTCACACGTTGCACCTCCAGTTCCGCCACTGTGGACGCCAGCGCGCTCACAAACCCGGGCGTGCTCCGGGATGCACCATCCCAACCTCCGGAGGCCACCTCCGCCAGCAACCGTTCGCGGGCGACCTTCCCCAACACCAGCTCGCTCATCCCGGCACGCCTCGAGACCTCGCCGATCAGTCCCTCAAAGCGCTCCACTCGCGCGCCCAGCACCGCCCCCTCCAGCGCCAGCTCGCGCCGGTAGCGCTCCACGTCCGCGCTCGTCGGCACGATTAGTAGCGGCTCCTCCCCGCGAGCCAGATGCCCGCGCACGGCGCCCAGCGCCTCGCGGGCCTTGCCCGCGTTCGCGGGGCCGGTGATCAGCGTGATCGGCACTGCGTCTCATCCTTACGCACGAGCCCGACACGCCCGGCCTTTCCTGTCCCGGTCTCCCAAAAATGGTGTGCCGGCCCTAACGGTGCTCCCAGCAGACGCTACGCGGCGCTCTTGACCTCCACCGCGGCGGTGCCCTCCACTCCAGCCTCCGCCTCCGTCTCGGCATCCGGAGGCTTTGCACCCTCCTTCGCCCACGCCTCGTCGAACTCCACGCGCCATTTGCCCTCCTCGGTCTGGCTCATCGCCAGGTGAGCGCGGAAGCTACGTCCGCTACGACCTTTGAAGCCCGTTATCGCGCGGGACGTGTAGCCGGTCTTGATCAGTTCGCGCGCGACCGGGATCGGCAGCGTCTTGCCCGCTTTGCTCTTCCAGATCACAAAGCCACAGCCCGGGTCGTCACGCGCCCAGCAGGAGTAGCCCTTGCGGTTCTCCACGATCTCGTGCCCGCAGATCGGGCACGGCCCGAGCTTCGCGCGGGGGATTTTCACGTCTTTCAGCGTCTCGTCGAGCTCGGTAATCGTCTCTTTCGCAAAGCCCGCGATATCCCCCATAAAAGCCTCGCGCGAGTCCTCGCCGCGCTCGATCTTGCCTAACCGGTGCTCCCAGTTGCCGGTCAGTTCGGGAGATGTGAGCGCGTGCTCGTTCAGCAGGCGGATCACGTTCAAGCCCTTCTCACTCGCCACCAGCGAGCGCCCGTCGCGCTCGACGTACGCCACCTGGATCAGCCGCTCGATGATCGCCGCGCGCGTCGCCGGCGTGCCGATGCCCGAGTCCTTCATCGCCTCGCGCAGCTCCTCGTCGTCCACCAGCTTGCCCGCGGTCTCCATCGCGCCGAGCAGCGACGCATCGCTATAGCGGCGGGGGGGTTTGGTTTCCTTGCGCGCGCTGGCGATCTTGCTGGTCTCCACGTCCTCGCCCTGCTGCAGCCGCGGCAGCTGCTGAGCGGTGCCCTCGTCCTCCTCCCCGGCTTTGTCTTTTTCCGGTTTCGCCGCATCGGCCGCCGCCTCGCCGTACACCCCGCGCCAGCCGGGCTCGAGCAGCAGCTTGCCGTGCGTGCGGAACACATACCCGCCGTCCTTCTCCTGCGGCCCGTCGGGCACCGTGGTCTCGACTTTCGTGTTCTCGAACACCGCTTCGGGGTGAAACACGGCGAGGAAGCGTCTCACGGCCATGTCATAGATCCGTTTGTCGTCGCTGCCCATCTTCTCGACGTTGTGCTCCGAGCGCGTCGGGATGATCGCGTGGTGGTCGGTGACCTTCGCGTTGTTCACCACGCGACCCAACGGCAGCTCCTCCAGGGCCGTCACGTACTCCGCGGCTTTTCGGTAGTCGGCCTGCCCACCCACCAGCTCGGCGATCGGCTTGATCTCCTCGACCATATCCGTCGTCAGATAGCGCGAGTTCGTCCGCGGGTAGGTCAGCGCCTTGTGCTCCTCGTAGAGACGCTGCGCCGCCGACAGCGTGCGCCTGGCCGAGAACCCGTAGCGCGTATTCGCCTCGCGCTGCAACGTCGTCAGGTCGTACAGCATCGGCGCGCGCTCTTTCTGCTTTTTCTTCTCGAGCTTTGTGATCTTCCCCTGCTTGCCCTCGCAGGCCTGCACGATCGCCACGGCCTCCGCCTCGCTTGCGATCCGCGGTTTCGCTCCGGCGTGGAAGCGGCCGATGTAGCTGCGCTCCGCGTTCACCGTGTCGCCCGCCGGCGCGCCATTGTCCTGCGCCTGGGCGCCGTTCTCCGCAACCTGATCGCCATTCTCGGCCCCTTTGAAAGACCCTGCGGCGAACGTCGCGTCTACCAGCCAGTACGGCTCGGGCGTGAACGCCCTGATCTCCTCCTCGCGGCGGGCGATGATTGCGAGCGTCGGCGTCTGCACGCGGCCGAGCGAGACCGCGCCGTCGAACGAGCTGCGCAGCCGGATCGTGGCCGCGCGGGTGGCGTTCATGCCGACAATCCAGTCGGCCTCCGAGCGCGAGCGCGCCGCCTGCTCGAGTTTCGCGAACTCCGCCGCCGGGCGCAACTCTTTGAACGCCTCTTTCATCGCCGCGTTCGTCATCGAGTTCAGCCACAGACGCCGCACGGACTTCTTCGCTTTCGCCTTCTCGTACAGATACGCGAAGATCAGCTCCCCCTCGCGGCCGGCGTCGCAGGCGTTGACGACCTCGTCGACGTCGTCGCGGCCGAGCTGTTTGGTGACGACACTCATCTGCTTGCGCGAGCGCTCGTCGCGCACGACCAGCTTGAACTTCTCAGGCACGATCGGTAGGTCTCCCATCCGCCAGGTCTTGAACTTCGGGTCGTACTCGTCCGGGTCGGCGAGCTGCACGAGGTGACCCACTGCCCACGTAACGACGTGGTCCGGACCCTCTAGGAAGCCCTCCTGCTTCTTGAACGGCCCCTTCAGTACGCGCGCCAAGTCCCCCCCCACGGAGGGCTTCTCGGCGATCACCAGGGTCTTCGACATGGCGTCCAGCGTAGCGGCTGGGGGCGGCTGGGGACCGCGAGCAAGCAGATACCAGCGCCGACGTACAGCTGAATCAGCCGGAGGTGCAGGGCCCCGTGCTCACCTGAGCATCGGCGCCGGCTTCATCGGCCACTGCCAGCACATGGGCGACCGTCGAGTTGGCGACCCCGTAGCCGCCATGCGGGCCTCCACCGACGGTGCCCGCGAATACGGTGGTCAGCACCTGCCCGGCGCCGTCCACCAAAGGACCGCCGGAGTTGCCGGGGCGCACTAGGCCGCGCAGCGGAGTCAGCAGCCGCGAGACCGGCCCCTGGCCGTAGGCGTTCTGGGTGATCACCGTCTGCGTGCGTCCGATCCGGCCGGGCTGCACGTCGAAGGGTCCGTTCTCGGGATAGCCGAGGATCGCGCCGGCTGTGCCCGAATCAGGTTCGGAGACGAGACTGAGAGCGGGCGCAGAGAGGCCCGGAACGCGCAACAGGGCAATGTCGTCGGTTGGGTCGAAGGCGATCGCGCGCACGGGCAGGCTCGGCGAATCGCTCGGCTCGACGGTCGTGTCCTGCTCGCCCGCGACGACGTGGGCGTTGGTCACGATGATGCCCGGCGCCACCACCCAGCCCGAGCCCTCGATCGCCAGACCACAGGCGGTGCCAAGCACGCGCACGACGCTGCGCGAGGCGCTGCGCACACCCGGCTCGCGCGCGACAGCAGGCTGAGGCGCGGCGACATCCGGCGAGGGGCCGGCCACTTGGGGCAGGGGATCAAGCCGCGCGAGCGCGTTCAGGATCGAGCCGGACGGTGGCAGCAGCTGGTTGAGCTCACGCAGGACGGCCGAGCGCTGGATGTCCGCACGCAGCTCTCCCTGACCGGGGGTCTGCGCCGCCACGGCTGCGAGGATCCACACGATGCCCAGACCAAGGGCCGCGCCAAGCACCGCGCCGAGCAAACCGTCGAGCAGGCCCAGGCCCGGGAGAAAGAGCGCGCGCCGTAGCCTGAAGCCCAGACCCTCCAGTCCACTCGCGAGAATCGCGCCGGCGAGTAGCGCGCCGATCAGCCCGAAAGCGGGCGCATACGGCGAGGAGGACCCACGAGGCAGCAGAAGAGGACCCAGGCGAGTTCCGAGGAATGCACCAAGCGCGAATCCACCGAAGGAGAGCACTCCGACGATGAAGCCCCGCCGGAAGCCGAAGGCGGCCAGGATGGCCGCAAACGCGACGATGAACCAGTCGAGCTCTGTCATCTCCCATGTTCTACCGTTCGGAGAGGTGGATATCCGCATCGGGGTGGGCGAATGAGCACCATGCCCTCCCCCAGGCGGCCTCCCCGGCCATCGCAGGGAGGCCGGCGAGAGGATGTCCAGCGACGGCGCCGGCTGGCGCAAGCAGTGATCGCTCTGGCCGCTGCAGCCTTCCTGATCGGCGCGATCGCCGGTGCGAACCATTCCCCCTCCTACGCGCGCACGCTCGCCGAACGGTTCACCGCCGCCTGGAGCAGGAGCGACTACGCGAGCATGTACGCCGACATCGACGCCCAGGCCCAACGCGAGAGCACACCGAGCGAGTTCGCGAGCTCCTACCGCGGCGCGCTCACCACCGCGACCGCCCTCACGACCGGCATGCGTGTGACCGGCAAGCCCCGCGGCGTGGCCGGCGGCGTGGAGGTACCGGTGCGCGTGCAGACGCGTCTGTTCGGAGCGCTCTCGAGCGACTTCACGCTGCCCATGCAGGGAAGCGGCTCCGAGACACGGATCGCCTGGTCACCCTCGCTCGCGTTCCCCGGCCTGCGCCCCGGCGAGCGGTTGAACCGCCACACGACGCTGCCGCGCCGTGCGACGCTGCTGGCTCGTGACGGTACGGTCCTGGCCGAAGGCGCGGCGCTGGAAGCGGGGCAGCGCGCATCGCCGCTCGGCTCGGTCGCGAGCGCGGTCGTCGGCATGGTCGGCCCGATCCCCGCCGCCAGCCTGCATACTCTGGAGGCCGAAGGCGTTCCCGCGGACGCGATCGTCGGCGTGAGCGGGCTGGAGCTGGCGCTGGACTCAAGCCTGCGCGGCACACCCGGGGGCGAACTGCTCGCAGTCGACGCACAGTCTGGGATGACGGTCCGCGTGCTCGCCACCGCGACCCCGAGGGCGGCGAGCGCCGTACGCACGACCGTCTCCCCGGCGGTGCAGAGCGCCGCGGTGACCGCGCTCGGCGGACAGCTTGGCGGAATCGTCGCGATGGCGCCTGCCACGGGGCAGATCTTGGCCGTCGCCGGGATCGGCCTCGACGACCTGCAGCCGCCGGGCTCGACGTTCAAGATGGTCACGCTCACGGGCGTGCTGAACGCACACCTGGCCAACCCTCACACCGTCTTCCCTTACGCGACCTACGCGACGCTCGACGGCGTCAAGCTGAACAACGCCAACGGCGAGGAATGCGGGGGCACGCTCGAACTGGCTTTCGCGGTCTCGTGCAACTCGGTGTTTGCGCCGCTCGGCGCGAAGCTCGGCGCGGCGCGGCTGGTCGCCACCGCGGAAAGCTACGGCTTCAACCACAGCCCCGGAGTCCCGGGCGCGGTGGAAAGCACGCTGCCGCCCGCCGCACAGATCCAGGGTCAGCTCGACGTCGGCTCGAGCGCGATCGGACAGGGCGAGGTGCAGGCGAGCGCGCTGGAGATGGCAACCGTCGCCGCCACGATCGCCGACGGCGGCCGGCGACCCCAGCCGACCTTCAATCCGGCGGCTCCGCGCCCCTCCGGCGGTGGCGCGTTCGTGAGCAGCGTGGCAGTGGCGCACACCGTCAGGAAACTGATGATCGGCGTCGTGCGTGACGGCACCGGCACGGCCGCGGCGATCCCTGGGGTGACGGTTGCGGGTAAGACCGGCACAGCCGAACTGAAGAGCGAGAGCACCTGCTCGCCTTCGGAATCTGAATCGAGCTCAAAGGAAGAATCGGGCTCGGCGGAATCGAAGCCGCCAGAAAGCTGCGGGTCGGCACAGAGCGAAGCAAGCAACACCGACGCCTGGTTCGCGTCCTTCGCCCCGGCGCTCGCGCCGCGGATCGTCGTAGGCGTGCTGCTCGTACAGGACGGCGCTGGCGGGGCGACCGCGGCACCGGTCGCCCGCCAGGTGCTCGAAGCGGGGCTGCAGGCCAGCCGCTAGACGTCGAGCTCGGCCGAGGCTGTTTGGGAGGCGTCGTTTGGAGCAACGATCTTCAACTCCAGGGGCCGGTTGTCGAGCGAGACGACCTGGATCTTGTAGAGCAGCACCGCGCCGCCGGTGGCACCCTGACTGGCGACCGACTCGGGTTCCGGGAGTTCGCCCTTGGCGGGCACCGATCCGCCTCGATAGGCGAATTCGTTTTCTGAGTCCGGCAAGATCGGGGTGTAGACGTTGTTCTGGGTGTCCGAGATCGTCAGGTTGGTCGCCGCCGGCAGCGGGACGGAGGTGTGATTCCACACCTGCATGAACACTGCGAACCACTCCTGGCCGGGGGCGAGATGAGCCTCGGCGGGCGTGAGGCCTTTCAGGTAGGCGGCGTCTTCGACGTTGGCTGGATTGAGCTCACGCGAGAGCTGGACCTCGTAGACGAGCGGGCCGACGTTCAGGTATGGGGCGTTCTTGCCGGACTCCCCGGCGTAGGTGCCAGTGGTGACCCTCGTGTGGGAGTCGCCGCAAGCGCCGAGTGCGAACACCGCCACGAGGGCGAGCACGGCGAGGAGGATCTTGCGCAGAGGGCTGGGCATGCGACGTGGCAGTTTATCCGGCGGCGACCGTGACGCGCCGTCCAACGTCCTCGGCATAGGCACCCCGGCCTTCGTCTGACTCGATGATCGAACGCAACCGGCGCATCGCTTTGCTGTTCTTACGCTTGCACCAGCTCCGTCCACCAAGCCCCTCGATCAAGCGATCGGCCAGCGTGGCGGGCTCGGTCTCGAGCGTGAACCGCACACGCGTGGCGCCGGGCGAAGCGGACGCCAACTCGTAGACGCCGAGCGTGCGAATGCGATTGTTCTTGCCCATGCGGCCGGCCTCGACGATCCGATATGGGGCCTGCACCTCGACGAACGTGACGTCACCCCAGCTGAAGCGGTTGCGGGGTGCCTTGATGCGAAAGCGCGCCCCGGCGCCGAGCCCGACCGAGTCGATCCGCGTGAGATGCCAGTCGACCAGATAGTGGTCGGTGAACGCCGGATGGTTGGCGATGTCCTGCAGATAATCGAAGACCTGCTCACGGGGGGCGTCAACGATGATCGACACTGTCACGGGGTCCACGGGCACGCCAGTCTAGACGCCGCTCCCCTCGGACGCTGTTAGGCGGCGCGGGCGGTGAGGCGAACAGTGTGGCCGTGCTCTGCGTGGCGCACGATCTCCGTCGCAACCGGAGCCTCACGGCGCAGGGTCCGGCAGAGCTCGCAAACGATGCCCTGTGCACGGGCGGGCGGGCTTCCATACAGGTGGATGTGCTCGCCGGTGAGGGGAGTGCGCCCGCAGTCGGTGCAGCGATGCCGATCGGCCTCCAACGCGCCAACGCCGCGACGAAGGAGAACGCGCTCGAACTGCTCGACATGGCGTTCGGTGGAGACCATGGTCTGAAAGATTCGTCCTCGCAGGCTGGGTTCCTGCCGTTTTGGCAGCCGAACGATGGGTAGGAGCTGAGAGTGCAAGAATGGCTGGGTACCCAAGGGAGCAGGGATGAAGATGCTTACATCGGGAACCATCACCGGGGCAGGCTCATTTCGTTGCCTGGGCTGTGACTACGTGCTGACACTCATCGGCTCGGAAATCCTCACGGACTGCCCGCATTGCGGCGGGGAGGACTTTGCCCGCGCCTCGCTGTTTCGGGCCGGGCGAATGGACACCGGTAGGGGCCTGGAGCGCGAGAAAATGCTGGCCAGACGCCCTGGTAACGAGGAGACGCTGACCGGTCACCGGCCACCGGAGGACCTTTCCCAGTCAGAGCGCGACACGTTGCTGGCCGAAGCGAGAGAGCGTGTCGAGCAGCCTGGGGAGTATCTCGCGTACGAGGAGAGCGGTGAGTGGCGCACGGTGGCACTCACGCGCGAGTGGACACGCATCGGACGCTCGCTCGCGGCCGACGTACGCTTCGACGACCCGACAGTCTCGCGCCGGCATGCGCTGATCGTTCGCCAGCCCGACGGCGTGCGAGTGCTCGACGATCGCAGCCTGAACGGCGTGTTCGTGAACGGTGCGAGGATCGAGGGGCAGACGCTCAAGGACGGCGATGAGATCCTCGTCGGGCGCTACCGGCTCAACTTCCTCAGCGTGGCCTCGGCGTAGAACGCTTCCTAGCGCAGGACAGGCCTCGGCAAACCGCGGACTGAGCAGCGAGCCAAACCGCGGACTGGGGATGTCACAACGTCCGGGAGGGCTCGCCGCGTAGTATCGCCCGCGCATGGCGAAAACCACCACGATCGCCGTGCTCTCCCAGAAGGGGGGCACCGGCAAGACCACCACCGTGCGCACGCTTACCGACGCGCTGCGCCGCGCGGACGTGAGGACGCTGGCAGTCGATCTCGATCCACAGGGGAACCTGTCCGACTACTTCGATGTCCCGCCCGACGCCGAGCCGACGATCGCCGACGTGCTGTCGGGGCGCGCGAGCGCGGCCGAAGCGATCCACGACGATCTGATCCCCGCCAACCTGAGCCTCGCCGAGGCCGAGCTGATGCTGGGCGGCAAGATGGGCCGGGAGATGACGCTAAGGCGCGCGCTCGCGAAGGCGCCGAAGGAGTACGAGGTGACACTGATCGACTGCCCGCCCTCACTCGGGCTGTTGACGGTGAATGCGCTAGTGGCCGCCGATCGCGCGCTCGTGACCGCCGAGGCCCAGTACTTCGCGCTGCAGGGGGTCGAGCAGGCAATGGAGGTGGTGGATCTCGCGCGGGACAGCCTGAACCCCAATCTCGAGCTGCTGGGCGTGCTGCTGAACCTCGCCGACATGCGCACCGTGCATTCGCGCGAGGCGCTCGCGTCGCTGAAGGAGCGCTTCGGCGAGCAGGTATTCGACACCGTGATCCGCTCCTCGATCGCCTACGCCGAGTCGGCCGAGTGCGCGAAGTCGATCCTCGACCACCGCCCCGACCTCGGCGCCGACTACCTGGCGCTCACCGGCGAAGTGCTCTCGCGGCTTGGTCAGAGCTCTCCGACGTAAGCGCCCTGCGACTCGAACGGCGCCCGCAGCAAAGTCGCCCAGCCGTCGATCTCTCCGCGTAGCGCCTCGACCACGGCGCCGGTCTGCTCGTAGAAGCACCACACGAGCACCGTAGGCCCCGCGCCTGAGATCGTCGCACCCAGAGCGCCCAGCTCGCTCGCGCGCAGCGCCAGCTCATAGGAACGAGGGAACAGCGACGCGCGACGATGCTCGTGCAGGCGGTCGTGCAGACCGCGGGCGACGAGGTCCCAGTCGCCGCGGGTAAGGCCGAGCGTGAGCAGCGCGGTGTGGGCGACGTTAAACACGGCCTCCTCCAGCGGGACCTCCGCCGGCAGCACCGCGCGCGCTTGGAGCGTGCCCACCGCCTGATCCGGCACGACCGCCAACGCCTCCAAGCCCGTCGGTGCCTCGAAGCGCACCGCCTCGCCGTCGGCGCAGACGACGAACCCGCCGCGCAATGCCGCCGCGACGTTGTCGGGGTGGCCCTCCAGCTCGGTCGCCAGCCCCAACAGGTCGGCGTCCAGCTCGAACAGGTGGTCGGCGGCCGTCAGGCCCGCGACGATCGCCGCGGCGCTGGAGCCCAGTCCGCCGGAGAGCGGGATCTCCGAGCGGATGCGGAAGGTGAAGCCCTCCGCGGAATGCAGCCGCTCGAACGCTCGCACGCACAAGTTCTCGCGCCCGCGCGGGACCGGCAGATCGCTCTCGACGGCGAACTCACCAGTCTCCTCGACCTCCAGCTCCAGGTGCAGCGCCAGCGCGGCCGCCATGCAGTCAAAGCCCGGGCCGAGATTGGCCGAGGACGCGGGCACGCGTACAACGCGGCGGCGGATCACGCGCCGGTGCCCACCCGCGCCTGGGCGACCAGGGCGCCAAGCACCGCCACACGCACAACGCTAAGGATCACCCAGAACCGCCTCTTCGATCGCCGCTGTCTCGGCGACGCACTGGATCACCATGCCGTCGTTGTTCGCGATCGCCGTCTCCGGATCCTTCAGGCCGCGGCCGGTCAGCACGCACGCGACCTGATCGGCGCCGTCGGCGCCGTACTTGAGCAGGCCCGCGACCGACGCCGCGGAGGCCGGCTCGCAGAACATGCCTTCTCTGGATGCGAGCAGGCGGTAGGCCGAGAGGATCTCCGCGTCGCTCACGATCCTGATCGCACCACGCGAGTCTCTCACCGCGGCCATCGCGTCCTCCCAGCGGACCGGGTTGCCGATCCTGATCGCGCTCGCCACGGTTTCCGGGTGCTCGATCACTTTGCCCTCCACCAGCGGCGCCGCGCCCTCGGCCTGGAAGCCGAACAGTTTCGGCGCCGCCCCCATCTCCTGAAAGCCGCGCCAGTAGGAGGTGATGTTGCCGGCGTTGCCGACAGGGATGTACAACGCTTCCAGGCCGCCCTCCAAGCCCTCGTGGATCTCGAATGCGGCGGTCTTCTGACCTTCGATGCGATATTCGTTCACGGAGTTGACGAGCACGATCGGGTGTGTGTCGGTGAGCTCACGGACGAGCGTCAAAGCCTGGTCGAAGTTGCCCTTCAGGGAGATCACGCGCGCGCCGTGCACAAGCGTCTGGGCCATCTTGCCCTGGGCGATCTTCCCCTCGGGGACGATCACCGCGCAGGTGATACCCGCGCGCGCGGCGTAGGCCGCCGCACTCGCGGCGGTGTTGCCGGTCGAGGCGCAGATCACCGCCTCGGCGCCGTCACGCACGGCCGCCGAGACCGCGCAGGTCATGCCTCGGTCCTTGAACGACCCGGTCGGGTTGGCGCCCTCGAGCTTCAAACGCACCGTCGCACCGACCAGCTCCGAGAGCACCGGCGCGCGCAGCAGCGGCGTCGAGCCCTCCTGCAGACTGACCAAAGGATCCCCTGGCTCGAACGGCAGCCGCTCGCGGTAGCGCTCGATTAGCGGCACGTGCGCTCCTGTTGGCGGGATGCCTTCAACTCTGGGGACCTTCACGACGGCCTCGTTCATACAAACTCCTCTTCGATTACGCGAATTGTCCGCGGAGTAGAGCGTATGAACTCGGACGCCTCCAGCAGCGCGATCGCCACGCGCAGGCTCGACTCGGCCACCTGATGGGTGACCATCACCAGCCGCGCATTCTCGCCGAGACCCCGCTGCACGACCGACTTGATCGACACCTCCTGCTCGCCCAGCACTTGCGTGACGGCCGCCAGCACACCCGGACGGTCGACCACCTCCAGGTGCACGTAGAACGCGCTCGGGACGTCCTCGAGCAGGCGCAACTCCAGCGGCGGGGCGGGCGGTCGCGCGCCGCCGGTCATCACGCTCACGACATCGCCCAGCACCGCGCTCGCGGTCTGCCGGCCGCCGGCGCCCGGACCGGACATCGTGATCTCGGTGATCGCCTCCGATTCGACCGTCACCGCGTTGAACGGGCCCGACACAGAGGAGAGCGGGTGCCCGGTATACAGGAACGCGGGATAGACGCGCACCGACAGCCCACCGTCGCGGCGCTCGGCGGTCCCGATCAGCTTCAGGCCGAGACCCAGCTCTCGGGCGTACTCGAGGTCGTCGCTCTGCAGGTGCTCGATTCCCTCGTAGGGCACGTCGTCCAAGTGCACGGGCGCGCCGAACGCCAGCCGCGCGAGGATCGCCATCTTCGCGGCCGCGTCGCGGCCGGAGACGTCGTCGCTCGGATCCGCCTCGGCATAGCCCATTCGCTGAGCCTCGGCGAGCGCCTGCGCGTAGGTGCTACCGCGAGCCATCTCGGAGAGGATGAAGTTGGTCGTGCCGTTGACGATCCCGTGGATGCGCTCGATCGGCGTGGCGGCCAGCGACTCCTCCAGCAGACGCACGACCGGCACCGCCCCGGCGACCGCCGCCTCGAAGCGCAGGTGCACATCGTGCTCGCGCGCGACGCCGAACAGCTCCTCGCCGTGCTGGGATAGTAGCTGCTTGTTCGCGCTCACCACATCCTTGCCGGCGCGCATCGCCGCGAGCAGATACTCCCGCGCGGGCTCGATCCCGCCCATCACCTCGACGATCAGCTCAGCGCCGTCGAGGATCTCCGCGAAGTTGCCCTTTGTGCGCGTCAGCACGCCGCAGATCACTGGCGCGCGGCCGTTGAAGCGCTCGATCTCGCCGGCCCGCTCGTCCAGCAGCGCGGCGAACGCCGAGCCCACGGTGCCGTGGCCGAGCAGACCGACCTTGAACGGTTCAGTGGACATCGCGCGCCGTCAGATCCTCGAAGCTCTCGCGTCGCACGACGACCCTCGCATCGCCGTCCTTGCAGAACACGACCGGCGGCCGCGATACGCCGTTGTAGTTGCTCGCCATCGCGAACCCGTACGCGCCGGTCGCCGGCGTCACGATCACGTCGCCCGGGCGCGGGTCGTCGAGCAGCGCATCGCGCACGATCACATCGCCGGACTCGCAGTGCTTGCCCGCGAGCACGCAGGGCATGGCGCCACCGAAGCGGTCTGCCACGTGCGCTTCGTAGGAGGCGCCGTACAGCATCGGGCGCAGGTTGTCGGACATCCCTCCGTCCACCGCGACCCAGGTGGAGACGTTGCGCTTGACGCTCTGCACCGTGTACAGCGTCACGCCCGCGTTCGCCGTCAGCGCCCGGCCGGGCTCGATCAACAGCCGCTTGCCTGGAGCGTCCATCCCATGCTCCCGCGCACCGCGCACGAGCGTCCCGACATACTCCTCGATCGTTGGCGGGCTTGGCTGGGCCTCGGTGTAGGCGACCCCGAGGCCGCCGCCGAGGTCATAGATGGAGAACCCGCCGGGCGGGTGGGTCTCCGATCCGAGCTTCGCGAGCTCCGCCACCTCGCGGCGAAAGGGCTCCAGCTCGAGCAACTGCGAGCCGATATGGGCGTGCAGACCGGCGAGCGCGAGCCCGTCGATGCCCTCGATCCGTTCGATCGCCGCTCGCGCATCGTCCATCGAGAAGCCGAACTTGGAGTCGGCCTGGCCCGTGGAGATCTTCTCATGCGTCTCGCCCCGCACATCCGGCGTCACCCGGATCAGCACCGGCTGGGCCTCTCCCCCCGTGCGCCCTCGGCGGTCAACCGCTCCAGGCGATCGAGCTCGTCGAAGTTGTCCACCACGATCAGGCCCACGCGCGCCTCGAGCGCTGTCGAGAGCTCGGCTTCGGACTTAGCATTGCCGTGCATCACAATCCGCGCTGCCGCGTAGCCCGCGTTCAGCGCCAGGTGCAGCTCGCCGCCGGAGGCCACGTCACACCACAAACCCTCCTGGGCAAACAGAGCGAGCACGGCGGTGCAGGGAAACGCCTTCGAGGCGAACACCGCGTGGAAGTCCGCGTGCCCCGCCTCCGCGCCGGCCTGGACGAACGCACGTGCTCGCGCGCGCAGGTCATCCTCCGCCACCACGTAGGCCGGCGTCCCGAACTCGCGCGCCAGCTCCACGGTGTCGCAGCCACCCACCTCCAGCCGCCCGCGCTCGTTCAGCCGGCTGCCGAGCGGAAATACGTTCGAAAGACTCGTCTCGGTAGCCATCCCGGGGATTATCGCCTGCGGGCTCGGGACAGCGTCGGACGGTCTGGGTCAGGCCGTCGTCGGGCGGGGGGCGCTCGCCTTGGCACGCAGGCCGCTCAATCCGCCTTCGCGTGTCATCAGCGCCAACCACACTAGCCCGATCGCGAGCATCACGAGGCTCTCCACCTGCGGCGCTGTCAGGCCGGCTAACACCTCCTTGTTGCGGCGGATGAACTCGACCAGGAATCGCTCCAACCCGCTCAGCACGAGATACAGCGCGAACACGACCCCAGGACGCACTTTGTCGCGTATGTGCCACAGCAGGTAGGCCAGGAGGCACATCGTCACGGTCTCGTAGATCGGGGTCGGCTGCACCGTCACGCCCGGTGGGGTCGGGACCGTCCCGTGGGGATAGCCCATCGCCCACGGCAGGTTCGATCTGATCCCGTAGTCGCCGTCGCCGGAGACCTGGCAGCCGATCCGCCCGATCGCGTAGCCGAGCGCGAGCGCCGTCGCACACATGTCGAACATCCTCAACTCCATCGCGTCGCGCCAGCGCATCCACAGAAGCACGCCGATCGCGCCGCCGATCGCGCCGCCGTACCAGACGAGGCCCGACCCGGAAAAGAGCGATTTGAGCAGGTCGTGCTCGACCTGCGAGTAGTTCTGGATCACGTAGTACCCCCGCGCGCCGATCAGGCCGCCGATCAGGGCCGAGAACACGATCTCATACGACCAGTCGACCGGCTTGCCCAGCTCGCGCAGGCGGCGCGCCACCAGCGCACCGCAGGCGAGGAAGCCGAGCGCAAACATCACCCCGAAGGTCTTGATCGAGATGCCCAGGATTTCGATTTCGGGCTTCATCGTGGTCGCTCTCTCAGGGACATCGCTCGCGCCGCACTTTAGGGCACGCGCACTTGCTTCTGCCACAATCCACGCCGTGTCCCCCCGGCGATCTGACTTCGGCAAAGACACCGGCCTGCAGTCGCGGATGCTGCTGACGCTGTTCCTGCTCGGCCTCGTCTACGCGGTGTTCATCGCGGTGCTCGTCGCCGTCGGCGCCGGCGCCGGCATCATCGTGATCGTCGCGCTGGTGCTGCTCGGCGCCCAGCTGTTCGCCTCCGACAAGATCGCCCTGGCCACGCTCGGCGCCAAGGAGGTCTCCCCCGCGCAAGCCCCCGAGCTGCACGGGATCATCGAGCGCCTCTGCGTGCAGGCCAACCTGCCCAAGCCGCGCGTCTGCGTGATGGACACCTCGATGCCGAACGCGTTCGCGATGGGCCGCTCGCAGAAGTCGGCCACCGTCTGCGCCACCTCGGGCATCCTCTCCCTGCTGGAGCCCGCCGAGCTCGAAGGCGTGATGGCCCACGAGCTGACCCACGTGATCAACCGTGACGTGATGGTGATGACGCTCGCGAGCTTCTTCGCCACGCTGGCCGCGACGATCGCGCAGTTCGCCCTGTTCTTCGGCGG
Source organism: uncultured Solirubrobacterales bacterium (assembly GCA_963813745.1). Lineage (GTDB taxonomy): Bacteria > Actinomycetota > Thermoleophilia > Solirubrobacterales > Solirubrobacteraceae > Palsa-744. Next base: position 150,442 of record CAWEZW010000001.1, read on the forward strand.
TGGCTATGGCAACAGCGAAGAGGAGGAGGACATCATCGTCGTGGTGCTCGTGTCGGTCGCCGTCTACGCGGTCTCATTCCTGCTCTTGCGGGCGCTCTCGCGCTACCGCGAGTTCGCCGCCGACCGCGGCTCTGCCGTGCTGACAGGACGTCCCTCGGCGCTGGCCTCGGCGCTGTTGAAGATCAGCGGCACGATGGAGCGCGTGCCCAACCAGGACCTGCGCAAGGCCGAAACGATGAGCGCCTTCTTCATCCTCCCCGCTCGTACGAAGAAGTCCCTCATGAACATCTTCGCCGACCACCCGCCCTTGGAGGCGCGCCTGGCGGCGCTGGAGCGCCTGGAGTCTCAGCTACAGGGCGCAAAGTAGTGGGCCTGCGCGACATGCTCACCGGCCGCCATACGGTCGCCGGCCCCGCGCCCGATCGCCTGTTCGCGATCTCCACGGCCTACATCGCTTTGCAGTCAGAACACTCGATCGACCCGTCCGGCACCGCCGCGATCGTCTTCCAGGCTTTGGCGACGGCCGAGTTCGAATCGACGCTGCGTGAAATGGAAGAAGTCGTGCGGGCCACCGGCGGCGATTCCGGCACGACGGTCTCCACCGAGGACGACGCCTTCGGCTACCGCTGGATGATCCTGCACAACCCTCCCGGCGCACCCAGCGTCGAAGACCTCGCGGTCGGGATCAACGCCGTCTCCGGCTCGATCGAGACCGCCGGCTACGGCGAGCGCCTGTTGTGCGCGGTGTTCGCGTTTCTCGACGCGCAGAAACGACCTGTCTACTTCATCTACAACTACAAGCGCGGGTTCTGGTATCCGTTCGTGCCTGAGGCAGGTGCAACCAACACACGCTTGACCGAGCGCGAGCTGCAGCTCAAGGCCCAGATGTCCTCTGAACTGCCGATCGAGCCCGAATTGGAGCGCTGGTTTCCGCTCTGGGGGATACCGCTCTAATCGGGAATCAGCCCGTGCGCCGAGAACTCGCTCTGTGCTTCCTGCAGCGTGATGTCCGACGGTGGGAGCGTCAGATCCGAACCGCGCAGATCGTCGTCCTTTAGCTCTGAGCCCTCGGTGCGGATCAGCTCGAGCAGCTGCTCGTAGCAACCGTGGAAACGCTCACTGTCGCCGGCCTCAACAGCCGCCTGACAGGCGTTGTCGAGCTCGTGCATACGCTCGAGCGCCCCGTCCTCGAGCTCGTACTGCCCCTCGGTAGAAACGCGCACGATCATGCCTGGCCATCCTCAGCTGGCTGAGGATCAGCGGGTGCGGACCCCGCGGGCGGGGGTGTCTGGCTCTGCTCGGAGATCTGAGCGGCTGGCGCTGCTGCGCCCTGGCCAAGTTCCCCCTTCATCTTCGCCAGCTCCTCGTCGACCGCCGGCTGGCTCGAAAGCTGCTTCAGCTGACGATCGATGTCGTCTTCGCCGGAACCCAGAGCGGTGATGTCGTCGAAGGTTCCGGCTGCTTCCAGCTCGGACACGGCGTCGGCACGCGCTTTCATGTTTTCGGTCTTATCCACCGCGCGCTGCATCGCCAAGCCGACATCGGCCATCTGCTCGCCCACGCCCGTGGCCGCCTCGGAGATCTTGACCTGAGCCTCCGCCGCAGAGTACTGCGCCTTGATGACCTCCTTCTTCGTGCGGAACGCCTCGATCTTCGCGCGCAGTTTCTGCTCGGAATCGGTCAGCTTTTGCTGCTGGTCTTCCAGTTCTGCAACCTGTGTATCGAGCCCCTGCAGCTCGGTCTGGGCGACATTCTTGCGCTCGAGCGCCGTCCGCGCCAGATCCTCCTGGCCGCCAGACACCGCCTGGCGCGCCTGCGTGTCGAGCTTGACCACGCTCTGCTTCAGCGTCGCCTCCTGCATCTGCAAGCGCTTCTTGGCCGTCACCACGTCGGCGATGCCCTTCTTCACGTTCTGCAGCTGTTCGACCTGCTTCTGGTAGCTGTAGTCAAGCGTCTCAGCCGGGTCTTCGGCCCGGTCCAGCAGTTTCGAGACCTTCGCCTTCACGACGGTTGACATGCGCCCGGTCAGACCGGCCATCTAGATCCTCCTGTTGCTGTTCTTCGATCCGGGCGGTTTCCCGGTGGAGCCAAGCCCCAAGCGTAGCCGACCCTGGGTTCGACGCTGCTCAGAGACCGAGCGGGTGGCGCACGACGAAGCCTTCGTTGCCCTGACGCAACGGACGCCAGCGAGGACCCTGCTCATTGCTCGGATCGTCGGCCGCGCTCGTATCCAGACGCAGCCCGGCGACCGTCATATAGGCGTGACCAGGGTTGGCGAAGATCGTGACCCAGCGTCCGGCGCCATGCGAGCCCCAGACTTCGAATTCGGATGAATCCTCCGGGGTCTGCAGCAGGTTCGCACCGTGCAGCGCGAAAGAGACCGTGCCCGAGCAGTCATAACCGGGCGAGATGAACGAGGCATGGCCGCCGCCGTAGATGTAGGGCAGCCCGATCAGTTCGTTGCCGGCCCAGACGATCTCCTGCACGGCCGCAGGCACCGACATCGGTGCCGCCGCGAGTCCGTCCACGTAGCGCGCCATCGTGCCCGGCACAAGCAGCTGCGGCTTCGTATCGGCCGCGGTCCCGACCGGCATGCCGCCGGTGGTGCCGTTGATCTGACCCGTGGGCGCCGGGGGCACGTAGGGGACAACCTGGCCGGTCACGGTTTTCTCATACACCGGCCCCGTGTAGGCGATGTTCGGGGTGGGCGCCGTGACGGGGTCCGTGTGCACCGGTTTCACCGGCGTGGTGGGGGTAGAGCCACCGCTCACTGCCGGCGCCGGCGAGACGGCGGCGACGCCGCCGGTCTTCGAGGCCGCCAAGGCGGGCGTGGCCGCCGCGGCGATGATCGTCAAGCTACAGAAAACCGTGCTGCTGAGGGTTCGCACCCACACAACCACAACCTCTTTCGTCGGCCTGCGGGGTTAGCTGACGGGCTAGCGCTGAAAGAGCCTGCGCTTCTCACGGTTCACCGTGGGATTCGCCCCAACAATTTGGGTCCCCCGTTCCCTGACATCTAGTCAAGGATTCGGCGTTCGGGCGGCAGACTAGCAAAGTGCAATGACGCTTGCACGGGTTGCACCTGATTTCGCAGGTTTATCCCGCAAGTGCCGGGCTTTGGCGGGATCGTCGATTCCTACGTCGCGCTTCTGAGGCCGACCACTCCCTGGTAAGCCAGTAATCCCGCCAGAGCATCGTTTCGTGCGCTGGGGCGCCCGATAGTGTCCCTCAGATGAACGCCCCCGTATCCCGCCTACTGATAGCCGCGCTCGCCGGCGCGACTCTCGCGGGCTGCGGCAAGTCCGCACCGTTGCCCACGGGCTCCTCCGGCGCGCCGATCGCCCAGGTGAGCACCCAGGGCGCGGGCGGCCTGGCGACGAAGAACACCACGCGACTCGGCGGCTCCGGTCCGGCGACCGACGCGGCAGCGGTGGCCCGCGCGGTGTATCCCGGCCTGACGGTGAGCACGCGGCCGCAGGCGGTCGTGCTGGCAGACGAGCGCGACTGGCCAGCGGCACTGGCCGCCTCCGCCCTCGCGAGCGCGCCGCTCGGCGCACCGCTGCTGTACAGCGACGGCTCCACCCTGCCCTCAGTGAGCTCCCAGGCGCTTGCGGCAATGCACCCCACCGGCGCCGCTCAGGCTGGCGGCGCGCAGGTGATCCGGATCGGGACCACCGCCGCCGCGCCTGCCGGCTATCACACATCCACGCTCGCGGCGAGCGAACCCGCCGCGCTGGCCGCGGAAGTGGCGCAGCTGGAGAGCCGCGCCCGTGGCGTCGCTCCCCAAGAGGTGATCGTGCTCGCCGAGGATGCTCCACCCGCGCTCGTGATGCCCGCCGCCGGCCTCTCCGCCGAGAGCGGAGCGCCGATCCTGCTCGTCGCATCTACGGGCATTCCCACGGCAACGCGCGCAGAGCTGAGGAGCCTGCACCGACCGACGATCTATGTGGTCGGCCCGTCGGCCGTCAACAGTCGCCTACTCGCCCAGCTCGCGCACCTCGGAGCAGTCAAGCCGATCGGCGGTGGCTCGGGCGAAGCAACCGGGGCGGGCGGGAACCCCATCGAAAACGCGATCGCCGTCGCGCGCTTCGCCGACGGCGCATTCGGCTGGGGCATCCATGAACCCGGCCACGGTCTCGTGTTCGCGAACCTCTCCCGGCCACTGGACGCGCCCGCCGCAGCGTCGCTCTCCGCCAACGGCGACTTCGGCCCGCTGCTCCTACTCAACGAGGTCGCTTCCGGTACGGGCGCGGGGACTTCGATTCCCCCCGCGCTCGCCGGCTACCTCAGCGACATCAAACCCGCTTACTCCCCCCAGGTCCCGCCCGTCCGCAGCGTCTACAATCACGGTTGGCTGATCGGGGACGAACAGGCGATCTCGGCGGTCACGCAAGCCGAAATCGACACGCTGCTCGAGACCTCGCCCCGCGCCACCGCCACCGAAGAACCCTCTCTACCGCTCGCTGAATGACCGATCCCCACATCGACTGAAGATCTACCGCCCACCAAACGACCTTCGCCCGATTTCCACACCGTCCAGCGACCCTCCCACCGAGCGACCACATGAGCCAAGCCGAGGACCCCAACCGCCTCGCCCGCAGCGAGGAGGGCGAGCACCAGGTGACCGTCGAGGACGTGCGCCAGCTGATGGGCGCCTCCACTCCCCACTTCGCGCTGCAGCTGCGCAACCGCATCGCCGCACTGATCGCGAACCTCCCACCCGAGCACCCGGCGCGGATCGAAGGTGAGCGCGAGATCGCGCGCCTGCAGCGCCTCGGCTTCGAGGGCGAGACTCGCGGCGAGGGCGCTGAGCTGGGCGAGCGCCCACTCCCCTCGCTCGACCTCGCCTCCTGAGCGAGATCAAAAAAATCCTGGCGATTTGCGTGGTTGGTGGTCGTGGACGCCGGAGTACTTGCTTGACTAGGTTGGATGATGGATTTGCGCCCACAACCCGCCGGCGAGGCGCACTGCCCGTTTGAGAGGTGCGACGGCAGCGGCTTTTTGGTCGATGAGGCGACGAATACGGCCCGGGATTGTGCCTGCAGGGCCCAGCGCATCGCAAACGCCCGCGCCCACCGACTCCGCGACCGCGTGCCACGGCGCTACATGGATCTCTCGTGGGATCGCTACCCGCTTACGCAGATCGCCCAGGATCCAAACGCCGACTCCGTCCGTGTTGTCAAGCGCTTCTGCACCGACATCCAGCGCAACCTCGCGGTAGGCAAAGGCATGTGGCTGATGGGTCACACTGGTACCGGCAAGACGACCTTGGGTTATATGGTCGCTGCCGCGGCGGCCAGCTCGCAGCACTCGGTCCTGAGCTTCAACGCGGTCGCACTCTTGAATCGCATCCGCGCGACATTCAACTCCGACAGCCGCGAAACCCCCGACGAGGTGATCGAGACGCTTGCAAGCGTCGATCTCCTGCATATCGAGGATCTTCGCGTCGTACGACCGACCGAGTGGGTGCTCGAGCAGCTCTACCTGATCGTCAACGCCCGCTACGAGGGCCAGCGTTCGATCGTCTTCACCACCGACATCGACTCCGACGCCGATGGGCCGCTCGCGCCGGAACCCTGGAAATTGGAGGAGCACGTCGGCAAACGCATCTACTCGCGGCTGATGGAGATCTGCGACACCCCAATTGTGATCGCCGGCAACGACAATCGGCTGGAGAGCCCTGACAAACGCCTGGATCGCGACGCGCGGACGCCACCCCCGTCGCTCGATATCTTCTCAGCCACGCCGGCCTGAGAACGGCTCAGCGTCTGCGCGCGAACCTGCGCTCGCGTCTCGCGTCCAGATAAGGCGCGCGCAGCAGTCTGAACAGAAGCGTCCCCAATGCCACATCAACGAGCAGCAACCCCACGTTCAGCGCTTTCGGCACCGTGGTCAGCGAGGCCACGATCAGGATCACGGCCGAATGAAAGACGATCAGCGGTAGCAACGTCAAGATCAGGGTGTGCGAGCGGTACCCGCTCAGATGCTCGCGCAGCGTCACCTCGACCGTGCCAATCAACACCGCCGCGATCCCCGCAAACAGCGCCGGTCCGCCATTCGAGATCCCTCCATGTTGCAAACGGTCCAGACCGAAAACGGTGCTGACCGCTCCAACCAGGATCAGCAGCTCGGACAGCGGCAGCGGATGCCACGGCGCCTCCGGGCGCTCGCCCACGGACAGTGGATCCCGCCAACCGCCTCCGCTGCGCTCGGTGGCGCCCCGCGGGCGCGTCCGCGTCCGCTTGGCCTTCCGCGCCGCGGGGGAAATTTTTTGCTCGCCAGGAGTTTTCCGCCCCGGCGCCGACACAGTCGTGCTTGCGAGCGCCCCCGAACCCGCTTCGGCTACCTCCCCCGCTGACGATCCCCGGCCGCCTTCGCAGCGTTCGGACGCCGCTTGCGCGAGCGTCCAGCACGGCCCCTGTTGCGATTCCCCACGGCTTAGGAACTATCCGAAAACCCCGAGATTCCTCCTCGGCGGCCACTGGGACGCCAGCTGAGGGGTTTTCGGATAGATACTCATACGCCAGGCCAGGGGTAGCTGCTCCACATCTCCGTCGATCCTAGCGCCTATCCTGGACTTCTATGTCCCCGTCCTCGCCACTCGTGCCTGGAGCCACACCCGCCGACCAGGGCATCCCGGCAGCGGCCTCGCCGGGCCGTTCCCGGTCGGGGAGTACGCCGCCGCGCTTGCGCCGGCAGCTGCGCTCCTTCGCCCATGTGCAGCTAATCGGCGAGCTCGTGAACCTGCGCCACTGCCCGCGCACGCGTTTACTTCGAGCTGCGCGACTCCGCGGGCGCGATTCCATGCGCTGTATGGCAGCAGGGACTGGGACTCAATCCTCGCGCGCGCTGGCGATGAAGTGCCCACCGAGGGCATGCAGGTGGTGATTGCGGGCGGATGCGACTTCTACCCCGGCAGCACCACCTCATCGCCCAGCTTTTCGTTCTCCGTAACCGACCTGCGCGTGGCTGGCGAGGGAGATCTGCTCGCGCAGATCGACCGCCTGCGCAAGGCCGCTCGACGCCGAGGGGCTGCTCGAGCGCCAGACAGCGCCTGTACCTGCCGCTGCTGCCCCGCACGATCGGCGTGATCACGGGCGAGAGCGGCAAGGCGCGCGATGACATCCTCGCCGCGCTGCCCGTCGCGGCTGGGCCGGACGGCTCATCTGGGGCTTCGCCCGGTGCAGGATCGCCACGCGGCGCCCGCGATCATCCGCGCCCTGGGCGATCTCGCCGCCGTGGGCGAGGTCGAGGTGGCGATCGTCGCTCGCGGCGGCGGCTCGCTGGCCGACCTGCTCTGCTTCTGCGACGAGACCCTCTGCCGCACGGTCGCGCTGCTCGGGGTGCCGGTGATCGCCTCGGTCGGCCATCACACCGACCGTACGCTGCTCGACGATGTCGCTGCCGTCAGCTGCTCGACACCACCCACGCCGCCGAGGCCGCTGTCGGCGTCGACTGCCGGCGCGCCCGCGCCGATCGCGGCGATGGCGCGCGGCTGCGCGCGCGACTGCGGCGTCCCCGCGCGCGAGCGCTGCGCGTCGCTCTCGCGCGCGCCGCCTGCTTCGCGGCGCTCTCGCGACGCGCCCCCGCCGAGCACCTCGACGCGCCAGCGCGCTCGTCTCCACCAGAAGCTGCGCGAGCTCCGCGCAGGCTCGCGCCGGCGGTCTGCAGACCGAGCGCGGCCTGACCGAACGGCGCGCGCTCGTGCTCCAGCGCAAGGCCGCAATCCTCGCTGCAGCGACTGCCGCGGCGGCGCCCGCACGAGCTCGAACGCGGCTCGCGCTCGCGCTCGCCGCCCACGACCCGCAGCGCACGCTCGCGCGCGGCTACGCGCTCGTCCAGTCTCCGTCGGCGAGCCGATCGCCACTGCCGCGGCGGCCCGCGAGGCCGCAGGACGCTGCGGCTGCGCTTCGCCGACGACACCGTCGCTGCGAGAATCCTCGAGCCATGACCGATCCGCCCAGGCCGTCCGGGCGACGTCACAGTCCAGACCTACGAGACGGCCGCGGCGCGCGTCGAGGAGATCATCCGCCGCCTGGACTCGGGCGAGGCCGGCCTGCGCGAGACACTCGACCTCGTCCAGCGAGGGCGGGACGCTGATCGAATTCTGCGCGGGCGAGCTCGAGGCCGTCGGCGCGGCGCTCGAGGAGCTGCGCCTGGACGAGCTCGTCGCGCGGCTCGAAGCGCAGAGGCCTACGCGGCATGAGCGACCTGACGAGCGACTCGCCGAGCTGCGCCTCGAGATCGACGGTTACGACGCTCGAGCGGCCACTGAGGCCGCCCTCTCCAACGAGTTCGTGCGCAAGACCACCGTCATCCGGCTGCGTGGCTGCGGCGAGGAGGGCCTCGGCGAGGACGTCACCTACGCGACCGAGGACCAGGAGGCGCTGCAGCGCGCCGGCGCTGTCGCGCCGCTCGTCGGGCAGCTGGACGCTCGCCTCGTTCGCTGAGCACCTGCGAACGCTCGACCTCTTCCCGCAGCCCACCGACCGCCGCGAGTTTCGTGCACTACCGCAACTGGGCCTTCGAGTCGGCCGCGCTCGACCTCGCGCTGCGCCAGGCGGGGACGACGCTGCACGCGGCGCTGGGGCGCGACTGCGAGCCGGTGCGCTTCGTCGCCTCGTTGCGCCTGGCCGAGCCGCCGACGCTGCGAGCCCGTTGTGGCGGCGTCTGGAGATCGCACCGGAGCTGCGCTTCAAGCTCGACCCGACGCCGACCTGGGATGACGAGCTGATCGCGGCGCCTGGTCGCGCTCGGCGCGGTCGCCTCGGTCGACCTGAAGGGCTAGTACGAAGGCACGATCGTCGACAACCCCGCCGACCCGGAGCTCTACCGCCGCGTCGTCGAGGCATTTCCCGACGCCTGGATCGAGGATCCCGATGCTCACCCCCGAGACCGAGGCGGTGCTGCGTGCGCACCGCGCCCGCGTCACCTGGGACGCGCCGCTGCACTCGGTCGCGGACATTCGAGCGCTGCCGTGCCGCCGCGCATGCTCAACGTCAAGCCCTCGCGCTTCGGCGGTCTGCGAACGCTGCTCGACTTCTACGACTACTGCGCGGCGCACGCGATCGGCTGCTACGGCGGCGGGCAGACGGAGCTGGGCGTCGGCCGCGGCCAGATCCAGTACCTCGCCTCGCTGTTTCACGCCGACGCCCCCAACGACGTCGCGCCCGCCGGCTACAACCTGCCCGAGCCGCCCGCGGATCTGCCCTCCAGCCCGCTCGCCGCCGGCGCCCTCCGCCCAGGGCTTTCGTTGGGGCTAAGCAGCAAGTCGAGAGGGTATAACCATTGTTATTACAGTAGCTGGAGACAAATGCAGCGCGATGCGTAACACTGACTGACGCAACTTCTCTGCCGCTGTTCGGTTTGTTCAGACACAGCGGCTAAGGTCGATGGCCGCCGGTTCGAGGCAATCAGGCTTTCCGGCGCGGAGGGATTTTGATGGCGAACGGCGCCCCCCAGCGATCCATGTTTTCCGTCACGGCAGCCGCTCTCGCGCTGCTGTGCCTGCTGCTGGCCGGCCACTGGCCGATCGGCCTGCCGGCGCCCGCTTCCGCGGCCACGGCCAACCCCGGCGGCGCCTCGGCTCCCAGCGGCGGCGCCACGGGGAAAAGCGCCCCGAAAAGCGCCCCGCCGAAGAGCGCTCCCAAGCCGGCTTCCAGCTCTTTGCACGTCTTCACGGTGCGGATCACGAGCGTCAGCTGCATGCCCGCCGCCAGATGCAGCACCAATCCACACCGGGTCTCGATCCACGGAAACCTTGTGCTCGCCGGCAAAGGGCTCGCCTCGGGAATGGTCGTCGCGTTCCCCGCCACGCCCGGGGGGCGCATCGTTCACAGCTCTCCGTACGCGCATCTGCACACCACCAAGCAGGGTCTAACGCTGACCGTCCCGGCGAAGGCCCATTCCGGTCACATCATGGTGCTGCTCAGCCACGGACGCCACACGAGCTCCTACGGGCCGATCACCGTCGTGCGCTATGCCTTGCATCCGCCCGCACCGCCGAAAATCACACCGGCGGCGCCCCCGACCGCCACCGCGGCCAGCGGAACGGCGTTCGAAGGCCAAGGCATGTGGATCTGGTACCTGAGCGCCTCCGACGGCGGCAACCTCGCCTCGATCGTCGCCCAGGCGCATGCCGCCGACGTGAGCACGGTGTTCGTCAAGAGCTCCGACGGATCTTCGAACTACTGGAGCCAGTTCTCGCCTGCGCTGGTGGCGGAACTGCACGCGAACGGCCTGAAAGTTTGCGCGTGGCAGTTCGTCTACGGGACAAACCCCGCCGGTGAGGCGAACCTCGGCGCCGAGGCGGTCGCCAACGGGGCGGACTGCCTCGTGATCGACGCCGAGGGCGAATACGAAGGCCGCTATGGCTCAGCCCAGACCTACATCGCCGACCTGCGCGCCAAGATCGGGGTCACCTACCCCCTCGGCCTCGCGTCGTTTCCCTACGTTTACGATCATCCCGCCTTCCCCTACTCCGTGTTCCTCGGGCCGAACGGGGCGCAGTTCAACGCGCCGCAGATGTACTGGAAGGATATCGGCAACTCGGTCGACACCGCCTACGCGAACACCTACATCTCAAATCGCGTCTACGGCCGGGCGATCTACCCGCTCGGGCAGACCTACAGCCATCCCTCGAACGCCGAACTCGTGCGCTTCCGCGAGGAGGCCGTCGACTACGGCGCTACGGGCATATCTTGGTGGGACTGGCAGGAAACCCCTGCTTCCGAGTGGACCGCGCTGGCGGAACCGCTAGCGCCGCTCTCGAGCGTGATCCCAAACCCGGGTTACACCGAACTCGAACAGGGCAACAAGGGAGACCCGGTGCTGTGGATGCAGGAGCACCTCGCGAGCGCGATTCCCACGCAGGCGACGACGGGCATCTTCGACGCGACCACCGCCGCCAACCTCGCCGCGTTCCAATCCGCACACGGGATCGCCCCGACCGGCAAGACCGAAGCGGCGACCTGGCAGGCGCTTTTGGCCCTCCCGCCGATCGCAGTGAACTGGACCGGCGGGGGACCTAGCGGCGGTTGAGACTCAGCCGGCTCAGACCCTCTGGATGAGGGTGCCGGTGCCGAGGCCGCCGCCGCAGCACATCGTCACAAAGCCGATCTCCTTGTCGGAGCGCTCGAGCTCGTGCAACAGCGTCGTGATCAGCCGCGCGCCGGTCGATCCCAAAGGATGGCCAAGCGCCATCGCGCCGCCGTTGACGTTCACGCGGTCCATGTCCGGGTTGTGCTCGCGGCGCCAGGCCGCCAACACGGGGGCGAAGGCCTCGTTGATCTCGATCAGATCGATGTCGTCGATCTTCATTCCGTTGCGGTCGAGGATCTTGCGCGTGGCCGGGATCGGGCCCTCGAGCATTTTCACCGGGTCACAGCCAACGGTCGTCTGATCGACGATCCGCGCACGGGGGGTCAGACCCAGCTCCTTGGCCTTATCGGCACTCATCAGCAGCACCGCCGCGGCGCCGTCGGAGATCTGCGAGGCGTTGCCGGCGGTGATCTTCCCGTCCGGCTTGAACGCCGGCTTGAGCTGCGACAGGGTCTCGAGGCTCGTGTCAGGACGGATGCCCTGGTCGGCCACGAGCTCCTCGCCCGTCGACCGTCATCGGCACGATCTCGCGCTCGAAGCGGCCCTCCTCGGTGGCCTGGTTCGCCAATCGGTGCGAGCGCACCGCGAGCTCGTCGAGCTCGGAGCGGGGGATCTCCCACTGATCGGCGATCATCTCGGCGCCGAGGCCCTGACCGACAATGTTGTGCTTGGCCATCAGCTCCGGCGTGAATGCGAAGCCGAAATCTTCCTGCGTCTTCATCCCGGCGGAGAATGGGAAGTGCCCCATGTGCTCCACGCCCGAGCCGATCATCGCGTCGTGCACGCCCGCGGCGATCAGCGCCGCGGAGAAGTTCACGGCCTGCTGCGCGGAGCCGCACTGGCGGTCAACCGTGGTGCCGGGCGTCTCGATCGGCAGCCCCTCCTGCAGCCAAGCGTTGCGCGCGATATTGAAGCCCTGCTCGCCGAACTGCTGCACGCAACCGGCAATCACGTCCTCGACCTCTGACGCGTCGATGCCGGAGCGCTCGATCACCTCGGTGTAGACCTTGCCGAGCAGCGCGTTCGGATGGGTGTCCTTGTAGTAGCCCTTCTCCTTGTGCCCGCGGCCGATCGGCGTACGCACTGCCTCGACGATCACGACCTCGCGGCCCTCTGCTTGCCTCATGACTGAAGTCCTCCTAAGGTCTTGCGCGGCATGTTGATGGGGTATCCCTTACTCTACCGCGCCGCGATCAAAACTAGATTGACCAGTCAGTCAACATACCGAGAGCCGCTGAGACAATCCGTCGACAGAACCGCCGGAGCGGAGAAGAGGGAGACATAGGCAAAGTGGAGGAACGTCTCGCAATCGTCGGCAGCGGCGCGATCGCCTGCGGCCTGGCCGTTACCGCCGCCCATCACGGTCCGGTACTGCTGCTCGCCCGCTCGCTTGATTCGGCCGAGCGGGCACGTGCCACCGTCGAGCGGACCCTCGGTCGTCTCGGCGCCGACGTGGACCCCGAGCACGTTCAGGTCATCACCGACCCTGGAGCCCTGGCGCAGGCCACCTTCGTCGTGGAGGCGGTGGTCGAGGACATCGAGATCAAGTCCGGTCTGCTGGCCGAGCTCGACCTGATCGTCGGCCCCGCGACGCTGCTGGCGAGCACCACCTCCTCGCTGTCGGTGGAGCATCTCGCGGACGCCAGCGGACGCCCCGAGCGATTCGTTGGCCTGCACGTGTTCAACCCCGTCACGAAGATGCAGCTGGTTGAGCTGATCTTCCCCGCTGCCACCACCGAGGACACGCGAGCGAGGGCGCTCGCCCTGTGCGGGACCTTCGAGAAGACTCCCGTCGAGGTCCCCGACATCCCGGGCTTCGTGGTCAACCGCCTGCTCTTCCCCTATCTCTTCAACGCGGTCTCCTTGCTCGAAGAGACCGGCTTAGATCCGCAGGCAATCGACACCTGCATGCAGCTCGGGGCGGGCCACCCGATGGGTCCGCTGGCGCTGCTCGATTTGATCGGGCTCGACGTCTCGAAAGCGATCGGCGAGACGATCGGCGAGACGATCCCCAACCGCATCGAGGCGATGGTCGCCGAAGGCGCGCTAGGACGCAAGAGCAAGCGCGGATTTCACGCCTATTGAGCGTGTCGTCCGCTTCTTCGTGAGAATTTCATTTGGGAGCTTCATGACTTTTAGCTCGCCTTCATCAAGCTCGCGATACTGATAGGCGCGACGCAGTAGTCGCACGCACACCGCCTCCTCCCAGTGCGCACGCTCCGGCCCGCTCCCCCCGCGGGCCGGACGTGTGCCTGGGGCGGTTTTCCTCAGGCTCACTTCCTTCTTGCTGGGTTTCTCTCGTCTTTCCGTACCCAGATCCGGACGCCGCTCATGAGTCATCGTGCCCGCGCACCGCGCGAGGGGGCATCGGTCGGCGCTCGCGGATGCGCACCGCCTCGATCCGGTTCTCCCGCACCGACTCGACCCTGATCGAGAAGCCGTCCGCGTTCACGGTATCGCCGCGCTGGGGTAAGCGCCCGAGCTCGGCGAACACGAAGCCGCCGACAGAGTTGTACGCATCGCTGTCGACCGGCAGGTCCAGGCCATAGTCGGCCAGGTCGGTCACCGCCACATGCCCGCGCACAAACCAGTCACCACCGGCGAGCTGGCGGACCTCGCCCGCGGCGGGGTCGGTTTCGTCGGCGATCTCGCCCACGACCTCCTCGACGATGTCCTCGACCGTCACGATCCCCACCACCCGGCCGTACTCGTCCACCACCACCGCAAGCGAAGTGCGCTGGCGCTGCAGATCCGCGAGCAGATCATCGAGCGGCTTGGTCTCGGGCACGATCGGGGCGTCGTGCACCAGCGGCTCGAGCGTCGCTCGCGGGCCCTCCTCCATCAGCGTCTTGATAAGCGAATTGGCATGCACCAGGCCCCGCACGCGGTCCCGGTTCTCCTCCTCGGTGACCACCAGCCGCGTGTGACCGCTGGAGATGCACAGCTTCAGCGCCGTCTCGACGTCCTGGGAGACATCGACGGTGACGACCGCGGGAATCGAGGTCATCACCTGCCGAGCCTCCTGCTCGTGCAGGTGGAATACGCCCGTCAGCATCCCCGCCTCGCCCGGGTCGATCTGCCCGCCGGCATGGGACTCGGCGATCAGGCGCTTGAGCTCATCGGGCGAGCCGCCCTCCCGCTCGCGGGTCATGTCGACCCCGAGCAGTCGCAGAATGCGATTGGACACGGCTGTAAGCGCGACGATCACCGGGTGGAACAGGACCCTGAACGCCTGCAGCGGGCGCGCCACCCGCCGCGCCACGGCCTCGGCGCGGTCGATCGCGTAGAACTTGGGAACCATCTCGCCCGCGACGAGCTGGACGGAGGTCACGACCAGGTACGCGAGAATCACCGAGATCGCCACCGACACGCCGTGGCTGATCGTGGCGCCGAACGCTTCCTTCAGGATCTCCGCGAGCGCGGGCGCGCCCAAGGCGCCAATCGCGATCGAGGTCATCGTGACCCCGATCTGGACGGCCGAGATGTAGTCGTTGATGCTCTCCAGCTGTTCCAACGCCAGCGCCGCGCCCCGCGCGCCCTCCTCTTGCATCACTTCCAGGCGCGCGCGTTTGGAGCGCACGAGCGCGTACTCCGCGATCACGAAGAACGCGTTCACCGCGACCAGCACGACCGCGAAGATGAGCTTCAGGCCGTTCACGCGAGCGGGTCGATGCGTGCTGCCATGCCGAAGTCGGCCTCAGTCAGGCCCCCCTGCGAGTGCGTGCTCAGCTCCAAGCGCACCTTGTTCCAGCCGTGCACCGCGATGTCCGGATGATGGTTCGCCGCCTCAGCAGCCTCGGCCACCCGGTTGACGAACGCGATCGCCTGCGCGAAGTCCTTGAACGTCCACTCACGGACGATCGCCGTCCCCTCCCTGCGCCACTCGCCGCCCGCGAGGCGTTCTTCGACTTCCTGGTCAGCCAGTGTCATCGGGATAAGAGTAGGCCCTCCAGGCGATGCCATCCTCGAGTGGACCCTGTGGCGAGAGCGCTCGCTCGGTCGCGATCCTGCTGGGCACTGGCATTACAGTCACGGAATGCGCATTGTAAGCCTCGTTCCCCATGCCACGGAACTGCTGTTTGCGCTCGATCTGGGCGATCAGGTCGTCGCGGTCACCCACGAGTGCGACCATCCGCCCCCGGCGACCTGCCTGCCACACATCACACGCGACGTGCTACCCGTAGGACTGAGCGCCGCCGAGATCGACGCGGCGGTGCGTTCGCGCATCGAGCAAGGCCAGGCGATCTACGAGCTCGACGAGGACGCCCTGCATGCATTGGAGCCGGATCTGATCGTGACACAGGCGCTCTGTCCGGTGTGCGCCGTCTCCTTTCAGGACGTCGCCAAGCTCGCCGCCCGGCTGCCCTCAAAGCCCGAGGTCATCTCGCTTGACCCGCACACCTTTGGCGAGACACTCGGCGACATCCGGACCGTCGCCGAGGCGACCGATCGCCGTGAGCGCGGCATCGATCTGGTAGGAGAGATCGCCGCGCGCATCGACCGTGTGAAGCTCGCCGTGCGCACGGCCGTCCGCCCCCGCGTGGTTGCCCTGGAGTGGCTCGACCCGGTGTTCGTGGCCGGCCATTGGACGCCTCAGTTGATCGAGCTTGCCGGCGGCGAGGATCTGCTGGGTTTGCCCGGCGAACACTCGATCACCGTGTCGTGGGAGGCGGTGATCGCCGCCGCTCCGGAGATCGTGGTGGGGATGCCCTGCGGCTATGACGCACCACGGGCCCACCTGGAGGCTCTGGAGCACGCCGACACACTCGCCGGCATCGGCGCCTGGCGTGTGGTGGCCGTGGACGGCTCTGCCTACTTCTCCCGCCCCGGACCGCGCCTGATCGACGGACTGGAGCTGCTTGCGCACATCTTTCATCCGGACCTCGTCGCGCACGCCACGGGTGAAACGCTCGAGGTTGAGTTATCGGGGGCCGTGAGCGCGGGCACGCGTCACTGACCGGGTTCGATCAGCTGGGTGGGGGCCGTCGTTTCGGCCTCGGTCGCCTTGGAGATCGCGATCGATCCCGCGAATGCGGCCACGCCGATCGCCGCGCAGCCGGCCAGCGCGAGCGCCTGGGAGCGATGGCGGGCGCCGAACTGAAGCACAAGCATTGCCACCGCCCCTCCGATCAGTCCGCCGATGTGCCCGCCCCAGGAGATCCCGGGCAGCGCGAAGCTGATCACCAGGTTGAGCAAGATCAGACCGCCTACACCGCTCTGCATGACCGGGATCTGCCGTGCCCTCATCTCCACGGCGGCCGCGCCCATCAGGCCGAACACCGCTCCCGAGGCGCCGACTGTCGGCGAGTGTGGTGTCACAAGCAGCGCCCCGAATGATCCGCACAGCAGCGACACCGCGTAGATCGTCCCGAACTTCAACCGTCCCAGCGCCGGCTCGAGCATCTGGCCGAGGATGTAGAGCACGTACATGTTGAAGCCGATGTGGATCAGGTTCTCGTGCATGAAGCCGCTCGTGACGATCCGCCACCACTGCCCATGAGCCACGCCCAGCGTGGGGAACCCGCGGAGGCTGCCGAACAGAGCGCCTTCTTCATAGACCTTGCCCGTCGGCCCACCGCTGAACGTGAAGTTACCCTCACTCAGGAACACGATCACATTGATCACGATCAGCGCGATCGTCACCTCGGGCCGGCGCTGAATGTTGCGCAGCGTCTTCACCGGTGTCTTCTGCCGCGCGCACTCCGGACAGCGCATCCCCACTGCCGTCGTCGTCATGCAGTCGGTGCAGATCGGCCGCCCGCAGTTCGAGCACGAGACCCCCGTCTCGCGCGAGGGGTGGCGGTAGCAGGTGGCCATTGTCCGGGCAGAGCCTACCTCGGCTCTACCCCGGGCTCCTACACCGAGGCGACGATCACGGGACTGTGCGTCGGCTTGAGGCTGCCGCCGGCCGGCTCTTCGGTGACCAGCACCTCGCTGACGCCCTTCAAATCGCCCGGCACACCGACGGTGCCGTTGCCCAGGCCGGTGACCGAGAACAGCGCGTCGGTCGGCTCGGGTGGCTGAGAGCCGTCTTTCAGCCACACCTGATAGATCCGCCCGAGCGCCGGCGCGGGCATGCCCGTCACCTGGAGCTGCACATCCGAGCCGACTTTGCGCAGCGCCGCCGTGGCGTCGTGACCGGCGGCGGGAGGCAGGACCCGCGCCTGGATCACGCGCGTCTGCCGGCTCGAGTGAGTGTTGAGCGCCAGCCCGCCGATCAGCACCCCCGCGGCCAGCGCGCCCGGGGCCGCCAGCGCCGGGAACACACGCCAGCGCCAAGCCGGACGCGCGCGCTCGGGACGATCGGCCTCGTGGCCGACTGCTCACAGAAGCTCGGCCTCGCCGCGCACGACTCCCATCAACTGCCCACGCAACTCGGCCGGCGCCGGCGCGTGGGCGCCGCAATCGCAGCGAGTCGGTCACCCCTTGCAGCTGGGCCAACTCCTCGGACACTTGGCGCAGGTCGTTAGATGCTCCCGCTCACATGGCTCGGCTCGTCCGGGAGCTCATCCAGGGCTGTCCGGATCTCGCGGGCCTCGTCGCGGCGACCGACCTCATCGTCGGTGCGCTCAGGCGCCTCCAAACGCTCCTCGATGCCCTCGTCACTGACCCTGCCACGCTCGTGGACCACGCCCCTACGCAGCGCGTCGATCGCGCGGTTGTGGACGATCCCAACACCCCCGCGCGCACGCTGCCGCGCGTACGGTCATAGCGCGCGCCGCTGCGCCAGGCGGAGAGGAACACCTCCTGGACGACCTCTTCGGCGACCTGACGCTCGCCGCACATGCGAAAGGCCAGCGAGAACGCGACGTTCGTGTGGCGCTCGTACAGGATCGCGAACGCGGCGTCGTCGTTCTCGGTCACGAGCTGCATCAATCCTCGTCTGCGAGCCGCCTCAGAGCGGTCGAGGCGGACTCGAAGCGCTTGTGTCTGATCATCTCACCATAGATACGAGCCGGACGGCGCGGTGGATCAGCGGTCGCCGAGCAGCTTGCGCGTCTCCCGGCCGAGATCGCGCACTGTGCGCTCGGCGCTCTCGCGCGCGCCGCTGAGAGCACCGGATGAGCCGCGCGCCCGCCGGCGAGAGCGCAGCAGCACCAGCGCGACCCCCGCCCCGCCGCCGACCACTAGCGCCGTCGCCGGGCGAACCCAGTTGCGTGGGTCGCGCATCGCCGAGAGCTCCCACTCCTGGAGCTCCTCAGCTGCCATCTCGGTGATGCTCTCCAGGGTGCTCTCCAGGCGCAGCGCCAGATCCTCGGGCGGCTCCACGGGCGCCAGCGCTTCGCGCAGCAGCCCCTCGAAGTTGTTTCCCAACGCCTCACTCATCGTGGCCCTCCCCTTTTTCGGAATCGCTCACGAGTCCCTTCAACGGCTTGGAGTCCCCTTTTTCGCCGGCATCGTTCACGAACCCCTCCAGCTGCTTGATCGCGCGATGGATCAGAACCTTCGTCGCGCCGTCGGACCGTCCCAGCGCACGGGCGATCTCGCGGTTGTCCATGCCGAGCGCAAAGCGCATGATCAGCGCCTCGCGCCGATCCTCCGGCAGCCGCCCCACCCCGCCGAGCACGCGGGTCAGCTCCTCGCGCCCCTCGACCAGCTGCTCGGTCGTATACGGCGCGATCAGCGTCGTTGACTCGTCGATCGGCGTCGCCGGCTTGCGGGCGCGGTCGCGGTAGAGGTTGGCTGCAAGGTTGTGCGCGATCCGGATCAACCACGGCCGCAGCGGCCGGCCATGGGATTCGCGTTGCGCGCGCTCGAAGTGACGGTAGGCCTGCAGGAACGTCTGCTCGGTCAGATCCTCCGCGTCGTGGTGGTTGCCAATGCGATAGTAGGCGTAGCTGTAGACGTCGCGCAGGTGCGCGCGATAGAGATCGGAGAACTCCGCGTCGAGCTGCGCCTTGGACTTCTGCTTCGACTTCTCTTCGGGATTCCCGGACTTCTGCTGCTCCTCGTCCACTCATCGCACCCTATCCCTCCTCCTATCCCGTGCCCTTGCGCGTGCCGTGCGGGCACTTACGCGGCGCGCGATATCTCCTCGCGCCGTGGAACCTCGTTGATGAGCGTTCGGGGAGGAGCCTTTGCGCCACCCAGCCAGTCCCACTGCAGGCTGACACACGCCCAGACGCGCTCGGTGACGCCGGCGGCGAGCGTGGGCGAGGAGCAGTGCTCGACCGTCGGGAAGAGCAGCGGGCGGCCGACGCGGATGCGGACCTTGCGCGGACGGATGCGCCAGCCCCTGCGCACGGCGTCTGAGCCGATCACCGCGACGGGGGCCACCGGCGCACCGGTCTCCAGCGCCAGACGCCCGACGCCACGCCGCGGTGAGCCGAGCGGCCCTGGGCGTACGCGGGTGCCCTCGGGGAACACGACCACGCAGTCTCCGCGCTCGAGGATCGCGCGGGCGGTGTCCATCGCGTCCTGTCGCCGGCGCCGCGGTCGACGGGGAAGGCACCGAGCGCGTTCAGCACCCACGCCTGCCAGCGCTTTTCGAACAGCTCGCGCTTGGCCATGTAGTAGACGGGACGGCGCACGAGCGTGCCGATCACAAAGGGATCGAGAAAACTGCGGTGGTTGGAAGCCAGCAGCAGCGGGCCCGTACGTGGCAGATGCTCGCGGCCGGTGCGCTGTAGGCGGAAGTAGAGCAGGAAGAACGGCACCAGGATCGCCCGCAGCGTCCAGTACAGGATCGGGTTCACGCCGCGCGTCAGAGTGTGCTCGCGAAAGGAGCCCAGGCTTGCCGCTCGCTCGTCCGATTGGACCCGCTCTGACTCCTGCGGCTGGGGCCGTTCTGTGTGCAAACGATCCATGCTTGGAATACACCGCACGCAGGGACCCCGTTACAGTTGACCGACGATGGCAATCGATTACTCAAGGACGCTCCGCGGAGCGATCGCGGGCGCTCTGGCCGCCGGCGTATGGGCGGCGCAGATGCCGCTCGACAAGCGCGCCTTCGGATCGGACTTCGATGACGTCGCGCTGCTCGGCAAGGGACTCACGCGTACAGACGCCTGGCCGGCCGCCGGTTGGGCGCTGCACCTGCAGAACGGAGCGCTATTCGGAGCCGCCTACGCCAACCTCGCGCCGCGCATGCCCTTGCCCTCGTGGGCGCGCGGCCCGGTGGCGGCGAGCGCGGAGAATCTCCTCACATGGCCGCTCACGGCCCTCAGCGACCGCCTGCACCCCGCGCGCAAGGAGCTGCCGGACCTGTTTGCGAACCCGCGCGCCTTCGCCCAGTCCGCCTGGCGCCATCTGCTCTTCGGCGTGCTGCTCGGCGAGATCGAGCGGCGCCTGAACGCGCAGGAGCCGGTCGCTCCACCGCCGTCGCCCGTTGCCACCGCCTCTACCAACGGCCACGGCACGCTCGCGCACGCGATCCCCGCAGGCTGAGCGCACGGCGCCGGCGAACGCTCTGCCCGACCTCTGCTCCCGCTACCCTCGGCTTGGAATCGCGCCGGGGTAGCTCAGCTGGTAGAGCGCCTGTCTTGTAAACAGGGGGTCAGGGGTTCGAGTCCCCTCTCCGGCTCTCATACAAGCGCACCCACCCGGGGGATGCCGGAGCGTTCGAGCGCGGGACGGCGCGGCGCGAGCATCAGCCGGGCGACCTTCGGTGACACCAGGGGCTCACTCGCAGGCACACTCGCAGGCCGAGATAGGGTGCTGATTGGCCGGGCGTCCTGCGGCGAGACCGCAACTGTACGCGTGGGCTTGCGGTTCGCCGGAAAGCAAAGGACAGTCCCCAACGGCTCGGGGTCAACATCCAGCGCCGCTGACGGCTCGGGCTCGTAAGGCGGCTCGGTCGCAACCTCCAGGGCCACCGGCGACTCGAAGGCGACGGGCGACTCCAGATTGATGATGTCCGGGGCCGCGGGCGGCTCGGACACGATGGGCGGCTCGGGGAGAGCCTCCAGCGCCTCGAGATCGGCCTGCAGCCGGTCGCACTCGTCGACCGCCGGATACAGCTCCTCGATGCGCTCATACAGCTCTTGCTCGATTCTGCTCAAAAGATCTTCAACCATCGGACTGCCTTTCTTTTCTCATCTCGGGGGGGTCTAAACAGGACGACAGCAACGCTACGCCGCGCTTGTGACGGCACAGTTTTTTGTCCCGTTCAACACACCTCGTCGGAGTGGGAGGAGGATGAGCACTTCTGCTTGGGCCACCTGGTTGGCGATCGTGTCACTCGCCCTGTGCGGGTGCTCGATACCCGCCGCCAACGACACAAGCGGGGGCGGCAGCGTGGGCAGGGGCGGCACAACCGTCCGCCGCGACGGGCTGTCGCTGATCACCGAGCCCGGCCCCGGTGACACGCCGTTCATCGCGCTGATCGACGGCGCCCGGCGCAGCATCCGGGTCACGATGTACGAGCTGACCGACGAACGAATCGAGCAGGCGTTGGCCGCCGCCGCGGCCAACGGCGTGCGCGTGGAGGTCTTGCTCGATGATGGCCAATACGGCGCCGGGCGACCGCTCAACGACGCCGCCTATCGTTACCTGGCCGCCCACGGTGTGTCCGTGGCTTGGACGCCTCCGTACTTCGCGCTCACCCACCAGAAGTCCCTCCTGATCGACCGGCGCGTGGCTGCGATCATGACGCTCAACCTAACCCCCGTCTACTACGCAAGCTCGCGCGACTTCACGGTGCTCGACTACCGGCCCGCCGACATCGCTCAGGTCGATCAAACGTTCACCGCCGACCTGCACCACCGGCAGATCACCCCCAGCGCCGGTAGCGGTGACCTGGTGTGGAGCCCGGGCGCACAGGCGCCGATCGGCGCGCTGATCGTTCATGCTCGGCGCAGCCTGCAGATAGAGAGCGAGGAGATGGACGATCCGGCGATGACTGACGATCTTTGCCAGGCGGCGCGGCGCGGCGTGCACGTGCAGGTCCTGATGACCTACCAGTCCGCCTGGCGGTCCGCGCTCACCTACCTAACCGGCTGCGGCGCCCAGGTGCGCACCTACCCCGAAAGCGCCGCGCTCTACATCCACGCCAAGTTGATTCGCGTCGACGCTCGCACTGTATTTATTGGATCTCAAAACCTCTCCCATCAAAGCCTCACCCACAATCGAGAGCTGGGCATCGTCACCCATGATCCCCAGATCGTCGCGAGCACCCGACAGACCTTCAGCAGCGACTTCGCCGCCGCTCAGGCCTATCAGCCCTGAAGGTGCTCCTGTGGTCAGGCAATACTCCCCTGAGAGGAATCAAATGCCCATGATTCGCGCAAGGAAGGCCGTGAGTCGCTGTTCGTATAGCTTCGGGTCGACGTTCCATGCCTCGGTGTGTCCGGCCTTTGGCACGCGGTAGTACGTCACCCAGCCGGGCAACTCCTTGGCAAACTCGTCGCTGGTCGCGATCGGCACCAGCTTGTCTTCGGTTCCGTGAAACAGCAGGATCGGCAAATGGAAGTCGCGGGGGTGCTTCAGCGCGTCGAGATCGCTCCAATCAGGGTCGATCCGCACATCAATCGCCCACTCGACCGGGTCCGCGGCGAATGACGGAAGCCCCATCTCACTGGCGTTGAACGACAGGATTGCCTTCCAATCGAGTGCCGGCGCGTCCAGCACGAGACCGGCGACGTGCGCCGCGAGCGACGAGTGCTCCATGAACTGCGCCACGATCGCGCCGCCCATCGAATAGCCGACCAAGACCAGACGCCGCGCTCCGTGGGCGAGCGCATAGCGGGCGGCGGCTTCCAGGTCGCGCCACTCGGTCAGCCCCATGTGGTGCAACCCGTCGGGGCTCTTCGGAGCGCCGAGGTCCTCGCGGTAGGTGATCAGCAGCGCCGGCAGCCCGTCCCGGTGCAGGGTCGGCGCGATGCGCAGACCGGCCTCGGGGTCGTCGTTGATCCCGTGCACGACGATCGCCCAGGTGTCCGTGCTGGTGCTCGCGGCGGGGATGAACCAGGCCGGCATCGGCCCGAGTTCGTCCGGGATCAGCACGTTGGCGTAAGCCAGCCCCAGCGACTGGCTCGGATTGCCCGCGTAGACCTCGGCGTCCACGGCGAGCTTCATCCCCGCCACCAAGTAGCCGCTCACCGCGCTCAATCGCCGCGTCACCGTGTCACTCGAACCGCCCAACACTTCTCCGAGGATCGCGTGCCCGGCCTGCCAGTCCAGTCCATATACGCCCGGCCGCTGGGTCCATTCAGAACGCGAGAGGACAATTCGACCGGGCGAGAGCCCCTCCACGGTGACATCCTGCGGCCAGTTCGAGTGGTCGGGCACCAGCACCTTCGAGGCGAAGTACCAGCTCACCGCCGCACCCACCACGACAACGACCAGGACACCCGCTACAGCCGCGAGGATCGTCCCCCGCCGATGCCGGCGCAGCCACGAAGGAGCCTCCTCATTTGCCGCCTCCACAGTGAACGCAGCCTAGCGGCGCGGGTGGCGAGAAGCTCCTGCCGTCCGGTCAGATCGGGGCTCAGGCGACCACTGTCAGCGGCTTGCCTGACTGTGGCTCGCCTAAGGGTGGCGGGGACTCGGTTTCGTCTTTATCGCGCTCGATCGGACCGGCCCGCTTTGCGTCGATTCCTACCGCCGTGTAGATCTCCTCTTCGATTTCCGCCGCGATCGTGCGGTTCTCCTTCAGGAACGCCTTGGCCTGCTCGCGGCCCTGACCGAGACGGTCCTCACCGTAGGAGTAATGCGCGCCCGACTTGGACACCACCTTGTACCGCACGGCGAGATCGAGCAGACAGCCCGCGGTGGAGATGCCCCGGCCGTACTCGATGTCGAACTCGGCCTGCCTGAACGGCGCGGCCACCTTGTTCTTCACCACCTTTACCCTTACGCGGTTGCCGACGGCCTCGCCACCGCCGTCCTTGAGCGTCTGGATACGGCGAATGTCCAATCGCTGGGAGGCATAGAACTTCAACGCACGCCCACCCGGCTGCGTCTCCGGCGAGCCATAGATCACGCCGACCTTTTCACGGATCTGGTTGGTGAACAGGCACAACGTCTGCGTGCGGTTGAGGTTGCCCGCGAGCTTGCGCATCGCCAGCGACATCATCCGCGCCTGCAACCCAACCGTCACGTCGCTCATCTGCCCTTCGAGCTCCTTGCGCGGCGTCAGCGCCGCGACCGAGTCGATCGCGACCACGTCGACCGCACCCGAGCGCACGAGCACGTCGGCGATCTCCAGCGCCTGCTCGCCGTAGTCGGGCTGCGATACGAGCAGCTCGTCAATATTGATCCCGATCTCCCGCGCATACAGCGGGTCCATCGAGTGCTCGGCGTCGATGAACGCGCACACCCCACCCAACGCTTGAGCCTGCGCGAGCACGTGATAGACGAGCGTCGTCTTGCCCGAGGACTCCGGACCGTAGACCTCGACGATCCTTCCTCGCGGTATCCCGCCGATCCCGAGCGCCAGATCCAGCGACAGCGCGCCCGTCGGGATCGCTTCGCAGCGCACCTGCGCACCGGGATCGCCCATGCGCATCAGCGTGCCCTTGCCGAACTCCCGCTCGATGTGCTGGAGCGCGCCCCGCAGGGCAACCTCCTGGGCCACGGCGGCGTTCTGGCGGTCGGTGAGAGACATCGTGGACATCGTGATCCTCCTTCGGTCATGGATGGACCGAACAAGCTAGGCCGCGCTTGAGACGAAACGCTTCGCCGCACACCTCCACAGCGCTCCAGAGCCCGTAAACGCGGGGTTTAACCCAAAAAACTTGGCTCGAAAACGAGTGGCCCTGCCTACGGAATCGCTTCGTATTCGGCTTTCGTCGAGAGCTTTTTGCCTCCAAAGATCGAAGAGAAGGCGAAGCTCGCCGTGTTTTCAAAGCCGCCACTCACCGACGCTCCTTCATTGCGGGCAACGTTACCAACGCCGACCACGAAGTCCTCGGGGCCCAGAGCCTTGTTGTTGCGCCCGCCGATTATCGCCCCGTAGGAGGTATAGCGCTGTTCGGGTCCGACGACCAGGTTGTGCGAGCCCGTCTGTGGCTCTGCACTTGGGTTTTCGTCATACCCGATGATCAGGTTGCCGGCACCGTTTGTGGCTTCGGTCGAGCCTTCACCATCGAGGATCTGCACGTTGGCGCCTGAGACCTGGATCGTAGGCTTTTCATCGACGCCCTTGTCCTCGAATTTGATGTAGGGGAGGATCGACTTCAGGGTTTCCTGTTCTGTTTTCGAGAGCAGCGAAAGACCCGGTTCGCCGGGTTCGCCCCGCTCGCCGGTTTCGCCCTTTTCTCCGCGCACGCCCTGCTCGCCGGGTTTGCCTTCCGTTCCTTCCTTGCCCTGGACGCCTTCTATGCCCTGCGGCCCTGGTGTGCCGGAGAGTCCGGGCGTTCCCTGCGATCCTGACGCGCCGGGTGCGCCGGGCGTGCCGGTTGCGCCTGCCGGCCCCGCGGGACCCGCCCCCCAGTGGCCTTCAGCTCCGCTTGCACGCGCGGGTCGATCTGGCTGATCGAGGTGATCAGGTAGCTGAACTCTTTTGACGTAGGTGGGGCCGTGAACTCTTTTGACTTGGTCTTGGCCGGTGAGGCGAACTGGTCCGCGGCAAGCGCACTGCCGCCCATCGCGAATGCGAGCGCCATCGTCGCGACCACGTTCGCGTAGGTCAGATGCCTGCGGATCAACGACGTCATGCTCGAAACCACACCTCACACGCCAGTCTGTCACCGCTGCTGCCTCGGACTTGCCTCATGAGCGCCACCATAAGGATTCCCTGCGACGAAACGCTCGCTCGCGGGCTCGATCTGGGCTCAAACCCCCGGTTTTATTGGGCCAACCTCAAAAACTTGGCGCGAGATCGCTCATGACGCCTCGATCAACTCGAGCGTGCCGCCGCCGGTGCGGTAGCGGCCGAACACGGTGACGTCCGAGAAGCCGGCCCGCGAGATGATCTCGGGCAGCTCCCCGCGCGCGTGCGCACGCGTGTTAGAGAATCCGTCGAGCAGCTGCACGGCGAAGAACGCGGCGCGCATCAGCGGATCGCTCGCACGGCCAATGTCACATATCAAGAGGCGGCCGCCGGGCCGCAGGACGCGTCGCGCCTCTTCGAGCGCAGCGCACTTTGCCGAGAGTTCGAGATGGTGAAACATCAGTGTGCTCACCACGCAATCGACGTCCGTGTCCGGGAGCGGCACGTGATCGGCGAGCGCCTCGTGCAGCTCGAGCTTGACGCCCGCTGCCCGCGCCTTTACAGCCGCTCGCTTGAGCACCTCCGCATCGCCGTCGACGCCGATCAGCGTCACCGCAGGAGAAGCCCGGGCGATCGCCAGCGCCATCTCGCCGGTGCCGCAGCCGAGATCCAAGATCCGTGGCGGCGGCGCCAGCGCCCAACGCGCGCTCGACGAGGCGTGGCCGCCACTGCCCCTGGCGCATCGCCACCGCGTTGACCGTGTCGTAGAGCGGCGTGAAAACACCACGGCCGGCCGCTGGGACATATCGATCGCTCACCGCACCCACCATAGTCCCGCCAGTGAGCGATCCTCGCAATCAGCGGGCAACAACGACCGCCCCCGGTTCCGGTCAGCCGAGCAGGGTCAGCAGGTCCTCGCGGCTGGGGCCCGGTAGCACCATGCGCTCGTGCTCGCCCGCCAGCTCGAGGGTTCGCTCGGCCACGCCGTCCTGGGCGAACGTCTCGCTCAGCGGCGTCAGCACGCCGCGGGAGGCCAGGAAGGCCCTGAACAGCTCGGGATCGTGCAGCATCGCCGTGAGCAGCGCTCCCCGCAGGACCGATGAGCGCTCGCTCGGCGGTGCGGGCTCCAAGCCCGTTGCGCAGCGCGTCGATCTCGTGCAGACGGTCGCGGTCCTCTTCGACCGTCTCCCGATACCAGGGAGTCAGCTTCGCCTCGGTGGCCGCATCCCACGCCTGCGGCGAACTCCAATGGATCGTCGAGGTGCGAGCTGACGACCTCGCGCAGACACTTGCGTGTGCAGCAGCCCAAGCGATATCCCGCGACCGAGCGAGGGGTTCGTGCACGCCCAGGCGTCGCCCAGCAGCGCAATGCCGGTGAGCAGCGGCCGCCCGTCGGCGACCGGACGGCGGTAGCGGTCGATCATCCCGCCCATCGCTTCGAGGTCGCCGATCGGCTCGCCCTGCAGCCAGTGCGCATGCAGCGGGCACGCCTCGACGACGGCCGTCCACAGGTCGGGGTCGCGCATCCGCTTGAGCACCTGGTCCCCGCTGGAGGTGACGAGTGCCACCGCCCACGTGCCGTTGTCCGAAGGGAGAGTCAGGATCGAGAAGGTCCCCATCGGCGCCAGCAGAGGGCCAAAAGGCTGCGGCGTCGTCCCGTCCGCCGAGCGGAAGTAGCGGCCGTAGTAGATGAACCCGGAATCCTCGGACTCCTCCTGCAGCGGGCCCGATGTTCGCATCGCTCACCAGCGCGGCAGCTGCGAGCGCCGGCCCATCGCGTCCACCACGAGGTCGGCGCTGCAGCGTCTCGCCCGAGTCCAGCCGGACGCCGGTCACGTGCGGCGTCCCGTTGCCGACCTGCATGGTCAGCTCCTTCACGGCCGCACCTCGACGCACCTCCAGGCCCGGCTCGCCCTCCGCCGCCTTGCCCAGGACCTGCTCGAAGGTCGGGCGGCGAGCAGTGTAGGTCACAAACCGCTCATCGCCGGCCCGCGGGCCGCCCTCGGCCAGGTTGGGGGGAGCCAGTCCGAGCATATCCAGGCGCACAGCCCCCGCCGAGACGAGCGCCTCAAAGACGTCGGGGAGCTCCTCCTCCAGCACCGCACGGCCCGCGGGCTGCAGGAAGTGGGCCAGGCGGAACTGGCGTCACGCCATCGCGCGACCACTTCTCCCACGCCTCCTCGACAGACTCGGGCACGGGATGCCGCGTCGCGCTCGAGCACCGTTACCTCGTGCCCGTCGCGCGCCAGCATCATTCCACCCGCCAGCCCGCACACCCCGCCGCCCAAAACGATGATCCTGGCCATGCGTGCTCCGATCCGCCTAATCGACGAGCGAGAGCACGTTGGCGGTCTTGGGGTCGACGTGACCCTCGAGCACATCCAGGTAGACGCGCTGAACCGCTTCGAAGCCACGGTCCTCGACGACCTCGAGCCAACCCCCGTCCACTCGCAGAATGGGTGCCAGGCGCCGGCGACCCTGCT
Source organism: uncultured Solirubrobacterales bacterium (assembly GCA_963813745.1). Classification (GTDB taxonomy): domain Bacteria; phylum Actinomycetota; class Thermoleophilia; order Solirubrobacterales; family Solirubrobacteraceae; genus Palsa-744. The sequence goes on from CAWEZW010000001.1 coordinate 178,618, forward strand.
CTGCAGCTCGGCGCGGCCCCACTCCTCGGAGCGTTTGGCAACGCGATCGGGGGCGAAGAAGAGCGTCGGCGATGGGCCCGGCAGCTCGCCCTCGCTCGGCGCCGAGCTCCTCCCAGTGCGTGATCCCCACCGTCATGCTGTGGACCAGCTCATCGCCATAGTGCGAATGGACGGCGAGACGCACCTCACCGTCTCCCGCGATATCGACGAACGTGGCGGGTCCTCGCTGCAGCGACTCGATCGCATCGTAGGTGACGGTGCGCGCCGTAGATCCCGAGACCTTCGACGAACTCGACGTTCCGCGGCGAGGTCAGCCCCACCAGCTCGACTCCCTCGCGCTGCGCCAGCATAAACGCCGCGGCGATCGCGGTCTTGCTCGAGGCGCTCGAGATCACGATCGGCCCCCGCGCCGCCAGCCCGTCGTCGACGAGCTGGTCGTCGATCAGAAACGAGGTCAAGAACAGCGGACGCAAGAGCATCTGCAGCTCCTCGGTATCCGCCCGGTAGAACGGATCTGCCCCGGTCGCCACGTAGCTCTGGTAGGCCGAGGGCAGCGCCGCGCGCTGCGGCGAGCCGTCGACGAACCCGTCCCCACCGGCGTGGGCGGGCGTCACGAGGAGGTAAGAGGAAGGGGGTAAATATCCATATACACGCATGCCGGACTCGACACCCTCAGCCTCACTTCGCTCCACCTCTGCAAAGCCCCACATCGGGACCCGGCCCCATCCCTCCTGCGCCGGAAAGAAGTCCCAGTAGGACATGATCTGCCCCAACACCGCATACGTGATGTTGTTCGCACTCAGCCCGAAGCGCTCGACCCGAGCAGCGCCTGGCCCTGCTCGAGCTCGGGCACCTCCGACTCGGCGATCCGGCACTCGCGCAGGTCGTCGCGCTTCACCAAGAAGTCGCTCATCGGGGGGATCTTGTCACGGTTGGGGTTGTGGCGGGGGCTAGCACGGACAACAGTGGGCCGCCTCTACGACGGAACGCTCGATTCGACCCAAGACATTTTTGAGCCCGGTTCGTGGCTCATTACAGTAAGTCTGTTAGAATCGTCGATCATTACAAGGTGTCTGTAATGACTGATGCTTCGGGCAAGAACCCCTACCGGCCGGGCGTGGGCGTGCGCCCGCTGTATCTCGCGGGCCGCGACGCACCGCTGCGGCGCTTTGACGCGATGCTGCGCGCGGCGCCCGAGCAGCAGGCGAACATGCGCGTGACGGGCCTGCGCGGCGTGGGCAAGACCGTGCTGCTGGAGACGTTCGCCGAGCACGCGCAGGAGCACGACTGGGAGCCGGCGTTCATGGAGCTTCAGCCCGCGCACAACACCGACGCACAGGTTGCGATGGCGCTCGGATCGCTTTTGGGACGCACGCGCGAGCGGCTCTCGCGGATCGCGCGCCTGCGATCCGCGGCCGGAAAAGCGTTGCGCTCGACGAGCTTACAGATCAGCTGGGAGGAGGTCTCGCTGTCGGTCTCCTTCGGCTCCGAGCGTGAGGAGGACCTCGCGCGGGAGCTGTTCGCCACCGTCCAGCTGGCGCTCGCCAAAGGACGGGCGGGCGTCGTCCTGCTCCTGGACGAGGCGCAGCTGATCCACGACGAGCGCGACCGTCACGGCGAGCACCCCCTCTCGCTGCTGCTCGCGCCGATCGTCGCGCTGCAACGCCAGGAGATCCCGCTCGGGCTCGTCCTGTGCGGCCTGCCGACGCTCACGGGCAACCTCCAAAAAGCGCGCTCCTACAGCGAGCGCCTTTTCCGCGGCGAGGAAATCGACACGCTCGCGCCCCCCCAAGCCCTGGAGGCGTTCACCAGACCACTCGAGCAGACAGCCCGCAGGGCATCCCCCACGCTCGCCAAGACCGTCGCCACCGAGGTCGAGGGCTACCCCTACTTCCTGCAGCTGTGGGGATCGGAGCTGTGGGACGCCGCCGAGATCACCGGCACAGACCACCTCACACCGAAGCTGCTCGACTCGACACGCCCTGACATCTACAGCCGACTCGACCGCGACTTCTACGACCCACGCCTGGCCACGCTGACCCCCGCCGAGCAAGACCTGCTGCTCGCCTCCGCCAAATGCCCATATCCCCCACTGCGCTCCGCCGACCTCGCCGGCACCTCCGCCAAGAGCACCGGCAACGTCAACGTCCTGCTCGGTCGCCTAGTCGACGCCGGCGCGCTCTACCGCATCCGCAAGGGCGAGTACGCCTACACCGCACCCAAGTTCCGCGACTACCTATCGCGAAGAACCTGATATCTCGATTGAGGACCAGCTGAGGACCCGCTCGGGTTCATGCTCGCAAACATAGAGCAGATCTGCTCGCAATCAGCGAGCTCGCGCACTTGACGGAGTTGGGAGAGGTCCTCCGACGCTCGACCAACAATCCGGGTGATCTCGACTTTCAGCGGGGGAGCTGCAGACGTCACTCGTTCGCTGAGAGGGTGTGCGGGTCTGGTCCCTTGGTGAGCTCGCCGTTCCTCACCATGTTTGACACCTCCGCGGCGATCGTGTCGCGGTCGGCGTTCAGTCCCTTGGCCATATCGCCGGTGGTGCCCTGTGGATGCTCCTTGACGTATCCAATGATGCGCCCGTCGATGTCATCCTTGTGCCGACGCGCTGCGGCGCGACGGCTGCTCGCGCGACGTGCCGTTGCTCGGCGTGTCGAGCGTTGCGGGACTACTGCCGGCGCGTGGGGCGTCGGCTCCGGCGGGGACACCCCGTCCACGGTTGGTGGAGTCTGCATTGCTAAGAACCTCCTGACCCTCATGGAGGTGCCGCGCGCGAGGAAGAGGGTTCGAGACCCGACGCGTGGATCAATAAGCCAGGCCCTCAGGGTCAGCTCAACCACCCATGCTATCCCTTTCCAGGTTCCGCGAATCGTAGTCGGCCACCATGCGACCAAACGCGCCGTCCCCATCGTCCTCCTCGTCCAGCTTCTCGCGCAGCCACCGATGGTCGTCGTTGGTCAACTCGCACCAGATCGGGTCGAACTGACGCGCGAACACGAAGCGCTCCGCCGCGAGGATCGAGTCCGCCAGCACCTCACCGGAGTCCGCATACAAGCGGATCCCGATCGCAGTCAGCCCGACGAGCAGCGTGTCGCGGTCGATCACCGTGGGCTCGGTCAGGTCAGTCTCAGTCATCGTTTCCTCCCAGTCGTAGGAGGCTCCGAGGTCGAGCTCGTCGCGGCCCCACCTTTGTAGTTCAGGTCACTCTACGGCTTATGCGCGTTGGGCCCCCACCTGGTGGCCACAGCAAAGCCGTGACCGCGGGCCGATAGTCTCCGGTGCGTCCTGTACGGGAAATGCCATTCTGAGGGGAGTCGGGTTCTATGCCATTCGCGGAAGTCAACGGTCAGCGCATCCGCTTTGACGACAGCGGTGGAGAGGGTCCTCCCGTGATTCTCTCTCATGGCTTCCTGATGGACCGCGAGATGTTCGCGCCTCAAGTCGACGCGCTGTCAGGCGAATTTCGTGTCATAACCTGGGACGAGCGGGGGTTCGGAGAGACCGAGTACGACGGTAAGCCATTCACCTACTGGGACTCTGCAATTGATTGTCTTGGTCTCCTCGACCACCTGGGTATCGAGCAGGCGGTGCTGGGCGGCATGTCCCAAGGTGGTTTTCTGTCATTGCGGGCCGCGCTCCTGGCTCCCGCGCGGGTGCGCGCGCTCGTTTTGATCGACACGCAGGCGGGTCCCGAGGATCCTGAGCGCTTGCCGGCCTACCGTCAGATGCAGGAGACGTGGCTGCAGGTCGGGCCGATCGATGACCTGGCTAACGTTGTGGCCAGCTTGATCATCGGCGATCCCGAGCTCAGCCGTCCATGGATTGCCAAGTGGAGAGAGCTTCCACGCGAGAGCATGGAGGCGCCAGCCAATTGTCTGTTCGAGCGGGACGACATCACCGATCGCCTGGGTGAGATCTCCTGTCCCGCGATCGTCTTTCACGGCACCGCCGATGCGTCGATCGAGATGAATCTGGCGCAGGCGCTCTGCGAGGGGCTGAGCGGCTGCGTGGGCCTGGTTGCAGTCGAGGGCGGCTCCCACGCCTCCAATCTCACCCATCCCGAGCAGGTCAACGGGCCACTGCTGGACTTTTTGCGGTCCCTCTGACACTCGCTGGTGTTGTTGATTTGTTGAGGACGGCCATCCCATTCGATCGATGGCATGATGCCTCCTTCCTCGAAACGAAAGGACGCAATGCCTGACGCAGAAAACGACGACATCCAGCCGGACGCGACAGCGCCCAGCGCTGACGGTAGAAGCCGTCTGATGCAGGAAGTGGCCGAGCAGATGGACGCGATCGAAGCCGATTTTGGCCGCGACTTCGAGATCGGCCGCGTGATCACGATCGTCGAGGTCAAGACACCCGACGGCACGGTCAATCTTCGCGTTCGAGCCGGCCAGTATCCGTGGGTCTCGTTGGGAATGCTTGACTTTGCCAAGAAAAGCGTGGAAGCGCAAATGGGCTAGAGCGCAGCGCCCCTCCGCGAGCGCCAAGGCCCATAGCACCCCGCCGCGTATGGGATTGCTTCCTGTACGGAAAAACCGTACAACGATGTACGGTAAATCCGTACAACCGCTCGCCTTGAAGCGGTCGCCGAGCTTGTCGCGCAGGTGGCGCAGTCCCGCGAAGTCTCTTGGCTGGGGCCGGACAGATGGGGAATAGAGTGCCGGACAATTGGGGAACGACTGGGCGGGCAGATGGGGAGTCCGTCTGCCGTGCACCGGTGCCCGGCAGGCTGCCCCCACCTCACCCCGGGCAATCGATCCATCGATACACGAGCCCGTCACGAACTTCGTGAAAGGAGGGTGGGGCAGGCGGCGGGTCGCTCGAGAGTCGCGCGATCACCTCGGAAGGCCCGTGCAGATCCTCTTCAGCCGCCGTGGTCCAGTGGACCTTCGGGTGAAGCAGTGAGGACAGTCGCTCCCAGCGACGACGCTCGATCGTGTCGAGGATGTTAGACACAGCTGGAACCTGCTCCGCCACATCTGAGATTCTATAGGGGGTGTTTTGGGCGGGAGAGAACAACACAAGTCGCCCAAAACGGAGGTGGGTATCGAGGGTCGGGCTGGAACCTTCTGGGCCTCGGGACCTACCGCACCGATCACGACAGTACCCTCATCGGCCGTCCAGTCTCAGCTTCACGATGGCCTGAGCGTCGGTCGAGCGCCCCCCGGGTCGCCACGTCATCGGCGCTGCCGCGTTGCTCTTATGCCACCCGGCCCTCACCTGGGCCAATATGAGCAGCACTGAGGAAACCAGTCCGACCACGATTTGGGCGAGCTCCAGCACGACCATGCATCCGATGATCGAGGGCCGCTGATCGAATTGCTAGTGGCAATGAAACCAGTAATTCATGGGACAATTTGCCAAGGACATTGCCGCGTGTCACGTGGACGAGCGGCTCGACGACCCACGCTAGTGGAGGCAAGACGCCAAAACCTGGCGCTTAGTGGGCTGGCTATCCCTCGCCGTCAGGCGGCTGCATTTGGGGTCCGTACTCGACAAGGAATTCATCGAACTCCCGGGGTGTCAAAGATCGACTACCGTCGCGGCGCACCACCGGGTTTGCGCGGGGATGGTTCGGGTCCCGCTCTCGGGTGACAAGCAGCTCGATGATGGCCGGCGGTCCTACAGAGCATTTTGAGAATATGGAATAGATAGAAAAAGCGAGACCTGGGAGACCTGCGGCGGCGATCTACCTCGCCGCCGGGATGCGCTCGAGCGCTTCCGCGATCGCGATGGCGCCGTCGCTGCGGGCCAGGGCCCGGGCCATTCGCTGGGCGCCGTCCCTCAACGCCGGATCATCGAGCGCCCGCGTGATCGTCCGCGCGAGCCTGCGCGGCGAGGCGTGTTTGCCCACCCGTACGCCGGCCCCGGCGGCGAGCACGCGTAGCGCGTTGTCGTGCTGGTCGCGCCCGCCGGGGATGCAGAGGATCGGGACGCCGTCGGCCAATGCTGCGTTGACCGTCTGCCAGCCGGCGTGGGTGATCACGAGCGAGGCGTGCGGGAAGATGCTGCGATGGGCTACGAAGGATGTCGCGTGGGTGTTGGCGGGGATCCGCAGTGAGCCGGGGTCGAGTGTCGGGCCGGTCGTCAGCAGCGCTCTGACCTGAAGGGGGGCCATGGCATCGAGGACGCGTTGAACGGCCGCGCGTTGGTTCATGTAGCTGGTGCTGAAGCTGATCACGACGAGCGGGTCGTCGTTGTCCGCTGGCCACGGCGAACTCCATGGCTCTGTGAAGGGCTCGAACGCCGGGCCGACGTAGCGAACGTTCTCCGCGAGCCGGCCGCGAGATGAGAAGTCGAGCTCCGGCGCGCTCATCACGGCGATCTCCTGGACGGTGCGCAGCTGGTCATACCAATCGGTCAGTGGGTGCAGGCCGTGTGCGGCGCGGGCCGCGTTCAGATCCGGCAGCCCGGCGGCGAAGAAGCGCCTGATGAACGCCAGCAGCATGCGGTCCCGCGCCCCACCGAGCGGTCCGGTCATCGGGCGCAGGCCGCTGCCGAGCGGTGGCGCGCCAAGGGTTGGGATCGGGAAGGGGCAGTGCACGAGCGCGATCGCCGGTAGGCCGACGGCCTCCGCCGCCAGCGCCGCGCCGGGCAGCATCCAATCGAACGCCATGACCTCCGCAGGCCAGTCTTCCAGCGCCTCGGCGCAGTCCCGGGCAGTGTCGCTGAGCAGGCCGAAGAGGATGTTGTCGCGCACCCGCAGCCCGGCGCCGACGCGCGTGCGGACGTCCCAGTCGTGCAGCGGATCGGTCTCCGGACGGGTCATATCCATGGCGGGGTAGGCGTGCTTGAACGGCACGAGCTCAGCGCCGGTGCGCTGCACTCGCTCGCGCGCGGCCTCGTGAGCAAGGACCCGCACCTGGTGCCCGCGCTGGACGAGGCGATGGGTCAGCGCCAGTTGTGGAGGAGCGTTGCCGCTGAACGCCAGCAGTGTCTGGAAGACACGCATGTTAGTATTTGATTTGAGGATAGATAAAATGAATATAACAAAGACCTCACAAAGCAAGCGCCCCTATCGAATGTCGGCTCGCGCCGATGCCGCGACCGCGACCGCGGAGCGCCTGCTCGCGGCTGCCTGGAGGCACTTCGCCACGCGCCCCTACGAGCAGGTCCGCCTGCGTGAGATCGCCGCCGAGGCGGGGGTTACGGTGCAGACGCTGCACCTGCGTTTTCATTCCAAGGACGAGCTGCTGAGCGCCGCCTACGCGTGGTTCGGCCGGCAGGAGATCTCGAGCCGGCCCCCCGCACCGGCCGCGGACGTGCCCGAGGCGCTCAACCTGCTCTTCGACCGCTACGAGGAGCACGGGCAGGCGGTCCTCAGGATGCTCTCCCAGGAGGACCGAGTACCCGCGATCAAACGGATGACCGACGCGGGCCGTGCCTACCACCGCCACTGGGTGCAGACGACATTCGCGCCCCAGCTGGACGTCCTCTCCGGGGAGCCCTACGAGCGCCGGCTGGCCGCGATCCTGCTCGCCACCGACCTGCTCGCATGGAAGCTGCTGCGCCAAGACATGCAGCTCGACCGCGAGAGCTCCGAACAGGTCATCGCGGAGATGATCAGGTCTTTACCGCAGGCTCGGTGATGGAGAAACGATCGAGCTGACCCCCGGATGAGTCCGCCCTGCCCTTCTGTGGCTCAGCTCCCAGCCAGCACCGCGTCGAGCTTCTGTCGGAATGCGGACGGGTCGATCGCCGGGTAGCGATAGAGCTCCGGGTCGATCGCTTCGTAGAGCTCGCGTAGCCGCGCCGACTCCACCAGCCCAGACGCCATCATCTTCTCCACGTCATCGAGGTCCTGGTCGAAGCCACGCTCGATCTTCGACAGCGCCTGCGAATAAAAGTCGAAGTGATGGACGGCGACGTTGCCCTCTCGGAAGACCAGCGGGCTGCGCTCCCGCCAGCCTGGAAGCTCAGGAATGAAGTCCGGCGGAGACGTCAGCTCGATGTTCACGTCGAGGCTCTCCTTCAACCCCGGCAGCTCGCGGAGCAGCTCGTCCACATCCGGCTCGAAGCGCAAATCGACATCTGCCGTGGAGCCACGCCAACCTTCGAGCACGGCCGAAGCGCCGCCGGTCAGATAGATCCGCGTCGGCCCACGCGCCACATGCCCCAAACGACGAGCCAGCGCTCGCAGGCGCGGCTCGTCAACCGGAGGACGCACGCTCAGCCGCCCGCGCGAAGCTGACGATCCGCGCGATCAGCGCGTTGTAGCGGCTGTGCGCGCCCCGACCGGACTCTGAAAGCAGTTCGTAGAGACGATGCGAGGGGCGCTCACCCCCGCCCTCGGGCACGTCGAAGCCCAGGGCCCTGAGACGCGGTGCCGCCATCGCAACCAGCAATCCCGACTCGCTCTCACGACCGGCGGCGAGATCGAGGAGCCCCGCGCTCACGAGCTCGTGGCCGGGAAAGCTGGTGGGCACCTCCTTCACAGGCCCAATCATAGGCTTTGTCGGGGCGCTGTTCGATGTGAGGGTTGTATCCGCGACGCCGGCACAGCCCCACTGGTATCTCGGGGTGCTAGCCACCCATCCGGAGCGCCAACGTGAGGGCCTGGCGACAACGGTGCTCACGTCGATTTTTGACGAGGCTGATCTACTTGGCATCGCATGCTGTCTGGAGACGTCGACATTGGTCAATCGTCGCTTCTATGAACGTCGAGGCTTCACGCGGGCGACGGAGGTTGTCTTGCTGGGTGGGCCGGATACTTGGTGGTTGTGTCGGGGTCCTGGGTAGGTGGGTTCTGGTTTTGTCACTGTTTAGGCGGCTGCGCCTTCCGTTCGCCCCCCGGCCCTCGTCAGGCATCTTCGCCCGTGCCGGGACCCGTCCCGTGCGAAGATGCCTGACGACGCCCGGGGCGCTACCCAGATCCAGCTTCAAACGCCACCTTGGCCCTTGCGCAGTCTGGCAAGTCTACGCTGTCGCCATGACCGAGCCGCCTAAACCGACCTGCATCTACCACATCACGCACGTCAAGAATCTGACGTCGATACTCAACGACGACGGGCTTCTATCTGATGCCGAGATGGTTGCGCGGGGAGATCCCCAGCTCGCGATTGGCATGAGCGAGATCAAGCAGAACCGGATGCGGTTCCCGGTGAAGTGCCATGACGGCGACACGGTTGGAGAGTACGTACCTTTCTATTTCTGCCCGCGTTCGATCATGCTCTATCTCTTGTACATGGCGAACCATCCTGGCCTCACCTACCGCGGAGGGCAGGGCCCCATCGTCCACCTCCAGATCGACCTTGTGAGCACAGTGGATTGGGCAACAAGATCCGGCACTCGCTGGGCGTTCAGTCTCGCGAACGCGGGCGCTGCGTACGCGCCGTTCAAGAAGGATCTCGCCCAGCTCGTCGAGGTCGACTGGGACGCTGTGGAGGCGACCGACTTCCAAGACACGAAGATCAAGGAGGGCAAGCAGGCCGAGTTCCTGGTCAGGAGATTCGTTCCTTGGAACCTAGTCGAGCGCATCGGCGTCAGCTCTGCGCACGTCCAATCTGAGGTGCTCGCCACACTCAACGGTGCTGCCCACCAGCCTCCCGTTGACGTCCTGCCCGATTGGTACTTTTGAGCCCATCATGATCGAGTACACGCAGGGCGACATCCTCCAAGCCGATGCCGAAGCCCTCGTCAACACAGTCAACTGTGTCGGCGTCATGGGCCGCGGAATCGCGCTGCACTTCAAGCACGCCTACCCGGCGAACTTCAAGGCGTACGCCGCCGCCTGCAAACGCGAAGAGGTTCAGCCTGGGCGGATGTTCGTGCACGACACTGGGCGGCCGGCGCCTCGTTGGATCATCAATTTTCCGACCAAGCGCCATTGGCGCAGCAAGAGCCGCATCGAGGACATCGAATCTGGGATGGATGCGCTGGTAGGTGAGATCCAGAGTCGCGGCATCCGCTCGGTGGCCATCCCGCCCCTAGGCAGCGGCCTCGGTGGGCTCGCCTGGAGCGACGTGCGCCCGGTGATCGAGGCCGCATTGGCGGATATGCCCGATGTGCGCGTGACCCTCTACGAGCCGGGCGGCCAATCCGAGTCCGCGCCGGTCAAGCCCACCCCGAAGATGACCGCCGGGCGCGCCGCATTGGTCGGTCTGATGCGCCGCTACCTGACCGGCATGATGGATACATCCATCAGCCTGCTCGAGCTGCACAAGCTCATGTACTTCCTGCAGGAGTCCGGCGAGCCCCTGAAACTGCGCTATGTCAAGGCGCCCTACGGTCCCTACGCCGAGAACCTCCGGCACGTGCTCCATGACGTCAACGGACACCTAATCGAGGGATACACCGGGGGCGGAGACACGCCGACCGAGCAGGTGACGCTGATGCCTGGCGCAATCGAGAGGGCCGACTCGTTCCTAGCTGCTCACCCGGAGACCCACAAGCGGTTCGATCGGGTCGGTGAGCTGGTCGAGGGCTTCGAGACGCCATTCGGACTGGAGCTGCTGGCAACTGCCCACTGGGTGGCTGCCAACGAGAGCGCATACACAGACCAGGCGATCACCGATGCCTTCTACGCCTGGAATCCGGGCAAGGCGCAGTTTGCTCCCGAGCAGATCGCCATAGCTGTTGGGCGGCTGCGCGAAGGGGGCTGGGTACAGGCCGAGGACACGTAGCGAAGCGCGGGTAGGGCGAGGAGCCCGGTGATCCGGCAGGCGTTGCCGGAGCAGCGCTCAGGCTTGCTGGCGACGAAGCCGGAGCGCCAACGTGAGGGCCTGGCGACTGCAGTGCTCACACCGATCCTCGGTGAGGCTGACCGACTTGGCATCGCATGCTGTCTGGAGACGTCGACACTGGTCAATCGTCACTTCTATGAACGTCGGTGGTTCGAGCAGGCGACAGAGATCATCCTGCCGGGAGGGCCAGCTACCTGGTGGCTACGTCGGGCTCCGACAGGGATGGCACCCATGTGAGTTGGGGCCGAAAAGACAAGTGGACGAGGCACCAGCGGCGGCTGAGCAGGACATGGCGGGGTGGGGATGTGGGGTGGGTGATGTGGGGGTGTTCTGGGTGGGAGACAACGCCGCTGGTCACCCGAAACGGGGGTGGGTGTCGCCGGTCACAGAGGTCTGACGGTCGAGTCACAGGGTTAGGGCCCGGCCTGGGAGTCCACCTGAGAGCACTAATGGGCGACACGGTTGGGACGCATACCCGAGGCTGAGTTGGTCTTGCGGTCCGCCAGCAATGCGCTTTGTTTAGATTCAACCAGTAAACGTAGTCCTCGCCGTTGAGACTAGTATTCTGAGGAGTCATGCCAACCGCAAGACAGTTTCCTGCTAGGACCTTGGAGCACGCTCTGCGCGTGCCACAGGCTCTCATACTAATTCGCTATCAAGTTGATTGATGATGTGATCCATTGATGGCTGGTGAGGGATTGGATTGTGGTGTGGTCGGCTTCCAGGGCGCGTAGCTCCTCTGCGAGGTCGTCTTCGACCTCGTCGAGAGAGTCGTAGGCCTTGTTGGCGAAGCGTCGCTCGCGGATCAGGTCCCATAGCTGCTCGGTGGGGTTCAGCTCGGGGCTGTAGGGCGGCAGGGTGAGGATCCGCACGTTCTCCGGCGGGGATAGGTCGGTGGCGGTGTGCGACCCGGCGCCGTCGCAGACCATCACGACCAACTCCTCGGGGTGGCGTCTTGAGACCTCGCTCACGAAACGTCCGAAGCACTCGCTGTGCATGCTCGGCAGGATCAGGCTGTCCAACACACCGTCATCTGGGCACAGCGCGCCGTAGGCGTAGGTGTACTCCCGCACGGTCTGGCAGTCCACGACTGGCCGAACCCCGGCTGGCGCCCAGCAGCGCACCGGACGGTTCATCCGCCCGAAGCGCGCCTCGTCCATGAACATCAGCCGTAGTGGGCGAGGATCCTCCGTGCGGGCGGACGCCAGAAGCGTTGGGAAGTTTCCTTGAACGCCTCCTGGCGCTCGGGGTCAGCCTGCGGATGACGTGGCCTTGGAATCACCTTGCGCCAGCCGTGACGCGCAAGGATCCGGTACAGCGTCGAGGGGCTGGGGGACTCCCCACACCGCCGCTCAAGCTCGGCGAGCATCTCAGCGGCCGTGATGAGCTGCCCTTCACGCGCGGCGTCCTCGAACTGCGCGACGAACTCGGCCTCCTCCTCGCTGCCGAGAACCCCGCCGCGCCGCCCACCCCAGCCATCGGTGGACAGCGTGCGCTTGCCCTCGCTGAGATATTCGGCCTTCCGGCGATACACACTGCTGCGACTCAAACCAACAGCCTCAGCGACATCCTGGGCCTCCCAGCCCAACGCCAACAAACGAATACACATCACCCGAGCGTGCTCACGAGCCGACAGGCCCTTGCTGTCCGCCAGCAGCTCATCCATACGCTCGACAGTGCCCTCTGGGAATGGAATCGAAATAGCCATACGGCAAAGTTCGACACCAATCCTACATCCCCTACCTTGCTAGCGAGTTGGTATCAAGGGCAAGAACGGCGGAAATGCATGGGCGACAGACCAAGTCGCCAAAGCGCTCGGTATTGGGGCGACCGGCGCGTCCTTCTACTATCTTGCGGCCTCCTCGAGGGACTACGGACTAACGACTGGTTCGCGAGAAACAACCGAGATCGCGTTGACGGATCTCGGTCGCAGAGCGGTGTATCCCCAGTCGGGAAATGAGCAGAAACAAGCCTATTTGGAGGCATTCCTAAAGGTTGATCTCTTCAAGAGGGTGCTGCAACATTACGGCGGAAGTGCGCTACCGGAGAAGGCCTACTTGTCGAATACGCTCGAGCAGACCTACGGAATCGCGACGAAGTCGCAGGATGAGTTCGTCGAGGTCTTCACGAAGAATTGCCGCTTCCTGGGTATCGGCGCACAATTCGTTGTTGGCGGTGCGGCTCCACGACAAGCTGCTGCTGCCGTGCCCGCAGCGGCGACGGAAGGTGAGGGTAGTGTCACGATCGCGACGCCTGAAAAGGACTCAGGTGAGTCCCCTGTGCTGTTTGTGATCATGCCGTTCACTGAGCGTGAGGACCAGCACGAGACAGGCTTCTTCGGCGAGGTGCTAAGTGCGCTCATAACCCCTGCGGGCACAGCGGCCGGTTTCGAGGTCAAGACGGCCAAGCGGCAAGGGAGCGACGTCATCCAAAGTACGATCGTGAACGAACTGCTTGAAGCAGATCTCGTTCTTGCCGACTTGACGGAGCACAACCCCAACGTGCTCTTCGAGCTTGAGATGCGGATGCACGCTGATCTTCCAGTGGTTCTTGTCCGCGCCCGAGGAACCCGACCGATCTTCGATGTGGACAACATGCTTCGAGTCGAGGACTATTCGCCGAACCTCTGGAGTAGCTCCGTGAGAGACGACATCCCTGTGCTGACGGAACATATCGACGCCGCTTGGAAGAATCGCGATACTGCTCAGACGTTCATGAAGATCCTGCGACCGAACACTCCCGTGGCCGCAGCTGTCTAGTTAGAGCGGCAGACGGCAGAGTTGCGCGCGGAAGCGCCTAGGGTGTCGGCTCACCGTGGCGAAGACGAGGCAAATGAGTTTGCGAACGGCCGAAACATCCATCTTGAACAGCTACTCCTGCTGGCCGCCAGGTTCGGACCGAACGAGGCCCTCGCCGCTCCTCAGCCGCATCTTGTAGGTGTTGGATTCGTCCCTGGTCGCCGCACTCCCATGCGTCGCGGCACTCCCATGCGAGGCCGATCCGCCGCAGCCCGAGCAGGCGAGCAACAGCGCGCTTGCCGCCAGCCCGCCCGACCAGGCGTATGTGTAACCTGCTCTGCGGCGACAGGTATGACCGTTGAGCTATCTCTTGAGACCATTGAGGCGATCGCGCACCGCGTCGTCGAACTGCTCCAAGAGAGCAGCCCACAGCCCAACAAGCTCCTGACGGCCGCTGAGCTTGCACGCCACTTCGGGGTCAGCCGTGCCTGGGTCTATGAACATGCCAATGAGCTGGGCGTGATCCGTCTCGGGGAAGGAAACAGAGGACGACTGCGGTTTGACATGCAGGTCGCAGCTGACGCGATGAACGCGCGCACCCGCACAAATATCGCGCAGCCGCCGCGCCCGCCTACACGGCGCACGGGTCGTCGCCGCAAGCAGCCGGCGCCATCGATACCCCTGCTCCCATACCGAGGATATGACGGCAACGGCAAATGGATCGAAAGCGCCGGCGGCGGAAATCGGGGTGGCGAGTAGGTCACGATCGAGCGAGCCATCGCAAGCGCGGGGTAGCTTTTGGGGATGGCGAAGAGCATCAAAAAGCGAACCCTCGAGCGGTGGCAGCCTGTCTTCTATGAGACGGCTGGCGGCCGTCGGCCGGCATGGGATTTTCTCGTCGGTGAGGAGATGCCGATCGGGGTGCGTGCTGAGCTGTTGGTGACGATCCGGGCTGTGCTCCAGGTCGGGCCACCGCGCTTTCCGACGTCGACGCCGCGATGGCGGCTCATGCACAAGTCCGCCAGCAAGAGAGAGGTTGATCTCAGCGGGATCTGCGAGGTGCGCGATAAGTATTCGAACAAGCTCTACCGGCTGTTCTGCGTGATCGACCGGGACGCACCCGAGCATGGGTTGGCGGCGCCATCACTCGTACTGCTCGACGGCGTGGCCAAGCCCATCCGGACGGAGGTGCCGCAGTCAGAGTATCGGCGGATCGATCGATACCGCAAGGACTATTGGGCGAAGCACTGCGTTGCCGTCGGAGGCGATGGCGTTGAGTGGTGGCCAAATCTCAACATCGACTTGTCATAGCTTCTATGCTACGATCCGCTTTCCCGATATGAGGTGTCGAAATGCATAAGTCGAAGGAAAGCGCAGTCTTTGCCGAGCTCCTGGCGGAGACCTTCCCGACCGCCGGGGAGCGTGCTGCTCACGAACGTGAGGTCGCCAAGCTCGTTGCCTTCGCCGAGCTGCTGATCGCCATCGATGAGATCCGTGCGGGCAGCCAGATCTCAAAGGCCGAGCTGGCACGCCGAATCGGGGTGAAGCCTTCGGTCGTCTCGCGTCTGCTGGACGGTAAGGGCCGCAACGTGCAACTGGCTACGATCGCCGACGTCGCCGACGCGCTGGACGTCTACATCGAGCTGCGCCTGCGCCCTCAACCCAAGCGCAAACAGTCTCGCCACGCCCCAATCGAGGTCCTCGCCGCATGACAGCTCGCGCTCGGGCCGGTGAACAGGATGGACGCCCCAAACGCGCACTCGATTGAGCTGAACCAGCTCCACCCAGAGCGCCCAGCCAAGCAGCATCTCCGGGCGTCCTTCGAGGGCAAGGCTGCACCGTCGTCGCCGCGGCCTGAATCCGGATCGCGTGTTCCCCTTCAACTTCGGTTCATTGGGGGTGAGCTTGTGTTGAAAGCGCTGCTTGTCGCCGACCAGCTTCGTGCCGGGCCCTCCCCTTTTTTCGCCGCTTGCGCTTGGGCTTTTTATATTTATCCTAATCATCAACCCATGTGGTCTACTCGACGCTACGAGTCTTTGGCTCCTCGCAACGTCCCTCCCCACGCTCCTGACGTAGAGAGCCCCGGCCGCATCATCCGAAGGAGAGAGGCGCACCGGGGCGTTCCCTGTCAGTGTAGTTGTTGCACGCGGTTTACGGCGACGTGCACTGAATCTTCGGGACCGAAGTCCGGCCCTGGCCTGCCGAAGACGAGCACACTGCTCGTGTGTTGCATTATCCCCGCTGTATACACCGCATTAGGACTTGATCGTCTTTGACTCTGACACGGTCTTGCCCTCGGCCTTCAGCTGCACCGTGAGCTTGACCTGCTTGTGATGCTTGCGGTCGCGCCTGCCGAGCTTGGTGAGTGCGACCTTGATCTGCGAGGCACCGGCGGCGACGCTCTTCGTCGTCGTCTTCAGGCCCGCACCTGAGATCGTCACCGTGCCAGCCTGAGAGGTCTCGAGCGTGACCGTTACGCTGCTGGAGCCCACCTTGGCCTTTATAATCATGACTGAGGCTTTGCCGGCTGCAGTTTGTTCTTCTTGTTTCTTCTTGGCTGCTGCTGCGGCTTCTTCTTCCTGGTGCTCCCTGGCGGCTGTCGCTGTTCGGGCTTGCGCTTCGGCTTTAGCGCTGGCTTCTTCTTGGACTCTTCTTTTGACGAGCTGTTCGTCTTCTTCGCCCCGTATTTCTTCCCAACTCTTCGGTGTCGTGAATTCCTCGGCTTCGCCATGCACTCCTTCGGGAGCAGCCGAGTTCATCGCCACGATCCAGTAGTGATAGGTTGTATTTGGCTTCAGATTGGTTGCCTCGAGACTGCCCGCTTCCTGGGTATCGCCCATGAGGAAGCCTTCGGATGTCTTTGTCCCGCAGGTGTTCGCTCCGCAGGCGCTTGTCCCATATTACGACGCGGGGCAAAGACCTCGGGGTTATCAGTCACTTAACATAATTTGATGGGTGGCGCGCGTATACTTGTGTAATGAGCCAATCCGGTGATGCGCGAAAGTTGTCAGGGTCGGCGCGGGAGGCGTTGCGGCTGCGGGGAGCACGCCTACTCGAGAGTGGGTGGACTCATCTTGGGGTCGCGGAGGCGATGGGAGTTTCGGAACGCACCGTCGCGTCTTGGTCGGCGCGCTTGCGCGTCGGCGGGATGAAGGGCATGGCGGAGCGCCGTCGTGGCCGTCGTCCGGGTGAGCAGATGGCGCTCTCGGAGGGCCAGCAGGAGCAGGTCGTGCGCGCGATGGTGGGGGCCAACCCCGATCAGCTGGAGCTCGGCGAGGGCAAGCTGTGGAGTCGCGGCGCCGTGCGCGCGTTGATCTTCAAGCGCTGCGGCGTGCAGCTCTCGCGCCAGACGGTCGGCTGCTACCTGCGTGCCTGGGGCTGGAGCAAGAAGAAGCCGTCCCGGCGCTGGCTCCAGCAGGACCCTGTTCGCGTCAAGGCGTGGCTACAGGAGGAGTACCCCGCGATCGAGGCTCGCGCGCACGCTGAGGACGCGAAGATCTTGTGGGCGGATGAGATGGGTCTTCGCGCCGGGCAGACCGCTGGTAGCAGTTACGCTCCGGTCGGGGAGCGCGCGATCGTGTCGGTGACCGGCAAGCGTTTCGGGATCAACGTGATGAGCGCGGTCGGCAACGACGGCTCGCTGCTGTTCGACGTGTTCGAGGGTTACGGCAACGAGATCACCTTCATGGACTTCTGCGACAAGCTGATCGAGCACCATTCCGGCCGCAAGGTGTTCTTGATCGTTGACAACGCCAAACTGCACAAGTCGGTTGCCGTGGGAGCCTGGCAAGAGGACCATCCCGAGTTGGAGATCTTCTACCTGCCCCCGTACGCGCCCGAGCACAACCCCGACGAGTACCTCAATAACGACGTCCACGCCCACGTCGCCCGCCAGCGTCCCGACACCAAGGACGAACTGCTACAGATGACCGTCAGCTACCTACGAACACGAACCGCGAAAATCGTTCGCAACTACTTCAACGCCCCCCTCATTCAATACGCGCGCTGACCGTAGGCGTTCAGGGGGTCTGGGAGGGAGTTTGGGGTTGGCGGCGTAGTTATGTAGCGTGGCGGGGTCATCGCGTGAGGTTGAGCTTGAGGCTGAGAACGTTGGGCTGAGGGCGGAAAACCGTGAGTTGCGTGAGCGGATCGAGGAGTTGGAGCGGCGGTTGGGGCAGAACTCGAGTAACAGCTCAATGCCGCCGTCGACGGATCCGCCGATGACTCGTCAGCAGCGTCGTGCTCTGGCTCGCGAGCGCGCGAAGAAGTCGTTGCGTAGGCCCGGCGGGCAGCCGGGACATAAGGGCAAGCATCGCCAGATGGCTCCGCCCGAGAAGGTTGATGAGACCTTCGAGTGCCTGCCCGATGCGTGCTCTGGTTGCGGGCTCGTTTTCACCGGGGGCGAGCGACAGGACGGGGAGCCGGTGGTTCACCAGAAGTGGGAGCTTCCGCCGATCGCGCCATTGATCTTCGAGTACCGACTGCATCGCGTGCGCTGCCCCGGATGCGCCAAGAAGACACTGGCAGGCCTGCCAGCCGGAGTATCAGCCTCGGCGTTCGGGCCGCGCCTGGAAGCTCATATCGCGATGCTTGCCGGCGTCTATCGCCTTTCCCGTCGCCAGGTCGTCCAGGTCGTGGAAGAGATACTCGGCTGTCCGATCTCGACAGGCGCGGTGGACACGGCGATCATGCGCATGAGCCGGGTCCTCGCCGATCCCTGGCAGGCGCTGGCCGAGGCGATCCGCCAAGCCGACGTGGTGCACGCCGATGAGACGAGCTGGCGGCTGGCCGGTGCCCAGCAGTGGTTGTGGCTCGGAGCATCCGCGTTCGTGGCGTGCTACCGCATCGACCCGCACCGCTCCCAGGCCGCGGCCAAGAAGCTTCTGGGAGCGGACTTCGGCGGGATTCTCGTCTCAGACCGCTACGCCGGCTATCACTTCCTGGACGTGCTGCAACAGCAACTTTGCTGGTGTCACGCAATTCGTCAACTAGTCGAGATCTCCGAACGCCAAGGCGCTCCCGGAAAGCTCGGCAAAAAGCTCGTAAAAGCGGCACGAGAAGTGATCGCCGTCCATCGCCGCTACCTTCAGGATCAGCACACCCTTCCCTGGCTTGCACACGAGCTCTCCCCGCTCAGAAACCGCATCCAGGCGCTACTCGAAAAAGGCGAGCGTTCTCGCCATCAAAAGACCGCGAACTTCTGTGCCGGACTGCTCGAGGAGTACGAGGCGCTCTGGACATTCTGCGAGATACCCAACATCAGCCCGACGAACAACACCGCTGAGAGAGCGCTCCGCCACGCCGTGATCATGCGCAAGATCCAAGGCGGCACCCAATCCGAGAACGGCAACCACTGGATCGAGCGGATTCTCTCCATCAACGAGACCTGCCGCCTACAAAGCCGCGCCGTACTCGACTACCTCAACACCGCCGCAACCGCCGCCCACCACGGCCAGCCCGCACCCTCACTGTTACCCCGCGCACCCTGACAAGCACCCCGCTCACCACTCAACAGGCGTCGACCCCCTGAACGCCTACCGCTGACCACACTCCCACCGGCATATTTGCCGCGCGCCGTAATAGCCGCTACCGCAATACTAGAAAAGACCCCAGCCAACCCAATAAAGATGATCGTCGTGAAAACCGCACCCAATAAGCTGTGGCGCGGCACTGACAAGGCGTTCAGACTGTTCGGAGAGTCGATCGACTGGGTGTGGCTCAAGGGCGAGGCGAACGCGCTCGCGGTTGCAAGCGCCAACAACGCCAACGCGGCGCACAACGACGCGAGCAGGGCAGCACCGCGCCTGCCGACCCTATCGGCGGTCCTAACTCCTCCAGTACACATGTTCAGGCCCGATCTCTTTCGCCCCCTCAAAGCGGCATCCTACCAGGGTTGCTTATGTTCAGGAGACAGAGGGTTGCTTATTTCCGGGAGACGAAGGGTTGCTTATTTTCAGGAGACAGAGGGTTGCTTAGATCAAGCCAAGTTTGTTGCTGGTTAGGAGAGGTTTACTTGGCTTGCCGGCAGTTGCCGGTTGAGACCTTTGGTTTTTGTTTGGTTTGAAATAAGGATTAAGTCCCCGATGATTGAGTCCCTCCGGGAGGGTGGGGAGGGTGTGGTGGCAATGGTCACCGAGCGGGCATCTGAGGGTTGTGGAGAGCGGGCGCCGGGACGCCGGTTCGCCGCAGTCTGCGGCACCGTGCAAGAACTTCCGCTCCGTCCTGTCCCGTTTGGGCGATCCCCGTCGGAATAGAAGATGGGATGCCACGACCAAAGGCAGGCAACGACGCACGCAGAGCGGTCCCTGCCTCGATCCGGCTCCCCGCGAGCGGCGTTCCCCAAGAGCTCGTGATCGAGTCCGTGCTGGAGCCCCGCACCGTCTTCCGGGTGACCTTCGCCACCAGCCCACACGACCGGATCGCGCTCCTGCGCGGCCTGAGCAACAACCGTGAGCTCGGGCAGAAGCCACGCAAGATCGAGCGCATATACAGCGTCCTGCACTTCGCGATCTCCACCTGGACCACTGAGGAGGCGGCATGCGCCAACGCGCACGCATGGCCGAAGAACGGCAATCACATCGCGCGCTTGGACCTGACCCCCGGACTCGGGATCTGCGTCGACCGGCCCCAACCCGAGTCCGAGCACCGCTCGCTGTGGAGCGTCCCCGACCAAATTCTGCTCTGCGTAACCGACCTCAAACGCGCTTGAGCACCCCGGTGAGGAGAGATACACTGCAAACGTCATGACATACGGAATCTTCAGCTCAGCAGGAAACTTGATCGCTTGGTGCGAGTCGCACGAGGACGCACTGGCGACCCTGCGCAACCTGATCGCAGACGACCCCACAGCAGCCGACGACCTCGCCGCGATCCCCGTGACCGCGACCGGCCGCCCATGCGGCCCAGCCATCCTCGCTGGCACCGCCACCGCCGAGCACGCAAGCGCGGCATAGCCGCATCCGCCTCCACGGCGCAGAGCGGCTGCTTGGCCAGATCTGGAGGTCTCTCAGACCGTGTGAGAGACCTTGCTTGGGAGCACATCGTCGAGCTGGTGCAGAAGGCACCCGCCCCGGCTAGTCGCCTGGGGTCAGGCGGCGCAGGTCTCGCGGCAGGGGCTGACCGGATACGTGCTTGCCAGTGCCGACCCTTGCTCCATGCATCACCCGCTTGGACGCCCGCCGCAGCTTGCGATGCTCGAATGTCTTCTGTTCGCGTCTGCCGTTCGGTTTCCTGGCCATTAGCAAAAGCATACATCGGGGATGAGCCTCCCCGGGTTTTGGTAATTAGTTTTGGTTTATTCGTGGATTTTTGGTTTTTTGAAATTTACGGGATTGGATATGATTATGGGGACAAAAATGAGCCTGCCACGCGAAATTACCGATGACGAGCCCGGCCTGGGATCCTGGGCGATTCTGCACGGCTACCGGGGCTCGATCGCTCATGGTATGTACGAGCCACCTGAAAATCCCCTCAGCATCGATGACAAGGACACGATGGCGATCTGCGTCCCACCGCTGGATTACTACTACGGGCTCTCCGAGTACGGCTCGCGTGGTACCCGTGAGATCAAACGAGGCGAGTGGGACGTCGTCATCTACGAGGCGCGCAAGGCCGTGCGGATGCTCGCCCAAGGTAACCCGAACATCCTCTCGCTGCTGTGGCTCCC
Source organism: uncultured Solirubrobacterales bacterium (assembly GCA_963813745.1). GTDB lineage: Bacteria > Actinomycetota > Thermoleophilia > Solirubrobacterales > Solirubrobacteraceae > Palsa-744. The sequence goes on from CAWEZW010000001.1 coordinate 199,719, forward strand.
GGATCGCCTCTATATTGCGCGCACACCGGCGGGCCAGCACCTGATCGACCACCGCGAGATCTTCGTCGCCCGGCACGTCTTCCACTCGTTCGTCGGCTACGCCAAGGGCCAGCTCCACAGGATGACCCACGGCTCCCAGCAGGGCTACATGGGCGACAAGCGCAAGCGCATCGTCGAACAGTTCGGCTACGACACCAAGAACGCCGCCCACCTGATCCGCCTGCTGCGCATGGGAATCGAATTCCTGCGCGACGGCGAGATGCGCGTCGATCGAGGCGGGCTCGACGCGACCGAGCTGCTGGACATCAAGCACGGCGCCTGGACGCTCGAGCAGGTGCAGGCCGAGGCTGCGCGGCTATTCGCTCGAGCGGAGGACGCACACGACCGCTCAACGCTCCCGCTGCGGCCCGACCTTGAGCGCGTCAATGAGCTGTGTCTGCACATTGTCGGTGTTGCGCTCGCAGAAGGACGAGCCTCCTCGTAGGGCGTCCGGCACCTGCCCCTCGTCGGACGTCTTCGCCCGGATTGGAGAGCCCAACCCGTCCGTTCTCCGTCCGGCGCCCGCCCCTCGTCAGACGTCTTCGCCCGGGTTGGAGAGCCCAACCCATCCGTGCTCCGTCCGGCGCCCGCCCCTCGTCAGACATCTTCGCCCGGATTGGAGAGCCCAACCCATCCGTGCTCCGTCCGGCGCTCGCCCCTCGTCAGACATCTTCGCCCGGGTTGGAGAGCCCAACCCGTTCGAAGATGTCTGACGAGCCGCGAGCGCCGGCCCCCTATCGTGTCCCATCCGTAAGCTCGGCGTAGCGTTTGAGTCGTGTTGTGTTCAGATCCGCGAGATCCCGATTGGGAGGCTTGGGTGTCCCATGCCTGAGCTTCCGACTACGTCGTCTACTGAGACGGCTGCGGCCCAGAGCTACGAGGAGTTCCTCGAGGACATCAAGGGCCGCATCCGCAGCGCTCAGGCGCGGGCTGCGAGGGCGATCAACGCGGAGCTGATCGAGGTGTACTGGCAGATCGGCAAGGAGATCGAGCGCCGCCAGGCTGAGGTTGGCCCGGAGCGGGGCCGGCGGACGCCGGGGGTGGTGCAGCGGCTGTCGGCCGATCTGCGGGCAGCTTTCCCTGGAGCCACCGGGTTCTCGCCCGCGAACCTCGCGCGTATGCGGTCTTTTGCCGTGGCTTGGCCAAACGAGGAGGGTCTCGCACACGGTGTGCAAGACCTTCCGTGGGGGCACATCGTCGAGCTGGTGCAGAAGCTCGATGACCATCACACCAGGGACTGGTACGTTCAGCGTGCCAGCGCGTGGACCCGAGCGCAGCTACAGGCTTACATCGCAACACGCCTGCACGAGCGCGAAGGCGCGGCGATCACGAACTTTGAGCAGGCTCTGGAGGCTGACGATGTGGAGGCCGTGCAGCGGATCACGCGGGATCCCGTTGTTCTGGACTTCGTGCAGCTCACCGACGGCGCCAAGGAGCGAGACCTAGAAGCGGCGCTGCTGGAGGACATCGAGCGCTTCATGCTGGCTCTGGGTGAGGGCTTCTACTTCGCTGGACGCCAGAAGTCGCTCCAGGTCGGTGGCGAGGAGTTCATCCTCGATCTCCTCTTCTTCCACCACCCGACCCGCCGCTTCGTGGTCCTCGACCTGAAGCTCGGCCCCTTCCAACCGGAGTTCGTGGGCAAGATGAACCTCTACGTCAACGCCGTCGACGCGCTCATCGCCCATAGCGAGGATCGCGCCAGCGTCGGCTTCATCCTCTGCGCCGATCGTCACGAGGCGGTCGCCCACCTGACCCTGCAGGGAATCGCCACTCCGATCGCCGTGACTCGCTACACAGTCGGCGAGCACGGTGTCCTGATGACCGGCGAGGACGCTCAGGTCACGGAAGGCCTCGAGGACGAGATGGAGGGACTGCGGCGTGTCGAGCAGCAGGTTGCGGAGTTCGCCGCCCGCCGAGCGCACGAGCTGGCAGAGAACAACTGACGACCGGCAACGGCTGACGATCACAACGGGGTGACCGTCGAGGTTTTACTCGACCAGAACGCTTAGATCCATTAGAGTTCTGTGGTCAGGACGGTCTCATAGCTGCGGGGGTCATTTGTGTTTGACGGGTCGATGAGTAGGTCATTACTATGGCGCACACTCAGGTTGGCGCTGGCCCTGTGTTGCGTTGTGGTGCCGTTCTCGGCCGCCCAGGCCTCGGCAGCCTCGCCCGTGAGCTGGGGGAGCCCGACGGTTATTGATCGGGGGGCTCCGTACTCGTCGATTGTGGGTGTCACAGGTGTCTCGTGTTCTTCGGACTCGCTGTGTGTTGGTGTGGATGGTGCGGGCGATGTAGTGAGCACGACCAACCCGACCGGCGGGGCGGGTGCTTGGACGGTGAGCAATGTCGACGGCACTGACTACCTCAACGGTGTCGGGTGCGCACCGAGCGGGTTGTGCGTTGCGTTTGACGACCACGGCGACGTGATCACCTCGACAGAACCGACAGGCGGTGCGAGCAAGTGGACGGTCGCCCACGTGGACCCATATGTCGAAGGGGAAGACAACAGCCTGCAAGCCGTGTCGTGTCCTTCGGCCGGATTGTGCGTCGCGGTCGATGACAGCGGCAACGTCCTGACCTCCACCGACCCCAATGGTGGGGTGGGCGCGTGGACGAAGACCAAAATCGCGGGCACGGGGATATTGTTTGGAGTGTCGTGTCCCTCCGCCGGATTCTGTGTGGCCACGGCCGGTGGCCAGGACATCTTTACCTCGAGCGACCCGACCGGCGGTGCGGGCGCGTGGACTGAGCACCAGCTGAGCGGGCACGGCGGCCTCGGGGCCGTGTCCTGCGCCTCGGAATCCCTGTGTGTTGTCGTTGGTGTTGCCGGCAACATCTTTACGACGACCGAACCCACAGCTGGGGCCGGCGCATGGACCGAGACGCTGCTGGGCGAAGAATTCCGACGGGATCCAGGAAGCTTCATGTGTAACGGGGTTGTGTGTGGTGAGCGATAGCAACGGGAATGTGTTCACCGCCACAGATCCCACGGGTGGGGCGAACTCGTGGACGAAGGCCAACGTGCACGGCCTCCTAACGTCGTATGGGCTCTCCTGTCCCTCGACTGGGCTCTGTGTCGCCGCGGGAAGCGGAGGCGTTATCGAGACGTCGACCGAACCCACTGCAGGCACCAGTGCGTGGAGCGTTGCCCATCTGGAAGTCGGCACGAGCACCTTCGGAGATGTCTCCTGTACGTCAGGAAGCCTCTGTGTCGCGGTGGACAACGCCGGCAATGTGGTGAGCACCACCGACCCCACCGGTGGGAGCAGCGCATGGAGCGAGGCCCACGTCGACAACAGCGGTGGCATGTGGCGCGTGTCGTGCGGATCCCCCACGCTCTGTGTCGCGACCGACAGCGACGGGAATGTCGTCGCCTCGAGTGATCCTACGGGCTCCTCGAGCCATTGGAGTGCGGCAAGCGTCGACAGCGCCCATTACCTACGAGGCATCTCTTGCGCGCCTGAAGGTCTGTGCGTGGCCGTTGACCAAGCCGGCAACGTCGTCACGTCGACTGACCCGACCGCCGGCGCCGGCGCATGGACCCTGACCCACGTGGACAGCCAGGGGCTGAGCGCGATTTCATGTCCGTCGAATGGCCTGTGTGTGGCTGTGGATGGTGAGAACGTCGTGACGTCGACTGACCCGACCGGTGGCGCCGCCGCATGGACCCTCACGCACGTGGGGGCCGCGCACGGCGTTTCCTGTCCCTCGGTCAGCTTCTGCGTCACCGTGGCCCGGGAAGGCATCGTGAACACATCGACCGACCCGACGGGTGGAGAAAGCGCGTGGAGCGTGACACACGTGAAAGGACTCTTGTCGCTCAGCGAAGTCTCGTGTGCGTTTGAATCGCTGTGCGTCGCGACACCCGAAGAGCTTTCCTTCTTCAGCCGTGACGTGCTCGCCTCGACCGATCCCGCTGGTGGAGCAACGGCATGGACCGAGGAGAACGTATACGGCGAAACCACATATGAACAAACCAGCGGGATCGAACCCGACGAAATCATCGTCGATCGTGGCCTCGCCGGAGTGTCTTGCGCAGCTGAAGGCGTGTGTGTAGCCGCTGACATCAGCAGTCGCGAGATAACGGGCACACTCACCCCGCCAAAGCCCGAACCACCTGTGATCGACAGCGAGTCCGTGTCGAACCTCACCGAACACGACGCGACACTGCAAGCGCAGATAACACCTGGTGCTCACGGCGCTTACTACCAGTTCCAGGTTGTCAGCGAACCGGGCGAATATCGCTCGGAAATCGCATGTCCTCTGCGGGATGAACTCAAAGCCACGGACGGGTGTCAGGGACCCGAAGTAAAAGGCGCCACGGTCAGCTACGTGCCGGGCGGATCCACTGCACAGTCCGTCAGCCTCGATTTGACGAGCATCGGCATGACCCTGCAACCAGGCACCACCTATCACTACAGGGTGCTGGTGGCAACGAGGATCCAGACCGAAGACACGACCCAGTGGGAAACCCCGCCCACCTACGGAGCCGATCAGACATTCACAACCCAAGAAGAACCGAGGACCACGGGCCAGGGCGCCCTGACGGGAAGCGAGACGTTCTCGGGTGGCTCGGGTAACTTCTCCCCACTGCCGCCGATCGTGGTCAAACCCAAAACCCCCGCTCAGCTGAAGGCCGCAAAGCTCGCGAAGGCGCTAAAGACATGCAAGAAAGATCGATCCAAGCGCAAGCGAGCATCCTGTGAGAAGCAGGCCCGCAAGAAGTATGGGGCATCAGTTCATCGGGGATGAATATTGATCCCGATCATCAACCCACGTGGGCTTCTACTCGAACTCTGGGTCGGTCCACCAGGGCATGATTTCGGGTAGGCCGTCGCTCACCTGGTCGGGGAAGTTGGCGGGGCGCTTCTCCAGGAAGGCGGTGATGCCCTCGACGGCGTCAGCGGATTGACCGCGCGCGAACATTCCTCGTGAGTCGGCGCGGTGGGCGATCATCGGGTGCTCGGCGCCGAGCATCCTCCACATCAGCTGCCTTGCCAGAGCCACCGACACTGGCGCGGTGTTCTCGGCGATCTCCCGCGCCAGGGCGTGTGCCGCATCGAGCAGCTCCCCCTGCGGGTGCAAGCTGCGCAGGAGTCCACCCTCCAGACCCTCTTGGGCGGAGAACACCCTGCCCGTCGCCACCCACTCCATCGCGCGGCTGATCCCCACCACACGCGGCAAAAACCAGCTCGAACAGGCCTCCGGGATGATCCCGCGGCGCGCGAACACAAAGCCCATACGGGCATCGTCGGCCGCGAGGCGGACATCCATCGGCAGCGTCATCGTCGCACCGACGCCCACCGCCGGGCCGTTGATCGCGGCGATCACCGGCTTGGTCGACTGGAAGACCCGCAACGTGAACTGACCGCCGTTGTCGCGCGGCGCCCCCCGCCGCCGCGCTCTCGCGCTCTCGATAGTCGAAGGTCTCGCCTCCGCTCGCCAAATCCGCGCCTGCGCAAAAGCCCCGGCCGGCGCCCGTGACGATGATCGCGCGCACCTCGTCGTCCGCATCCGCGCGGTCGAACGCCTCGATCAGCTCGCTGCCCATCTGCGCCGTCCATGCGTTCAGGCGCTCGGGGCGGTTGAGGGTGATCGTCAGCACGCTGTCGGCCACGCTCAGTGGTTATCTGCTCGAAGTTCATGGCCCTAAAGCTACGGCACGGGAGGTGAGCGTGGCGGCCGTGGCACCCCCCGTCCGTCCCGGGCCGTACATAACACCCAAAAACGGTTGATTCAAACTTGGGTGTAAAGGTTATGGGTCCGCCAAAATCTATACTTTTTCGGTATTAGATGCACGAAAAACTATACTTTTTTTGTATTCTAGCCCATGGACGACTCTCGGCTGAGGCGTCTGCTGGCCGAGCGCAGCCCCTGGCGGGCACGCGCGGGCTGGGAGGCCGACGACCCCGACCTGCGGGCGGCAGGGCGGCTTCCGCTGGACTACGAGCCCGAGCCGCTCGCGGACATCCACGCGCCGGGACTGTACGTCCTGCGGGGCCCGCGTCGCGTGGGCAAGAGCCTGGAGCTCAAGCGCGCCGTGGCACAACTGCTGCGCAGGGGGCATGACCCAAAAACCGTCTTCTACTGCTCCTGCGACGGACTCTCAAAGCAGGACCTGCGGCGTCTGGTGGCGCAGGGGCACAGCGTCACCCGCACCCTGCCCGGCCCCCGCTACTGGCTGCTCGACGAGGTGACTGCAGTGCCGGGCTGGTCGCAGACGATCAAGGAGCTGCGCGATCAGGACACGACTTTCCGCGAGGCCTGCGTCGTGCTGACAGGATCCTCCGCCCGCGATCTGGAGCAGGCGCGCAAGGACCTGGCCGACCGTCGCGGGGGCATCGCCGACTCCGACCGGCTGTTGCTGCCGATGGGCTTCCGCGCGTTCTGCCGGGCCTGGGAGGTTTTGACGAGCTGCCGCCGCTGCACATCCGCCCCAAGGACTTCCTGACCCCCGGAGCCGAGCACGCGATATCGGCTCTGGAGCCGTGGAGCGATGCGCTCGCGGACGCGTGGGAGCTGTTCCTCGACGTCGGCGGCTTCCCACGCGCCGTCGGCGAGTTCATCGCCCACGGCGCGGTGAGCGACGGGTTCATCCAGGGCCTGTGGGATGTCGTGCTCGGCGACGCTGGCGGATCTCCGATCGGTCGAGCAGCGCCGATGTCCGAAGCCGACGTGGCGGCGCTGCTGGACCGCCTGGCCTCGAACCTGTGCAGCCCGATCAACGCCTCGCGCATCGCCCGCGATGTCGGCCTCTCCGGACACCAGACAGCCATAAACCGCATCGAGGACCTCGTCCGCGCGTTCCTCGCCTGGCGCTGCCACCGCATCCGCGACTCAAGACCAAACACCGCGGCGCAGCGCAAGCTGTACTTCGTCGACCCGCTCATCGCCCAGCTCGCCCACCTCCGCAACCCAAGCCTCCCCGCCCCAGACGCCGCCAAGCTCACCCAGCAACAGATCGGCCTCGCGCTGGCACGAGCCGTGTCGCTGCACGCGCCGACCGCGTTCGTGCAAACCGAAAGGGTCATGTACGAGCGAACCGCCACCGGCGCGGAGATCGACTTCGTCGGCCCGGACCTCGAGATCCCCTTCGAGTGCAAGTACACCGACGGTCGCTGGCGCCGGGAGGCCCTCACAATGAAGGCTCGCCACGGCCGTGGCGTGATGGTCACCCGCTCGCCCCTACTCACCGGTCCCGACGAGCCGATATGGGCGATCCCCGCCGCCATCGTCGCCTGGCTGCTGGGGCACTGAGAAGTAGATCTAACGGATGTGTGAAATGTGGCGCGCTGCTGGGAGAGTTCCTTTCTATGAGGAATTGTGGTGAACGCCGGATCCTCGCCGCTTTACTGAGCGCGCGGCGAGGACCGGCGGGCTGCCCACTACCTCTCCGGGGCAGGGTAATGGTACATCAGCACAGGGTGAATATGGGCAGCAAAAAAGGCCGGGGGAAGCAAGCTTCCCAAGCCTCGTCAAGGGCGACGAGATGAGAGCGCCGCGGCCGGGGACTCAGGCCGCGGCACCCTCGAGGGGCCGGGTGCGACAGTGGGGATCACCCAGCCCTCCCTCAGGCGCCCACCGGAGAGGGTGTGGGGGCGCCCAAGCGTTGGAAATCGCTGAGCACCTCCGACCCGCAAAGAAGCCACCGGGTCTGGCGACGCCAGCGTTAGGTAGCTAAACAAGCACCATCCCCAAATCCTCTCCCTCTCCCTACCCTCCACACGCACATCGTACGTGTCTCTCGAATCTGCTTCCAGTCCCACCATACCCACTGGCACCGCACAATGCACGTAAATCGGGGATTTTTTGCGGATTCGGCGTTTTGTCGGAGGCGGCAGCCCTGTAGCCCGCCTGGCCTAGGGCCGGCTCACCGGGGTGCGCTCGCCGGTAGCCCATGGGCGCGGCGGACGGCCCTGCCGTGGCCTCAGTAGCCCTTTGGACCAGCTTCAATGTCGTTTTGGACCAGACGGAGCCTCAGGTAGACCCGCGGCGAACTGTATGGTTGGCCTACGGCGAACTGTATGGTTGGAGCCTGAAGCACCCAAAAAGATCCGCCCCAGGATGTACGATGGATCATGTGACTGCGGGGACCAAGCTCGAGGACTACATCGAGGAGGTGTGCTCTGGCTACAACGACGAGCAGCGCGCGCGCCTGGACGCCAAGATGCGCCACTTCGACCGTGTCGGCCGACTGCTCGAGCAGCGCTTGAAGCGAATATCCGAGCCAGCGGAGCAGATATCCAAGCCCACCAATAAATAAGGAGCCGGCGGGCCTTTCTAGCCCTAAGCGTCGTTAGAAGCGACGCACCAGCCCCTCTACCGATCCACTGTACCACCCGGCGGGCACAACTCCCCCACCCCCGCTCACGGCGATCTGAGCGCGGCTACTCTGAGCCGAGCCGCCTATCTCTTTTGTTTCTTCGCCTTGGTTGCTGTCTTCTGCACGAGGGTGATGGTCTTGTGCTGCGTGCTCGCCGGGGCGGGGGAAGACTCGAGAATGGTGAGGCTTGCGCTGAGCTTGCCGTGAGCGGATTTCAAGAGTGCCTTGCCCGCCGCGTTGAGCGTGACCGTGACGGTCGCGGTCTTGCCCGCGGGGATCGAGAACGCAGCCGTTCCGATCGTGGTCGTCTTGAAACGCTTCTTCTTCCCCTTCCCGGTCGTGCTCTTGACCGTGAGCGTCAGCTTGCCGACGCATGTGGCTGTGCCGGTGCAGCTGAGCTTGACCGATGCCTTGCCGCCGCTCTGGATGCCGATGGCCGACCCCGCGAGCGACACGCTGCCGGCGGCTGCGATTTTGGCTTGTTCTTCCTGCTTCTTTGTAGCTATGCCCGCGGCTTCTTCTTCCTGGTGCTTCTTGGCTGCAGCCGCTTCTGCTTCGCGCCTTTCACGGGCTTCTTCGTGGATGGCGGCACTGTTGGCGCTCGCCGCGCTCTTGCTTCCGGCCGTGTTTGTCGCCGTCACTTCGCAGGAGATGCTGTGGCCTTCGTCGGCCGCCGTCACCGTGTAGGTGTTCGATTCGGCGCCACCGATCGCCACGCCATCGCGCAACCACTTGTACTGAACGTCGGTGTCGGAGTGCCCGCCCAAGTGCCGCTCGAGCACGACAACGTCTTCCCGACGACAGCCGCCCCACCACCCTGCACCGCCACTTCAGGCGCCACGATGCTCACAGGCAACGTCGGCAGTAACGGCACGCTATCGCTGTTGGCGCTGGGCTCCGGAGCCGACGGTCCCGCGCTGTTGCTCGCCGTCACTTCACACGAGATGCTATGGCCTTCGTCCGCCACCAGCACGGTGTAAGCGCTCGAAACGGCTCCCGAGATCTCCGCGCCTTCACGCAGCCACTTGTAGGTGTAGCCCGCCGGAAAGCTTTCCCATGTTCCGTGCGAGCAGGTGAGCGTCTGCCCCACCGCCGCCGTCCCGCTTATCTCGGGCCGAGTCGTATTCACCGGCTTTATCACCGAAACCATCTGGGTGACAGGGCTCTGCGCCGATTTTTCGCCTGCGCTGTTTTTGGCTGTGACTTCGCAGGCCAAGCGCGTGACGCTCGTCGACGCTCGTGACATTGTAGGTTTCTTTCGTCGCCCCGGCGATTTCCGTCACGCCGTTCTTCAGCCACCGGTAGGTGAATTCTTCGGGCGTCGGGGTGCCCGTCCATGCGCTCGAGCACGTGAGCGTCTGGCCCACGGCGACCGTACCCTTCACGACGGGCGATTTGGCCTTTTCGGGCGGGGCTGCAGCCATCAATTCGGCATTGATTTCCGAGGTCGTTTCTTCTTTCCCCGCTTTGACCGTCACTGGGCTCGCGTCGGCGAGCGAAGACGCGTTTTTGTAGTACTGCGTCACGTATTGGGCACTGATGAACTCGACCTCGTCTTCGCCGCTCGCCAGTCCCGGCACGGTGTATTCGCCGTTCGCGTTCCGTGTAGGAGGTCTGTTCTTCGCTGCCTTCAGCGTCATAGACGACGACCGCGACGCCCTCGACCGGTTCCTTCAGGGCGTTTGTGACAGTCCCGCTGATCTGCCCGCCGCTCTGAAGTTTCGCGTCGATCCCCGACTTTGTCTCGCCTTCAGTCACTTTGACGGGTTGGGCTGTGGAGCGCGAGGACTGACCAGGATAGTATTGCTTGGCGTAATTTTTTTCGTTCGATCCCGGCACGCCTGAGTAGAACTCCACCACGTATTCTCCGGGCGGCAAGCCCAGAACCGTGTAGTCGCCGCCTCCATGTGTCTGGGTTTCGGCGACCTTCTTGCCTTCCGCGCCGGCTTCGTAGACCACGACTTCGATGATTTCGATGCCTTGGCCGGGGCTTCGGAGGTGACTTCGCCCGTGATCTCCGCGGACTTCTGGAGTTCCCCGTTGATTCCCGACGTCGTACCGCCGGCGCTCACCTCGACCGCTTCAGCCGCCGCGAACGAGGCCTTGTCGTTGTAGTACTGGGCTCACCCAGTTCGATTCGTCTGCGAATTTGACCTTGTATTCGCCGGGCGCCAACCCTGGGACGGTGTATTGACCCTGTTCATTGGTCGAGCGCCTGGCCACGAAGCGTTCCGTGGCCGCTTGGACTACCTCGACTTCGGCCTCTTCGAGCGGAGCCTTTGTCACCGCGCTTGTGACCGTCCCTGTGATCTGCCCAGGCGCCTGGAGCGATTGGGGCTGGAGCTCCGCGTTGACTTCTCCCGTCGTTTCGCCTGCGGTCACCGTGACCGCTTCAGCCTGGGAGAAGGACTCCGTGCCGTTGTAATACTGCGTCGCATAGTCGACGGCTACTCCCATGGACCGTGGAGAACTCGACCTTATATTCCCCGCCCGGGAGCCCCGAGAAGGAGTATTCGCCGTCTGCATTCGTCGTGGTGGAGCCGTAAAAGCCGGAGTTTGCGTTGCTCGCCCCAAAGACCGTGACGCCGATGCCTTCGATCGGGGCAGCCAGCTCGCTCGTGACCGTACCCGCGATCTGGCCGCCATCGGAGCGCGATCGCGTGGTCTATCCGCCCTTCGACGCCGATCTCGTTCGCTTCTTCATGAGCCGCGCCGGCCTCATAGCCCTTGATTTCGGCCTCGAGCGGTGCTCCGGTCAGTTTGATCTGTCGTCCTTCACCGGCCGAGTTCCCCTGCTTCAAGCCTGCCCGGTTTTGCGCCTGCTTCCTTGCTCGATTTCGCGATACCCGGACAGTCTTCGCTCGAGTATTCGACATCGGTCAGGGCAGCGGCAGCGCGGATCGTGGGCCACCCCGTTGCGCTCGTGGCCAGCGTGTACGTCGTCCCGGGAAGTTCGGTTTGAGCCGGAATCCTGCCAACGCAGTTCGCGTTCAGTTCCGGGATCTTCACTTCGATCTCATGACCGGACTGACATTCCACGCTGACTTTCCCGGCGACTGTCTGGTGGCCTTCGAAAACGAAGTGATGGAAGTTGTAGGCACATCCGTTCATGTCCACGGAGGCTTTGTAGATTTTCCCGCCGATCTCCCCCTTGCAGCCGCTGTAGGTCGCGGCCACGGACAGCGAGGCGGTCGGCCCGGCGATCGGACCGGTCGTGTACGTCGCGGTTTCGCAGATGCCGACGCCACCGGTGACTTCGAACCCGTCGTCGTGGGTGATCGCTTCCAGTTCGACGGGGTACCGTTCGGCGACGAACGAGTATTCCTGCGCGGACGCGTAGGCCGAAGAGGCGGCGAGGGCGAACAGGCACATCACGGCCGCCGCCAGGAACGCGATCTTGACGCTACGCCTCATTAGTGCTCTCTCCGGTTGTTGTCGTGCTAGACGCACTACGACCTGGCCCGTTCGGCTCGACACTACGCGACCACCCACGCATACGTTGCTTTTTGACGGGCTGCAAACCACACCATCCACCCCCTGAATCGATGTCCGCCCCGATGCGTACCCACCTGCTCCAAACCTTACCAAGCCGATGGCGATCCCGCAGGCCGGACGCCGATGCTTGCGGCGATTCCCGCGATGCAGACAAAGAGCTTCAAAGCTATGCTTTCCTTCCCACGGAAGCCTGAACGATGCCCTCCGACGATTCCAAGATCCAGCTGCTGCAAGGCGCGATTGAAGACGCCGAGCGCGCCATGCAGCTGGCGATCGACCTGGGCCTACACGCACGCCTCAACGCCGAGCAGATCCGCGCGATCCGCGAACCCTGGACAGTGCTCGGAGGAACCCGCCGGCGGGAGTACCCGCTGAACACCGGCGAGGTCGCCCGGATCACCGGCACCACCGCAAAGCAAATTCGCACATGGGAGGCAAGCAGCCTTGTGCCTGCGTACCGGATCGCCGGCCGGCGGCGCTTCTTCTCAGCCGCGCTCGTGTACGCCTTCCTACTCAAGAACCTGGACCGCAACGATATCCGCTGCCTCGGGCGCATACTCACCGCCGGGCCAGACGACCCATTACCCGAGCTCGTCGCCTCCGCGATCATACGCGCTCGGCAAGACGGCCGTCCCGTACGCCTGGACACACTGCTCGCTCGAGTAACTAAAGACCGCGACCTTCGAGCTCGAGACGCTCAAGGAACTCCGTAGCCAGCCTTGGAGGCTTTCACCAAATGAAGGTCAAAAAGACCCTGCATCTTGACCCTGCGGCCTCCGCCTCTGATCAGGCGGCCTTCGTGGCCGAGGAGATCAATCGTATGCTCGCCGAGGGCAAGCCGGTCACGGTCCACATCGCCGGCGAGAAAGAGCTCCTCTCCCCTCGACAGGCCGCCGCCTGGATCGGCTGCTCCCGCCAGCACGTCGTCCGCCTGATCGGCTCCGGCGAGCTCACGGCCGAACGTCTCCCCCACTCGGGCTACTGGAAGATCCCACTCGCGTCTATCCTCGCGTTTGAGGAGCGCCGCGGTGAGAGTGATTACCTCGCCACCGAGTGTTCGCGCGACTAGCTTCCTCGCCTCGGCAGCCTCACGGACTCAATTCGACCGGATGCTTGGAAAGTAGACATTTTGGCGTATATTGAGCGCGTGCCGACGGATCGGTTCAGCGAGCTGGCGGAGACCGCGGCGGACCAGTTCGGGCTGGTGACGGTCGCTGACGCGGAGCGGGTCGGCTACCGGCCGAAGACGCTCTCGAAGCTCGCAGGGCGTGGACAGCTTGAGCGCGTGAGCCGAGGCATCTACCGGGTGCCGTTCCTGCCGACCACAGCCTCCTGAAATCGGGCGCGCCCAACCCGACCCCAAGCCCAGAGGTGAGGCGTTCACTTTGAGCTGGCGGTGTTGGGCGGCAATCCCACGGAGGATACGCGTGAGCGGAGCCCTGGTGGCAAAATGAACATGGTTTGCTACATCCGCTACACTGTAGCCAATGCCTCATCCAGCTAAGACCCAACCCTTTTCGATCCGGCTCGGCGCGCAGGCGAACCTGCTCGTTGCCGACGAGGTCCGCCGTTCCGGACACTCCCGCAGCGTCGTCGTCGAGGAGCTCGCCGAGGAGGCCGCGAAGGCGCGGTTGCATCCCGGGATCGCGTTCCGCGGCAGACCTCGCCGCGCTTGGGTGATCGGCAGCGGCCTCGACGTATGGGAGATCGTCGAGATGCTGCGCTCATACCGGGGCGATGAGGAGTCGTTGCTGGCAAACCATCCGCTTCTCAACGTCCAGCGTATTCGTGCTGCACAGGCCTACGCGGAGCGCTTTCCCGAGGAGATCGAGGCATTGATCGAGGCAAATCATCGGCCTCTCGAGGAGATCCTCGAGCTGTACCCCTTCATCCGTAGACCACCTTCGCGATAGTCGCTCCTTTGCGGTTTCTGCTCGACGCGCACATCTCCGGGCCTGGGGTCGGGCGCCGGCTGGAAGCGGAAGGACACGATGTCCGCGCGCTCGACCAGGAGCCGGCGCTCGAGGGCCTCGAAGACGAGGACGTGCTCGCACTCGCATCTCAGGAAGAGCGCATCCTCGTCACCCAGGACGTCCACGACTTTCCCGCGATTTTGCGCGAGTGGGCGGCGGCGCAGCGCTCACACGCCGGGGCGATCCTCATCTACGGCATCGATCACAGCGAGTTCGAGCTAATCATCCGCGGCATACAGCGCTGGCTGGAGCTCTACCCAGAGCCCGCGAGCTGGATCGACCTCACCGCCGTGATCGATCGGGACTTCGCCTCGGGCTGAGATGACCGGTCTCGATCGTCAATACTGGAAGATCAAAGACTTCGCCGACCACTTCGGGCTGGACAAGAGCACCGTCTACAACCAGATCGAGCGTGGCGAGATCCGGACGATCCGTGTCGGCAAGACCGCGCTTCGGATTCCCACCGACGAGGTCAAGCGGATCCTGGACAGCTTCGTGGAGCCCAGCGAGCACCCACACCACCTGTACCGCCAGGTGCGGGACTTCGAAGTCCGTACCGGCCGCACTCCCGCTGATTTCACCGCCGCCTGGCGCGAAGGCAAGATCGACGACACACCCCATAACGCCCGCGACGCGATCGAAGCGTTGGCACTGCACGAGGCGATGCAACAATGATGCATAACTCAGGCTCTTGCCGGGCATTTCGCCAAAGCTCAACTCACTTGGGAGTGAATCCGCCCAAAAAGAGACCCGGCCCCCAAAGGGACCGGGTGAGTGATGGGCTCAGTATAGACCCTCGGAGCGACGGGATCAAGAGTCGATCGACGCGTGGCGAGGTAGATCAGGAAGGCGTCTGGCTCGAACGATGCAGGAGCCGACCAAACCATCGCTTGACGGCCCGCTTACGCGCTTCTGCGCGCTTACGCGAGAGTTCATTCTCGACGAAGAACACGTCAAGTGACATCCCCTTACCCTGGCGTGGCGCCGGGGTGGACTTGGGGGCAGGTGCGAGCGGATCGGACATGACAGTTATGTTAGCGCCAGCGCCAAGGCCCACAGCACCGTCTCCGCACCCAGCGCGAGGAGCGCGAGCCTAAAGACGAGCTCCCGCCGCTCGATGACTTCCTGGTTTTCGCGATACGCCTCCCGCAATCCCCGCGCGGCTTCGAGGAGATAGGCCGCCGGGTCATCCCGATAAGGGAAAAGTTCCTCCTCCACGAGATCGGCGTCGACCGCGAACAAGACCTGCGCGGGCCACAACACCGCACCCGCACACGCACCGGTCGACAGAAACGCGGCCATCGAGAGGACTACCGCCCAGGCCGGCGCATTACGCCCGATCGCAGCCGCGCCGAGAAAGCTCGCTGACAAGGTCGCCGCCGCAACGAGCGTGCTCGTACGGGTACGAAGGTCAGACAAGGCCGTACTCTGCTGATCGAGCGCGCGCTGCGCCGCAGAGTAGACCAGCTCCTCGAGCATAGGTGCCGACATAGTCCAACCAACGCTAGGCCTCGCTTGCGATGGAACGCTCGATCGTGACCTACTCGCCACCCCAATCCCCCATAAAACAGGCCCTCACCACCCAAACTTGGCGCGAAAACGCTCACCGTTCCGCCACCAACTTGGTTCCGGCGAGAAGGAGCTCCTCTCCCCTCGACAGGCCGCCGCCTGGCTCGGCTTTTCGCTACTGGAAGATCCCGCTCGCGTCTGTGCTCGCGTTTGAAGAGAAGTGGGAAATTTAGCCGTTGGGCCGCAGCTGTGCGGGACCCGGCCGGCTCAGCTGTGCTTGGTGATGAGCTTGAGCTTCTCGATCGGCACGATCGGCATGTCGAGGGCCTCCGTGAAGGCGACGACGTCGATTTCGTCGATTTTGACGATGGACATGATCACTCCAGTCTAAAAGGCCCCAGAACGAACGGAGCCCCAGGGGCATCACCGCACTGGGCGGGAGGGGCACACCTGGGGCATTCGTCAGTCAGGGCGGAAGCACTTTCTCTCGCGCGCGCGTCTGACTAAAGATCGAAACTGGTGATTAAAGATCGAAACTGGTGATGCAGGGGACACGTACCGGAGCTGGGAGGGTCCAGAACGAACGGAGCCCCAGGAGGATCACCGCCGAAGCGGGAGAGCCTTTCCTGGGGCATTCGCCGACTAGGGTAGCACCATCCTCAGCGCAACGAGCGCGGGTGCTCCCGCAGAAGACGAACCTGGCAGATCCGCAATATTTAGACCGCAGATCCGCAAAACCCGCCAGCGCACCGCACATCCCAGATGGCGAACTCAGTCTTCAGGCCCGAAGTCCGGCCCGGGCGCCGCCGAGACGTACTCACCATCGTCGTCGTCCGGGCCGAAGCTGTCGAGATCCACCTTGACGAGATCATCGCTCCGCATCGCACGCAGGCCGGGGCCGTAGAGACGCTCGAACTCGGCGCGCCACTCAGGGTCCTCCTGCTCCAAACGACTCAAGGCCTCGACCAGCAACCCGCAGTGGCGGCCACTGCGGCGTAGCTGCTTGACCTGCGCCGCGAGCGCCAGCAACGGACGCGCGGGAACCCGGTCACGTTTGTAGCCCACCACACGCACAGCCCGCAGCAGCCCGCTTCCGATCCACTGCTCCAGCGTCGTCGTGCTCACATCCAGCAGATGCGCCGCCTGCGCCTTGGAGTACGTCGACTGCTCAGCGGGCATCAGGCGATCCTAGCGATGCAGACAAAGGGGTTCAAGGGGAAAATGCTACCTTGGTCCACATATCACGCAAGGTGTGAGCCATGAGCAAGCTGCCGCCCCCATCCGATACCCCACAGGTCTTTCTGAACGTCGGGACGCTGAGCGGCCTGGATGTGTTGACGATCGGCAGGGTCGCGCCCGGAGCTACCGTCGAACTGGAGGACGAATCGATCGGTGTGGTGATCAGTGTCAAGCGCGGGTGGCTGTCAGTCCGCCCCCGCAGCGCCCAAATCAAGCTGCAGGACGGCACGATCACGAAGGCCTCCAGGCGGGACATCGCAGCGGTGCTTCATGAAGCACCGCGACCGGCCGTGAGCTCAGCGTGCGCATCTAGCCGTCTTCGCGAAACGCCTGGCTGAGCTTGACCAGCTCATCGCGGCTCAAAGGCTCGGCCGCCGCATCCGGATTAAGTTCCCGCCCGCCCACCGAGGAGGCATCGACGAACGCCTGCCAACGCTGATCGGCCCGCTTGCGCAGCGCAACCGCACGCGTGCGATCGCGCAAGCGCTCGGACGCAAGACGGATCAACACATCGTCGGGAGTAGTACCGGCCGCTCGAGCGATGCCCGTGAGCTCACGCCACATACTCTCCGGCACCGTGAGCTGGGCACGATGCCCCCTCCGACGAGGCGCCCGCCGGCGCCGAGGAGTCTTATCAGTCTGCTGCTCCATCGGGCGAGTCTAGCGATGCAGACAAAGGGGTTCAAGCGCTAGGATGCGGGGACCATGAAGGTCACCTACACAGACGCCGGGACCCCCGTGATCGAGGAGACCGTGGAGGAGTCTGAAGCGCACCTGGAACGCCATGTGCGGCGCGAAGTTGGTATGTCGGTCGCGGAGTTCACCAAGGCCTACCTGGCCGGCGAGCTCGAAGATGAGGACGTCGCCGTCGATGACGTCACCGGCTTGTTGCTCCTGGGACGTACCAGACGCGAAATCCGGGCTGAGTTAGATATGTCAATCGTGGAGTTCATCGACGCCTATCTGGCCGGTGAGCTGGATCGCTCAGATCACGCCGTCGAAAACTTCGCGATCAGGTTCTGTATCAGGCAAACCACATAGAAGCCCAGGCCTCGAGCTTCTGCTCGTCGCTGCGGTCGTCGGCCTCCCACGCGGCCTGTTTCGCGGCCCGGACGTCGAGCACGGCCCTCAAGGACAGCGCGTCATAGTGCGCGCTTGATTGACGCCGCGACCACTTTCGCTGGCGTTCCTCTAGTAGGTAAGGGTGTTCGTCTAGGTCCTGGCGTTTCGGGACCGGCTCGGATAACGAAGCATCGGCGATGCGCAGCAAGTCGAGCAGGCTCGCCACCAGCACCGTTCTGCCACCGACCGCCATCGGCTCAGCGTTACGCGCCAAATCGGCGAAACCCGCGGTCCCCGGCAGGGTCTCGGTGGCGAGCACCCAGCCGCCGCCCGGCAGCACGAAGGGCTCCTCCGTGATCTTGCGTGTCCGGACGACGCCCCGCTCCGCCAGCACCTCGGCGAGGCCAGGCATGTCCCACCGCGTATCCGGCCGCGCTCCCAGACCGGCCACCAGGCTCGACGCACCCTCGGCCACCACACAGACCTCGACCGGGCTACCAGAGATCTCCAGTGGCCAGCCATGCAGCGCCCCAGCGACATCTCCGATCACGATCGCCGGCTCCCCACTCTCGCCCAGGCGTTCAAGGACGGGGATAACGTTGGCCGGGCCAAAGACGTCGTCTTCGGGCGCCAGCACCCGGCGCACACGCTCCGCAGGCGACAGCGTGATCGCCACCGCGACATCCCCCCACCTCGAGCGGTCCTCGCCAAGCCAGATGTGCTTCCACCTGCAAACCGCAACCCCTCGCGACGGCTCCCACATCCTCCCAGGACGGCTCGCGCTCGCCGCGCTCCCAGCACGCGATCGTAGCCTGCTCACAGCCCACCCGCTCGCCGAGCTCCCGCTGAGTCAGCCCCGCCCGGCGGCGAGCCATCACGATCAGATCGCCGCCCGTCATACCGCGACGGTATGAGCGGCTTTGGGGCCCAAGGTGGAGTTACTCTCAGCGGGCATCGAGCGATCCTACCGATGCAGACAAAGAGCTTCAAGAAAAAATGGATGCTACGGTTGCGGTCTAGTACATAACCTGGCGCTTAGGCCTCGTGCCGAACGCCGCATCCTATGGGCACCTCACGGTGCCCATAGCGCTTTCAGGGGCTGGTTTGAAGGCTTGCGTCCGGCTCAGCCGAGTGCCCAGAGCAGTGTGTGCGCGGGCAGCAGTGTGTAACCGTCTGCGAACAGCAGGTCCTCTTGGGTTGCGATCACGGCTGGACGCCCGGGATGAGCCTTCGCGACGCTCGCTGCGCCGCGCAGGTCGATCTGGCGCCGGTACTTGACCTCGACGACATCAAGCTCGCGGCGTGGACCCGCCACGAAGTCGACCTCGCCGGCTCTGGCGGTGCGCCACGCGTGCAGCCGGTCGGGTGAGGGAAACGATTCGATCAGCCGCTTGGGTGGCTCGTAGCGGCGGTAGAGCGCGAGACCAACTGCGTTCTCGATCAGTGCGGGAACGTTGGCGATGAGCCCGGGTGCATGCTCGAGTGCGATCGTGTGCAGCAAGGGGTCGGCGAAGAACACCTTCTTCTCGCTGGAGAGGCTGTTCGTCTGCGAGCTCGCCCGCCAGAAGTAGAGGATGAACAGGAAGTAGCCGCCCGCGAGCAACTCGATGTAGTCGCGCAGTGTGTGATGACTCGTGCCACCACGTCTGTTGCTTAGTGGTACGTCCATCTCGCGTGCCATCCGGCTCCAGTCGGTGCGCGAGCCCAGTGACCTGAGCACCCGCTCCAGTAGCGCGTGAGCCGCGGGAACGCTCGCGCCCCTGCGCTGCACCTCCTTGACGAGCGAGTCATGCAGGACCCGCTTAACTTGCTCAGAGGGTTCGACGGCTCCCGTGGCGGCCTCGGCGACCGCCGCCGGCAGTCCGCCGAACTTCAAATACAGCGAGAGCGCATCTTTCAGCGCCGGTCCGTGAATGCGCGCCTCATGCAACTCCGCTTCACCGTCGGGTGTGCGCATATCGGCGATCGTCAGGCACGGTGAGGGAGGAATCGACTTGTGGATCGCGCGCGCGAACGCGGCAAACGTCTGCGGGAGCACGAGATAGTCGCGCCCCGCGCCACGACGTCCCGGGAGTCGCTCCGCGGCTCCTTTCTGCAGGTCGATCGCCGAGGAGCCGGTACATACCACCACGTCCTCCGCGATCGTCCCGTCATCCCACAGGGCCTTCACCGCGGTCTGCCAGCGAGGAACCCCAGTAACCTCGTCGAGCAGCACGATGCTCGGTCCCCTGTGCTTGGCCGCCGCCTTTGCGCGGGTGACCGTCTCCGCCAACTCCGTAAGGCGCTCGCCCTCGATCAGATCGAGTGTCAGGTACACGATCGAACGCGGCTCGTGTCCCTCGGCCAGCGCTCGCTCCACCAGCAGCTTCAGGTCCGTGCTCTTGCCGACCTGTCGCGGACCGCGCAACGTGTGGATGGCCGCGTCCTTCAGGTCGATCGTGCCAACGAGCTCCGCGGGCAGCCGCATGGGCTGGGAAGCGAGCCGTGCAAGCTGCCGGTCGTGCAGGCGCCATTCCTGCTCGCTCCACCAGGGATTCTGGGCAAGAATCTGCTCGTCGCTGAGCGCCATGATGCCTGAATCGTAGCATCGACTGGCAAAGTATGCTGCCTATCTTGGCACGTAGCTGCCGTAATATGCTGCCTACTTTGGCACACCATTTCCATAACCTGCTGCCTAGATTGGCAACAAGCGCCGGGCAATTCCGAGTTAGCCTGGATTGTCGGCGGGGGGTTTGTCCACTAGTTTCGTTGTGAGCGGGGCGAGTGGGCGGTCGGCGATGGGCTGGTGGCGTGGGGCCTGCGTTGTGTTGGGGTAGGCCGGGCATCAGCGGAATCAGTGGACGGTGTCGGCGTAGTGCGTGATCTGGTTGGCCGGCGTGGGTCGGCAGCCAGGGCCACAGATTGGGTGTGCTTGCACTGGTGGGGCGTGATCGTGGCGACGATTCCGTCCGAAGCCACTGCAACAATACCCCCATGATCGTCCACCAATCGCGTTGAGAGATGGGCCGTTCAGGACACGAGCGCTTCACCGAGCCGACGCTCGCCGCGCAGCGTCGTTACGAGGCGCTGCGCGCGTACTGGGTCGAGGAGCGCTCGGCCGGCGAGATCGCTGAGCGCTTCGGCTACAGCAAGGGCAGCGTGCAGACGCTGATCTCCCGCTACCGGCAGGCGGACCTCGCCGAGCTGTTCGCCCGCTCGCGCCCGGGGCCCAAGCGCCAGCCCAAGAAGGACGCCGCCCGCGAGCGGGTGCTCGTCCTGCGCCGTGAGCGGCACGGGATCGAGGAGATCGTCGCAGAGCTTGCGCGGGCGGGGACGCCTCTCTCGCGCACCGCGGTGTGGGAGATCCTGCGGGAGGAGGGGCTCTCGCGGATGCCCAGACCGGCCTCGGCACCGAAGACCGGGCCAGAGCCAGGGCGGCTTGCCGCAGAGAAGGTGCGCGTGCTGCAGGAGGGCGAGTGGCCCGAGACGGGGCGTCTTGAGACCCAGCACGCCGGGCTGTTCCTGTTGATCGGGGACCTGATCGCACTCGACCTGCCCGGGCTGGTGGATGCGGCCGGCTGGCCGTCCACCAGCCAGCTGGACGCGCTGCACTCGGTGCTGGCGCTGATGGCGCTCAAGCTTTCCGGGCGCCGGCGGCGCAGCCACGTGGCAAACGTCGTTCATGACCCGGCGCTCGGCCTGTTCCAGCCTGTAAAAAGCTTGGCCCCGGGCTCGCGCTCGGCGATCATGTTGAAGCTGGCGAACGGCAGACCCAGTTCTGTCGCCTTGTCGCGAAGCGCGCGTTCCATCTCGTCGCCACTATCCATATCCCACGTAACACCCTCGGGATCGGTCACGAGCAGACGCACACGCAACACCGGCTCGCCATCACGGTTCTCGGACAGACGAGCCTGCGCCTCAAGAACACTCAAAGCGGTCGTCGACCAACCCTTCGCGAATTTCGTGAACTCGACCACCGCGGCGTCCTCATACATTTCCCAGAGACGCGCGCGGCCGAACCCAACCCGACGGTCTTCAATATACAAAGCGCTCAAAGACGCCTGACTCAACCAAGTGGACAAGCTGATACCCCGTCGCTCGGCGGCCTGGCGAGCAGCCTTGGCGACCGGCTCCTGCAGCGTTATGGACAGCTCCTCGGCGGGCATCAGGCGATCCTAGCGATGCAGACAAAGAGCTTCAAGGGGGTGCCGTGAAAAGCACCGAGCAGCTATTATGATTGGCCGACGCCCCGGACCCGCCTCTGTCTTCCGCGAGGGAGTTATGCGCCCGGGGCTTTGTTGTATCCGGTCAAGCCGGCAAGCTCACCGACCGTCACCACCGATAAATAAGGAGCCGGCGGGCTTCACAGCCCTAAGCGTCGCTTATGAGGCGACGCACCGACCCCCTACAGAACGGTACCACCACAAGAAAGGCGCCGGGGGGCTTTCAGCCCTAAGCGTCGTTAAAAGCGACGAACCGGCACCTCTACGCACCCACGATACACCAATGTGCTTATATGCGCAGTGGAGGCTTTGCGGGCCCAGCCCGCATTGCCTTTTTCTACTCAGAGAAAGCGGCCGGGTCGCTGGAGTAAGCACCGCAATGCAGTCTCCTCCAGCGGAGCGGCACCACAAAAGGGTCCTCCCGGCTGCACATGGAGTATAGGGGTTTTCCCTATACGACGGAGGCCCAGTTGAAGGCGTTCCGCAGCTCGTCAAGGACGAGCTCCTCATCACCATCGCCGATCGCTTGGAGGATCGACCGGCCACCATAGGCCGGCGCCGCGCGGCGCACAACATCGGGGATACGGTCGCGCTTCAGCTTGGCCGCGAGCAAATCGGCGATCTCCTCCAGGTCAGCGGCACTCATCGACCCAGCTTAGCCCAGGGAATGTTGCAACGCCGCGTTGCAACATTCGATACCTGCGCACCAATGCTCCGGGTGGTCGCAAAGCACCAAACTTTGACGTAGGCGTTCAGGGGGTCGACGCCTGTTGAGTGGTGAGCGGGGTGCTTGTCAGGGTGCGCGGGGTAACAGTGAGGGTGCGGGCTGGCCGTGGTGGGCGGCGGTTGCGGCGGTGTTGAGGTAGTCGAGTACGGCGCGGCTTTGTAGGCGGCAGGTCTCGTTGATGGAGAGAATCCGCTCGATCCAGTGGTTGCCGTTCTCGGATTGGGTGCCGCCTTGGATCTTGCGCATGATCACGGCGTGGCGGAGCGCTCTCTCAGCGGTGTTGTTCGTCGGGCTGATGTTGGGTATCTCGCAGAATGTCCAGAGCGCCTCGTACTCCTCGAGCAGTCCGGCACAGAAGTTCGCGGTCTTTTGATGGCGAGAACGCTCGCCTTTTTCGAGTAGCGCCTGGATGCGGTTTCTGAGCGGGGAGAGCTCGTGTGCAAGCCAGGGAAGGGTGTGCTGATCCTGAAGGTAGCGGCGATGGACGGCGATCACTTCTCGTGCCGCTTTTACGAGCTTTTTGCCGAGCTTTCCGGGAGCGCCTTGGCGTTCGGAGATCTCGACTAGTTGACGAATTGCGTGACACCAGCAAAGTTGCTGTTGCAGCACGTCCAGGAAGTGATAGCCGGCGTAGCGGTCTGAGACGAGAATCCCGCCGAAGTCCGCTCCCAGAAGCTTCTTGGCCGCGGCCTGGGAGCGGTGCGGGTCGATGCGGTAGCACGCCACCAGCGCGGATGCTCCGAGCCACAACCACTGCTGGGCACCGGCCAGCCGCCAGCTCGTCTCATCGGCGTGCACCACGTCGGCTTGGCGGACTCAATGGCGGGCTGGGTGGACGAGCGTCGACGGCAAGGCAGCTGCTTGCCGACGACCCTACTCGCTCAGCTGTGCTTCTCGATGAGCTTTAGCTGCTCGACGGGGACGACGGGAAAGTCCAGCGCCACGCCGCGGTCGTCGGAGATCTCGACTTCCTTGTGGTCCCCGTAGTCGCTGACGACGGCGCCGATGGTGCCGGCGGGCCAGGCGCCGGTCGCGTCGGAGTAGTTGGTCTTATCGATCGCCTCGGTAAAGGCAACGACGTCGACTTCGCCGATTGTCTGCTTGTCGGTGGACATGATCACTCTCAACGATAGCCGCTCAAAGGCTCGGGCGGTCGCAAAGCACCAAACTTTGACTCTCTCGCAATTTACCGTTTACCCAAATAGGGTCGTTTTTAAAGGTTTGCCACATCGACGAGTCGGGCGGTTTCGAGGCCGAGGGTTCGCCGTGCGCAGCGCCGGATTTTGATAAACAGACATATCCTGTTGGGCCACTCTGACTTCCTGGAAGGTGATGCCAACATGATCCTCCTGCAGATCTTCGCCAACGAGATCCGCGCCGAAGGCGAGCTCGTCGACCATCTTGCTGCTGTGTTTGAGGTGCGTGGACAAAAGCTCACCCTCACCAAGGGCGACGCACACTTCATCCAACGCGGCATGCCGGTCTACAGCGAGCACTACGACCGGCTGATCGACTTCGATACCGACGGCGAGGAGTGGGCTCGCAACCTGCCCACCGCCTACCGCAACGGCGCGGTGTACGTCTACGCCGAAGAGGTCCTCGAGCCCGCCGGCTCAGCTGCTCGTGGGTAAGGGTGGTGATTGATACGGATAGACCGTGGCGTCCGCTACGGTTCGACCGTGGCGTCCGAAAGCAGTGTGTCAGCGCTCGTGATCGGGGTGACGGTTGAAGACGTGCGCGGCGAGATCCTCGATGACACGCGCATCGTTACGCCAGGAGGTAACTGCAAGGGCGATCAACAATGGGATAACCAGCGCCAGCACCCATGTGGGTCCTTGAACGATCGCAATTATGGAAACGCCGATCGTGAGGATGTCGATGGCGAGACGACCGTAGCGAGCCAGCGGGATGCGCAGAAGTGGAGGACAAGCGTCTGGCTGGTCGCGATTGGAGCGTAGATACGGTGCAAGGAAGACGATAGGTCCAGCGGCGAGGCTGAAGAGGACCGCCAGTCCAATCCCCAGGTAGGTGAATAGAGCATCGGAAAACCCCACGATTTCCTTTGCGAGACCGAGCAGGAGCATGCACACGATCGCGGCGATGTATACAACCGCGAAACGGCGGATGGCAGGGCTCCGGCGTAGGCGAGCCGGACTGTATTCGCTGACGGTCACCATAGGAATGCTAGCCGATCCACAGGTACAGCACGAAGCCGATGGTGAGACCAATGACCGTGCTCACCGCGATCCAGTTGCCGAGGCTGAACATGTCGTCCGGCCATGTACCAGCTTTGATCGCAGACCATAGCCACCAGGCGATCCTTTGATGCCACCGGGGTCGCTGACCGCGCGCTTCGATCCTGATCCACCCAGCACGGATCGCCGGCTGAGCCGCGTCGCGGCACAGCCGGTTGATGGCCTTCAGCCCGAGACACAACCAGCCAAGACCAACGACGCAGGCCGCCGGCACGACCGTCAGCCAGAACTCGAGCGGACGGCCGCCGGTCGCGGCATGAACCCCGATCGGTCCGTGCAGCCGGCTCGCCGCCAACGAGCGCAAGCCGGCGACGAAGCCGGGTGTGATCCCTCCAATGAACATGACCGGCGACGCTACCCACGACTTGAGACGAAACGCTCGGGTGGAAGCATGATCGGAGGCTCAACCCCCGGATTTACTGGGCCTCGCACTAAAACTTGGCGCGAAAACGCTCCGCCACCAACTTGCCGATGCATGGAGCGAGAATGGGGTACACAGCCCGTGTACTACACAGCCTGTGTAGTGAGCTGCATGTCCGTGAGGTCATCCGCCGAGGGGGGTATCGTTCCAGGCAAGACATTCACAAGCTGATTGCCAATGCCTATGCATTGCTGACGGACAGGCGCCGGCAGGAGTTATTGGAAGGACCATTCATGCCTGTACACAGAGATCCAGAATCCGGTGTTGTGTTGTACACGTGGACTACAGGCGAGACCATCAAGCGCCTTTTGGCGGTTGAAGACGAGCTGCTTCGCAGCGAGGGCATCGACCCACCATGGGTGCCGTTCACCGAGGCCGAGCTCGCCGAGGCCGAATCGCTATCTACCCGAGGCTCCCGTAAGGGCGCGCGGGGACTAACTCGGCTGGGGTGAGCGCTTCAGGAGCCGATTCAGCCACCGTTTGACGGCGCGCTTACGCGCTTCGGCGCGCTCACTCGACCCTTCGTTCTCGTAGAAGAACGCGTCAGGCGATATCGGTTTGACTTTACGTGGCGCCAAGCCGGATCTGCGAGCGGGTGCAGGGTGATCGGACATAACAGTCATGTTAGCGCGAGGGCGAGCGTCCACAGCAGCGTCTCCGTCCCCAACGCGATCAGGGCGAGCCTGAACACGACCCCCCGCCGCCTGATGGCCGCCTTGTTCTCCAGATACGTATTGCGCAGGCCATATGCGGCTCGCAGAAGATACGCCGCCGGATCCTCGCGATCCGGATCGAGTTCCTCGAATACGCGATCGACATCGATCACGAACGAGACCCGTGCCGGCCACAGCACCCAGCCCGCGAACGCGCCGGTCAGCAGAAACGCGGCCATCGCGAGCACCACCGCCCACGCCGGCGCCCCGCGCCCGATCGCCGCGGCGCCGAGAAAGCTCGCCGACAGGGTTGCCGCCGCGATCAGCGTGCTCGTGCGGGTACGCAGATCGGAGTGTTCACCCACTCGTCCCACCGATCAGCGGTAGCGCTCACTGACCGGTGGCCGTCACCGGCAGCTGTCCCGCCTCGACCCACGCACGGCGCACATACCGGGCGCAGACGCTCTGGCCGTGAACGCGCATCCAGCGCAGAAGGCTATCGCTGATGATCGCGGGCTCGCCGCCGTTTTCCAGCCATTCCTGGAGCACAAAGCTCGCGGACAGTTTGGTCGCGTTGACGGTGAGCCAGTCACGGATCGGCTCGCGCACGAGCTCCGGATCCCCGCCCGCCGCAAACCACGCCTCGTAGAGATACGGCACCCCGGGCGTCAGCCCGGAGTGCTCAGCCAGCCATACGCCGATCGCATCGCGCACGAGCGCCGGCTCGCCGCCGGCCTTCAGCCACGCCTCGTACAAAAAGCTCGCGCCCTTGGCAGCAGCGTTCGCCTCGAGCCACCCCACCAGCGAAGCGCGGATCGGCTCCGGCTCACCGCCGGCTTTCAGCCACGCGTCGTACACGAAGCTCGAGCCGAGGCTGTCGCCGTGAACCGAGAGCCAGCGCTCGATCGGCGTTCTGAGGAGCTCGCGCCGGCCGCCCGCGTCGAGCCACGCCGTATACAGGAAACACGCCCGCTCGCTCTGCGCATGGGCGCCGAGCCAGCGCACGGCGGGCTCGACGATGAGACGCGGATCGCCGCCCGCCCTCAGCCAGGACGCGCAGACCGGGCCCACCGGCTCGTCCTGCGCATGAGCGGCCAACCAACGCTCGAGCGAGGGCGCGACGAGCGCCGGCTCGCCGCCATGCTCGAGCCACGCGCAATAGAGGCTGTGCGCTTCGCCCTCATCATTCGTGTGCGCGGCGAGCCAATCGCAGATCGGCCCCGAGAACGCTTGCACCTCGCCACCGGCCGACAGCCAAGCGCGGTAGAGGAAGCTCGCCACCGGAAGCTGGCCATGGAGCTCGGCCCATGCGCCGAGCGCATCACGCACGAGCTCCGGCTCACCGCCGGCTCTCAACCACGCCTGACACACGAAGCTCGCCTCCTCGGCCGCCGCGTTGGGAGCGGTCGTCGCGTTGCCGGCGAGCCACTGGGCCAGCGACTCGCGGATCATCTCCGGCTCGCCGCCCGCCCTCAACCACTCCTCGTACACGTAGGTCGCGTCCGCGCGGTTTCCCCCGCGGTCTCCCATGGCCAGCCATCCGCGCAGCGCCCCGCGCATCAGCTCCGGCTCCCCGCTGGCAAGCAGGTCGTCGAAGCTCGGCGCAAAAGCTGCGGTCGGGCCAAAATCCGCGTCGGCGCGGACCCGCTCGATCGGGGCTGTCTGTGGCATCGGCCGATCCTCCCAAACGCTTGGGACGTTTCTCTCGATCGGCGGCCGTCACCCTGTGACTGCCCTTACCTTGGAGCCGCCACATGTCGTTCTTTTTCGATCCCGATGGAAACTCGCTGATGCTGCACCACCGCTACGCCCCAAGGGCTACCAAGGGTCTAACAGCAATACCGTTTCCTTAGTGTCTGGTGTGGTGGTTATGGTTGTTGGGTGCCTCGGTCTGGTTGGGTTAAGCCGGAGACTGATCAGCGGTTGTCTGATCACATTTCGATTGGTGTTTTGACGCGGGTGTTCCCGCCGGAGTTGGTGGATCGGGTTGTGCTGGAGGCGGGGCGGGTGGAGCAGCGCCATCGGCTGTTGCCGGCGCGCGTGGTTGTGTACTACGTGTTGGCGATGGCGCTGTTCTCGGATGCTTCCTATGAGGAGGTGATGCGTGCGTTGGTGGAGGGGCTGGCGTGGGCGTCGGGGTGGCGGCAGGTGTGGGAGGTGCCGGCGAAGGGGTCGATCTTCAAGGCGCGTTCGCGGTTGGGGCGTGAGCCGCTGCGGCTGTTGTTTGAGGCGGTCGCTCGACCGTTGGCTGATGAGCGGACGGTCGGGGCGTTCTACCGGCAGTGGCGGCTGATGAGCTTGGATGGCACGTGCTTGGACGTCGCGGACACTGTGGTGAACGAGCGGGAGTTCGGGAGGCCGGGATCCTCGCGGCGTGAGGGAGGAGGGGCGTTCCCGCAGTTGCGGCTCGTGGCGCTCTCGGAGACCGGTACGCACGCGATCTGCGCGGCAGCGATGGGGCCGTTGAGCAGTTCCGAGAACGCGCTTGCTGACGAGTTGCTCGGCGGGCTGAGTGCCGGGATGCTGTGCCTCGCCGACCGCGGGTTCTACAGCTTCGAGCGCTTCAAGAACGCCCGCCAGACCGGGGCGCAGCTGCTCTGGCGGGTGCAGCGGAACATGCTCCTGCCGCGCGAGGAGCAGCTCACAGACGGCTCGTATGTGACGCGGATCTACGCCAACCAGCCCGATCAGCGCGCTCAGCGCGACGGTGAGCGGGTCCGCGTCGTCGAGTACCAGTTCGATGACGGCCTCAGCGACCCTGAGCAGCGCTACCGGCTGCTGACGACGATCCTCGAGCCCGACCGGGCGCCCGCTGGCGAGCTCGGTGTGCTCTACCACGAGCGCTGGGAGATCGAGAACGCGCTCGACGAGCTCAAGGTCCACCAGCGAGGCCCGAGGGTGGTGCTGCGCTCCAAGGCACCCGACGGCGTCTACCAAGAGGCCTACGGATATCTGTGCACGCACTACGCGATCCGCACGCTGATGCACGACGCCGCACGGACCGGCGAGGTCGATCCCGACCGATTATCGTTCACCCGCACCCTCCGGGCCGCCCGCCGCAGCACCCGCACCCAGCCGGGATTTTCCCCCCTCACGATCACCGCCGCGCATGAGCAGGCGATCACCGAGATCCTCGCCGAGCGACTCGGACCGCGCCGGCTCAGGTCCAACCCACGCGTGATCAAGCGCAAGATGAGCAACTGGCCCGTCAAGCGACCAGAACACCGCGACCCACCCAAACCGAGCAAGCCACCCACCGACGCCATCACCATCCTAGCCGCCTAAGGAAACGGTATTGGGTCTAACAGACCGTTATGGGGGGTATCGTCCCAGCTGATACACCCACGAGCTGGCTGCCAATGTCTATGCACTCCTGATGGTCAGGCGCCGGCGAAACTTGTCTGAGAGGCCAGAATGGCTAAACGAAGAGATCTACACGCTGGTGGTGAGGTGATTAAGGTCCCACCCGCCCACGGAGTAGGCGTGTTCGGCGTGTACACACTGGGCGAGAACCAAACTGCCCATGACGTGTTTGCGATGCAAGATGAGCTGCTGCGCAGCGAGGGCATCGACCCACCATGGGTGCCGTCCACCGAGACCGAGCTGCTGCAAGCAGATTGCCTAGTTCTGTTGAAGCCTCTGCACTCGTCTGGGTTGACGTGGTCTTCCGGCGCCTGCAGGCGACGTCGGCGCTCCGAGACGCTGAGCCGATACGGATAAACCGTGGCGTCTGCCACGGTTCGACCGTGGCGTCCGGTAATCCGTTCGTCTGCGTGGCGGGGTTATCGCGCGGCGTGTGTGTCTTGGCGCCGGAAGAGCCTGCGGAAGAACCTGGCCACCGGCGCGGGGATCAGGAAGTTCGGTCCGACGAGGCCGGGGATCCTATACGGCTCGTAGTGCAGCGGGCTTCCGTCCGACGTCGTGTACTTGTATTTGCCGTCAGGCGTCCTCGGATAATCCCGGTGCAGCGGCCGTCCGTCTGGCTTCGTGTACTTGTATTTGCCGTCTGGCGTCCTAGGATAGTCCCGGGTGGACCTGACGGTGGTGGTTGGCTCCATGCCGCTCATTGTACTGGCCATACGCCCCTCCGCCGCCGAGGGCGATCAGCGCGACGGCCACGTCGACGCCCATCACGCCCAGCGCCCCGCCGACGAGCGCCACAGAGCGCGATACGCCCGTCTGCAGCCGGTTCCCGGTCAGCAGGCGCAGCCACTCGGAGCCTCAGGCCAGGGGCTCGTGTGCGAGGCGCACGATGAGGTCCTCGAGGGAGACGAAGCGCACGCGTATGCCTGTGTAGGTGCGTGTGTATGCGCGGTCTATGTCCGGCGCGACCACGTAGTTCTCACCTTGCGGATAGCCGCGGCGGAATGCGAGCAGCGCGGAGGGATCGAATGATGAGGCCTGCCACTTGCACTCCAGCGCGATCGGCTCGTTCCGGCCGCGCAGCTCGAGCACGAAGTCGACCTCGGCTCCGCGCTTGTTGCGCCAGTACCGCAGCGTTCGGTGCTGTAGGCGACCTTGAATCTCGTTGAGGACGACGTGCTCCCACAGCAGGCCCTTGTCTTCTGGGCGCAGCGTGGCGATGCCGCGGTGGTAGCAGACAAAGCCGGTGTCGAATCCGTACACCTTTGGCGCTGCCACGATCTCGGTCGCGCGGTGGGTGTTGTACGGGCGTACGACATGAGCAACGAACGTTGCCTCGAGCGCCGTCAGGTAGTTGGTGATCGTCTGCCGGGAGACCTCGCACGGGGTGGCGAACCGAGTGGCCTCGAACATGCCTCCGCTTTGCGTGAACAGCAGCTCGGTGAAGCGTTGAAATGACGAGCGGCGCTCCAGGCGGAAGAGCTCCTGGATGTCCTTGGCCCAGTAGGCGTCCATCCACTCCTGGAACTCGCGCGCGGGGGGCTCCTGCGCGAGGTAGAAGGGCGGCAGGCCACCGTGCAAGAAACGGCGCTCCAGGCCGCTGCCGCCGAACTCGTCGATGTCCGCGAGCAGCATCGGGGTCAGCCACACGTTCTCCTTGCGCCCGGCGAGCGTGTCCCGGAACTTCGCCGTCGCCTCGAGCGTGGAGGAGCCGGTGGCGAGGACCTGCACGTCGGGAAAGTGATCGGCGGCGATCTTCAACAGCTCGGATGGGTTGGCGAGGCGGTGCACCTCGTCGAGGACGACCCGGCGTCCCTTCAGCTCGCCGAGGAACCCCTCCGGATCGTCCATCTGCCGCCTCGTTCGCGGCAGCTCGCAGTCGAAGTACTCGACGTCATCGAGGCTCCGGCACAGGCACGTCTTGCCCGCCCGGCGTACACCCGCAAGCCAGAGGACCGAGCGCGTGCGCCACGCGCGCTCAAGGCGCTCCAGCCAGAATTCTCGCTGTACCATACGGCGCTAGATTAGCACATAGCACTACTATCCGCTACCCGACCGACGTTCAGTAGCGCTGGCACGATGGCGCCATGCGAATGGTGCGGGAAGCAGTCCTCCGAAGCTCGCCCCGCCGCGGGTGTACGCAAGACCGACAATCTCGGACTAGCACCCCCTATAAATCCGGAGTAGGGCCACCTACTAATCCGGAGTAGTCAGTCGGGAACAAGGTGGCACCACCCAACGGCGGACGAAGCGGAGCCGCTCCTCCTTCGATGCTCCCTCAGCCGGAGGCCGCAGGATCCTCCGAAGGGACATCAGCGCAACAGCGAGAGGAACTCGACGACCGCCTCGAACTTCTTGGCGGGCAGATTCTTGAACGACGGCATCGGTGCCGTCGGGTTCACGAGCGTACGGGCGATCGCCTGCCGTGGCAGTCTCGAGGCGACATGGGTCAGGTTGGGGCCAGGTCTCGCGTTGCCGTAATCGCCGATCCGGTGGCACGCCGCGCAGCCTGATTGTGCGTAGACGGTTCTCCCTGCCTTGAAGTCGCTTAGCTCTTTGCCGCCGGCACGTCCCACCGCCATGGGCACGGATGGTAGCGGCGGCTCTTCAGGAGAAGACACGATTGCGAGGGCCAATACATTGGAATTCGGCGGGCACCCAGTCCTATGTAGGGGAATTCCACAGCCTTTGACTGCAATCAGCAGCGCCGGTGAGGCGAGCAGCCACCTTCCCGCGATCTCTTCGAGCTTGAGCGACGTCGCGTCAAATGCGACCGACTTGATGTTCCGCTTGCCCTTGGTCTTGATGCTCACGAGCTCCGCCGAAGCGCGATCCCCGTGAATGACGATGTCCTGCACTTTTGCGCCAGCCAGCGATGGCTTATAGACAGTGGCTGCCGAGGTGAGCGCTTCTTCGACCGCGGCTTGGCAGGTCGATCCTGGGCGAGCCTTGGGCACGAGCTCAGCCGCGACCGCTGGCACGAAGTCAGCACACAGGACGGGAGCGTTTTGGCTGGCGATCGCTTCCCAGGGGGCCAGCACGGCACGCGTGATTTCCACGGAGACACGAGACTCGCCACGACTCGACGCGCCACGGGCCGTCGTCCCCAGCAGCACCATCGCGAGGATCGCCGTAGCCAGGAAGTGCCACCGGGACATGACCCGGTGGAGCATACAGCCGGCCCGAGC
>CAWEZW010000002.1:0-389111 GCA_963813745.1 uncultured Solirubrobacterales bacterium
CCCGCCACCTCACCACTATTTTCACATCATCTGATGGTCTGCTCCACCACCAAGACCGCGAGCTGTCGATAAGACGGCCGACCCAGGTCCACACAACCAAATTCGCCGCCCAGCCACCAACACCTACCCCAGCCTGAACAGTCACCTGGATCGAGGGCTCCAAGATCACATAGCCGATGCTCGCGCCTCGCTCCGCGCGTTTGTTGATGCGTGGGAGGGAAATGGCACGGTGAGCTTGACGGCGCCGGCGATGTATCGACTGCGATCGAGGTTCTCGCCCGCAAGTTCGCCGGCAAGCGCGGCAAAGCCGCGCTCCCACGGGTCGCCCGAATGACGATGGACGAGCGGACACGTGCGTGCGCCTATGCGCTGGCCTTCGCCTTCAACGACGAGGACGAGGAATCGCGCGGCGCAAAAGGCGATGCGGGTCTTCTTGGCGCATGCTCGGCTTGCGCACCGGACGCGGCGGCGGCCTCGCGACGGTCATGCCGCTCGATGAGGACACCCTCCGTCTAGCGGGCCTGCGTCTTCCCGGCCAGCTCCGCGCCGTGTTCGATTCAGCGGCAGACGATGAGTTCGAGTTCGTCCGCAGACTTCTTCACGTGTTCGTCGTCTGGATGCCCCTGCTCGTACCGCAGTTCGTCGAGCACTTCGGAGAGGGCCAGACCGGTCGGCGAACTCGCAGGCAAGCTGTTCGAGGATCTACCACCGGAGCACTACGCATTCGCAGCGACGGGCATGCTCGCGTCGCTACACGCCAAGGGGCACTCGGCCGACGAGCTACGCGATCAACTCGCGGCTGCTACTCCGGCCGTCATCAACCTCGAGCTAATAACCATGCTGCCCAGCGACGAACGCCGCCCAACGTTCGACCAGCTTCCCACCCAGGACCAACAACAGGTTGCCGGAGAGCTGGCGCGACGCCGGAAAAAGCGGGAGGTCCATACCGTCCACGATGTGGCTGCCAGCATGATCGGCTGCTAGGCGACCTGTTTGCCGAGCGTATACCTACGGCTACAGGGCCGACTGAGAATCTCATGTATCAGGCTGTGGGCCTGGCGATCGCGAGCACCCGCTCTAGGACGTCGCTTCCGTATCGCTTCGCTTGGACCCGAAAGAGGCCGGCATTCTCAACACCCGGGAGTGTCGTGATCGCGCTCTCGATCGATTTGCCTAGAGCTGCTTGACAGAACACGCTTCCGTCGTCCGTGCTCTTGAACTTCGGAATGTAGAGGCTGAGGTGGCTCGCTACGGCATAGCGAACCCGAAGGCGCTTGGGGACTTCGGCGCCCTTGCGTAGCGCCGACCTGTCGGCGGGCTTGTGCGACCATGTCAGGCAGATCATCACGGCCGGCTCGTCGGCGAGCGCGATCACCCGATTGGCGGCGGCCTCGATACTGACAGCGGCGTCTTGGCTGAGCCGCTCGACGTCTTGGAAGCCGTTGCGGACCGTGTAGTTCTCGGCAACGAGTTCCGCTGGCATCAGTAGTGCGGCCGCGCCTAGGTCGCAAAGGTACTCCTCCTCGCGGTTCTCGGCGTGTCGGTCCATGGTGGAGTCGAGGCGGTAGCGATGTTCGAGCTCGAACCCGGGGAATGCGGGGTGGATAAACTCGTGCGCCTCGGTGAAGTGCTGGCGCTCGTCGGAGTCGGTTTCGTTGATGTCCATCACGAGCTGTCCGGATGGCTCGGCGTAGATACGCCCGGCGAAGCTGTGTCGCGCCCGGCACCGCTTGATCCCGTGAAAGCTCGCAACGAGGTGAGGGCGGATGGGGAGTTGGGTCTCGCCGGCGGCGATGCGCCGTGCGTCGGCGTAGGCCTCGATGATGTCTTCAGGTGCTCGTCCGCCGTTAGATTCAATCAATTTGCGCACGAGCGGCTCACGCCATTCATTTCTTCTCGGCATCTGCGTGTTCCTGTCGATTTCTCGGCTCATGAGCAGCGATCTATAGACGTACTGCCAACGCTCGACCGTCTGCGGCGGATGCTCATCCCGCCATCTGATCGAGGCGAGCATCTTAACGTCGGTGCTCGAGAGGCTGGGCCTCGTCGGCAAATGCTCGTAGTGACGGCGGGATGTCGGCCTCGTCGCCGACGAACCTGATGACGGGCCCGCTCAGGAGATCGGCAGCGGTCAGGTCGAGAGCCTCGGCGATCTGAGCGATGACCTCTACCGATGGGTTTCCGCCTTGGTTCTCAAGCCGTACCAGATACGCCTTGGTAAGGCCAGAGGCGTCGGCAAGCTGGGCGAGGGATAGCCCAGCCTTCTCGCGCTCCTCGCGCACCCGCCGGCCGATCGCTTCAGAGTCGAACGTCATAACCATGGACGATAGCCCCTAGACCGGTCAGCTCGCTACGCGGTGCTCTAGTGTCACGGTACTAGCATTTTATAGCACACCGATCGGTGTGCTAGTGTACACCGTGCTGAAGGAAAGAGCCCGCCCAGCCATCTAGAAGGAGACAGCCGATGTCCCAGCCTGAGCCCGAAGACGCCGATGCCGAGGACCGCAAGAAGCCGATCACCGTCCACGTCAACGCCAAGCCGGTCAGCCTGCCATCCCGCAAAGTGACCGGGGAGAAGATCAAGATGGCGGCGATCGACCAAGGGGTCGAGATCCAGCTGGACTTCGAGCTGATCGAGGAGGCCCACGGCGACAAAAAAGAGCGCAAGATCGGCGACAACGACGAGATCACCGTCAGCGATCAGGCAGTCTTCCTGGCCAGGCCTCGTGTGTTCAAGATCGTCGTGAACACGAAAGAGAAGGAGGTCAGCGAAAGGGAGCTGACCTTCGACAAAGTCGTCGAACTGGCGCAGCCCTTGCCGAGCGGGCCGAACTACGAATACACGGTGGATTACAGGAAAGCGGCCGGGAAGAAGCACAAGGGCGAACTGATGCCCGGAGAAGCAGTCGAGATCAAAGACGGGACGATTTTCGATGTCACACCGACGGATAAGTCTTAGCGCGGACCTGGTCAGGCTGCGCGAGGACGGTTACGCGGTCAGGTGGATCGCGGATCATCTCGTGATCGAGCACGTGCCGTACGTCACACCTGCGAAGGAGGTGGCGTACGGCCGGCTCGTGAGCACGCTGGAGCTCAGTGGCGAGGTGACCGTGAAGCCCGGGACGCACGAAATCTTTTTTGAGGGGGAGACGCCGTGCGACGCTGACGGGCGGTCGCTGGGCTTGATCAACTCGAGCGGTCGGCGAACGCTGGCTGAGGATCTCGAGGTCGACCACATGTTCTCGCAGAAACCGCAGGGCGGGTACGAGGACTACCACCACAAGGTGCGGACGTATGTCTCCCTGCTGGGGAGGCACGCGAGGGACCTGGACCCGCAGGCCACTGCCCTGGTGTTTCCGGTCTATGAGGATGACGAGGAGGATCCTCGTTTCGTGTACGGCGACACGGCTTCAACGAGAGTGGAGATCACGGCTTATTCGGAGAAGTTGCGCAACGAGAAGGTCGCGATTATCGGGTTGGGCGGGACGGGATCGTACGTGCTCGACCTGGTCGCGAAGACGCACGTGAAGGAGATCCACCTGTGGGACGGGGATCGGTTTGTTCAGCACAACGCCTTTCGCGGACCGGGCGCGCCGAGCAAAGCGGCGTTGGAAGAGGTGCCGCAGAAGGTGGAGTACTGGGCGGGGGTGTACTCGCGGATGAAGCTCGGGGTCACGGTGCACGACTGCTACGTGGAGGAGGGGAACGTCGCCGAACTGCGCGGCATGACCTTTGTGTTTATCTGCGTCGACGATGGGCCGGCGCGGAAGATGCTCGTCGAGCAGCTGGAGGAGTGGGGGGTCGCCTTCGTCGACACCGGTTTGGGGGTGTATCGCGGTGAAGGGGGGCTCGCGGGGCTTGTGCGGAGCACGACAAGCACGCAGAGCTACCGGGGTGCACGGAAGAGGATCCCGTTCGAGACGGCGGCGCCGGACGACTACGAACGGAACATTCAGGTTGCTGACCTGAACATGCTCAATGCAACGCTCGCGGTGATCAAGTGGAAGAAGCTCGCCGGCTTCTACGCGGACCTGGGACACGAGCACCACAGCCTGTACGCGATTGTGGACAACGAGATCACGAACGAGGAGGAGCAGGAATGAGCCGGGTGTCGGAGCTCGAGCACGAGTTCGTGGTGTCGCTGCCGGACGAGCTGGAGGAGGGGGTGCTGTACATATCGCTTGAGTTCGGCGCGGTAGCGCACCTGTGTTGCTGTGGGTGCAGGAATCAGGTGTATACGCCGCTGAAACCGAATCGCTGGCGGCTGACCTTTGACGGGGAGGCGATCTGGTTGTGCCCGTCGGTCGGGAATTGGGACTTCCCATGCGAATCGCACTACTGGATTCACGGGAGCAAAGTGCGGTGGGCGGCGCACATGAGCAAGGCGGAAGTGGAGGCGCTCCGCGAGCGGGCGCGGGAAGGCTGGGTACCTCCGGCGGCCAGCGCGACGGCGCCGCTCGAGCGGACGGGGGATGAACCCGATGACGGCCGAGCCGAGCCGAAGGGTGGAAGGAAGCGCGGGCGATGGAAGCGTGTAAAGCAATTCTTCTCGCGCTAGAGGCAACGTCATGACAGGTCGCCGCATCCCACAACCATCAATCACAACACAGGACTAAAGACCCATGGACAAGATCGACTTTCCAAAGGAGCTGGGACGAGCAGCACTCGCAGCTGTCGCCACCTTTTTTCTCGCACTACTGCTCAAGGCACTCGGAGCTGGCAAGTGGCTCGTCGCGGCGGGAAGCGGATCCGGTGGAAGCGTTGTCGCACTCGCTCTCGTCACCTGACCACACAACCGATCTATCATTTAGGAGGAAGACAACATGGCGAGCAAATGGGCAGACTACGTAATTACGCAGGTGAGATACAACACACAGCCAAAACACACATCGAAAAGGTGATGGCTGGACTCGACAACGGCGACGCGCTCGGGGAAGCAAAAGAAGTCTCCAGACCTAGCGTAGTGGCACTTCTCGAAGAAGGAGTTACCTTTGTTACGGGTATCAAAGGCGAACCAGGAAGATTGACTCGTGGCGCTGACGTGGGGATCATCACCGTTCACGGCGAGAAGTTCATCCGTACCGACGCGGACGAAACTGAAGCCGACAATCTCGACGATCTTCCTACGTTCTAGGGCGCAGACGTCTAGTCGATCCCGGTTGAAGAATGGAAAACATTATGGATCCCTTTGATTGGCTCTCGCTCGCTGGCCGGATGTTCCCGCGGCTCGTGGCGATCATTCTGGTGGTGGCCTTTATTGGCTTCCCACGTACTGCTGACGCGGTGTTTATGTGGGCTGTCCATGTTCGCGCGGCGCAGATTACGTCGGAGTTCGACCACGCTCTTGATCCCATGCTTGCTCGCTTGAAGCATGGCGTTGAGACCTGCCGCGCAACGAGCGGCCAATGCTCACCTGGAGTGTCCGGCAAGCGTCAAGCAACATCGCGGGAACGGTTCGTACACCAGCACATCTAAACCGTTATCACGGCGACTTTCGTTATGGGGTTTGCGGGAGATGGAAGAAGAACACGTGCAGCGTCGCTGTGATGCCCGTATCACCGGGCCATTTCATCAGGCAGCGGAGGTCGTGGTCGCCGCCTGCGTCCGCCCACGCGATGAATCGCTCGCCGGCGCCCAGGAGCTCCCGCGTCTTCTCGATGACGCCTGTGATGTCCTTGTTCTTGACGAAGAAAAGCAGCGCCAGCTTCGTGTCGCGCCAAGTCGCGTACGAGAAGAGCTGGTCGAGCGCTTCGCCAAGCGCCTTGGGGCCGCTCCACCACTTGCACTCCCCGATAAAGACCGTCCGGTCCTCCACCCGGATCAGCACGTCTATCTTCCCGTTGAGGTTGAAAGTCTCGCCGGTCGCGCCGCCTTCGTAGTGGCTGTTCAGCATCGGCAGTAGGGCGTCGCGTAGCGTTTCCTCTTCGGCCTCACGGTACGGGGCTGGCGTGCGCTCGATCGCCCTGCCCCACGCCCTGACGACAGTAACGATGTGCTCGTAGAACGCGTCGATGAGCACAGGCTCGGACACCGTCGTCGCGGTCGACGGGGGCACAGGAGCGGGGCGCCGCTGGATGCCTGGTGGGGCGTACGTTGTCGGAGCGTCGCCGCGTCGCCGAATTGGTGTGCGCAGCGTGCTGAGCTGGCTCTGGGTCTCACGCAGGCGCTCGCGGCGCCGCTGGATGGCTTGGCGAGCGAGCGGATCGAGTTCGCTATTGAACGTCTCGACCAGGTCGTTGGCCTTGGTGAGGAACGTCTCGATGCGTTCGCCTAGTCGGTCGGCCATCCCGTCGAGGTCCGGCCGAGGTACATCCGTGGGCCACTGATACTCCGTGTAGACGAGGCTCCCCTCGACGCCCGCGACGGGCATCGTCCCTCCGAACAGGTTCGGATTCAGCTGCAGGAGATCGGGCTCGCCATCGAACGGGACGTTCAACCTGACGGCGTAGCCGTCGACGAGTGCCGGCCGGGAGGGGTCCCTGATGAGCCGGCCCGGGGTGTTGCGAACGTCAACCTTGCGCTCGCCCAGGTCTTCGAATTCGCGGCGGTCGTTGTGCAGCCGAAACGGCTCCACGCGTAGTTTGCTCACGAGGTAGGCAACCCACTCGTCCTCATCGACGTTGGTCGCGTAGTTCTTCTCGGCGCTGTCGACTTCGTGGACCAGCTTCTTTCGGAGGGCATCAAGCGTCGGCTCAAGGTGCCCTTCGCTGAAAAGTTCTCGTTGTGAGAATGACATCCCGGCAGGAAGGGTAGCCGGACCTGTGCTGCCTCCCACTCTGGCGGCTTCTCCGCGTGCTTCCGTCGACCCACGCGGATCTCCAGCGAACCGTGGTTCAAACAACGACCATCGCGATGCGGAGTTCCAAGCGCATACCGGTATCGTGTAGCTCCCGAGGCGGCGGCAGAGACGACTGGCGTGGTGGTCTCCCATCCAACACGCCCGAGGATCGCGAGCCATTAGTTCATCTGATAGCGAAGTATCTGGCGGTAGGCTGTCATTCTCGCCTGATAACAAGAATTGCTATCATTTCGGCGAGACCAAAGGAAACCGCGTGAAACTCACCGACCTCAAGACAAGCGAGCAAGTCCTAGCCGAGGAGCTGCGCGATCCCGACTTCAAGCGCGAGTGGGACCGAACCGCGATCGCACGGGCCGTCGCACTGAAGGTGCTCGCCTACCGCATCGAGCATAGCCTCTCCCAACGAGGTCTAGCAAAGCAGCTGGGAATGACCCAGCCACAAGTCACGCGCCTCGAGGCCGGCGAACACAACCCCACGATCGACACCCTCGCGCGCCTGGCGCAGACATTCGACATCGAGTTCGCGATCGACGTCCACCCACACCAACGCCCACCCAAGCTCCTCAGCGCACGAGCGCGAGGCAAAAACTCGATCGCCTCCTACCAGACAGACACAGCTGCGGTACTGCTGGCCGCGGGTTGAGGTCTCACCCTGCCGGCTCCCCAGCGATCTCAGCGGACTCCTGGCTTCGTCCCTAATCCTTGGGCTCGAGCATCCCAGCTCTTTGACCGGCGACACTCACCTCCGTTTCGGGCGGGTGGTGTTGTTGTCTCCCATCC
The DNA here is from genome assembly GCA_963813745.1 of uncultured Solirubrobacterales bacterium. Lineage (GTDB taxonomy): Bacteria > Actinomycetota > Thermoleophilia > Solirubrobacterales > Solirubrobacteraceae > Palsa-744. The sequence continues at coordinate 7,580 of CAWEZW010000002.1, forward strand.
AAAACCACCCCTGATCCCCATTCCTCAACGTTCCCGTTCCGACCCCTTGGCGAGATGAACCACATGGGGCAGATCGACCCATGACGCGCTGCCACCGGCGCCTTTGCGACCTGTTCGCCTGGGCTCGAGAGCTTGAGGGGGAAACAGGCGTGTCGCTGAGATCAACGGCGGGCGGATGCTTGGGATTAGCGGGTTGGGCTAGGGATTTAGTGAAGCAGGTGGCGATATAGCTACGCTAACTTGGAAATAGAATTACATTTGCTTGTGGGCTTGCTGCATTTGATTTTTTGATTTATTGGTTTTTGTTGGGTTTGATATCGCGGTGGGTGGCCGGGGCGGACCGGGGGTGGTTAGACGTGGGCGGTGAGCGTTTTGGCGCCAGGTTTTTTGACGGGCGGCCCGGAAATATTGGGGTTCTTGCTCAAGCTTGAGAAGTTTGTGGTCGCGATCGAGCGTTCCATCGCCGAGCTCGGCTACATTGGTTGGCGGTGCTCGCTGGTCTGATCTGAGAACCCACGGAGGCTCCTCGAGAAGGAGCGCGGGAACGGGACTCAGGCGCGACCGCCGCGGCACCGCAGGGCAGCACCGTGAGGCAAAGCAGCACCCGCAGCACCTGGGCCGAGCAGGAATGGCCCTGACGGTTTTTGACAAATTGAAGAGTCCCGAGCCGCGGCTATCGCCGTTGGCGTGAACCGGAGTCCGGAACTGTTGCTATTGACGGCAGCACTGGCCATATTGAGTGTCGTAGAGCGCGTCGTGTAGTACAAGCACGGCTAACCCCATTCCTCCCGAGGTCCCAGATCGGACTCTGATCCCCTGGCTCGAGCATCCCAGCTCTTTGACCGGCGACACCCAGGTGCTTGGGATTAGTGGATTGGGTTAAGGATTCAGTGAGGCTGGTGGGGGTATGGCTACGCTAATTTGGGAATGGCGTTACGTTTGCTTGTGAGCTTGCTGCATTTGATTTTTGGGATTTATTGGTTTTTGTTGGGTTTGGTGACACGCACCGTTCTGTTGCCCAGGTCAGACGGTCTTGCTGACGGGCCCTGAGGGCCCCGTTTCGGACGGGGCGGTGAGCGGTGGCGGGTCCAGTCGGGGCGGCTGGCTCGTGTCGAGGAAGTCCATGACGGTGTTGGCGTTGGCGTCGCGGTTGGTCAGCGCGGGGAGGTTCCACTTGTGCTCGATCGTCGCGAGGATCGAGGTGTGGTCACAGGGGACGTCGCTGACGCCGCCGGGCTTGGAGTACGGCGAGACGACGATGGCCGGAACTCGCGGTCCGTAGATGCCGTAGCCGCCCGAGGGGTCACCTCTTGAAGCTTCGGCGGGATGTCATCAGGCGCGATCGCCGGCGGCGGCGCGACGTGGTCGTAGTAGCCGCCGTGCTCGTCGTAGGTGTAGATCGAGCAGTGTTCGGGGCCAGGCCGGGGAGCGGACGACGGCTTCGACGATTTCGTGAGCCCATTTCTCCCCGTAGTACATGTCGTCCGGGTCCTCCTCGGTCTCGGCTGGAGGGGGTCGAAGTTGGCGCCCAAGAACCTAGTGTGTCCTTGACGATCTGATGGCAGCGCGGCGACTGCGGAGGCGATCGAGGACAGCGCGCCGATTGCGGGGTCCACGAAGCTGACCGCGGCAGGCTGCCCGCTTCACAGTCGTGCGAAGAATCTACTGATGCGATGGTGATGATCGAAGATGCTTGAGGATGATGGGGGGGATCACGATCGTCATCGGGATGTCTGTGAAGTAGTTCGCCCAGCTGATGTTCTGGTTCGAGAGGTGATCGAAGATCGTGCCGTTCGGGGGCGGACGATCCAGGAGCGTTCCGAGGCCGGTGGCGGTCCCGCCGAACGCGGTGCCTGCCAGCAGGAAGCGGCGGTTTGGATAGGTCGGGCCGGGAACAGAGCAGAACCACTGGTTGGCGAGCGTGTAAGTGTTCGCGAGCGAGTACGCGAACGGCAGGACGTCGGGTGTGTAGTAGCCCATCGCCTCGCTTGCGCCCTTCTCGGAGCTGACGAAGCCGTTCATCGCGCCACCATTGATCTGTTCGTGCGTGGCCTTCCAGCTCTGGGTGATGTTTTTCGCCTGGCTGGTGTCTTTGAGGCGGTACGCCGTGACGTCAGATGGCCCGCCTTTGACGGTCGGATTGCTGTTCGTCGCTTCCCCGTCGGCGTTGAATTTGAGACCCTCGACGTCCTCCCGAGTGCGGTGGAGTTCTCCGAGCAGGTTGTCGAAGGAGTGGTTCTCCATCATCACGACCACGATGTGGTCGAAGGGCATCTCCTCGTTGACGGTCCCCGGGGGCTTGTCGGGGAACGGCAGACTGCCGGCCTCCCGCGTGAGTGGAGCAGCCGCGGATCCCATCACGCCATCACTACGCGAGCCAACATCCCAGAGATACTAATCCTCCCACCCAACAGTCGTCTCGAGACGGGAACGTCCAGCTTGGGGGTCGAGCCGCGGCCATCGGCGAGCGAGCATCCGATGCCCTTTATGCGTCCGCGCAGGTCAAGCTATACTTGTCTTATGCCTGACACCGGACAACCTGACATGCGGGGACTCGAAGCCGAGGCCTACCAACAGGGCGGTTACTTCACCGCCGGCCAGGCCCGCGCGCACGCGGTCAGCCGCCAGCTGCTGGACCATCACCTGCGCCGCGGGCGCTTTCAGCGCGTATCGCCGCGGGCTGTACCGCATCCAAGGGTTCCCAAGCGACGAGCACGACGAATGCGTGAGGCATGGATGGCCGTGGGTGCCGCCGATGCGCTGCTCTCCCACGAGAGCGCCCTCGCGCTGCTGGACCTCAGCGACAACATCCCGGATGGCGTGCACCTGCTCGTCCCGCGCCGGCACCGCGGCCTGCGCCGGCCTCCGGGCGTCATCGTCCATACCCGTCCTGACGGCGAAGAGGTAGCGACCGTCTGGCGCGATGGCCTGCCCCTCACCGCGCCGGCGCGAACGCTGCTCGATGTCGCCGACCGCCTCCAGCCCGAGCAGCTCTCGATGGCGGTCAGACAGGCTCTGCGCCGAGGACTGCTCACGCGCGAGCAACTACAAGAAGAAGCCGAGCCCGCCACAAAGCACACAATCGAAGCCATCCTCACCAGCCGAGACGCACCGATGAAGTACACGAGCGCCGCCGCGTTCCGCCAGGCGCTCGAGGAGCGCCTGAAGAACGAAGCCGCCAGCACCGGCCTCGGGCTGGCAAGGCTGCGCAAGCGCGTGGCGTTCGAGCTGTTCCTGCGCCGCCTGCTCGTCGTGGCACCCGACCGCTGGGTGCTCAAGGGCGCGCTCGCACTGAACTTCCGCCTCGCCATCGCCACCCGCTCCACCAAGGACATCGACCTCGGACGCGACGACGACGAGCAGGCCGCGATCGCAGACATCACCGCCGCCCAGCAACTCATGCTGGACGACTACTTCACGTTCGCCGCCACGAGAACCGACGAGCTCGAAGACACCGACGAGTTCTCTGCCGTGCGCTTTCACGTCACCGCCCAGCTCGCCGGACGCACCTTCGAGCAATTCCTCGTGGACATCGGATTCAGCGACAGGATCTCCTGGACACCAGACACGATCCACACCTCAGAGTCGCTGTCCTTCGCCGGCATCGACGCCACTCGCGCTCCCCGCGATCCCGATCCCACAGCACCTCGCCGAGAAGGTACACGCCTACACCCGCACCTATGGACAACTCCAACCGGCCCAGCACCCGGCCAAAGGACCTCGTCGACATCCTCCTGATCGAGCGCTCAGCCACGATCAAAGCCGACGATCTCCGCCACGCCCTGGAGAGCACCTTCGCGGAGCGCGCCCGCCAGCCACTACCCACCAGCCTTCCGCCGCCCCCGTCCACTTGGGCCGATCCCTACAAGCGCCTGGCAAAAACCGTCAACATCGAGCCCGACCTCTCCGCCGCCTTCACCCGCGCCGCCGCCTTCCTCGATCCCGTGCTCGCCTCACGCGCCCACGGACAATGGGACACACACAGAGGCGAATGGGCCTAGGACTTGCTCCACGGCGATCTCAGCGGACTGCTGGCTTCCGTCCCTCATCCTCGGGCTCGAGCATCCCGGCTCTTTGACCGGCGACACCCACCTTTGTTCCGGGCGGGTGGTGTTGTTGTCTCCCATCCAAAACCACCCCTCATCCCCATCCCTCAACGTTCCCGTCCCAACCCCTTGGCGAGATCGACCGCATGGGGCAGATCAGCCCATGACCACTGCCACCGGCGCCCATCGACCTCTTTGCCTGGGCTCGAGAGCTCGAGGGGGAAACAGGCGCATCGCCTGGATCAATGCTTAGCGATTCGTCCAAGGGGGGTGGGGATATGGCTACGCTACGTTGGGAATGGTCTTACGTTTGCTTGTGAGCTTGCTGCATTTGTTTTTGGGATTTATTGGTTTTTGTTGGTCATACCTACTCGACCTCTATCGACCGCTCCACGGCCTGCACAAACTCCTCCAGCCCGTCGCGGGTCACCGGACGGGCCAGCGGCTGATCTCCCAGGCGCTCACACAGCGCCTTCGCGCCCCGCCACGCCGGCAGGATCGAGCACAGCTCGCGCGCGGGACTTCTCCAGCAACACTCGCAGGCCCTCGCTGGCGGCGTTCTCGTTGTGCGGAACCGGGCAGAACAACGGGCGCCCCTGGGTGGCCGCGAAGCGCACGGTGTGCATCGTGCCGCTCCTCACACCGCTCTGGGCGACGACCACGGCGACCGACAGGCCGCTCTGCAAACGGTCGCGCGCAATCAGGTGCTGCGGGCGAGCCTGCTCGCCGAAAGGCTGCTCTGAGATCAACGCCCCGCCGGAATCGATGATCTGGGCGGCCAAGCCCTTGTTCTCGGCCGGATAAACACGGTCCAGTCCGCCGCCCATCACCGCGATCGTCGGCGCGCCGTGCTCGAGCGCCAGTGCGATGGGCGATCGTGTCGATGCCCTTGGCCAATCCACTGACGATTCCCCACCCAGCCATCCGCCAGCGCGCCCGTCAAGCTCCTCTGCCGCCGAGGTCCCGAAGACCGTCGGCTCGCGCGTGCCGACGACAGCGACCAGCCGCTCACGAGCGAGCAGTTCGACGTCGCCTCGCACGTACAGCAGGGGCGGCGGGTCCGAGAGGTTACGGAGGCGAGCGGGGTAGCGCTTGTCGGAGAGGGTCAATTCGTGGACGTCTGCGGCGCTCCGGCTGGATTCGATCGAGTGCATGGTGCTCCAACTCTAGATCTCAGCGGAGACGGCCCTGACACAGCGACCTCGGCCGCCCCCAGGCCTGTTCCTGATCCTCCGGCTCGATCCTCCCAGCTTTGTGACCGGCGACACTCACCTTTGTTTCGGGCGACAGGATGGCTCAATCTGCGCGATAGCAGAGCAGGTGGCCCGCTATCTGCCACGTGAGAAGCTGGTGGGCGAGTGGCTGCTCGCGCCTCATATCGGCTTGGGAGGCATCTCCCCTGCAGCATTCATCCGCAGTGAGCCGAGCGCCTACCAGAGAGTTCTGCGCCTGATCGCGCGTGAAGCACAACCGGTATCGGTCGGCGACGTCTCCGACCTGCCGTCGATCGGAGAGCTCGGCATCACGGTTGCCGCGCTTCCCGAGCCGGCGCCTGACCCCGACGCCGACCCCGGCTTTCTCGCTTCGCTGGGCTAGCTTAGGCTATTTGATCAGGATCGGGTCCATGACTTTCAAGGATAGCATCGGTTCGTCGGCAAGCCTATGCCCATGTTTTGATTATCGGTTTGCAGGGTTTAGGCTTGACCGGTGGTGATATCTGCACTTTCGCTAAACGGTTGGGGGGACATCGCACAGTTCGTGATCGCCATTGGCGGCGTGCTGGCACTGATAGGGGCGTTTGCGCAGCTCAGGCTTAGCCGCGCAAATGCTCGTCGTGGGCGAGTCTACGAATACGCCGACCGCTTCAACGACCCCAGCCTGCTTCGTGCATCCGCCGATTACAGGAAGTACTGGAAAGACCACACGTATGCGGACTTCGATTCTCTTGATCTCGCCGATCAGCTTCCGAGCTTGATGCTGCCGAACCTGATCGAGGAGGTCGCGGTCCTCTACAACAGGAATCTGCTGGATCGGAACCTCGCGGCCCAGCTCTTGGGGATCTACGTCGAGGTGCTATGGCAGGCCAGCGTCCCGCTCGTGGGGGAAGTCCGACAGAAGGAAGATAGGTCGACCATCTACTCGGAGTGGGAGGAAATGCAGGACGACACACCCGGTCGCAGGACAAAGGCCAATCGTAAAACGGAAATGAGCCATCCTGGGTTTGACGGAGACTTTGATCTGACCCGGGTTTCTTGGAGTCGGCGATCTGGAATCAGGCGGCGGGCTGTTGTTGTTGGTGTTGGTTCTCGAATTCGGTGGGTGTGAGCATGTCTCAGGGCGCTGTGGCGTCTGCGGGTGTTGTGCCAGATCTCGATGTAGTCGTGGATCGCGGTGGCGAGCTCGACGCGTGTCTTCCACGTTCGGCGGTTGAGTAGCTCGACCTGCATGCGGGCCCAGAACGACTCGACCATCGCATTATCGAACGGGGCGCCGACAGCGCCGACGGATGGAGCGAGGCCGGCTTCTGTGACCTTCTGGCTGAAGACCCAGGATGCGAATTGCACGCCCTGGTCGGAGTGAATGATTCCTCCCTCTCTCGGTGTCCTGCGTCTCAGTGCCATGCCGAGCGCGTTGGTGACCAGGAGACCGGTCTGGCGGCTGTCGATCGACCAGCCGACGACCATGCGTGAGAACGCATCGATCACCGCGCAGCAGTAGATCTTGCCCTCCCGCGTTGGGTGCTCGGTGATGTCGGTCATCCACAGCCGGTCAGGCCCATCGGCAGTGAAGCGTCGGCGCACGAGGTCCAGCGAGCTGGCCTTCGCCGACCCTCGCGCCGCTTGGCAGCCGGCGTTTCGGTAGCCCGTAGATCCCGAGGCGTCTCATCAGCAGGTGCACCTGTTCCTTGCCGACGTGGATGCCGCGGCCGTATCTGAGCTCAGCGGTGACGCGCAGCGTCCCGTAGGTGCCGCCGGAGTCTTTGTGGACCTGCGCGATCTCACCGGCGAGCCAGGTGTGTCTGAGCGTCCTCGCTGACGGCGGGCGCACCTTCCAGTCGTAGTAGCCCGAGTCGGACACGCCGAGCATCAGGCAGGCCCTCTGCACGTCGAATCCCTGCCCGGTCAGGGAAGCGATCACCGGGAAGAGGCTTTTGGGGGCAGGTTCTGCTCGAGGAACACCTCGTTGACCTTCCTGGAGACCGCGAGTTCGGTCTCGAGCTGGCGGATTCGGCGCTTCGCGGCCGCCAGCTCCATCTGCCCCTCGGTGCTCAACCCCGGCGCCTCACCGCGGTCGATGCGCTCCTGCTTCAGCCAGCCATAGATCACGGCCTCGCTCATCCCGAACGTCTCGGCGAGCTGCGCAGACCCGCGTGCCCGATCTCGCGAGCTCCACGACCTGCCTACGCACCTCGACTGGATACCTGCTGGGCATAGCTTCCTCCTCGCTGAACGCCGGAGGATTCCAGAAACGCGACTCCACTAAACCCGGGTCAGATCAAGTCTCCGTCAAACCCAGGATGGCTCACAGAACCCAAGCGCCCTCATCGACCCTGGATCGAGGACGATCTGTTTAATGGCCTCGAGCAGCTTGCTCACCCGCCGGTCATCGTTGGTAAAGAGGTTGCTCAAGTCCTCGACGACATAGCCTCCTCGCCTCCACGTCAACTCGCGATAGTCGATGCCGTCGGCAACGCCGAAGTACTGAAACGGAACGAGGAAGCCCTGGTCGATCGCTTCCCACAAACGGAGCTCAACCGCGACCCGATGATCAAACCACTCGGTGACATCACGCCCGTCCATCCGCTCAGGCGTTGCGGTAAGACCAAGCAACTCCTGAGGCTGCAGATGCTTCAGCAGGCGGTCATACGTTGCTGCAGCCGCGTGATGGAACTCGTCGACCACGACCACGTCGAACGCGTCCGGAGCGATCCGCTCCAGCTGTACTTCGCTCAATGATTGGATCATCGCAAACACGTGTCGGCCCTCAGAGATCCGTCCGCCGCCGTGCTTCTCGCCAAAGGCGCCGTCGCGCAGAACCGCGCGGTATGTCGCGAGTGACTGATCCAGAATCTCCTCACGGTGCGCGACGAACAGCAGCGAGAGATCCTGGCTCGAACGCTCGAGCAGCTGACGATAGTCAAGCGCGGCGACCACTGTCTTACCGGTGCCAGTCGCTGCAACCACAAGGTTACGGTGCCGGTCGTGACGCTCTCGCTCTACGACCAGCACCTCAAGCATGCGTCGCTGATGCGGATACGGACGGACATCGAGGTTGGCGAACGAGATTGTCGAGGCCTCACCGAGCGAGCGGCGATTGTGCTCGCGCAGCGCGTCTTCGAGCGCCTCGCCGTTGACCGCAGGGTCGTATGTCTCAAAGTGTTCTGAGGCCCAGTGACTCTCAAATGACATCCGCACGCGCTCGACAACATGCAGGGCGTCAACTTCAGACAGACGGACATTCCACTCCAGACCATCAAAGAGAGCGGTATGCGACAGATTTGAAGATCCCACAAAAGCCGTACTCAAACCAGAAACTCGCTCGAGCAACCATGCCTTTGCGTGCAGCTTCGTGGTCCGCGCGTCGAACGCCACACGGACCTCTGCGCCAAGGGAGACCAGCTCATCGACAGCGCGCTTCTCAGTCGCGCCCATGTACGTAGTTGTGACGACACGGATCCGGCCCCCACGGCCGACAACGTCCGCCAGCGCATCGCGAAGATGTCGTACCCCCGACCAGATCACGAACGCGCAGATCAGGTCGACTGACTCGGCGCTTGCGAGCTCGGCTCGTAGCTCGGAGCCGATGTTTGGCTGTCCCTCAGCGTTGATCAGCAGATCGCTCTGGCTCAGAGGAGTTGCCGGAGCGATGGGGAGTGGGAGCGGATCGCCGAGGGGAGACCGCGCCCTGATGCCGAGCAGGACCTGCGGTGGGATCTCCAGCTGGGAATCCTCAGCATCGCCATCGGCGAGATCACCAAGAAGCGCGTTGACGCGACTTGCCTGCGTGTCGGATGACTCCTCCGCAGCGAGATCGCGGCGGATCTGCTCCATCGCGTGGCGGGCCAAGCGCTCGGGACCCTCAGCTGGATCGAGCGACTCTTCCAGACGAAGCTCCGCCTCGACCTGGTCGAGCATCGCCCGCAGTGCACGAGTAACAAGATGGTCTCTAGGGCCCGGATCTGTCGCTGACATGCGGGGCTCAGCCTACTGTTCTGCGCTGCGCCTGTCTTTCAATCCTCTGGCTCGTCCCGGGCGGGCAACTCGTGGATCGCCAGGCGTCATTGGCGACATGGCGTGCTGGATCGAGCGTTCCGTCCCATGTTCGGCCTAAGGTGGCCCGCACGAATCGAACTCCGCAGTACGCGATCGATTCAAGTGTTCCCAGGTCTTAGATAGCACCGGGGCGCTACAAACCGGCACGAGCGTGTCCCGTGCAGCCCAGGAGTGGAAGGAAAGTCGACATGATGCTATCTCAGAATCTCTCTCTTCATCTAGAGTCGCCACTGCCAACGAACAGAATCGCCATCCGGAGCCAGGAGGAGGCATTCCGGTCCGGCGCTGATGCTAGGTTGGCCGTCATGGTCTCCGGTCCCGAGGTGCTCTTGACGCAGGCGCGCTCTTTTGCGGAAGATTTCTCAAAGATCAAGCACGAGGCCCTGCTGGGAGTGACCGACGGAAAGGCGGTAGGAACGTATATCGAGACCGCGTTCAAGCTCCGGCTGTTGGAAGACGGCGTCATTCAGGAGGACGAGGGCAACGCGGCACGAGGTATTGACCTCCCCAGCCTTAATACTGATATCAAGGTCACGTCCATACGACAGCCGCAATCATCATCGCCCTTTGCGAGTTTTAGGCAAAAGATCGAGGGCCTGGGATATGATCTCATCCTGTTCGTCTATGACAAGCTCGACGAGGCAGGCGAGTGTTCGGTGGAGTTCCGCGCCGTCCGACGGATCCCAGCGAGACTGACGGGCGACTTTACAACCACGCAGGGGTTGCGTAGGTTGATCCTAGATGAGCATGGCAACGCTGATGATGTGTTTGCGTTCCTTGCCGAGAAGAACATTCCTGCAGATGAGTCGTCCCTGTACGAGTACGCTCAATGGCTACTTGAGAATCCCCCGGAGCAAGGCCATCTGACCATTTCCAATGCTCTTCAGTGGCGGCTTCAATACGGGCGAGTCGTCGCGGGCGGCATCGTCGGTATCGACGAGATCATTTAGCCCGTGGGTCAAGGTTCAGCTCAGACACCGGATCCGTTTGGGGACTTCCAAACCCCAACGGACTTGGCATCGCTGATATGGAGCGACATCGACCTGACAGCCGTGGATCTCTGCGTTGAGCCGACGGTGGGATGTGGTGCTTTCCTTGCCACCGTGCCAGCGGTCGCCCGACGGATACCCTGGGTCGCTTTCGACATCAATCAGTCATATGTCGAGGAGTGTCGAGGGGTGGCGGAGGGCCTCGATCTGCCAGCCCGCATCGAGGTGGCCAATGCGTTCGAGCTGACGGCAATGCAGATCGGAGGAGAAGCCGCCGGACGAACCGTGCTCGCCATCGGAAATCCACCGTGGGTGACAAATGCGGCCCAGGCAGCCGGAGCTGAGCTCAACCTACCTGTGAAGCACAATCGCTTTGGCCTGCGCGGTCTCGATGCTCTCACCGGCAAGGCAAACTTCGACATCGCCGAGGCCGTGCTCCTCACGCTCATGGCCGCGCTCGAGGATGCGGCCGAGGTACGGCTGGCATTCCTGCTCAAGCGATCCGTTGCGATGAAGATGGCACGGAACCTGTTGGGCGCGCCGGGTACAAGATGCATCTCCTTTACGAGCATAGATGCCCACAGGTGGTTTGGGGCGTCCGTCGAGGCCGGTCTGTTCTGCGTCACCTACCGTCCGAAGGGCAAAGACACCACCTACACCGTCAACCTCTCGCCACGACTCGGAGCGAAACCAAACGTGACCGCTGGCCTGGTCGACGGACGTTTCGTCGAGGATCTGGCGATCTACGAGACGGCACGATCTGTCGAAGCAAACGGCGATCCCGGGCTTGCCTGGAGACAGGGCGTCAAGCATGACCTCTCACGCGTGCTCGAGTTGAAACGATCTTCCTCTGGAGCAATAGTCAACGGCCTCGGCGAAAGCGTTGATGTGGAGCAGGACGTGCTGCGACGGTTTTACAAGAGCTCCGACATAGCGAGCGGACGAGACGCAAGTCGCCTGTTTCCTCTCTACCAAAACGACCTTTCAGGTCCCCTGCCCGACCTCGAGGACCGGTGGCCGAAGCTGGCCGCTTACCTAGATAGACACAGAGACAAGTTTTGCGCGCGAAGGTCAACTATCTATTCCAACAAGTCAGATTTTATGCTTTTTGGAGTGGGGGCCTATTCGCTGGCGCCATTCAAGGTTGTGATCTCGGGATTTTATAAGACGCCTGTTTTTCGCGTGCTTGGCCCAGATCCAAATGGACATCCACCACTGGTCGACGACACGTGCTACCTATTGCCGTTCCAGGACAGCGATGAGGCGCACGCCTGTGCGGACTACCTCAATGGCGATGGGGTCCAGGCGCTTCTCAGGAGTCTCGCCGACCGTACCGCGAAGCGGCCTTACACAAAGGAGCTGCTAAGCCGGATCGCGGCGGCCGAGAGGGGTCCTGCTCTCGCGGCGGCGTGAAGGTTCCTCCTCATCCCAAGGGGCTCCCCGCCCTCGAGTGGAGATGACCAAGGTTCTCCGGGCCAGTGTCAAGTGGAGGGCGATCTCGGTGAACTCCTAGCTCCGTCCCGAATCCTCGGACTCGAGCCTCCCAGATCTTTGACCGGCGACACCCACCTTTGTTCCGGGCGGCTTGTGTTGTTGTCTCCCATCCAAAACCACCCCCTCATCCCCATCCCTCAACGTTCCCGTCCCAACCCCTTCGCGAGATCGACCGCATGGGGCAGATCAACCCATGACCACAGGCGCCGGTGGCCATGGCAGGCTGTTTGGCTGGGCTCGAGACTCGGGATGAAGCTGGTGGAGGCTCGGTGGGGATTCAGTGAGGCTGGTGGTGGTATAGCTACGCTAATTTGGGAATGGCGTTACGTTTGTTTGTGAGCTTGCTGCATTTGATTTTTGGGATTTATTGGTTTTGTTGGGTTTGAATTCGCGGTTCTGGATGCTCGGTGGGTGGGGTAGACGGAGATCAGGCAGGTATGGCCTCTCAAAGTCTGTCCTCCGCTGAAATCTGAGGCTCCGTGGGTGATCGTAGGTGAGTCCGGCTTGTTGGATGGGTCGGGTTTGAGCGTCTGAGCGGGCTTTCTTCGCTCGGTGCGGGGTGCGGCTGGGGGCTTGGGAGACGCGCACGAGTCAGACCGTAGGCTCGCGGGTGTTCTACGTCCCCGAGTTGGAGGTCTTCGCCATGCGCGTCTCAACTGCATTCTGCCGCCTGTTATGCCTGTCCGGGGTGTGGGTCCGCTCGGTCAGCTTCGAGCCTGATCGAGTCGTCGTGACGGTCGCGTTGCGCCGGCGTCGCCTGCATTGCCCGAAGTGCTCGTACTCCACGCGCCATCGGGAGAGCAGACAGCATCACGACTCGGTCTGGCGCCATCTCGATCTCGGGCGCTGGCGGCTGGAGGTTCACGCCCGGCTCAGGCGGGTTCGTTGCCCCGAGCACGGCGCGCACGTGGAGGGCGTCCCGTTCGCCCGCGACGGCGCGCGGTTCACACGCGACTTCGAGGACTTGGTCGCCTGGCTTGCGACCAAGACCGACAAGACCGCCACCTGCCGGCTGACGCGGATCGACTGGCAGACGATCGGACGGATCATCGAGCGTGTCGGGCAGGAGCTGATCGACGGCGACCGGCTCAACGATCTGTTTGAGATCTCGATCGACGAGGTCGCGTGGCGAAAGGGCCACCGCTACCTGACGATCATCGGCGATCACCGGCGCCGCTGCGTGGTGTGGGGCTGCGAGGGCAAGGGCAAGGCCGCCGCCGATGAGTTCTTCGCAGAGCTCGACCCCGAGCCCCACCGCCCGCCAGAACCGCCAGAACCGCCAGAACCAGCGCAACCGGCCGAGATCGGAGCCGAGCAGCCCACCGAAGCCGCCGACGCCGAGCATCAGATCGGCGAGCGCGCCTGCAAGCTGAGAGCGGTCTCGATGGACATGGGCGAGGGGTACGCCAAGTCGGTCCGCGAGCACGCCCCCCAAGCCACCATCTGCATCGACAACTTTCACGTCGTGCAACTCGCGACCAAGGCGCTGGACGAGGTCCGCCGCGAGCACTGGAACGAGCTGCGCCGCACCGGCGACCAAGCCGCCGCCAAGCAGTTCAAGGACAGCCGCTGGTCGCTGCTGAAGAACCCCGGCGATCTCACCGACCGCCAGCTCGACACGCTCACCGCGCTACAACTCGCCGGCGGGAACGTCCCACGCGCCTGGGCAATGAAGGAGATGGTCCGCGCGATCTTCGCCCCCGGCCTCACCCCCAATGCTGTCGCCGAGCTGATCGACCTCCTCCTCAGCCGCCTTTCCCGTAGCCGCCTGAAGCCGTTCGTGCGCCTTGGCCGCACGATCCGCAAGCACCGTGAAGGAATCCTCGCCGCCCGGCGACTCGGGATCACAAACGCTCGCGCAGAGGCCATGAACAACAACGTCAAGCTGATCGTCCGCCGCGCATACGGGTTCCACTCAGCACGCGCCGCGCTCGCGCTCGTTCACCTCACCTGCGGACCCACCACACTCACACTCCCACACGAACAGAAGCTCGCGTGAGTTCACCTACGATCACCCTTGGAGAGCCTGAAATCTTTGCGGCGTCGATCTCAGCGATGAAAGCGCGGATCTCGGCGGCGGCCTCGTGGACATCAGTTGGTGTGAACTTCAGCTTCTCGGCCTCCGCCTTGTACGGTTGCTCCCAGGCATCGGGGACGAGGAGATCGGGAGGCCAACTATGTGTTTTCCGGCTCTCGAAGGTCTGGACGCAGGCCTCCCGGACACGCGAGAGGTCTTCTTCGAGCAGCGCTCGCAGCAGGATCAGGTCGATCAGATCCCAGTAGCGCAGGTTGGGCCGGCCGTCGGCCGGCTCCTCGGTGACCGCATGGATCTTCTGAGCGATCTGGTAGCGCAACGACAGGCATGTGACCATCTCCGGGCTGTCCAGCTTGAAATCGGCGAGGCTGATCGCCGACGGGACGAGATCGCTCTCGTCGGCCTCCGGCCGCCCGATCTCAGCAGTCAGCGTTTGCCAACCTCGACCCTGGAAGCTCACCGCAAACGCGAGGCGTTTGGAGCCGGTATCGCGGATCTCTTCCGGCTCGCCCTTGCGACGGAACTCAAAACCGCTGTAGGGACGCTCGAAAGCTGCCTGCAGAGCGTCGAGGAGCTCCGAGGTCCTGCCGCGGAAGACGAAGTCGACGTCCTGGGTGCTGCGTGCGCCCAGGCCCAGGCGCAGCTCCATCGAGACGCCACCCTTGACTAGGAAGCGGGGCTCCTGCTCATCCCGGACCCTGTCGAGCGCGCCGATCAACGTCATCGTCGATATCCACCGGCGCATCCGATCAGGAGCGATGCCGTGAGCTTTCGAGTAGTCGCCGAGCAGCCGTTCCAGATGGCTGTGCCTGCTCGGCGTGCGCTTGGGCGGTTTGAAATCGTCGCTCACCGGCGCATCCCCGAACCCGCCCTCACGCCCATTTCCCGGCGCAGCTGGGCGGCCTCCTTACGGGTCAGCCTGCCGTTGCTCACACCGTGATCGATGGCCTGGCCGATCAGCGCTTCACCGAGATGGGCAGCGTGGCTCTGGCGAATCGCATGTGCCGGGGTCACGATCGGGATCCCCTCATAGAAGGTCACATCCGCATCGGCGAGGTTCTCGTGATGGATCCGATACAGCGCGGGGATCTCACGGCGAATCCGATGGGCTCGCGGCACCGTGAAGTGGATCTTGCTCGGATTGACGTCGCTCAGCTCATACAGATCAAGAGCGGTCTCATGGGAGAGCACACCACGCGTGCCCCTGGGCCACAGCGTCGCCTCCATATAGGAGTCAAACCTGGACACGGGGAAATAACGCAAGCGGTATAGCCCGTGCCCCCGACGATCGAGCGTTCCATGCTCGGACATCCGCACCAGCGTCATCGGTTGGATGCCCAGCTTGCGGGCATCCTGCTGGCTCACGAAGCCATACTGATCGGCCGCGAGATCTGCCAGCTGGTTGAATGCTGCTCCGGGCATGTGGATAAAATAGCATAAAACCTGCTAGTTTGTCCTAGGCGATCTCGGGGGACTCTTGGCTTCCGTCCCTGATCCTCCGGCTCGAGCCTCCCAGCTCTTTGACCGGCGACACTCACCTCCGTTTCGGGCGGGTTGTGTTGTTGTCTCCCATCCAAAACCACCCCTGATCCCCATCCCTCAACGTTCCCGTCCCAACCCCTTGGCGAGATCGACCACATGGGGCAGATCGACCCATGACCACAGCCGCCGGCGCCGATCGACCTCTTCGCCTGGGCTCGAGAGCTCGAGGGGGAAACAGGCTCTCATAGGGATTCATAAGGGAGGTGAGGATACGGCTACGCCACGTTGGGAATGGTCTTACGTTTGCTTGTGGGCTTGCTGCATTTGTTTTTTGGGATTTGTTGGTTTTTGTTGGGTTTGATATCGCGGTGGGTGGCCGGGGCGGACCGGGGGTGGTTGAGCCTGGACGATCGAGAGAGGCGTCCCAAGCGCGGGGTAGCTTTGGTCTGCGATGAGTACGCCGGAATGGAAACTCGAGTTCTATGAGGAGGACGGCCGAGAGCCGGTCCTCGAATTTTTGCGTGGCCTGGATCAGGTCAAGGAGCAGGCTCTCGCTGCCGCGTTGAACAACGTGCTCGCCTACGAGGGGATCGGGGTCTGCGGATCCTCGTGGGGAAAGTGGGTGCAAGGCGCCCCTGGGATCTTCGAGTTCCGTGTACGTCATGACGCGGCGACCATCCTGCGCGAGCGGGGCCTGCCGGTTCCTAAAGAGCCGAAGGAGAGCGGCGGCAAGATCGTGCTGCTACGCGTCTTCTGCCACGCTCACGGCGAGAAGGTCGTCCTGTTACTGGCCGGCTACGACAAGGGCAAGGAGCCGAGCAGCAAACGCCAGAGCGCTGAGATCAAGCGCGCCAAGCAGCGCCTGACACGCTGGAAGGCCAGAGAAGGCCTCGACAAGCTAGCGCGTCGAGGCGGCGCGCGCAAACGGCGGGGTAAGCGCCGGCCTTGACTAATATGTAGTTTGCTGCATAATGCCTAAGACGAGCAACTCAACACGGAGCGCCACCATGGCTACAAGATTCGATGACTACATTCGGAGGTCGAGGAGAAGGCAAAGGCTGGCAGCCCAGATGCAGCCGCGCGCTGGGATGCCTTCGTCGTCCACTACGCGATGGCCCGTGAGCTGCGTGCGCTACGCAAGCAACACAAGCTCACCCAAAAGCAACTCGCCGCCGCCTCCGGCATCAACCAAGGCGAGATCTCCCGCATCGAGCGCGGGCAGACAAACCCAACCGCCACCACGCTCGCGGCACTGCTGGCGCCGCTGGGGGCTCGCCTCGGCGTCGTCCCGCGCAAGAAGCGCGACCTCGCCCACGCGTAGACCCGTCGCTCCCAGGTCGGTCCCTCATCCTTTGGCTCGATCCTCCTAGCTCTGTGACCGGCGACACTCACCTTTGTTCCGGGCGGGTGGTGTTGTTGTCTCCCATCCAAAACCACCCCTCTCATCCCATCCCTCAACGTTCCCGTCCCAACCCCTTGGCGAGATCGACCGCATGGGGCAGATCGACCCATGAGCACTGCCACCGGCGCCCATGGCGACCTCTTTGCCTGGGCTCGAGAGCTCGAGGGGGAAAACACGCGCATCGCTGAGGTCAACGCTTAGCGGGTGGGTGATCGGGGGTAGCTCGTGTTCGCGACCGATTCGTCAAGGGTTCGACTCGGCCGAGTACCAGTGGGTCTATGCGACTGAGGCGCGCACGCCCAACCAGGCGATCGCGAAGGTCCGGCCGCTGGTCGAGGGTTGATACCCGCTGGCGCAGTAACGAAGCTCTGTACTTACCATGCACTCGAGGGTTGGGGTAGAAGGAAGATGGTTGCTTGTGATTTGCTACGCCACGTTGGGAATGGCATTACGTTTGTTTGTGAGCTTGCTGTATTTGTTTTTCTTGATTTGTTGGTTTTTGTTGGGTTTGACTTTCTGGTGGGTGGCCGTGGGCGGGCCGACGGTGGCTGGGTGTGGACGATGTTCGTTTTCACGCCAGGTTTTTGACGAGTGGCCCGGAAACATTGGGGTTCTTGCTCAAGCTTGAGAAGTTTGTGGTCGCGATCGAGCGTTCCATCCCAAGCTCGGCCTACTGTGGTTGGCATGGATCGAACCAGACATACCAGCGGCCATTCGCGGTCCCACTCGGGCCGGGGCGGAGGCCTTGACGTGCCATGAGCAGAGAGCACTATGCGATGATCCTTCAACCCAACAATAGAGTTGTGTTATGATTCCTGAGCTAGACACTCGTGGGAACCTCCCACCCGGCATCCACCAAGCGACCTGGACCGAGATCGTGACCCGCTACGCAACCAGCACCCACCGCCGCGAATTGCTCGACGGGCTGCTGGACGCGCTGCGCTCACTCAAGACCGCCGGCTGCGCCACCGCGTATCTCGACGGCAGCCTCATTACTGCCAAGCAGAACCCCGATGACTTCGATGTCTGCTGGGAGCCGGCCGGAGTAGTTCCCGATCGTCTCGACCCCGAGCTGCAGGACTTCAGCGGTGGCCGCGCCGCACAGAAGACACGCTACGGCGGAGAGCTCTATCCCGCCAACTGGGCGGCGAATTCCGACGGCACCCCTTTTCTCGACTTCTTCCAACGCGACCGCACGACCGAGCAGCCCAAGGGCATCATCGCCCTCGACCTGACGGGACTCCCATGATCATCCAAAACCAGCGTCAATACAAGATCACCAAAGGTTGGCTCGCCCGCTTCGAAGAGAGCCTGGTCGCCAACGACGCGCGAGACCCAAAGGATCTCCCCCCGAACATCGACCCCGGCATGCCCAAACTGATGCATGACGCGATCCTCAGTGAGATCGAATCGCTGCGCGCGCAGATGGACCACTACGAGAAGCTCCGCGACGGCCGGATAACCGGCCGCGAGATCACTTCGCTCGACGATCTGCCCGACGCGCTGATCGAAGCCCGCATCGCCGCGAAACTCACCCAACGCCAACTCGCCAAACGCATCGGCGTCGCCGAGCAGCAGATCCAGCGCTGGGAGGCCAACGGCTACAGCGGCGTCAACCTCACCCGCCTGCAAGAAATCGCCGACGCCCTCGGCGTGCAGATGCACGAGACGATTACTTACAGCAGCGCCGCATGAGGGCCCTCGGATTCAACGATGAAGTTCGAAACATCTTCGTGATCGACGACCGCAAGGCCGCCCGCTAGGGGCTTGAGCCGCCGAGCAAACGGACCTGAACCGCCGCCGTCAAGCTGGACGGCCTCCATCTCAAACCGTCCACGCAGCAATAGCCATATCCCAAGACAGTGATCTCAGCGGACTCTTGGCTTCGTCCCTGATCCTCGGGCTCGATCCTCCCAGCTTTTGACCGGCGACACTCACCTTTGTTCCGGGCGGGTGGTGTTGTTGTCTCCCATCCAAAACCACCCCTGATCCCCATCCCTCAACGTTCCCGTCCCAACCCCTTGGCGAGATCGACCGCATGGGGCAGATCAACCCATGAGCACTGCCACCGGCGCCCATCGACCTGTTCGCCTGGGCTCGAGAGCTCGTGGGGGAAAACAGGCGCATCGCCTAGATCAACGGCGAGGGGGTGCGCAATCGCGGGTATTTGGTGTTCGTTACCGATTCGTCCAAGGGCGTCGACTCGGCCGAGTACCAGCACGTCTATGCGACCGAGGCGCGCACGCTCAACCAGGCGATTGCGGAGGTATGGCCGTTGGCTGCGGGTCGCCGGCTGCGGGCGTTCCTGAGGACGGGTGAGTACCGGGATGAGGACAGAGCGCAGCGAGGGCCCCATTGCTCTACAGCACGGGTTCCCGGTCAGGGCCGTTGGGCGGATATAGGCCGTCGATAACGACGGCAATCTGCAAGGCCCGAACTGGTAACCCGCTTTCTGCTCCTTGCTGTTGCTCCCCCGCCGCTCGCGGTCACGAGCACCAAAGCCAAGGGGATCGTGTTGATTGTTGCGAGCGCAGCGGAGAGACTCCGCCGAGCTGCATGTCAGGATGCGCGCATGCCCTTGTGGCGTGCTCCTAGTTGTTCTGGCGGCCTAGGCGATCACCCGGGCCGCCAACCTAATCGACACGGGCATTACGATCGCTACATGAGCCAAGAACAATCGGCAGCCATCGGGGCGGAGGGGGTTGGTTTGAGGTGCCACAGGCCCGCAGATCTACAACTCGGGCCATCCTTTCGCCGCTCGGCGTGGCATTCTGCATCAGGCTCATCTCGTCGCTGCTCAGCTCAGCGTGATGGGCGATGTAGCGTTCTGTCCGAGGGGAGCCGTAGGATCGAACATATGTTCTTGCCAATCATGAATCCCGAGGATGAGCTTGAGCGGATCAATTCGTGTGAGCAGGTCACTCGCCCCGATCAGCTAGCGCGAGCACCACGAAGGCATGCAGATGAGTAGCACTGCGACGGCACAGTCGGTCTCCGAGCAGTGGGAGGTTGCTCCCGATCTCGGTCCATATCAGCCAAATCGCGTGGCGCATGGAGACTGCTTGGACCTAGTCCAGCGCCTTCCCGATGAGTCCCTTGATGTGCTCGTCACAAGCCCACCATATTGGGGCCAGCGTCTCGGAGCCGGCATGGGCAATGAGGAGGACCCGCGAGACTATCTGGCAGCCCTGTGCCAGATATTCACAGCAATCAGGCCCAAGCTCAAGTCCAACGCAATCATCTGGATCAATCTCGGGGACGCCTATAACACACCCGTCAATTGGCGGTTCGCAGATCGGGCTTACAGCACACTCGGCGCGAATGGTAACGGCCTAGCCGAGGACAACTCTGCGTACGTAAAGCCACGAGCGAAGCGTAAGGCCTTTATCGACGATAGCGAGGGCTGGCTTCAGTACGGTAACTTGCTCGCTCTTCCCTATCGACTCATCACTGGCCTGTGTGAGTCAGGCTATCTATTTCGAGGTGAGGTGATATGGAAAAAGCGAAACCCTATGCCCGAGGGAAGGTGCCGTCGTCCTCACCGTCAGCACGAGTCGATCTACCTGCTGGCGGTAGATGAACGCCATGATTTCCGAGTTACGCCCCCCGTGGGGTCTGTGTGGGATTTCGCCAATGAAAAGATCGATGGTCCGGCCCACTACTCACGATTTCCGCTGGAGCTTCCGCGCCGATGCATCGACGCCTACGGAAAAGCCGGACCGGAGGTTGTCGCGTTTGATCCGTTCTCCGGATCGGGCTCCACCGGAATGGCCGCGATTGAGTTGGGGTGTTCGTATCTCGGATTCGAGATCGACGCACAGCAGGTGGCGGCCTCAAACGCTCGACTCGAGCAAGCTGAGGACACCCTTCGTTTGTTCAGTGCCTGATTAGTGCGAGAAGGCTTTCCATTGTTTGCGAATAAATTTTGAGAATGGATCATCCGCCGGGTTGTTCAGGTCGCAAGTGGCGATACGAGCCTTAACGTTTTCTCGGGCGGGGGTCGGCACGGTATTCTTGTTATACGAGAAGCACGCCGAAAAGTAGCCGTCGTCCTCGATGTCCTTCCGCTTGGCGCTCCGGTTGTCGACCACTTTACCCTTTACAGGTCCGAGCTCCCCTCGGTTGACCGGCTCGTCCGACGGCTGACTCTTGCTGTCCATGGTCCATAGAGGCGAGCAGTAACCAGCTTCGACCAGTGCCTTACTCATGGGCACATCATCTGTCCGTCTCTCCGCGAAGCTGGACTTCACGTGGACCACTCCAAAGCAGATCTCCTTCTTCTTCCGGGTCCCGACCAGTAGTACATCGACCTTGTCAGACTCGAGTCTACTGCTTGTTTTGAGTTCGCTAATGAATCGTGACTTCTCATCCCCGCGCGCGATAAACAGCCGGATCCCATGGTCGAGGAGCACTGGTCCATAGCACCTCACCAAGACCTTCTCGAGGGCCCATCCGCCAGTTCGTCGCCAGCTTTGTCCTAGGTCAAGGCGTGCGTAACTCGCGGGATGGTTGAACGGGTCGTGAAATATCCGCCCGACTACAAACCACCAGAGGTCCGACGGATTGGCATGAGGCCAAAGCTTCACTGCCTTTAGGAACGTATCGGCTACCGCATTGGTCTTGATCTGCGTTTCATCCACACCGGGCTGTATGAGCTTCGCAAGACCATCACGCATCGTGCGAACAACCTCTTCGAACTCGCTAAGCTTCGCGGAAGCCAACACAAACTTCGCATCATGGCTCGCGTAGCGGAACTCAATTGTGAGACTCCGTTGAGTTCGCCTCGTTTTCCGGTGCGGTGTTGCGGAGATAAAGCGATCGATGGCCGTCTTCGTTTGGCCGCGGACGGCGGGCACCTTGGTTTTCTGAGCAAGGCTTTCGAACGACTCGTCGAGTGCGTCAAGGATCACGGCCAGTACATCCAGGCCCGGGATCGCCTCACCTCGCTCGAAGGATTCAATCCAGCCTGGTCCCATGACTAGGTCTTCCTCGAGCTTCGCCGCGGCGACTTTGTTACGTTCGCGCAGCTCACGTAGCCTACCGAGCAAGGCCATCACTGCTGGATTCGTTTCCACTGGCTAGAACTCCGAGATCGAGGGCACGGCTGGCGTCTGCTGTGTACGGTTCGCTGAGGGACACACGAGTCCTGCCAGCCGACTCGCCGTCAAGGCTTTAGAGACCTCCTGGGGCTTGCGCAGGGTCGATTCGGCAATGGTTTAGTTGCGTGATCTCAGCGGACTCCCAGGTCCTGTCCCTCATCCTCGGGCTCGAGCATCCCAGCTCTTTGACCGGCGACACCCACCTCCGTTCCGGGCGACTGGTGTTGTTGTCTCCCATCCAAAACCACCCCTGATCCCCATCCCTCAACGTTCCCGTCCCAACCCCTTCGCGAGATCGACCGCATGGGGCAGATCAACCCGTGACCCCGGCCACCGGCACCCAGAGCGACCTCTTCGCCTGGGCGCGTGATCTCGAGCGGGAAACACGCGCATCGCTGAGGTCAACGCTTAGCGATTCGTCCAGGGGGAGTGGGGATATGGCTACGCTACGTTGGGAATGGTCTTACGTTTGTTTGTGGGCTTGCTGTATTTGTTTTTTGGGATTTGTTGGTTTTTGTTGGGTTTGAATTTCTGGTGGGTGGCCGTGACGTTCAGGAGCATCCCCGACATCCCGATCCGCCATTTGGACCTGATCCTCCCCGAGGCCAAGACCTCGATCCTGGCGGCGAGCTCCGGGTTGTGCACGAAGCGGCCGCTGACGATGACGACCGCGATCGTCGCTCAAGACGACGCTCGGCTGAAACCCACCGTCAAGATCGCCGTCAGCGGCTGCAAAAAGCCCAGGACGCGGCTCCACGCGAAGCAGCGTCACAAGTCGTAGCGCCGCACCGGGAAGAAGTAGTCAGGGCGATCAAGCGTCCCGTCTCAAGCTCGGCGTAGCGTTTGGGTCATGTTGCGCGAGGCCTGCAAGAAGTCGTGGGGTGTCCCCGATCGGGACGCCTGTTGTTTTGCTGGGGACGTAGCGCAGATGGGCGACCGATCGTGTACCATATCCGGTGTTATGGCTAGGCCGGCGACAGCGCGTCATCTTCTTCACGGCTACCTGGATGCCTTGGGCGAGCACGATCGAGAACGGGCGAGCAGCGCCTTCGACCTCTCGTTGGATGGCCCAGGGCTGGCACGGTTCGCGGGTGTCCGTGGGCAACGCGCGCCCGATGTGGAGAGCCTGCTGAGGCGGATGGTCGCGGCGGGGCAGGCCCATCGCTTGCAGGCGGGCCGGTATCTCGTCAACCGTCCTGGTGTGGTCACCTCTCGGCCGCGTCTCGACGACCTCGAGCCCGTGGCGGGGATCGTGCTGCGACGGCTGGCGCATGAGTACTACCTCTCATGGCGTACGGGGCTGTGGCATCACGGGTTGATCGAGCAGCAGTCTCGTACCGTGCTGTGCGCTGTGACGGTCCGCAAGCGTCCGGTGCGCCTGGGAGCCCAGACGGTGCGGTTCGTGAGCATCGCGCCGCGTAAGTTCTTCGGCTTTGCTCGCAGCGATTCCTACGAGCTGCCGGTATCGGTAGCTGACTTGGAGAAGACGCTTCTGGACTCGCTCGACGCTCCGGCCCTGGCGGGACCGATGCCGGTCGTGATCGCGGCCCTCGACCAGGCCGCCCGTCAGGGCACGCTCGACCCGGAGCGGCTGGTGGCCTACGCCATCAGGATGGGCGGCCCGGTGCTCAACCGCCGGCTGGGGTACTTCATGGAGAAGCTGAACATTCCCGGCGCTGCAGACCTGGAGGCACACCTGGGCCGCAAGTCCGCGGTGGCGCTGCAGCCAGGACGAGCGCCACGTCCAGGCGCGAAGGTCGATCCTCGCTGGCGGGTCTACGACGACGATGCCCTCGTCAGCTCCGCCAAGGAACTGAAGTGAGCATCACCAGCCAGGATCTACTCCAGCGGGCGCAGGAGCGCACCGGATTGGCGCGCAACCAGCTGCTGTTGATGGTCGCAAAGAGCGCCGCCGTACGGCACATCGCCCAGGGTCCGCACAGCGAGCACTTCGTGCTCAAGGGCGGAACGCTGCTGACGCACGTCTACAGCAGTCCGCGCCAGTCGATCCAGGACGCCGACTATCTCCATCGCCAGGCCGAAACAGTGACCGGCCCCGAATTGGAGCAGGCTCTGCTCGGCGACGCAAAAGGCATCACGTTTGACCCGGCCTTTTCTTTCGATGCGGGCCAAGAGCACCATCTGATTCCATCCCACCCGTCGACGTTTCCAATCCACATTCCCGTGCACGTCCCTCCTCGAGAATGCGATCGCCGACTCCTCCATGAAGGCGACGAGCGGGCCTCGCTGATGGGTTAGGGATTCAATGAGGCGGGTGAGGATATAGCTACGCCACGTTGGGAATGGTCTTACGTTTGCTTGTGGGCTTGCTGTATTTGTTTTTCTGGATTTGTTGGTTTTTGTTGGGTTTGAATTTCTGGTGGGTGGCCGTGGGCGGGCTGGGGGTGGCTGGGCGTGGGCCCTTGCGGCGGATGAGCTACGCGCCTGACGTACTGCCCGAGCCCTCATCCTCGGGCTCGACCCTCCCGGCTCTGTGACCGGCGACACTCACCTTTGTTTCGGGCGACTTGTGTTGTTGTCTCCCATAAAAAGCACCCCCCTGATCCCCATCCTCAAACGTTCCCGTCCCAAGCGAGTGAGAAGATGGATCGCATGGAGCAAATCAACCCATGACCGCCACGATCGACACCCAGATCGACCTATTCGCCTGGGCGAAAGACCTCGAGCGGGGAAACAAGCGGATCGCCGAGATGAACGCCGCACGGGTGGATGATCCGTGCTCATGAACCTCGCTCAGCTCATCGCGCAACCGGAGGGCAACACGCTGGACTTCAAGCGTGATTTGTCCTCGCTCGCGAAGGTCGTCAAGACCATCGCGGCGATCGCCAACACCGCCAACGGCACGGTCATCGTCGGCGTCGCGGACGACAAGACCGTGCTCGGCCTGAAGGACCCGCTGAAGGACGAGGAACGCCTGGCACGGGCGATCGCGGACTCGATCGAGCCGCTGCTGCTCGTCAATATCCAGCATGCCAGTCGTGGTGAGCAATCGGTGCTCGTCGTCGACGTACCTTTCACTCCACGGCCCTATTACCTCCGCAAAGAGGGTCCCGAGCGTGGGGTCTACGTCCGGGAGGGCTCCACGAACACCCATGCTGACCCCTCGACGATCGCGGAGCTCCGTCGCCAGGCGGCTTCTCAATCTTTCGACCTCGAAGCGCTTCCCACCGTCAGTAGCGGCGATCTGGACCACACTCGCTTGAAAGCGGCGTTCTCCGGCGCCCTGTCATCCAGCAAGCTGCGAACGCTTGTTCATCGATCGCGCTCCAGAGTTCGATGGGCTAACCGTGCTCGAGGCCCTCGAGGCCCTCGACGGCTTCCTGCGGCGCAATCTGCGCTCCGGCGCAGCGTTCGGTGACGGGCTTCGCCGTCAAAACATCCACGAGTACCACCGCGAAGCGCTGCGCGAGCTGATCGTCAACGCGATCGCGCACGCCAACTACGCCTCGACGGGAACACCGATCTCGATCCAACTGTTCGCTGACCGCCTTGAGGTCATCAGTCCCGGTCGCTTCCCGCCCGGCACGACCGTCCAGAGCTTCAAGGAAGGCATGAGCAAGATCCGCAACCGCGCCATCGCCGACGTCCTGCACCACCTCGACATCATGGAGACCTGGGGCAGCGGCTACAGCCGCATCCGGCGCTCCTTCGCCCAGGGATATCCGGAGCCGACCTGGCAGGAGATCGGCGGATCGGTCAAGGTCGTCCTGCCGGTCCACCCCCACTACGCCGCAGGCTCAGACAAACGTGTCCAGGGCGCCCAGCAACGCAGCCGTAAGGCATCTGATCGCCGCAAGGCGATCCTGGAGATCCTCTCGCGCCAGGGTGAGGCGAGCACGGCCGAGATCGCGGAGCACATCGGACTGACCACTCGCGCCACCAGAGACTGGCTGCACCGCCTCCAAGCCAACGACGAAGTGGCCGCCACCGATCATCCGCTCAATAGTCCCCAGCGGCGGTGGACACTACCCGTCGCCACTAGGAAGCCCAAAAAGGCGACTAGGAAGTCTTCCTAGCTCCTACTTCCTAGTTCTTACTTCCGAGTCGCTGTGAGTGCTTCTTGGAAGGAAGATTCGGTCCCTAATCCTTTGGCTCGAGCCTCCCAGCTTTGTGACCGGCGACATCCACCTCTGTTTCGGGCGACTTGTGTTGTTGTCTCCCATCAAAAGCACCCATCTGATTCCATCCCACCCCTCGACGTTTCCAATCCACATCCCCGTGCATGTCCCTCCTCGAGGATGCGATCGCCGCCTCCTCCATGAAGGCGAGGAGAGGGTCTTGATCGATCTGGTTGACGAGCGCGCGGATGGCGAGATGTCGCTCGAACGGCGCGAGGTCGCTTTCGTAGGCACGAATCGTGTGCGGCGACAGGTCCTTTGTGACGGGTGCGCAACCGGGGGTATCTGGTGTTCGCGACCGACCCATCCAAGGGCGGGTGGGGATATGGCTACGCTAAGTTGGGAATGGTCTTACGTTTGCTTGTGGGCTTGCTGTATTTGTTTTTTTTGATTTGTTGGTTTTTGTTGGTCATACCTACTCGACCTCTATCAACCGCTCCACGGCCTGCACGAACTGCTCCAGACCCTCACGGCTCACCGGGTGGGCGAGCGGCTGGTCTCCCAGGCGAGAGCACAGCGCCTTCGCACCCCGCCAAGCGGGCAGGATCGAGCACAGCTCGCGCGCGGGACGCTCTAGCAACACTCGCAATCCCTCGCTCGCGCTGTTCTCTCTGTGCGGAACCGGGCAGAACACTGGGCGTCCCTGCGCGGCCGCGAAGCGCGCGGTGTGCATCGTGCCGCTCCTCAAACCGCTCTGGGCGACGACCACGGCGACCGACAGACCGCTCTGCAAACGGTCGCGCGCAATCAGGTGCTGCGGACGAGGCTGCTCGCCGAACGGCTGCTCCGAGATCAACGCCCCACCCTCCTCGAATATCAGAGCAGCCAAGTCCTTGTTTTCCGCCGGATAGACACTGTCCAGTCCGCCGCCCATCACCGCGATCGTGGGCGCCTTATACTCGAGCGCCGTCCGATGGGCGATCGTATCGATGCCCTTGGCCAAGCCACTGACGATTCCCCACCCGCCATCCGCGAGGGCGCCGGTCATGTTCTCCGCCGCCGAGGTCCCGAAGACTCGTGGGCTCGCGTGTGCCGACAACCGCGACCAACTGCTCGCGAGCGAGGAGATCGATGTCGCCTCGCACGTAGAGCAATGGCGGCGGATCCGACAGGTTGCGGAGGCGATCGGGGTAGCGCTTGTCGGACAAAGTCAACTCGTGGACGCCTGTGGCGCTCCGGCTGGACTCGACCGA
This sequence comes from uncultured Solirubrobacterales bacterium, assembly GCA_963813745.1. Lineage (GTDB taxonomy): Bacteria > Actinomycetota > Thermoleophilia > Solirubrobacterales > Solirubrobacteraceae > Palsa-744. The sequence continues at coordinate 34,732 of CAWEZW010000002.1, forward strand.
GTGCATGGTGCGTTCTGACTCTAGAGCTTGGCGGAGACGGCCTGGCGCTCGGAAATTGCGGAATGAGATTCGACAGAACAAGCACGGCGTCCGAATCTCGTCGTATGGTTCCTTCGATGACCTCAGGAACCCCGACGATAGAGTCGAGCGCGCCATCGACAACCACCACGAGCATGCGTCGTCGCAACCGAGCCGAGGCGCTCGTGCGGGACCGTCTCGCCTCGATCGAGGATGTCTATGTCCTCCGCTCATCCTGGCATCAAAACGGTGCCGGCCCCGAGCCACTCGTAGCCGTCATCGCACGCGACGACGAGGCGCGTGGTCGTGCCCAAGAGGCACTCGCGGACATCGCCGGCTTCCCCGCCGAGCAGTGGCAAACATCTTGGACGCCGTTGGACTTGGGCGACTGGATGGTCTGGGTTTACCCCGAGCGCGCCGTCGCCTGAACGGCGACGGCACCTTCAGACGTCGGACCCTATCGGCTGCCTCTCGTCTTCGTCCTCAAAGAGGGGAGCCACGCTGGCCGTGAACGCTTGGAAGGTCTTCTTATCGAGCTGATGGAACCCCAGGAATGCGTCGCTGGCGTCGAGGTGATCGCTGAGCTGGTGGTACTGGTCTCGTAGTCCCTGGCCCTCTGCCCCGTACCAGTCCTTCAAATATATGACCTGCCGCACGCCCGCCTGAATCGACTCCTTCAGACACGAAAAGCATGGCTGGTGGGTCACGTAGAGCACGGAGCCGTTGACCGCGATTCCATGCCGCGCCGCGCTCAGCAGTGCATTCTGCTCGGCATGAACACATAGACAGATATCGAGCGCCTTGCCTTGCATGGTCTCGCGATGGGGCGACTCATAGGCCGGATCTTCGTCGTGCAGATGACGCTCCTGGCACCGCAAGCAGCCGCCCTCACGGCAGTTGAGAAACCTGGCGGGCGTCCCGTTGTAGCCGGTGCTTATGACTCGGTCATTGCAGACAAGCACCGCACCGACGGCGCTGCCCCAACAGTTGGCGTTGTTGCGAACCGCGACGGCCAGCGACATGTAGTACACAGCCCGCTCGCGATCACGCTCGATGTCTCTCTTGGACTTCGTCCTTTCCATACCGCCCGAAACAGTAGCCGCGGTGGGGACGGAAGGCTTCCGTCCCCCTTGCCCCGGGACGAGAACTGGCGATGGCACTTCTGCTCCGCGCGAGATCCAGGCGTCTCCTCTGCGCCCGCCCTCCCAGCCCTGTGATCACGTTTCAGGCGGACCCTACCTGGGTGGACGATTGGGGATTGCGTGCTCCCGGTGATCATGTACGCTCGTCTTGATGAGCGCGACAGGTATTACCTCCGCGCCGGTGGGCTCCGAGCCAGCCGGATGGCGGCATGCTCGCCTGATCCCGACTTATGGGACGCGCACGCAGCAGGAGCAGGAGAAGCGCGCGACCTCCTGCTTGTTGGCAGTCATGCACGGCGTGCCGGAGTTCGGACACGCTCTCCTGAAAGAGCTCGGCGCTCCAAAGTCCCCGTCGATTGAGACGTTCGCGGAGGTGAGGTTCAAGGACTGTGACGGCAAGACCGTGGTCCCGGACGGCGCGATCATCTGCCGCCGCGGCAAGAAAACATGGACGTGCCTGGTGGAGGTCAAGACCGGCTCCGCGCGACTGAAGGACGAGCAGGTCGCCAGCTACCTCGACGTGGCACGTGAACACGGCTTTGACGGTGTTCTGACGATCTCAACCGAGATCACCGCGACATCTGACGAATCCCCCGTGGCGGTGGACGGACGCAAGCTGCGCACGACCGGCCTCTGGCATTTCTCGTGGTGGCGGGTACTAACGGAGGCAGTAGTCCAGCAGCGCTACCACGGCATCTCCGACCCCGACCAGGAGTGGGTGCTGCGGGAGCTAATCCACTACCTCAGCAGCGAAGCCTCGGGCGCGGTCGGCTTTGAGGACATGGGCGAGAACTGGGTGACGGTCCGCAGGTCCGCCCATGAAGGCACGCTGCGCACCGGGAACCCCGCCGCGCGTGATGTCGCGGAGCGCTGGGAGCAGTTCACGAACTACCTCGCGCTCAGCCTCTCGCAGGAGCTGGGCGCCTCAGTCATCGCTCAACGACCACGCACTCAGAGCATGGCATCGCGCCTCGACGAAACGGTCAGGTCGCTGGTCGAATCCGGCGAGATGCACTCCACGCTGCGCATCCCCGATGCTGTAGGGCCACTTGAGATCCGCACCGATCTGCGGTCCCGGCAGACAATGACGAGCGTCGCCATCGACGCCCCCCGCGAAGGCAGGCTGAAGGCGCGATTCAGCTGGCTACTCAAACAGCTCGCCGACGCTCCCGACGATATCCGCATCGAAGCGGCGTTTCCCAACGCCCGGGTTACGACCGCGGCCTCGCTGGGCAGCGTCCGTGATGACCCAGCCGTGCTGTTCTACCCTCCCGACCGTAAGCGTGACCCGCGTGCCTTCGTGGTTGCCCGCTCACGCCCAATGGGCCAAAAGCGAGGCCGCGCGGAAGGATCATTCGTGCGAGAGACCAGCGCCCAAGCCGTCGAGTTCTATCGCGACCTCGTGCAGAACCTCAAACCGTGGCACGCGCCAGCGCCGAAACTGCGCACCGAGCCCGAGAGCAGCGATGGGACGAGTGTGGAGTTGACGATCGTTCCCGCCTGGGTCGGCGAGGAGTCCCCGTCGCCAGGCATCGATCAGGGCAACGACCAGAACTCCGGATCCTGAGCCCGGTCACGACGCGAGACACCGATACCTCCCGAGCCGAGTAGCGTCGCACGCTCAAAGCGTGTAATCGACTTTGGCCCAATCGGCCACCTCGATGGCTTCGATCGCGCTGCTATGGGTGCCCAAAGGCACGGGTAGAAGAGCGTTTTCGCGCCAACTTTGCGGCGCGACGCCCCATAAAACAGGGGATTGAGCACTCGGGCGAGGTCCAATCGTGCGAAGCATCGCCAGAGCGGGGTAGCTTGCTGTGCTCAATCGATCCGATCGGCTCCCGCCGGAGGAGGGACTTATGAACGACGGCCCACGACCGAGAAACCCCGACCCACCCTGGATGATCCTGGGCAATCACGATACAGGTGATCGACTACCTCGAAGCCAGATCATGGCCGGCGAGCCGCGAGCGGCGGGTGTCAAGCGCAGACGACTACGACGGCGAGCCCGCGTCCTTCGGGGCATTCGCGGCGTGTCGTTTGTATACGGGAAGTATACTTGCTAGCTGCGCAACGGTATTGGCATACACCAGCGCCCCGATGATCTCTTCCTGTGTCGCCGTGACACCAGCATCGCTTTCTAGAGCCATTTTTAGCTCATCGATCCGCTCGTTGGTCAACGGGTGGACTCGTGCCATTTTGGTCATCCGCAAGGGCCCCTAACCTGGTTCTCGTATACCAGCCGTATACGAGCGTGAAGGAACGCGACTTTACTACGCTAGGGCAGCGGAGGTCTAGGAATGAGCGAGCCAAAGTTCGATCCCACCAAGTTCAACGAGCTAATCGTCTACATCGCCACGCGGCTCGGCCCGGAGGCCGCGCTCGGTCGCGTCAAGCTCGCCAAGCTACTCATGCAGAGCGACTTCGGTGCCTACGAGCGGCGTGGCGAGCCCATCACGGGAGCCACTTACGAAAAGTGGGAGCACGGCCATTTGCCACAGCAGATGCTGCTCGCCGAACGCGATCTCATAGCTGTCGGCGTGATCGCGACCCAGGCAGTCGACTACTACGGCAAGAAGCTCAACCGAATCACGGCGCTGCGCGAGCCCGATCTCAGTGGGTTCAGCGAAGAGGATCTCGCCGACATCGAGCGGGCGATACGCCGATTCGGTCACGAGAGCGCCTCCTATCTGAGCGAACTCGCTCATCTCGAAGTCGGCTGGCGGCTCGCAGAGATGAAGGAGGTCATCCCGTACAACACCGTCTTTCTCGGCAGCGGCGGCGTGACAGAGGCGGATATACGTCGGGGCGACGAACTAGCTTCCTTGCATCACTGGAACTAGCCATAGCGAGCTCCTTCTGTGCGAGGGCTTCATCGAGAGCGAGGGTTTCGCGCGGTCGAAGGAAGCTCTAAAGCAACAGTTCGGTCTCTCTGATCGTCAGATCGACGACCGGCTTGCGGCGCTGACTTGGAGCATCACCCGCGACGCCAGCGCCAACGCACAACGCGTCCGAGATCGCAACCTGTGGGTCGCGGTGACCCCCCGTGGAATACCGGCCCTTCGGATCTACCTTCGCCCGCGCCCCGACGCTCACGCTGAATGCGAGCTGCTGTGGATCGACGAGCGCGTCTAGGTGGGCGGATCCGTGCGCCATCTCGTCTCTCTCTCCTCACCCTTCCCCAAAAGCCTCAAGGACGGAGTCTTTCGGATCCGTAGGCATCTGTAGGTTGTGCTCGTGAGCGAGACTCCGCAGATCCCGCCGTATACCGAGATGCTGTGGCCGACCCTGCTGGCAGTGCGCGAGATCGGCGACAGCGGAACGATCGAGGAGATCGTCGAGAAGGTCATCAGCACCGAGGGATTTACCGAGGAGCAGCAGGCAGTTCCGGCAAAGAAAGGCAGCCACAGCTTGATCCAAGATCGGCTCGCCTGGTGTCGGACGCACCTCAAGGGAATGGGTCTGCTCGAGAACAGCGCTCGGGGCGTATGGAGCACAACCGATGCGGGCCGCACAGTCACGGTCGAGGAGATCCCGGCCCGACACGCCGCCTACAGGGCTCAATACCGAGAAGCTCGGCGGCAGAATCGAGCGGCACACGAGGCCGACGATCTGCACGAATCGGATGCGGAGGATCGCCTGGAGCCCTCAACAGAATGGAAGGAGGGGCTGCTCGCCACGCTCCAGGCTGTTTCGCCTGATCAGTTCGAGCGGCTTGCTCGGCGGTTACTGCGCGAGGCCGGGTTCGTCTCGGCCACCGTCACAGGTAAAAGTGGAGACGGAGGAATCGACGGAATCGGCGTCTACCGCGTCTCGCTGCTCAGCTTTCCGGTGTTCTTCCAATGCAAGCGCTATAGCGGTAGCGTCGGCGCAGGCGCCGTGCGTGACTTTCGTGGAGCGATGAGCGGGCGCGGCGACAAGGGCCTGTTGATCGCAACCGGCACCTTCACGACCGAAGCCAAACGGGAGGCGACGCGCGACGGCGCCCCGCCGGTCGATCTGATCGACGGCGATCAGCTCTGCGATCTTCTCAAGGAGTACGAGCTCGGGGTTCATTGCACGATCCGCCAAACTGAGGATGTTGCGATCGTCCCTGAGTTCTTCGCCGAGCTCTGAGGGGGCCAATGGTTCTGGGACGCCTTGCGCGATCTTCAGCGGACTGCTGGCTCCCGTTCCTGATCCTCGGGCTCGAGCATCCCAGCTCTTTGACCGGCGACACGGACCTGTGTTTCGGGCGGGTGGTGTTGTTGTCTCCCATCCAAAACCACCCCTGATTCCCATTCCTCTATACTAGGCTTGTTTCTGCCTAGTTTGCTGCTAGGATCATAGAGCGATGGCAAAGACCCAAGATCAGCCAACCAAGTCACGCACCAGGCGCAAGGTCGTCAAGTCACGCAAGCCGACGAGCGCGGGTCACGCCACGGCCGCTGCGGGTAGGCCGCCAAACTTCCAGCGGCTCGAGCGCTTCTTCGCTTCTCAGACGGCACTGGCGCGTGCGCTCGGCGTCCAACGAGACACTGTTCGCGCGTGGGAGCACGGTCATCCCACGCGGCTGCGCCACAGCTCCCTCGAGCGTGTGGACACGATCTGCGCGATAGCGGAGCAGGTGGCCCGCTACCTGCCACGCGAGAAGCTCGTCGGCGAGTGGCTGCTCGCGCCGCATATCGGCTTGGGAGGCGTCTCCCCTGCCGCGTTCATCCGCAGCGAGCCGGATGCCTACCAGAGAGTCCTGCGCCTGATCTCGCGTGAAGCACAGCCCGTCTCGGTCGTCGACATCTCCGACCTGCCGGCGATCGGAGAGCTCGGCATCGCGCTTCCCGGGCTTCCCGAGCCGGCGCCTGACCCCGACGCCGACCCCGGCTTTCTCGCTTCGCTTGGCTAGCGCTCGATCCGCCGCAGGTAATGGCGACTCATGCAGTCCTTCGGCCGGGCCGAGGGCTTGAGGCCTCTGAATCCCCAATCCTCATAAGCACGGCGCGCGACCTCGTCTTCGTCGGTGATCCACGCGAGCCGGTCGCCGAGCCGGTCCAGCTGTCTATGGGCGCCAATGGCGCGTAGGAGCGCCAACAGGGACATGGCGCAAGGATCGATCAGGTCAGGACGTTCCTCGCGCACAACCAGCGCGACATCGAGCTCCAGCAGCTCCAAGGGGCCACTGTCCGGCAGATGCCACGCCGCGACCGCAAGCGGTACGCGCTCCTCGGCCCTGGTGCGCCGACCAACATAGAGCACGCGACCCTTCTCGCCGCCGTGGTTATCGGCCATCCGCCGCGCAATACGCCCCGCAAGCCCCTCGGGCCACTCCTCCGGGATCAGCAGCCCGACCCTCGATCGCCGAGCTATACGCTCGCACGCTGACCGCACGCGCCTTCCACACCGGAGCATCGACCGTCACACGGGTATGTCCGCGATAACGGTCGATGACCATGTTCCAACCGTTGACCGGCGGAAGAGGCCAGGGTGTCGGCGGCCAAAGCATCGTTTGAAACCTAACGGCCACCGGGACGGCACCCTCGGTCGGCCCGATCCTTTGACTCGTTCATCTCACCTCTATGACCGTCGCCCGGGTCATAGCGATCGGCTCGCTCGCAGTGGCGATCATCGCCGTCACCAACGGCAAGATCATGTCCCGCGATCTCGGGGGACTACTGGCTTCGTCCCTCATCCTCGGGCTCGAGCATCCCAGCTCTTTGACCGGCGACACTCACTTTTGTTTCGGGCGACTTGCTTTTTTGTCTCCCATAAAAAGCACCCCCTGATCCCCATCCCCCGACGTTCCCGTCCCAACCCAGTGGCAAGATGAACCACATGGAGCAGATCAGCCCATGACCACAGTCGCCGGCGCCCAGAGCGGCCTCTTCGCCTGGGCTCGAGAGCTCGAGGGGGAAACACGCGCATCGCTGAGGTCAACGCTTAGCGATTCGTCCAGCGGGAGTGGGGATATGGCTACGCTACGTTGGGAATGGTCTTACGTTTGTTTGTGGGCTTGCTGTATTTGTTTTTTTGGATTTGTTGGTTTTTGTTGGGTTTGGATTTGAGGTGGGTGGCCGGGGCGGGCCGAGGGTGGTTGGAGGTGGACGGTGAGCGTTTTCGCGGGTGGGGATGGTGGATCGAGCGTTCCATCCCAAGCTCGGCCTACTGTGGTTGGCATGGATCGAACCAGACATACCAGCGACCATTCGCGGCCCCGCTCTCGCCGGGGCCGGGGCGCTCACGACGTGCTGAGCGCGAACACCATACGGTGCCATGTCCGGTAGTCAAACGCGAACCGCCTTCGGGCCCTTCCACCGGCTCTTGGCACCCAAGGTCCAGGACACTGAGACGGTCATCAAGCAGCTCATGAGCGGAGAAATCTGGGGTCGCCCTACCCGTTGGGGCGAGTCCCCCGCTGTGAAGGCCTACGGCGGCGCCCTCACACCAGGTGACAGCGGCATCGAGTTCTGGTCCTTCCAAGCACCGGACACAGCAGCCGGCCGGCGCGCGTACTGGAGAACTGGCGGCCCATTCGTTACGATCGAGGAGATCAACAACCTCGCGAGACTGCACGTCGCATTCGTTCGTATCACACAGGACCTTCTACCCTGATCTTATGACCACCACAGCAATCAATTGGGACACCGAGGCGAAGATGCTGGGTGCCGATCCAACGGCCACTGTTTCCGTCCACCGCTCGGCATGGGAGCGCCACGGCGCGATCTTTACTGAGCTTGACGACGGCGACGGTGAGATGCCCGGCCTGGCAACCGCAACGGTCCACATCGCCGGCGTTCCCGTCCAGTTCGGTGTCCTCGACTACGACGGCGAGGACACCTACCTGCTCGTCCCCGGCACCGACCCAGAGCGCCTCTCGACCACAACCGCATTGCTCGAGGCTCTCGAAAGCGCGGGCGTCCTGCGTGTCAAGGAGGATCTTCTCGACATCGCGACTGCAACACCGCCGCCCACGCTCGAGGACCGTGTCGCCGAACTGGAGCGCCGACTCGCCCAAACACAATCGGAGCTCACTGCACGTCCTTCTCGTCGCACCAGAGGATCCGGCCCGCGCCTGACATGGCTAAGGAAAGCAGCCAAGACACCGAGATCCTCGACGCAGGGTATGTGAAGCAGGCGGGCGGCACACCCTCTTCATAGGGTTAGGGATTCAGTGAGGCAGGTGGGGATATGGCTACGCTACGTTGGGAATGGTCTTACGTTTGTTTGTGGGCTTGCTGTATTTGTTTTTTGGGATTTGTTGGTTTTTGTTGGGTTTGGTTTTCTGGTGGGTGAGACTGACTGGGGATCGAGGGTTTCGTCGCAAGCAATCTCTATCTTTCTTGGCGGTGCTCAATTTGGTCTGACATGAGAACCACCTCCAAAGCTAAGCGCGAGCCGACCCGCGACGGGGCGCCGCCCGTCGATCTGATCGACGGCGATCAACTCTGCGACCTTTGAAGCAATACGAGCTCGGTGTGCACTGCAGCGTGCGGCAGATCGAGGATGTTGCGGTCGATTCCGAGTTCTTTGCTGAGCTCTAGGCTCATAGCTATCACCATGCGCCCTCAACCCGAGAGCCCGGCGATGTCATTCTGTAGGACTAATTCTGACCGTCCAGGCGTCCGCGAAAGTCAAGCTATACTTGTCCTATGCCTGACACTTCACAGCCTGACATGCGGGGGCTCGAAGCCGAGGCCTATCACCAGAGCGGCTACTTCAACGCCGGCCAGGCCCGCGCGCACGGGGTCAGCCGCCAGCTGCTCGACCATCACCTGCGCCGCGGACGCTTCGAGCGGTTGCGCCGCGGGCTGTACCGCGTCCAAGGCTTTCCGAGGGATGAGCACGACGACATGCGCGAGGCATGGATGGCGGTGGGCATCACCGATGCGCTTCTCTCCCACGAGAGCGCTCTGGCGCTGCTCGATCTCAGCGACACCATCCCGGACGCCGTGCACCTGCTCGTCCCGCGCCGCCATCGCGGCCTGCGCCGGCCTCCCGGCGTCCTCGTCCATACCCGTCCCGACAGCGAAGAGGTCGCCGCCGTCTGGCGCGACGGGCTGCCTCTGACGGCGCCGGCGCGCACGCTGCTCGATGTCGCCGACCGCGTCCAGCCCGAGCAGCTCGTGATGGCGGTCGGGCAGGCTATGCGTCGGGGACTACTCACAGCCGATCAACTACAAGCGCAAGCCAAGCGCCGCCACAAGCAGCACGGAATCGAAGCCATCCTCTCCGTCGGGACACGCTGGTGAAGTACGCGAGCGCAGCCGCGACAGGACCGTGCGGCGAGACCATGGCTCGTAAGAGTCCCTCTTAGAGCCCGGTAGAGCTGGCGGGCTAAACCGTCCCAAGCCATGCGTACGGTGCTCTGCATGAGCTCGATGAGCCCAGCCGCCCTCACTCGAGGCGCGGCCCCTAGCCACGGTGCACCGTTCCGTGGATTCCACGACGAGGAAGCGTCGCCCTTCTTCCGTGCCCCGGGCCACCCCCCGGAGGAGACCTGGGAACTCAGCATCGATTGCCTTGCCGGCATCCTTGAAACGCTCGACGCCGCCGGCCCGATCGAGATCTCGACGGAGCTGCTCTGCGCTTGGCACCGCGAAATCTTTGGTGCGCTCTTCCCCGAGCACGCCGGACGCCTGCGCAGCCTCCGACACGGCCAACGGGAGCACGTCTACTTCGACATCCGCACTTGTGACTATCGGGGAACGAATCCCCGCAAGCTCCCCCGACGGCTGGTGAAGATTTGCACCGACTTCAACACCACCGCAGCGGCTATCCGCGCGTCCCGGACCGCCGACACCTTCGACGCCATCCACGCCGCCACACGCCTCTACGCCAAGGTGCTCCGCGCACACCCCTTCCTCGACGGCAACCTGCGGGTCACGATCGTCGCGCTCAACGCCGCCCTACTAGCCCTTGGCTTTCCCCAGGTCCAATTCAAGGATCTCGAGCTGCACGACGATCTGCTCGGCATCGCATTCGCCGGCAAGCACGACCCCTATCGCCCACTCGCCGAACATATCGCCGAGATCGTCGGCGCAAGGAGTCACGCATAGATTATGTCTGACAGATCGCTACGGTCGTCCTACGGCTCCAGGCGGTTCGGCCCGCGGTAGAGGAAGGTGACCTCTCTCACGTTCTCTTGATTGAGGAGTTGCATCAAGAGGCGCGTCAGGCCAAAGCCGAAACCACCGTGGGGCGGGGCGCCGTAGCGGAAGAAATCGAGGTAGTACTGGATCGGGCCCGTCTCGACGCCCTTGTCGGCCGCCTGGGCCAGTAGCTGCTCATAGCGGTGCTCGCGCTGGGCGCCGGTCGTCAACTCGATCCCCTTCCACAGCAAGTCGAAGCTCTTCGTCACAGTCGGACGATCCTCGAAGCGCATGTGGTAGAAGGGTCTGACCGTCGTCGGGTAGTCGGTCACGAACGTGAACTCGTGGCCGTGCTTTTCCTTGATCAACGCGCTTAGGGCGCGCTCACTCGGGGGGTCGAGATCGTGCCCTGGATCGAGTCCCCGCCCACCCACCGAGTCGTGGCCCGCATCTCTGAGCAGTGCCTTTGCCTCCTCCAAAGTTACGCGCGGGAACGGTAGATCAGGCACGATGACCTCGGTGTCGAAGGTCTGCTCGATCGCCTCTCCATGCGCGGCCTTCACGGCCCCAAGCACATGCGCGAGCCATGCCTCCTCGAAGGCCATCACGTCCTCGTGGGACTCCACCCAGGAGAGCTCCACGTCGACTGACGTGAACTCCGTGTCGTGGCGTGAGGTGAACGACGGGTTCGCGCGGAACACCGGGCCGACCTCGAACACCTTGCCAAAGCCCGCCGCCATCGCCATCTGCTTGTAGAACTGCGGTGACTGCGCGAGGTAGGCCTGACCGTCGAAGTACTCGACCTTAAACAGCTCGGCACCGGACTCGCTGGCGGAGCCCATCAGCTTCGGCGTGTGGATCTCGATGAAGCCCTCCTTGCGCCAGAACTCACGCATCGCATGCTCGACCGTCGTTTGCACCTCGAAGATCAGCCGCCGGTCGGGGCGGCGCAGGTCGATGTAGCGCCAGTCGATCCGCTTGTCCAGGGCGGAGTCCGCCGCGATCGGGACCTCGGGCTCAGCCGGAGAGTCGACCTCGATGCTCTCCAGCTGCAACTCGACCCCACCGAGCTTGACCCGCTCGTCGGCGACCACCGTCCCCGTCAGCGTCACCGCGGACTCGACGCTCAAGCTGGTGATCTGCTCGTTGAGCTCCGTCGGGGGGTCGTCCTTGCCGCGCACCGCCTGCGCCAGCCCCGATTCGTCGCGCACGACCACGAACTGCACATTCTTCTGGTCGCGCACCGCCTGCGCCCAGCCGCGGATCGTGACCTGCTCGCCGACGTGGGCGGACAGCTCGGAGATGAGGGTGCGCGTCATGCAGGGGACCCTATCCAAGGCGGCTACTCGGCGGCCTGTCCCGACGCCGGCAGTCCCGGACTTCGTCCCGCCCGGCCCGCTGCGCGGACCTATCGGACGGGACGAAGTCCGGGACTGCCGGCGTCTACTCAGCGGCCTGCACCGCGAGCTCCACCTCGACGGCGAACTCCTCGGCCTCGACCGTCTCGATGCGCTCGATCGAGCCCGCCTCACGCAGATCGTCGAGGCCCAGCTCCAGCGCGGTGAGGCGCTCGGGCGTGTCGCGCACGACGACCCGTCGAACCGGCGCGCGCATCTTCACCTGCGCCTGGGACTTCGCCTTGCGCACCTCGCGCAGCACATCGGCGGCGATCTCCAGCGCCACCTCCTCCCGGGCGGCCTCACCGACGTCGCCTCCCCCGCCACCGCCATCGCCACCGCCAACAGCAGCGACCAGCTCGCCTGCATCGGGCCATGATGCGCGATGGACCGAGCCCTCCTGCCACCACGACCACACCTCTTCGGTCACGAATGGGAGGAACGGCGCGAGCAGCCGCTGGAAGGTTGACAGCGACAGGCGCAGGGCGCGGCTGACCGAGGCGCTCACCGCCGGATCGTGGTCGTAGCGGCGGCCCTTCACGAGCTCGAGGTAGTAGTCGCAGAACCACCAGAAGAACGTCTCCGTGCGCTCCAGGGCGCGCGCGTAGTCATAGGCCTCGAAGCTCTCCGTCGCGTCTCTCACGACCGCCGCCAGGCGCGCTATCACGGCGCGGTCGAGCGGGTGGCTGAGCTCGCCCTCGGGCGGCAGATCGGCGAGCGCGAACTTCGACGCGTTCAACAGCTTCACCGCCAGACGCCTGCCCACCTTCATCTGCTGGGGGTCGAACGCCGTGTCCGTGCCCGGACGGCCGCTCGCCGCCCAGTAGCGCGCCGCATCCGCCCCGTACTCCTCCAACAGGTGCATCGGCGTGACCACGTTGCCCTTGGACTTGGACATCTTCTTGCGGTCCGGGTCCAACACCCATCCCGAGATCGCGGCGCTCGCCCACGGCAGCTCGTCGTAGTCCAGGTGCGAGCGCAGCACCGTCGAGAACAGCCACGTCCTGATGATGTCGTGCGCCTGCGGGCGCACATCCATCGGGAAGACCTTCGCGAACAGCTCCTCGATCCTCACCGGCCGCTCCAGCGATCTGCGGCGTCAGCGACGACGTCGCCCACGTGTCCATGATGTCCGGGTCGCCCATGAAGCCACCCGGCTGCCCGCGCTGAGAGGCCTCGTAACCGTCAGGCACATCCGTCGATGGGTCGACCGGGAGATCCGCCTCGCAGCGCCGCTATCGGCTGGTCATACAGCACGTTCCCGTCCCCATCGATCGGATACCAGATGCGGGAACGGCACCCCGAAGAAGCGCTGGCGGCTCACACACCAGTCACCCGTCAACCCATTCACCCAGTCCTCGAAGCGCGCGCTCATATACGGCGGGTGCCATTTCAGCTGACGCCCACGCGCGATCAGCTCCTCGCGGTGCTCGATCGTGCGGATGAACCACTGCCTGCTCGTCACGATCTCAACCGGGCGCTCGCCCTTCTCGAAGAACTTCACCGCCCCGTTCACCGGAGTGGGCTCGCCAATCAGGTCGCCCGACTGCTCCAGCAGCTCCACAATCCGCTTGCGCGCCTGGTTGATCGTCCGGCCCTGGAGCTCCCCGTAGTCTCTCGCGCGCGCGGGAGATCCTCCGACTCCCACCCGGGCGTCCCCCACGGAACCTCCGTCATCCGGCCGTCCGGGCCCAGCACCGAGCGCACCGGCAGGCTGAGCTCCCGCCACCACGTCACATCCGTGAGGTCCCCAAACGTGCACACCATCACCAGGCCCGTGCCCTTGTCTTTCTCCACCAGCGGGTGCGTCAGCACCGGCACGCGCGTGCCGAACAGCGGCGTCAGCGCCTCGCTTGCCGACAAGCGCCCGGTGGCGCTCGTCGTCGGGGTGGGCCAGCAGCGCCACGCACGCGGGGATCAGCTCCGGGCGAGTCGTCTCGATCAGCAAGCGTGCGGGGAGTTCCCGTGCGTGGGTGGGGGCTCATCCGTCGGCGCCCCCGAAGCGCACGCGGTGCATCGCCCCCGGGCGCTCGCGATCCTCAAGCTCGGCCTGCGCGACGGCGGTCTGGAAGTCCACGTCCCACAGCGTCGGCGCCTCCAATTGGTAGGCGCCGCCGCGCCGCAGCAGCCCCAGGAACGAGCGTTGGGAGACGCGCCGCGCGAGCGGGCCGATCGTGGTGTAGGTCATCGACCAGTCGACCGACAGTCCCAGCGTGCGCCACAGCGCTTCGAACGCCTGCTCGTCGGTCTCGGTCAACGCGCAGGCAGAGCTCGACGAAGTTGGGTCGCGAGACCGACACCGGCTCCTTCTCGGAAGGCTCACTCGGCGGCTGGAAGGCGGGGTCATAGGGGACCGACGGGTCGCAGCGCACGCCGAAGTGATTCTGCACGCGGCGCTCGGTCGGCAATCCGTTGTCGTCCCAGCCGATTGGGTAGAAGACCTCTTTGCCGCGCATGCGCTGGTAGCGCGCAATCGTGTCCGTGTGCGTATAGGAGAAGACGTGCCCGACGTGCAACGAGCCTGAGACCGTCGGCGGCGGCGTGTCGATCGAGTACACGCGCTCGCGCGGAGCCGAGCGGTCGAAACGGTAGACGCCGTCACGCTCCCACACCGCGCCCCACTTCTGCTCGAGCCCGTCGAGCGTCGGGCGCTCGGGAACGCACGCGTCACCGCTTCGCGCGGACGCGCTCGGGCTGCTGTCTGTCTGCGATGACTGCGGCGGCGGCAAGCTGCTGATCGTAGCCGCCCGGCTCAGGCGATCAGCGCAAGCTCATTCGTTGGGGCGCTATCCGGGGCGCTACCGCGAGGCTCATTCAGGGATACGTGCTCGTCGCGCTCGGCCCGATGCGTAGGGCAGTAGACGCCGCGCACGCGACCGCCCCGCAGACCATAGGCGAGCCACACCTCACCGCGCCAGGCAAAGTGGAAGAAGCGGTCACCGCACGCGCCGTCCCGCTCGCGCTCAACGCGCCAGGCGGCAGTGACCACGCTACTGGGGACGCTCAATCGGCAGGAGCAGCCGTCGGACAGATATCCGCTGGAGACGCACCGCAGCGGAGGATCAAGCGTGAGCACCGTGCCTGTTTCGGGCAGTTCCATGTCGTTCCTTTCGGACGACACGGGCAAAATCGATCAACGTCCACCGAGATCTGGACGATTGTCCTATTCGTAGACCCCAAGCTCCTCGCGAACGGCGCAGGACGCGGCGCAACTCGCCAACTTCCGGGGGGTTTCTGCAGTGATGCGGGTATATGCCTCCCACAGCTTGCCTGCCAACGACGCCGTGCTCGTGCGACGCGTGCAGCGCGGCGACGAGCGCGCGTTCGAGGCGATCTTCAAGCGTCACCACGCACCGCTTTTGTCCTACTGCCGGCACACGCTCTCCTCTCAGGACGAAGCGGAGGACGCGCTGCAGCAGGCGTTCATCAAAGCCCACCAGGCTCTGCTCCGCGGGACCGCGCCGCGCGAGCTGCGCCCGTGGCTGTACGCGATCGCGCGCAACTGCTGCCTGTCGGCGATCGCCGCCCGCCGGCCCACCGTGGAGCTGCAGGACCACACGCCGACGCTTGAGGGACTGTCGGAGGAAGTACACCAACGCGAGGACCTGCGCGAGCTGGTCGCGGGGATCGGCCGCCTGCCCGAGGACCAGCGCTCAGCGCTGCTGCTGGCCGAGCTCGAGGATCTCAACCACCAGGCGATCGCCACGGTCGTGGGGTGCGAGGTGAGCAAGGTCAAGGCGCTGATCTACCAGGCACGCACCACTCTGATCGCCGACCGCGACGCGCTGGGCGCGTCCTGTCAAGACATTCGCGAACAGCTCTCGGTCGCGCACGGCAGCGAACTTCGGCGCGGTCCGTTGCGCCGGCATCTGAAGCTGTGCGTCGGCTGCGGCGACTTCCAGCTCGCGGTCGGCGCGCAACGCCAATCGCTCGCGGCCGTGCTGCCGGTGCTGCCAAGCGCCGGGCTTGCGGCGGCGATCCTCGGCCACGGAGCGGCGCATGTAGCGGGCGCGGCGAGCGTTGGACACGCGACGGGCGCCGCCGGGCTGGCGCCATCAGCGGGGGTTGGTGCTACGGGCGTCGGTGCCGGTGGCACAAGCGTTGCCGCCGGCACGGGCGTCGGAGCCGGCGCCGCGGGAGGGGGCGTGGCCGTGAGCGGGGGCGCCGCCGCGACCACAGCCGCGGGCGCGGGCGCGGGCGGCACGAGCGTTGGCGCGCTGATCGGCGGAGGACTGGTCACGAAGCTCGCTGTCGGCGGGGCGGTCGTCGCGATCGCCGCGGCCGGTGCGGTGACGGTGCACAACCACGAGGCGAGCGCCGCCAACCGCCCCATCCACGCACGGCTTGTCGCCGCCGCCGCGGCGACGGCGAAGCAGGGCGGGACCACCGACATCGCCGACGCGAGCCCCGCACCCTCAGACCCGCTCGCCCCAGACCCATCGACGGCGCTCGCGCTTTCCAATGGGACCCTCCCACCCGCTCCAGCCGGCTCCCTTGGATCGGATCCCCTCCCGCCCGCCACGGAGCTGACGGGCCTCGGCGGCGCGAACCCCCTGCTGAGCGCCTCCGGCACGCTCGCGCCGAGCGGCGCGACGGCGAGCGCTCCAGGGCAGCCAGCGGGGGCGCCCGCGCAGCGCGACGGTGGCGGGGGAAACAAGGTGGCCACCAACCCGGACGCGCGCGCGAAGCTGCGTGCGTCGCTCCGTCGCCGGCGGGAGCTCCTGCGCCGCAGGGCACTCCTGCGCCGGCTGCGCGCGGCACGACGGCGCGCGCGTCGCAAAGCGCTCCGACACAAGCACCCGGCGGTCAAGCCCGCGGAACCTCCCGTGACGCCGGCACCGGTCCGGACCCCGCGTCGCAAAGGTGACTCCACCCCGAGCTCGGGTGCGGCCGGGCAGCCCGTGACCTCCGCCAAGGAACTCAGGGAAGCCCAAGAAGCCCAAGCGAAGAAGGCAAGAGAAGCAAAAGAAGCCCGGGAAGCGAAGAAAGCCAAAGAAGCGAAAGAAGCTGAGGAAGCCCAAGAAGCTAGGGAAAAGAAAGCCAAAGAAGCCAGAGAAGCGAAGGAAGCCAAAGAAGCCAGGGAAAAGAAAGCCAAGGAAGCCAGAGAAGCCAGGGAAGCCCGGGAAGCCAAAGAAGCGAAGGAAGCCGGGGAAACAGGGGAATCAGGTTCGAAAGCCACCGTGGGAAAGACGAGCACGGGCACAGGCTCGGGCGAAGGATCTGACTCGTAAAAGACAGAAGCGCAACTGCCCAACCTTTGAGGTGGCCGGGCAGTCGTAGACGTAGATGTGCACTGAAAACCCACCAGAAAACCTCAATGGGAGGAACGCACAATGCGTCTTGGAAAACTCGGTCCGGCTCTGATCGCCGCGACCTCACTGCTGGCGCTGGCTCCGGCCGCCGCCTCAGCCCACAAGCATCCGAGTCCGCGCGGGCGTTGCGCGATCAACATCCGCGTTGCGGAAAGGCAGATCACCGCCGGCGAACAGGTCGAAGTCAAGGGACGCCTCAAGTGCTTCCCGCGCGCGAGCGCCGGCGGGCAAGCCGTCACGCTTTACGAGTACGTTGCCGGAACCGCAGGCTACGTGCCCGTTCAGAGCACGACGACGGACACGAGCGGCGTCTATCAATTCAAGCCTCCGGCGTTGAACGCAAACACCTCTTTCTACGTCCGCTCGCATGGGGCGCAGAGTGGCCACGAGAAGGCCCGGGTCGCCCTCCAGGTGACGCTCACCGGACCGCCCGAAGGCACCCAGATCGAAACCGGGGCACCGAACCGGCAGACGTTCAGCGGCACGGTCAACCCGGCCGACATCGGCGCACGTGTGATCCTGCAGCGCCAGAATGCGGTTACCGGCAACGAATGGCACCGGATCGGCATTGGCCAGGTAATGGCCGGCGGTACCTATTCGATCACGCACATCTTCCGTGTGCCCGGCGACGCGAGCATTCGCGTGCTCGTGCGCAGCGACCGCATCAACAGCCCGAGCGCCTCGACTCCGCTGGAGTACGAGATCTCCCAGGCGCAGAACCCGAGCCTGACGATCGTAAGCTCCGCCGACCCGATCACCTACGGGCAGTCAGCGACGATCTCGGGCGTACTTGCGGGCGCCACGACCAGCCAGCCGGTCACACTGTTGGCGCGCACCGTTCATCAGTCGGGCTTCGCTCCGGTTGCTGAAGCGAGCACCGGAGCTGGCGGCAGCTACAGCTTCGCCGCTCAGTCGCCGGTGAACAGCACCCTGTACCGGGTCATCGCCTCGGCGCCGGGTTGCTCTGCCGCGCCTCCCAACGTCAAGGCATGCAAGGCGCGTCAGCTGAAGTCCGCCGTGCTGTACGAGGGCGTGAAGAACGTGCTCACCGCCGAAGTCTCGCCAACCACGGTTCAGGCCGGGGAAGCGCTGACGTTCAAAGGCACGGTCGCACCGGACCACACCGGGCACATCATCTACCTGGAGCGCCAGAACGCGGCGGGCACGGCCTTTCACGTCGTGCAAGTCGGACATGTGCTGCCGGGCTCTGAGTACTCGATCATCCACCAGGTCTACGTCCCGGGCTCGAAGGTCTTCCGGGTAGACATCCCCGGTGGACCGGACAACGGGCGTGCGGTCAGTCAGCTGTTCACGATCACCGTGACCCCGGCACCGGCGTCCGCGCTGACGCCGGAGGCGCCGAACAACTCGTCGCAGCCGGGCGAAGGCCAGACCACGGGATCGGAAGCCGAAAAACCGCTCACGGAATAGCGATCAGAGCACCGAAGGCTGTGGCCGTCCCGAAGCGGGGGCGGCCACGGTGCTGCTTGCGGGGCCGATCCGCGCGCAGGGCTGGAACCCGTCCAACCCACAAAGCCCCGGTTTGGACGTGAGTCGAATGACCGGGCGAGAAAACGGGTACATAATCAAGAGATGTCCCCGACAGAGTTGAGCCGCTCCTACGAGGAGGGGGTGGCCGGCGGCAGCAACGCCACCGTGCACGACCGCAAGGTGTGGGAGTCGATCGGGGGCAGGGACCTGAAGCAGCTGAGCGAAGCCGTCGCGCGCGACTGCAGCCGCCGCGGCGTCTCGTTCAAATCGGCCGAGGGGGAGCAGGACTTCCGGATCGACCCGATCCCACGCGTGATCGACGCACACGAATGGGGCGAGCTCTCAACCGGAGTCATCCAGCGCGTGAAGGCGCTGGAATTGTTCGTGCGGGACGTGTACGGCGAGCGACGGATCGTGGCAGCCGGCGTCGTCCCCGCCGGCAGCCTCGACAGCGCGCACCACTACGAGCGCAAGCTGATGGGCATGGGCGATGAGATCGCCTCCTGGATCACGGTTGCGGGCCTGGACCTGGTGCGCGACAGCGACGGCTCGTTCAAGGTGCTCGAGGACAATCTGAGAACGCCCTCGGGAATCGCCTACGCGGTCGCGACCCGAGAGGTGCTCGGCGAGCACCTACCGCCTCCGGCAGAGCTGCACGTGCGCTCACTCGACACGGCGTTCCAGACGCTCGGCGAGGGCCTACGCGCGGCGGCGCCGGAGGCGGCACGCGAGGGCCCGACGGTGGTGCTGCTGAGCGACGGACAGCTCAACTCGGCGTTCTACGAGCACGCCACGATCGCCGCCTACCTCGGCCTGCCGCTGGTGCTGGCCGACCAGCTGTCGGTCCGCGGCGGGCGCCTCTACGCGCAGCTGCCGACCGGGCGCAAGGCGGTAGACGTCGTCTACCGGCGCACCGACGAGGACCGGCTGACAGACGAGCGTGGCGAGCCGACGGCAATCGCGCAGCTGCTGCTCGAGCCGGTGCTGAAAGGCACGCTCGCGTGCGTAAACGCGTTCGGGACGGGCGTCGCCGACGACAAGCTGATGCACGCCTACGTCGAGGAGATGGTGCGCTTCTACCTCGGCGAGGAGCCGATCCTGAAGTCGGTCCCCACCTACGACCCGACCCAGCCCGGGGTGCTGGAGATGGTGCTCGAGCGGATCGGAGAGCTGGTGATCAAGCCGCGCACCGGGCACGGCGGGCACGGCGTCGTGGTCGGGCCCCACGCCAAAGCGGAGGACCTGGAGCGGACCGCCGCCGCGGTCAAGCGCGCGCCCGAGCTGTACATCGCCCAGGAGACAGTAATGCTCTCGCGTCACCCCACCGTGACCGACGGGCATTTGGAGTTACGGCACATCGACCTGCGCCCGTTCGCGATCTCCAGCGGCGAGAGCGTGCACGTGCTGCCCGGCGGTCTGACCCGCGTGGCCTTCGAGCGCGGGGCGCTCGTCGTGAATTCTTCCCAGAATGGTGGCTCCAAGGACACATGGGTACTCGCATGAGTGCGTATAGCTGCGCTGGACCAGCGTCCTACCGATCAGAGATCGGCCAGCACACGCGCAGCACGCCACGCGGGTGGGCGGGCCTCATTCCTTGCCCAGCTTGCTCTACACACTCATGTCGGCTGCTTGGTCTCGTAAGAATGCCGGCTGGTCGGTTTCGTAGGGTTTTGGCATGCCGGTTTTGCCGAAAGAGGAGCTTGACATGAGCAAGCCGATGATCGGCGTGACGGTTTCGGAGATCCGCGCGAAGGAAGACGCGCAGCGCGTCCGCCACGGCGAGCCGACCCAGACGGAGATGACGCTCGGCCTGGCCTACATGCGCGCGATCGAGCGAGCCGGAGGACTGCCCGTCGCGCTGCCGCCATTAAAGAACGAGAACGTCGATCCACTGCTGGAGCGGTTGTCCGGGTTGCTCCTCACCGGCGGACCCGATTTGGATCCGGCTTGCTACGGAGCCGAGCCGCATCCGGAGCTGGGGCCGATCGATCACGATGTGGATGTGTTCGAGGTCGCGCTGTGCAGGCACGCGGATCGCCGCGGAATGCCGATCCTCGGCATCTGCAGGGGAGCTCAGGTGCTGAACGTCGCGCGGCAGGGCAGCCTGATTCAGCATCTGCCCGACGTCGTCAGCGGAGCGATCGAGCATCGACAGTCAGAGCCGGGCGATCGGACCACCCACGAGGTGCGGGTCGCACCCGACAGCGGCCTGGCGCAGACGACCGGCGGCGGTCCGATGGACGTGAACTCGTTTCACCACCAGGCGATCGACCGGCTGGGTCTGGGATTGCGCGCAGTGGCGTGGGCGCAGGACGGGGCTGTCGAGGCGATCGAGGCGGATGAGGGACAGGACGGACACTTCGTCCTGGGCGTACAGTGGCATGCGGAGACACTGATCGAGGAAGCTGAGCAGCTGGCGCTGTTCGAGCGCCTGGTGGCGGCCGCGGAGCTGACCGCGCAGAGGAACTTCGGCGCACAGGATGCGGAGCTGACCGCGCAGAGCTCCAGCGAACCGGAAGAGGAGGACTCCGGTGCCCGCGCAATCTGAGACCCTCGGTTGGGCAAGCGAGAAAGCGCCGAGGAAGCTGGCCGAGGCGTTTGCGTCCGCGGTGTCCGGAGCGGGCGAGGAGGCTCGTCCCGTGGAGAGGAGCCGCGGAGCGTGGTCGGATTGGGCGCCCGCCGGCGTCACCCCCTGGACGGTGGGGGTCGAGGAGGAGGTGATGCTGCTCGATCCGAGCGACTGGTCGCTGGCCTCGGAGGCAGACGCGGTGATGGCGAAACTGACAGGCGAGCTCGCAACGCACACCAGCACCGAGACGCATGGTTCGGCGCTCGAGCTGCGGACCGACCCGCACGAGCACGTGGGGGAAGGCCTGAGCCAGCTCGAGAGCCTGCGCGGCGAGCTGGCTCATGAGCTCACGACGCTCAACCTGAAAGCGGCGGTCGCGGGACTGCATCCGTTCACGCAATGGCAGAGCACGAAGATCTCCGAAGGCGACCGCTATCGCTTCCTCTACGGATCGATGCGCGAGCTGGCGCGCCGCGAGCCGACCTTCGCGCTGCACGTCCATGTCGCGGTGCCCGACGCCGAGAGCGCGATGCTGGCCGCCAACCGGCTGCGCACGCATCTGCCGCTGCTGCTCGCGCTGTCGGCCAATTCGCCGTTCTGGCAGGGCCGCGAGACGGGGCTTGCCTCGGCGCGCACTCCCCTGTTCCAGGCCTTCCCCCGCGTGGGAATACCGCGCGCGTTTGCCGACTACGACGACTACGTCTCAACGATCGATCTGCTGCTGCGCTGCGAAGCGTTTCCCGAGCCGACATTCCTGTGGTGGGACGTGCGACTGCAGCCGCGGTTCGGGACGATCGAGGTGCGGATCATGGACGCGCAGAGCACCGTGACCGACTCCACGGCGCTGACGGCGCTCGTGCAGAGCCTGATCCGGCTGGAGGCGACCGAGGGCTCCGGTGCGGACCCGGCGATCGACCTGCCGGAGGTGATCGCCGAGAACCGCTTTCTGGCCGCGCGTGACGGCGCGGAGGCGAGCCTGATCG
Organism: uncultured Solirubrobacterales bacterium; assembly: GCA_963813745.1. Classification (GTDB taxonomy): domain Bacteria; phylum Actinomycetota; class Thermoleophilia; order Solirubrobacterales; family Solirubrobacteraceae; genus Palsa-744. The sequence goes on from CAWEZW010000002.1 coordinate 56,703, forward strand.
ACGCGCGCTCGGGGCAGCGCGCCCAGGTGCCAGACGTGCTCGAGACGATCCTCGAGATGTGCGCCCCGCACGCCGAAGACCTCGGTTGCACGGAGGAACTGCAGTGGACGAGGAACCTTGCGTCCGCCCCGCGGCCGGTGCGTCAGCTCGATCTCGCGCGCGGGCCGAACAAGCTGCCGGGCCTCGTCGAAGCGCTGTCCGCCCTGTTCTGAGCCGCAGTCCGCTCGATAGGCTGGCCCGTGGTCTTTCACCGGCCTCCAGACCCAGGACAGAGCTCACGTATGGCTGACGTAACTTCCCAGCGGCGGCAAGTGGCAGATCGCGCGCCCAGACGCCGCCGGATCTCCACGCCTCAGGACAGAGCCCACGCATGGCTGACGTAACCTCTCGCCGCAGGATCTCCACGCCACGAGCCGTGCTCGCGGTCGCGGTGCTGGGGAGCTTCATGGCGTTCGTCGACGCGACGATCGTGAACATCGCGGTGCCGAGCATCGCCAAGCACTTCGCGGGCTCGTCGCTGTCGAGCGTGTCGTGGGTGCTGAACGCCTACAACATCGTGTTCGCGGCGTTCCTCGTCGGCGGGGGTCAGCTGGCGGACCTGCTCGGGTCGCAGGCGCGTGTTCACATCAGCGCTGCTCCTATTCACGCTCGCCTCCGCATTGTGCGCGGTGGCGCCGACGCTGAACTTGCTGATCGCCGCCCGCGCGATCCAGGCCGTCGGCGCCGCGGCGCTGGTGCCGAGCTCGCTGGCGATCGTGCTCGAGTCGCGGCGAGGAGCGCGAGCGCATGCACGCGGTCGCGCTGTGGGCGGCGGTCGCGGCGCTGGCAGCCGGCATCGGCCCTCCGCTCGGCGGCCTGCTGATCACCGCGTCGAGCTGGCGGCTGGTGTTCCTCGTGAACATCCCGGTGGGCATCGTCGCCTACGTGCTCGCCAGGCGCGTGCTCGTGGAGAGCCGCGCGCCCGGACGCCGGCGCATGCCCGACCTGCTGGGCGGAGCCGTGCTCGCGCTGGCGATCGCCTCGCTCGTGCTTGCCGTCGTCAAGGGCCAGGAATGGGGCTGGGGTGGCGCGCGCGTGATCGGAGCATTCGCGGCGGCGCTGGTGCTGGGCGCTGTACTTCGTCCTGCGCTCGAGCCGCCAGCGCGCGCCGGTGATCGACCTGTCGCTGCTGCGGATCCGGGCGTTCGCGCTGTCGAACGGGGTCACGATCGTGATGGCGAGCGGCTTCTATGCCTACACGCTGTGCAACGTGCTGTTCCTGACGAGCGTCTGGCGCTACTCGATCCTGACAGCGGGCCTGGCGCTGACGCCGGGGCCGTTCACGGCGATGGCGGTCGCCGGTCCGGCCAGCCGTCTGGTCGAGCGGGTCGGCCATCGCCCGGTCGTCGTCCCCGGCGCGCTCGTATGGGCCGGGGGCATGGCCTGCTTCGCCTCGCGGCTCGGCGTCACGCCCGACTTCCTCGGCGAGTGGCTGCCCGGGATGGTGATCCTCGGTATCGGCGCCGGGCTGACGTTCCCGACGCTGAGCGGCGCCGCCGTCGGCTCGGTGCCCGGCCCGCGGTTCGCGGTGGCGACGTCGTTGAACTCGGTCGCGCGACAGGTGGGCGCCGCGCTCGGAGTGGCGATCCTGATCGCGATCCTCGGCAACCCCCCGAACGTCAATGGCGCAACCCCGGTGGCGCTCAGGGAGCTCGCGCTCGGAGAGCTACGCCACTTCCAGCACGGATGGCTGTTCGCCGGCGGCTGCTTCCTCGCCGGTTCACTGGTGTGCCTGGGCCTGGTCGTGGCGCGCCCGGGCGAGGACGCGAAGAGCGAGGCTCGCGGGCAGCACACCAGCAGCGACGAGCAAGGCCCCGCCCGCGAGCAGCCGGCCGGTCCAGAGTTGCCGAGCCTCGCGGAGTCCGACGGCGAGCAGGCAGCGGTCGCACCGCAGACCGTCGCGGAGTTCCTGCGCAACGTCCCCGTGTTCGCCGGGCTCTCGGCGGAGATGCTCGAGCGGGTCGCGGAGCTCGCGAGCGACGTCGAGCCTGGCTCGCGGGGAGTGGCTGTTCCGGGAGGGCGAGCCCGCGGACGGGGTGTACGTCGTGCGCGTCGGCCACCTGGAGGTCGTGCAAACCGCGCAAACGGGGCGGGACGGAGCGGAGTCCGAAACGATCAACACGCTCACGCGGGGCGCGGTGCTGGGAGAGCTGGCGCTGCTGAGCGAGTCGGTGCGCAGCGCCTCGATTCGCGCGCTGCGCGACACGCGAGCTGTTGAAGATCGCCAAGGCGCACTTCGACACGCTGCTGCGCTCGCGAGCCCGAGCTGGCGCTGAGCCTTGACGCGCGTGCTGAGCGCCCAGCTGCAGGCCAGCCGCGCGATCCCGCCGGCGCGGCGTGCGCGGCCGGTGACGATCGCCCTGCGCGCGCTCGGGCCCGGCGTTCCGTTGCTGGAGCTGGCGGACGAGCTGAGCCGGGCGCTGTGCGAGTGGGGCAAGGTCGCCGTTGCTGTATCCGGGGGAGCTCGACACGGCGGGCGGCGGTGGCGGCTCACGCGCACCGGTGGCCGGGGGCAGCGAGAGCAGAGCGGAGGCGAACGCGCGCTTCGCGCCGTTGATCGAGCGCTGCGAGCTCGACCACGACCAGGTGATCATGGTCTGCGGCGCCGGCGAGCCCGACCGAAAAGAGCAGGCGAGCGCGTGGGAGGAGTTCTGCATCGCGCGCGCCGATCGCGTGCTCGCCGTGCGTGGACGGAGACGATCACCCCGGAGCAGCTCGACCGACGCAGAGCTGGAGGCGCCTGCGCGGGTGCGACCTCGCCGGCTACGGCGTCCGGCCGGGCTCCGGCGACCTGGCGGAGTGGATCGAGCGACTCGCGCCGGCGAGCACGTTTGCGATCTCCATCGACGGCGAGCGCCGTGACGAGGTCGCGCGTATGGCGCGTCGACTGGCCGGGAGATCGGTCGGCGTGGTGCTGAGCGGCGGCGGCGCACGGGCATTTGCCCACCTCGGCGTGCTCGACGTGCTGCTGGACGCCGGGATGCTCGTCGACCGAGTCGGCGGTGTGAGCATGGGCGCGTTCATCGGCGGCCTGCTCGCCGCCGGCCACGACAGCGCGGCGATCGACGCCTGCTGTTACGAGGAGTGGGTACGGCGCAACCCGATCAACGACTACACATTGCCCCGCAGCGCGCTGATCAAGGGCCACAAGGCCGAGGCGATGCTCGAGCGCGTCTTCGGAGACGTGCGACTGGAGGAGCTCGCGCGCTCGTTCTACTGCGCGAGCGTCAACCTGCGCGGCAACCGGCTGGTGATCGACCGCGACGGGCCGATGATGCGAGGCGGTCGGCGCCAGCATCTCACTGCCGCTGATCGCACCGCCGATGCGTCGCGAGCGGGCACTGCTGATCGACGGCTCGCTGCTCGACAACCTGCCGCTGGAGCCGATGAGCCGCAGCGGCGAGGGACCGGTCCTGGCGATCGACATCAAGGGCGGCGAGGAGCGCCCGAGGCGGACGGAGACTCAATCGCCTGGGGACTCGCCCGCGAGCGAGCAACCATTGCCGAGCAACCGTCCCGTGCGCCTGCCTTCGCTGCCCGAGACGATGGCGCGGATCGCCCTGCTCTCGAGCGCCAACACCGACGAGTCCGCGCGCCGGCACGCCGACATGACGATCCGCGTGCGCGTCTCAGGCGTCGGCCTGCTCGAGTTTCACCAGATCGACGAGGCGCGCGCGGCCGGACGGCGAGCCGCCTGGGCGCGCTGGAGGATGCGCCCGAGTGGCTGCTGCGCGGTCTGGCGAGGCCGGCTGACCACGCGGGGCGGCGCACCGTCGTGCGGGTCTGAAACGCGGGGCGGACGCGGGGCGGCGCGTCAGGGCGCCTTGGCCAGGTAGCTGTGCCCGGTCGTCACCTCGACGTGCTGGTGGTTGACGAGGTTCGTGACCGCCACCTTGTCGCGCGTGACCCTGATCAAGGTGCCTTCGCAGAGATCCTCGGTCAGCCATTCGCGTGCCCTGCACCGCCCCGGCGGCGTAGTTGCCCTTCGTCGAGAAGTTGCCGTGCGCGTTTGCCCACAGTTTGCGCACGACGTGGCTCCCCGACGCGGCGGCCCGCGCGAGCGTTGTGCCCGCGCGCGCGGGCGCGGCGCCGGCGCGAGCGATGTGGCTGCGCTCCCGCTTGGTCGGGCAGACGGAGAAGTCCCCACCGGTCAATTCCGCGATCACGATCCCGTTGGGACCCTGCCTGAGAATGAACTCGCCTTCGAAGAACTCTCCCGTCTGGGTCTTGCCTCCGGGCTCCGCGGTCGTCACGCTCACCGTCCCATGCGTTGCTTCGATCACCGACCCAAACGGGATCTGGCGCAACGTTGACAACGGAACGAACTTGCTCGTCCCCGGCAGCTGCACGAGCACCGTCCCGGACACCGGCGCGACGTTGCCGGTTTTGACGAGCAGCGGCGGCGGCACCACAGGGGTGGTCGATGCTTTGCCGGTGGCGATCCGCGCCTCGGGCCTGCCACCTCCACCGCCCCCGCTCGGCCCAGGCGGTTCGATCGTGGTTAGGGTCGGCGGTACTTCGGCGACCGTCACTTCAGCCGGGGCCGAGCTCGAGGTCCCGTAGTTGGGGTCGCCGTTGTAGCCGGCCACGATTTTGTCGTGTCCGACGGCGAGCGCCGATGTCGTGAAGGCAGCGCTCGTCACGCCGGCGGCGGTCGAGACCTCTCCGCTGCCAAGTTCGCTCGCGCCGTCGAAGAACGTGACCGTCCCCGTTGGGCTGCCGATCGGGCCCTGTCCGGTGGTAATCGTCGCGGTGAAGGTCACCGATTGGCCGCGCGTCAAGGATTCCGGCTGGGCGAGCAGCGCCGTGACGGTGCTGTCGCGGTCGCGCTTGACAGCGATGGTCGACGGCGATGAGCTTGCCTTGGAGTAGTCGCCGAGGAAGTTGTTAGCCACGGTGGCGAATTCGCCGCCGATCGGGGATTCTCCGGCGATCACGTCGAACTCGGCGCCAACCGGCGGAGCGTAACCTCCGACCAGGTTGGGGGAAATGGTTCCGCCGGGAGTGAAGGTCGCGCCACTGGAGGCTTTGACGATGCCATAGCTCGTGGCGCTCGCGATATCCGGCCGCAGCGTTCCGCCGGCCTCATTGGTGAACACATCCGTGCCGCTGGTCTCCGCGAAGATCGCACCGGCGGCGACTTCGAAGGCGCCTTCGTTGATCGTCGTCGTGTTCTCATCCTGGCGCAGTTCGCCCGCCTCGACGTCGACCGTGCCGGCGGCGGCGTTGGTCAGATTCGCCTCCAGGAAGCTCGGATTGCTCGTTTCCGATTGCGTGGTCAGGACGCCATCGTTATCGATCCGCGACGACGTCCCGAGGAAGCCCGGCTCCCCTCCTTTAGAAGGAGAGACCAACGCCAACGTGCCTTCGTTCGTGACCGTCCCCGAGACTTTGACCAGCGCGTTGTGGGAGGGAATCGCATCCGCCGTCACCGACTGCCCCGCAGGAACCGTACCGCTCAAGACAGCCGTATCGACCAGATCGAAGCCACCAACGCCGCTCACATCCGTCAGCTGACCGCTATTGAAGATCGAGACCGGGCTACCGGTCTCGCTCGACGTGCCCGCTTCCTGCGTCCACGACGCGTCGTTTGTGAGAGAGACCGAGCCGGCGTTGGCCAACGACCCCTTGTTGACGAACTCATCCGCGCCGGCAGTCGCGGCGAAGATCGCACCACTTTTCAACTTCGAAGATCCCGTCGTTCGTAGTCGTCGTGTTCTCATCCTGACGCAGTTCGCCGCTCTCGACATCGACCGTAGCCGCCGCTTCGTTGGCGAGAGGGACCTCCAAGAAATCCACCTGGCCCGACTGCGACTGCGTGCTCAGCACGCCCCTGTTGCCGAGCCGCGATGAGACGCTCACCTTTTCCAACGCCGGCTCTCCTCCCCCCGCGGGGGAGTCCAGTGCCAGCGTGCCTTCGTTCGTGACCGTCCCCGAGACTTTGACCTCCGCGTTATGCGAGGGAATCGCATCCGCCGTCACCGTCTGGTCTTTGGGGACCGTTCCACTCAGGACGGCTGTGTCGATTAGATCGAAGGCTCCGGCGCCGCTCACATCGGTGAGCTGCCCGCTGTTCAAGATGACGATCGGGTTGCCGGTCTCGCTCGACGTGCCCGCTTCCTGGGTCCACGACGCGTCGTTTGCGAGAGAGACCGATCCGCCGTTGGCCAACGACCCCTTGTTGACGAACTCATCCGTGCCGCTCGTCGCCGCGAAGACCGCGCCTTCTGCGACCTCGAACACGCCTTCGTTGGTCGTCGTCGTGTTCTCATCCTGACGCAGTTCGCCTGCCTGGACGTCGACCGTGCCGGCGGCGGCGTTCGTCAGATTCGCCTCCAAGAAGCCGGCGTTGCTCGTTTCCGATTGCGCGGTCAGGACGCCATCGTTATCGATCTGCGACGACGTCCCGAGGAAGCCCGGCTCCCCTCCTCCCGAAGGAGAGTCCGACGCCAACGTGCCTTCGTTCGTGACCGTCCCCGAGATCTTGACCAGCGCATTGTGGGAGGGAATCGCATCGGCCGTCACCGTCTGTCCGGCAGGAACAGTGCCACTCAAGACAGCGGTATCGACGAGATCGAAGCTACCGACACCGCTCACGTCCGTCAGCTGACCGCTATTGAAGATGACGACCGGATTGCCGGTCTCGCCACCGTTCTGCGTCCACGACGCGTCATTGGTCAAATTGAGCGTGCCGTCATTGACAACACCGTCAGGCGCCGTTGCGTTGTTGACGAACACATCTTCGCCGCTCGTCGCCGCGAAGGTCGCACCACCTTCAACCTCGAACGCGCCTTCGTTGGTCGTAGCAGTGTTTTTGTCCTGGCGCAGTTCACCACTCTTGACATCGACCGTACCCATAGCTTCATTGGCGATAGGGACCTCCAGGTAATCAACCTGACCAGACTGCGACTGCGTGCTCAGCTCGCTCTTGTTGCTGAGCTCCGACGCGGTACTCACTTTTTCCAGCGCAGCCAATCCCCCTCCGGAAGGGGAATCCAGTGCCAGCGTGCCTTCGTTCGTGACCGTCCCCGAGACTTTGACCTCCGCGTTATGGGAGGGGATCGCTTCCGCCGTCACCGTCTGTCCGGCGGGAATCGTGCCACTCAGGACAGCCGTATCGACGAGATCGAAGCTACCGACACCGCTCACGTCCGTCAGCTGACCGCTATTGAAAATAGACACCGGGTTGCCCGACTCGGTCGAAGTGCCCGCTTCCTGGGTCCACGACGCGTCGTTTGCGAGAGAGACCGATCCGCCATTGACCAACGACCCTTTGTTGACGAACTCGTCTTCACCGCTCGTCGCCGCGAAGACCGCACCACCATCGACTTCGAAGAGTCCGTCGTTCGTGGTCGTGGTGTTTTTATCCTGGCGCAGTTCGCCGCTCTCGACATCGACCGTCGCCGCCGCTTCGTTAGTCAAAGGGACCTCCAAATAGTCCACCTGACCAGACTGCGACTGTGCGCTCAGCACGCCCCTGTTGCTGAGCCGCGACGAGGCGCTCGCTTTTTCCAGCGCCGGCACTCCCCCTCCAGCAGGAGAATCCAACGCCAGCGTGCCTTCGTTGGTGACCGTCCCTGAGACTTTGACCTCCGCGTTATGGGAGGGGATCGCATCCGCCGTCACCGTCTGTCCGGCGGGAATCATGCCGCTCAAGACAGCCGTATCGACGAGATCGAAGCTACCAACACCGCTCACGTCCGTCAGCTGACCGCTATTGAAGATCGAGACCGGGTTGCCGGTCTCGCTCGACGTGCCCGCTTCCTGGGTCCACGACGCGTCGTTTGCGAGAGAGACCGATCCGCCGTTGGCCAGCGAGCCCCTGTTGACGAACTTATCCGTGCCGGCGGTCGCGGCGAAGATCGCTCCGCCTTCGACGTCGAACGCGCCTTCGTTGATTGTCGTCGTGTTGTCGTCCTGGCGCAGTTCGCCGCTCTTTAGGTCCACAACCCCACTGGCCGCCGTGGTCAGGTTTGCCTCAAGGTAGTTGGTGCTCGACGCGGAGGAGAGCAGTTCGCCGCCGTTTGAGATCGTCGCCGAGCCCGCAACGACCGCATCGTTGCTGGACGTGCTTTCCAGGTTCAGTACGCCTGTCTTGGCGATCGTGGCGCTCGTGCTGAGGTTGAGAGCCCCGGAGGAGAGGAGTCCATCCACGAGCAGCGTCTGCTTCGTCGCGCCCGAACTCGCGCCAAGCGTAAGCGACTCGACGCTCACGCTGCCGGTGACTGTCACGGTGTATTCGCCGGGTTTGGTGATGCAGACTTCGTCGCTTGCTGTGGGCACTTTTTCGGGCGACCAATTGGCTGCCGTGCCCCAGGAGCCACTTTCCGCTTTGGCCCACGACTCGGTGCAGCCGGCCGCAAGAGCGTCCGCGGGCATCAACACCACCAGCATGACCGCGATGCTCACGCTCATGAGGACAGTCGCGATCAAGCGAGATGGGACCACCCGTAACCGCGGCGCGAGTCCTCCGATGGGCGGTCTCCTGACTGGCATCGGAATGTCGGCAGCTCGGCGCGCCTGTCAGGGCGCCTTGGCCAGGTAGTGATGCCCCGTTGTCACCTCGACGTGCTTGCGGTTGACCAGGTTTGTGACGGCCACCCTATCTCGTGTCACCTTGATCAAGGTTCCATCGCAGAGATCCTCAGTCAGCCATTCCGTGCCCTGCACCGCCCCGGCTGCATAGTTGCCCTTGGTGGAGAATTTGCCGTGCGCGTTTGCCCACAGTTTGCGCACGACATGACTTCCCGACGCGGCGGCCCGCGCAAGCACGGTTCCGGCACGTGCGATGTGGCTGCGCTCCCGCTTGGTCGGGCAGACGGCGAAATCTCCTCCGGTCAGTTCAGCGACGACGACCCCGTTGGCGCTCTGCCTGAGGATGAACTCGCCTTCGAAGAACTCTCCCGTCTGGGTCTTGCCGCCGGGCTCCGCCGTAGTCACGCTCACGGTTCCGTGTGTCGCTTCGATGATCGAGCCGAAGGGCACCTGGCGCAAAGAGGACAAGGGCACAAATTTGCTCGTCCCCGGCAACTTCACGAGCACCGTCCCGGACACCGGCGCGACGTTACCGGTTTTGACGAGCAGCGGCGGCGGGACGATCAATGGTGGGACCGAGAAGATCGGGGTGAGGAGGGTTGCGGTTTTGGCGGCCGGTTCGGTGGCGCTTTTGCCGCCACCACCTTTATTTTCTTCTGCTGGCGGGAGATCTTCGTAGCAGTTCCACGAAAAAGCGGTGTTGGGTTCACTCGCGTACCCGTATGAGGCGACACCATACTGGAGGGTGCAGAGATTTTCCATGCTAGGAGCGGGACCGGTGGTCGCGATTTCAACCGCGTGTCCGTCATCTTCGACACAGGCCCAGTTGTTGTAGGCATATTCTGGGCCATTGACTCCGCCCTTCAAATAGGCTGACGAGCCCCCACCGTTTCCATCATCGCCAATCCTTTCGCAATATCCGGCGATGTTCATACCACCGAGTTCATGTGGCGGCACGTACACATACTTGTATTCATCACCCGGCGTTTCGGCCGATGTCCCGTGGGGTGTGGTCACGGTCACGTTGACGACACCGAGGGCGCCGGCGGGGTCCGTCGCCGTGATCTCTTTGCCTGAATCGACGGTCACGTTCGTGGCCGGATTCGCTCCAAAGCGAACTTCCGCACCAGGGAGGAATTCGGTTCCGATGATCGTCACTTTGGTCGCACCCAATTCGGTGCCGTACGTTGGTGCGATCTCGCCAATCGTCGGTCTGGTAGGTGTCGTGTAGGTGAATTCGTCCGCCGCCACAGCGGCCGAGGTTCCAGCGGGGTTCGTGACGGTCACATTCAGGTCGCTACCGTTCCCGGCCGGGCTGGTCGCCGTGATTTCGCTCGCCGAGTCGACCGTCACGCTGAGCGCAGGCGTGGAGCCGAAGTCAACGCTCGCGCCTTCGGCGAAGCCGCTCCCCGTGATCGTCACTTCCGTGCTGCCCGCTTCCGAGCCGCTGTTCGGGTTGACGCCCGTGACCGTGGGCGTCACGGCTCGGGAGAACTCCGCGATTGCGTCTTCTTCGCCGGCGACGTAGACATTGGTTCCGTCGGGGCTGAGGACCGGGCGAAACGCCTTCTTGAGTCCGACCGCTTCGTCGGTGTCGCAGCCGGACGCCGCTTCGGTGATGCATTCATACGGTTCTTTGAACTGGGTCAGTGCTCCAGTGCTCGGATTGCGGGTGAACGTCGCGATCGCGTCGCTGGTTTCCCCGGTCGCATAGAGGTCCGAGCCGTCGGGGCTGATGGCCATGCCGAACGGTCCCTCGATCCCCTTGACCTTGATGCAGCCGCTCGGCGTGGTCGCTTCGCTGCTGACACACGTGTTCGGCGCTTCGAGCTGTTTGAGCGCACCTACTTCGGGGCCGGAGGTGTTGCGTTCAAACTCGAGCACCGCCTGCGGTTCGAACGAGTTGGTGTACACATTCTTCCCGTCCGAGCTGACGATGAGTTCCCCGGGTGCGTCCAAGTCGATCACTTTGGTGCATTCCGGCACCACCTTGGTGCTCAGGCATTCGTTCGGCGATGCGAGCGGTTTCAGTGCGCCTGTGGAGGGTTCGCGTTCAAACTCGGCGATGTCGCCGCCGCTTTCCCCGAGCGAGGCCACGTAGACGTTCGCGCCATCGGGGCTGACGGCCACGCTGCTCGCTTTCTCGAGGCCCTTGGCGGTATGGGTCGGGCATTCACTCGCGGCGTCGCTGCTGATGCATTCATGCGGCGACGGGAGCGGGCTCAGTGCGCCGGTGCTCGTGTCGCGCGTGAACTCGGCCACCGCCGATTTGAAGTAGGAGGTCACATACACGTTCTTTTCGTCAGGGCTCACCGCGATCGTCCCGGGGCCATCCAGGCCGTGGGCTTCGGTAATCGCGCATCCGGTGGACGCGTTGTGGCTGATGCACCCTGTCTCGGTCAGCAGGCCCGTTTCCGCGTTGCGGCTGAAGGTGACCAGTGCATTTTCCAGCGTGGTGCTCACGTAGACATTGGCGCCGTTGGGGCTCACCTCCACGATTTCCGGCTTCTTCATCGCGATCGCATCAGAGGTGTCGTTGTTGGGGGCGCATACGGTTGCTTCACCGGTCACGCATCCGATCTCTTTCAGCGCGCCCGACGCCGGGTCGCGCGAGAACTCAATCAGGGCGCCGACCCCCCCGGACTGGCCCGTGGCATACGCGTTGCGGCCGTCGGGACTGACGACGAGATCCCTGAGCGGTTCGAGGCCGGACGGGATCAGGGTGCCGCAGCCGGGGTTCCCGGTTGTCAAGACGCTCACGCAGTTAGACGGCGACGGTAGCTGCGAGAGCGAGCCACTCGGGACCTCACGCGTGGCGGTATATGTGCCGGTGGTGTGGTTGCTGTCTTCGAGAGGCCCAGACCACGACAGGCCGTTGGCGGCGACCGTGAGGGTCGCTTTCGCCGTATAGGCGCCCACCGAGCTTTCAAAGACGAAGGTGTTGCCGGTGAGGGTGCCGGTGATCGTTTCCCCCGCGTTCGAGCCGGTCACCACGTCCGAGCCTTCGGCTTGGGTCAGCGTGTCCGTGGCCGGGTTGTCGCTCCCAGCGCACGAGCCGGTTTCGCAGTGATAATTGGCCGACCAGGTGCCGGTCAGGTTGAGCGCAGCCGAGGCCGAGGCGCAGCTCACGAGGCTCAGCAGCGCCACGACCGCGCAGAGGAAGACCCGCCTGGATCGCGGCGCGAAGGGTCCAAACGGAAGGCGCGCGGTTAGCATCGTCCCCATGCCAGGCTCGGAATCATGACAGGAGAGCTCTGAATGGGTCGCGCCAAGTCGCAGCGGCGCAAGCGGGCGCTGCTGATCGGAGTGGCCGTGCTGGCCGGGTGCATCGGCGTGGGCGCCTACGCGACGCACCTGCTGCGACGCAGCGAACTGCAGACGATCGACGCGCGCTTCTCGATCCGCGGGCAAGCATGCGCCGCCGTCGGACATCGTGCTCGTGGCGATCAGCCTCGCACGCCGAACAGGAACTCGGAAGCCCACCACTTGGAGTCCAGATCTCCGTTCCCGCGCAAATACGACGCCGAAGTTGATCGACCGACTGCAGACACGCTGGAGCGCGTGCGATCGCGATGGACATGGAATTCACCCACGAAACGACACCTGAACAGGACGACGCGCTGATCGAAGCAATTGGCCGGGCTCGCGGCAAAGTGATCGTGCTGGAACCAGCGAAGTCGCGACCGTGATGGCGGCACAGAAATCTTCGGCGGCGAGCCAACACTGCTACGAGAAATCGGCGTGAGGCCGTCGGAGGTGCGGCTCACGCTCGACACCGACGGGTCGGTCCGGCGCTTTGACTCACGAGCTACAACGGCCTCGGGTAGCCTCCCCGTCGTCGCAGCCGAAGCGATGACCGGGCGCACGATCCCGGCTTCAACCTTCGAAGGAGGCACGCTGCCGATCAACTTCGCGGGACCTGCCGAAACGTTCCAATCAATCTCCTACGCGAAGGTGTTACGGGGGGAATTCCCGCGCTGGATTGTTTCAGCGGCAAGATCGTGATCGTCGGGGCCTCCGCGCCGATCCTCCAGGACCTCCACGCCACCCCACGAGCGGAGGCAGCATGCCCGGGCCCGGAAATCTGGGCGAACGCGACATCGACGCTGTTGCAGGGCGTGCCCCTCCGAGACGCACCGGGCTGGCTGAACGTGGCGCTGATCGTGCTGCTCGGATCGGTGGTTCCGCTGGGCAGCCTGCGCGTGCGCCCGCGCCGCTCACTGCTGGTCGCGCTGGCGCTCGCCGCAGTCTTCACGATCGCGGTCCAGGTCGCCTTCAACAGGGGGCTGGATCGTCGACTTCGTCTATCCGCTGCTCGCGCTGGCGCTGGGAACGCTGGGGACGCTCGCGGTGCTGTACATGGTCACGACGATCGAGCGCGCAACGCGTGCGCGACATGTTCTCGCGCTTCGTCCCCGCCGACGTCGTCGACCAGGTGGTGGCGAGCACCGACGAGAATCTGCGTCTCGGCGGGGTCGAGCGCGACTGCACGTCCTGTTCTCGCGACCTGCGCGGGTTCACGAGCTTCTCCGAGACGCAGTCCGCCAGAGCACGTGATCGAGGTCGTCAACTACTACCTGAACGAGATGACCGAGGCGATCCTCGCCGCCGGAGGCACGCTGATCTCCTACATGGGCGACGGGATCATGGCGGTGTTCGGCGCGCCGCTGGAGCAGGACGACCACGCCGACCGGGCGCTGAGCGGCAGCACGGGAGATGATCGGGCCCGCGCCTGGAGCGCTTCAACGCGTGGCTGGCCGAGCAGGGCCACGAGCACAGCTTCGCGATGGGCGTGGGGCTCAACAGCGGCCCGGTGATGGCCGGCAACATCGGCTCCGAACAGCGCGTCGAGTACACGGCGATCGGCGACACGACCAACACCGCCTCGCGCCTGGAGGGCATGACGAAGGGCAGCGGGCACATGCTGTTCATCGCCGACACCACCCGCGAACGCATGCAGCAGCCACCCGACGAGCCTGGTCCTGGTCGGCGAGCTCGAGGTCCGCGGGCGCGTCGGCCGCGTGCCCGGTGTGGACGATCGCCGAGCCGGCGGAGCGCGACGACCGCGGCAGGGGCCCGCGTCGCCGGCACGTTGACGGCCGCAGGAGCGCCGAGCCGGCTCGCCGGCGCGCCGCGAACCAGCTCAGGGCACGAGCACGATCTTGCGGTGCGAGCCCGCCGGCCAGGCGATCCCAGGCCTCGGCCACCTGCTCGAGCGCGGATCGGCTCGGCGTCCACGCTGATCCTCGCCGGCGGCCGCCGCCTCGGCCAGCCTCCGGTAGGCCTCGCGCTTGACCTCCGGCGGGGCGGCGAAGTTGGCGTGGCCCATGATTACCAGCAGCTTGCCGCGGATCGCCGCCGAGCCGAGCGTCGCCTCCGCGCCGGCGCCCGCGCCGAGCTGCACGAGCCGCGCGCCGAAGCTCGCGGCGTTGACCGCCGCGACGAAGGGCTCGCCGAACAGCGGGTCGACGACGACATCGATCCGGCCATCGGCGGCCTCGGCCAGCGCAGCCGGCAGGTCCTCCGGCTCGCCCAGACGCACCGCCGCGTCCGCGCCGAGCTGCGAGGCAGCGCTCCAGGCCCTCCGGCGAGCGCGCCGAGGCAACAACACGAGCCGCGCCGAGCAGCTTTGCGGCCTGCACGGCGATCTGCCCAGCACACCGCTGGCGCGCCAGCACGAGCACGTGCTCGCCCGGGCTGCAGTTCGGCGCGCCAAGTGAGCGCAAGCCACGCCGCCAACCCGGAGATCCCGAGCGCAACGGCGACGCCTCTGGTCGAGCCCCTCGGGCACCGGATAGGTCGAGCTCGGGTCGACCAGCGCGCGCTCGGCCATCGAGCCGAACGGCACGATCGGGGCATCGAAGTAGACGCGCTCGCCGTCCAGCATGCCGACGCCCTCGCGCCCGGCGACCGAGGGCAGCGGCGGCTTGCCGGCATAGAAGCGCCCCGCGCAGATCGCGACATCGACGGGATTGAGGCCGGCGGCCAGCACCTCGACGACCGCCTGGCCGGAACCGGCCGCGGCTCCTCGAAGTCACCGGGGCTCGGCACTCCGTATTCGTGCAGGACGGCGGCTCTCATCGACTCATTCCTTTCGGGCTACGCGCGCTGCAGGCGCAGGTCGAATTCCATGGTCGCCTTTTCGGTCACGTTGACGAAGCCACCGATGCTCGGTGCGCTCATTCCGAACTCACCCCAGGGGAAGGTGAGAGAGCCGACGGCCTGGAGCGTCGATCCCGACAGGCTCAGTTCGGCCGGGAGAGTCTCTCGCTTGGAGGCCCCGTGGATGTCGAAGACCCCGGTGATCGAGGCGTGCACGACGTGGCCGGCGCGGGCGCTTGCGGGGAGTACGATCGGCGTCGAGAGCACGAACGTGGCCGTCGGATAGCGATCACTTTCGAGGCCGATTTCGTGGATTTTTTCGTCGCGCATGGATCTGTCGCTTTTCAGCGTGTTGACCGCGACGCTGAACGAGGCAGCGGTGATGGTGACACTGCCCTTGGACTCGGTCAGAGTGGCGCCGCCGGTAATGGACGACGTGCGTCCAACGGCGTCGCTCTGGGCAGGAAGGAAGGCCAGCTTCTCTCGCACGCGATAACCGGCTTGCGATCCGCTCGCGATGGTCCAGCGTCCGCCCGAACCGGTGGCGGAAGAGGAGGAGGTCGTCTGGGTGCTCGCGGCGCTCACACCGGTCGTGCTGCCGGCCGTCGTGGTCAGCGCGAACGGGGCGGGCGATGACGTGGGGAAGATGACGAAGTAAACCAGCGCAAACCCGGCAACGGCCACCACGAGGGCGCCGCCGGCGATCGTGAGCGCCAATCCGCGTTTCGTGTGCGGGCGTGAGGGAAACCAGCGTCGGCGTTGGCTCATGGGTATCACGTTCTCCTGGATGGAAGCGGTTGCAGATGCAGCCGAGCGAAGCTAAGTCGAGCGCGTTAGGGACGAGTAAACGCCGTGTAGGGACGCCGTCGGAATCGCACGATGCGCGCCTCGGCGAGCGCCAGCCGCGCGGCGGCGTGCCCCGGCGCGCCGTGGACCCCTCCGCCCGGGAACGTCGCCGCGCTGCCCAGGTACAGGCCCCGCACCGGCGTGCGGTAGGGAGCCAGCGACGGCACGGGACGGAAGATGACCTGGTGCAGCGCGTAGCTGCCGCCGCCGACGTCTCCGCCGACGAGATTGGCGTTGCGGCGCTGCAGGTCGGCGGGCCCGAGGACGTGGCGAGCGAGGATCCGCTCGCGAAACCCGGGGGCGAAGCGCTCGACCTGGGCCTCCATGCGCTCCACGTGGCGGTCGCGCTCAGCCCCCCAGTCGACGGAGTGAGGACCGTGCGTGTACGCCCATGCGGTGTGCTTGCCGGCCGGCGCGCGCGAGGGGTCGGCGATCGACTGCTGGCCGAGCAGCATGAACGGACGCTCGGGCAGGCCGCGCCGCTGATCGCCGTGGTCCGCAGCATCTCGGGCGCCGACCCGCCGACATGGACGGTGCCGGCCTCGCGGGCCTCCGGCGCGCTCCAGGGAATCGGGCCGTCGAGCGCCCAGTCGATCTTGAGCGTCGCCGGGCCGAGCGGTAGCGGCGCAGCGCGCGCGCGTAGCCGCGCCGGCAGCGCGTCGCCGGCGAGGCTCGCGAGCGCCCCCGGCATCACGTCGGCGATCACGACCGGCGCCGTGCAGCCGCTCGCCCCCCGCCAGCTCCACGCCCACGACGCGGCCGCGCTCGACGGCGAGCCTCGATGACCGTCGCGCCGGTGCGCACCGTGCCGCCCAGCTCCTCCAGGTAGGAGACGAGCGCGTCGGCGAGCATCCGGCGCCGCCCTCGGGGCTGGGCCAGCCCACGCCGTGGCCGAGCAGGTTCAGTGTAGGCGGCGGCGATCGCGCTGCCGCGCGCCGCCGGCGGCACGTCGGAGTGCATCGCCGAGCCGTACAGCCACGCGCGCGTCCCGTCGCCGTCGAACAGCCCCTCGCCGAGCGCCTGCGCCGGCATCAGCAGCAGCCGCGCGAAGTCGAGCAGTCGCCGCGCGGGCCCAGCCCCGCCGCGAGCCGCATCGATGCCCCGCACCGGCGGGAAGCCGCCGAGCATCGTGCGGCGCAGCGCGTCGAAGTGCGCGAGCAACGGCGCGGCGAACGCGCGCCAGCGCTCGCCGTCGCCCGGATGAACGCGCGTCGAGGCTCGCGGCCGTGCGCTCGAGATCGCGGTACAGCGCGACGGCCGTGCCGTCTGGGAGCGGGTGCGCGTAGCAGGCCGCCGGATGGATCCAGCGCAGCCGTGGCGCTCGAGCGGCATCCGCGCGAACACGGGCGAGGCGGCGCCGGCCGGGTAGACCGAGGAGAACGTGTCGTGATGGAACCCGGGCAGCGTCAGCTCCTCGGTCGCGACCGCGCCGCCGGGGCGCTCGGCCGCCTCCAGCACGAGCACCCGCGACCCGGACTGCGCCAGCGTGATCGCCGCCGCGAGCCCGTTGGGGCCGGACCCGACGACCAGCGCGTCGTGGCGCATGGCGCGAACGATAATGCCCGGCGATGCGCCACACAAGCTCGATCACCTCGCTGTCGTGGATTCCCTCGGAGGCGGTCGAGGGCTCGCAGCGGCTCGCGTTCGACGCGGGCATGGCCCACTACGACACGCCGCCGCCGGAAGTGATCGAGGACCTGCGAGGCAGCTGCGCGACGCTGACCGCTTTCGCTTCGCGAACGTCCTGCGGGCATGGATCGACGTCGACGAGAAAGGGCGCATCACAGACTACGGCCAGGGCGGCGGCGGCATGATGGGCTCGACCACGGTCAAGCTCGGTCCGCGTGGCGCGCACGTTCGAGGCGATCGGGCTGCCCGACCTCGCGCCGAAGCCGACCAAGGGCGAGCGACTGGGTTCGCTTCACGCAGACCGCGGGCGGGCGCACGGGCGTGCCCGCCCCGCGACGGGTGCGGCGCAAGCCGTTCGTGCAGTGGCAGGCGCCGCTGGTGTGGACGACGCTCGACGCTGACGATCCACGCCGACGGAAAGGTCAAGGGCGCAGATGACCGGCGCGAGCCGCTTCCCGCGCCACTGGGTCTACGACGACGCCGGCAACCTCTCGCACAAGTCGGGCCTCGCCGACTTCAAGGACTGGTACCGCAAGTCCTTCGGCAAGCACACCCCCTGGGGCGACACCGACTCCAAGGCGCTCGTGACGGCCGTGGAGACGCGCGCTGGAGCGCACGCTCTCGGCGCAGATCATGCAGGGCGGCTCGAAGCCGAAGATCGGCAAGGTGAAGGCGGGAACCGAGCTGGTCACGCAGGGCGAACGCAGGCACCGAGGTGTTCCTGCTGCTCGACGGGGTGCTGCGCGTCGAGGAGGACGGCGGGCGGCTGGCCGAGTACGGCCCGGGCGCGCTGCTCGGCGAGCGCGCGCACCTGGAGGGCGGCGCGCGCACCTCGACGCTCGTGGCGGTGACGCCGTGCCGGGTGGCCGCGGTGGAGGCCGGCCGAGCTCGACCGCGGCGCGCTGCAGGAGCTGTCGAAGGACCACCGCCGCACGCGTCCCGACCGGAGCTGAGCCGCTTGAAGATCGCCTTCTGCGGCGTGCGCGGATCGACCCCCGCGCCCGGCATCGAGTTCGTCCGCTACGGCGGCCACACATCCTGCCTGGCGCTCTACCGCGACGGCGAGGAGCTGCCGACGCTGATCCTCGACGCCGGCGCGGGCCTGCAGGCGGCGACGCGGCTGTACGCGGGCGAGCCGTTCGACGGCACGATCCTGCTCACCCATCTGCATTGGGATCACGTGCTCGGCCTGCCGTTCTTCGCCGCCGCCGACAACCTCGACGCGCGCGTCGAGGTACTGCTGCCCGAGCAGGAGAGCGGCGCCTCGGCCGAGAGCGTGCTCGCCGGCTTCATGTCGCCGCCATATTTTCCAGTCGAAGCGAGCGAGCTGCGCGGGCAGTGGAGCTCGGCGACGATCCCGACGGGCGAGATGCAAATTGAGGGCTTCGACGTGCTCGCGCGCGAAGTCCCGCACAAGGGCGGGCGCACGTTCGGCTACCGCATCAGCGATGGCCACTCGACGCTCACCTACATGCCCGACCACTGCCCGACCACGCTCGGCCCCGGCGAGGACGGCTTCGGCGCCTACCACCCCACCGCGCTCGAGCTCGCGCGCAACGCCGACGTGCTCGTGCACGACGCGCAGCTGTTCCCGGCCGAGCTGGCCGCGGAAGCGGACTTCGGCCACGCCGTCGCCGACTACGCGGTCGAGCTGGCGCGCCGCGCCGGCGCCCGCGCGGTAATGCTCTTCCACCACCGCCACAACCGCACCGACGACGCGCTCGACGGGCTCGCGCGGCGCCTGGGGGGCGGGACTTCACCAGCGGTCAGCGTCGCCACCGAGGGGACGGTGCTCGAGCTTTAATCGACTTTGTAGTGGCCGGGCCATTCGCGATAGCCGATACGGGCGATATCGCGGATCTCGCCGTGAGCGCCCCACTCGTTCGCGCCCAGACGCGACAGCGGCTCCAGCCGCTCGATCGCCGGGCGACCGTCCACGAGCACGTCATCATCGATCGCCGCGTGCACGACGCGGCCCATAACGACCGTCCCCAGCCCGAAGGTGAGCGTCGTGTGCAGCTTGCACTCCAGCGCCACGGGTGAGCGCGCGACGCGCGGGGGCGCCACGCGCAGGCTCGCCTCACGCTCAATCCCGACGGCGTCGAACTCGCTCATCTCCGCGGGAAAGTCGGTGGCGGTCGCGTTGACCTGCTCGAACAGCGGCTCGGGCGCGAGACAGACGACGAACTCGCGCGTCAGCTCGACGTTTCGCAGCGAGTCCTTGCGCCCAACGGAGGTGAACTGCACAATCGGCGGATCCACCGAGGAGACGGTGAAGAATGAGTGCGGCGCGAGGTTGTCCACCCCCTCAGGCGAGCGCGATGAGACCCACGCGATCGGCCGCGGGACGATGACCGAGGTGAGGAACGAGTAGAAGAGGCCGGAGCCGAGAGCGGATGGATCGATGTCGACGCGGGGCACGTCGGCAGTATGACCGGCTGCAGAGGAGCGAATAGATTTGACCAGCGCCGGTAGTGCGACCTGCTAAGCAGCGAGTAGAAGAAGTTAGGCGACGAGGACGAGGGGGTAGGAACAAGCCATGGAGCATCGCACGCTTGGACGCACCGGAGTCGAGGTCAGCCCGCTGTGCCTCGGGGCGATGATGTTCGGCGCCTGGGGCAACCCCGATCACCAGGACTCGATCCGCATTATCCACGCGGCGCTCGATGCCGGGGTCAACTTTGTGGACACCGCCGACGTCTACTCGCGGGGCGAGTCGGAGGAGATCGTCGGCAAGGCGCTGGCGGGGCGGCGCGATCGGGTCGTGCTCGCGACCAAGTTCCACGGCTCGATGGGCGATGATCCGAACCAGCGCGGAAACTCGCGGCGCTGGATCTTCCAGGAGGTCGAGAGCTCCCTGACGCGCCTGAAAACCGACTGGATCGACCTCTACCAGGTCCACCGTCCCGAGCCCGACACCGAGATCGAGGAGACCCTCGGCGCGCTGTCGGACCTCGTCCACCAGGGCAAGATTCGCTACCTCGGCTCCTCCACCTTCCCGCCCTCACGAATTGTCGAGGCGCAGTGGGCGGCGCGCGAGCGCGGGCTCGAGCGCTTCGTCTGCGAGCAGCCGCCCTACTCGCTGCTGGTCCGCGGCGTCGAGGCCGACCTGCTAAGCACCGCTCATCGCCACGGGATGGGCGTGATCCCCTGGAGCCCGCTCGCGGGCGGCTGGCTCTCGGGAAAATGGCGCAAGGGTCAGGAGGCGCCGTCCTCGACGCGCGCGCAGCGGCTGCCGGCGCGCTATGACCTCTCGATCCCCGCCAACCAGCGCAAGCTCGACGCGGTCGAGTCGCTGGCGCTGCTAGCGGAGGAGTCGGGCATCTCGCTGATCCACCTCGCGCTGGCGTTCGTGATCCGCCACCCCACGGTCACTGCGGCGATCATCGGGCCGCGCACGATCGAGCAGCTGGAGTCCCAGCTCGGCGCAGTCGAGGTCGAGCTGTCTGAGGACGTGCTCGACCGGATCGATCAGATCGTCCCGCCGGGTACGAACTTCAGCGCGGCCGACGCCGGCTGGGTCAACCCCGAGCTCGAGCCGGCCGCGCGGCGCCAACGAGGCCCCGCGCGCGCAGCGCGCGCTTTCTGAGGCGGGACGCATGGCCGAGCTGAGCCACGCGGCGGGACTCGCCTACCGATCGGCCGGGGACTCGAACGGGAACGAGCGCGTCGCGCTGCTCGTGCACGGCTACCCGGAGTCCTCCTACATGTGGCACGGCGTGCTGGGAGTCCTGGCCGACGCCGGCTGGCGGGCGCTGGCGCCGGACCTGCCCGGCTACGGCGACTCCGAGCCGGAGAGCGGGGAGGGGGCCGGAACCTGGGAGCGTCACGTGCAGGCGCTCGAGCGCTTCGCGCGCGAGCTCGAGCTCGGCCCGGTGGCGCTCGTGACCCATGACTGGGGCGTGATGATCGGGCTGCGCTGGGCCTGCGATCACCCGGGCGCGGCCAGCGCGCTGGCGATCTCCGACGGCGGCTTCTTCTCCGACCGTCGCTGGCACGACTTGGCGAACGCGATGCGCACACCCGGGGACGGCGAGAAGCTGATCCGCGCCTACACGCGCGAGGGCTTCGCCGCCGCGATGCGCGCGATCTCGAGCGGCATGGACGACGAAGCGATCACCGAGTACTGGAAGAGCTTCGCCGACGATTCCCGGCGCCTCGGACACCTCGCGCTGTACCGCTCGGGCGACTTCGACAAGCTCGTTCCCTACGAGGGCGCCGTCGCCGCGCTCGGCGTGCCGGCGCTGATCCTGTGGGGCGAGCAGGACAGGTTCGCGGGCGTGCAGATGGCGCGGCGCTTCCATGAGCAGCTCCCCGGCTCGGAGCTCGCGCTGTTCGAGGACGCCGGCCACTTCGTCTGGGACGATCAGCCCGAGCGAGCTACCGCCGCGCTCGTCGACTTCCTGTCGCGGCGCGCCAGCTGACCGACCCCGAGTTGCACCGTGTGGGATCATCGATTCCGCTTATGGGGATAAGGCGGAGCCAGCCGCCGCCGCGACCGAAAGGACCGGACATATGAGCCCTGCCGTGCCAGCTCAGCCGCCAACCACGGATCGGGACCCCGCCCCCAACCCCGGCGAGGCGGAGCGCCGACGTGCTCGTGATCTTCGGGATCACCGGCGACCTGGCGAAGGTGATGACCTTCCAGTCGCTGTACCGGCTGGAGAAGCGCGGCCTGCTGAACTGCCCGATCGTCGGCGTCGCGGGCGACGACTGGACGCTCGAGCACCTGCGCGAGCACGCCCGCGACATGCGATCGAAGGGTGCGGCGAATCGCTCGACGCGCGAGGTCTTCGAGCGCTTCGCCGCGCGGCTCTCCTACGTGAGCGGCGACTTCACCGACGCGGCCACCTACGAGCGCCTGGCGGCGGCGGTCGGCGAGCGCGCAGAGCCCGGTCTTCTACCTGGAGATCCCGCCGTTCCTGTTCGGGACGGTGATCAAGCAGCTCGCCGACGCGGGCCTGACCGAGACGGCGCGCGTGGTCGTCGAGAAGCCCTTCGGCCACGACCTCGCCTCCGCGCGCGCGCTCGCGGCGGAAATCCACCAGTACATCGACGAGTCCCAGCTCTACCGGATCGACCACTTCCTCGGGAAGATGGGCACCGACGAGCTCCTGTACCTGCGCTTCGCCAACACCATGATCGAGCCGATCTGGAACCGCAACCACATCGCCTGCGTGCAGATCACGATGGCCGAGGAGCTTCGGCGTCGAGGACCGCGGCCACTTCTACGACCCCGTCGGCGCGCTGCGCGACGTGGTCGTCAACCACCTGATGCAGGTCGTCGCGCTGGCCGCGATGGAGGCGCCGGCCGGCAACGACGCGGAAACGCTGAAGGACGCCAAGTTCGCGCTGTTCCGCTCGATCGAGGACGCCGAGCCCGGCCCACTACGTGCGCGGCCAGTACGACGGCTACCTCGACATCGACGGCGTCGCGCAAGGACTCGACCACCGAGACCTACGCCGCGATGCGCCTGGAGATCGACAACTGGCGCTGGTCGGGCGTGCCGTGGTTCATCCGCACCGGCAAGCGGCTGCCGGTCACCCAGACCGAGCTGCGCGCCGTCTTCCGCGACCCGCCGCGCCTCGGCTTCATGGAGCAGCGGCACCGCCGCCCCGAGCCCAACCAGTTCGTCGTCAAGCTCGACCCCTCGACCGGCACGCGCGCTGATCCTCGACGCCCACCGCGCCGACCAGGAGGGCCCGGAGGCGATCACGCTCGACATGGAGTTCGCCGAGCAGGGCGGCGAGGCGCCGACCCCCTACGAGGTGCTGCTGCTCGACGCGATGCGCGGCGACAGCACGCGCTTCACCCGCCAGGACGGCGTCGAAGAGACCTGGCGGATCTTCGAACCGCTGCTCGAGCAGCCGCCGCCGGTGCACCCCTACGCCCCGGGCCGCTGGGGCCCGCAGGCGGCCGACGGGCTGGTCGCGGGCTACGGCAACGCTGGCACGGCCCGTGGGTGGAGTCATGAGCCCCGCCAAAGCACGCGAGCGAGCACGCCAAGCACAGGCCAAAGCCGCGCCGCAGCGCGCGGGCCGCGAGCGCCGACGGCACCGGGAGCCGACGCGATGCCGCAGAGCGCGGCGATGCCCTCGCCGTTCCCGCCGATCGCCGACTACGCCTTCCTGTCCGACTGCCACACCGGCGCGCTGGTCGCCCCCGACGGGGCGATCGACTGGCTGTGCGTCCCGCGCTTCGACGCGCCCGAGCGTGTTCGGCACGCTGCTCGACCGCCAGGCCGGCTCCTTCCGCTTCGGGCCGTTCGGGATCAACGTGCCCTCGGCGCGCATCTACGAGCCGGGCACGAACATGCTGCTGACCACCTGGAAGACGCCCGACCGGCTGGGTGATCGTGCGCGACGCGCTGACGATCGGCCCGCGCCGCGGCGTGGACCGCGATCACGCCGCACACGCGCCCGCCGACCGACGAAGACGCCGACCACATGCTCGTGCGCGTCGCGATGTGCCTCGAGGGCGAGGTCGAGATGGAGCTGACCTGCGAGCCGGTCTTCGACTACGGCCGCGTGCCCGCGCGAGTGGACGCTCGGCGAGGACGGGCACACGCGCCGACGCGAGCGGCGCGGAGCTGACGATCAGGCTGCACACGGACATGGCGCTCGGGCATCGAGGGCGACCGGGTGCGGGCCCGCCACGTGCTCAAACAGGGCGAGCAGGTCTACTGCTCGCTCTCCTGGGCCGAGGAGCTCGCCGCGCCCGGCAGAGCATCGACGAGGCCAACGCGCGGCTCGCCGCGACCGCCGCGCTTCTGGCGCGCGCTGGCTCGAGCCGCGCGCGCATCCCCGACCACCGCTGGCGCGACCCGATCCAGCGCTCGGCGCTCGCGATCAAGGGCCTCACCTACATGCCGACCGGCGCGACCGTCGCGGCGCTCACGACCTCGCTGCCGGAGACGCCCGGCGGCGAGCGCAACTGGGACTACCGCTACACGTGGCTGCGCGACTCGACCTTCACGCTGCAGGCGCTGCACTACCTGAACCTCGACTGGGAGGCCGAGGAGTTCATGCAGTTCGTCGCCGACCTCGAGCCCAACGAGGACGGGGCGCTGCAGATCATGTACGGGATCGACGGCCGCCGCGACCTGACCGAGTCCACGCGCGACGACCTCTCCGGCTACGCCGGGGCGCAGCCCGGTGCGGATCGGCAACGGCGCCTTCGACCAGCGCCAGAACGACGTCTTCGGCGCGGCGCTGGACTCGATCCTGCTGCACACCCGCCGCAGCCAGCGGCTGCCGCGGCGGCTGTGGCCGATCGTGCAGGCGCAGGCCGAGTGCGCGACGCAAGGTCTGGCGCAAGCCCGACCAGGGCATCTGGGAGGCGCGCGGCAAGCCGCAAGCACTACGTCTCCTCGAAGCTCATGTGCTGGGTGGCGATGGACCGCGCCGCGCAAGCTCGCGGCGATGCGCGGCGACGCCGAGCTGCAGGCGCACGTGGCGCGCGACCGCCGAGGAGATCAAGGAGGACATCCTCGCCCACGGCGCTCAGCGACAGGCGGCGTCCTGCGCCAGCACTACGACACCGACGCGCTCGACGCCTCCAACCTGCTGGCGGCGATCTTCGGCTTCCTGCCCGGCGACGACGAGCGCCTGCGCGCGAGCGTGCTGGCGATCGCCGACGACCTGACCGAGGACGGCTTCGTCCTGCGCTACCGCACCGACGAGACCGACGACGGCCTGTCGCGGCAAGGAGGGCAGCTTCCTGATCTGCTCCTTCTGGCTGGTCTCCGGCCTGGCGATCGTCGGCGAGCAGCAGCGCGCGCGCGACCTGATGGAAAGGCTGCTGCGGGTCGCCTCGCCGCTCGGCCTCTACGCCGAGGAGTTCGACACGAGCACCGGCCGGCACCTGGGCAACTTCCCCCAGGCCTTCTCGCACCTCGCGCTGATCGAGGCCGCGGGGCGGATCATCCTCGCCGAGCTGCATCGAGGAGATCTACCTGATGGAGCGACTACGACGTGATCATCATCGGCAGCGGCGCCGGCGGCGGCACGCTCGCGCGCCAGCTGGCTCCGTCGGGCAAGCGCATCCTGCTGCTCGAGCGCGGCGACTGGCTGCCGCGCGAGCCGCAGAACTGGTCGCCGACGAGGTGTTCGTCGACGAACCGCTACGTCTCGCCGGACACCTGGTACGACGCGCGACGGCAAGCCCTTCCAGCCGCAGGTCCACTACTTCGTCGGCGGCGCGACCAAGCTCTACGGCGCGGCGCTCTACCGGCTGCGCGCGGAGGACTTCGGCGAGCTGCGCCACCACGGCGGCATCTCGCCCGCGTGGCCGATCTCCTACGAGGAGATGGAGCCCTACTACACGCAAGGCCGAGCAGCTCTACCAGGTGCACGGCGCGCGCGGCGAGGACCCGACCGAACCGCCGGCCAGCGCGCCCTACCCGCTACCCGGCCGTCTCGCACGAGCCGCGCATCCAGCAGCTCTCCGACGACTTCGCCGCGGCCGGCCTGCACCCGTTCCACGCGCCCTGCGGGGTGATGCTCGACGAGGCGCAACATGCCCTACAGCACGTGCGTGCGCTGCTCGACCTGCGACGGCTTCCCCTGCCTGGTGCACGCCAAGTCCGACGCCGAGGTGCTCGGCGTGCGGCCGGCGCTCGAGCACGACAACGTCACGCTGCTGACGCAACGCCACGGCCGTGCGCGCTGAGCACCAACGCCGCCGGGACCGGCGGTCACCGAGGTGCGTGGTCGAGCGCGACGGCGCGCAGGAGACCTACAGCGCCGACATCGTCGTCGTCTCCGCCGGCGCGGCCAACACGGCCAAGCTGCTGCTCGAGCTCGGCCAGCGAGAAGCACCCCGACGGCCTGGCCAACGGCTCCGACCAGGTCGGGCGCAACTACATGTTCCACAACAGCCAGGCGGTGCTGGCGCTC
The DNA here is from genome assembly GCA_963813745.1 of uncultured Solirubrobacterales bacterium. Lineage (GTDB taxonomy): Bacteria > Actinomycetota > Thermoleophilia > Solirubrobacterales > Solirubrobacteraceae > Palsa-744. The sequence goes on from CAWEZW010000002.1 coordinate 82,752, forward strand.
TCCAAGGAGCCGAACCCGACCGGTCTTCCAGAAGACGCTGGGCGTCAACGACTACTACTTCGCCGGCGAGGAGTGGGAGTTCCCGATGGGGAACATCCAGATGGTCGGCAAGTCGGTCGCGCGACGATGTACCGCGGCGAGAAGCCGCTGATGACCAAGCTGGCGCCCGACCTTCACGCTGAAGGACGTCGCCGAGCACGCGGTCGACTTCTGGCTCTCGACCGAGGACCTGCCGCATGCCGGAGAACCGGGTGACGCGTCGATCGGCGACGGGCAAGCGTGCAGCTCACCTACAAGGCCACCAACGACGGCGCCCGCGACCGGCTGTTCGAGCAGCTGCGCTCGCTGCTCGGCAAGCTCGGCATGCAGGAGCACCACCTGATCCCGCGCTGGGCCTACCTGCGAGAACAAGATCCCGGTCGCCGGCGTGGCCCACCAGGCCGGCACCTGCCGCTTCGGCGCCGATCCCGCGACCTCGGTGCTGAACACCGACTGCAGGGCGCACGAGCTCGACAACCTGTACGTGGTCGACACGAGCTTCTTCCCGAGCATCGGCGCGGTCAACCCGGCGCTGACGGCGATGGCCAACGCGCTGCGCGTGGGCGACCACCTGCTCGAGCGCCTCGGGGCGCCGGCACATGGCGGCCGATGGCAGCTGAGCACAACGGCGCGCACCGGCCGGGCGCCGGCGGTGGTGATCGTCGGCGGCGGCTTCGGCGGCCTGACGGCCGCGCGCGAGCTGCGGCGGCGCCGACGTGGACGTGACGCTGGTGGACCGCCACAGCCACCACCTGTTCCAGCCGCTGCTCTACCAGCTGGCGTGCGGGGCCTGTCCGCCGGCGAGTGCGCCACGCCGATCCGGGCGGCGGTCAAGCGCAGCCACGAACGTGAGCGTGCTGATGGCGCAGCGCCACCGGCCTCGACGCCGAGCGGCGCCAGCTGACGCTCGACCGCGGCGAGCGGCTGCCACTACGACTGCCTGATCGTGGCCTGCGGCGCCGAGACCGCGCTACTTCGGCAACGACGAGTGGCGCGAGGACTCCTACGGCCTGAAGACGCTCGCCGACGCGGTCGCGCTGCGCAACCGCATCTACAGCGCCTTCGAGGAGGCCGAGCGCGCCGAGGACCCCGCCGAGCGCGAGCGGTGGCTGACGTTCGTGGTGGTCGGCGGCGGCCCCACCGGCGTCGAGCTCGCCGGGCGAGCTCGCGATCATCGCGCAGACACACGATGAAGGGCTACTTCCGGCGCATGCCAGCCCGGCCAGACGCGAAGGTGATCCTGCTGGACGCCGGCCGAGCGCGTGACCGCGGCCTTCAGCGAGAAGCTGTCGGCGAAGGTCGCCGGCTACCTCGACGAGCTCGGCGTGACGCGTTCACCAGGGCGCCCGCGTGACCGCGATCGACGAGCAGGGGGTGAGCTTCGAGCTCGACGGCAGCCGAGCAGCGCATCGACACGCCCGACGGTCGTGTGGGGCGGCGGGCGTGCAGGCGGCCGGCTTCGCCGGCACCGTCGCCGCAGGCGACCGGCGTCGAGACCGACCGCGCCGGGCGCCTGCCGGTCGGACGAGGACCTGACCGTCGCCGGCCACCCCGAGATCTCGGTGATCGGCGACGCGAGCCAGGTCGCCGGGCCCGGCGGGCGGCCGCTGCCCGGGCTGGCGACCGTCGCGATCCAGCAGGCGCGCCACGTCGCCAGGGCGATCCGGCGCGGCGCGCCCGGCGCGAGGGAGCCGTTCCGCTACCTCGACAAGGGCGCGCTGGCGGTCGTCGGGACGCGGCAAGGCGGTCTGCGAAATCCGCGGCCACGAGCTCTCCGGGCGCCCCGCCTTCTTCACCTACCTGACGGTGCACATGTACTACCTCACCGGCGGCGGCCCCGGGCACCGCCTGAAGGTTCTGATCGACTGGATCAGCACCCGCGTGGGCAGATCCCCAGGACCAGGTCATCGACGGGGAGCTGGACAGCATCGGGGCAGCCGCCGCCGGACGCCGTGCCTGATGGGCCGCGCGGGCGCCGCGCTCGATCCGGCGCGAGCTCGCGCGCAGCGGATGCGCCGGGCCCGGTCGTCATGATTGGCGTCGTGAGGGCGCTCGACCCGAGACTGCTCGCGCTACGCGCGCGCGACGCGGACGTTCATCTGTCTCTGTCGGTCGCCCTCGGCACGCTCGGCGCGCTGCTGATCGTCGCGCAGGCGTGGCTGCTGGTGGACGTCGTGTCGCGAAGCGCGTTCCTGCGGCGGCACGGGCCTCGCGCAGCTGCGAACGCCGCTCGATCGCGCTGCTGCTGGTCGTGCTCGGCGCGCGCGGTCGTCGCGTGGGCGGCCGAGCTGCGCGGCGAGCCGCTCGTCGGCGCGCGCCAAGTCGCAGCTGCGCGGCGCCCTGCTGCAGCGCGTCGCGACGCTCGATCCCGGACGCGCTCGCGCGAGCAGCGCACCGGCGAGCTGGCGGTGCTCGCCACGCCGCGGGATCGACGCGCTCGACGGCTACTTCTCGCTGTACCTGCCGCAGCTGGTGCTCGCCGCTGATCGTGCCGGTCGTGGTGGTCGTGGTCGGTGCTCGCCGAACGACTGGATCTCGGCGGCGATCATCGCGTTCACGATCCCGCTGATCCCGCTGTTCATGGCGCTGGTGGGCGCCGTCACGCGGGAGCGCATGGACAGCCGAGCTGCGCATCGCTGCAGCGGCTGGCCGGCCACTTCCTCGACGTCGTCGCCGGGCTGCCGACGCTGAAGGTGTTCGGGCGCGCCAAGGCGCAGGTCGGCGGCGATCGGCGAGGTCACCGAACGCTACCGCCGCGCCGCGATGGCGACGCTGCGGGTCACGTTCCTGTCCTCGCTGATCCTCGAGCTGGTGGCGACGATCTCGGTGGCGCTCGTCGCGGTCGCGATCGGCCTGCGGCTGATGGACGGCAGCCTCGACCTGCGCACGGCGCTGTTCGCGCTGGTGCTCGCGCCCGAGGCCTACCTGCCGCTGCGCCAGCTCGGCGCCAACTACCACGCCAGCGCCGAGGGCATGGCCGCCGCCGAGCAGGTGTTCGCGGTGCTCGAAGCGCCGCGAGCCCGCCCGCGGCGACGCGCACCGACGTCCCGCGACCCGGCGCTCGCGTCGGGCCTCGACCGTCGAGGGGCTGACGCGTCAGCTACCCCGGCCGCGCCGGGCCGGCGCTCGACGGACGTCTCGCTGACGGTCGAGCCCGGGCGAGGTGCTGGCGCTCGCCGGGCCGAGCGGGTGCGGCAAGTCGACGCTGCTCGAGCGTGCTGCTCGGGCTCGTCGCGCCCGAGCGCGGGTCGGTGCGGGTCGGAGACGTCGACGCTGGCCGAGCTCGATCTCGACGGCCTGGCGCGCGCGGCTGGCGTGGGTGCCGCAGCGGCCGCATCTGTTCGCGGCTCGATCGCCGAGAACGTCCGCCTCGGTCGCGCCGACGCATCGACCGACGCGAGGTCTGGGCGGCGCTCGACGCGGCCGGCCTGATCGAGGTCGGTGCGCAGCCTGCCGGACGGCCTGGACACGCGTGCTCGGCGAGCGCGGCGCCGGGCTGTCGGCCGGCGAGCGCCAGCGGGTCGCGCTGGCGCGCGCGTTCCTGCGCGACGCGCCGCTGCTGCTGCTCGACGAGCCGACGGCCAACCTCGACGGGGCGACCGAGCGTGAGCGTGATCGAGGCGATCGCGCGGCTCGCCGAGGGCGCACGGTGGTGCTCGTCGCCCACCGCCCCGCGCTGCTCGCAGCTGGCCGACCGCGTCGTCTCGCTCGCCCCGGCGGTCGAGGTCGCGGCATGAAGCCGCCCACCGCACGGACGACCATGGCCCGCGAGCCCCACTGCTGCAGACCCTCGAGCTCGCCCGGCCCGCCGCCGGGCGACTGGCGCTGGCGACGCTGCTGGGCGCCGGCGCGATGGCGCCGCGATCGGCCTGATCGCCACCTCGGCGTGGCTGATCTCGCGCTCCTCGCAGCGCCCGCAGGAGTCGGCGCGTGGCGCTCGCGATCGTCGCCGTGCAGTTCTTCGCGCTCGTCGCGCGGGCTGCTGCCGCTACGCCGAGCGGCTCGTCGGCCACGACGCCGCCTTCCGCGTGCTGGCACGACCTGCGGGTCAGCGTCTACGAGCGGCTCGAGCCGCTGGCGCCGGCGGGCCTGCCGGCGTTTCGCAGCGGCGATCTGCTCGCGCGGCTGGTCGGCGACGTCGACTCGCTCCAGGACCTGCTGCTGCGGGTGCTGCCCCCGTTCGCGATCGCGCTGCTCGTGGGCGCGGCGACGGTCGCGCTGGTGTGGTCGGATGCTGCCCGGCCGCCGGCCTGATCCTGCTGGTCGCGCTGCTGATCGCCGGGACGCTCGTGCCCTGGCTGACCGGGACGCTCGCCGCGCGCACGGAGGCTCGGCAGGCGGCGGCGCGCGGCGAGCTGACGGCCTCGGTCGTCGACCTGCTCGAGGGCGCCCCCGAGCTGGCCGTCAACGGCGCGATCGGTCGCGCAGCTGCGGCGCGCGCATCGGCGGCCGACGCGGAGCTGACACGGCTCGCCGGCACTGCGCGCCCGCACCGCCGGCGTCGGCCAGGGCCTCGCGAGCCTGTGCTGTCGGGCTGGCGATGTGGGGCGCGCTGGTGGTCGGCGTCGCGGCCGTCGCGCGCGGGCGCACTCGACGGAGTGCTGCTCGCCGGGCTCGCGCTGGTGCCGCTGGCGGCCTTCGAGCTGGTCACGCCCGCTGCCGAGCGCGACGCAGGCGCTCCAGCGCGTGCGCCGCTCGGCCGCACGGGTGTTCGAGGTGATGGATGCACCGCCGCCCGTGCAGCGAGCCCGACGCACCCGGTGCGCGTTCGTCGACGGCGCGCGTGCCCTACAGGTGCGCGCGATCTGCGCTGCTCGCTACCCGGGTCAGACGCGCCTGGGCGCTCGACGGCGTCGACCTCGACCTGAGCCCGGGCCGGCGGGTGGCGATCGTCGGCCCGAGCGGGGCCGGCAAGTCGACGCTCGCCGTGGTGCTGCTGCGCTTCCTGCCCTACGACGGGATCGGTCACGCTCGACGGCGTGGAGATCGCCGAGCTCGCACGGCGAGGACGATCCGGCGCGTGGTCGGGCTGGTGGCCCAGGACGCGCACGTGTTCGACACCACGCTCGAGGAGAACCTGCGCCTGGCCCGCGCGAGGCCACCGAAGAACGAGCTCGACGGCGCGCTCGGCGCGCGCGCGGCTGCTCGACTGGACCGAGAGCTGCCGGCGGGCCTGCAGACCGAGGTCGGCGAGCACGGCGGCGCGGATGTCCGGCGGCCAGCGCCAGCGCCTGGCGATCGCCCGGGCGCTGCTCGCCGACTTCCGGTGCTGATCCTCGACGAGCCCGGCGAGCACCTCGACACGCGCGACCGCCGATGCAATCGTCGCCGACCTGCTGACGATGCACGCGAGGGCAGAACGATGCTGCTGATCACCCACCGGCTGACCGGCCTGGAGGACGTCGACGAGGTGCTGGTGCTCGACCGCGGCCGGGTCGCTCGAGCGCGGCACGCACGCGGAGCTGCTCGCGCTTGGGGGACGCTACGCGGCGCTGTGGCGGCGCGAGCAGGAGACCGTTCAGCCGCCTGATTACCAAGACGACGTCGGCGGCGCGGCCGGACGTATCGCCGGTGCGGATTGCCCGGAAGGCGTGGGCGGTGGGGCGGACTGCGAATCGGGCGTCTCCGGGGCGCCTTTCACGCGGGCACGGAACACGTGGAACGACCAGCCCTGATAGAGCAGCACGAGCGGGAAGAAGATCACGGTGACGATCGTCATCACCACCAGCGCGTAGTGACCGGAGGCGGCGTTGTTGACGGTCAGGTTGTAGGCGGCGTTCGTGCTCGAGACCATCACGTGCGGGTAGAGGTTGATGAAGATCGAGCCGACCGTCGCGGCGATCGCGACCGCCGAGGCGGTGAAGGCCCAGCCGTCGTGGTCGGTCGCGGCGAGCAGCGCGGCGAAGATCACCGCGATCACCGCGAGGACCTCGACGGGGTCGGGGACGTCGGGGCCGCCGGCGACGGCGCGCGTCCAGATCACGAAGCCGACGACCAGCGCGATCGCCACCCAGCCCAGCGGGCGCGCGAGCGGCGCGGGCGCGCTCGCGCAGCTCGCCGGTCGTGCGCAGCTTCAGGAACGTCGCGCCGTGCAGCAGGCACAGCCCGAGCAGCGTCACGCCGGTCCACAGCCCGTACGGCGTGAGCAGGTCGAAGAAGTTGCCGGTGAACTCGTGCTCGGAGTTGATCGGCAGGCCGGTCAGCAGATCGCCGAGGCCGACGCCGAGCAGCAGCGGGATCAGCAGGCTGCCGAGCGTCAGTGCACCACGTCCACGCCCGCCGCCAGCGCGCGTCCTCGCTGTTTGCGCGTGAACTCGAACGCCACGCCGCGCGCCATCAGCGCCGCGAGCACGAGCAGCAGCGCCAGGTAGAGCGCGGAGAACATCGTCGCGTACCAGCCGGGGAACGCCGCGAACGTGCCCGCGCCGGCGACGATCAGCCAGACCTCGTTGCCGTCCCACCACGGGCCGATCGTGCTGAGCGCCGTCGCGCCGCTCGGCGTCGGTGCGGCCGACGATCGTGTGCAGCGATGCCGACGCCGAAGTCAAAGCCCTCGAGCACGAAGAAGCCGACCCACAGGATCGCGATGATCACGAACCAGAGCGTGTTAGGTGCAGCACGGCTTCTCCTAGTAGGTGAGGGCCGGGGTCGTGGTCGCGCCGCCGGCGGCGCCCGGGAGGTGCCCGACTCGTCGTCCGCGTCGGCGAGTCCTTTGCGCGAGTAGCGCAGCATCAGCACGAGGTCGGCGGCGCCGAGCGCGATGTAGATCAGCACGAACACGACCAGGCTGATCCAGATGTCGGTCGAAGCTGACCGACGGCGAGTTGGCGTTGATCGTCTTCATCAGGCCCTGCACGATCCACGGCTGGCGCCCGTTCTCGGTCAGCATCCAGCCGGCGGTGTTCATCACGAACGGCGTCACGACCGCCCACATCGACAGGCGCAGGAACCACTTCGAGTCGCTCGAGCCGTGCCGCGATGCAGCAGCCAGCCGCCCCACAGCGCGAGCAGCAGCGACGAGCGATCGCGATGTAGGCCATGATGCGCATCGACCAGTACTGGATGAACACGTCGGGGACGTAGTTGCCGGGGCCGTATTTGCGTTCGTCTTCCTTCTGCAGCTGGTTCAGCCCGACGACGCCGCCGTTGAAGGTCCCGGTCGCGAGCACCGACAGCAGATGCGGGATTTCGATGATCTGCGACGGCGTGTGGTCGTTCTTGCCGCCGCCGATCTGGAACGCCGAGAACGAGCACGGCTGGCAGTCTTCCCACTGCGCCTCGGCCGCGGCGATCTTGATCGGCTGGTACTTCGTCTCGATCTCGCCGAGCTTGTTGCCGACGAACAGCTGCAGCACGATCACGGGCAGCAGCACGATCACAGCGATCCGCGCGGCGAGTGGCGGAACGCCTCGACCTCGCGTCCGCTTGCGGATCTGCCAGGCCGAGACGGCGAGCATCACGAGCGCGCCGGTGACGAGCGAGGCGAGGATCACGTGCACGTAGCCCCACAGGAACGTCGGGTTCGTGAACAGCGCCCCGACGTTGTTCAGTTCCGGCTGGCCGTGGCTGTTGAGCGACGTAGCCGACCGGGTGCTGCATCCACGAGTTGGCGGCCAGGATGAACATCGCCGAGAGCATCGTCCCGACCGCGACCAGCCAGATGCACGCGAGGTGGACGCGCTTGGGGAGCCGGTCCCAACCGAAGATCCACAGCCCGAGGAACGTCGACTCCAGGAAGAACGCGGCGAGGCCCTCCATCGCCAGCGGCGCCGCCGAACACGTCGCCGACGAAGCGCGAGTAGGCCGACCAGTTCATCCCGAACTCGAACTCCTGCACGAGGCCGGTGACGACGCCGACGGCGACGTTGATCAGCAGCAGCGTGCCGAAGAATTTGCGTCAGGCGCCTGTACTCGGGCTTGTCGTTGCGATACCAGGCGGTCTGCAGGAGCGCGACCAGGAACGCCAGCCCGATCGTCACCGGGCACGAACAGGAAGTGGTAGATGCTCGTCGTCGCGAACTGCCAGCGCGCGAGATCGTTGGTCATCCAGCGAGCAGTCTACGCCTGCGTCACCGCTACGTGAGATTTTCTATCAGCAGCGAAAAGGAGGCGCTGTGGCGCTCGCCCGGCGCCAGCAGCCGCAGGCCCTCGCCACTGCGCAGCGCGTTCGCGGGGGCGGTCATCGGCTCGAAGCAGATGAACTGGCCGGACAGCGGCGCGTAGACCTGCGCGCACGGATAGCCGTGCAGGAGCTCGAGCTCGATCCGCCGGCTGCCCGTCGTGACGGCGAAGCGGGCGAGGTCGGCCACGGAGTCGAAGCCGTCGTCGAACTCCTGCTCGCTCAGTTCGAAGCGTTGGGCGGAGGATGCGTCCTCGGGAGGACAGGTCGGGTCGGGGGCAACCGGAATCTGGTTGGGGTCGAGCGCCAGATGCCGCATCGCCGGCAGCTCGATCTGCCACTGCTCGCGCGGACCACCCGGCGCCAGGTACGGATGAAAGCCGAACGCCACCGGAACAACGTCCTCCCCGCAGGCGTGCACGGTGACCTCGATTTCGAGGAGCCCACCGGGCGTGAAGCGCGCCTTGTAGAGGAGGTCATGCTTAAAGGGAAACAACTCAAACAACTGTGGCTCAGACTCGCCCCAACTCAGGCGTGCGGCCAGCGATCGCGCATCGGCATCCGACGTGTCCGTCAACTTCCAATCAAGCCGGCCACCAATCACACCATGGATCGGCAAACCGTTGTTATCGACCGGGATCCGTATTGGGTCGTGCGGGACCTGCACTGTCTTCCCGGCGACGCTGTAGTCGAAGGCCGCGAGCCGGTTTGCCCACGGGTAGAGCAGCGGTATCCCCATCGTCTTGCCGCGTCTCGCGTAGGCGTCCACGCCATCGTTCTGAGCGAGCAACTCCTCCCCCCTGTAACGCAGCGAGCAGCAGAGCATGTTTGCGCCGGGTACGAACGTCGCCTCCAGTTCCTTCCCCTCGTCCCTCAGGCCGGCGGTTGCCAACTTGGGATCGTCCATAGTCACTTTCTTTCTGTCCTCCTCCCCCCAGCAAAGGATCGTTCCTTCAAAGGATCGCAATGGGGCATTCAGATCGGCTCGAAATTGGTTGTCATACACTCATCGGTGCGTGGACCTGTGGATCCCAGACAAGCCCGGTCACGAGGCGATCGGCGGGCTGCCCGGGAATGTCTCGCTTCGCCTGATCCCGCATGATGGCGAACTGCCGCGGGAGATTCTCGACGCGGAGTTCCTTGTGCACCCCTCGGGCGATTCCCGTCTCTATGACCTGCTCGGACAAATGTCGGGGCTGCGCGTGCTGCAGACGATCTCGGCGGGCGTCGACTGGCTGCTACCCCATGTCCCTCCCGGCGCGAAGGTCTGCAACGCCGGCGGGGCCCGTGACACCCCCGTCGCCGAGTGGGTGCTCGCGGCAATCCTCGCCTCGACGATGGGGCTCGAGGAACTGCGCGACCGCCAGCGCGAGCACCGCTGGGAGCGGCGCCAGCCGAGCGAGCTTGCCGGCAGCACCGTGATGATCCTCGGCGACGGTTCGATCGGGGGCGCCGTGGAGGCGCGCCTGGAGCCGTTTGAGGTCGAGCTGATCCGCGTCGCGCGCCACGCCCGCCCGGGGGTGCACGCGGTCGATGACCTCCCGACGCTGCTGCCGCGCGCGGAGATCGTCGTCGTGCTACTGCCGCTCACGCCCGAGACGACCGGGCTGCTCGGCGCCGAGCTGCTTGGGCGCCTGCGCCCGGGGGCGCTGCTCGTGAACGCCGCGCGCGGGCCGATCGTCGACACCGAGGCACTGCTCCCGCTGCTGCGGGCAGGACGGGTACGGGCGGCGCTCGACGTGACCGATCCCGAGCCGCTGGGAGCCGATCACCCCCTCTGGGATGCGCCGGGGACGCTGATCACCCCCCACATCGCGGGCGACACGCTCGCGGCGCAGCGGCGCGCGTTCGCGCTCGCCGGCGAGCAGGTGGGACGCTACGTTCGCGGCGAGCCGCTTCTGAACGTCGTGGAGCATGGGTATTAGCGCCGGCTTGCTTCAACTCCCCGCCAAATCTCTCTCCATCAACTGCCGCTGATAGGGCCCACGGCCTGTAAGGCACATCGCGCCGCAGCGGGCCGCCAGCGCCAGCGCGGCCGGCACTTCGAGACCCGCCCCAAGCCCGTAAGTAAGGCCTGCCGCGAAGGAGTCGCCGCAACCGTATGAGTCCACCGGTGCGGCGGGCGGCTGCGCGGCAGTCCAGGTACCGGCGCTCCCCGAGCGTTCCCGATAGGCGCCGCCGCGCGCGCCTTCGGTGAACACGACCAGCTTGGCCTCGGCCTGTACGCGCTCGGCTTGGTGGCGCTCGATCGCATCCTCCCCACTCAGCACCAGCGCATCCAGCTCGACGCCCTGACCGAGCGCCTCCCCCGCACGCGGGCTGGCGACCAGCACTCGCGCCGCACGTGCGGCGCGCAACGCACCCTCATCGCCGGCGGTGAAGTAGACGGCGTCCATTCCCTCCAGCGCCTCCCACGACAGATCCTTGTCGTTCCCATTTGGTTCCAGGCGCGGTCCAAGCGTGATGATCGTGCGCTCGCCGGCGTCATTCACCAGCGTCGAGGCCCTGCGCGTCCCCACGTCGCGGCGCGCCGCCCGCACCTGGACGCCGAGCTCGCCCAGGCGCTCCGCCGATCGGTCGCCGAGCTCGTCATCGCCCAGCGCGGTGAACAGCATTGCCTCGCCGGCCAGGCGGGCCAACTGTACAGCCGCGACGGCCCCGCCCCCGGCGGGCTCCTCGAAGGCATCGTGCGCGTGGATCACCTCGCCGGCCCGCGGTACGTGGGGCACACGCGCGAACTGCACCCACTCGACGTGGCCCACCACCGCGACCCTCGGCCGGCTCACCTGCATGGCCGCGGTCTCATCTCCGTGGCATCCGGTTTCACCGGCGGCTGGCTCGCCCCTCATGGCGGCAGTCTCACACAATCCGCACAGAGCGCCACCGATCTGAGAGAGTGGCCCACGTGGCTTGCTACGACCCGATCGACGAGTCTCGCCGGCGTCGTTGACATGCCCCCGCAAGCCCTGGAGCTGGCGCTCGCCGCCTCGATCTATCCACCCGCGGTGCTCGCGGTGATCGCGCTCGGCCGCGGCGAGCAGCTGAAATCGCGCGTGTTCGTGTTCGTGCTCGGGGCGCTACTCGTCACCTACGCGCTCGGCGTACTAATGCTCGTCGTGCTCAACGAACTCGGCGCGACCGGTCCGCACCACTGGGCGCCGAGCGCCGCGCTCGACCTGGCGCTCGGCGTGGCGCTGCTCAGCCTCGCCGTCCACCTGCGCCGCAAACCACTCGGCCCGAAGGACCCGGCGAAGCAGGGCGAACCTTCGAAAATCGCGCGCTACCTCGAGAGCCGCCGGCTCGCGTTCGTGCTCGGCGTCACGCTCTACGTGCTCCCCTCGCCGATCTACATCGCCGCGGTCAAGACGCTCGCCGACGCGCAGCTCTCGAAAAGCGGCGAACTGCTGGCGCTGCTCGTGACCGTCGCGGTGATGCTCTGGCTGATCGAGCTGCCGATGCTGATGCTGCTCGCCTTCCCCAATCGCGCCGCCGGCCTGCTCGAGCGCAGCAACCAATGGTTCACCGAACACCGCCGCCAGCTCGGCGTGGCGATCTCAGCCGGGGTCGGCCTCTACCTGATCGTCAAGGGCCTCGCCGACCTGCTCGGCTGAGGCCGCGGGCGTCAACTCGCCGGCGTCGCCGGCCGCGTCCGCGTGGTGGTGCCGCGTCTCCCGCTTCGCCTGCCGCTTGGCTTTGCGCGCCGCGGACTGCTCGGCGCTCTTCTCCTTCGCCTGGCCGTATGACTGCGCGACGAGCGTCCTCCCGTCCGACCAGCCGAAGGCGCGGATCAGCATCACGATCGCGAACAGGATGCCCCAGGCCGTCGTCACGAGTTGCTGGGCAACCGAGTAGGCGTTGGCGTTGGCCGCGCTGGTGATGCCTTTCAGCGAGAGCACGTTGAACCCCTGCACGACGCCCGCCCCGCCCGGCGTCACCGAGGTCGCGTTCGCGATCGAGTTGCCGGCGACGACGCGCATCAGCGTGTGGAAGCTCACGGGAATGTTGTACGCGGACAGGAACACCGCGATGATCCCGAGCATCGCCGCGTAGCTGATCACCTCGGGGAGCAACACGCGGCCGAGGTAGGCCTTCGGTTTCGTGAGGATCTGGCCACCGACCTTCGCCTCCCCCCACCACTCGCTGATCCGCTCGCGCAACATCCGCGCGACGAGGTAGATCAGCGCCGCGACTCCCACGACGAAGATTACCGTGGCGACCGGGTGGGCCGAGATGAACCCGAGCTGCAGATCGAACGCGCCGCCGATCGACAGGAACAGATACAGGTAGACGAACGTCCCGATCAGGGTGTAGAAGATCTTCTGCACCGCGATCCCGCCCAGCACGCCGACGAAGTTCGCGGCGGCGATGATCGTCGTGAACATCAGCAGCATCGCCAGCGTGCCGAGGTTCGCGGGCAGGACCGAGTTGAGCGCGACCGCCGCCGCGTAGCAGGCGAGAATCTGCACCCAGCGCACTCCCGAGTCTGGGTATCCGTAGCGCAGGATCGAGTACCACGCGTACGCCGTCGTGGTCGTCTGCAACGTGATCAGCACGATCCCCGCGAGCAGGTAGCCGATCGAGATCGCGGTAACCGCGTGCCAGAGGTGTTTGAACCAGCCGCTGATGTCCCAGCCGAACAGGGTCGCGGCGGCGCCGATCACGACGATCACCAGCGCGACGATCAGGATCCTGTGCGGGTGCAGCCGCTCGCGGATGCCGTGCTCGGGTGTCCTCACCACATCTGGGATCGCCTGCCGGCTCGCCATCCGGCGGATCTTACGGATCTGCCGGCGAATTCACGAAAGCCGTCGGTTACGGGTTGGGGCTCGCCGGGGCCGGCGTCTGACCGGTGGCGGTGGTCGCAGGTTTGCCGGTCGCCGAGCCTGTCGTGGCCGTGGGAGTCGTCGTGGTCGTCGTCGTCACGGTGGGAGTGGTGACCGTCTTGGGTGGCGTGGTGACCGTCTTGGTCGGTTCGGTGACAACCGTCTTCTGAGTGATCGTCGTCGGATTGGCGGTCGTCGTATGAGCGATGCTGATCGATTGACTGGTGACCGACGGTGTGCTTTTTGAACCGTTGTTGGACACCAGCAAGATGACGACGACGATCAGCAGAATCACCAGCGCCGCGCCAAGAGCGATCACCCAGTTGTTGCCACCGCTACCACCCTCCTGCGAAGGGGGCGTGCCACCCGAGGGTGGCTGACCGCCGGGATCCGTGCCATATGAGGCGGTGCCGCCGGGTGGCGGCGGATAGCCGGGGCCATCGGCGGAAGGGGGAGGCAGCGGTAAGTCGCCTCCGGGCTGCTCATAGCCGTCGTTCATCGCTGGCTCCTTACTTTCGGCGGGCTGGCGAGTACCCGCTGAGACTACCGCTTTCGGAAACGATCGAAAATGGCGGGCGAAGCTGCCGCTGCGCGTTTGTGAGCCGGGTATAGGATGACGATGCGTTTCGTCGGATCCGCCCGCGTTCATCGGATCCGCCTGAGCAACCCGAGGAGGATGACTGTGCCACCTGAGCAGGAGAGTACCGACCACGGCCCGCCGGCGCTCACGCGCGAGCAGATCGAGCGGCTGGAGAAGCGCTACGGCAACCGCTACCTGCTCGAGCCGGCGCCCGACGACAAGCTGCCGAAGATCGGCATGACCGCCGAGGAAGCCGCCGGGCTGATCGAAAAGGAGATGGTCCTCGACGGCATCCCGATGCGCAATCTCGCGACGTTCGTCACGACCTGGATGGAGCCCGAGGCCGAGCGGATCATCCAGGAAAACCTGCACACCAACTTCATCGATCACGCCGAGTACCCGCGCACCGCGGAGATCGAGCAGCGCTGCATCCGCATGCTCGCCGACCTGTTCCACGCCCCCGGCAAGACGACGGGTGCACGCACGCAGGGGTCCTCGGAGGCGATCATGCTCGGCGCGCTCTCGCTGAAGTGGAAGTGGCGCAAGCGGCGCGAGGCGGCGAAGCAGTCGACCGACAGTCCCAACCTCGTCTTCGGCGGCGACGTCCACGTCGTCTGGGAGAAGTTCTGCCGCTACTTCGACGTCGAACCGCGGATCGTCCCGCTGGCGGCAGAGAAGTACACGATCGGCCCCGAGGATGTTGAGCCGCACATCGACGAGAACACGATCGGCGTCGCCACGGTCCTCGGGACGACCTTCACGGGGCACGCCGACGACATCCGCGGGATCAACGACCACCTTGTGGGGCTCAAGCACGACCAGGGTCTGGACGTTCCCCTGCACGTGGACGCGGCTTCCGGCGGCTTTGTGTGGCCATTCCTCTACCCCGACACGGAGTGGGACTTCCGCCTCGAGCAGGTCCGCTCGATCAACGTCTCCGGCCACAAGTTCGGCCTCGTCTATCCGGGCATCGGCTGGCTCGTCTTTCGCGAGACCGCAGACCTCGCCGAGGACCTCGTGTTCTACGAGAACTACCTCGGCAAGACCGACGCCACCTTCACGCTGAACTTCTCCACCGGCTCGGCGATGGTGCTCGCGCAGTACTACAACTTCGCCCGCCTCGGCCACTCCGGCTATCGCTACATCATGGAGACGATGAAGTACAACGCCCGCGCACTCGCGAAGGAGATCTCCGCGTGTGACTTCGAGATCATCGGCGCCGCGGAGGAGGAGGAGCAACTCCCGCTCGTCGCCTTCAAACTATCTGGTGAGCACGACTACGACGAGTTCGACGTCGCCGCCCAGCTGGCGGCCGAGCGCGGCTGGATGCTGCCCGCCTACACGCTCCCGCCCAACGCAGAACACGTCAAGATCATGCGCGCGCTCGTCAAGCAGACGCTCAGCTACTCGATGACCGTCACGCTCGGCCAGGACATCGCCGAAGCGTGCGCCACGCTCGAGAAGAAGGGCAGCCTGCACCCGGCGGACCGCAAGCGCGTGAAGACGAACACCGGGTTCTAAGGGCATGATGCACGCGGCGCGGGCGGACCCGTGTAATCAGAGGGGGGCGGCCGGCGAGGAACGCTAAATCGCGAACGCGATCACCACGAGCGTTGCGACCGACAGCGCCACCGCCGCCGCCGTGAGCCACGTGACCAGTGGCGTGGAGAGCTCCTCATAGGAGCCTCGGCGCAGCGCTGAGGCAACCTGTCTCTCACGCACCGCGCCGATCACCAGAACGGCGATCGCAACCACGCCGTAGCCAATGCCCAGCAGCTCGAGTGGCAAGCGCGAGCCGCCGGCGAAACCGGGCAACAGTCGTCCCACGCCGATCGACACGGCGGCGGCGCCCAGGCCGGTGCGCCACCACGCAAGCCACGTTCGCTCGGCCGCCAGCCAGGTGCGGCGCTTGACGTCGGCAAGGCCCGGCTCGCCGGCGTCGGGCTCGGGCTCGGAAGCCGCCATCATGCGAGAAACGTAGCGCGCGCCCCGGTAGTCACGCCGCGCAGTGCGATCACAGGCGCGGGGGCCGTCCGCCCGCCACCGATCTCCCGGCTCTGGACATACAAGTTTCAGACGATACGATGGCGCGACTGGTGCGATATCGCACCAGTTGACCAAGGGGGAAGTACATGCGAGGTGTGGGAAGTGCTCTGTTCGTAGGGATCCTGTTGATGATTGCGGGAATTCTCAACATCGTCTACGGCATCGCAGCCGTAGGAAACGCCAGTTTCTTTGTCAACGACACGCAGTACGTCTTCTCCAGCCTCCATACATGGGGGTGGATCACGATCATCCTGGGAATCATCCAGCTGACCGCCTCGATCTCGCTCTTTGGTGGCCAGGCCTACGGGCGCATCGTCGGGATCCTGGCGGCGAGCCTCGGTGCGATCGGCGCGCTGCTCGATGTCGGCGGCGCACACCCGTGGTGGGCGCTCGGCGTGTTTGCGATCTGTCTGGTCTGCATCCACGGCCTCGTGGTGCTCGGCGAGCCGGAGAACACAACAGCCCTCTGACCGGTCTGACCGTCTACTACTACTAACCGCGATCGTGGGAGCCTGGGTACGCCGGGCTCCCACGATGACCAACCGCTCAGCGCTCAGCCGATGCCGAGCGCCTGGGCCTTGGCGGCGGCGAACTCCTCGTCGGTGAGGGCGCCCGAGGCGTGCAACTGCGCCAGCTGGCTGATCTTCTCCACGGTCGGATCCGTCGGCGCCGCCGCCGGTGGTGCGGACGGGTACGAGGGCGGGGGCGCAGCGGCTTCCGCGGCCTGGTTCTGCCCGGCCATCGCACCGCGCTTTGAGCCCTGATAGGCGACGGTTCCAACGGCAGCCGCGCGCAGCAGGGGGCGACGTCTCATCATCGGCATGCCGAGCTCACCCTTCCTCGGGAAGCGTCAGCCCGAGCGCGAGCATGATCTCGGGAGCGGCGGCGAGGACCTTGGGGGCGCCCACCTGGAAGGCGACTGCCCGCAGCACACCGAGGATCTCCTCGGGGGTCACTCCCTCGTCCAGCGCGTTGGCGATCTGCCAGGCGTATGAGGTCGGCGGCGCGTCGAGCGCGATCAACGCCGCGATTTTCACCAGCGCGTATGTACGAGGGTCGAGGCCTGAGCCCTCGCGACCCAGATCTCGCAGCCCGATCGCCGTCTCCAGGATGTTCGCATCGCCGATCGATATCCCCAGCAGCGTGTCTTGAGTGTCCTGTGCAACATCAGCCATGTTGTTCCTTTCATCCCGCACGCGCACGCGGACGAGATAGATCTGGGTTGTTGCGTCTCCGTATGGGTTGTTGCGCCTCCAAAGGCGAAGCCTACTCCGCTTTGGCGGGCCTGCCGCGACCGAGGTTCGCGACGATCAGAGAGACAATTGTGACGAGGTAGATCTGCCCGAGCAGCGCCTCGGACACCGACAGCGTGTGGCCGAGGTTCGTGCGCGCGGTGAAATCGCCATAGCCGAGGGTCGTGAGGTTTGTGAAGCTGAAGTAGATACACCGCGCGACGGTCGCCGTCTGCCCACCGGCGAAGAAGGGATTGCCGCCGAAGCGGTCGATCGTGCCGTACACGGAGGCGAAGAACATGCCGAGCAGGATGTACACGCACAGCACCCCGAAGACGGCTTCGAGCGTGACCGCCTGACGCGCGCGGAGGCTGCGTATGACCCCGAGGATGATCGCGGGCGGAGCAAGCGCCACGAGCAGCGCGTTCGCGATCCTGGTCGCTCCGCCGCCGACGTTGCCATTGGCCGCTTCAATGATGCTGATGAGGATCAAAGCGGCGACGATCAGAACCGCCGGCCACATCACGCGTGGCTTTGAGTCGGCCACCCACAGCGCGAGCAGCAGCGTGGCGCCCAGCAGGACGGCGACGAGGATCTGCTCGATCTTGCCCGGTTCGGCGATCCCCTGGATCGCGAACGCGACGATGATCGCGCCGAGCAGCAGCCCGTAACGCTCGCGGTGAGTGGCCAATGCGGGCTGCGCGGGCGCGGGCGATGTCGGGCTGGGGTCGGTCACGGCCACTCAGAACCTATTTCAAGCCGCGAGGCGTGTGTCGATAGCGGTGAGGCTTCTGTCAAGAGCAGTCGATCGGAGCGAGCGCCTGTTCAAAGCTCTTCGAGTACTGCGTCAGCGAGGCCTTGAGCTGTTTTTCGGCGTTGCTGAGCGATGGGTTCGAGACCAGGCCGGTGATGATCGAGCTGATCTGGGCTTCGAAGGTGTGCGTGGCCGAGGAGATCTGTTCCTTGCGCGCCGGTGCGAGGTTGGGCTGCGCGTCCTTGATCGTCGTGAGGTCTGAGGCGATCGCTTCCAGCCCGTCCTTGGCCTGGGTCAGCAGATTGGTGGAGATCGTCAGTTCGCTGAGCATCTTCACCTGCTTGGAGATGTCCGACTTCGCTTTGCAGACCTGTGCTTTCGCCTTTTCCTGAGACGATTCACCGCAGCCCGCGAGCACCAGCGCACCGAGCAGCAGAGCGATGATCGCGGGGGTCTTGCGCACCCGGCGAGTTTACACCGGCAGTCGGCTGCGCTTCCGATCTCCGACGTGAGATGATAAGCGAGCATGGTCTGGGTGGATCACCTCAGCGGGCTTCGGAATGATTGAGCAATCGGTCGAGCCTCCCGAGCCTCCGACCGAGCCGCTCGCGACTACGCCCGAGCCTCTCCTCTCCACGCCGGCGCCTGCGCCGCACGCACGGCACTGGGGGATCAACGCGATCTTCGCGTTGGCGGTCCTCGTAGGCGTGTTCGCGGTGCTCGCCGTGTGGGTGAACAGGCAGGTGCTGAACACGAACAACTGGACGAACACGAGCTCGCGTCTGCTCGCCGACCCGAAGATCCAGACGGCCGTCGGCGACCTACTCGTCAACGAACTGTTCAGCCAGGTCGATGTCGCCAAGGAACTGAAGAGCGTGCTGCCCTCGGAAGTCGACGGACTCGCCGCGCCCGCCGCGGACGGGCTGCGGACGCTCGCCACGCAGATCGCGCCACAGGTGCTCGCAACCTCGGAGGTCCAGAGCGCGTGGCGCACGGCCAATCGCACCGCCCAGCTGCAGCTGCTCGAAATCCTCAAAGGCGGCAACAAGACGATCTCGACGAACAACGGCGAGGTGACCCTGCAGCTGCACTCGCTGCTCGTGCAGCTCGCCGCGCAGCTCGGCCTGAAGCAGCAGTTCGAAAGCGCGCAGTCCAAGCTCCAGGGCTCGACCGGCGAAACAGCGCGGGGAGCCGTACAGGAAAAGCTCGGCGTGAAACTGCCGCCCACGAGCGGCGGCATCGTGCTGCTGCGCTCCTCGCAGCTGAAGACCGCGCAGGACATCGTCAAAGCGATCAAAGGCCTCGCGATCGTGCTGCCGCTGATCGCGCTGCTGCTGTTCATCCTCGCAATCTGGCTGGCCGAGGGCCGGCGGCGCGTGGCGCTGCGCACGAGCGGCTGGTGCCTGGTCGGGATCGGCCTGCTCGCCGTGCTCGCCCGCCGCCTGCTCAGCAGCTACGTCGTCAACTCGCTCGTGAAGGACCCCTCGAACAAGCCCGCCGTGCAGCACGCCTTCGCGATCGGCACCTCGCTGCTGTATGACCTCGCGGTCGCGATGATCACCTACGGCCTGGTGGTGGTCCTCGCAGCCTGGCTCGCCGGACACACACGAGCCGCCCGCACGGTGCGTCGCGCGCTGGCGCCATCGCTTCGCGAGCACGTGCAATACGTCTACGCAGCCGCGGCCCTGGTGCTGCTGCTGATCGTGATCTGGGGACCGTTCCCCTCGACGCGCGAGGTGCTCCCGATCATCGGCTTCGTGATTCTGCTCGGGCTCGGTATCCATACTTTGCGTGGGATGAGCGCGCGGGAGTTCCCCGACGCGCAGCTCGGAGATTCAGCGCACGGGATCCGCGCCTGGTATGACGCGCGGCGACACGCCGCTTTCTCGTCGATCTCGGCGGCGCGTTCGGCCTCGACCGCGACAGCCGGCGGCGGCGGGGGGGACACGCGGATCGGCGACCTCGAGCGCCTCGCGAGCCTGCACGATCGCGGCGTGCTCACCGACGAGGAGTTCCGCTTGCAGAAGACGGCGCTGCTGCAGCGGGGCGCCTGACGACGCGTTCGATCAGAGCGTCGTCTCCTGCCCCGCCTGGAGGATCCGAACCTCGACGCCCGGGGCAAGCGACGCAACATGCTCGGCGAACTGTCGAGGCGGGTCACCGAGCCGGTCCCGGTGGCGCCCGGCGATCCCGATCGGCAGCAACGTTCCCCAATGCATCGGGATCGCAATCCGCGGCTTGATCAGGCACGCCGCGCGCGCCGCGTCGAGCGGATCCATGTGGCCCGCCCCGAGCGTCGAGCCCCA
Source organism: uncultured Solirubrobacterales bacterium (assembly GCA_963813745.1). GTDB lineage: Bacteria > Actinomycetota > Thermoleophilia > Solirubrobacterales > Solirubrobacteraceae > Palsa-744. The sequence continues at coordinate 102,651 of CAWEZW010000002.1, forward strand.
GCCCGCGACGGGCAGGAGCGCGACGTCGAGCGACGATCGGAGGGCGGACATGCCGTCGAACAGCTCCGTGTCTCCGGCGAAGTAGACCGTGCGACGCCCCCGTATGACATAGCCCAGTGTCTCGGCGCGCATGCCACCGGGATGTCGGCGGCCATCGTGACGAGCTTCGACCGCTTCTACCTGGAGCGCACCGACGTTCATGGTCTCACCCACGCTCAGCTCACTCACACCCGTGAACCGCTTCCGCCGCAGCAACTCCCCCGCGCCCGGCCGGCACGAGCAGCGGCGTCTCGAGACCGAGTAGCCGCAGCGACGCGAGGTCGAGATGATCGTGGTGCAGGTGTGAGATCAGCACTGCGTCGAGGCCCGCATGAAGCGCCGGATCGGGCGGTGGCAGCTGCCGGCGCAGGTGCGCGACGCGGTCGCGCAGGAGCGGGTCGGTGAGCAGGCGCACGCCGTCGAGCTCGATCAGGACGGTGGCGTGGCCGAGGAAGACGATACGGTCCGCGAAGTCCCCGGTGGGGCTATCCGCCACAGTGGCGTCTGAGCTCTCCGCGCGATCAGCGAGACGCGCGCGATCGGCCATAGATGAGAAGGTAGCAACGGGATGAACGGTGAGCGCAGATGAGGAGCGGACGCGCGAATGCTCGGGCTGACCTTCCGGTTCGTCCTGCTGCTCGTCATCCAGGGGCTCGTGATCCTCGCGCTGGCGGCGATCCTGCCCGGCGTGAAGACGCTCTCCTTCCAGGCGGCAGTGCTCGTCGCCGCCGCGATGGCGCTGATAAACACGCTGCTCTGGCCGGTCGTGATCCGCGTCGCGCTGCCGCTCACGATGCTCACGTTCGGGCTCGGCGTCGCTGCTCTTCAGCGCCGGCACAGTCGCGCTCGCGCTTCTACGCGGTCGACGGCACGCGGCCCCCGTTCGGCGGCGATCTGGCGATCGCGTTCGGCGCTGGCGCTCGTGTCGATGCTCGTCGCGCCGCTGCTCGACGTCGACGGCGACGCCCAGCACCTGCGCGTCGTGCGCCGGCGCGTGCGCCACGGCACGCAAGGCAAACCGCAGCGATGTCCCGGGCGTGATCCTGTTCGAGATCGACGGTCTCGGCGAGGCGGTGCTGCGCGAGGCCGTGCGCGACGGGCACGTGCCGACGATCGCGCGCTGGCTCGCCGACGGGAGCCACAAGGTGATCGGCTGGGAGTGCGATCTCTCCTCCCAGACCGGCGCGAGCCAGGCCGGCCTGCTGCTCGGCAGCAACTGGGACATGCCCGCGTTCCGCTGGTATGAGAAGGAGTCTGGCCGCACGCTCGTCTCCAACCACCCCGCGCGACGCGGCCGAGATCGAGCGGCGCCGCTCCAGCGGCGAGGGCCTGCTCGCCGCCGGCGGCACGAGCCGCGGCAACATGTTCTCCGGCGACGCGCCGCGCTGCACGGCCACGATGAGCGTGATCCGCGACCGCACGCGCTCGAAGGCCGGCGACCTGTTCGCCTACTTCTCCGATCCCTACGGCTTCCTGCGCACGATCGCGCTGTCGCTCGCGGACATCGCCTACGAGCGGTCGGCGGCCCGGCGCCAGCGCCGCAGCGGCGCGGCGCACGTCGAGCGCGGCGGCGCTCTACCCGCTGATCCGCGCGGCGATCGCGGTCGTCATGCGCGACCTCAACGTCGCGCTGCTGATGGCCGACATCGTCGAGGGCGTGCCCGTCAGCTACGCGACCTTCGTCGGCTACGACGAGGTCGCCCACCACTCCGGGATCCGCGCGCCCGACGCGCTCGCGGTGCTGGGGCGCCACGATCGTCAGCTGGAGCGACTGGAGCGCGCCGTCGCGCAGGCGCCGCGCCCGTACCACCTCGTCGTGCTCTCCGACCACGGCCAGACCCAGGGCGCGCCGTTTCGCCAGCGCTACGGCGTAGACGCTCGAGCGAGCTCGTCGGCGGCGCGCTGGCGCGGGGACAGGTGCACGCGCCCGCCGCGGTCGACGAGGCCTGGGGCGACGTCGGCGCGGTGCTCGCCGACGCCCGCCAGGAGCCCGGGCTCGGCGGGCGGGCGCTGGCGCGCGCGACGCGCAGCAGGGCGGTGCAGGGAACGGTCGCGCTGGGGCCGAATCGCGAGGCGCTGGCAGAGCGCGGCGCACTGGAGCGCGACCGGGCCGACACCGGCAACGGAGGCCGGCCCGGTGCGCCGAGCCTCGACTCAGAGCAGGAGGCGATCGTGATGGTCTCCGGGCGCGCTCGGGCTGATCTACCTGCCGCGCGAGCCCCGAGCGGCTCACGCTCGAGCAGATCGTCGCAGGCGCACCCCGCGCTGCTCGAGCACGCTCGCCGCGCATCCGGGGATCGGTTTCGTGATGGTGCGCTCGCGCGAGCGGGGCGCAGTCGCGATCGGCGCTGCGGGTCGCCAGCTGGCTCGCGGACGACGCGGTCGAGGGCGAGGATCCGCTCGCGGTGTTCGACCCGACACGCGGCCGACCATCTGCGCCGCCACGACTCCTTCCCCCACTGCCCCGACATCCTCGTCAACGGCATGTACGACCCGGACGCGGACGAGGTCGCGCCGTTCGAGGAGTTCATGGGCTCGCACGGCGGGCTCGGCGGTCCGCAGACGCACCCCTTCGCCGTCGTGCCGGCGCAGTGGCGCGAGCCGGCCGCGCCGATCGTCGGCGTGGAGGCGATGCACGCAGCGCTGCGCGACTGGCTGGCGCAGCTACAGCACGGCGTGGAGGAGAACGCGGCCGAGCCTCAGGCCGGCTAGATCCCCGTCTCGGCGACGACGCGCCCGCTCTTGATCGCCCCCAAGAGCGACTCGTAGTCGTGCTCGCTCTGATCGGCGTAAGTCTCGGCGAAGTCCGCGATCGCGCGGTCGAAGACATCGCTTTGACCGAGATATGAAGCGATCGCGAGGCGATCGCCGGAGCGGGCGTGCGCGCGGGCCAAAGTCCAAGCGCACATCTCGACGTAGGGTCCCATGATCCGGGGGGTCATCGTGTCGACGTCAGCGGAGAACTTCCAGTCCCACAGCTGGCGACCGTAGAAGTCGCGCGGGCGCCCATCGAAGCCCTTCTCGGTGTGCAGCCAGCCGAGCATGATGTCGCTCGCCGATTGCATCAGGCGCTGGCCCTCGACCACCCGGCGGCCGTGGTTCTCGAACTCGCTCTCGCCGAGGAAGCCCTCGAGCACCGAGGGCTGCGCCTCCTTGAACTGCAGGAACAGCGGGTCCTGCTCGGCTGTGAGCCCCTCGAGCAAGAGGATCCAGCAGCGCGTGCCGACCGAGCCGACACCGACGATCTTGCGCGCGAGGTCGACGAAGCTGTAGCCCTCTAGCAACCGGCGGCGGTCGTCCTGGAGCGTGATCTTGTACTCCTCGAACAGCTGCTGCATCGTCGCCTGCATGTCCCGCGCGTCATCGGCCGGCAGCAGGTCGACGGCGCGGACGATCACCGGCGGGTCGCTGATGATCTGCAAGTGACCTTCGACACGCGTCGTCAGCTTGTTGAAGGCCTTCATGCTGTCCTTCGTCGTGGCTTTCGCGGTGGCCCTCTCGACGCGCGATTTGAATTCCTTGCGATGTGCGGCCTTCAGACCCGACATCGCGCCCGTGAGGAGCTCACGGCTGAGCATCGAGTACCAGACCCCGAGGTTGCTCATGTCGGCGAACCGGCCCATCGCCTGGCGATAGCGTCGCATCCCGCCGAGCAGCAGGTCGCGGCGCTCGGCGCGCTTGAAGCCCCGCGCGCGGCCCGCGACCGCGACGCTCACCATCAGGCGCTTGACGTCCCACTCCCACGGACCGGGGAGGGTCTCGTCGAAGTCGTTGAGGTCGAAGATCAGCTCGCGCTCGGGCGAGGCGAAGCCGCCGAAGTTCGACAGGTGCGCGTCGCCGCACGCCTGCACGTTCAAACCAGAGCTGGGTGTATGGGTCAGATCGGAGGCCATCAGCAGCGCGGCCCCGCGGTAGAACGTGAACGGCGAGACGCTCATCCGCCCGTAGCGGATCGGCACCAATTCGGGGATGCGGGTGACCGCCTGCTCCTCCAGCAGCTTCACCGGATCCGGACGGTCCGCGAAAGGCTCCCACTCGGCGTGGCTGGAGCGCGGCACCTGCTTGCGCGCCTCTTTGCCCGCCGCCGCGCGCTCGTCGCGTGTGAGCCCCGATTCGGTCCCGGCAACTGGTGTATCCCCACCCGCCGCGCGGCGGCCCGCTTTGGCCGCGGGCTTCCGAGTGGCTTTGCTTGCGGGCCGCGCGGCCGTCGCCATCAGCTCGCCGCGGCTTCCTTCTCGGCCTGCTCGAGCTCTCGCTTGAACTCCTTGTTGTCGGCGTCGATCTCCTTCTCGAGCGTCTTTTCCGCGCGCGTGAGCACCTTGTCGAGCTGCTCTTCCACGCGCGACTCGCCGATCACGATCAGCGCCGCCTCGCCCCCCTCCAGCAGCTCCCCAAGCTCCTTTGCGTCCCCTCGCGACATGCCCCTGCGCAGATGTCCGCCGACGCCACCGACGACGCCACCGACCAGGGCAGCGCCCAGGATCGACGGCGGGAACAGGATCCCGGCGACGGCACCGACCGCGATGCCGCCCCAGGCGCCGTGTTGCGTCGGCTTCTCGTGCTTGTGGACGTGGACCTTGCCGTCGGCGTCCTTGGCGATCAGCGCGACGTCGTAGGTGCCGAGGAGCTTCGCCGCGTGCAGCTCAAGCAGGCCCTCGTAGTCGGCGAACGCATCCGCGCGATCGGCGTAGGTCGCGGCGTAGATGAAAACCGGTCTGTCGCTCATCCCAATCTCCCGTTCTCGATTTCCTCGAGTGTCGCAGATCGACTATTGCCGTGTAGGAATATGCTGTTTCGCACTAACTCGGCCCCTGCCTCGTTGGAGGCAAGGCGGCGGACTTCTCTTTCAACCGATAAGGACGACCATGATTCTCGCAACCGACAACTATCCGTTTCTCGAAGTCTTCTGGACGATGCTCATCTTCTTCGCGTTCGTCGTCTGGATCTGGATCCTGTTCACGGTGCTGGCCGACATCTTCCGTCGCCACGACACCTCGGCCTTCGCGAAGATCCTGTGGATAATCTTCATCATCATCATTCCGTATTTCGGCGTCTTCGTCTACCTGATCGCCGAGCACAACGGGATGACCGAACGCGCGATCAAGCAGCAGGAAGCGGCGAAATCGCAGATGGACCAGTACGTGCAGTCGGTCGCCGCGAAGACCGACCCGGCCGAGCAGATCGCCAAGGCGAAGGGCCTGCTCGACAGCGGCACGATCACGCAGGCGGAGTTCGACTCGATCAAGCAGAAGGCACTCGCCTCGGCATAGGGCCATAGGGCGAAGGACGGCGGCGAGACGTGGCGCTAACGAGCGCCGCGGCTCGCCGCGCGGCGCCGGGCGAACATCCAGCCGACGGCGAAGCCAATCAGCCCACAGCCCGCGATCACGACGATCATCGGCGTCTGCGTCGTCGTGATGAACCACCAGTGGATCGTCACCGTCTGGCTGTTGGCGATGGCGAACAGGACGATCAGCACGACGAGCACCCCCGCGGTGATCATCTTTGGCGAGGGTTTGTTACGGGCGGGCGCCGAACTCGATTCGATCTGGCCGGAGGGTGTCATCGGAGTAGGTCTATCAGAGGACCGCGCTAGAAGACGGGAACTTCGCGATAGTCGCCCCAGACAGCCTGCAGCGCTTGGACGATCTCGCCCTCCGACGCGCACACGCGCGCGCAGTCGAGCAATGGCCCCATCAGGTTGACGCGCTCGCCGGCCGCGCCCTGCTTCAGCGCGGCAAGCGTCGCCTCGACGGCCGCGGCATCGCGGCGCGCGCGCACCCCCTGGACGCGGTCGATCTGCTTGCGTTCGAGCGCGGGGTCGATCCGCAGCAGCGGGGGCTGATCGTCATCGCCCTCGGTGAACGAGTTGACCCCCACGACGACCCGCCGCCCGGCGTCGATCTCGCACTGCAGCCGGAATGACGCATCGGCGATCTCGCGCTGCGGGTAGCTCTGCTTGACGGCCTGCACCATCCCGCCGAGCTCGTCGATCTTCGCGAAGTACGCATACGCCTGCGCCTCGATCTCGTCGGTCAGCGCCTCGACGAAGTAGGACCCGCCGAGCGGGTCGATCGTGTTCGTGACGCCGGTCTCGTGGGCGATGATCTGCTGGGTGCGCAGCGCGATCCGCACGGCATCCTCGGTGGGCAGCGCAAGCGCCTCGTCGTAGGAGTTCGTGTGCAGCGACTGCGTGCCCCCGAGCACGCCCGCGAGCGCCTCGATCGCTGTGCGCGTGATGTTGTTCAGCGGCTGCTGAGCGGTCAGCGAGACGCCGGCGGTCTGGGTGTGGAAGCGCATCAGCCACGACTTTGGGTTCTTGGCGCCGAAGCGCTCGCGCAGCTCGCGCGCCCAGATCCGGCGCGCCGCGCGGTACTTGGCGATCTCCTCGAAGAAGTCGATCTGAGCGTTGAAAAAGAAGCTAAGCCGCGGGGCGAAGTCATCGACGTCGAGGCCACGTTCGAGCGCCTGCTCAACGTAGGTGAGGCCGTCCTTGAGCGTGAACGCGAGCTCCTGGGCCGCGGTCGAGCCGGCCTCGCGGATGTGGTAGCCGGAGATCGAGACCGGATGCCAGCGCGGCATGTTGGCCGAGCACCACTCGATCATGTCGCCGAGCAGCCGCATCGCCGGGTCGATCGGGAAGCACCACTCCTTCTGGGCGATGTACTCCTTGAGGATGTCCGCCTGGATCGTCCCGCTCAGCCGCTCGGCGGGAATCGGCTCGGGGCGGGTGGGATCCGATCCCTCGGATTCGGCCGCGACAACGTAGTAGGCAAGCATGATCGCCGCGGGCGCGTTGATCGTCATCGAGACGGAGACCTCGCCCAGATCGATCCCGCCAAACAGCGTCCGCATATCCTCGACCGTGTCGATCGCCACACCCTCGCGGCCGACCTCGCCGGCAGACAGCGGCGAGTCGGAGTCGTGGCCCATCAGCGACGGCATATCGAACGCGGTCGAGAGCCCGGTCTGGCCATGGTCGAGCAGGTAGTGAAAGCGCTCGTTGGTGTCCGCGGCGGTGCCGAAGCCGGCGAACTGGCGCATCGTCCACAGCCTGCTGCGGTACATCGAGGGGTAGATCCCACGCGTGAAGGGGTAGCCGCCCGGCAGGCCGATCTGCGCGGCGTCCGGCAGGTCGGCCTCGGTGTACAACGGCCTTATGGCCTCATCGGAGAGCGTCGTGAACTCGGCGTCACGCTCCGGTGTAACGCCGTAGGCGTCGAGCCACTCGGCGTAGGTGCTCGGGGTGCCAACCGGTGAGCCAACGGCGGCGCTCATCGGTCGCGTTTGGTGAAGGTGGGACGCACGGTAATCGGAGTATCACACGCTTTATGTCAGCGGCTTGCATGAACTCGCGCATGCACTCGGCTGTTGATCGGGCGGTCAAGCTTATATTCGGAAGCCGATGGCGAGCACTTCATCAGACGCATTGAGAACAGCCCTGGCGAGGGCGCTCCCGACGATCCCGATCCAAGCACCGACCCGCATTGAGCTGAGTGACGCCACGGAGGCACACGGCTTGGCCGGACATGCCGACGCACTCGCGCTGCCGCGCAACGCGGAGGAGGTGGCGGCGGTGCTCGCCTGGTGCTATGAGCACGACGTCCCGCTCACGCCGCGTGGCGGAGGCACAGGGTTCGCCGGGGGTGCGGTCCCGCTCGAGGGGGGTGTGGTGCTCGACCTGCGGCACCTGAACCGCGTGCGCTCGCTCGACCCCGCGCTGTGGCGGGCCGAGGTCGAGGCGGGAGTGACGACGGCGGAGGTGCAGCGCCACGCGCGCGAGAACGGGCTGCTGTTTCCCCCAGACCCCGGCGCCGCCGAGCAGTCACAGATCGGGGGCAACATCACGACCAACGCCGGCGGGCCGCACACCTTCAAGTACGGCGCCACCGGCGCATGGGTCACCGGGTTGGAGGTGGTGCTGGCGCCGGGCGAGATCGTGCGGCTCGGTGGCGCCATGCGCAAGGATGTCGCGGGATATGACCTGCAGAGCCTGCTGATCGGCTCCGAGGGGACGCTCGGGATCGTCACGGCCGCGTGGCTGCGCCTGATCCCGGCGCCCGAGCGCTCCTATTCGGTGCTGGCCCTGTATCCCGACTCGCGGAAGGGCACGGCGGCGGTGCGGGCGATCCTCGAAGCGGGGATCAACGCGGCCGCGATCGAGTACCTCGACAACGCGACGATGGCGCTCGCCGGCGGAGCGTGTCCGGCGGATGTCGATGCGACGGGGACGTTCGCGGTGCTCTCCGAGGTGGATGGAGATGAGGCGACGGCGCTGCGTGCCCGCGGGGAACTGTTGGAGGCGCTGAGCGATGCGCGCGAGACCTACGCTCCGACCGAGCCCGATCGAATCAGGGCGCTGTGGCGCTGGCGCGCCGGGATCCCCTACGCGGTGCAGGCGCCGCGGGGCGGGAAGCTGAGCGAGGACATCGTCGTACCGCTCGACCGGCTGGGGGAGGCGATCGATGGCACGCTTGAGATCGGCTCACGCCACGGTCTTGACGCCTGCAGCTGGGGTCACGCCGGCGACGGCAACCTGCACTCGACAATGCTGGTGAACCCGGCGGACCACACGGAGGTTGCTCGCGCCGAAAGCGCCGCTCTGGACCTGTTCGAGCTCGCGGTAAGCCTCGGCGGCTCGATCTCTGGAGAGCATGGCCTCGGCACCGTCAAGAGCGGCCATCTCGGTGTGCAGTGGACCCACAGGGCGCTGGAGCTACACGATGCCGTCAAGCGCCTGTTCGATCCCAAGGGTCTGCTGAACCCACGCACGAAGCGGGCGGGGTCGAGACGTCACCTCTGACCGGCAAGAAAGCCCGGCCGGAGGAAGAGTCCGCCCCGCCCCGCTGATCTGCCAGTGACCTCAACTCGAGTACCGCAGCGAACCGGGCGTCGTCAGCTCCTCCCCGCTCTCCAGCAGAGTCTTCAGCCCCGAGAGGATCATCGGCCAGCCGCCGTACAGCTCGCCGTGAGCGTTCTCGCGCAGCCGATCGTGTGTGACGGTCAACCGACATGAGTCCTCGACCTGTTCAATCTCCCAGGTGACGCGCGAGGTCCCTTCGGCCCTGACCTCCTCGCTCCACACGGCGGTGAAGCTCTGCACGAGCCGGCGCGGGGGATCGACCTCCAGGTTCTCGCCCTCGGCGAGCTGCATGTCGCCAGCCGCGAGCTCATAGCGAGAGCCGGACGTCCAGTCGGAGCTGGCGCTCGCGCCGAAGTTGTACTTCCGCCGCAGCTCCGGGTCGGTGATCGCCTCCCACAGACGCTCGGGTGTCGTTTTGATGAAGATCTCAAACACCTTCTCCGTCGGCTCGGCCGTCCAGGGTCGCTTGCCGCTCTTCTCCTGCGTGTCCGTGTCCATCGTCGGTTCCTCCTCGATTCGTTTCTTTAATCCACTGAGCCCCGCGGCCCAAGGTTCCGCGTACTTACTCACCCACCGGTCGTGGACGAGCCTGATCGGTACCGGGTTCAGGAAGTGCAGCTTCTCCCGGCCTCTCCGTTTCGTCTTCACGAGCCCCGCCGCCTCGAGCACCTTCAGGTGCTTCATCACGCCGAAGCGCGACATCGGCAATCGCTGCTCAAGCGCCGACAGCGTCTGCCCGTCCCGCTCGAAGAGCTCGTCGAGCAGGCTTCTGCGCGTTGGGTCGGCCAGGGCTCTGAACACTTCATCCTGATTCATGTCCAGACCAGTATAGGTGACCTTTGGGTCACATCTCAAGTGGGTCAGGTTTGCTCGCTGTCGAGCGCGCTCATCCGCGGCTCGGGATAGCGATCTCCGGCGGCGGCGTCCGGCAACAGCTCGAAGGGTCGAGCCACAGGGTCAGACAACCCGCACCCTGCCAACATCGTGAGTAACCGCCGCGAGCTCTAGGAGCGCTGTGGCGCTTGCGCCAGGACCGGGGTGGCGTTCTCCGCCCAGTCTCGAAGGAACTCCTCGGTGGCCTGCACATCGAGCGGGCGGGCGAACAGGAAGCCCTGGCCTGAGTCGCAGTCCTCGTCTTGTAGGAGGGAGAGCTCTTGTTGTTGCTCGATGCCCTCGGCAAACGTCTCAATCGAGAGGGACTTGCCGAGTTGCACAAGAGTGTGGATCAGCGTCTCGCCCTCCTGGTTGTTCTGGAGCCCCAGGATGAACGACCGGTCGATCTTCAACGCGTCGACCGGGAACCGTTGCAGGTGAGCGAGCGAGGAGTAGCCGGTGCCGAAGTCGTCGATCGCGATCCGCACGCCGAGCGCCTTGACGGCGGTGAGCCGGCGAGCGGTCGCCTCGACGTTGCGCATCAACGTCGTCTCGGTGATCTCGATCGTCAGCGCTCCCGGGTCCAGACCGCTGTGAGAGAGCGCCCCTTCGATGTCACCGATGAGCTGATCGGTGTCGAGCTGACGTCCGGAGACGTTCACCGCAATGCCGATCGGATAGGACGCCTGACGCCACGCGGCGACCTGAGCGCAGGCCTCATCCAAGACCCACTTCCCGACCTCGACGATCAGCCCCGTCTCCTCCAGCAGCGGGATGAAGTCGTCGGGCTGAACGACGCCGCGCACCGGGTGCTCCCAGCGGATCAGGGCCTCCACCCCGTTGGGGGTCATGTTGCTCAGGTTGAGCGTGGGTTGATAGGCCAGGAAGAACTCTTCGTTCTCCAACGCTTCGCGTAGATCCATCTCGAGCTCCATATGGTTCTGCACCTTGTCCTGCATGCTGGTCTCGAACACGACGTAGCGATTCTTACCATCCCACTTGGCGCGATACATCGCGATGTCGGCGTCGCGCAGGAGGTCCGCGGGCTCGGCCTTTTCACTCACCGCGATCCCGATACTCGCCGTCACGGTCACGCGAGTCTCGTTCCCCGCTCCAAGCTTGAACGGTTGATCGAGCGCATCCAGCAGACGCTCCGCGATCAGCTCTGGCCCCGCCGCGATCGAGAGATCCTCGGAGATCACGACGAACTCGTCTCCGCCAAGGCGGCCGAGCGCATCGGCGGCCCGCACGACGCCGTCGAGCCTCGCGGCAACCGCACGCAGGAGTTCATCGCCGACACCATGACCGAGCGTGTCGTTGATCGCCTTGAAGTTGTCGAGGTCGATGAACAGCGCCGCGACCGGCGCTTGGCTGCGACGCGAGCGGGCGAGCATCTGCTCGACGCGATCCAGGATCAAGGTACGGTTTGGGAGCCCGGTCAGCGCGTCGTGTGTCGCCAGGAACGCGAGTTGCTCATCCGCGCGGTGGCGCTCTGACTCAAAGAACTCGCCCACCTGGATAAGCGTGATGTCCAAGGTGCGCTGCAGCGCGGCGAGTGCCAGAGAGAGCACCTCCGCTCCGACGCCCAGCTCCTTCGCGCTCTCGTGCAGCACATCGGCCGCGGCATCACGCCAGCGCAAACAGCGCTTGAGGACCTCTTGCAGCGGCGCGACACGGTCAGCGGCGAGCTGACCGAAGATGTGCCAGGTCTCCATGCCGACCTCGCGAGCCGCCTCCAGGCCCTGCCCCGCCATCCAGCTGGCCACAGCCGCCGTCGAAGCCATACCGACGCGCTCGAAGCTTTCCTCGACAGCCGCGTCGAGCGCGTGCTTCGATGCTCGGGTTCGAGCGACCGTTCCAGCCACCACGTCCTTGGCGCGAGCGTTCAGTGCCTCGCCGAGACGACGGAGATCCTCCGCGGCCTCATCCGCTGAATGGGACGCCGGCACCGCGACTGGCATCTCATCTTTTGCCAAGCTCGAGCGTTCAACGGACATGACAACCCAACAGATCGGCAGCCAACATCCATTCCATAAGCCCGACCACCGGACAGTAGGCAAGCGTCTGTGGGCGGTAGTGCCGACACAGCTCACTGACTGCGCCTCTGAGCAGAGGAAAGAGGAATGGCGAGACGCGGACTCGAACCGCGGACACCACGATTTTCAGTCGTGTGCTCTACCAACTGAGCTATCTCGCCGCTGACCGATCTTCGATCGCTGCGATGCTAGCGGCTCGCCGCCGGAGCTCAGGCGCTGTTCCCACGCCTGAGATACGGCAGCGGGTCGATCGGCTCTCCGCCCGGCGCCTGCCAGCCTCCACCCAGATCTCGAAGTGCAGGTGCGGGGCGGTCGCGTCGCCGGTCTGCCCGGCCTTGCACAGCGCCTGTCCCGCCGCCACCGCCTGGCCCGTGCTCACCGCGAGCGAGCTCGCCTCGCAGTGGGCGAACATGAAGTCAAACCCGACGCTCGTGTGCTCGACCGCGTAGTACCCGGCGCCGCCCGCCTGATAGCTCGTCGTGAGGATCGTCCCCGCCAGCGGCGCCACGACCGGCGTGCCTTCCGCCGTGAGCACGTCCTGACCCTGGTGCAGGTAGCCGTCGCGGGGCGCGCCGAAGAGGTTTTCGGGCCCACCGAAGTTGTGTGCGCCCGCCACCGGGAACACCGCCCCGTCCGCCGCCGACTGCGCCGGGCGTCGGCACACCCGCCGGAGGCGGAGTCGGGGTGGAGCGGGGAGCGGCGGCTTGGGTGCGACGGGCGCCGGCGCGGTCACCGTCAGGATCGCCACGCCGGAGCTGTGGGCGCTGCGCAGCAGGTGTTCCGCCATGGTGGTCGTGCGCGCTCAGGCTCACGTGGTAGCTGCCCGGCCTCGAGCGTCGCGCCTCGCGGCCAGCTCACGGTCAGCGTGCGGCCCGTGTGCACCCAGCCCATGCTCACCGATGACCGGCGCTTGCGCGTGGAGAGGTCGTTCACCGCCACCTGCAGCGTTCACCGTGCCGACGCCCGACTCGTCGATCCGCAGCAGCACCCGCGGCGGCCTGCCGGCCGTCGCCGTGGTCGGGACGCTCAGCTCGCTCACGACCGGGCGCTGGGCGACCGCCGTCCGCGTCGAGACACCGTACTCGCTGCCCCCCGCCAGTGGCGCCGACGGCGCCTGCGCGCCGCCCGCCATCCGCGTGCGCGGCGCCGTCGCGATGCACTGAGCAGAGGCGATCGACGGCCAAGGCAGCAGGGCACCACGGATCGCGACCAAGGCGCTTACGTCGCAGCCTCGCCGGGCCTGCGCCTCGTAGCTCTAGGCCTGCGCCGTCGTGCGCGCCTTCCCGCGACGCGCTGCGCGGCGAGTCGCAGTACTCTAGGCCGCGTTCGAACTCCTCGCACCAGCGCCTCGTAGGTCATCCGCAGCCCCTCGGCGATCGGCACCTCGGCTCGCCAGCCCAGCTCGCTTTCGGCCAGGCTCGCGTCCAGGCAGCTGTGCTTCAGCTCCCCCGGGCGCAGGTCGGCCAGCTCCGGCTCGCACGCTCCGAGCCGGCGACCTCGCGCAGCTCGCTCCACACGGTCATCACGTCGGTCTCTACGCCCGTGGCAATGTTGTACGTGCCCGATTGTCCCGACGCGGCCAGCAGCGCGTTCACGACGTCGCCCGACGTACACGTAGTCGCGCGTCGGCTTGCCGTGTCCAAACAGCTTCGGCGCCGTCCGGAGTGCAGGTGGTGGGTAAAGATCGAGACGACCCCGGCCTCCCCGTGGGGGCTCTGGCGCGGGCCATAGACGTTGCCCAGCCTGCACACCGCGTGGGGGATGCCCGAGGAGAGCGACCAGGTCTTCACGTATGCCTCCGCCGCCCACTTCGACGCGCCGTAGGGCGACAGCGGCGCCGGGATCCGGTCCTCGCCGGTCGGCATCGGCGCCTCGTCCCCGTACAGCGCGCCCCCGGTGGAGGTGAACACGACCGGGTGCCCCGCATTGCCTGCTCCTCGACCACGTTCAGCGTGCCCTTCACGTTCACTTCGCAGTCGCGTCCCGGATCCTCGACGGAGGCCACCACGCTCGCCTGCGCCGCGAGGTGGAAGATCGCGCGGGCCCCACCTCCTCGATGACCGCCGCCACGCGCCGCGAGGTCGACGATGTCCAGCTCGCGCAGCCCGCCTGCCTCGGCAACCCGGCGCGGCTTGCCCGAGGACAGATCGTCGATCACGGTCACCCCGTAGCCGTCGGCGAGCAGCGCGTCGACGACGTGCGAGCCGATGAAGCCGGCTCCGCCGGTCACGATCGCCTGGGTGCGCTCATGCGCGGGAATCTATCGAGGTGCGCGGTGAATCGTACGCGGCGTCGCTCGGCGCTCGGCGTCGCGGACGCGCAGTGGGGCCCTCAGCCGACAGCGTGCTCGGCCGACGGCGTGCTCGCGCGTGGCGAGCTGACCTTCGACCGCCTGCACCGAGCGGTCGATTCGCTCGAGCACCTCGGGCTGCGCCTCGCCGCCGAGCATGTACCGGTGCAGCGTCGCCAGCACTCTGCGCGCAATTCCCATCGCCAAGCGCTCGGCGCCCGCGTCGAGCTCGCCGCGCTCCCTCAGCGCCGCGAGGCGCCGCAGCGCCGGTTCGATCACCTCGTCGTGGACCGTCGCCGCCGGCACGCCGTCCTCGATCGCCTGCGCGATCGCGCCCTCGGCCATCTCGCGCATCGCCGCGCTCGCAGCGCCGTTGCGAAGGTCTCGAGGTGCCCTCCGTCAGCGCCCGCGGGTCGGCCCGCAGCTGCTCGCGCGCGTCGGGGCCGGAGCGGCCGAGCACTTCCATGAAGGCGTCGAGCAGCACCGGGTCGAAGTGGCGCCCGCGCTGCTCGCGCATCATCTCCACGGCCTCCTCGACCGTGAACGCCTTGCGGTAGACACGGTCGCTGGTGAGCGCATCGAACACGTCCGCCACCGCCACGATCCGCCCCTCGATCGGGATCGTCCTCGCCCGCGACTCCCCGCGGGTAGCCGCTTCCGTCCCACTTCTCGTGGTGGCTCAGCGCGATCGTCGCCGCGAGGTCGAGGATCGAGGAGGACGAGCCGCGCAGCAGCCGGTGGCCCTCCTCGGCGTGGGTCTCCACGATCGCGCGCTCCTCCGGGGTCAGCGGGTCCGGCTTGAGCAGGATCGCGTCGGGGATCGCGACCTTGCCGACGTCGTGCAGCGGCGCGGCGTGGCTGAGCCGTCCGGCAGAAGTCCGTCTCCATGCCAACCTGCTCGGCCAGCAGCGTCGAGAAGCGCCCGATCCGCTCGATGTGCGCGCCGGTGTCCTCGTCTCTGAACTCGACCGCCATCGACAGCCTGCCGCACGGTCTCGGCCTGCGCGATCTCGAGCTCTGTAAATGCTTGCGTCAGCTCGCTCGAGCGGCTCTCGATCTCCTGCTCCAGCGCCTCGCGCCGGTGCTCGCCGACGCGCCAGCCAAACGCTGTCGCCGCGCCGGCCAGCACAACCACGCAGGCGACGATGAGCAGTGTGGAAGTGGCTGGCACCGCACCCGCGGCCGCGGCGATGGCAAGGACGAGCCACGGCGCCCACCGCAGCGGCGAGCCCAGCACCGAAGAGTCCTCTCCGGGCGGCCCTGTGCGGGCAGATGGCTGCTCCCGGTGTTTGCTCCCCACAGCAACGAGATTACCCGGCCGGGTCACGGTCTCAAACGCGCTTACGCCGATTGTCTTTACGCTGTCGTCCACGCGATCCCCGTCTTCAGCCACAGCTGTACCACCCCACGCCGGGCGGGCAGCCGAAAGCCGACTTGGTTGGCTCCGCTCACTGGCAGATCTCACATTTCTCGCTTCTCTTTCGCGTTCGGCGTTTGCGCGCGCGCTCTTGAACGCTGCATGGCGTGATAAGCGCATGGTCGAAGCCTGGCGCACAGTCGAATGTGTGTTGCATGTGTGTGGCAGGGTGCGACGCTGGCCGGTCCCCCCGTTCCGTGACGGACTACAGACCCATGGCCGACAGGAGCACTTTCTGGCGGCGTCGACCCGGGCCTCGGCTAGGATCTGCGCCATCTTGCTGCGTCCTCGGTTCCTCCTTTGCGCCTGCGCGGCGCTGCTCGTGCTAGTGGCCGTCCCGCTCGGCGGCTGCGGCTCCTCTGGCGGCTCCTCGAGCAACGGCATCGCTTCGAAGACGCCCACGGAGATCCTGTCGGCCGCCACAGCCGCGGCCAACAGCGCGAGCTCCGTTCACGTCTCGGGCTCGATCATCAGCGCCGGCTCCCCATTCACGCTAGACCTCGAACTCGTGAAGGGCAAGGGAGGTCGCGGGCAGATCTCCGAGGGCGGACTCAGCTTCAACGTGATCCTCCTCGACGGCACCGCCTACATCAGCGGCAGCCCAGCCTTCTACAGCCACTTCGGCGGCCCCGCGGCCGCCCAGCTGCTGGAGGGCAAGTGGCTGAAGGCGCCGGCATCGAGCGGCACCTTCTCCTCGCTCGGCTCGCTTACCGACCTGAACCAACTCCTGAATACGGCTCTTTCCGACCACGGAGCACTGGCCAAGGGCCCCACCACGACGATCGACGGACAGCAGGTGCTGAGCGTCACCGACGCATCGCACGGCGGCACCCTCTACGTCGCCACGACCGGCAAGCCCTACCCGATCGAGATTCTCCAAAGTCCGGCAAGACCGGGGGCAAGATCTCCTTCGGCAGCTGGAACGCCCCGGTCACGCTCGCGGCACCGAAGGACGCGATCGACCTCTCGCAGCTCGAGTCCCATGGCTGAGACGGAGCCGACGGGCTCAGATTCTCCGGCGCACACCGGCGAGCCGCACGCGCACGGCGAGTTCTCGCCCGAGCGCGACGTGCACGATCTACGCGCCCTGTACTACAAGCACTTCGGCGACCGGCGCAAGGAGCGTCAGCTGTTCTCCACCGGCGCCTTCTTCACGACCTTCGCCGCCGTGCGCGGCATCACCCACGCGATCCGTGCCGAACGCGGCCCGTTCAAGAACATCACCCCCGGCGGCCGCCACATCCACCACATGACCTTCGGGATCACCGGCCTGCTGACGGTCGGTTATCTGTGGCTGTTGGAGATCGGCATCAAAGAGGACCGCGGCTCATCGCGCGTGACCTCGATCGTCTACGGCGCGGGCGCAGCGCTCACGCTCGACGAGTTCGCCCTGTGGCTCAACCTCGAAGACGACTACTGGACCAAGCAGGGCCGCGAGTCGATCGACGCGGTGGTTCTGTTCGGGTCATTGCTCAGCTTGAGTGTGCTGGGGAAGGGGTTCTTTACGGAGCTCCTCAAACGCTCATAGCCACGTACTTCGTCTCCAGGTACTCCTCGATCCCCTCGAAGCCGCCCTCGCGACCGAAGCCCGACTGCTTGACCCCGCCGAACGGGGCGGCGGCGTTCGAGACGACGCCCTGGTTGAGCCCGACCATCCCGGTCTCGATGCCCTCGCAGACGCGGAACGCGCGCGCGAGGTCGCGCGTGTAGACGTAGGCGACGAGGCCGTACTCGGTGCGGTTGGCGGCGGCCAGCGCCTGCTCCTCGGTGGAGAACGTGGCGATCGGGGCGACCGGGCCGAAGATCTCCTCGCTGAGCAGACGCGCGCCGTCGGGGACGTCGGCGAGCACGGTCGGCGCGAAGAAGTAGCCGGGGCCGTCCGACGCGCTCGCCGCCGATCAGCGCGCTGCGCGCCGCGCGTCGACGGCGTCGTCGACGAGCTCGCTCGACCTTCTCGCGCTGGGCCTCGTCGATCAGCGGGCCGACGTCCGACGCCGGGCTCGGTGCCGCGGCCGACCTTCAGCGCGCCCATCCGCTCGGCGAGCCTGCGGGCGAACTCATCGGCGACCGACTCGTGGACGTGGAAGCGGTTGGCGGCGGTGCAGGCCTCGCCGACGTTGCGCATCTTCGCGAGCATCGCGCCGTCGATCGCCGCGTCGAGGTCGGCGTCCTCGAACACGAGGAACGGCGCGTTGCCGCCGAGCTCCATCGAGACGCGCAGCACCTGGTCGGCCGACTGTTCGATCAGCTTGCGCCCGACCTCGGTCGAGCCGGTGAACGACAGCTTGCGCGTGCGCGGGTCCTTCAGCAGCGGTTCGATCACGGCGCCGGAGTGCTTGGCCGTGATCACGTTCAGCACGCCGCCCGGCAGGCCCGCCTCGCTCGAGGATCTTCGCGAGCGCGAGCATCGACAGCGGCGTCTGCTGGGCCGGCTTGACGACCATCGTGCAGCCCGCCGCGATCGCCGGGGCGATCTTGCGCGTGCCCATCGCCATCGGGAAGTTCCAGGGCGTGACGAACACGCACGGCCCGACCGGCTGGCGCATCGTCAGGATCCGGCCCTTGCCCGTGGTGTTGACCATGTAGCGGCCGTGGATCCGGACGGCCTCCTCGGAGAACCAGCGGAAGAACTCGGCCGCGTATGCGATCTCCGCCTTGCGACTCGGCCAGCGCCTTGCCCATCTCCAGCGTCATCAGCAGCGCCAGCTCGTCGGTCTGCGCGACGATCGCCTCGTACGCCCGGCGCAGGATCTCGCCCGCGCTCGCGCGGCGCCGATGCGCGCCCACTCGGCCTGCTTCTCGGCGGCCGCGCCGAGCGCGGCGAGCGCGTCCTGGGCTGCGCCGTCGGCGACCTCCACGAGCGGCTCGCCCGTTGATGGGTCCTCGACCGCCAGCGTGCCGCCGCCGCTGGCCGCGCGCCACTCCCGCCGATGTACAGGTCTCTTCGGGACCTGCTCGAGAACCGCCTGCTCGCCGTTCGTATCAGCCATCATCGTGCCAGCCCTCACTGGTAGCCACTGCAGAACCGATTCCTGGCAAACATCATGCAGGGCTCACCCAGCGATTGGACTACCCGACCCAGAGCTCATGCAATCCGATCGCTCCGAGCGCGAGACAGCTGACCGACTGTGTCTTTCAGAGCACGGATGCTCGCCACCAGATCAACCTAGCACCGCCCGCTCGTCCGCTCGCGTGGCGCTACCGTCCTGCGTCGGTGCTCGCCGGCGTGCTCGCGACGCTGCTGCTGCGCGCCAGCGCCGCCGCGCGTCGACGCTCGTGATCCGGGAGCCGGGGACGGTCACGGCGTGGGCATGAGCCAGGAGGGCGCGCTGGGATACGCCGAGCACGGCTGGAGCTACAACGCAGATCCTCGCCCACTACTACACGGGCACCGCGCTCGGGCAGGCGCCGGCGGGCGCGAAGGTGCGCGTGCTGATCGGTCGACAGGTGTGAAGAGCTCGCGCTGGAACGCTACGTGCGCGGCGTGATCTCCGCCGAGATGCCCTCGGAATGGCCCGCTGGCGGCGCTGCAGGCGCAGGCCGTCGCTGTGCGCACGTACGCGCTGACCGCCCACGCCGGCGGAGCGAAGTTCGACGTCTACTCCGACACGCGCTCGCAGGTCTACCGCGGTCGCGGCCGCCGAAACCGCAAGCACGAACGCCGCGGTCGCCGCGACCGCCGGACAGATCGTCACCTACGACGGGCAACCGGCGATCACCTACTTCTCCGCCTCCGGCGGCGGTCACACCGAGAGCCGTCCAGGACTCCTTCCCCGGCGCCGACCGCCGAGCCCTGGCTGTGCGGCGTGGCCGATCCCTACGATCAGGGCCCGGAGATCGCTGGACGCTGAGCCTGAGCTTCGCGACCGCCGGCAGGCGCTGAGCGGCCTCGTGAAGGGAGCTTCGAGGGAATCGAAGTGCTCCAGCGCGGGTCCTCCCCGCGGATCCTCTCCGCCTACGTGCTCGGCTCGGGCGGGCGCACATTGACCTCCGGCGCCGAACTGGCCGCGCGGCTCGGGCCTGGACACACGTGGGCCTACTTCAGCGTGAAGCGGGCGCGAGCGTCATGGCCGAGCCCGACCGCAGCGGCACGTCCCGCCGGCGAGCGCATCGCCCACGACGAGCCCTCCCACGGTCCCCGCCGGCCCGGGGGGCGGCGCGCAAGGACCGGCGGGAGCGCCGGAATCGACCCCCGCGGGCGGCGCGGTCGCGGGGTAGCGGCCCTCGGCGGGCGGCCCCAGTCGCGGAAGGTTGTCCGCCTGGCACGCATCTACGATATGCGTCCGCCGCCGGCCCACCTGGAGCCGGGATACTCATGATGTCAACGCCCACCGCCGACACGTTTGCATGAGCCTTCGCGGGATCCTCGCCGTGCTCGTCTGCGTCAGTGCGCTAGCCGTGCCGGCGAGCGCGCTTGGAGCTCACTCGGTGGGCACCGCTGAGCAGATCGCGTGGGTACGGAAGGCGGCCACCAGGTTCGTGACAGCGGAGTTGACGGATGACGGCTCGGAAGCGTGTGCCGTGCTGGGCGCGTCACTACGCGCCACCGAGCACGGCCGCACATGCGAGCAGCGCTGGGACAGGAAGCTGGCCAAGCTCGCGCCGGCCGTACGCGCGAAGCTGCGTAGCCAGAAGCATGAGATCGCTTCGGCCATAGTGGTCGTTCGGGGCGACCATGCCTCGCTCGAGCTGCCCAGCGAGCTGATGAGCGGCCCCAATCGCTTCTACTGGACTGAAAACTGCTGGATGTTGATGGGCTAAGCATCCACGGCGGTCGCGGGTAGCTTTACGCTGACGGGGCAAATGCCCGCCCCGCTCTTGATCGCCGACGTGCCGTGGCTGCTGTACCGCGCCTTCTTCTCGTTGCCCAAATCGATCGTCGGCTCCGATGGCGAGCCGGTAAACGCTCTGCTGGGAACGGTAAACGCCCTCTTGGCGGTGCTCGAAGCGCGCCCCGCACGAGCGGTGGCCGCCTGCATGGGAGCGGAGGAGGCGGTCTATCGCGTGCGGCTGTATCCCGGCTACCACGCTCAGCGCGATCCGATGCCACCCGAGCTTGCGAGGCAATGGGAGAAGGCGCCGGCGCTGCTCGACAGCCTCGGGTGGACGGTCACGACTGACGCGGAGCTCGAGGCCGACGACGTGATGTTCTCGTTTGCGCTCGCGGAGACCGCGGGCGGCGGGGAGGCGCTGCTGTTGAGCGGGGACCGCGACATGTTCCAAGCGGTCAACGACCGGGTCTCGGTCGTTCTGCCAGGCAAAGGCGGCACGGATCCCGAGGATCGGTCCTGCACAGGTGCGCGAGCGCTACGGGATCGACCCTCCGCTGGTGACCGACTTCATCGCCCTCCGCGGCGACCCCTCCGACGGCCTACCGGGCGCGCCGGGGATCGGCGCGAAGACCGCCGCCGAGCTACTGAATCGATACGGCCCGCTGGAGGAGGTGCTGCGGGTCGCCGGGAAGGACGACGGCGACATGCGCCTGCGGACAGCGCTCGCCCTGAGCGAGAACGAGGAGCTGCTGCTCAATTTCAAGCGGATCGCGACGCTTGTGCCGATCGACGGCATCGCCCGGCCGGCGGACCGGGCCACAGATTTCGCGGTAGGCGCCCGCATGGCCAGGGAGCTGGGGATGAAGCAGCTGGCGAGGAGGCTGGAGAAGCTTCTTACGGCGTGACTTCAACGGGAGGGGGACAGGTCCCCCTCCCGACCACCCCCTGGCTGTATAAGACAGCGACCTCAGGGACTGAACTTGACCGTGATCACGTCCCCATCGTTCATCACGTAGTCGCGCCCCTCCAGGCGCAGCGTGCCGCGTTCGCGAGCGCCCGCGTAGCCACCCGCGTCAACCAGCTCCTTCCAGCCGATCACCTCCGCGCGCACGAAGCCCTTCTGGATGTCCGTATGGATCTCGCCCGCCGCGTGCCAGGCGGTGAGACCGCGCTGCAGGTGCCAGGACTGCGCGATCGTCGCCTCACCCGCTGTGAAGAACGAGATCAACTCGAGCAGCGCAAACGCCTCCCGCACCACGCGCTGAAGGCCGGACTCGCTGACGCCGAGCTCCTCGCGCATCGCTGCCGCGTCCTCGTCCTCGAGCTCCGCGAGCTCCGACTCGATGCGCGAGGACACCGCCACCGCGCGCGCGCCCTGCGCAGCGGCGTGCTCAGCGACCGCCGCGGGGATCTCCTCTGAACCCTCGTCGACGTTGGCCACGAACAGCACCGGCTTACTCGTCAGCGAGCCGAGGTCACGCGCCGCATTCGGCGCCTGCACCGGAACCGGCACGCCGCGCGCCGGGCGGCCCGCCTGCAGTTCCTCGATCACCGCCCGCAGCCAGGACTCCTCGGCGATCGCCACTCGGTCGCCGCCTTTCGCCTGTTTGGCGACGCGCTCGACGCGCTTTTCCGCCGTCTCCAGATCGGCGAGCACAAGCTCGGTCTCAATCGTCTCAATATCCGCCAACGGGTCCACACGGCCCTCCGGGTGGATCACGTTCTCGTCGCCATGCGCGCGCACGACGTGCACGATCGCGTGCGTCTCGCGGATGTTCGCCAGGAATTTGTTGCCCAGCCCCTCCCCCTCATGCGCCCCCGCGACGAGGCCCGCGATGTCGTGGAAGTCGACCGTGTCCCACACGATCTCCGAGGCGCCCACCGTATGCGTGCCACCTCCTCCATGCGCTCGTCGCGCACCGGCACCACCGCCACGTTCGGCTCGATCGTCGTGAACGGGTAGTTCGCCGCCTCCGCGCCGGCTTTCGTCAGCGCGTTGAACAGCGAGGACTTGCCCGCGTTGGGCATGCCGACGATGCCGATGCGGGTGCTCATCGCGGTTGCGTCTCTCGGTCGGCAGAGGAATCGCTCGCGAGTGCGCCAACCACCGTTCCCAGCAGCGCGCCGGCCAGCACGTCGGAGGGGTAGTGCACGCCCAGGTACAGCCGCGAGACGGATAGGCTCACCGCCAGTGCGTACAGCGCAGGCGCGGGCAGTCCGAGCCGTGAGTAGCAGCGCGCCCCGGCAAACGAGGCGGCGGCGTGGGCGCTGGGGAAGCTCAGCCGCGTGGGCGTGCTCGTCAGCGCCGGCAAGCCCGGCAAGTCGGGGCGGCGGCGGCGGACGAGTTGCTTGACCAGAGTGTTCAGCGCATAGGCACCCGCGACCGCGACCGTCGCCCGTCGCCACTGTTCCCGCTCCGTGCCGTCGAGCGCGTACCCGGCCGCGCCGAGCGCGAGCCACACCGCGCCGTGCTCGCCCAAGCGGGAGAAGTCAGCCACCGCACGCTCGGCGCTCGGGTCGTGCCAACGAGTGCGAGCCAACCTCAACACCCGCCGATCCACGCGATCCAGCAGGCTCATCGTGAGGTCCGAGGTATTGGAGCTGTGATGGAGGACCATGGTGTAAAAGGCCCGTATAACTATGGTAGGCCGCGCGCGAAAAGTACTTCTACGCGCCAAAGCCGACGCGGGAGTCCTCATCCTCCGCGCGCACGTAGACGATCTGCCCCAGGTCGAGCCTGACCGGTCCGTCCTCGCTCTGAAGCTCGTGCCAGCCGGCGCCGCCGAGCGCCTTGTGCAGCGCCTTCAGCTGCTCGTCGCTCACACGCAGCGCGAGCACCTGCCCACCCTGGAAGCCGACGCTGATCCGACGCGCGCCCGAGGCCATCAGTGCGCCTGCCCACCGGCGGCCGGCTCGACGATCTCGGTCAGCACGCCCGCCGTCGCCTTCGGATGCAGGAACGCGACGCGCGAGCCGCGGATGCCGACCCGCGGGTGCTCGTCGATCAGCGCCATGCCGGACTCCTTCAACGCCTGAAGCGTGGCGTCGATATCGCCGACCTGGTAGGCGACGTGGTGCAGGCCCGGGCCCTTCTTCGCGAGGAACTTGCCCACGGGCGTGTCCTCGCCGAGCGGCGCCAGCAGCTCCACATGGTTCTCGCCGACGTCCAGCAACACCGCCTCGACGCCCTGCTCCTCGACGACCTCGCGGTGGGCCAGCACCATCTGGAAGCTGTCCCTCCACAGCGCGAGCGAGGCCTCGATATCCGCCACCGCCACGCCGATATGGTCGATCCGCTTGAACACGCCCGCCAGTCTATCGGCGGGGTAGGGAAGTCGGCTGCACCGGAGGAGACCTGAACCGCGCCGGAGGCGATCGTGCATGGCGCGGGGTGCGGCGAGG
Source organism: uncultured Solirubrobacterales bacterium (assembly GCA_963813745.1). Classification (GTDB taxonomy): domain Bacteria; phylum Actinomycetota; class Thermoleophilia; order Solirubrobacterales; family Solirubrobacteraceae; genus Palsa-744. The sequence continues at coordinate 126,343 of CAWEZW010000002.1, forward strand.
GCGACGTGTCCCCTACGGCGGCGGGTTCCCCAGCCCGCGCCGCACGCCGCCCTCACCCCGCGCCGACGCCGCCCTCACTCGGCGTCGCGTCCACCGCCGTCGCCGCGGCCACGACCCGCAGGCCATTCCCCGGGCCGCGCTCCAGGCGGGGCACACCCTTCATGATCCGTTCGATCGCGTCGCGGTCGAGCACCTCGTGCTCGAGCAGCTCGTCCGCGAGCGCATCGAGCTGGGCTCGGTGGGCGACGATCGTCCGCTGCGCAGCGCGCCTGGATTCCTCGATCAGGTCCTGGCGCTCCTCGTCGCGGATCCGCAACGTCGTCTCCGACAGCCTCACGTCCCCGTCGGGCGCGCGCCCGACGCCCGCGGTCCCCATCGCGTAGTCGTGCACCATCTCGTGCGAGATGCTCGCCACGCGCTTCAGATCGTCGGACGCGCCCGTCGTGACCGTGACCGAACACGACCTGCTCGGCCACCCTGCCTCCGAGCAGCACCGTCATGTAGTCGAGCAGCTCCTCGCGCGTCTTCAGGTAGCGGTCCTCCGCCGGCAGGTTCAATGTGTAGCCGAGCGCGCGCCCGCGCGGGACGATCGAGATCTTGTGCACCCTGTCCACGGACGGCAGCAGCTCGCCGCACAGCGCGTGACCCGCCTCGTGGTAGGCGACGACACGCTTCTCATGGTCGTTCAGCACCCGGCGCGACTGCACCCCCGCGATCACGCGCTCCAGCGCGCTGTCGAAATCGACGTCGTCGATTCGCTTCGCGCCGCGTCGGGTCGCGAAGATCGCCGCCTCGTTGCAGATGTTCGCCAGATCCGCGCCGGTCAGGCCGCTCGTCTGCTGGGCCACGAGGGACAGATCAACTTTGCCCAGTGGCTTCTCACGCGTGTGCACGCCGAGCACGCCTTCGCGGCCCCTTACATCCGGCGGCGCCACGAACACCTGGCGATCGAAGCGCCCGGGGCGCAGCAGCGCGGGGTCGAGCTTGTCGAGCAGGTTCGACGCCGCGATCACGACCACGCGACCGCTCGCGGCGAAGCCGTCCATCTCCACGAGCAGCTGGTTCAGCGTCTGGTCCTTCTCGCCGGAGATGTCCATCCCGCGTCGGCCGCCGACCGCGTCGAGCTCGTCGATGAAGATGATCGCCGGTTCGTGCTTGCGGGCGATCGCGAACAGCCGGCGGATGCGCGCGGCGCCGAGGCCGGCGAACATCTCCACAAACGCCGCCGCCGACTGGGCGAAGAACTGCGCGCCGGACTCGTGCGCGACCGCCTTCGCCAGCAGTGTCTTGCCCGTCCCCGGCGGCCCGTGCAGGAGGATCCCCTTCGGCACCCTCGCGCCCAGCTCTTCGAACTGCTTGGGGTCGCGTAGGAACTCGACGATCTCCTCCAGCTCGCCGCGCGCGTCGTCCACGCCCGCGATGTCCTTCCAGCCGACCGCCTGATTGGACGCAGGCTTGATCTGCTGCGGTTTGACTTTCGGCATCACTTTCAGCATCCGCCACATCACGGCGATGATCACCACGAAGAACAGGATCGCGACGACCGGCTCCCAGTTCAGCGCCGCGTTCTGCAGGTTCTGCACGAACGAGGTGTGCGCCACCGGCGGCGCGGCGCGGCGTCACTTTCGCCGCCACGTGGGCGTGCGCCAGCGCGGCGTGCGTGGCGAGGGGATGCGCGGCAGGGGATGGGCGTGCGCCGCCGGGCACGGGCGTCGTGGATCCGGCGGACGTTGTCGTGGTCCCCGCGGGCGCCGTCGTGGACCCGGCAGGCGCCGCGGCGGACGTTGTTGTCGCCTTGCCAGTCGTCGCCGCCACGTCCCTGACTGCATTACAACCTCACCATCCTTGGTCTATTCGTCCATTATGCCGATCTCGGGTCAAGCACGCGTAACGCCAGGTCTCGAAAGAACTCCGTCGCGAACGCCAGGTCGCGTGCGTCGATCCGCTCGTCCGCCGCGTGGATCAGCGGCTGGGTCTCGAACAGCGTCTGGTGGCGCTGCGGAAAGAACCCGTACGCGACGCAATCGGGGAACGCCTGGCGGAAGTGCCTGGAGTCGGTGAACCCCGGCAGGATCACCGGCACCACGTCGGCGCCCGCGTCGTGCTCTTTGACCCACGCGCCGATCGTCTCCATCAGCGGCGAAGAGATCGGCGAGCGGTTTCCCTCGATCCGCTCGGTGAAGTCGATCCGCCACGCGCCCTCTCCGAGGACTTCGCCGATACCCCTCCGCACCTCTTCCTCGCCCAGCCCCGGCGGGACGCGGCAGTCGACTTTCAGCTCGGCGCTGGAGGGGATCACGTTGATCTTCTCCGATGCCCTGATCCGCGTCGGGGTAAACGTCACGCCGAGCATCGGCTCGAACATCGTCACCAACCGCTCGTCCGCCGCACCCAGTTTTGCGACCGCTCCCCGCGGGTCGTTTGGGTCCTCGCCGAGCGCCTCTAAGAACGCGCGCGGCTCGGCCGTCAGCTCGTATTCCGGCTGCCGCGCCGCCAGCCGCTCCAGCACCTGCGCCATCTTCAGCAGCGCGTTCTCGCCGATCTTCGGCATCGACGCGTGGCCAGCCACCCCCGCGGTCGTGACGGTAAAGCGGAACACGCCCTTCTCCGCGCAGCACACCCCGTAATGGCGCTTGTCGCCGTACTCGAATACGGCGCCGCCGCCCTCGTTCACGAGCAGGTCGCAGCGCACCTTCTCCGGGTGTTCTCTGGTAATCCACTGCGCGCCCAGCTCGCCGCCGGTCTCCTCGTCGACGACCGCCACGATCAACAGCTCCCCCCGCGCCGGGCGCCAACCCGAGCGCGCGAGGCCCACCGCAGCCGCGATCTCGGCGGCGGTCTGCGACTTCATGTCGAGCGCCCCTCGCCCCCAAATGCAGCCGTCGGCGAGATCGCCCGACCAGGGGCCATGCGCCGACCACTCCTCGGCGTTCGCCAGCACCGTGTCGACGTGGCTGAGGTAGCACAGGGTCGGGCCGGGGTCCGTACCGTCGGTCGCACGCAGGCGGGCCACCAGGTTCGGCCGCTCAGGCTCGGCGCCGAGCAGCTCGCACTCGAAGCCCGCCTCCGTCAGGTAGTCCCGCAGGTACTCCTGCGCCGCGCGCTCGTTCCCCGGCGGGTTGACCGTGTCGAAGCGGATCAGCTTCTGTAGAAGGCTCCGTCGCCTCCGCGGCCGGGTCGGGGTGCTCACCCCGTGATCGTACGCCGATCCTTGCGCGCGCCGGGCACGGCCGCCAGCAGCTCCTTCGTATACGGATGTTTCGGTTCGCCGTACAGCGCCTCGTTCTCCGCCAGCTCGACGATCCTCCCTTCGTACATCACCGCCACCCTGTCGCACATGTGCCGCACGACAGAAAGATCGTGCGAGATCAGCACGAGCGTCAGCCCCATGCCGCGCTGGCACTCGCGCAACAGGTTCAGCACCTGCGCCTGGATCGACACGTCCAGCGCCGAGACCGGCTCGTCGGCGATCAGCAGCTTCGGCCCCAGCGCAAGGGCGCGCGCGACGCCGATCCGCTGGCGCTGGCCGCCGGAGAACTCGTGCGGGTAGCGGTTGTAGTGCTCGGGGTTCAACCCGACCGTGTCCATCAGCTCCTTCACCCGCTCCCTGCGCTGCGCCCTGTCGGAGTACAGGCCATGGATCGCGAACGGCTCCGCGACGATCGAGCCGACCGTCTTGCGCGGGTTCAGCGACGAATACGGGTCCTGAAAGACCATCTGCAGCTCCCGCCTGACGGCCTTCAGCTTTCTGCCCTTCAGATGGGTGATGTCGTTCCCCTCAAAGCGCACCGTTCCCGCGGTGGGCTCCAGCAGCCGCATCATCAACCGCGCGGTCGTGCTCTTCCCGCAGCCCGTCTCGCCGACGACTCCCAACGTCTCCCCCTTGATCACGTCAAAGCTCACGCCGTCGACCGCCTTCACCGCGCCGGCTTTTCTCGCCAACACGATTCCCCGCGTGAGGGGGAAGTGCTTCTGCAGGTCCCTCACCTCCATCAAAGGTTCCTTGGCACTCACGCAGACTCCTCCCACAATCTTCGGCGCACCTTTGGTTCCAGCAGGCAGGCAACCTTGTGGGATGGATCGCTCAACAGGGGGAGCAGCTCCGGGTCGATGCGCGCGTGGTCCGGCTGGGCGTACTCGCAGCGCGGATGAAAATGACAGCCCGACGGGGGGTCGATCAGGCTCGGCGGGCTGCCCTTGATCGGCTCCAGACGCTCCGCGCGCGGGCCGTCCAATTTCGGGATCGAGCGCAACAGGCCCCACGTATAGGGGTGTTCGGGGCTGTTCAAGAGCGCCTCGGTCGCCGCGGTCTCGACGATCCGCCCGGCGTACATCACCGCGATCTCGTCGGCCATCTCAGCGACCACGCCGATGTCGTGTGTGACGATCACAATCGCCATTCCCAATTCGCCCCGTAACCGCTCCAGCAGCGCGAGGATCTGCGCCTGCACGGTCACGTCCAGCGCGGTCGTCGGCTCGTCGGCGATCAGCAGCTTCGGCTCGTTCGCGAGCGCCATCGCGATCATCGCGCGCTGCTTCATCCCCCCGGAGAACTCGTGCGGGTAGTCGTCCACCCGGTTTCCCGGGTCGGGGATCCCAACGAGGTCCAGCAGCTCGATCGTGCGCGCGCGGGCCTGCGTCTTTGTCACATTTTGATGAGCTTTCACGGCCTCTATCAGTTGTGCACCAACCCGGTACAGCGGGTGCAGCGCCGTAGATGGGTCCTGAAAGATCATCGCGATCTCGTTGCCCCTGATCCGCCGCAGCCCGAGCGCATCGAGTCCCAAAAGATCAACCCCCTCAAACACAACCCGCCCACTTATCTTCGCGCCCTGCATACGGGTCAATCCCAGAACCGTCATCGCCGCGACCGTCTTGCCCGAGCCCGACTCCCCGACCACCCCGAGCGTCTGCCCCTTCCTCACCTCATACGTGATCCCGTCGACTGCTTTCACGACCCCGTCTTCCGTCGGGAACTCGACCCGTAGGTCCTCAACTCGAAGCAGAGGGGGATCGTCAACGGTGCTCATGAGTACCTGACACGGGGATCCAGATACGCATATGCGATGTCCACGACGATGTTCGCCACGACGATGAACAGCGCCCCCAGCAGCACGGTGCCCTGCACGATCAGGAAGTCCGAATGCGTGATCGCCGTGTAGGCCAGCTGTCCGATTCCGTGGATGTCGAACACGACTTCGACGAGGATCGCCCCCCCGAGCAACGTCGCGATGTCGAGCGCGAGGATCGTCAGGATCGGGTTGATCGCGGCCCGCACGCCGTGACGCAGGACGACGCGGCGCTCGGAGAGGCCCTTCGCGCGCGCGGTGCGAATGTAGTCCTCCTGCATCGTCTCGGTCAGGCTCGAGCGCATCAGCCGCGCGTAGATCGCCGCGGAGCCCGCGGCGAGCACGAGCCACGGCAACAGCAGCGAGGTGAACCATTTCCAGGGGTCGCTCGTCAAGGACACATAGCTGCCGGCGCCGGGGAAGATCTTTACCCGCCCGATGTCCGCCGCAAACAGGTACAGCGCGATCAACCCGAGCCAGTATTCGGGCGCCGAGACGAACACCAACGCTGTGCCCATGCTCGCGCGGTCGAGCCACGAGCGCCGGCGCAATGCCGAGACGATCCCGATCGGCAGGCCGGTCGCGACCCAGATGAAGCTCGCCCCGACCATCAACGACAGCGTCGCGCCCAGCCGTTCGGCGATCAGGCCGCGCACGGGGGCGTTCGAGTAGTAGCTGTAGCCGAGGTTGAAGTGCAGTAGGACTTCCTTCATGTAGATCCAGAACTGCGCGATCAGCGATTTGTTCAGGCCGAGGTCGATGCGCAGCTCGGCGATCACCCGCGGACTCGCGTTGCGCCCGGCCCGCAGCCGTGCCGGTTCGCCCGTCGGCAGGATCCGGAACAGCACGAACATCAGCGCGGTCACGAGGATCAACAACAGGATCCCCCACAGCACGCGGCGGATGATGTAGCGCGCCATCGTCAACGTCCGGCCCGGGTCTCGTCTACTTCAACGACGTATAGCCGTAGTCCCATTGGCCGGTGTTCCACAGATCGCCCACGCCGGCGACGTCGCTGGACTCGATGTTCGGCTGCTTGTCCCAATCAAACGGGATCGCCGCGGCCTGGGCGACCAGTTTCCTGTCGATCTGAGCCCACGCTTGCGCCCGTGGCTGGACACCGACGACCAGTTCGGCGGCGTCCATCGCCTTGTTGATTTCCGGGTCGTTCACGAGCCCCCAGTTGTCGTTGCCGGTCGGGACGATGTTCTTGCCGTTGAACGCCACGTCGAGCACCGCCTGGCCATCACCAAAGTCGGCGCCCCAGCCAACGCTCGGGCAGACGTCGATCGCTTCGGCGGGCGTCCCACAGTACTTCGAGTACATCACCGAGGCGTCGACGAGCGTGAACTTCGTTTTGAAACCGAGGTTCTGCAACGTCTGGTTGACAATGTCCGCGTCTTCAGAGCTCGGACTTTCGTTTGAGCCGACGACCTGCAGCGTCTTCGAACCGGTGTACTTGCCGCCGGGGTAGCCCGCGAGCTTCATGTACTTCGCGGCGACGGCCGAGTTGCCCTCAGGGTAATCGTTGTAGTCAACCTGCGGGCCCTTCAGGCCTCCCGCTTGTTCGAAGCCGGGGATTTCGGGGTAGATGAAGTGCGTCATCACGTTCGTCACGAGCTCGCCACCGCGCGCCTTGTTCATCGCGACGCGATCGAGCGCCGCCCACAGCGCCTTGCGGACGTTGACGTTGGCGAACGGGCCCTGCTTGTTGTTGACGGCGATGTAGTGATCGCCGGCGCCCGGCGAGATCTCCAACTGGTCGCGGAATTTTTCATACGCGAGCTTGACGATCGGCTGCGCGGGCGTTTCGTTCTGCACCATGTCCGACCCTTCCAGGACCTGCCGGCCGATCACGGTCGTGTCACCGCCGATCTCGATGTCGATCTGATCCAGGTAGGCGGGGCGCGAGTCGGTCACGGGATTCCAGTTGGGGTTGCGCACGAGCGTCGCCGACTTCCCCGGGATATAGCCGATCCCGAGCACCTTGCCTTCACTGCTGGACTTGAACATGTATGGCCCGGTGGCGACCTGGTAGTTGCCGTATTCGGTCGGTTTCTTGGCGTCGTACTTCTTGGCGAATTCTTCCGGCACCGGCGCGCTCAGCGGTAGCACCAGCGCGGCGAGCACGATCGGGGCCTTTGGTTCTGAGAGGTGAAAGACGATCGTGTCGCCGTTGGGCGTGGTGATCCCCGGGAACGGTCCCCCGGTTTCCTTCTTGAGCTCTTCCTTGGCACCCACGAGTGACCCGAAGTAGGCTTCCCAGTAGGGATTGACGACGTTCGCGTTGGCGCCGCGCTCGATCGCGTAGGCGACGTCGGCCGAGGTCACTTCACGATTGACCGGCGGGCTGAAGTGCACGCCCTTGCGAATGTGCACGGTGATCGTCTTGCCGCCTTCGGAAATCTGGGCGGGTTCGGAGGCCATGTCCGGGCTCGGGCTCGCGAACGTGTTCGGCTTGTACGAGAACAGCGGCCGCTGGGTCGCGTAGATCGCCTCGTAGTCGATGTTGTAGTACGCCTGGCCCGGGTCGATGTGTTCGAAGTCCGTGTGGTTGAGCACGGTCAGCGTGCCGCCGCGCTTGCCGCCCGACTGCGCCTGCGTCCGCGGCGTCTGGACCCCCGTCGCGACCGCGATCCCGCTGCCGCCGGAGACGGAAGAGCTGCTGTTGGAGGAGCCGCACGCGGCGAGCCCCAGCGCGAGCGCGCCGGCGAACGCGGCGGAGGTGAGCATTCTGGTGGGGCCCATTACGGCGTCTCCTCTGTTGGTTGGGATATCGAAGTCATCGTGCGGTTCTTGGATTGAGGGCGTCCTGCAGGCCATCGCCGAGTAAGTTGAAGGCGAGCACGGTCGCAAGCAGCGCGAGGCCCGGGAAGGTCATGTACCACCAGGCCGTGTTGAAGATCGGCGTCGCCGCCGCGATCATCTGACCCCAGCTCGCGGTCGGCGGGCGGATGCCGACACCGAGGTAGGAGAGGCCGGCCTCGAGCAGGATGTTGAGCGGGATCAACAGCGTCGAGTAGACGACGATCGGCGCCAGCAGATTGGGAAAGATCTCGCGAAACATGATCCGCGCGTCTGACGCGCCGAGCGCGCGCGAGGCCTGCACGAACTCGCTCTCGCGCAGGCTCAGCACGAGCCCGCGCACGATCCGCGCGATGTACGTCCAGTTCGCCAGCGCGATCAGGAAGATCACGAGGCCCAGGCCCGGCTGGATCGTGCCGCCGACGCAGCCCCTGACGGCGCAGGCCGCGCCGATGCCCAGGCCAAGCAACAGAATCGGGATCGACAGCACGACGTCGATCAAGCGCGAGAGCAGCGTGTCGAGGAAGCCGCGGTAGAAGCCCGCCAGCGTGCCGATCACGACGCCGATCAACGTCGCCACGGCCGTGCCGAGGATCCCGACCTCCAGGGCGACGCGCGTCCCGTAGATCACGCGGGAGGCCACGTCCTGGCCGAGCTGATCGACGCCGAACGGGTGCGCCAGGCTGGGTCCGAGCGGCGAGCCGAACGAGTCGGTCAGGTTCGGATTCTGCACCGACGGCCCCGGCAGGCCGAGCAGTTTCACGATCAGCGGCGCCGCGAGCGCGACGACGAGGAGGAAGACGACGAACGCCAGCGAGCAGAGTGCGACGCGGTCCTGACGGAAGCGACGCCAGAACAGCTGCAGGGGGGAGAGCGCCGCGACGCCCGAGTCGGGAAGCGGGAACCGGAGGTCGCCGGGGGCCTCGGCACCGGAACCGGAGGAGCCCAAGAGCCCGGCAGCACCGACGCTCATCTTGTGGATCCCTCCAGATTGGCGGAATCCGATTGCAAACGCATAAGAACCACGGGCTTTATCTGTTCGACACGCCCTCTTCGACAACCTTCCCAGAACCTAAATCCAAACTCGGCCGCTACGTGCTCCGTCCAGTGCCGATCGGGGGCAAATGCGCGATGCGCGCGATACTGAGCGGATGGACACGCTGTTCGAGTCCGACGCCGGTGCAGGCGATCCCGAGGCCGGGCGAGGCCCAGCCGAGGACGATCGCCCGCTGGCGGCGCGCATGCGGCCCGCGACGCTCGCCGACTTCGTCGGGCAGACGCACCTCCTGGGCGACGACTCAGCGCTGCGCACGGCGATCGAGCAGGGGCACCCTCACTCGATGGTCCTGTACGGACCGCCCGGCACCGGCAAGACGACGCTCGCGCGGATGGTGGCCGAGCATTCCCAGGCCATGTTCGAGGAGCTCAGCGCCGTGCAGGCCGGCCGCGCCGAGGTGCGCGCGGTGCTCGAGCGCGCCGCCCACCGCCGCGCTACGGGCGGTGGGGCGGCGGACCGACGGTGTTCTTCCTCGACGAGATCCACCGCTTCAACAAGGCCCAGCAGGACGCTCTGCTGCCGGCGGTCGAGGACGGTCTGATCACGCTGATCGGCGCGACAACGGAGAACCCCGCGTTCGAGGTCAACAGCGCGCTGCTCTCGCGCACGCGCGTGTATGCGTTGCAGGCGCTGAGCGACGAGGAGGTCGCGACGGTGTTGCGGCGGGCGGTGGCACGCGAGGTCGGGAGCGGGAGGCGGACGACGCTGACTGCGGCGCGGAGATCGGGGTGGACGACGATGCGATCGACTTCCTGGCCGCGCGCAGCGAAGGCGACGCGCGCACCGCGCTGAACGCGCTCGAGCTGGCGCTCGCCACGGCGGCCGAGTTGGGGGAGGGCAGCGTCACGATCGCGCGGGCCGAGGATGCGCTCCAGCGCAGGGCGGTGCTTTACGACAAAGGCGGCGACCGCCACTACGACTACATCTCCGCCTGGATCAAGGCGACGCGCGGATCGGACCCGGACGCGTCGCTGTACTACCTCGCGGTGATGCTGGAGGGCGGCGAGGACCCGCGGTTCATCGTCCGGCGGATGGTGATCTTCGCTTCTGAGGACGTCGGCAACGCCGACCCGAGCGCGTTGGGAGTGGCGGTCGCCGCCGCGGCGGCGGTCGATCGCGTAGGTATGCCCGAGGCCAAATTCGCGCTCGCGCAAGCGGCCATCTACCTGGCGCTGGCGCCGAAGTCGAACGCCGCCGGGCGGGCGCTGGGGGCCGCTCAGACGCATGTGCGCGAACATGGGGCTGTACCCGTGCCGGGGTGGCTGCGGTCGGGCCCGCGGCCGGGACAGGATGAGAACCCGGGTGGGCGGGCTCTCATCTATGACAATCCGCATGGCCACCCCGGGCACCTCTCCCCGCAGGAGCTGCTGCCGGAGGGCGTCGCGGGCGCGCGCTTCTACGAGGCCGACGAGGCCGAGGCGGAGCTCGCGCGGCGGCTCGCGCAGATTCGCAAGCTGCGCGAGCGATAGGGGAGCCGTAGAGCTCGCGGCCGGCGTCACCCGCCCGCGTGTGATAATACTTAAGTGAATGCTTCAGCAATCCCATGCCGATCATGCCGCCAACGGGGAGATCGACCTTCTGTTCCAGGCGCTCGCGGACCCCAGCCGGCGGGCGATGGTCGAACGTCTGACCCGCGGACCAGCGTCCGTCAGCGAGCTCGCTCGCCCGTTGGCGATGTCGATGCCGGCGGTCGTCCAGCACCTGCACGTGCTCGAACACAGCGGGCTCGTCCACTCGGAAAAGGTGGGACGGATTCGCACGTGCACCGTCGAGCCCGCCGCGCTGCGGGCCGCGGAGGGCTGGATCACCGCGCGGCGCACCGCCTGGGAGCGCAGCCTCGACCGTCTCGGCGAGTACCTCGCCGAGCATCCCGACCGACCACCGAAAAGGAGCAAGCAATGAGCGACAGATCGACCAACCACGCCACCTTCGTGATCGAGCGCAACTACGAGGCCGCCCCGGCGCGGGTGTGGCGAGCGTGGGCGGACCCCGCAGAGAAGCGCCGCTGGTTCGGCCCGCAGGGGCCGGCAAAGGCCGAGCACGAGCTCGAGTTCCGCGTGGGCGGCCTCGAGCGCATGAGCGTGCAGATGCCCGACGGCGCGCTCTACAAGTTCATCGCGCGCTTTCAGGACATCGTCGAGGGCGAACGGTTCGTTCACACGTATGAGATGTACCTGGACGACGCGCGCATCTCGGTGTCGGTGGCGACCGTGGTGCTGGAGGCGGAGGGCGACGGGACGAAGCTGACGATGACCGAGCAGGGCGTGTTCCTCGACGGTCTCGACAACCCCGCGGAGCGCGAGCACGGCACGGGCGAGCTGCTGAACACGCTCGCCCGTCATCTCCAGAGCACGGGAGGCGGAGCATGAACGGGAGATCAGAGCACGGGAGACGGGCATGAGCGCAACCGCCGAGAAGCGCAGTCAGGCAGCAGATGCCACCGCACCCCGCGACGAGCGCTGGGTGGCGCTGTACGTGCTGTGCGTGGGGATGCTGATGATCGTGCTCGACGTGACCGTCGTGAACGTCGCGCTGCCCTCGATCCAAGACGACCTGCACTTCTCGACCTCGAGCCTCGCGTGGGTGATCAACGCCTACCTGATCGCCTTCGGCGGCCTGCTCCTGCTGGCCGGGCGCCTCGGCGACCTGGTCGGACGCCGCAACATCTTCCTGGCGGGCATCGGGCTGTTCACGACAGCCTCGCTGCTGTGCGGCCTGGCGGAGAGCCAGACGATGCTGATCGCCGCGCGCTTCGTCCAGGGCGTCGGCGGCGCAATGACCTCGGCGGTGATCCTCGGCATGATCGTGACGATGTTCCCGCAGCCGCGCGAGCAGGCCAAGGCGATCGGTGTGTACGCGTTCGTCGCCTCCGCCGGCGGCTCGGTCGGCCTGCTCGCCGGCGGCGTGATCACACAGTCGATCGACTGGCACTGGATCTTCTTCGTGAACATCCCGATCGGGTTCGCCACGGCCGTGTTCGCGACCCGCCTGCTCGAGCGCGACGCGGGCATCGGCCTCGGCGCGGGAGCGGACGTCCCGGGCGGGGTGCTGATCACCTCCGCGCTGATGCTGGGCGTCTACACGATCGTCAAGCCCGCCGCCGAATCCGGCTGGGGAGCGGGGCGCACGCTCTCACTCGGCGGCCTCTCGGTCGCGCTGCTGGCTTGCTTCTTCGCGCGTGAGGCCACCGCGCGCAACCCGCTGGTGCCGTTGCGGATCTTCCGCTCGCGCAACGTCGTCACGGCGCAACGCGATCCAGATCCTGTCGGTGGCGGGGATGTTCGGGATGTTCTTCCTCGGCGCGCTCTACCTGCGAGACGTGCTCGGCTACGACGCGCTGCAGATCGGGCTCGCGTTCCTGCCCGTCACGCTCGCGATGGGAACCCTTTCGATCCGCTACTCCGAGCGATTGGTGAGCAGATTCGGGGCGCGCGCCACGATCGTGCCCGGACTGATGCTGATCGCGCTCGCGCTCGTCCTGTTCGCGCAGGCGCCCGTGCACGGGCAATTACTTCGTGCATGTGATGCCCTCGATGCTGCTGCTCGGCATCGGCGCCGGCATCTGCTTTCCCGCGCTGATGAACGTAGCCATGTCGGGCGTCGAGCCGCAGGACGCCGGCCTCGCCTCCGGCCTGGTCAACACGACCGCGCAGGTCGGCGGCGCGCTCGGGCTGGCGGTGCTGGCCACGTTGTCGACGCGCGCAGCAGCCGGCACCTCCTCGCACACGGCCACTCGAGCGCCGCCGCGCTCACCGGCGGCTATCACCTCGCGTTCTGGATCGCCGCCGTGCTCATCGCCGCCGCGATCGCGATCGTGCCCGCCGTGCTGGGCCCCGCCGTGTCGCACGAGACCCGCCAGGCACATGAGAGCGACGCAAGCGATGCGCGCGGGCGTGGAGGGGCGTCCCTGACAGGGCCAACGAGTTGAACGAGGCAAGCGGACGCTGAGTCGACACCGGCAGGCGCGATAATCGCCTGCGATGAGCCAACAAGCTCCCCCTGAGGCCAACGCGCGGGAGACGATCGAGTCGTGCAACCCGGCGACAGGCGCGCTGCTCGGCAGTGTTCCCGCCACCCCGCCCGCGCGGATCGACGAGGTCGTCCGCGCAGTGGGCCAGGTGCAGCCGCTGTGGGCGCTCCTACGCGTGGAGGACCGCGCGCGGTACATGCGCCGCATGGCGCAGGCGATCATCGACGAGTTCGACACGCTCGTGGAAGAGATCGGCCGCGAGCAGGGGCGCCCGCCCGCGGAGGTGGCGGCGCTCGAGCTGCTGCCGGCGATCGACGCTCTGATCTGGATCGCCGAGGACGGGGCGAAGGTGCTGGGCTCACGGCGCGTGGGGATCCATCGCTCGATGTCGCTCGCGCGGCGCGCGCGGATCGCGTACGAGCCCTACGGCGTGATCGGGGTGATCGGCGCCGGCAGCGCGCCGTTCGCCCAGCCGCTGGGCCAGATCGCGGGGGCGCTGTTGGCCGGCAACGGCGTCGTCTTCAAGCCGGCCGCCCGTGCGTGCCTGACCGCGGAGCGGATCGCACGGGTACTGGCGCGCGCCGACCTGCCGGAGGGGTTGGTGGCGCTCGCACACGGCGACGCTGAGGTCGGCGTGGCGCTGGCGAAGGCTCCGGTCGCGAAGGTCCTGTTCACGGGCTCGCCCGCCGTCGGGCGCGAGGTAGCGCGCGAGGCGGTGTCGCGGGAGAAGGAGGTGACGGTCGAGCTCGGCGGCAAGGACGCGATGCTCGTGCTCGCGGACTGCAATGTGGCGAGGGCGGCCGAAGGCGCACTGTGGGCCGGCTGCGCGGGCGCGGGCCAGGCGCGAGGAGCGGTCGAGCGCGTGTACGTGGCGTGCGAGGTCGCCGAGCGCTTTGAGAAGCGACTGGTGAGCTGCGCGGCGGCGCTCACCGTCGGGGACCCCGAGCAACCGGGGACGCAGGTCGGCCCGCTCGCCTCGCAGCGGCGGCTGGAGCACGTGTGCGAGCTGGTGGAGGATGCTGTGGCACGGGGCGCGCGGCTGCATGGCGGCGGCCCGGTCTTCCCCGAGGGATGCTCGGGCGCGTTCTACGCGCCGGCGGTGCTGAGTGGGGTGACGGGAGAGATGCGCCTGATGCGCGAGCCCGTGGACGGCCCGGTGCTGGCGGTGATGACGGTCGCTTCGGTGGAGGAGGCGATTGCACTGGCGAACGACAGCGAGTATTGCCTGGGCGCGTCGGTGTGGACGCGGGACCGCTATCGAGGCCTGCGGATCGCACGCGAGCTGCACGCGGGGATGGTGTGGCTCAACGATCACCTGCCCGGCCCGGCGGTCTCGCGCGGTCCGTGGGGAGCGGCCGCGGGCGGGGGTCTCGGTCGCGTGCTCGGCGAGGCGGGGCTGCGCGCGTGCGCGCAGGAGAAGCTGATCGTCTGGAGCCAGCCGGGGATGCGCGGGCTGTGGTGGGGGCCGTACGACCAGGTGCTCGAGGGCGGAGCACGGGCGGTGGCCCAGCTGCGCTCGGCGCGCGACTCCGACCGCGAGCGCGCGTGGCGCCACGGGGCGTTGGGGCTGGCCCGGGTAGGGGCAAGAGCGCTGGGGCGCGGGGTGCCGCGGTAGACGGCTAACCTTTGAGGATGCCCGCCCAGGCCTATGCAGGCAAGGAGTGCGTCTGTCAGCTACGCAAGGGAATCTGTGACCAGTCGTGTGTCCAGGGGATGCTCGACACGCCGTTCTACATCGCCTGCCTGAAGCTCACCGGCCGGCGCTGCGTGGTCGTCGGGGGCGGTGAGATCGGGCTGGAGAAGGTCGAGGGCCTGCTCGCCTGCGACGGCGCCGTCACGCTGATCGCACCCGAGGCCGAGCCCGCCTTACAGGAGTACGCCCAGGAGGGCTCGATTCGCTGGGAGCGGCGCGAGTACGCCGGGCCGGAGGACCTCGAGGGCGCGTTCATGGCGATCGCCGCGACAGATGACACCGACGTGAACATCGCCGTCTACGACGACGCAGAGCGCCGCGCGATGCTCGTGAACGTGGTCGACGTGCCGCCGCTGTGCAACTTCATCCTGCCGGCAATCGTGCGCACCGGACCGCTGGCGATCGCGATCTCCACGGCGGGCGCCTCGCCGGCGCTGGCAAAGCGGATCAAGCGCCAGATCGCCGAGGAGTACGGCGAGCCATACGCGCGGCTGGCGGTGCTGCTGAACGAGGCCCGCGGCTGGGCGAAGGGCACTTTGCCCACCTATCAGGACCGCAAGGGGTTCTTCGAGGGGATCGTCAACGGGGACCCCGACCCGGTGGAGTTGTTGCGAGGCGGCGGTGGTAGCGGCGGCGAGGGCGCCGTGCGCGCGCTGATCGCGGCGGCGCAGAGCACGCACGCGCCCGCCTCGGCCGGCGTCTGAGCGACGCCCGGAGCAGATGGCCGACATCGAGGGCGAGCCGGTGCTGCAGTGGAGGGACTCGCGCGCCACTACGGCGAACGCGAGGCCCTGAGCGATGTGTCCTTGTCGTTGTCAGCCGGGCAGACCTTGGTCGTGTTCGGCCCGAACGGCGCCGGTAAGACGACGCTGCTGCGCGTGCTAGCGACGCTGCTGCGGCCGCACGCCGGCGACGTGCGCGTGCTCGGCTCCAGCCTCCCGGACGACGCGTGGGCGGTCAGAGGACGCGTCGGGCTGCTCGGGCACGAGCCACTGCTCTACCGCGAGCTGACCGCACGAGAGAACCTGCGCTTTCACGCCCGCCTGCACGGCGTCGGCGCGGACCGCGTCGAGGAGCTACTCGCCACCGTGGCGCTGTCAGAGCGCGCCGATGAGCCACTGAAGACGCTGTCGCGGGGCATGGTGCAGCGCGCCGCCGTCGCCAGGGCAACCCTCCACGACCCCGAGCTGCTGCTGCTCGACGAGCCGCGCGCAAACCTCGACCCGGCGGCGAGCGAGCTGGTCGAGCCACTGATCGGCGCCGGTAGCGGCCCGAGTGGACTCCGTACCCGGGTGATCTCCAGTCACGACCCGGCCGGCGGCCTGCGCGAGGCGGACATCGTGCTGGGCCTGCGCGACGGGCGCGTGGCGCTGCTGCGCGCGGCCAGGGACGTCGGTCCGGAAGAGATCGTGGAGCTGTACCGGTGAGCGCATCCACTCCCGCCCCGTCGCGCTCCCCCGCCGGCTCGTCGCCCGAGGCTCTTCCGCCAGCCGCGATCGCGGGACAGGCGGTGCCGGCAGGGGCATCGAGGAAGCCGCCGGGGCTGTGGGCGACCGTCGGTGCGCTGCTACGCAAGGAGCTGCTCGTGGAGCTGCGAACGTTGGAGTCCGTCCCCGGGATGTCGCTGTTTGCCGTGACGACGTTTGTCGTGTTCCACTTCGCCCTGAACCAGAACACCGTCTCAGGCGACGAGGCCGCGGGGATCCTGTGGGTGACGCTCTTGTTCGCAGCGATGCTCGGCGTCAACCGGCTGTTCGTCGCCGATCAGGACCAGGGCGGCTTTGACGCGTTCCTGCTCGCGCCGGTAGATCGCTCGGCGATGCTGCTGGCGAAGGCGTTCGCGCTGCTCGCCTACCTCGCCGTGCTCGAGCTGGTCGCGGTGCCGGCCTTCGGTTTGCTGCTGCTCGGGCCGCCGCTCGGCCAAAGCATGCCCGACTTGCTGATCGTGCTCGTGCTCGCGGATATCGGGATCGCCGCGATCGGCACGCTCGTCGCGGCGCTGGCCGTGCAGACCCGCGCCCGCGACCTGCTCGGACCGCTGCTCGCGCTGCCGCTGCTCGTGCCAGTCGTGATCGGCGCCGCGCGCGCGAGCTCGCCGCTACTGGTCGTCGCTCACCCGACGGGGCCGCAGGCGCGCTGGCTGGCGACGCTCGCGCTCTATGATCTGGTGTTCGGGCTGATCGCCTACGCCGTTTTCGACTTCCTGCTGGAGGACTAGTGTCGTCCCGAACATTCCCCCCGATGAACGGACGCGGCCTGCGCGCGCTGAGCATCGCCACCGTCGCCGCGATTCCGATCGCCCTGGCGCTCGTGTTCTTCTACGCGCCGATCGAAGCCGAAGAAGGGTTCCTGCAGAAGATCTTCTACCTGCACGTGCCGCTCGCGATCATCACTTTGTGTGGGTTCGTGCTCGGCGGGCTGATGGCGATCATGCACCTGCGCACGCGCGATCGGAATTGGGATCTGCGCTCCTATGTGGCGATCCACATGAGCCTGATCTTCGGCGTCGGCACGCTGATCACCGGCTCGATCTGGGCACGGGGCTCGTGGGGGCACTGGTGGGTGTGGAGCGAGCCGACGCTCGTCTCGTTTCTGATCATCATGCTGCTGTACGCGACCTACCAGCCGCTGCGCTTCGCAATCGAGGACCCCGAGCGCCAGGCGCGCTACGCGTCGGTGTTTGCGATCGTCGCCGGAGCATTCGTGCCGCTGAACTTCCTCGCGGTGCGCCTATCGACCGAATACCTACACCCACGCGTGCTTGGCAGCTCGTCGAACCTACCGGCGAAGATGGCGTTCACGTTCCTGATCTCGCTCGGGGCGCTGTCGCTGTTGTTCGCGACGCTCTGCTCCTATGAGCTCACCGCGAAGCGCACTCGCATGCTGCTCAAAGCGCGCAGCAGGACTTTGGGGTTCCGATGACGCTGTTCGCGACAGCGATTCCGGGGAGCTCGAACAACGGGTACGTGGCGGCCGCCTACATCGTGTTCTTCGCGATCGTCCTGATCTACGTGGCGATCATGGCGCTCCGCCTGAGCAGCGTGGAGCGCGGGCTGCGCGAGCTGAACGAGCGCGCAGGGACGCCCGCCATGCAGGACGAGATGCGCCAAGACGGATCCGGACAGGACGAGACCCACAGCCAGGCACGGGAGCGCGAGACCGTATGAGCGAGCTGCTCGCGCTCGGCATCTCACACAAGACAGCGCCGGTGGCGCTGCGCGAGCGCCTGGCGTTCACCGAGCACGAGGCGAGCGAGTTCGCAAGGCAAGCCACGGCGAGCGCCGAGGTACGTGAGGCGGTCGTGATCTCCACCTGTAACCGCACCGAGGTCTACCTCGTAGTCGGCGATCCTGTGCAGGCCGAGGGGGACGTGCTGGGCTTGCTTGCCCGCCGCGCCGGGATCCGCCCGACGGAGCTCGCGCAGGAGATCTACTCCCCACGCAACTGCGATGCCGCACGCCAGCTCTACCGGGTGACGGCGGGCCTCGAGTCGATGATCGTCGGCGAGGCGGAGATTCAGGGCCAGGTCAGACGCGCGCACGAGGCGGCGATGCGCGCTGACACCACGGGCGCCTTCTCCAATCGCCTGTTCGCCGCCGCGCTGAGCACGGGCAAGCGCGTGCGCACGGAGACCGAAATCGGCTCGAGCCGCGTGAGCGTCCCCTCGGTCGCCGTCGATCTCGCGCTGAGCGTGCTCGGGGGATTGGAGGAGCGCCACGTGGTGATCCTCGGCGCGGGCGAGACCAGCGAGCTGACCGCGCGCGCGCTCGCCGACCAGGGCGCGGGCACGATCTTCGTGGCCAACCGTCACGCCGACCGCGCACTCAGCCTCGCCCAGCGCTTCGGTGGGTCGGTGGTCGGGCTCGACGGGCTGCCCGATCAGCTGCTTCACGCCGACATCGTCCTGTCCTCGACCTCCTCCCCCCATCCGATCGTCGGCCGCGAGGAGCTCGAGCTGGTGATGGGAGAGCGCGAGGGCCGGCCATTGCTGTTGATCGACATCGCGGTGCCGCGCGACATCGACGGGAGCTGCGGTGAGCTGGAGGGGGTGAGCCTGTATGACATCGATGACCTGCAGGCGGTCGTCGCGCGCAACCTCGACACGCGCGCGAGCGAGATCCCCCGCGCCCAGGAGATCGTCGAGGAGGAGATCCATCGCTTCGCGCGCTGGCTCGGCCAGCTCGAGGTGCTGCCCACGGTCAGCGCGCTGCGCGAGCACGGCAACACGCTGGTGGAGCAGGTGCTGGCCGAGAACGCCGGTCGCTGGGAGTCGGCCTCCTCGCGCGACCTCGCCCGCATCGAGGCGGTCGCGCGCGCGGTCATGAGCCGGCTGCTGCATGAGCCGACGATCCGCCTGCGCAGCCTCTCGGAGGAGCGCGGCCACGCGAGCCTCGAGCTCGTGCGCGAGCTGTTCGGCCTGCGCGACGACGAGCCCGCCGAGAGCGCGGATCGGACCGAGCAGCAGGATCGGATCGCACCCGCCCAGCTCGCCGAGGTCCACGACCTCCAGCGCCGCCGCCAGGGCTGAGGAGCAACCCGCGATGCCAGCCCGCTCCGATCGGGAGAGATTCTGATGCGAATCGGCACCCGCGGGAGTGCGCTCGCGCTCGCACAGGCGCGCCACGTCGCCGAGCGGTTGGCGATCGAGGCAGGCGACGACGACGCGCTCGAGCTGGTCACGATCACGACCAGCGGAGATGGTGCGGACGACGCTGACCCATCGGCAGCCCCCGGGGGCGCCCCGGCTGACAAGTCGCGCTGGATCGACACGATCGAGGCCGCGCTGCTCGCCGGCGAGATCGACCTCGCGGTGCACTCCGCGAAGGACGTACCGGGCGAGCTGGCCGCGGGGCTCGATCTACTGGGCGCACCCGCGCGGGCGGCGGCCGCAGACGTGCTGTGCGGGGTGGACGACCTGGAGTCCCTCCCCGCGGGCGCGCGCGTGGGTACCGGCAGCCTGCGCCGAGCCGCGCAACTGCGGGCCGCGCGCGAGGATCTTCACGTGGTCGCGATCGGCGGCAACGTCGACACCCGCCTGCGACGGCTCGGCGAGGAGGAGGATCTGGAGGCGATCGTGCTTGCGCACGCCGGGCTGCTGCGGCTGGGCCGCGAGGCAGAGATCGGCGCGGTGCTCGACCTCGCGCGCTTTGTCCCCGCACCGGGCCAGGGCGCGCTCGCGCTCGAGGGACGCGCCGGGGACGCACGGGTGGAGGAGGCGGTAGCGACGATCACCGACGCGGATGCGTTCGCGTGCTTGCGTGCCGAGCGCGCGCTGGCAAGTGCGCTGGACGCGAGCTGCCACACCCCGCTTGGCGCACACGCGACGCCAGCCGGCTGTGGCTGCTTGAACCTGCGCGCCTGGGTCGGACTGCCGGACGGCTCGGCCTGGGTGAGCGACGAGCTGCTCGGTGGCTTCTACGATCCCGACGCACTAGGGCAGCGTGTGGCGGAGCGGATGCTTACGGCCGGAGCAGGGGAGCTGCTGCGCCGCGCCGAGGAGATGGCCGTTGAGCATGCCTGAGGTCGGGAGCACGCCCACAGCGGGACGCGTCTACCTCGTCGGCGGTGGACCGGGCAACCCGGGACTGTTGACCGTGCGCGCGCTGGAGCTGATCGCCAACGCCGATGTAATCCTCTACGACCGCTTGATCCCCACCGCCGCGCTGGATGGAGCGCGCGCCGATGCCGAGGTGCTGTTCGTGGGCAAGGAGGGCGGTGGGCCGTCGGTCCCTCAGGAGGAAACCGAGGCGCTGATCCTCGCCCGTGCCCGGGACGGCAAGAGTGTCGTACGACTGAAGGGCGGCGACCCGTTCGTGTTCGGCCGCGGCGGTGAGGAGGCGCTCGCGCTGCGCGAGGTCGGCATCCCCTTCGAGATCGTCCCCGGCGTCACATCCGGCGTAGCCGCCGCGGCATATGCGGGCATCCCCGTCACTCACCGCGGGCTCGCCACCGCCGTGGCACTGGTGACCGGACACACCCGGGAGGACGGTCCCGCTGAGTCCGCTTTGGACTGGCAGGCACTCGCGGCATTTCCGGGGACGCTTGTGTTCTACATGGGAGTGCGCCAGCTCCCCCAGATCGTCGAGTCGCTGATCGTCGCCGGACGCCCCACCTCGGAGCCGGTCGCGGTCGTCGAACGCGGCACGCTCCCCGACCAGCGCACCGTGACAGGGACGCTGCAGAGCATCGCCGAGATCGCCCGGCGCGAGCAGCTGCGCGCACCTTCGATCACGGTGGTCGGCCCCGTCGCCGGGCTCGCCGGACAGCTGGAGTGGCTGTCTCCGGGCCCGCTCAGTGGCCAAACCGTGGCCGTCACACGCGCTCGTGCGCAGGCCAGCGGTTTGGCGCGAGCGCTGGAGGAGCTGGGAGCAAACGTCGTGCAGACGCCCGTGATCCGAACACAACCGCTTCCCGGACCACCGCCCGATCTCTCGCCGTATGACCTCGTCTGCTTCACCAGCCCGAACGCGGTGAGCGCGCTGTTCGAGCGCCTCGCGCAGGTAGTCAACCCACCTACAGCTCCACCAACTCCTCCCACCGCCCCACCAGCTCGCGCCCTCCCTTCAACTCACTCGACTCGCTTTCCACACGACGCGCGCGCGTTCGCGGGCGCGAACGTCGCGGCGATCGGTCCCGGCACTGCACGCGAGCTGGCCGAGCATGGCATCGTCGCGGACATCGTGCCCGAGCGCTCCGTCGCGGAGTCGCTCGTGCAAGCGCTCGCCGAAGTCCCTGTCAAGCACGCGCTGGTGGCGCGCGCCAAGGAGGCACGTGACGTGATCCCGGACGCGCTACGCGCGCGCGGCGCCGAGGTCGACGTGCTGGCGCTGTATGAAACCGTCGCCGAGCCCCTTTCTCCCGAAGCGTTGACGGCCGCGCGGGAAGCCGACTACATCACCTTCACCTCCTCCTCGACCGTCCGCTTCTTCCTCGACGCGGCCGGCGGGCCCGCCGGACTTTCGCCCGAGACGCGCATCGTCTCAATCGGCCCTATCACCAGCGAGACCCTGCGCGAGCATGGCCTGGAGCCACAGGTGGAGGCACAGGATCACGATGTCGACGGGGTGATCCAGGCGCTGCTCACGGACGTTGCGGCACGAGCCGTCTGACTACGTGCCCTTGCTGTCGAAGGGCGGACGCTCCTCGATCGGCACCCTGCGAAGGTATACATCTCGAGGTGAGCGGGGTTTGGCCGCGGCGCCTTGCAGGAGTGATTTCGGAGTTTGCCTGGGCTACTACCCGGGAGTAGCCTTGGTCAGAATATGCCTCGTTCGTTGTGGAATGGCACGATCGCCTTCGGGATGGTGCGGGTGCCCGTGAAGCTGTACTCGGCCACCGAGTCCAAGGCCGTTCGCTTTCGCGAGCGCCACTGCACCGACGGCGCCGCGATCGAACACCGCCGTATATGTACGCAGGAGGGTAAGGAGGTCCCCTACGGCGAGACCGTGAAAGGCTTCGAAGTCAGTTCCGGCTCCTACG
Source organism: uncultured Solirubrobacterales bacterium (assembly GCA_963813745.1). GTDB lineage: Bacteria > Actinomycetota > Thermoleophilia > Solirubrobacterales > Solirubrobacteraceae > Palsa-744. The sequence goes on from CAWEZW010000002.1 coordinate 148,416, forward strand.
TAACGCTCTCCAAGGAGGAGATCGCCGCCGCCGATGGACCGGGCGCGCACATGATCGAGATCGAGCACTTCGTGGGACGCGAGGAGATCGACCCGGTCTACTACGACCGCGCCTACCGGCTCGGCCCCGGCAAGTTCGGCGACGATTCCTACCTGCTGCTGCAGGCGGCGCTGAAGCGCTCGGAACGGGTCGGAATCGGTCGCTTCGTCTTTCACAACAAGGCTCACCTGGTCGCGCTCCGCGCGCTGCAGGATGTGATCGCCCTGCACACGATGCGCTTCGCCGACGAGCTCGTCCCGGCCGGCGAGGTGGAGATCCCCACGCCGCAGCGCGAGCCCTTCAAGCCGGAGGTCGCCGCCGCCCGCGCCCTCCTCGACCAACTCAGCTCGAGCTTCCGGCCGGAGGAGTACGAGGACACCTATCGCGCCGCGCTGCTCGAGCTGATCGAGCGCAAGGCGCGTGGCGAGACGATCGCCGCGCCCGAGCCCGTCCAGATCGCCCCCGAGGACGACCTGCTCGGAGCGCTGCAGGCAAGCCTCGAGCGTCAGGGCCGCTCGCCAAGGGCAAAGAGGAAGAAGTCGAAGTCAAAGACGGACCGGTCGAGCTCGGGCCAAAAAGTCGCCGCCGGGAGCTCACGCTGATGCCCAGACCACTGTGGAGCGGCTCGCTCAGCTTCGGCCTGCTCAACGTGCCCGTGACGCTCCACAGCGCCACGCGCGACCGCGACGTTCACTTTCAGCTGTTGCATGCGCCAGACTGCTCGCCGATCGAAACGCGCAGGGTCTGCGCGGCCGAGGAGAAGCCGGTGCCATGGCCGGAGATCGCCCGGGGCTACGAGCTCGATGACGGCAGCTGGGTGCTGCTCTCCGACGAGGATCTGCTGGCGGCCGCGCCCCGGCAGAGCCGCACGATCGACATCGAGCGCTTCGTCGAGGTCGCGGAAATCGATCCGGTCTACTTCGACCGCTCCTACCTGCTCGTGCCCGCCGACGAGGGCGCCGCGCGCGCCTACGCGCTGCTGAGCGAGACGATGCGGGACTCGGGCAAGGCGGCGCTCGGGCGCTTCGTGATGCGCGCCAAGGAGCGCCTCGTGGGCATTCGCGTCCGCGATGGTGCCCTGACGCTGACGACGATGCTGTTCGGAGACGAAGTTCGCTCGACTGAGGAGATCGCCGATGCGATCGAGGCCGCCGAACCGCCACGCGAGCAGGTCGACTCGGCCGTCGCCGTGATCGAGGAGCTCGGCGTCGAGTTCGATCCAGCGCGCTACCGCGACGAGCACCGTGCCCATCTGAAGCGGATCATCAAACGCAAGCAGCAGGGCAAGAAGATCGAGGCACCGACCCCGGCCAAGGAGCCCGTCACCACGACCGCTCCAGATCTGATGGGGGCGCTCGAGGAGAGCCTTGCGCGGATCAGGGGGCAGACGGGTACCCAGAAGGCCCGCGGCAGGCGATCGAGCACCGCCAAGAGATCGTCGGGGAAGGCGATTGCTCGCGAAACGAACAGGGTAGGAGTAAAAGAGCAAAAGACAACCAGAAAGGCGTGAGGCCGAGAGGAACCGGTTGCGACGAAGCTACCGGTGAGACCCACCGAGGAGCGATCAAGCGATGGCGAGCACTCCCAGATACGAGCAGGAAGAGATCGACGCGGCGGCCACGGAAGCCGCTGGGATCGGGGGCGTGACTGGCGAGGAGGAGCTCGACCCCGCCCAGCTCCCGGTCACGGAGGCCGGTGGCGGCGTCTCCGAGGGCTTCGAGGAGACAGAGCGGGCACTGATCGAGCACGCCTCCCACGGCGACCAGCAGTCCGCCCACGCGGTTCTCCACGATCAGGGCTCACCGGAGGAGCCAAACGGCGCGCGCGAGGATTCCGAGCCAGACCACGAGCACAGCAGCGAGCTCGACGACGGGTGAGGCGCAGCTCAGCCGCCAAGCAGCGCGCGCTCGGCGAGTACAACGCCAAACGGGACTTCGCCGACACCCCCGAGCCCGCGGGCCAGGATGGTCGTGCCGGGCGGGGCGCCCGCTTCGTCGTGCACGAGCACCACGCGCGCAGCCTGCACTGGGACCTGCGCCTCGAGCGCGATGGCGTGCTCGTGTCCTGGGCGGTCCCGAAGGGCATCCCGCAGGACCCGAAGCGCAACCGCCTGGCGGTGCACGTCGAGGATCACCCGCTCAGCTACATCGACTTCGCGGGCGAGATCCCCACCGGCAACTATGGCGCCGGGTGAGGTGCGGATCTGGGACGAGGGAACCTACGACTGCCACAAGTTCCGTGAGGACGAGGTGATCGTCACCTTCCACGGCGAGCGCGTGCAGGGCAAGTACGCGCTGTTCCAGACGCAAGGGCAAGAACTGGATGATCCACCGCATGGACCCGCCCCGGGAACCGAGCGCGAGGCGATGCCCGAGCGCCTGGCGCCGATGCTCGCGAAGCGCGCGACGCTGCCCGCGGACGAGCGAGAATGGGCATATCGAGATCAAGTGGGACGGCGTGCGCGCGATCGCCTACTGGCAAGCCCGGGCGACTGCGGCTCGAGAGCCGCAACCTGAACGACATCAGCGCCGCGATACCCCGAGCTGCGCGCCCTCGGCGCCGAGCTGGGTTCCCGCGAGGCGATGCTCGACGGGGAGATCGTCGCCTCGACGAGCAGGGCCGCCCGAGCTTCGAGCGCCTGCAGCAGCGGATGCACGTCTCCTCGCGCCAGCGCGGTCCGCAGTTCGCCGCGCGAGGAGCCAGTGAGCTACATGATCTTCGACCTGCTGTATCTCGACGGGCGTAGCACGATGGAACTGCCCTACCGCGAGCGGCGGGCGCTCCTCGAGGAGCTCGAGCTCATGGTCCGGCGTGGCAGGCCCCCGCCTACCACGCCGGCGAGGGCGCGAGCTGCTGGCCGCGACCGCGCGAGCAGCAGCTGGAGGGGATCGTGGCCAAGCGGCTGGACTCGCGCTACCGCCCGGGAAGCGCACCGGCGAGTGGCTGAAGATCAAGAACGTCAACCGCCAGGAGCTCGTGATCGGCGGCTGGCTGGCGGGCAAGGGAAGTCGTGCCGGGCGGCTCGGGGCGCTGCTGATGGGCTACTACGAGGCCGACGAGCGGGACCGGCCGCGTGCTGCGCTATGCCGGCCGCGTCGGGCACCGGCTTCAAGGAGCGGGACCTGGAGCACCTGGGCCGGGAGCTCGCGGCACGCTCGCGCGGGACGCGAGCCCGTTCGCCGGGACCCAGCCGCCCCGCGGAGCGCGCTTCGTCGAGCCCGAGCTCGTGGCTGAGATCGAGTTCGCTCAGTGGACGCGCGAGCGCATCCTGCGCCACTCCTCCTACAAGGGACTGCGCGATGACAAGCCCGCCGTGGACGTCGGATGGAGACCGTGACCCCGATATGGCCGCGGCGCCAGAGGACGAGCAAGGCACCCGTAAAGGCCGCGAAAGAGAAAGAGAAAAGAAGGGAAACAACAAGGAGCGATCATCTTCCTCCCGAGGGCCGCCGACAAGATCGCGCGACGCCGAGCGCGGAGATCGAGGTCGAGGGTCGCACCCTGAAGCTGACGAACCGCGCGAAGGTCATGTACCCGCGCACGGGGTTCACAAAGGGTGAGCTGATCGACTACTACGCCGCGGTCGCACCCGTGCTCCTACCCCATCTCGCCGGACGGCCGCTGACGCTGAAGCGCTACCCCGACGGGGTCGAGGGCGAGTACTTCTACGAGAAGCGCTGCCCAGCGCACCGACCCTCCTGGGTGAGGACCGCCCCGATCGAAAGCGAGCGCGGAAGGGGCACGATCGAGTACTGCCTCGCCGAAGATCCGCCAACGTTGATCTGGGCCGCGAACCTGGCCGCAATCGAGCTGCACCCGAGCCTCTCACGAGCCGCGCGGATGAGCACACCGACCGCGATCGTGTTCGACCTCGACCCGGGCGCCCCGGCGGGGTTGAAGGCGTGCTGCCGGGTGGCGCTTCAGATCAAGGAGGTGTTCGACACGTTCAAGCTGGACACGTTCATCAAGACCTCGGGGGCAAAGGGCCTGCAGGTCTACGCCCCACTCAACACCGCGGTCACGTATGAGCAGACCAAGTCATTCGCGCGGGCGGTCGCCGAGCTGCTGGAGAAGCGCCATCCGCGCCAGGTTCTCTCGCGCATGGCCAAGGGTCTGCGCCCGGGCAAGGTGCTGATCGACTGGAGTCAGAACGACGAGCACAAGACGACGGTCTCCGTGTACTCGCTGCGCGCGCGCGAGCGCCCCACGATCTCCACGCCGCTTTTCTGGGAGGAGGTTGAGCAGGCCGTGCGGAGCAGGCGCGAGCCCAACCTGAGCGCCGAGCCCGGCGAGCTGATGGAGCGAGTAGCGAGCCACGGCGACCTGTTCGAGGGGCTGCTGACGCTGAGAGCGGAGCTCCCTGACCTGTCCCAAGGAAGCTCGATGCCGCGATGATCGCCGGTTTTTTGACGATTGATCACCGACATCTGATGACATCGTCATCATCCGGCACTGACAGCTAAGTTACTCGGCGGATGTCCCAGAAAACACCACCGGATGCCCTCGTCTGCGTCGTCGAGATCCCCAAGGGCGTGCGTAACAAGTACGAGTACGACCCCGAGCTGGGCGGAATCAAGTTCGATCGGCTGCTGATGAGTGCCGCGACCTACCCCGCCGACTACGGCTACCTGCGCGGTACGCTCGGACAGGACGGCGACCCCCTCGATGCGTTGGTGTGCCTGTACGAGCCCACCTTCCCGGGGTGCCTGATCCCCGTCAAGCCGGTTGGGATGTTCATGATGCGCGACGAGAAGGGGATCGACGACAAGATCATCTGCGTCCCGCTGCACGACCCCTATTGGAACGAGTACGAGAAGCTCGAGGACCTACCGGTGCTACTGCGCCAGGAGATCGAGCAATTCTTCTCGATCTACAAGGAGCTGGAAGGCAAGACGGTGAGCATCGACGGCTGGCACTCGCGCGAGGAGGCCGAGCAGGAGATCGCCGAGGCGCGCAGGCGCCTGCGCGAGCGCTGAGGTCGAGTCGAATGGACGCGGTCGAGCTGCTGGTCGAGGCCGGTGCGGCGCTGGCGGGCTCGTTGGATCCTCAGACCACGATGCGCGAGGTCGCGAAACTGACGGTGCCCCGATTGGCGGATCTCTGCGTGATCGACCTGCTCGACGAGGATGGCCGTATCAACGACGTCGCCGTCGTCGCGGCGGACGCGGAGGTGGCCCGCGGCCTCGAGGCGCTGCGCGCGCACTCGCCGCTTGATCCTGACGGCGAGCACCCCGTCGCACGGGTGATCCGCAGCGGGCGGGCGGAGCTGCTCGCGGAGATGGCGGACACCTCGCTGAGAGCCTTCGCGGAGAACGACGCCCACGCGGAGTTCATGATCGCCCACAACTACCGCTCGGCGGTCGTGGTGCCCCTGCAGGCGCGCGGCCGCACGCTCGGCGCGCTCTCGGTCCTGCGACTGGAGCCGAGCAAGCCGTTCGGGCAGGCAGAGAGACCGTACAGGCGAGGAGGATCTCGAGCTCGCCGCGGAGCTGGCGCGACGGGCGGCGCTGGCGATCGACAACTCTCGCCTGTTCTCCGATCTGCGCCGGCTCGAGCAGCGGATGGAGGCGATCCTCTCGAGCGTCGCGGAGGCGATCACGGTGATCGACCGCGGCGGCCAAACGATCTTCGCCAATCAGGCCGCCGCCGACCTGTTGGGATTTCCGACGCCCAGCGATCTGACAGGCGCGCCCCCGGGGACGATCATGTCTCGCTTTCTCGTCTCCGACGAGCAGGGAGAGGAGCTCGGCCTGGAGTCGATGCCCGCAAGGCGACTTTTCAAGGGCGAGCATCCAGAGCCGCTGCTGGTGAGAAACATCGTCCGCGCCACGGGCGAGGAGCGCTGGCTGATCGTCCGCTCCTCTCCGATCGCGGACCCGGAGTCAGAGCGCGTCAGCTACGCCGTCAACGTTTTCGAGAACGTCACCGAGGTCAAGCGAGCGCAGCTGGCGGAGAGCTTCATGGCCGAGGCCAGCCGCGTGCTCGCCTCCTCGATGGACTACACCGAGACGCTGCGGGAAGTCGCGCGACTGGCCGTCCCGCAGATCGCCGACTGGTGTGCGGTCGACGTGCTGGGCGAGAGCGGGGAGATCGAACGTGTGGCCGTGCATCACTCCGATCCGGGCAAGATCGCGCTGGCGGAAAGACTCGACCGCAGCTACCACACGGCACCGGAGGATCCAGCGGGAGTGCCCGAAGTGATCCGCACCGCAGAGGCGCGCATCTACACGGACATCGATCCGGATGCCCTGGCCGCCTACGCACGCGACGACGCGCACCTGGAGCTGTTGAGAGCGATCCAGGCGACGGCGGTGATCATCGTGCCGCTGGCCGCGCCGACGCGGACGCTCGGCGCGATCACGCTCGTCTCCTCGGAATCGAGCCGGCGCCTGACGCAGGCCGATCTGGGACTCGCCGTCAGACTCGGCCGCCACGCCGGCATGGCCGTCGAAAACGCGCGGCTCTACACCGAGCGCACGCAGATCGCGCACACGCTGCAACGGGCGCTGCTGCCGGAGTCCCTGGCGGAGATCCCCGGCGTGGAGATCCAGACGCTCTACGCGGCCGCCGGCGAGCTGAACGAGGTGGGCGGCGACTTCTACGACGTGTTCGACTACGACGAGGACCGCACGATGCTCGTGATCGGGGACGTCTGCGGCAAAGGACCGCGAGCGGCCGGGGTGACGGCGCTCGCCCGCCACACCCTCCGCGCCGCGGCGATCGGCGGCCAGTCCCCCACCGAGATGCTCGCGACGCTCCACCAGGCACTGATGCGCCAACCTCCGGGGGCGGACTTGTGCACCGTCTGCCTGATCGCGCTCGCGCGTGAGGAGCACGGCGCGCGGCTGAGGATCGCGCTCGCCGGACATCCGCCGCCGCTTTTGATCCGGCATGGCGGCGAGGTCGAGCAGGTCGGCCACAGCGGCACGGTGCTCGGCGTCGTCGACCCGCTTCACATCGAGGAGAGTGAGATCACGCTGGCGGCGGGAGAGACCCTGCTGCTGTACACGGATGGTGTGATCGAGGCGGGCAGGCCGGATCGCCTGCTCGGCGAGGACGGCCTGCTGGCGCTCTGCGCGGCCGCGCCGGAGTTGACACTGAAGAGGTTTCTCAAGCACATCGAGGGAGCGGCGCTCGAGCGCGCGGAGGGGCGCCTGCGCGATGACATCGCGTTGCTGGCGCTCCGCGTAGATGGTTGAGATACGGGCGGAGCAGCTCCTGTGCCGGCAAACCGGTGCGGTAGTGTTTTTAAACGATGACGGACGAGGGAAATCTCCTGATCGACGTGCACAGTGAGGGGGAGCGGGTCGTGTTGCGGCTCGCCGGCGAGCTCGATCTGGCCAGCGTGCCGACGCTCGAGCGTGCGGTGCATGACGCAACGCTCGATCGCGACGCGGAGATCGTGCTCGACCTGCGCGGGCTCGAGTTCATCGACTCGACCGGGTTGCGGGCGATTCTCCTACAGGACAAGCGCTCGACCGAGCACGGACAGACCTTCGCCCTCGTCCGTGGCCCCGAGCAGGTACAGCGGCTGATGCGCATGACCGGCGTGGATGAGCACCTGAAGATCATCGACTCTCCCGAGGAGATCCTCCTTTAGGTCCGATCCCGCTGGTTTGGCCACCGTCGGCGAGGAAACCACCCTTGGGCGGCCACGTGTGCACCTGCGCCAGACCAGCTCGACCAACGACCGCGCGCGCGAGTTGGCGGCCGCCGGGGCGCCGCACGGCACGCTCGTAACGGCCGCCGCGCAGAGCGCCGGCCGCGGTCGCCAGGGCCGGCGTTGGTCGGCGCCCGCAGGCAGCTCGCTGCTGATGTCGCTGCTCCTGCGCTCTCCGCCGCCGCTGCTGCCGCTGATCGCCGCGGTGGCGGTCTGCGATGTCGCGGGCGAGCACGCACAGATCAAGTGGCCCAACGACGTCGTGTTCGTTCGCCGCGCCATCGAGGCGCGCGTCAATTCTCCACGGAGAACCTCGTCGGGGCAGGCAAACTTCGAGACGCCGGGTCCCGGGCAGGTGACTCCGGCCGAGCCAACCCTGGCCAAGCTCGCGGGGATCCTCGTCGAGGGACGTCCGCAGGCGGGCTGGGCGGTGCTCGGCATCGGCCTGAACGTGGCCGTCCGTCTGGAGGAGCTGGCGCTCGAGCTGCGTGGCAGCGCCGCGACCCTCGGCCAGACGCAAGGTGCGATCGAGCCCACGCTCGAGCGGCTGCTCGCCGCGCTTGCGCGAAGGCTTCAGGAGCCCACGCCGCAGACCCTCGACGCCTGGCGCTCACGTGACGCCTTGTACGGGCGCGAGATCGCGTGGGACTCGGGGCGCGGGCATGCAGATGGCATCGACGGCACGGGGCGCCTGATCGTCGCACTCGGCGACGGGGGGCGCACCACCCTCGATGCAGGCGAGGTTCATCTGGAGCCCGTCGGTTAGAGCATCCGCCGGCTCACTCCTCGGCGTGGTCGAGCGCCTCCTCGACATTGCGCTGCAGCTTCTCGCCCGCGCCCGGCGCCAGCTCGCCACCGTTGTCCCGCGCGCTCGCCGGCGCACTCGAGAGCGCCTCCGTCAGCACCGCGTCGCTCGGCGTCCGCGACCTGGCCTTCCTGCGTCTGCTTCTAGGCGCCCTCGGCGGTCGACCGGCGTCCCCACCCGCTCCAGCGGTCCCGCGAGCACCGTTCAGGTTCTCTGAAGCACCCGAGCTGTTTGCGCCATCCGCGCCGTTCGTCTCGCCCCGCGTGTCGTCCAGCTGATTCGAGTTGCCCGCGCCAGCTCGCGCTCCATTCGAGCCGGCACTCGCGCCCGCGCCCTTAGACCCCCTGCGCCTGCGCCGCGCGTTGCGCGCGCGGCGCTTGGGGAAGTTGCGCAGCAGCTCGCGGGCAAGCGCCGGGGGCTTGCGCGCCATCCGCGTGCGCGCGCCGCGCAGCGCCTCCTCGGCCTCGGGGGTGTGCGCCAGGGCGGCCGCCAGGAGCGCGGCTGACAGCCGGCGGTCCTGCTTGCGCGCGGCGTGGATCAGCCGCCGCGCGTTGCGCGCGTGCGCCCCGCCAGCCGAGTTGACGAGCAGGCCGAGCAGCCGCTTGGTCTCCGGCCAGCGCTGCACCGCGTACTCCTCGTGCACGTCACGGGTGTACTCGGCCAGGCGCCAGATCCAGGCATTGGCCTGGTCGCGGCGGCCGATGCGCCGCTCGACCAGCGCGCGCAGCATGATCTTCGACGCTTCGCGGCGCTCGTCGCGCGGCCAACCGCCGATGATGTCGATCGCGGTGTCGAAGGTGTCCGCGTCGCCGAGCGCGGGGATGTCGGTCAAAGCCCGCAAACGCAACTGCGCGTTCTTGTTGCGCTGCACGGCGGTGATCAGGAAGCGGCTCTTGAGCTCGCCGGTGCGGTCGAAGTGGAGCATCGCCCGCGCCCGGCGCCAGCCGTTCGGCGCGACGCGCGCGCCGGCCAGAGCCGCCCACACGTGCTGCTCGCCGTAGTCGAGGTGCTCGACCGCGATCCGCCACAGCTCGCGCTCGAAGACCTCGAAGCGCCGCTCCTCCTCTGCGCACACGGGTAGCACGCGGCGCTCGACCCGCATCCGGCGACCGCGACCGCGGCGCACCGGGCCGACGACGATCGCGCCGCCGCGGTAGACGTCGCGATCGAGCAGCGAGTGCAGCGTCACGACAGGGTCGTCGTGCTTGGTCGCGGGATGCACGAAGTCGACGACAAGGCCCGCCTCCTTGCCGGGGTGGCGGCGGGTGACGCGCCCGACGCGCTGCTGGTAGATGCGCTTGGACGCGGTCGGCGCGAGGTGCACACAGACGGTCGCGCGCGGGCTGTTCCAGCCCTCGGCGAGCAGCTGCGCGTTGATCAACACGTCTATGTCGCCACGCTCGTAGCGGGCGAGGATGCCCGCCAGCTCGCGCTTGGGCGTCTCACCTGAGACCGCCTGCGCCTTCAATCCCTCGGCGCGGAACGCCTCGGCGAGGTTGTACGCGTGGCGCACGCCGGCGGCATAGACAACACCCGGCACGCCGTTGAAGCGCGTTTTGTAGAGGTTGGCGGCCGCCATGTTGAACGGCTGCTGGTCGAGTAGCTCGGCGAGCTGCTCCTGGTCGAACTCGGTATCCACCTCGCCCCGGCGCAGCGGCACCTTGGCGATCGTGCGCACTCCGGTACCGGGTGAGATCCGCACGCAGCGCAGCGGCGAGATCACGCCGCGCCGCGCCGCCTGCGCGAGGTCAAAGCGCGAGGTCTGCGTCGGGAACAGGTCGGTCACATGGCGTGCGATCAGGGCGCCGGTGGCGGTCATGCCGATAAAGATCGGCCCCGTCCAGGCCCTGATCGCGGCGCTCGTCTTCTCGCCGAGCGCGGTGTGCGCCTCGTCGCAGATGACGATCGTGTAGGCGCTGGAGATCTTGCCGGCGTTGCGAACGAACCACTGGTAGGTCTCGACCGTCACCGGACCCTTGCTCGAGTCCTCGCCGACGAGCAAAGCACGGCTGATGCGCTTGGAGTAGCCGCGGTCGCGCAGCTCGCCGTGGAACTGGTCGACGAGGTTGCGCCGGTGGGTGAGGATCAGGACCCCGCCGGTGTGCGAGGCCTCGACGAAGCCGAGCGCCGCGACCGTCTTCCCCGCGCCTGTGGCGTGCTCGAACCAGAAGCGCTTGGCGGCGTTGGGATCCTCGGGCTGCTCGGCGAGAGTCTCCTCCTCATCGTCCTCGTCGACCCAGTCGCGGGGCTCCTCGTCGGAGTCGCTTTGGAGCTCCGGCTCCTGCTCCTCCTCGGCGAGCGGATCGAGCTCGTCCTCGTCATCGAGCTCATCGTCGTCCTCGTCATCCACGTCGGGTGCGGCGCGCTGGACGGGGCCGAGGTCGTCGTCGTCCTCGTCCTCCTCATCGTCCTCATCATCAGGCTCGTCGTCATCGTCCTCGCCCTCCAAGGCGGTCCCGGCGGCGGCGACGCCCGAAGCCTCGGCGGCGGCGAGATCCTCCGCGGGCGCGGCCTCGTCGGGGCCGAAGATCGCGGCTGAGGCGAGCAGCTCGGGCGAGGCCGCGGCGGCGCCGTTGCCGCCGTTCTCGGTAGTGCGCAGGGCCTCGGCCAGCAGGGCAGTGAGCGTGCCGGACAGGGCGTCGACCTGGTGGGCGGAGAGCACGGTCCCGTCCACCAGCTTCGGCTCGTCCTCGGAGAGCACGCGTTCGAGGCCCAGCAGCAGCGAGAACTCGCGCCGCCAGGCGGTCGAGGGGATCTTGGCTTTCTCCCCGAACTCGAGGAGCGCCTGGTCGAGCGCGCGCCGGCGCGGCGTGTTCGGGGCAAGCGCAACCGCGGGATCCTCGCCGTCGTGCAGAAAGCGCTCGCGCACGAACTTCTCCGCGCGAGCGATGTCGACGGAGGACGGAATGGACGCGGCCACGAGGGCCACTGAAGTGGGCTCGGCCATAAAGGCTCTGGACTACGAGACGAGCCGCCGTAGAAAGACTTCGACGTGGCTCGGAAAGGCCGGCACTCAACCGGCGAGATTTGCCGGGTGCTCAGCGCAGCCCGGCTCTTAGTGCCCTTCAGGATATAGCAGGTCGCGGCGCGATTGAAGGGAGGGCGAGGTAGGAATGATTCTGCCACCCTTAACGCGGTGTCCTCGAACCGGCGCCTACAACGCACGCTGTTGGCTCTGGGCGGGCTCGTCATCGTGGCGCTGCTCGCCGTCGGACTCGTCCAGCTCTCGCGTTCCCCCGCACCGGCGCCCGTGGCGCCATCGGGGTTGACGGTGGCCCAGATGCAGGCTCGCCTGCAGGGCTCGCCCGCACCGCTGGCCGCACTGCATGCCCAGGCCAACGAGCTGCTGGGAGGCGGCGCGCGCGCCCTCGATGCGCGCCTTCAGGCGCTACGCGAAGAGCCCACGGTGATCAACAAGTGGGCGTCATGGTGCGAGCCCTGCCGCGCCGAGTCGGGCGTGTTCCAGCGCGCGGCGGTGAGCCTCGGAGGAGAGGTCGCGTTCATCGGGCTGGACTCGGGCGACTCGAGCCGTGGCGAACCGGAAGGCTTCTTGCGCACCTTCCCGCAGAGCTATCCGAGCTACTACGACGAGAGCGGCCAGCTCGGGACGGCGATCACCGATTCGTCGTTCACGCCTGTGACCGTCTTCTACGACCGCGCGGGCAGGCGCTACATCCGCCAGGGTCCGTATCTGAGCGTGGCAAAGCTCGAAGCCGATGTCCGGCGCTACGCGCTCGGCGAGTGATTGGATAGACACTGAGCCATGCCCGAGATCCGGATCGACCCGCTGAGCGGGCACAAGACGATCATCGCCGGAGAGCGCTCCGGGCGTCCCGGGGGCGAGCCGACCTGCGCTCCGGCAGAGCCGATCGACGCCGAGCGCGACCCGTTCGCCGAGGGTCACGAGGACCGCACTCCGCCGGAGCTCTACGCGCTGCGCCCCGGCGGTGGGCCACCGGACTCGCCGGGATGGACGGTGCGGGTAGTGGCGAACCTCTATCCGGCCCTCACCCCGGCAGACCCGGACGACGCGGCCGGGGCCGGCCAGGCAGAGGTCGCCGCGGAGCCGGCGCGGGGCAGGCCGGAGCTGTTCACCGCGCTCCCGGCCACGGGCGCGCACGAGGTGATCGTCAACGGTCCGCAGTCGGTGCTGTCACTGGCCGAGTTGCCCAAGGAGCAGGTGGCCGCCGCGGTGGAGGTATGGCGCTTGCGCATGCGCGCGCACGCGGGTTGCGCCTACACGCAGCTGATCGTCAACGAGCGCCGCGAGGCGGGAGCGTCGCTGCCGCACACGCACGCCCAGCTGTACGCGCTCGACTTCGTGCCGGCCGTCGTGGCCCGCGAGCGCGAGCGCGCCAACGCCTACACGACGCGCACGATGGGCCAGAGCCTGCTGGGCGACGTGATCGCCGAAGAGGTGCGCCTGCGCGAGCGGATCGTCGCGGTCGACGATGAGGCGGTGCTGATCGCGCCGTACGCCTCGCGGCTGCCGTTCCAGCTGATGCTCGTGCCCCGGCGCCCGCGCGCGCGCTTCGAGGACGACGGGCCAACCGGCGCCGCGCTGCTGCACGACGGCCTGCGGCGCCTGGCACGGCAGCTGGGATCGAGCCCGCCGCTGAACCTGTTCGTCAGGACCGCGCCGCTCGGCGCCGAGCACTTCTGCTGGCGAATCGACATCCTCCCGCGCCTGACCCACCTGGCCGGACTGGAGCTGTCCACCGGCGTGAATCTGAACATCGTCGCCCCGGAGCATGCGGCGGCGTTGCTGCGGGACGTGTAGATAGTCTGCCCGCAGAAGTGCCGCCCCTGAGGAACGCTTCGTACCGAGGTTCGCCGCCGAGCCCCCACTGGAGGACCTGCCCTACGGTCGCTGGGCCGAGCGGCTGAGCGCGGAGTTCCTGGCCGCCTGTCTGGCGCTCGACGCCGAGGAGGCCGACCTGGGCGAGCCGGGTGAGATCCGCTGGTACCCCGACCGCACGTGGAACGGGCGCACGTACGTGCCGGGGACGTCGATCACGGCGAACGGATACGAGCTGTTCGGGCACGTCAGCTTCATCGGAGCGGTGGAGGGAGGCGACCCGAGCGACTTCGCCGCACAGGTTGACTTCACCGATGAGACGGCCGAGCGCAATCCCGACTGGAAGCTCGACCTCTGCGACGAGGTGATCGGGTCCTGGCGCGGGCACAACGGGGCGGTCGCCGCGATCACGCTGATCTGGGGGCGGCCGCTGATCTCCGGCGGGGCGATCGTGACCGCCGAGCTGGCCGATCTCGCCGTCGACCAATGTGAGCTCCTCAACGAGCGCTTCACGCTGATCGCGCCCGACGACTATCGCCACGACCTGCTCGAGATCAAGCTGTTCGCGGCCCGGGGGGAGGAGCTCGCGCGCGAGTCGATGTATGCGGGGGACGAAGGGGACCAAGTTGAGGAGGACACGGAGCGCGCGAGCGGAGAGGGCGACGCGGTCGCCGGCCCAGGCGACGCATAACGCAAGAGCCAGATGTAACGACGCAACCATCGACGCAGGCGAGGAGGAGGAATGACAGCAGAGCACCACGGCCCGGTCAAGACCCAGAATCATCTTGGCAAGGCGCTGCACCCCAGTCCATCGGTGATCAAAGAGGCGATGGGCGAGGTCGACGGCTTCAACGCGAAGTTCGCCGTTTTGATCACACGCCTAGTCGGCACGATGTGGTGCGCGTATCTGTTCGCCCTGATCGCCCTGATCGGTCTCGGTCCCGCTCTGAAACCCGGCGGCGAGGGAATCATCGCCTGGATCGCCCAGACGTTCCTCCAGCTGGTCTTGCTGTCGGTGATCATGGTCGGGCAGAACGTGCAGAGCCTGGCAGCGGACGCGCGTGCCACAAATACCTACAAAGACGCGGAGACGATCCTCGACCGTCTCGATCTGCACACGCAGGGCGGGCTGAAGGCGATCCTCGACCGCCTGGATGAAATCGCCCCGCCCGCCACCACGCCAAGCCAACCGAACTCCGAGAAGCCGTCCGGCGACTAAGGTTTGGGCTGGATCGCGACGATACAGGTGTCGTGCGCCGACGGCAACCTGTGGTTCACCCAGGGTGGCTCGAGCGAAGAAGCGGGTGTGGGGTGCATCATCCCGACGGGTCAGATCGAACTGATCCACGAGCGGACCGAAGGCGGGACCCCGTTGGGATCACGGTCAACAACGACGGCTCGATCTGGTTCACCCAGAGCGCGACCGACAGGCTCGATCATCTCTCCCCGGTCCTCTGCGGCGCAACACCGCCGGCAATCGTTCCACCGAGCAGTGGCACGCCCACCACGCCGAACAGCGATACAGGTACTACGCCAATCGGCAACCCCGCACCCGTCAAACTGTCGCCACCGCCACCGCCCCTGACCACCATCCTTGGTCTGCCCTCGGCCCAGCAGTGCGTCAGCAAACGCACGCTGCTGGTGCACGTGCACGCCCCACCTGGCCAGCAGCTGCTCAGCGTGAAGCTCTCGCTTGCAGGCAGGGTGCTGCGCGGAGACGTTCACCAAGGGCAAGAACCACAAGGTTCCCCCCACCCTGGTCGACCTGCGAGGGCTGCCCAAGGGCACGTTTACGCTGACGATCGTCGTGCAGAGCAAGGCGGGCAAGACCTACAGCGCTCACCGCACCTACCACGCCTGCGTGCCCGGAAAACACAAGAAAGGCAAGGGGCACTAGCCTGAGGAACGGCCGCGGTTTATGGTCTGCGGATGATGACCATCCGCGACGCCGAGGAGCAGGATGACGCGGCCGCGTGCGCCGCGATCTACGGGCCTTACGTCTCAGACTCGGTCGTGTCCTTCGAGGCGCAACCGCCGACCGTGAAGGAGATGGCGGACCGGATCAGTGCGGCGTACGCCTGGGTGCTCGCCGAGCACGAGGGCGTCACGCTGGGCTATGCGTACGCCTCACCCCATCGGGAGCGGGCCGCTTATCGATGGGCGGCAGACGTGGCTGTCTACATCGCTGCGGATCACCACCGAGCTGGTGTGGGTCGCGCGCTGTACACGCGGCTATTCGAGCAGCTACGAACGATCGGCCTGTGGACGCTGTGCGCCGGGGTCACCCAGCCGAACGACGCAAGCAACGGCCTGCACTGCGCGATGGGATTCGTCCCCGTCGGGACCTACCGGCGCATCGGCTGGAAGGCCGGAGCCTGGCACGACGTCCAGTGGTGGCAGCTGGACCTCCGCCCCAGCGAGACAGGTCCACCAAGCGAGCTCACGAAGATCACCTCAGTGCCCCCGCCAGTGTGATCCCCGCCGTCTCGGCCACTTGCAGGCTGGATGCCCCGGGGTTTTCGGCGATCGCGGGTCATGCCGCGACCTCGCGCAGCGCCGGCCCACTGATCGCCGGGCCACGCGCCCCGGCGCCGTGGATCAGTTCGAGCACGTCTTCGGCGTTCGCGACGGGGTGCGCGCCGTCGCGCAGCAGCCGCAACATGCGCTCCCCGCCGGGGTCGCTGAGGCGGCAGGGCACGATCGCGATATCCCGCCCGAGGTCGGTGGCGATCTGGGAGGTGATCGCCGCGAGGGAGAAGCCTCCCGCGTCGACGATCACGATCACATCGGCAAGCGCGGCGACGATCCGCTGGGAGGCGATGAAGCACCAGCGCTGGTGCTCGAAGAACCCAGGCGGGAACTCTGAGACGCCCGCGCCACGCGCGAGGATCCGCCGGTGCAGAGAATCGTAGCGGGTGAGGTGGGAGAGATCGGGCGAGCAAGCCATCACCGCGATCGTGCGCCCGGCGCCGTCCAGCGCCCCCTTATGGGCGACGCTTTCGGGCCCCTCATTGACACCACTGACCACGGTTACACCCGCGCCTGCGAGATCCCGCGCGAGCGCGAACGTGATCTGCGCGGCGTAGGTGGTCAGCCCACGGGTGCCGACGATCGCGACCCTGGGATTGGTCGGGGAAGAAAACAGCTCGCGCAGACGCTCGGGAGCGCAGGTCGCGTACAGCACAGAGGGCGCGTTAGGCAGCTCCCGGAACGCCCGTGGATAGCCGGCGTCGTGATGGCACAGGGCAGTGGGAACGCTGTCGGTCAGCGCCGGCATCTGTAGCCCACGCAGGAACGCGCGGGGGTTCTTTACCTTCCCGGCGTCGAGCAGCTCGTCCTCTGAAGCGCCGAGCAGCGACAGCAGGGAATACTGGCGCAGCCCCAGCTGCGCGATCGCCGGAGCGACCGCGGCGATCAGCGCTGAGCGTCGTAAACAAGGTAAGCAAACCATCGCGCGCAGAACGGTACGCGCGAGTTGGGACGGTACGCTTCGATCAGTCGATCGTGATCGTCTCGCGCTGGCGCTTGTGTCCGTGTGTGAGCATCAGCGTATAGCTACCCCTGTCGATGTGCCGGCGCGGGATCATCAGCAGCTTGGTCTGCTTGCCGGAGATGGTGGCTGACCCGGTGGCGTACACGATCTTGCCGCGCGAGAGCACCGCTTTGATCGACCCGCCTGTGGTCGTAATCGTGACCGGGGAGCTCGTCAGCTTTATCGTGCATTTCTGGATCGTCTTCTTGTTGTTGTTCTTGTTGTTGTTCTTACCCGGCCCTGTAGTGACCGATTTGCACGTAACGAGCTCGACCTCGCCGTTCTTCGGAGCGGGACCGGCTGGCCCAGTCGAACCAATTTGCTGCCGCGGGCCGGTCGACCCCTGAGAGCCGGTCGGGCTGCTGGCCGGGGAGACGACGGTGTAGTTGGCCGTGCTCGAGGTGCTCTGGCCGAGGTTGTCGGTCGCTGTGACCGTGAACGTGTGTGCCCCGGCGGTGCTGGTGTCGATCGGTGTGCCGCCGGCAACGGGGCCGCCGCAGGAGCTGATCGTCGCGCCTTCACCGGCGGCGCACGAGTACGACGCGTCCACGACTTGACCCTGGTTGTAGCTCCCGCTGTTCAGTGGTGTCGCGATTGTCACGGTCGGGAGCAACGCCGACCTTCGACAGCCCGCCTATGACCCCTCGCGCCGTAACCACCCCCGGCGCCAATTCGGAATCAGTCATCTAGTTCGTCTTAGCCGGGCGAGCTTCGCGGGCGTGGAGAGGTCGGCGATGTCGTTCAGGAGTCTGGCGCCATCAAGAGTCGGCGACCGACACACGACTCAGTCGTTTTGGAGCATCGAAATTTTCATGCAGTCGTCCCTCGATGTGCATCGGCCGCCGAGGGATCAAATCCCTGATGATCAGGTGGAAGTCCTGTGGAGATCGAGCCAGAGAGTTTGAGGAGCGTGAGTAGGCGGAGAGCTGGTTTGTAGGGTTTTGTTTGCAAAAGTAGACACGGTCGGTGTAAAGCGACTGACCGAGCTTCGCGCACCGGACCCCTTGATGGCTCATCGATCCGAGTTGATCGCTCACCGCGTCAGCTCTTCGATTGCGCGGGCCGCGCCGGCCATCTGACGGCGGTGCTCATGACCGGCACGCGCACGGATCGCGGAGTGGCGCCCGCACAGCAGGCGCCACTGCCCGTCGCGGTCGACCAGGACGCGTCCCTCGTCGAGGACCCTGTCCAGAAGCAGCGGCGCGTCGGCCTCCACGCGCTCCAGGTGGGCGATGTCGACCGGACGGACGGCGACGCGTTGCAGGCGGATTGCGAGCTCGAGCCCTGCCAAGGGTCGATCGTCGGCGAGCGAGATCAGCAGGTCGAGGTCCGAGCCCGCGTCCTCATCGCCCCGCGCCAGCGATCCGTAGAGCACGGCAAGGCGAACGCCATGCTCCGTGCGCAGCGCCCTTCGGAGGTCAGCAACCAGCTCCTGGAGCGTTCCCATGCTGGAGAGGCTACTGCGACGTATGCTCGTTACGGTGATGCCCCCGCCGGGAGTCGAACCTGGATCTACCGCTTAGGAGGCGGTCGTCTTATCCATTGGACTACGAGGGCGCGGCCCGACCGCCGAGCCGCGAAGGCTACCGACGCGCCCGGCGCGACCGGCGGCCTCGGCCGCCAGGCGCTCGAGCGCCTCGCCGACCAGCCGGTGGGTGATCCACTCGTTCATCGTCGTGCGCGCCGATGCCCCGGTAGAAGCCGAGCGCGAGCTCGTTCCAGTCGAGCGCCGCCCATTCCAGGCGCTCGCCGCCGCGCTCGCGCACGAGCGCCGCGACCGCCGCGAGCAGCGCTTTGCCCACGCCCGCGCCGCGGTGGTCGGGCGCACGAACAGATCCTCGAGCCACACCCCCTGGCTCGCGAGGAAGCTCGAGAAGGTCGGGAAGAACAGGGCGTAGCCGAGCGCCTCGCCACCGCGCTCGGCGATCAGCGCCTCGGCGGCCGGCCGCTCGCCGAACAGCGCCTCGCTCGAGCTGCTCCTCGGTGGCCTGCAGCTCGTGCTCGAGGTGCTCGTACTCGGCCAGCTCGCCGAACAGCTCGAGCAGCAGCGACACGTCCTGTGCGCGGGCCGGGCGGACCGTCAGCGAAGCCACGGGCGGCGGCCATCGGCGGTCAACCGGTCGTCCGGTCGGGGCGATCGGGGTAGATCTCGTCGATCGTGCTCAGTGCCATGTACGGCGCGTCGTTGCCGAGCGCCTCGATCGCCTCGCCTCCGCCCGCCAGGCGGTCGAGCACGCTCACGACACCCGCAGACCGTCAGGCCCTCGCCGCGCACACGCTCGACGGCCTCGATCGTCGAGCCGCCGCTCGTGACCACATCCTCGACGATCAGGCAGCGCTCGCCCGAATCGAGCGGCGGACCCTCGATCCAGCGCTGCAACCCGTGCTCCTTGCGCTCTTTGCGACGATGAACATCTTCGCCGGCGCAGCGGCGCGGCCAGCGCGGCACAGGCGACGGGGATCGCGCTCACTGGCACACCGCCGACAGCGCTCGCGCCGCATGCCCGGGCCCGCTCGGCCACGAGCACGCCGAACGCCATGAACGCCTCAGGCAGCAGGATCGCGCGCTTAACATCCACGTAGTACTCGGCCCGCGCACCGCTGGTCAGTGTCACCGTCCCAACCACCAACGCGTGCTTACGCAGCCTTCCCACGAGGCGCGCGCGGGCGCGCTCCGCGTCGCCCATATATTCGTCGGAAGCATCCACTGCTGGGTCTAATCTAGCGCGATGGCGAGCTCCGGCGTATCCTCCTCGCTCGCCAAGTTGCTGCGCCTGGCCTCCTGGGTCATCTGCCTGATCGTTCTCGCCTCGTTCTTGATCTTCGTCGTCGAGGAGACCTCCTCGGCCTCCACCCACCAGCAGGAAGAGCTGGTCGAGCACCCCTCTGCCTCCACCGGCGCGCCGGCCGTCAAACACGAAAGCACCCTGCACAAGAAGATCGACGAAGCGTCCGACTTCTTCACCTCGCCCTTCGCCGGGATCGTCTCCGGGTCCAACAGCGAATGGGTGATCCACGGCGTCAAGACGGTGCTGGCGCTGCTGATCTACGGCTTTGCCTCGGTTATCTGGCGCGCGTCATCCGCGTCAGGGTGTAGACGTTCCCCCGTGGCGCGTGGATCAAGCGGGTCAAGGACGCAAGGAGCGTGGCGTGCTACGCACGCGAGCGACTGAGGACGCAGAGACGCGCCGTGTCCACGCGTCACGGACCTGCGTGATTACTGACGGTGCTGCTACCCCCGCCATCTTCGTTGTAGACGTCCACGGGGGTTCCGGTCTGGACCCATGAGTAGATCGCGGGCGCGTCGGGGATCGGCACGCGCAGGCAGCCGTGGCTGGCGGCGTACGTGGGCACTTCCGCGTAACCGTGGATCGCGTAGCCGCGGATGAAGTAGTTGGAGTCGACCATGCCCTCGCTGTTTTCGCCCGAGGTCTTCTCATAGACCCGAAAACGGCCGATCACGGTCGGCGTCGATGGCTTGCCGGAGCTCATCGTGTAGATGCTCTTCACGCGCCCGCCCGGTTCGATCTCGGCGAGCACCTGTTTCGTCAGATTCGCCTCGACATGGCGGCCATCGCTCCGGTAGCGCACGTGGAACTTGCCCGCTCCCCGCCGCAGCAACTCGAAGACCTGGCGGCCCGCATAGGGAATGAGCTCGAGCCCGGTCATCTTGCGGTAGGCGATCAGCGCGCGCCCGGTTCCTTCGTCGAGCACGCCGCTCAGCGGCACCGCGTAGTGGAGCACGTCGAGCTCGGACTGCAGCAACCGCACCGACTGTCCCCGCGCGCCCGGCCCGAGGTTCGTGTTGACGAAGCGCACGCCCGGCGCGCTGCCGCTGAACGCGCCCTGCTGGGGCGTGGCTGCGTGCGCGACGTGCGCCTTCAGGAGCCCCGCCTGAGCACTGGAGAAGCCCACCTGGAACCGGCCGACGCCGCCGCGGCCGGCAAGCACGCCCACGGTCTCCACCCCAACCTTGCGACCTTCGAGATAGAAGCTCACCCTCACCGTCTGGGAGGCGACATACGGCGTGACGCTCCCGCGCACGACGATCCGCCCGCCGACGAGCGCAAACGGCGGGCTGCCGCCGACCTTCTCCAGCGCGAGCCTCAGGAGCCCGGCGACTGGTGCGGTGACTGCGGGAGCGGGCGCGGGAGGCGGAGCGAGCACCGGCGTGAATTCCATGCGGCGCTCAGGCGACGGCCGGGGCGGGCGGAGAAGAGCCCTGGCGGCGTCGTGATCAGGCCCACGCGCTTGGCCGCCAGCGCGATCGCGCCGATCAGCAGCAGCGAGCCGGCGATCAGCGCGATCGCCTGCAGGAACGTCCAGCTCTCGAGGCTGCCGTAGGCAATCGAGTTGTTCAGCGAGTGCGCGGCGATACATGGATACAGCGAGCCCGTGATCCGGTAGAGCAGGCACAGCCCGAACCCGAGAAAGGCGAGCGGCACGAGGTCGACCACCGGCGCCGAGCCGACGTGCACGCCGCCGAAGAGGAGGCCGGTGATGATCGCCGCGGGCCACATTCCCTTCCAGTTGCTCAGCGCCGTGAAGATGAAGCCGCGGAACAGGAGCTCCTCACAGATCGGCGCGATCACGCACGTCAACGCGGCGCTCAACAGCAGCAGCGACGTGCCTTCATTGGCACCGAGCTGTTCGAGGATTTTCTCTTTCGTGCTCTCGTCCAGTATGCCCGCCCAGATCACGCTGAAGATCAGGAACGCCACGAACAGGCCGAGCGGCAGCAGCACCGTCCACAGCAGCCGCAGCCGCGGCGGGCGCAGCCCGAACTGCCAGGAGCGCACCTTCCGACCGCCCATCCGCGCGAACAGGATCGCGGTGAGGACGAAGACGAGATCCTGCACGACCGTATCCGCGATCTCCAATCCCCCGGGAATGTGCGAGGAGGTGATGCTGACCCCGAACGCGGCGGCGGGCAGGTCGACGATCAGCGCCCCCGACCGCCGCCAGCACCAGCGCACCAAGCAGTGCCGCCGGCGCCATCCACGGCGGCCAGTCGGGCGCCTCGTCAGCGAGCGAGCGCCGCTCCGCCGCGAGCGCCCGCTCAAATGAATCGGCCTGTGGCGGGGAGGGCTCGCCGGGAGCCGGAGGAGACTGAAGGCTCGACATCTGACTTTGCTCAGCTTACGCGGCTGGGTCCGCGGCTCACGCCACCCAATGCCAGGTCGCGAACTGGGCGACGAAGAACGCCATCAGCAAGCCCGATCCCACGAGCACAGGCATGCGGGCGCGGGGGTGCACGGCCAGCCACGCCGCCAGCCAGATGCTCAACGGGAACAGCACCACCAGAAAGCGTGGCAGCGACATCAGCGGCTGCGAGGCCACCGGATAGGACAACGGCAGCGCCAGCGCGGCGATCACATACACGCCGTAAGCGAGCGGCAGCATCCGCAGCACGCCGACGATCATTCCCACGGCTGCCAGCAGGAACGCGAGCAGCATCAGGTTGTGCCCGGCGTCGATGTCGGGGCTGCCGCCGGCTGCCGGGAAGTACACATGCCGTCCCTGCGAAAGCAGCTGGCGGGCGCCCTCGAAGGCCGCCTTCGCCCCGTCCCACACGCCCACGTAAGGTCCCGCGAAGTGCCTGCTCCAGACGGCCTGCGCGTGAAACGGCATCAGCGCGTCGCCGCCGTTTAGCGCCAGGTAGAGCATGTAAATGCCCAGGCCGGCCGGCACTAGACCCAGCCAGAGGACGTCCCTGCGCAGGCGATAGTTGGGCCGCCAGCGCGCGGCGGCGAGGAGCGGCAACGAAGCGCTGAGCAGGTCCGGTGCCCGGCGGCGGGCGAGCTTGCGAGGCGGTTTGGGTTGAAGTTGTTTGGGTCGGAAATCGGGTGGGCGATCCTCCCGCGGCCCGTACAGGTAGAGCATCGCCGCCGGCAGCAGCAGCAGCACACCCGCGCTGCGCGTCGCGGCGGCCAGCGCGCCGAGCACCGCGACCCACGCCCAGCGTCCCTGCCGCGCGCACAGGAAGACGCCGACCGACAGCGCCAGATACAGCGACTCGGAGTAGACCGCCGAGAAGAAGAACGCCATCGGGGCGAACGCCGTGAGGAGCACCGCCAACCGGGCCACCTCGCCGCCGCTTGCGTGGTCGGTCGTGGCTGATCGAGCGCGAGCGACCGTAGCCGCCCCAGCGCGCGCCAACTCGAGCGTGGTCAGGCGGTGGATGCCGTACAGAGCGAGCGCGAGCGCACCGCTCGACACCAGCACACCGGCGAGGATCGGCGGCACGCCGAGATGCGAGATCGCGCTCAGGCAAAGTGGGTAGAGCGGGAAGAACGCCGTGCGCGAGGACGTAAACGCGCCCAGGTCGGGACGGTAGCCGTAGTGGGCGATCACCAGGTACCACGCCGCGTCCCAGCGTGCGGCCGGGGCCGCGAGCAGGTTTCCGAGCCAGCCGAAGCCCCGCGTCACGCCGGGGGGGTTGAAGGCGTTGCGCACCGGACCGGCGCCGAGAACCAACACGGTCCCCATCCCCGCGGCCCACACGAGCAGGCGCGAGCTCCACAGCGCCCGCCAGACCTCGCGCACAGCGAGGAGCTTTGCGGGATCGACCGCGCCGAGGCCGAACGAGCGAAGGCCGCGAGCACCAGCCGGCTCGGAGAATCCGCCCGCCCGGCGACGCGAGCGCGAAGCGGCGCCGAAAGCAGGCGAAGGGCCGCCGGGCAGATGCGACGGCGAGACACCGGCGGCGGGCAGATGCGGAGCGCCCAACTGACGCTCTAATGGGGGGACCAGCTCGCTCGTGGCGTCCACGACGGCGATCTCGGCGGTCTCGGGGGTCATATCCTGGAGGACGCCGCGCGGGGGCTCACGCAGCGCAACTGGCAGGAAATCACAATCCGAGCGGTAATCTCGACTGTGTATGTCCCGACAGGCTCGAGCACGCCGGAACCGGCACCACCACGCCGGACCCGCACGGATCCTGCTGATCGGCGGCGGCATGCTCGCCTGCGCGGTGATCGTCGGCACGATCGCGGCGGTCGGGTACGTGCTGCACATCGCCCAGTCCGCGCCGGCGCTCGCCTCGCTGCGTCCGCTCGTGGGAGGCGGCTCCTCGCAGGTGTTTGCCGCGAACGGCACGCGCCTCGGCTTCATCCAGTCCGACCAGTTGCGCACACCCGTCTCCTGGGATGAAATACCAACGAACCTGAAGAACGCGACCGTCGCGATCGAGGACCAGCGCTTCTATCAGAACGACGGCGTCGATCTGACCGGGATCTTCCGCTCCGCGATCAAGGATCTAACCAACGGCGCCGCCCTGCAGGGCGGCTCGACGATCACGATGCAGCTCGTGCGCAACCTCTACCTCGGCGGCGATCAGCACACGCTCCGCCAGAAGGTGATCGAGGCCAAGCTCGCGCTCGACTACAACGAACACCACTCCAAGCATTCGATCCTCACCAGCTACCTAAACAGCGTCCCCTACGGCACCCTCGGCGGCCAGACCGCCGTCGGCGTGCAGGCGGCCGCGCGAATCTTCTTCGACAAGCCGGCCTCCCAGCTGGACCTCGAGCAGTCGGCGCTGCTGGCGGGCCTGCCCCAGGCGCCCTCGCAGTACAACCCGTTCCTCGACGCCCCCGCGGCCAGGGAAAGGCGCAACGAGGTGCTCACGAAGATGGCCGAACTGCACTACATCTCCAGCGCCGCGGCGTCCGCCGCCGAGCACGCGCCGCTGGAGGTCAAGCACGGGAACTACTACTCCCAGCGCAGCGAACCGTTCTTCTTCGAATACGTGCGCGAGCAGCTGGTCCACCGCTATGGCAAGAAAACGGTGCAGCAGGGCGGCCTGAAGGTCTACACGACGATCGACCTGAACATGCAGAGCCAGGCGCGCAAGGCGATCGAGGACGTCCTCGACGAGCCCGAAGACCCCGCCTCGGCGATCGTCACGCTCAACCCCGAAAACGGCGACATCGAGGCGATGGCGGAGTCCGAGTCATACGAGCAGTCCCAGTACAACCTCGCCGCCGATGGACACCGTCAGCCGGGGTCGACCTTCAAGGCGATCGACCTCGCCGACGCGCTCTCGCGGGGGATCGACCCGAACAGCACCTACTACCTCTCTCACACGCTGGCGCCCGGCTGGCTGCCCGGCTACCCAACCTACGAAGTAAAGACCTTCGAGGGCACCTCGCTGAACAAGTCGATCAGCCTCGTCAACGCCACGCTCACCTCCGACAACACCGTCTACGCCCAGCTCGCCGCCGACCTCGGTGAGGAAACGGTCACGCAGATGGCCCACAAGATGGGCGTCACCACCCACCTGAGCTCCTATCCGGCCGAAGCGCTCGGCGGGCTGACGCTCGGTGTGACGCCACTCGAAATGGCCGTCGTCTACGCAACGCTCGCCGATGGCGGCTATCGCAACTCGCCGATCGCGATCACGAAGGTCGTTTTCCCCAACGGTCACGTCGACTCCAGCTGGGGCACGCCCCACCGCGTGAAGGTGCTCTCGAACGGCATCACCTCCGAGGAGACGAGCATCCTGCACCAGAACGTCCTCAGCGGCACCGCGACCCGCTCGGCGATCGACTGCCCGACGGCCGCCAAGACGGGCACCACCTCGGAACTGGTCGACGCGTGGCTCGACGGCTACACCCCGCACTACTCGACGGTCGTGTGGATGGGCTATCCGAACAAGCGCGTCTCGATGACCGACGTCCACGGCGAGCCCCAGCAGGGCGGCTACCTGCCGGCGGAAATCTGGCACGCGTACATGGCCGCTGTCACCGAAGGCCAGAAGTGCTCCGAATTCCCACCCCCCACCGAACCGCTCGTCTACCAGCCATTCTTCGGCAAGTACGAGAGCGCCGGGCGCTCGTCTCAGGCGAACGAAAACTGGCGAAGAAAGCTTCGGCGGCAAAGAAAGCAAGCGGGAAAAGAAGATCCTCGAAAAGGCCAAGCTCCCGCACACCACCGGCCCCGGTCAGGGTGGTGTTGGCGGTGCGGGGGGCGGCGGTAACGGCGGTGGCGGTAACGGGAACACCGGGACCGGGACGCCGGCTCCGAACGCCGGCGGGCCGAGCGAAGAACCGGCCACTCCCGGTGGTGGCGGCAACGGTGGTGGTGGCGGCGGCGGGAACAACGGCAACGGCGGAAACACGGGCGGAGCCGCTCCAGGGCATTAGGCGAGGCGTGCCTCTGCTCGCGCGCGCTGATAGTTTGAATCAGGAAATCCGAGACAAAGGCCGTGCGCACTCAGGTGCAGCCGGGCCAGATGGGATGCAGATCAGTGGCAAAGGAAGACAAGGTCGAATTCGAGGGCGAGGTGATCGAGGCGCTGCCGAACGCGATGTTCCGCGTCAAGCTCGACAACGATCACGTCGTCCTAGGGCACGTCGCCGGCAAGATGCGGCGCTTCAGGATCCGCATCCTCCCGGGCGATCGCGTCCGCTGTGAGCTCTCTCCGTACGATCTCGACCGCGCGCGGATCGTCTACAGGCATCGCTGAGCGCTCGCTGATCGACTCGATCGCGGCCGCACTGCCCGCGGGCGGCGAAGGGTCGCGGGTCGTGCGTGGCGTCGGCGACGACGCCGCCGTGGTGCGCTCGGGGGGAGTGCTGTGCGTGACCTCCGTCGACGCGATCGTCGAAGGTGTGCATTTCCGACTGGACGACGGCTCGTCCAGTCCCTTCGATGTCGGCTGGCGAGCCGTGGCGGGCGCGCTGTCGGACCTCGCGGCGATGGGCGCGGCGCCGGGCGAGGCGTACATCGCGCTCGGGGTCTCCTCCGCGGTCGGCGAGGGGCGGGCGCTCGAGCTGATCGGCGGCGCTTTGGAGATCGCCGCCGCCACCGGAACCGTGCTCGCGGGCGGCGATGTGGTCTCGGCGCCGGTCCTGACAGTCTCTGTGACGGTCGTCGGCTGGGCGGATAACGAGAGCGAACTGATCGGGCGGGATGGGGCCCTCCTCGGAGACCTCGTCGGGGTGACAGGCCGCCTCGGAGGCAGGCCGAGACGCCCGGTCCCGCGCCTGTCCGAGGGCAGGGCGCTTGCACAGGCCGGCGCGCACGCGATGATCGACCTCTCCGACGGGCTCGCCACCGACGCGCGGTCTATCGGCGAGCGCAGTGGGGTATGCCTACAGGTCGAGCTCGAGCGGCTACCGCTCGATGCTGGCGTGCCGGACTGCGAGCAAGCGGCAACGGCCGGGGAAGACTATGAGCTGTGCGTATGCGTTGCGCCCGCGGACCGCGCGCGCGCGGAGGATGCCCTGCGCGCGGCCGGCGGCGCGCAGATCACTTGGGTCGGTCATGTGGCGGAGGGAACACCGGGCGCGTCGTTCCTGGATGAGCACGGCGTGCAGCGCCGGCTGGAGGGCTACGAGCACCGCTGGTGAGCGAGGCTCACTACGACGAGGCGGGCGGGAGCAGCTGCTGCGTGGATTTGAGCACCGTTGGTAGACCTTTGCGCGGGCGGGGCGCTGTACGCGGCGCTTGGATCGGTTGGATCGCCGAGGGTTGGTAAACCCGCCCACCCAGCACACGGGCGGCACCTACCGGCACGGTCTTCGTCAGGCGGGCGTACACGAGCAGCCGTTTTTCAGCGCTGAACAGCGGCGTGCAGGCGGACAGCACCAGACGTGTGTAGCCGACGCTCGAGACGGCGGCGGACACGTCTGTCGGCAACACCACCCGCTGGCCGATCACCGTGTAGGTGAAGTGGGCGTAGGGCATGTCCAGGAGGATGTGGTTGCCGGGGCTCAGTTCGTTGATGTCGCGGAACGGCGCCAGGTAGGTGGTCCTGTGCCCGGCGATCGCGGTCGTGCCCGCCACCCCGGGGAAGCTCGTCGCAGAGTAGATCCCCGGGCCGCTCTCCAAGTCGGAGGTGTCGGTGCCCTTCACGACCACGTAGCTCGCGTCGATCCGCGGGATCACGATGCGGCCCACCGCGCTGCCGTCGCTCGCGTGACGCTGCAGCTCGCTCGCGAGGAACGCGACCCGGCGGCGCTCGTCGGGCAGGCTCGCGAGCGCCCGCCGCTCGACGGGAGTCGGCGTTGCCCGTTCGACCGCGCGCAACGTTCCATTCAGATGATCCTGCCTGAATTTCGCGTACAGCGCCGAGAACGGCTCCTGCCACACCAACGTCACGCCCGCGTCGATCAGCGTCAGCGTGCCGACGAGGATCAACACGATCGACAGCACGCGCCACACGCGTCGCGAGGTCCGCCTCCGCCGCGGTCTCGTGGTGAACAGGGCTTCGGACATGGCTTGACCTCTATCGTCGCAGAGCCGACTCGGTACCACCAAGCGATCCCGGCCCCGCGTAAGACAGCGGGCCGCGAATCCTCAGCGGCGTGCCGCCGTCGATCCCATGGTCCTCCGTGCTCGCGCGGGGGGCCAACGCGAGCAGCGTGGCGGCCGCGACGCAGCCGAATCCGAGGCTCCACAGCACCGTCGCCGCGATCCCGACGTGCCCGCCCGCCAGCAGCAGCACCGCCTCCCAGGCGATCCCGCCTCCCCCCACGCCCAGCTCGCGAGCGTAGAAGGCGATCAGCAGCGCGAGCGGCGCCAGCGCGAGCGCGACCAACGCCAGCGCCGCGGGGCGGGCGGGGCGGGTCCGCGGAGAGACGAGCAGCAGCCACAGGTGCAGGGCCGGAAGCATCAGCAGCGCGGCGTACGGGTTGAGCACCCACACCACCGCCCCGACAGCGAGCAGCAGCGTCAGCATCGCCAGGCCGGCCGCGTCGTCGTCGTCCGGGCGGACTCTCGAGCCCAGCCGCCGCACGGCCCAGGGCCATGCCAGCCAGCCGAGCGCCAGCACCAGCGCCACCACCAGCACCGCCCTCACGGCGGGGCCCTGGAACGGCAGCGCGCTCGCCTGCACCGGCATCGTCGGCGCGGCCGACAGCGCCCCCAGCCAGCCGAGCGCCTTGGCGAAGACGGCCGCCACGAGGAACGGCAGCGCGCAGGACGCCGTCCAGGCCAGGCCCCGGAGCATCGCCCGATCCCCGCTCGAGCCCCGGCGGCGGCGCAAGCGCGCATATCCGTCGGCGAGCAGTAGCAGCGGGGGCATCAGCAGCGTCGCGAGCAGCAGTCGCAGCGCCCACTCTCCCAGCACCTGGCGTCCTAACACGAGGCCCGTCTGCGGGGTCGCTTCGACGTCCGGCGCCGCGTCCAGCGCGTCGACGGCGCTCAGCGCCGCGCGCCCGAAGCCTTCCAGTCTTTCCTGGCTCACCGCTTCATTCGCGGGCGGCGTCGCTTCGCCCGATACCTGCACGAGCACCGCCGGCAGCCCGCTCGCGTTCAGCGGCCCCTGCTCACCCGTCGCGAATGGAAACGCCAGATGCGCAAGCTGGCCGATCGCACTCGGGGCGCCGGGGTTGCCGCCGAGGTTCTGCATGATCGCGCCCACCATCGTGCGCTGCAGGAGCTCCGGCGCACTGCCGAAGCCATCCGAGTAGGGCATCACGAACGGCTTGCGCTCGCTCACGCCGGCGACGTTGCCCAACACGATCGCCGCGTCGAGCGAGGCGCTTTCGTTCGCGACGAAGTCCAGCGCGCCCGCGTCGCCGCCGCTGCCGCCGCTGGTCGAGACGAGCACGATCGTGCGCTGCGTCTCGCGCGCCGCGAACACGCGCGCCAGCTCGATCAGCGCGGCCGTCCCGGACAGCTCGGCCTCCGATCCGGACGCGCTCGCGTCGCG
The DNA here is from genome assembly GCA_963813745.1 of uncultured Solirubrobacterales bacterium. Taxonomy (GTDB): domain Bacteria; phylum Actinomycetota; class Thermoleophilia; order Solirubrobacterales; family Solirubrobacteraceae; genus Palsa-744. The sequence continues at coordinate 177,911 of CAWEZW010000002.1, forward strand.
GTGGGCGAGGATCACGATTGGCGCGGCGCCACTCGATCCCGCGCGCTGCGCAATCACCGTCTCGAGCGTCCTTTCCCCGTCGATCGTCTGCGCCTGGAAGTGGCGCGTGCGCACCTGAAAGCCCCCGTGCCCAGCCGTGCCGAGTCCCTCCAGCGTCTGCGCAATCCGCGCGGCGAGCTTTTCATCGCCCGGACCGCCCGGCCGGCGCTTGGGAAACTCCGCCGCGAGGCTCCTCAGTTCGGCCAGCGCCGGAGCGCCTTCGAACGCGTCGGGGGCGAACGTCGAGGTGAGCGGCAGTGGACGTGCCGTCAGCGAGAACGCGGCGAGGGCCAGTGCGAGCGCGAACGGCACGAAGGCCACCCGGTAGAGGCGTCCGTTGAGCATGCTTGAGACCTTAGCCCTGTGCCCGGCCGCGGGTGCGACTCGAGCTGGGATGGGATCAACTCACCTCGATGCATCGGGGATGAGCATGTCAGGAAAGTGCTGTGTTTCCTCACCCAGCCACTACCGGGCCTGTCGCTCGTGTGACACGCTCGCACGGGCTCGATATCCATGCACCCCTTTAGGTATCGTCCTGCCGCGTGCTCCAACCCGTTGCCGTCGGCCACAAGACTCTCTCCGACTACACCCACATCTGCGGCAAGGAGCTGATCGAGGAGATCCACGAGCTCGCCGAACCGCTGAAGGGCCAGCGGGTGGTGCACATCTCCGCAACCGCGTTCGGTGGTGGCGTCTCGGAGATCCTCTATACGCTCGTCGGCTTGATGCGCGATGTCGGGCTGGACTGCGAGTGGCAGGTGATCTACGGGCGCGAGGAGTTCTTCAACGCCACCAAGCTGATGCACAACGCACTCCAGGGCGCCCCCCAGGATCTCGACGAGGAGCAGTGGGAGACCTGGCGGCGCTACAACGAGATGAACGCGCGTGAGCTCTCCGGCGGATGGGATGTCTGCCTCGTCCACGACCCCCAGCCCGCGGCGCTGCGCACGCTCGTCCCGGAGAAGGCCGCCGGCTGGGTCTGGCGCTGCCACATCGACCTCTCCACCCCCAACCCCGCGACGATCGCCCAGCTTTTGCCCTATATCGCCGAGTACCCCCAATCGCTCTTCCACATGGCCGACTACGTGCCCGACGGGATGCGCGGCAAAGTCAACGTCGTCCCGCCCGCGATCGATCCGTTGACGCCGAAGAACATGGCTTTGCTGCCAGAGGATGCCTCATACGTCTGCGAGCAGTTCGGGATCGACATCGACCGGCCTTTGATGTGCCAGGTCTCGCGTTTTGATCCCTGGAAGGACCCGCTCGGAGTGATCGACGCCTACCGTGTGGTCAAGGCCGAGATGCCTCAGATGCAGCTCGCCCTGGTCGGGTCGATGGCCTCTGATGACCCCGAGGGCTGGGACTTCTTCAACGCCACGATCGCCCACGCCGACGGCGACCCGGACGTGCACATCCTCAACAACTTCAACAACGTCGGCGCGATCGAGGTCAACGCGTTCCAATCCCACGCCGACGTTCTGATCCAGAAGTCCACACGCGAGGGCTTCGGCCTGACGGTCTCGGAGGCGATCTGGAAGGCGCGTCCGTTCATCGGCGGCGACGTCGGCGGGATCCCGCTACAGATTGAGGACGGCGTCACCGGCTATCTCGTCTCCTCCGCCGAGCAGTGCGCGGAACGGACTTTGGAGATCGTACGGGACCCGGCGCTCGGCAAGTTCCTCGGTCGGCGCGGCAAGGAGCACGTGCGCGCCCACTTCCTCACGCCGCGTTACCTGCGGGACTATCTTCGAATCTTCAACGAGCTGCGGGAATCATGAACGTGCGCCCATGTAAGCGTGTCTCACCTCCGGAGTGGATCTCGTCGTGAACGACACACCGGCACCGCGGTCCCAGCCGCTGGTGCTGGTTTCCAACCGGGGGCCAGTCACGTTCCACGCGGGCGGGGAGGTCCAGCGCGGCTCGGGCGGGCTGGTGACGGCGCTCACCGGCCTGGCCTCGCACCGCGAAGCGATCTGGATCGCCTCGGCGATGAACGAGCACGACACCGAGGTCTCACGCTCCAACGCCGGTCGGTCCTTCCCGGTGCGCTCCCCCGCGGGCGGCGAGTTCCAGGTGCGGCTAGTCGTCTCCGACGCCGAGGCCTACGACCGCTTCTACAACGTGTTCGCCAATCCGATGCTGTGGTTCATCCAGCACTACCTCTGGGATCTGTCGAATGCGCCGGACATCCGCCGTGAGGAGATCGAGGCCTTCGAGTTCGGCTACAACGTCGTCAACGAGGATCTCGCCCGCGCGGTCGTGGAGGAGCTCGAGGGTGTGCAGGAGCCCGTCGTGATGGTCCACGACTACCACCTCTACACACTTCCGGACCTCGTGCGCAAAGCCCGCCCGGACGTGTTCCTGCACCACTTCATCCATATCCCCTGGACGCAATCCGATGCCTGGCGGGTGTTGCCCTCGCGGATTCGTGAGGAGATCTTCACGGGCCTCTTGGCGAACGACATCATCGGCTTCCACACGCGCTCCTACCGGCGCAACTTCCTGCAGTGCTGTCGCGACCTGATGGATCTGGAGGTCGACTTTGATCGCGGCCTGGTGCGCTTCGGCTCACGCGAGATCTGGGTGCGAGCCTACCCCCTGCCGATCGACCATCGCGCCACTCGCCTCCTGGCACAGAGCGAGCGCGTAGGCGAGTTCGAGGACGAGCTGCTGCGGCGCCGGCGGGACTTCCTGATCCTGCGCGTGGACCGGGCCGATCTCTCCAAGAACGTGCTGCGCGGATTCTCCGCATTCGACCTGTTCCTCGACCAGCATCCCGAGTTCTCCGAGCGCGTCACGTTCATCGCACAGCTGATGCCGTCCCGCACCGACGTGCCCGAGTACGCGGAGTACCTCGAGCGGATCGAGGCTTTGGTGGCGGTCGTCAACCACCGCCATGGCACCACCGACTGGATGCCGATCCAGCTGAAGCTGCGCGACGACCTCGAGGAGGCTGTCGCCGCCTACAAGCACTACGACGTGCTGCTCGTCAACGCGATGTTCGACGGCATGAACCTCGTCGCCAAGGAGGGGCCGCTCGTCAACGAGCGCGAGGGGGTCTCGATCCTCTCCGAGAACACCGGCGCCCACGAGGAGCTCGGGCGTTTCGCCCTGTCGGTCAACCCGTTCGACATCCAGGAGCTTGCCAACTCGATCTACGCCGCGCTCACAATGTCCGCCGGCGAGCGCCGGCGGCGCGCCGAGGGCCTAGTGGAGATCGTCACCTCCCGCGACCCCGGGGACTGGATCGACGAGCAGCTCGCCGACATCCGCGCGAAGGGGCTCTCCTCGTGAGCCAGGAGATAAAGGAGCGGAAAGTTCGTATACAAAATAGAGAGTGCGTACAGCTATGGCTCTACCAATGGAGTTTTGGGCTCTTGTATGTCCTCGCAGACCCGCTACTCTTCCCCAGCGTCTCTCATGACCCTGCCCGCGCCCACATTTGACCTCGTGATCCTGCTCGACCCCGAGGCCGAGGAGCCCACGCGCACGAAGATCGTCGCCGACGCGCGCGCGGCGATCGAGGCCAGTGGCGAGTTCCTACGTCACGACGAGTGGGGCGTCAGAGCGCTGACCTACCCGATCGATCACAAGACCAACGCCGAGTACCACCTGCTGCAGTTCCACGCCACGCCGGAGCTGCTCGAGAACCTGAATCGCACGCTGCGGATCGCCGACGAGGTTGTGCGCTTCCGGATCATCAAGCTCGCCCCGGGCACTCCGGACGCTCCCGAGGTGCCGGGCAGCGCAGGGACGCCCCGGCGCGAGGCCGAGCCCTCAGCGGAGCGGCACGAGGCGGAGCCCGCCGCGGAGTTCGCTGTCGGCGAGCCGGCGTAGCAATCTCGCGGAGCGTCGTATGAGCCGCAGCGGGATTGCGCCCGGCGCTCGACACGAGGAGGCCTACATGCTCACACGCGTACCATCTGCCGCGGCGCCCGCCCGAGGCCGGCGGAGTGGATCTCCGCGTTGCGACGGTCACATAAACCGCGAGCGGGTAATAAAATCCTTGAGATGGCCTGGGTCGAAGACATGAGCGACGGGACGGCTAGCAGGACCGACGTACTACGGGCCTCCCCGCCGATGTTCGACTCGCGCCTGCTCGACTTCCTCTCGCGCGTGCATCCCGCGGTGCCGGTGCTGATCTTCACGCCCGCGGTGATCCTGCTGGCGGCCTGGGAGCTCGTGAGCGCGAGCGTCGTGACCACCCTCGCGCTCACGGTCGGCGGCTACGCGCTGTGGACGCTGTTCGAGTACTGGCTGCACCGGATCGTGTTCCATTTCGAGCCACAGGACGGCCTCGGCGCGCGCATGCACTGGATCATCCATGGCGTCCACCACGACCACCCGAACGATCCCCTGCGCCTGGTGATGCCGCCCGCCGTAAGCGTGCCCCTGGGGATTGTCGTGTTCGGGATCCTCTATGAGATCTTCGGCGCCGTCTATGCGCCCGGGCTCGGCGCCGGGTTCTTCGCCGGCTATCTGGCGTACGACATGATCCACTACTACATCCACCATTTCCGCGCACGCGGGCCGCTCGGGCGAATGCTGCGCGAACGGCACATGCGCCACCACTTCCAGGACGATACCCGCGGCTTCGGGATCAGCGCTCCCTACTGGGACGAGGTGTTCAGAACCTCCTCGCGCGGGCGGGTAGATCAGCCCGCAGCAGCTGTGCACGAGCAAAGTAAGTCCTGAAGAACGGTCCCCGGCGCGCTGTTGAGGAGCTCTGACAACGCCTCACGCGCAGCCGCGTCACCGGGCAAGCCCAAGGATGGTGCCGCGCGCCCGTCAATCCTCGCAACTAGCGGGGTGCTCAAAGGCCCGTGCGTGAGTTGCCCCCGAAGGCACCTCTAGACTCGGCTGTCGATCTCTCCGAGCACCGGAGGAATCGAGAGTAGACCGACGAGCTCCCGCGAGCGGGAGAACCAGCTGAAAGGAACCAACACCATGGCCGCAAGTAATATCAACCGCGTCGTCCTTACCGGAAACCTGACCGCCGACCCCGAGCTGCGTGCACTGCCGAGCGGCAATTCGCTGTGCAAGATGCGCGTCGCGTGCAACACCCGTCGCAAAAACGGGAGCACCGGCGAGTGGGAGGATAAGCCCAACTTCTTCAACGTGACCGTGTGGGGCGCGCAAGGGGAAAATGCTGCCCGCTACCTCTCCAAGGGTCGCCCGGTGGCGATCGACGGTCGCCTTGAGTGGAGCGAGTGGGAGACCCAGGAGGGCGCCAAACGCCAGGGAATCGATATCATTGCCGATTCGGTGCAGTTCCTCGGCTCACGCGATGAGGCCTCAGGTGGCGGATTCACGGCGGGCAACGGAGCTCCCCAGGGCAGCGACGTCCCGGTCGATCAGCGGGACTTCCAGCCCGCACCTGTCGCCGCCGGGGCCGGCGACGACGACATTCCGTTCTAGCAAGCAAGGGAGCAACCAGTGGCAAAAGCGCGCGGTCGCGGCAAGCCTGTTCGCCGCCGAGACAACAAGAAGGGCGGGCCTGGAAGCGGCCGGCGCAAGCCATGCCAGCACTGCCGTGACAAGATCGAGCAGGTCGACTACAAGGATGTGACCTCGCTTTCGAAGTTCATCTCCGAGAAGGGCAAGATCCGCTCAAGGAGAATCACCGGCTCGTGCCGGCGCCATCAGAGCCAGATCGCGCGCGCCGTCAAGCGCGCGCGAGAGCTGGCGCTGCTGCCGTATGTAAACGAGGGTGGTCGCGAGGACTCACCACGCGGTGGCCGGGGCGATCGCGATCGCGATCGGGATCGCTAGTGCCCGAAGCAATCCTCCTGAAGGACGTCGACGATCTCGGCGAGCAGGGCAAGGTGATCGATGTTTCCAAGGGCTACCTGCGCAACTATCTGATCCCGCGCAAGCTCGCCCAGCCCGCTACCAAAGGCGCGATCGAAGTGATTCGCGAACGCCAGCTGGCGGCTGAACGAGCGGCCCGTAACGCGATCGAAAAGGCCCAGGAGAACGTCAACCTGCTGAACCGGACCGTGCTCACGATCCCCCAACAGGCTGGGGCGGACGGACGCCTGTTCGGATCGGTGACCGCCCAGGACATCGCCACCGCGGTGCGGGAAGCGCGCGGGCTGAAAATCGACAAACGGGGTGTGCACCTGCCCGAGCCGATCAAGAGCGTCGGCACCTACATGATCGAGGTCGAGGTCGTCGAGGGAGTCACAGCGACGATCAAGACCATGGTTGTCGCTAAGAAATAGCCCGGGAGCGTTTGGCAAACGGCGGAGGGGGTTGAAGGCCCACCCTCCCGGGCCTGTCCTCCCCATGCCGAGTGATGGTCGTCGCGAAGAACAAGTCGCGCCGCTGCTGCTGCGAACATGTGTTCGTGGGGAGCAATTTCTTCCGAGATAGCGGGGAGCCCCGCTCGCCGGCGACGGGCGCCAACCTAGACTCGCTCGAGGCATGAGCGCGGTCGCGGTAACCAACGGCAACGGTACGGCGAGCGCCCCGCCTGCGGGCGGAGTCGCGCCTCCGCACAACCTCGAGGCCGAGCAGTCGGTGCTGGGCTCGATCCTGCTCTCAGACCGCTCGCTGTACGCGCTGGTGATCGAAGAGGGGCTGCGCGCGGATGATTTCTACCGCGAGCGCCACGGCACGATCTACGAGGCGATGCTCGCCCTGTACAACGAGTCGGAGCCGGTCGACGTGCTCACGGTAACCGACCGCCTGCGCCAGAGCGGCAAGCTCGAGGATGTCGGCGGAGTCGCGACGGTCGACGGGCTGACCGGGGTGGTGCCGGCCGCCGGACATGCCCGACGCTACGCCCAGATCGTGCGCGAGAACGCGCTGCTGCGAAGGCTGCTGGGGGCGTCGTATGAGATCCAGGAGAGCGTGCTCGGCCATCGAGCGGCACCGCGCGAGCTGGTGGAGCAGGCCGAGAAGGCAATGCTCGAGGTCGCCCGCGACGATCGCCAGCAGGACTTCCGCGCGATCGAAGAGGTGCTGCACGAGGAGCTCGACAAGCTGCATCGCCTCTCGATCGAGGGCACCTCCCTGACCGGGACGCCGTCCGGGTTCAAGGACCTCGACGAGATCACCGGCGGCTTTCAACCGGGGAACCTGATCATCATCGCCGCCCGCCCCGCGATGGGCAAGAGCGCGCTCGTCTGCAACATCGCCGAGAACGCCGCCGTCGAGCATGGCAAGCCCGTGGCACTGTTCAGCCTGGAGATGGCCGAGGCCGAGCTGGCCCAGCGGTTCGTCGCCTCGCAGGCGCGGATCAAGGGCGAGGAGCTGCGCAAGGGGCGCGTGGCCGAGCAGCGCTGGCCGAAGATCCTCAAGGCCTCCCAGCGCTTGGCGGCGGCACCGCTGTGGGTGGACGACTCCTCAGACGTGGGGATGCTCGAGATCCGTGCGAAGGCACGGCGCCTGCACTCCCAGTGCGAGGGGGGGCTGGGCTTGATCATCATCGACTACCTACAGCTGATGCGTACCGACAGCCGCTATGACTCGCGCGTGACCGCGGTCGGTGAGCTGAGCCGCGGCCTGAAGATCCTCGCGCGCGAGCTTGGGGTGCCGGTGATCGCGCTCTCGCAGCTCAGCCGCGCGGTCGAGTCGCGCCCGGACAAGAAACCCCAGCTCTCGGACCTGCGCGAGTCAGGGAACCTCGAGCAGGACTCCGACCTTGTAATGTTCATCTACCGCGACGAGTACTACGACGAGGATTCCGAGCGCCCCGGCGAGGCCGACCTGATCATCGCCAAGCATCGCAACGGCGCGGTCGGCAAAGTCACGCTGACCTTCCAGAAGGAGTACCCGAAGTTCCTGAACTACGCCGGCGAGCGCTATGCGCAATAGACCGGAGAGCACCATGCGCGGTGGGCCCGGGGGCGCTGTGCACCGTAGGCCCTCGTAAACTTCAGTCGCGATGCCCGGAATAGTCATTGTCGGCGCCCAGTGGGGCGACGAGGGGAAGGGGAAGATCACCGATCTGCTCGCCGAGCGTGCGGGCGCGGTAGTGCGCTTCCAGGGCGGCAACAACGCCGGGCACACGATTGTGCGCGGCGATGTGGAGTGGAAGCTGCACCTGATCCCCTCCGGCATCCTCTATCCGGGCAAGCGCTGCGTGATCGGCAACGGCGTCGTGATCGATCCGAAGGTGCTGATCGAGGAGCTCGACGGCCTGCGCGCGCGGCGCGTCGACGTCAGCGGCCTGCGGATCTCCTCAAACGCCCACCTGATCATGCCCTACCACCTGCTGCTCGACTCGGCCGGCGAGGCCAAACTGGGCAGCCGCCAGATCGGCACGACGCGCCGGGGGATCGGCCCCTGCTATGCCGATAAGGCGGCACGCCTGGGGATCCGTGTGCAGGACCTGCTCGACGAGAAGATCCTCAAGAAGAAGATTGTCGCGGCGATGGAGCCCAAGCGCCTGTCGCTGCGGCCGTTCGAGAAGGACCCAATGCTCGACTTGCACGCGATGACCGAGGAGTATTTGACATACGGGCATCGCCTCGAGCAGCACATCGCCGACACGGCCAAACTGATGTGGGAGCTGCTCGACGAAGACCAGTTGGTGATCTTCGAGGGTGCTCAGGGTGCGATGCTCGACATCGACCACGGCACCTATCCGTTCGTCACCTCCTCCAATCCCCTCTCAGGCGCCGCGACCGTTGGGACCGGAGTGGGCCCGAAGGACATAGACGAGGTCTGGGGCGTGTCGAAGGCGTACACCACACGCGTGGGCGCAGGACCGTTCCCGAGCGAGCTACACGAAGAGATGGGCGAGCTGATCCGCACCCGTGGCGGCGAGTTCGGCACGACCACCGGGCGCCCGCGCAGGACCGGCTGGCTGGACCTCGTCGCACTGCGCTACGCCGCGCGCCTGAACACGCTCACGGCGCTCGTGATCACCAAGCTCGACGTGCTCTCTGGCCTGGACCGGATCCAGGTATGCACAAGCTACCGTGGCGCCGAGGGCGCGGAGTTCAAGGACTTCCCCTACCATCAGACGGTCTTGCACCACACGACCGCCGAGCTGACCGAGCTGCGCGGCTGGCAGGAGGACCTCGGCGAGTGCCGCACGTTCTCCGACCTGCCCGAGGCCGCGCGTGAGTACCTGCAGTTCATCTCCGAGCAGATCGGCGCGCCCGTAACGCTCCTCGGAGTGGGGCCCGGGCGCGAGCAGGTGATCTGGACCGAGGCCGGTGAGCGGACGCAGCTCGGCCGCGGCGTGCCGGTCGCGGAGGCGCTGATCGATTGACTTCGACTTCCGAGAATGGGCCGTGCAGGAATCGAACCTGCAACCTTGGGCTTAAGAGGCCCCTGCTCTGCCGGTTGAGCTAACGGCCCGTGAGGGCACCGGCCGTGTGAGCCGGGTGAGCCCGCGAGTTTAGCCAAGTGCAGCCGATCCTGAAGGTATGGCCTCTAGGCAGCGGATTCCGGAGAAGGCGCCGGCGGCGGATCGGCCGACTATTTTTTCTGGCTGCTTTCGAGCTGTTCCTTGACCTTCTGGCTGACTTTGTAGCTCTTGCCGCCGACGGTGATCGTGGCGTTGCCAGATTCGCTGGTCGGGGCGGCGCCGGTCGTAGCGGACCCTGTGGCGCTCGAGGTGGTGGCCGTCGAGGAGGTGGTACTCGCGGCGCTCTTCTTCAGTTCCGCGAGCTCCTTCTTCAGCCGCGCCCGCTGGGAGGCCGGGGCGAGGCTCACCGCCTTGGCCGAGGCGAGGTCGCCCTGGCGATCGTTGTGGGCCTTGTATGAGTACTCCGCGAGCGTCCCGAACAGGGCGGCGCTCTGGGGCTCGGAGGCGACCACGATCTGCAGCACCTGCACCGTCGCAGCCGGCTGGTTGAGCCCTTCTTCGTCGAACACCCGCACCATTTCCTTGGCAAGTTTGGGATTGGGCTTTGGGGGATTCAGAGCGAGATAGCTGTTCCAGGACTGGGCCACGTCGGAGAACAGTTCCTTGCCCTTACTCGTCAGTTTGCCGTTGCTGACGGAGGATTCGCCGCCGGCTTCGTGCAGCTGGGCGTTGATGAGGCCTTCCCACGCGCTCAGGTCCTTGGGCTGCGTGGCGAGCAGCTTCTGGTACTTCTTCACCTGCCCGGCGAAGCTCGCCTTGGGAGCGCCGCTTTCCCCGGTGAATGCGTTCAGGATTCCACCGCCGCCACCTCCCACGCCGACACCAAGACCGACGAAGCCCACGAGGAACAGTAGGGCGAGGCCGATATAGATCACTTGGACTGTGCGGCGACGGCCGCGTCCTCTTAGGTCGAAGAGCATCTTGGGGATGATTCTACGGACAGCGGGCTCCCGGGCGGATCAGGCTCTCGATCGGGCACGTCTCGCGAGCCCCGCCCTCCTCAGGACAGCTCGCGGTCGATGTGGTCGATGATCTGTTTAACGTCCGGCTCCACCTCGTCGCCAGAATCATCCGCGGCGTCGTCTCCCGCACCGGCAGCCTCAACGCCCGCCTTGCTCATCCCAACGTCGCCGTCCTCGCCGGCCAGCGGGGGATCGGCGGCCTGCATGGGGCCACCCGGCGGTGGGGGCACGGGACCCGCCGCCGCCACGCCGCCAGGTCCAGAAGGATCCGCGGGCGGAGCATCCCCGCCCGCACCCCGGGGCGCTGCCTCGGCCAGCTCCCGTTTTGCGTCGCGGCGCGCGACGATCGAGGCGACGAGGATGCTCATCTCGTAGAGGATGTACAGCGGGATGGTCTCCAGGATGAGCGTCACCGCGTCGCCCGGCAGGAAGGCCGCCATCGCGGCGCAGGCGAGCACCGCATAGCGGCGGTTATGACGCAGCTGTTTGGGCGTGACGATCCCGACCCGCGTTGCGGCGAGGATCGCGACGGGCACCTGGAAGACCAGCCCCATCGCCAGCAGGATCGTCGCGACGAATTTGTAGTACGGGGCAGCCTGCACGAGGACGTTGAACTCACTGCTGTTGAAGTTCTGGAAGAACCGCAATGCGGCGGGCAGCACGACGAAGTAGCCAAACGCGACGCCGATCACGAACAGGAAAGGAATCGCGGCGAGCAACGGCATCGCGATCCGTCGCTCCCGCGGGCTGAACGCGGGCAGCACGAACCCGTAGAGCTCGAACAGGATCACCGGCAGTGAGATCACGAGCGCGAACAGCAGCGTCACCGTGATCGTGGTGGTGAAGGGCTCGCCGATACCCAGCGTCACGGGCTTGTTACCTTCCGGGACCGGTGGGACCTTTGCGACAGCTGCGCGCAGGCTGGGGATCTCACCGGCAAGCTCGGCCCGCGTGGCAGCCGGCAGTCCGCTGCTCGGGGCGCTCAGCGCTAGCACGACCCCCTCGGTGCTGTGAGCGATTTTCAACACCGCCTGCTGGGCAAGCGCGGTCTGACCGAGCGGCCCGTTGCCTTTGGCGACCTGTTTCTCGGTCTGCTTGCTCAGCGGCGCATTGATCAGGTGCAACAACGCATGGTTCTGCCACAGGCAGAACCCAAATGCGATCGCGAGCGCCACCGCACTGACGATCAGGCGGGTGCGCAGCTCGTCGAGATGGTCCACGAGACTGAGCCTGTCCTCGTGGCCGATCGCACGGATTGTGGTGGCCATGGCCCATATGAACCTACCACCGCCACCGCCCGTTTCGGGGGCAACGAGCCTTGGCCTCGGAGGACTCGTCGTGCTCGCCAATCGGCGCCGGTATGTCAGATTCCGGCCCCTCGCGGGCTGGGATCGACACTACGCGAACCTCCTAGCCGCGGCCGGCGTGCTAAAGGCAGCGGACCTCGAAGTCGATGAGTTCGTGATCAGACCATGCACCCAGACAGAGGCCACCCTACCCGTCATCGCGTGCGGCTCCCCAGCGGTAAGCAGATCGACGTTGTCTACCGCGATCAGCAGCTCGCCCCCACCGAGGTTCCGGCCAGCGTCCGCGTTCCCGATCCACTGCACGTCTGTTTCCACTGCGCCTGTGAGCTCGCATATCCGCTGGACTGGGTCGAGGAAGGCCCACGCCACTGGCGAATCGTGTTGCGCTGCCCCGAGTGTGAGGCACGCCGTGAGGGCGTGTTCGAGCAGGCGGTCGTCGAGGAGCTCGACGAGCAGCTGGACCAGGCAACCAGCGCTCTGCTGAGCGATCTGCAGCAGCTCACGCAGGCGAATATGGAGGGCGAGGTCGAGTTCTTCATCCGCGCGCTGGATGCGGACCTGATTGTTCCCTCAGATTTCTAGAGCTGCGCCGGCAAGTCAACAGCAAACGCCGCCTCGTTATCTAAAGCAGCCTCACCGGTAGCGCTCGACAACCGCGTCGGCAACCTGCTCCAACAGCGCCGGCGAGCCGGCCCGGCCAGCAGCAGCCGCCGGGAGCGCAGCCTTCGCCTCGGCGACCAGCACCAGCGCGCGCTCCCTTGCCCGCTCGAGCGCCCCGGTGGCGATGATCCGCTCGCAGAGCTCTTCGGCTTGGCGTGCGCCGCGAAGGGCCGCGAGGTCGACCCCGGCAAGCTCGCTGTCACGCTCGCGCGCGAGGATCAAAGGCAGCGTGACGGTGCCGTCGAGCAGGTCCGTTCCGCGTGACTTGCCGGTGCGCTCGACAGGCCCGGATACGTCCAGCACGTCGTCCAAGATCTGGAAAGCCAACCCAATCCTCCGGGCGAAGGCGCCGAGCGCATCCGCGAGATCCATTGAATCGACCCCCGCCCCCCCCGCCGCTATGAGCGCGCCGAGGCGGCAGGCGGCTTCGAACAGCGCGGCAGTCTTCAGCTCGCAGCGCCTCAGGTAGCGCTCGATTGCGACGCGTGGCGCGTAGGCATCCTCCCGCTGGAGCAGCTCGCCCGCGGCGAGGGCAGAGCTGGCGTCCGAGAGCGCGCGCAGCTGGGCCTGATCCTCGTTACGCGCGAGCTCCGCAAATGCGCGCGAGAACAGCAGGTCACCGGTGGCGATCGCGACCTCGCGCCCGGCTCCGGCAGCCACTGTGGGGCGTCCACGGCGCAGCTGAGCGCCATCGATCACATCGTCGTGCACGAGCGTCGCCGAGTGGACGAGCTCGACCGCGACCGCCGCGCGGATAAGGCATTCATCTCCCGCATCGGTGTCGTGGGGCGGCCCACGGGAAGATGGGGGGGAAGCCCGCGGACTCGGCGGCGAGCACGACGAGCAGCGGACGCAACCGCTTGCCGCCGGCCACGATCGTCGCATTGGCGTGCTTGGCGAGCGGAGCACCCGCGGCGGCCGTCACACGCTCCAGGTGCAGCTCGATGCGAGCCATCCGCTCGCGCAGCTTCTCGCCGCCGCTGTGAATGAGCGCCTCGAGCGCATCTGTATCCCCGGCAGGACCGGCGGCGAGAGTGATGGCCCACCGCTGTGCTCACACCCCCTCCAGGGGCACCGTGCCGAAGTGGATCACGACGATGCCTCCGGCGGTGAGCAGATAGCCGATCCCGCGCAGACCAGCCCGCTCCAGCTCCGCCGCCAACCCCGCGGGCGCTGGGAACCGCTTGACCGAGTTGGGGAGGTAGGAGTAGGCGTCGGGATCGCTGCCCCGCCAGGCGTCCCAGCAACGGCACGACGCGGTCGAACCACAGGCTGTAGAAGAGCGACAGCGGCGCGCGCGTGGGAGAGGTGAACTCGAGCACGACCACACGGCCACCGGGGCGCACGACACGAGCCATCTCCTCCAGACCGCGCGCCAGATCTGAGAAGTTGCGCGCGCCGAAGCCAACCGTGGCGGCATCGAACGTCCCGTCCGCAAAGGGCAGCTCGAGCGCGTCGCCCCACTCGAAGCGCAGCTCGGCGCCCGCGGGCTTGGGCTTGGTGCGCGCCCGTGCGAGCATCGCCTCAGAGAAGTCGCTGCCCACCACCTCTCCGCCAGGAGCGACACGCCGCGCGAGCTCTATCGCCAGGTCGCCCGTGCCGGTGGCGACATCGAGCACGCGGGAGCCCGGGCCAACCCGGGCAAGGTCCGCAGCTCGCTCGCGCCAGCGGTGGTGCAGACCGGCCGTCATCACGGTGTTCAGCAGGTCATAGACCTTCGCGATGCGGTCGAACATCGCCCGTACCTCCCCCGCCTCAAGCGTTCCCGAACCATGGGCTGGCATGGAGCTCGAGAGGTCCCGCCAGCTACTTCAGCTGCGACAGGAACGTAACGACCGCGGTGAACTTCTGCGGCGGCAGGTTCTTGAACGAAGGCATCGGCGCCGTCGGGTTCACGAGCGTCCGCGCGATTGCCTGCGCGGGCAATCGCGAGCCGATATGCGTCAGTTCCGGCCCGGGTCCATTGTTGCCGTTGTCACCGATCTTGTGACATGCCTCACACCCCGACTGGGCGACCACCGCCTTGCCGGCTTCGTATTCGGCGAGTTGCGTTCCGCCCGCCTGCGTGACGGCGGTCGGTGTGGACATTTCGATCGCCGTCGGCGATCCGGCGCTGGCACCCTGGTAGGTGAGAAACGCCATCGCCCCGATCACGAAGAGAGCCGTCACGGTCGCGATCGGACGGTGCTCGGGGCGGCGCTCGGGGCCGCGATCGTAGAACGGCAGCAGGAACAGCAAGATCATGCCGATCGTGGGCACGCCGATCGTGGCCAGCGGCACGAGGCTCGGCGGCTTGATCACGCGCAGGACCTCGAACAGGAAGAAGAAGTACCACTCGGGGCGTGGCACGTAGGTGGTGGTGGTCGGGTTCGCCTTCGAGCCGAGCTCCGCGCCGAGGATCAGCGACATCGCGATGATCACCGCCATCACAACGCACGCCATCGCGGCGTCCTTGGCCACCGCGTAGGGGAAGAACGGCTTGCCTTGTGACTTCAGGATCGCGTACTCGCGGAGGTACTCCTCCTTCTCGCGCTGGTTCATTGCGCGAGGGTGCGAGGTTGGGTGCAGCGGCGTGCCTGAGGGCGCACCGGCACAGAGATCTCCGGAGCCACTACGCCTCCGCCTTGCGCAGCTCGGAGCGGCTGCTCGGCTTTGATCCATGGCGGCGCGGTAGTGCCGAGCTTTGCCACGAGGTACAGATGGGCGCTGATCAGCGCGATCAGCGCGCCGGGTAAGAGCAGCATGTGGATCGCGTAGAAGCGCGACAGCGTGGTGGCCCCGAATTCGGGGCCGGCTCTGAGAAAGTCGCTCAGGTAGGGGCCGATCAGAGGCCCGGTGCCGTTGATGTTCACGCCCACGATCGTCGCCCAATAGGCGCGCTGGTCAAAGGGCAGCAGGTAACCGGTGAAGGACATCACCATCGTCAAAATCAGCAGCACCACGCCGATCACCCAGTTCAGCTCGCGCGGGTACTTGTAGGCGCCGAAGAAGAACGTACGGCCCATGTGCAGGAACACGAGGATCACCATCACGCTCGATCCCCACTTGTGCATGCCGCGCACGAACTGCCCGAGGAACACGTCGTTGGTGACGTAGCGGATCGATTCATACGCGCCGCCGGCGGGATCGGGGCGGTAGTACATCGCGAGGAAGACCCCGGTGACTGCCTGCGAGAGAAAGGCGAACATCGTCGCCGAGCCGAGCGTGTAGAACCAGTTCGTGCCCTTCGGGACCTTGCGGAACATCATCCAGCGGGCGCCGCCGCTCAGCGAGGTACGCTCGTCGACCCAGTCGACGACGTTGATCCCGGCCGCCTTCGCGCCCTCGATCGGGCCGCCCTTGCCGTTGCTCTCACCGGGGCGCGGGGGCGGGGCCTTGAGCGGGGCGGGAACTGGGGGTGCGGGAAGCTTGGGCACGGGCTAGTAGGACTTGCGCGCGTCGGGGCGCGAGGGGTAGAGATACTGGCCGATGCCGTCAACCGTCTCCCCCGGGTCGCGCGGTGAGAAGCGTTTCAGCTCGCTGTTGACGCTGAACCGTCCGCTCCACAATTCGACCCGGTCACCTTTCACACGCGTGGGGAAGCGGTCGAGCGGCCTGACCGGAGGCCCGCCCACCCTACGCCCCAGCAGGTCGTAGACGCCGCCGTGGCAGGGACAGATGAAGCGCTCCGCGGCGTCGACCCAGCGCACCGGGCAACCGAGGTGGGCGCAGCGCGTCGAGATCGCGATGTACGGCGTGTGGCGGTCATAGATGTCCGTGTCGATCGCATCGTTGTGCTGGCGCACATAAGCGGTCGACTTGCCAGCCTCACCGATCCCCTGGGCAATGGTGATGACCACCGGTACGTAGTTGTCGTTGGTGAAGTCTTCGGTGGAGCCGATGTCCTCCCAGAAGTGTGGCGGCTGTTTGAAGATCGGCCCGATCGCAAAGCCGAGCGCAGGCAGCAGGAACGAGGCGGCGGCGATCCCACCCATCGTCTGGGAGCTCACGGTCATGAACCGTCGCCGCGTAACCGTCTCGCCCTCGAAGGCGCCTGGGATCATCCGATCGGCGGTGTACTTGGACTTGTGTTGGGTGTGCTTGTCTGGCACGAGCACAAACAATATCGAGGCGCGATTCAGCGCGGCGCGGCGAGGCTCGCAGCACTTGTGCGCATCGCCTCGATCGCTTTGGAGGAGCCCGTCAACACAAGGTCCTTGGCGCGGCGATGGGACTCGCTCGACCCCCAGCCGATTGCGCGCGCACCGGCCGCCCACACAGCATCGGCCAGCTCCGGCTCGCCCGCGCCCTGGGCGAGCGCGCTGAGCGAGATCGTGTCGGCCAGCTCGGCCACGGCCACGAGATCACCGAGCGCGATGAGCCGAGCCAGCCCGAGCGCGTACAGCCGGTCGCCCGCCAGCAGGCCGAAATCCTGATCCGATGTGAGCGCTATACGCGGCTTGGCGTAGTGAAGCAAGTAGCCCTCGTAGATCGCCTCGATCAAGAGCTCGTAGTCCTCGCGGCTGCCCTCGGCACGCGGGCCCGAGGCGGCGAGCTGGGCTGGCCCCGGAGGAGCGGCGCGATCGCTTGCGGACCCCACGAGGCTCGCCATCAGGCCACTCTCGTCGAGCAGGAGCTCACGTAACCGCTGCAGCGAGGAGCGCGCGGTGAGCGAGGGAGTGGGCACCGATGAGGCGCTCACGGGATCTCCGTAAATGCAGCGGCGGCGGCGAGAACGGTGCGTTCGATGTGCTCGGATGTGTGCGCCAGGGACGGGAACCACGCCTCGAACTGGGAGGGCGGTGGGTAGACACCGCCCGCGAGCAGCTCACGACACCAGGCAGCGTGGGCCTCCAGGTCGCAGGCGCGCGCATCATCGAAGCAGAGCACTGGGCGCTCGGAGAAGAAGACGGTCAAGAGGCCGGGGACGCTCACGACCTGGACGGGACGTCCCGTCGTGGCTGCGGCCTCGCGTAGGCCGGCGGCGAGCCGCTCGGTGATCGAGGCGAGGCGCAGGTAGGCCGGCTCGTCGAGCAGGGAGAGCGTCGCGAGGCCCGCCGCGACCGCGAGGGGATTGCCGGAGAGCGTCCCTGCCTGGTAGACCTCGCCGGCGGGGGCAAGCAGGCGCATAAGCTCGGCGCTGCCGCCGACCGCGGCGGCGGGGAGACCGCCGCCGAGGACCTTGCCGAGAATCGTGAGGTCGCCCCGCACGCCCGTGAGCTCCTGCGCGCCGCCGCACGCGACGCGAAAGCCCGAGATCACCTCGTCGAGAATCAGTAGTGCACCGCAGGCGTCGGCGAGCTCGCGTAAAAGCTCGAGGAAACCGGGGCGGGGCGGGACGAGGCCCATGTTGGCGGGGAACGGCTCGGCGATGATCGCCGCGAGCTCGTCCCTGCCGGCCGACTGCTCCACGGCGGCGCGCAGCGCGTCCGGGTCGTTCCAGGGCACCACGACGGTGTCGGCGACCACGGCGGCGGGCACACCCGGGCTCGATGGGAGCGCCTGGGTGGCGAGCCCTGAGCCGGCTTGCGCGAGCAGTGGATCGAGATGCCCGTGGTAGGCGCCGGCGAACTTGAGCAGCCGCTCGCGCCCGGTGGCCGCGCGCGCGAGTCGTACCGCGGTCATCGTGGCCTCTGTGCCCGAGGAGGTCATGCGCAACATCTCGGCCCCATCGATCCGGCGCGTGACCTGCACCGCCAGCTCGACCTCGGCGGCGGTAGGCGCCCCAAAGCTCGTGCCCTTCGCCGCTGCCGCGGCCACCGCATCGAGTACTACCGGATCGGCATGCCCGTGGATCAGGGGACCCCAGGAGCAGACGTAGTCGATGAAGCGATTGCCGTCGACGTCGATCAGTTCCGCACCCTCGCCCCGGTCGATGAAGATTGGGGAGCGGCCGATCGCTCCCATCGCGCGCACGGGCGAGTTGACACCGCCGGGCAGCACCTCCAGCGCGCGGCGGTAGAGCTCCGTCGAGCGTGCGTCAGCGAGTGAGGTGCTCACGGGCAAGGATGTAGCGCTCAGGAGAGGAAGATGACATCCTAAAGATGAGCCGAACCCGGCCCCTGACGAACTGGCCGGGGCACCTCACGCCTGCCGGGCCTCCCCGTGCTGGGCCTCCCAGCTCTTGAAGGAGTCGGTGAAGTAGAGCAGGCGGATCTTCTTGAACTCGGTCGAGGAGTACAGCGTCGCGCGCTCGTGGATGCCGGTCTGCTCTGCGATCGCGTCGAGCACCGCGTCGCACTCCTCCTTGGAGCGGCCGTGGGCCATCGTGAAGACGGAGTAGGGCCAATCCTCGTAGGTGGGGCGCTCGTAGCAGTGAGAGATCCCGCGGAAGGACGCCATCCGCGGACCAAGCTCTGCGATCTGCTCAGGAGAGACCTTCCAAACGCCCATCCCGTTGGCGGAGAACCCGGCGCGGCGGTGATAGAGGATCGCGGCGACGCGGCGCAAGAGGCCACGCTCACGCATACCCTGCATGTGCTCGAGCAGCGCACCGGTATCCACACCCAGCCGCTCGGCAGCCGGCGCGTAGGGCTCGGGGACAACCGGCATGTCCCCCTGGGTGGCGCGGATCACGTCCTTGTCGAACTCGTCGTAGGGGACGGGCTCGAGATCGACGGGCTCGACGGCTGAGCCCTCGCTGGTGAGCGCCTTGGTGCCGCCTTCCATTTCGAGATCCATGCGGATCTTGAAAAGTTTGAGCGTCGGCAGCTGGCGGATCGACTCGGCGCCGGTGAGCCGCTGGAGCACATCCAGCGTGCCGTCCAGACCGAGCGATGAATCCGGCTCGACGGCAAGCGTGAACCACATGTTGAAGTCGTGGTTGCGCAGGTAGTTGTGCGATACCCCCGGATGGGAGTTGACGATCTTGGCCGCCTGCCACGGGTTCTCGGGATCGACCTTGGCCGCTACGAGCATCGAGCCATAGCCCAGCGCGCGCGTGTCGTAGATCGGCGTGACCTGACGGATGATGCGCTCGTCGAGCAGGCGCTGGACGCGCGTGAGCACCTCTGCCTCGGACACCTCCGCGGCCGCGGCCACCGCGGCGAAGGGACGGGACTGCAGCGGGAAGGAGCCCTGCATGAGATTGAGTAGCTTGCGGTCGAGGTCATCGAGCGCAACGGCTGCGCCGTCCTTGCGCGAGCGCGTCTTCGGAATCGCGGCGGCGGCGCGGTCGGCTCGTTTGGTCTTCAGCTCTACTCGGCTAGCCATTGGGCGGCGTCCTTGGAGTGGTAGGAGATGATCGTGTCGGCGCCGGCGCGGCGGAGAGAGGTGAGTATCTCCAAGACCGCGGCCCGCTCGTCGAGGTAGCCGGCGGCGGCGGCGGCCTTGACCATCGCATACTCGCCGCTGACGTTGTAGGCCGCCACCGGCAGGCGCGTGGCGCGCTTGACAGCGCGATCAGATCGCCGTAGGCGAGCGCGGGCTTGACCATCACCATGTCCGCGCCCTCCTGCACGTCGAGCAGCGCCTCGCGCACGGCCTCGCGACCGTTGGCGGGGTCCATCTGGTAGCCCCGGCGATCGCCGCTCGCCGGCGCCGAGCCGGCGGCGTCGCGGAACGGGCCATAGAAGGCGGAGGCGAACTTGGCGGAGTAGGCGAGGATCGGGGTATCGGCGAAGCCCTCGACGTCGAGCTCTGAGCGGATCGCGCCGACGCGACCGTCCATCATGTCCGATGGAGCCACGAGATCGGCACCGGCGCGGGCATGGCTGACCGCAACGCGAGCGAGCAGCTCGAGCGTCGCGTCGTTGTCGACGGTCGGCGAATCGGCCGGCGCGAGCGATCCGGTGCCTTCCCGCAGAACGCCGCAGTGGCCGTGGTCGGTGTACTCGCAGAGGCACACATCGGTGAACACGAGCAGCTCCGGCAAAGCCTGCTTCAGTGCGCGCACGGCGGTCTGGATCACGCCCTCCTCGTCCCACGCACCGCTGCCTTCGGCGTCCTTCGCGGCGGGAATCCCGAACAGCATCACGCCGGCGATCCCCAGCGCAGCCACCGCGTGGGCCTCGTCGAGCAGGGCCGAGATCGATAGGCGCTCGAAGGGGTGGGCGGGGTCTTGATCCGTCGCGATCGGCTCGCGGGTGGGTGGGCTTCCATCCCCGCCGGGGTGGGTGGGATCCCCATCGGTCACGAACAGCGGCAGCACGAGCTGGCCGGCGCGCAGCTCGGTCTCGCGCACCAAGCCGCGCAGCGAGGCGCTGGAGCGCAGGCGGCGCATCCGGGTCTGGGGAAAAGCCATCCTTCCCCAAGGATACCCCCGCTCAATCCAGGCGCCGCAGGCCCACCCGCGCGAGCGCGCCGAACAGCGCCACCAGCGCGGCGAGGTGCACAAGCGAGATCAGCAGGCCGGGCGAGGACTGGTTGACGGCGGCGTCGAGCGCCTCCAAGGATGCCTTGAAAGGGAATACGAAGGAGACCGCAGAGACCGCGTCGTAAAGGCCGCGGCCGACCGATCCCGAGGGGACGAGCGCGAGGAAGGCGAGCGGGAGCGAGAGCAGGAAGGCGAGCAGCGAGGCGGCGCGCACCTCGCGCGCGAGCGCGCCGATCGAGACGCCGAGCGCGCCAAACGCAAGCGCCGAGATGGCAAGCGCGGCGAGCCACAGCGACACGCGCGACCAGTCGAGGCTGACGAACGCGGCGATCCCGGCGAGCATCGCGAAGGCGACCACGAACGCACAGACGGCGGCGAGCAGCGACTTCTCGGCGAGGAGCGCGTTGCGGGAGACCAGTACCCCGCGCGCACGGAGAGTCGCCGACCCCGCCCCGCGGAGCAGGCGGCCGAGCACGTGCTCTTCGCGCTCGAGCGCGACCGCGCCGGCGGCGAGCAGCAGGCCGATGAACATCTCCGAGACGGCAACGGCGACCACGACCGCGAACGTGTCGAGCGGCGTGCGGCGGCCGTGCAAGAGCTTGGTTTCGACGGCGATCGGCTGGCTGATCGTCTGCAGGACCGTCTTCGACAGCGTGAGGTTCTCGGCAGCGAAGGTGGCGAAGGCGAGCGTCCGTTCCAGCGCCTCGCGGTCGGGGCCAGGGGGTTGGTGGGCGATCACGCGGCGCAGCAGCGACGGGATTTCACCGAGCCCGACGAGGTTGGGTGGCGCACCGAGTACGCCGAGATTGCCGCCCTTCAGCAGGAGGCCGATCGCCTGCGCGGCGGCGCGCTGAATCTGTTCGGAGAAGCCGAGGTTCGCCTGCGCGAGCGCGGAGTTCAACGAGGACTGCACGAGCGACTGCTCGAGCGCGTTGCCGTTATAGAGCACTTCGAGATGAGCCTGGGAGACGTCGGAGGAGAGCCGCGCGGCGATGTCGTGGGGGATCACAACGGCGGCGAGCACGTCGCCAGACTGGATCTTCGCGACGGCCTGCGCGCGCGTGGCGGTCGGCACGGCTTCGACTTGATCGAAGAGCTGCGAGGCGTACTCGCTGACGTCAACGCTGCGGCCGCCGACTTCGACGCGCGCGCCGGGGGTGGTTTCGTTGACGACCGCGACGCGTGGCTTGGCGGGGCCGCGCGAGAGCGCCAGCCCGATCAGGAGCGCGATCGCGACGGGGTAGAGCACGAGCAGCGCAACCGTCAGGCGCGAGCGGCTGAGGATCAGGATGTCCTTGCGCAGCAGCGGGATCATCGATGGCCCCGCGCCGGCCGCAAGCATTGCGAGGGCGATCGTGAGCCACACGGGCCAGCGGGCCGATCGCTGCGGCGACTCACCACTCGCCCCGCGCGCGCAGGAACGAGACGAACGCGTCCTCGAAGTCCCCATCGATATCGCGACCCGCCTCCGCAAGAAACCCCGCGGGGGAGCCGTCGAACAGCAGCCGGCCGTCGGCGAGCACGAGCGCACGCGCGGCGTAGCGCTGCACCTCGTGGACGTCATGCGTGGAGAACACGACGCACGTGCCTTCGGCGGCAAGACCGCGGATGAAGCTCCAAAGCCGCTCGCGCTGACCAGGGTCGAGTGCCGTCGAGGGCTCGTCGAGCGCGAGCACGGGCGGGCGCGAGAGCAGGCCGATCGCGACGTTAACGCGCTGGCGGTTGCCGCCGGACAGGCGCGAGAGCTGCTCTGAGGCGCGCTCGCGCAGGCCGGTCTGCTCAAGCATCCGCTCGACCGCCGCGCCGGGGTCGGCGACGCGCTCCAAACGAGCAAACAGGGCGAGGTTCTCGGCAGCCGAGAGCTTCGAGTAGAGGGCAGGCTGCTGGGGCACCCAGCCGACTTCACAGGGGTCGCGGCTGACGCTGCCCGCGCTGGGGCGCTGGATGCCGGCGAGGATCGAGAGCAGCGTCGTCTTGCCGGCGCCGTTGGGGCCGACGACCGCCACCAGCTCGCCGGCGTCGGCCTCGAAGCTGACGTCGCGCAGCGCTTCGCGCTCGCCGTAGCGCATCGCGAGGTTCGACACGCTGAGAGCCGCGCTCACAGGGCTCGCGTCACGGGAGATGACGGATCGGAGCGCGGGCCTCATCAATCGGGGCACGGGCCTCACGGATCGAAGCGCGGACCCTCATAGGAACCCGCGAGGCGTGCGATCCCACGGTTCGAGCTCGACGTGGCGGCTGAGGTAGACGACCGTCTCGCGCAGGATCGCGAGGATCGGCAGCGCGATCAGGGCGCCGACGATCCCATGCAGCTGCAGTCCGAGCAGCAGCGCGAAGATCACAAGCAGCGGGTTGATCCGCAGGGTATGGCCGAATATCTGCGGAGCGATCACGTGGCCCTCGAGCTGCTGCAGTCCGACGAACAGCAGCGCGACCCACAGCCCGACGATCGGGTCTGTGAGCAGCGCGACGAGCACGGGCGGCAGCGCGCCGAGAATCGGACCGACGTAGGGGACGAGCTCCATCACCCCATAGAAGAGCCCAAAGGCGAGCGCGTATTTGCGCCCGTCGGGGAAGATGCCGATCAGCCCGAACACGTACAGCGAGAGGCCGGCGGAGGCGCCCATCAGCACGCTGAAGGCCAGCTGGCCGCCGACGTAGCGGGAGACGGCGTGCTGGACAAGCGTCGGGTAGTCGTCGGCGGGGGTGCCGTCGCCGTCGGGCATCGCCGCGGCGCACGAGCTTGCCGATCCGATCGCCGTAGACAAGCATGTAGACGGACAGCACGAACACGAGCACGAGGTCGAAGGTCGCGCTCGCCGCTTCGGTCAAGAGGGCGCCACCGAAGGACACGAATTTACTGGCGCTCTTGGCGACTTTGTCCTGGATGCTCTGCAGCGCCGTCTTGCCCTGCTTGACGAGATTCAGATGGATGCCCTGCCGTTCGAAGTCGCGCTGAACTGTCGCGATCGTCTTGTTGGCTTCTCGCGCGATATGAGGAAGGTTGTCCGTGAACGTGCGCACCTGATTGGAGATCGGGTTGGCCAGCAGGAAGCCGATCCCGACCAGCGTGAGGAAGAATGCGAGGTACACGATCAGCACCGCGAGCCCGCGAGGCACCCGCGGACGCTGCACAAATGCGACGGCGGGGTGGAGAATCAGTGCGATGAGCGCGGCGATGACGAAGATCAGCAGCACTTTCCCCGCCGCTTTGGCGAGCGCCCACAACGCGAAGAGAGCCACCGGCAGCAGCACGAGCTGCACCCACCTCGGCACGATCGCGCGGGGTGGCTCTGCCTGCCGGGGCAGCTCCGGAGAGTCCGGGGCGAGGACGCGCTCGAGCTCGCTCGGCGAGGCGGCGGGGGGCGGGGCGCCGTTTGCCGACGGGGCTGTCTGCCCGTTCGTCGGATCGGCCGCAGACCCGCCCCTCCCAGCGCGCTTGGACCTGCCGATCATCTATCTCCCACCATCGCCAGAGTATGGCTGAGGTCCAGGCCAGCATCCTGTTCGTCGGTGATCTCGTCGGCGGGCATCGGCCGGCGCACGCTGCTCGAGTGCCTGCCGGTGCTGCGCGAGCGTTTCGATCCGACGTTCGTCGTGGTCAACGGGGAGAACGTCGCGGGCGGGCTGGGGATCACGCCAAAGGCCGCCGACCAGCTGTTCGCGAGCGGAGTCGACGTGATCACGCTCGGCAACCACACCTACCGTCGCCACGAGATCTACCCGTATCTGGACTCCGAGCCGCGAATCCTGCGCCCGGCCAACTTCCTGCGCAGCCAGCCCGGGCACGGCGTCTGCGTCGTGGAGGGCGCGCACGGTGAGCGTCTCGGCGTGGTCAACCTGAGCGGGAACCTGTACCTGCGGGCGGGACGTTCGGCATTCACCGAGATCGAGGTGGCGCTCGGCGAACTGGAGGGCGTCGACCAGATCCTCGTGGACATGCACGCCGAGGCGACTTCGGAAAAGGTCGCGATGGGCTGGCATCTCGACGGGCGCGTGACGGCCGTCGTCGGCACCCACACGCATGTGCCGACCGCGGACGCGCGCGTGCTGCCCGGGGGAACGGCCTACATCACCGACGTCGGCATGACGGGACCGCGCGGCGGCGTGATCGGGGTCAAGCGCGAGCAGGCGATCGAGTCGCTGCTGACGCAGATGCCGGTGCGCTTTGAGACCTCCGAAGAGGATCCGTGGCTGATGGCCGTGCTGATCCGCTGCTCGACTACGCCGCTGCGAGCGGACTCGATCGAGCAGGTGTTGATGCCCCGCCCCGAGTAGACGCGGACTCCTTTGGGGCGGGCTCCCCGAAGCGCCCCAGCAGCGCGACCATCACGAGTCCGAAGAACCAGGGGATGTAGAGGTAGAACCAGTGGTCGATCCCCAGCTGGACGGCGATGATCACCGCGGCGCATGCCGCGGCGAGGCCGACCAGGTCATCGCGGCGGGGGATCGCCGCCAGCGCGAGAGCGAGCGCAACCGCGGCGAGCTGCGCCACCCGCTGGAGCCCGGGCAGGCCGTACAGGCCCCAAACGGAGAACGGCGAGCCGCGGTTTGACTGATAGACGAGCGTGCGCTCGAAGATCGTGTGCAGCGAGTCGTGCGTGAGCGCGGGGATCGACACGAGGGCGACTGTGGCGGCGAAGGCGAGCAGGAACAGCGCGAGCGCGCGCGAGCGAAGCGCCGCGATGCCCACCCACCCGTCGCGATCGCGCAGGCCGTGGGTCGCGAGCAGCGGCGCGAGCGCCAGCGGCGCGAACTTGGTCAGCCCGGCGAGCGCCGCGAACACCCCCCGCGCGGGCGGCGTGCCGGCGAAGTAGAGCGCGGCGAGGATCATCACCGCGACGAGCGTGTCGTTGGAGTCGCTCTCCAGCGCGAAAAGCGTGAACGGGAACGAGACCCAGGCGTAGGCGAGCGCGACCCCGAGCGTGGGGCCGCGCATACGGCGGCCGATCAGGAACAGGAGCGCGACCGCGAGCAGGTCGAAGAAGATCGCCGCGGCGTGCGCGGCCGGCAGGTCGTCCCAGGTGCCGCTCCAGCCGAAGACCTGCTCGAATGGGACGTAAGCCTCGTAATTGACGGGGCCGTAGGTGTCGCCGTGTTCGTTGTCTGCCGGGTAGCCGCCGTAGAGAGCCTCGCCGTGGACGATCCGCTGGGCGCCGATCACGCCCGCGTAACCGACATCGATCACGTTCGCGTCGGTCACGTTGAGCGCGATCCGAAAGCCGAGCAGTGAGACGACGCCGAGGGCGAGCACGGGCGCCGGAATCAAGAGGCGCAGGGGCGATTCAGAATCCCCGCCGGGCGGGTGGGCCCGGAGCGCCGGCGCAGGAGCGCGAGCATCCGCGCGAGCAGATACAGCAGCGGTGGGTAGGTGAGCGGCACCGAAGCGTAGATGTGCGCGTGATTGAAGAACGCGAGCGAGACCGAGAACGAGAGCAGCACGAGCAGATCGAGGTGCAACAGCGAAAAGGGGCGGCGCCAGTCGATAAACGGAAGCAGGAACAGCAGGCAGAGCGGCAGCCAGACATACAGCGCATTGACGTGCTCGCCGAACGCGCCACGATAGCCGCGGGCCATCGTCCAAGCGATCTGGAAGCCGGTCCACTGTTCGAGCACTCGGCCGGTGCTGTCGGCGATGATCACCTGGCCGATCTCTTTTGCGCCCTTCACGGAGAAGAAGCTGACCTGCCAGCGCAGCGGCCCCTTGAAATAGGCGCCGCCGTAGGAGCCGCGGTATTTCCTGCGCACGGCGCGCATCTTCGGAAGTGCTTCGGCGATTTCCAGAACGCGGTCGGCCGACAGGTGGCGGCCGGCGGGGGGAATCGCGGAGGCGGGGACGGGAACGGGCGCTTCGGCGATCGTTGCTTGGGGAGATGCGGCGGTCTTCACCGCTTTGGCGGCGGCGGCGGGAGACGCGCCGAGGGCGAGCAGCGCGAGCGAGACGGCCGTCGCGGAGAGTGCCCGAATGCGCATCTGGCGAGGGTAACGGGGGCTTGCGCCGCCGGGGAGCTTGGGGTCGCTCGGCGACCTTCCTCGCTCAGACCGTCAGACCGAGCCGAGGCCGAAATGCCCGCGTACGAGCGGCGCGATGTCGCGGATCGCCCACTGGGCGGGCTCGGGCTCGGCAGGCTCCACCCCGCAGAGCACGAGCGCGCCGAGCGAGTCCGAGGCGTGCAGCGAGCCGTGGCTGCCGCCGCCGACGTGGGCGGCGCCGCCCCAGTCGAGGAACTCGTAGCCGGGGGCGGCGCTGAGCAGGACCTCGCCCGAGGTCGGGCAGGTCAGCGCCGACCACACGCGGGCGAGCGCGTCGGGGTAGTCGGGGGCTGAGGAACAGACCCGTCCTCGACGTGCGCCGTCGAGCGCGGCGAGCGCGCCTTCAATGCTCCATTCGAGCCCGCGCGCGTCTTAACGTTCCCGCCCGCCCCCTCCGGGGCGAAGCGCAGCTCGCCGCGGTCGGGGCTGGCGATGACCGCCTCGCGAGGGGCGTCGTGGGCGTCGCGCTCCAGCCACATGACGAGGTCGACGCCGTCGAGCGCCAGCGCGCGGGTGACGACCGACGCGCGCATCGCGTCGCGCTCCGCCTCGTGCAGCGCGTAGACCATCGCCGCGCGCTGAGAGGGGCAGACGGCGATCCGAGGCCGTCTGACCCTGGATCGCCCTCGCGAGCCGCCTCCTCGACTCCGCCCTTGGGGCCGAGCACACCGAGCTCTGCGAGCTCGACCTGGAGGCGATCGTGTCGGTGACGGGCGCCTGGGAGTGGTCGGCCATCGCGATCACCGCATGCTCATCCAGGAAGCGATCGATCCCGCCGCCGGCGTTGAAGACACGGGCGAGCTGCAGGTCGGCCTGCGCGATCGACTGCAGCTGACCGTCGGGGCCGTGCTTGTGGGAGTACCAATCGTTGTCGGGCAGCGAGAGCAGCAGGAAGTCGAACAGGTCGTGCTCGACCAGGTAGCTGCGACGCAGCCGGAGTGGCGGTCGCGCACGCCCGGCATGCCCAGGCCCGAGCGGCAGCCGGTCGCACGCGAGGCGAAGATGTCGGCGTAGAACAGCTCGCGCGGGCCCATCACCGGGTGGCGCATCAGGCGCGAGGCGAAGCGCGTGAGGGCGGTGTCGTGCTGGGGCTCGTGGCGGTGGCGGCCGCGGTACATCAGGTAGGTCGTGCCGGCGGTGCGGACATCGGCGTCGTCGAGGGACTCGAACACCGTCGGCGTGTCGGGCGAGAGGTGCGCGCGGTTCATGTTGTAGACCGTGTCCGTCAGCTGGCGCGCGATCCCGAAGCGCTGCGCGGCGCGGAAGCTCGAGCCGTACTCGACGTAGCGGTGCTCCTCGCGGTGAAACCAGTTCATCGCCGGGAATCAGGTGCTCGTCCTGGGCCGCGCCGGTGACGATCGAGGCGGCGCACACGGGCGTCACCGACGGGAACGCGGCCACGCAATCGGGCACGTAGCGCCCGCGCTCGATCAGCGTCGCGAGCATCGGCGCGACCGCCGGCGGCGACCGCGCGCTCGAGCATCGCGGGCGCCATCGCGTCGATCACGCAGAGGACTAGCTTTGGCGGCGGCAGTTCACTAGCGGCGGAGGATCCGCAGGCCGGCGTACTTCTCACCGGCGCGCGCGGCGGGTACGCAGGAGCAGCACCGCGAGCAGCGCGAGCAGCCACGTAGCCGAGCGGGTGCAGCAGCGCCGACGAGCGCGGCGAGCAGAAGCGCAGCGGCGTCGAGGTAGATCGTCAGCGCTTCGCGCGCGGCGCGATCGGGCAGGCGCGCGCGGGCGCCGAAGATCACGGGGCCGGACGCGCGCAGGGCGAGACGCGGCGGCCGCGGCGCCGCCGATCAACCCCGGCCACCAGGCGTCGCCGTGCGCGGCGAGCGTGCCCGCGAACAGCAGCGCGCCGACGCGCCACCGCCTGCGCGAGCGATCGCGGGCGCGACGACGGCCTCGAGAACGCTCGTTGGCCGAGGCGCAGCTGCGAGCAGCGTAGGAGCTGCACGAACACGACCGCGACCACGAGCAGCCACCAGCCGGCCTGCAGGAAGTGGAAGTGGCCGCGGGAAGGCGACCCCCAGCGCTCCGGCCGAGCCGAGCGCGCCGGCGAGCAGGGCGGCAGGAAGGGCGCAGCCCGCAGGCGGCGGCGAGGCCGAGGCCGAGGCCGATGTAGAAGAAGAGGTTGTTCATCGATTCGCGGTGCGCTACCGTTGCGAGGCGGCCATGACGATAGCCGACGCAAGCCCGGGTGTCAGCTTGCCACGGCGCAAGGTTCATGCGAGCGCGGCGGCGAATAGAGGCGTAGGGAAATGGACCGATCGATCAGCGGATCACACGGACGGGCGGCGGGACCGCGCCGACCGCGCACGAGCTCGCGCGCTACGAGGCGCTGTTCGCCGCGCGCACGCGCGGGATGAAAAGCTCGGCGATGCGCGAGATGATGGCGCTGACCGAGCGCCCGGACGTGATCTCGCTCGCCGGCGGGCTGCCGGACACGAGCACGTTCGCGCCCGAGCTGTACGCGAAGCTGATGTCGCAGGTCGCGGCCGAGTCGACGGCGCGCGCGCTCCAGTACGGGCCGACCGAGGGGATGGCGGCGACGGTCGACTGCATCGTCGAGGTGATGGCCGCCGAGGGCACCTCGGTCGACCCCGCGAACGTGATCGTCACGACCGGCGGCCAGCAGGTGATCGACCTCGTCTGCAAGGCGCTGATCGACCCGGGCGACGTGATCGTCGCCGAGGCGCCGACCTACCCGGGCGCGGTGCCGACGTTCGGCGCCTACCAGGCCGACGTCGTGCAGATCGAGATGGACGCCGACGGGATGCCGATCGACGAGCTGGAGGCGGTGCTCGACCGGCTCGCAGCGCGAAGGGCGCCGGCCGAAGTTCATCTACACGATCCCCAACTTCCAGAACCCCGGCGGCGTGACGATGTCGCTGCCGCGGCGGCGGCGTTTGGTCGAGGTCGCACGCGAGCGCGAGCTGCTGGTGCTCGAGGACAACCCCTACGGGTTGCTGCGCTACGAGGGCGAGCCGCTGCCGACGCTCTACTCGCTGGACGCGATCAATGGAGCCGCCGGCCCCGTCCGCCCGCGGTGGAGTCGGCGACGGCACCGCGTCGGACCTCGTGATCTACCTGGGCACGTTCTCGAAGATCCTCTCCCCGGGCCTGCGCCTCGGCTGGGCGGTCGCGCCGCCGGCGGTGCTCGAGAAGCTCAACCTCGGCAAACAGGGCGCCGACCTGTGCAGCTCGCCGATGACCCAGCTGTTCGTGTCCGCCTACTTCGCCGAGCGCGCCGCCGATGGCCGCCCGGCCTGGATCGAGTACGTCGAGCGCCTGCGGGATCTCTACCGGCGCCGGCGCGACGTGATGCTCGAGGCGCTCCCGAGCACTTCGGCGGGCGCGCGTCGTGGACGCGGCCCGAGGGCGGGCTGTTCATCTGGGCGACGCTCGACGGCGTCGACACCACCGACCTGATGGGGCGCAGCAAAGGCGTCGCGTTCGTGCCCGGACGCTCGGCCTACATGGACGTGGACGGACGCAGCGGCGCCAACTCGATGCGGCTGAACTTCGCGGGCGTGCCGGACGAGGACATCCGCGAGGGCATCCGCCGGATCAGCGCGATCGCGCGACCGGACACGGGACTGATGGGCGCATGACCGGCTCCTCTGCCGGGCGCGACGCCGGGCGGCACGGCGGACGCGGAGCGGACTCGATGCGCAGACACCGGAGCGGGATCCGGGGCTGGCGGACGTGCGTCGAGCTGCCGCGCCGCGCCGAGGCAGCGACTCGCCATCGCGGCGGCGCCAGGATCGATGAGCGCCGACCCGAAGAAGGTCGCGGTCCTCAAGGGTGGGGACTCGCTCGAGCGCACGGTCTCGCTGCGCTCGGGCGCGCGGGCGCAGAGCGCGCTGCGCCAGCTCGGCCACGAGGTCGTCGGCGATCGACGTCGGCCCGGACCTCGTGACGCAGCTGCTGGAGGCCCAGCCCGACGCGGCGTTCGTCGCACTGCACGGCAGCGACGGCGAGGACGGCACCGTGCAGGGGCTGCTGGAGGCGATCGGCATCCCCTACACCGGCTCGGGCCCGGCGGCGTGCATGCGCTGCACGGACAAGGCTTTGGCGAAGTACCTGATGCGCGAGGCCGGATCCCCACGCCCGAGTTCGCGGCGTTCAAGGAGAGCGCGATCAAAGACCTCGGCGTCGCGGCGGCGCTGCCGGGCCTGGAGCGGAGCATCGGCTTTCCGCTGGTCGCCAAGCCGGCCAGCCAGGGCTCGGCGCTGGGCGTCAAGTTCGCGCGCTCCGCAGAGGAGCTGCCGGGGGCGATCGTGGGGGCGCTGTCCTACGACCGCAAGGTCGTGCTCGAGCGCTACATCCGAGGGCGCGATCTGGCCGTGTCGGTGCTGGACGCGGCGGCCGGAGCCCGCCCGCCGATGGCTCCAGCGCGGAGCCCGTGGCGCTGCCGGTCGTCGAGGCGATTCCGCGCGAAGAGGAGTTCTACAACTACGAGTCGCGCTACGAGATCGGGATGACGACGTTCGTCTGCCCGGCCGAGCTGCCCGACGGAGGCGACCGCGCGCGCGCAGGAGCTGGCGCTGCGAGACGTACCGGCTGCTCGGCTGCCACGGCGTCGCGCGGGTCGATCTGATGCTCGAGGAGGAGACCGGCGAGCTCACCGTGCTCGAGACGAACGTCGTCCCCGGCCTGACCGAAACGAGCCTCCTGCCGCTCGCCGCGGACGCCGCGGAGATCTGGCTCGATCTACTCGTTGGGCGGATCCTCGACAGCGCCTTCACGCGTTAGGAATCAGCGCTCTGTCGTGGGGCACGGAGGCCCCACCCCACTCGCCTTTGGGGGAAGCGCACCCGCGAGGATGCGACCCAACCCCCAACACACTCAGGAATCGCCCGCCGCAAAGTCCTCCGGAGAGACATGGTCCAAGAACTCCTTGAACTTCTCGACGACGTCCTCTGACTCATCGACGTTGTGCTCGAACTCGATCGCGGACTCGGCGAGCACCTCATCGGCGGCGTAGATCGGGGCGCCGGAGCGGACCGCGAGCGCGATCGCGTCGCTCGGGCGGGAGTCGATCTCGAGCTCGCGGCCGGCCACGTTCAACGTGATCGAGGCAAAGAACGTGTTCTCGCGCAGCTCCGTCACGCTGACCTGCGTGCACTTGACGTCGAGCTCGCCGAGGATGTCGCAGAGCAGGTCGTGGGTCATCGGCCGGGGGGTGCCGGCGCCCTGCAGCTTCATCAGGATCGAGGCGGCCTCGGGGTGGCCGATCCAGATCGGCAGGAACTTGTTGCCGTCGGCCGTCTTCAGAAGCACGATCGGCTGCTTGCCGACCATGTCGAAGCTGACGCCGTAGATGACCATCTCCTGCAACAGAATCCTCCAATGGGGGAAAGCCCAGAGTATCTCGCTCTGGCCTACGCGCGAAAGCTCCAGAGCTTGTTGCCCAGGAAGTTCAGTGGCATCGACGCCGCCACCGCCAGCGCCTGGGCGGGGACCTTGGCGAGACCCGCGCCCTCCACGAGCACGGTCAGCAGCAGCAGGCTGAAACCCTCGGCGACGAGGCTGACCACGAGGAAGCGCAGCGCCTGGAAGTGCGCGCGGCCGGCGCGCGCGTCGAACGTCCAGTGGCGGTTGAGCACGAAGTTGTTGACCACCGCGACCAGCCAGGCGAGCACCGAGGCGACGCGGTAGTCGACCCCGACGTAATGCACGCACAGGGCGTACACGATCAGGTTGACCGCGAAACCAACGCCCCCCACCATGCCGAAGCGGACCAGCTGCAGCCAGTTTGCGGGCCTTCGCATCCCGTGTAGGAGGCGAATGTGCGTGCGAATTTCCACGGCGGTCGCCTCGTCGCGCATGCTTCCAGGGTAGCGGCACGAGTGGGGGGATGTCCCGCTAGCCTTATGCCGGATGAGATTTCCCGCGAAGACGATCGCCGGTTGGGGCTGCCTGCTGGTCGTGGTGGTGCTATCGGGCTGCGGCGGCTCAGCGGGGAACGCCGGCTCGGGCGCATCCACGACGGTCGCGGAGACGGATCCGGCGGCCGCGAAGGCGGACCCTCCCACGACGAAGACAGACCCAACCGCCCCCCAGAGCACATCTACCTCGAAGACAGACCCTCCAGGCTCAAAGGGCGGGACGGCGAAGGTGAAGACGGCGACCGTGCAGACCCCGACCGGACGGGCCGAGGTGGCCGAGGTGGCCGATCCGGAAGAATCGAAGAGCTTTCCCGCTGCCGGCGTCGGTGCACCATCGATCCGCCAGCCTCGCCGAGCGTGGCGGGCGAAGCCGCGGTGGCGCCGGGCGCGCCTTCCGACGCCGAAGTGAAGCGGGAGCTGAACGAGATGCACGCTGTCGAACGCGCGGCGGCGCAGACGCAACGTCAGGAGCTGACCCCCGTCGCCGGCGGCGAGTCGGTCGGCGGAAACGGAACGATCCCGATCCCCTCAGGCGTGCCGGAAGTCGTGCAGAAGGTGATCGCCGGCGGCAACGCGATCGCCGACTTCCCCTACATCTGGGGTGGCGGGCACGCGTCGTTCATCGCCAACGGATATGACTGCTCGGGCTCGGTCAGCTATGCGCTGGCCGCGGGTGGCCTGCTCAGCGCGCCACTCGTATCCGGCGATCTCGCCACCTGGGGAGAACCGGGCCCGGGACACTGGATCACGATCTACGCAAACGCCGGGCACACGTTCATGGACGTCGACGGCATGTGGTTCGACACCGCCGGGCGCTCCGGGCCGTACGCTTCGCGCTGGTTGGTGGCGACGCCGCCGCTGGAAGGCTACGCCGTGCGCCATCCACAGGGCTTATAAGCAGCGTCAGTGCGAGAGGGTGACGGTGCTGATCACCGTCGTCGAGAGCGGTGTGCGGGAAGAGGCGTTGCGGACGACGAGCCTGATCGTCAGGGTGACGGTGCGCAGTTTGCGCAGTTTCGCCGCGGTCTTCTTGCCGAATTGGACCTTCAGCGTGCCGCGTCCGCCCTTGGTCGTGACCAAAATCGCTTTGCCGATCACGATCGACGGTTCAGAGCCCGCGGGCATGTCTGTGGCCGGCGCGCCGTGCAGGCCGATGCGCTTGGCGATCGAGGACGCGAGCAGCACCTGGATTTGACCGGCGACCTGCTCATTGACCGAGTAGCCGATCACCAGGCCCTTCTTCAGGACGCTCCGCAGCGAGCTTGACACGACCGCGGCACTCGCCACCGGACCGGGGAGCGCGGGCTTGGTGGTGACGGGAGGGGATGTCGAGCCCGAGGTGCCCGCGGCAGCCCCGGCGGAGGAGGAGCCACCGCCGGCCGGTGGGGCGGGAGGTGCAGGGGGGGCGGGCGGCGCGGGAGGTTCGGGGCCGACGACCGTGATTTCCTTGCTCACGCTTTCTTTGTTGCCACCGGTATCGACCACGGTGAGCGTAACGGTGTACACGCCGCCATATTGGTAGGAGTGGAATGTGCTCGCGGCACACGGAGTCAGCCACGGCTCGGCGCAGAACGAAGTTTCGGGGGAGTTCTGCGTCGGCGCGCCCGGGGCGAAGCCGGTGACTTCAGGAGAACCGTCTCCGAAGCTCCACGTGTAGGTGGCATACGTCTTTTTGGCCGTCGCCCCGGTGTAGACGGTGCCCTCGTTGAGGCTGATATCGGACTCCATCCCGTCGAAGCCGACAATTTCATTGGAGTTGACCGGGTCGGGGGCGGTGAATTTTGGTTCGAGGCGTATGCCGGTCAGGCAGGGGACACCCGGATAGGAAAGGTTGAGCGCGGCCAGATTGAAGGCGTCGTTGAGGTAGTAGTCGCCACCATTGAATGACTGGTTGAACAAGGTGCCGGCAAAAGTTTCGGGGTTGGCGGTGACGCTGCCGCCGAGGACGCGCCGCGAACAAGTTGCGGCACTCGTCGGTCGACTCGTTGCCGCTCGGCATCCTGCCAGCCGTTCAGCAGCGGGTCAGTGACGATATTCTGCTGCTCAACACCGATCTGGTTGATGATCAAATCGGCCAGGCCGGTGTCGCAATAGCCGTCCGGGCTAGGGCATTTGACCTGGTTGGGCTCCTGCTGGTGAGGGCCGTCGAGCATCTTCGGCTTCCTTCTGTTTCTTTTTTCTTTGTAGTTCTTTTTTTCGAATTCTTCTTCTTCCTTTAGCGTGTTTACCTTTGCTTTCTCCTTTTCCTCGATCGGTTTGCTGCTCGGGTCGAAGCCTCCATCCTGACAGTCATAGGCCAGACGTCTCATCTCTGCGGTAGATGACCCATCGGCGAGACCGCCGGCGATCCAGGGGATCGCTGCGTAGAGGATCGTGCCGGGACCACCATTTGCCGGGCTGCCGGGATTTATATCCGAGTGATAGCTGCAGAAGCTGTTTTTGTAGTCCAGGTAGCCACCGGCTTGATGGGTTCTGTCGGTTCGACAGGCTTGGTGGTTTTGTCGGTTCGACGGTTTGGCTTCGGTGTCGGTTATTTTGGAGTTTTTTTCGTCTT
The DNA here is from genome assembly GCA_963813745.1 of uncultured Solirubrobacterales bacterium. GTDB lineage: Bacteria > Actinomycetota > Thermoleophilia > Solirubrobacterales > Solirubrobacteraceae > Palsa-744. The sequence goes on from CAWEZW010000002.1 coordinate 212,981, forward strand.
TGTCTTTTGTTTTGACGTAGACTTCCAGTTCAGCTTCGTATTCGTTCGTTCGTTGATTTAGCCAGTTCTTCGTTGTATTTAGGCAGCACTTCTTTTTCGTACTTTAGCTTTTCTTCCGGATAACTCGCCTTTGCGTCTTCATAATCCATGATTTCCTTGGTGGTGCCGTTGAAATCAGAGCAGTGGCCTTCGGGACCGCCTTCGTCCAAACAGACGGTGACGCCTGGAGGAGTGAGCAGGTAGAAGATCGTGCCCATGCCGGTGGGAAGTTTGTGGTCAGCGATAAAAGCTTCGAGCTCTGTTTCGATCTGCGCATTGGTGATACACATGATCGCGGCGGGTTCTTCCTCCGGAAAGATATCGCCTAGTAAGCGGGTGGGGGTCGGCGCATTTCCCGCTCGTCGGATATGGGTCGGTGTCGGTATAGGCGCCCTGGAACGTTGACGCGTAATCGGCATGCTGGTTGGCGGCGTCCGTGTACTGAGCGTCGACCGCGTAGACGCTGGCCAGCGAACCGCTGCCGGCGCCCAGGTTATGGAAGAAGGTGTCGATCACGCCCTGCCAGTCGCCGTGATAGTTGTCGGTTGGATCCCAGTAGATCGCGTACGTTTTATTCGATGTAACCACCGGTGCGCCGGTTGGGTTGCCGAACTTTTTTGGTTCTTCGCCGTTCACCTCGGCCCCGGCATGCAACGTGGTGCTGGGGGGCTGCAGGCCGACTTTGACTTCTTCGGCGCCCACACCGGTCGGCAGCGTCTCCACGATGGCCCCCGCGGGCGCGGCGCACAGCAGGAGACCGACCGACAAGGTCGCCATCGAGGCGAGTGCAAGCGTAAGACGACGCGAGACGGCCGAGGAGAGACCGGCCAGCTGGGAGAGCAAGCGAGTAAAGGAGATCACGAGCCCATCATCGGCAGCGATCGCTCGATGCCTTAGCCCCGGCGGACACAGCTTGCGGGACGGCTATCGAAGCGCGGGCGGTTGTCGTGGTGAGCGCCCGCGGGCGCACATCGGCTGCCTCAGAGGAAAGACGCGCGCGCCTACGCGCTAAACATCGCGCGGGATCACGCGGTCGACCTCGACGGCTTCGCCGGAGCGCGTGTCGGTGTATGCGACGAAGACTGTTGGCGCTCCCCCAAACCAAGCGCTCGTCTCAGCGCCGCCAACGTACTCGGCGGCTCGCTGCGAACCGTCACCCTGGACCACCCAGACGGGCTGCCCCTCGTGAAAGGGACCATCGCCTACGTCAGTGGCTCCTTTCAGGTGTCTCATATGGGCGATCCAGGACTCGAACCGGCGCAGGCTCGGAAGCTTCGTCCGGCCGGCCGACTGCGCGGCCTTTTGGCCGGCCCGAAGTTTCCGACCTGCTTTTGCCGAGAGAGGCAACCGGTTGCTTGCAGAGGATCCATATGGGCGATCCAGGACTCGAACCTGGGACCTCTTCCTTATCAGAGAAGCGCTCTAACCATCTGAGCTAATCGCCCGCGGGCGCCGATTCTAGCGACCGCTTCCCGCCCGCCATCGCCCGCACCGTCCCGACCTACGCCACAGCACGCGGGCGTAGACGGCGCGCGAGCTCGAGCGCCTCCTCGGGCGTGGCGAACTCGAGCTCCGCGCGATAGCCGCCGGCGCGGGTCGGCTTCACCTGCGACCTCGGCGCCGAGCGCACCGCCGAGCGCCTCCGCGATCTCCCGTGCCGCCTGCAGCTGGTCGGGGTGCGGCGTGCGCGCCGTCCTGGCCTTGCCCTCGTCCTCACCCGCTTGCGTTGCGAGCCGCACGCGTTGCTCTCGCGCGCGCGCGCTTCCACGATCCTCACCGACCATCCCTCCGCCACGGCCGCGCGCGCGAGGCTCCTGCGCGCGCCGTGGTCCTCGGCCAGCAGCAGCGCCCTGCCGTGGCCCTCGCTCAGCGCCCCGCCTCCAGCAGCTCGATCACCTCGTCGGGCAGGTCCAGCAGCCGCATCAGGTTGCTCACCGCCACGCGGCTGCGCCCCACGCGGCGGCCCACGTCCTCGCGCGTCAGGCCCAGCTCCTCGACCAGCGCCGCGCACGCGCGGGCCTCCTCGACCGGGTTGAGGTCCTCGCGCGCCATGTTCTCGATCAGCGCCAGCTCCAGCGCCTCGGCGTCGTCGCGCTCGCGCACGAGCGCCGGGATCTTCTCCAAGCCCGCGATCTGCGCCGCGCGCCAGCGTCGCTCGCCGGCGACGAGCTCGTACGTGCCGCCGGGCTTCGGCGCGCACGAGCACCGGCTGCAGCACGCCGCGCTCGCCGAGCGACCCCGCGAGCGCCTGCAGCGCCTCCTCGTCGAACCGCCGGCGCGGCTGCTTCGGGTTCGGCGACGATCAGCTCGACCGGCAGCTCGCGCAGCTCGTCCGCCGGCGCATCCCCGCCCTCGCTCGACACCGACAGGATCGCGTCCAGGCCCCTGCCCATCCCCGGCTTTCGGTTTAGCCACGCGCCGCGACCTCCTTCGCCAACTCGAAATACGCCTCCGCGCCCGCGCTGTGCGGGTCGTGGTGGGTCACCGGCAGCCCATAGCTCGGCGCCTCGCCCACGCGCACGTTGCGCGGGATCACCGTGTCGAACACGAGCTCGGGGAAGTGCTCGCGGACCTCGCGCTCGACGTCGCGACCCAGCCGCGTGCGGTTGTCGTGCATCGTCAGCAGCATCCCCGCGACCGTCAGGCGCGGGTTCAGCTCGCGCTGCACGAGCGCGAGCGTCTCCAGCAGCCCCGCGAGCCCCTCCAGCGCGAAGTACTCGGTCTGCACCGGCACGATCACCCGGTCGGCCGCCACCAGCGCGCTGACCGTCAGCGGCCCGAGCGAGGGCGGGCAGTCGAGCAGGATGTACTCGAACATGCCCCGCACCGGCTCCAGGCATTCGCGCAGGCGCTGCTCGAAGCCCTCGATCCGCGGCAGCTCCACGTTTGCGCCCGGCCAGCCCGGCGCCCGCCGGCAGCACCCGCAGGCCGGGGATCGCCGAGTCCGACCAGCGCCTCCGTCGCCGCCGCCTCGCCCGTCAGCACCTCGTACAGACCGGGCGCCTGCGTGCGCGAGATGACCCAGCCCGACGGTCGCGTTCGCCTGCGGGTCGACGTCGACCAGCAGCGTCTCCGTATCCGGCCTCGGCGATGCACGCGCCGACGTTCACCGCCGTCGTCGTCTTGCCAACCCCGCCCTTCTGGTTGGCGATCGCATACACGGTGCCCACGCCTCGCAAGCTAGCAGCGCAGGTCCCGGACGTCGATCAAGTACCCCGGCCGGGGGGTGCGGGCCTGCTTCGCAGGGATGGCTAACAACCCAACGGGCGCTTGCGGGCAACCCCCGCGCGCCTTGGAAAGCGGGCCGGCGTCTCCTCGGCCTTGACAAACACATGCAGGTGATGATCCTTCGCGCCCGCGAACGGAACGACCCTGCGGACCTCCGTCCTGCGCAGGCCCAACGCCTCCGCCGCCCGGTCGGCCAGATCCTCCTCCTCAGGCATGCGCTTTCCCCGCCAGTCGGCCAGCGCACCGCCGACCTTCAATAGGGGCGCGGCGTACTCGAGCACGACCGGCGGCGCCGCGAGCGCCCGGGCCACCACCAGGTCGTGATGCGAGATCCCATCGCGCCACTCCTCCGCCCGCGCCGGCACGACGCGCGCGTTCTCGACCGCCGCCGCGAGGCAGACCCGCTCCAGGAACTCGCACTTACGCCGCTGGCTCTCCACCAGGTTGACCTCGGCGCTGGGCAGCGCCACGGCCAGCGCCAAACCGGGGAATCCCGCGCCGCTGCCGATATCCGCGATCCGGCGAGCCTCTCCCACCGCCGCGATCTCTAACGCTGCCAACGAATCGGCGAGGTGGACGTTTACGGCCTCGTGGGCATCGATGACCGTCGTCGGGGCGTACGCATCCTTCTTCAGCGCGTCGAGAATCGTACTTAGCTGAGCCAGCTGGCCACCTCCCAGCCCGTACCGCTCACCCAACTTAGTGAGGGAACTTGATTTCACGTGAAACGGTCCGGTGGCGGGTCAATCAACGAGCGGTGAGACCACCAGCCGCCGCTGCGGCTCCTCGCCCTCGCTGTGTGTCTGCACCCCGCCCCGCTCGCGCAGGTACTCGTGGACGATCCTCCGCTCCGAGGCGGGCATCGGCTCGAGCTCCACGGGCCCGCCCGAGCGCAGCGCCTCCTCAGCCGCCTGCTCGGCTTCGGCCTGCAGCGTCTCCACACGCCGCTCCCGATAGCCATCGGCGTCAACCACAACACGGATCTGCGAAGGGCCTTCGGGGAATACGATCCGCTGGGCCAAGTGCTGGACGGCGTCGATCGTCTGTCCACGCCGGCCAATGAACAAGCCGACGTCCCCACCTCGCAGTGAGCCTCGCAACACCCCGTCACCCTCCTGCACGTCGACCTCGACGTCGAGTCCCAGCCCGCCCGCGACCTCCTCGAGCAGCTCTTCGAGCGCCGCTGCCGGCTCCAACTCCTCCGCGTCGGCATCGCCGGTGGCCGACTCGGTGGAATCCTCGCCGCTCATCGCCGCCGGCCCGAGCGCTTCTTCTTCTTGCGCGGCGAGCGCGGAGGCGCCACCCCCGAAGCTCCATTGGAGCCACCGCCGCCTCCCACCAGCGCCGGCTCGCCCTTGGAGCCCGTACCGAGGGGTTGGTCGGGTTTACGGCCAAGGAGAGCTCCGATACCACCAGCCGCAGGTCCCTTGCCGGCCACCGGTGGCGCCGGGCCGATACGTCGGCGGATGAAGTATTGCTGCACGATCGTCCAGACGTTCGTCGTGATCCAGTACACCAGCAGGCCAGCCGGGTAGCGGAAGAGGAACGCGACGATCACCAGCGGCAGCAACAGCATCATGCGGCGCTGGTTCGGGTCGGCCGAGGCGGTCGCCATCAGCGTCGAGATGATCTGCGAGGCGATGTAGAGGGCGATCAGCACGATCAAGACCGCACCCGTCGCCTTGGCGGTGATATCAGGGATGAACAGGAATTTGGCCGATCCCGGATAGACGACGTTGCAGCCGGTTTCCGTCAGTCCCGCGACCGTGTGGCCCATCACGTGGACGGCCTTTTCTGGGATCTGGCTGTTCGAGGTGATCGGGCGATGCAGTTCCCGCGTGTAGTGCTCGCGCAGCTGCGGGCCACAGATATCGAACTTCAGATCGGTCCGCAGCATGTAGAAGAGCGAGATGAACACCGGCAGCTGCAGGGCGAACGGGAGACAGGAGGCAAGCGGGTTGATCTTGTTCTCCTTGTAGAACTTCATGATCTCCTGCTGCTGGCGCTGTTTGTCCTCGCTGTACTTGTCTTTTATCTCCTTCATCTGCGGCGCCAGGCGCTGCATTTCCTGCATCGACTTCAGCTGCCTGAAGGTCACGGGCACGAGGATCGCGCGGATTAGCACGGTCAGCCCCACGATCGCCAGCCCCCAGCTCCCACCCACGAGATGCGCATGGATGAACACCATGATCGATTCGAACAGGCTGATCAGGGGCGAGAACGCCTGCTCTATGATGTTCGCGGAGATCGGCATACGGTCTGGTGTCTTTTTCGGCTCTGTGTGTGGCTGGTCTGGCGACTATGTGATGCGGCTTTTGGGGCTCTATGCTCGGCCGTTGAGCGACGGCTGGAGGGAGACTGCCCCGCCACCGGCCGCGCACCTGCTCAGCTCGAGCTCAAGACCGATCCGTCTCGATCTTGAATACACGCTGATCCTGCACCGGATCGTACCCGCCGTGACTCCAGGGGTTGCACCTGAGCAGCCGCCACACACCGAGCACCAAGCCCCTAAGTATGCCGTACTCCCTGATCGCATCGACCGCATAGCGCGAGCACGTTGGCTCGTACTTGCAGCGCCGCGGCAGGGCGGGGGACAGCACCCGCCGGTAAACGACGATCGGCGCGAGCACCACGGCCCGGGCGATTTGCTTGGCGACCGTCGGAGTAGCCGGTTGGCCCTGTGGCGCCGCGCTGCTCACAAACGCTCCTGCAGCGCCGTCGTGCCCTGGCGTAGCCCCGCGCGGGCAATCAACTCAGTGAGCGAAGCGGCGATCCCGGCCAGGCCCTCGCGCTCGGCCAGCTCGCGCGCCTGCGGGCGAGCCACGACGACGATGTCCTGTCCGGGGCTCAAATTGGCCTCGGCGTCAGCAAACGCCTCGCGCAACAGCCGCTTCACGCGGTTGCGCTCGACGGCTCCACCAACCTTGCGGGAAACCGACAGGCCCAGCCGCGGTCGCTTGACCTGAGCATTGGGGAACGTGTAGAGCACGAGATGGCGGTTGGCAGTCGAGCGTCCCTGTCTGTACACACGCTCGAACTCGGCGCTGCGCGAAAGCCGGCCACGGCTGGAGGATCGCGGCTTCATCGCGCGGCGAACCTCAGGTGGAGAGGCGCTTACGGCCCTTGTCGCGGCGGCGCTTCAGCGTGAGCCGTCCCGCACGCGTACGCATACGGCCGCGGAACCCATGGGCACGGGCTCGCTTGCGCTTCTTGGGCTGGTAGGTGCGCTTCATAGTCTGGTTCTCCGCTCTCGGCCGTGTTCCTGCTCGATCCGGCGAGGAGTGTTCGCCCAAGTATAGGCCGGTGGGCTGCACGCTGATTTTTCCCGCCAATTGCGGTCAGCCATCACGATGCCTCCTCGGACGTGGGTTATAGTCGCCAGACCGGGTCGTTCGCGACCCTCCTCGAATAGTTGCCATCACTTTCTCCCGGGAGGAGCGGGTTGACGCTGCCGTGAACGACGAGTTGGAGCAAATATGGTCACGCGTACAAGTCGAGCTTGCCGCGGCCGTCGACGAGTCGACCTACCGCATCTGGCTCGATGCACTCCGCGCCCTCGATCTCTCGGAAGGACGCCTCCTGGTCGAAGCCCCACCCCAGGCCTGTGGGTGGATCCATGATCGCTTCGGCAGGGTTCTCCAGTCCTGCGCCGCCACCGTCATCGGCCCGGACGTGGTACTCGAGCTCGTAGGCGGCGAGTCTGGCAATAAAGCGGAGACCTGCGGCAACCCAACCCAATCGAGCGATGGCGGCTGGCACGAGCAACGGCGTGCGTCGGACTCTCAGAGTGCACGGGCGGATGTTCACACAGGCACGCGCGCGGCGGCCGACGGGGGGGTTCGATCCAGCGGACCGCTGGGCAATCCAAAGCTCAGCTTCGACCAGTTCGTGATCGGCGACTCCAACCGCTTGGCTCATGCCGCCGCGCTGACGGTCGCCGAGCTGCCCGCCCAGGCCTACAACCCCCTGTTCATCTGCGGACCACCCGGTGTCGGTAAGACGCACCTGCTCAGCTCGATCGCGGGCCTGCTGCTCTCCCACAACCCGGGGCTCGTCGTGCGTTGCACGACCGGGGAGGCCTTCACCAACGAGTTCCTCGGCGCTCTCTCGGGCGGGCGCACCGACGGCTTCAAGACAAGCTTTCGCCAAGTCGACGTGCTACTCGTAGACGATGTCCAGTTCCTCGAGCGCAAGACCAAGACCGAGGAGGAGTTCTTCCACACCTTCAACGCCCTCTACGACGCCGGCCGTCAGATCGTGCTCAGCTCCGATCGCCCGCCGCAGGATCTCCAAGCCCTGGAGGACCGGCTGCGCGAGCGCTTCGAGGCCGGTCTCGTCGCCGACATCAAACCACCCGAGCTCACAACCCGGTTGGCGATCCTGCGCAAGCGAGCCCACCACGATCGCATCGAGCTCGCCGATCCGCGGGTCCTCGAGACGATTGCCGAACGGGTGAAGCTCAATGTCCGTGCGCTCGAGGGAGCCCTGATTCGAGTCGTGGCTTTCAGCTCGCTCACCGGACGGCCATTGACCGTAGAGCTCGCCACGGAGGTACTCGACGGCCTCTACCCCGTGAGCACCGGACACCGTCGTCGAGGTCCCACCTCGGTCGGCGAGATCCAGGCGGCCGCCTGCGAGCACTTCGGACTCTCAACAGCAGAGCTTCTCTCCACCGCCCGCACAGCTCGAATCGCATGGCCACGGCAGATGGCTATGTATCTGTCTCGTGAGCTCACCGGCGAGTCCCTTCCCTCGATCGGACGACACTTTGGCGGTCGTGACCACACCACGGTCCTCCACGCATGGCGGCGGACGACCGCGAGAATCGCCGCCGACGCGGACTCACGTGATGCTGTGGAGAAGCTGTGTGGACAGCTTGGTTGCGAGCACCGGCAATCACAACCAACACACCCCGACCGACATTCCTGAGAGACTCCCCAAAATCTATCCACAACCCAATCAACAACCGCAGCAGAGATTCGCCAGCATGCTGGTCGAGTCCACAACTTCACAGCCCCTACTACCTCCTATCGTTCTCTGAAGGTGTCTTATGAAGCTGTCTCTCTCAGCAGCTGAGCTGCTCAACCAACTGCAAACCGTCACCCGTGTTGCTTCAACCCGAAGTGCCGTTCAAGCCCTGTCCGGTGTGATGATCTCAGCCCAAGAGGGTTCAACCGCCGAGCTGCTCGCGACCGACATGGAGATCGGGCTGCGTGTTCCACTGGACGCTGAGGTGGCCAGCCCGGGCAACGCGGTCCTGCCCGCGCGCCTGCTACTCGACGTGGCGCGATCACTCCCGGCCGATCAACTGACGCTCGAGTTGCGCGCCGCTGAGCAGGACGTCGAGTTGATCTCCGGCCCCGCCACCTTCCACTTGCGCACGCTTCGTGCCGAGGACTTCCCCACACTTCCAGATCCATCTCCGGACACACGCATCGCACTGCCGGCCGACGCTTTCGTTCAGACGATCTCGCGCGTTGCCCGCTCCGCCTCCCGCGATGAGACTCGCCCGGTACTCACAGGCATCCTGATGTCGGCCTCCGGACAGGAGCTGAGGATGGTCGCAACCGACTCCTACCGTCTAAGCGTCAAGCAGACAGCGCTGCAGGCTCCGCTGGAGGGTAGCCTCGAGGCGAACGTGCCGGCGCGCGCCCTGCAAGAGCTCGCGCGGATCGCGCAGCAGGCTGAGGGTGAGTCCCTCGCTGTCAGCGTCGGTCAGAACCAGGTCGTCTTCGAGCTCGGCGAGATCATCCTCTCCTCGCGCCTGATCGATGGCCAGTTTCCCAATTACCGTCAGCTGCTGCCGGAGTCCGTCGAGCACGAGCTGCGCCTTTCGAGCGCCGAGATCACAGGTGTGGCGCGGCGTATCAGTCTGCTCGCCCAGAAGAACGCGCCGCTGCGCCTCAGCTTCCGCGAGGGTGAGCTGACCGTCTCGGCCCAAACCCCAGATGTAGGCGAGGCCTCGGAGACGATCCCCGTGGCCTTCCACGGTGAGCCATTTGAGATCGGCTTCAACCCGGAGTTCCTGCGCGACGGGCTGGAGAGCGTCGAATCAGACGAGCTCGTCCTGAAGCTGATCAGCCCCCTGCGCCCCGGCCTGATCGAGTCTCCCGATTCTGGGGACTTCGTCTACCTGATCATGCCGATCAGGCTGAACGCGTGAGCTAGGACCAGGACGGTGCGCGTGGTCAGCGTGCAGCTGCGCGACTTCCGCACCTACACTCGCGCCGAAGCTCACCTCGGCGAGGGCCTCACGGTAGTTCATGGCCCCAACGGCGTGGGCAAGTCGAACCTGCTCGAGGCGCTCTACTTCGGCTGTACGGGACGCTCGACACGGACCCGCAACGAGCGTGAGCTGGTGCGCTTCGGCGCTCAGGCCGCTCGCGTGGTGGTGCAACTCGCCGATGGCTCCCATCAACACGAGCTGAGCGTTGGCTTCGAGCCGGGCCAGCCTAAGCGCATGAGCTCAGACGGAGCGCCCGTCGAGCGCCTGATCGACATCGAGACCCGGCCGCTGCTGAGCGTCTTCCTCCCCGACCGGCTTGAGTTGCTCAAGGGCGCCCCAGCCGTGCGTCGCGCCCACCTCGACCAGTTCGTCGCGGCCGTCTGGCCCGCTCGTGGCGCCGACCGCCGCGTCTATTCGCAGGTTCTCTCCCAACGCAACGCGCTTATCGCCGGGATCCGCGCTCACCGCGCTTCGCGCGCGAGCATCTCCAGCTGGGACCGACAGCTGGCCCGCCACGCGCTGGTGCTGAGCGAGCACCGCAGCACCGCGGTTGCCCTCCTCGCCGACACGTTTGCCGAGCGCGCCTCCCAACTCGGCCTCACGGGCACTGCCAGCCTCGACTACCGTCCCCGCTCGCGCGCACTCGACGAGGACGAGTTTGTCGCCGAGCTGCAAGCTCGCCTCGCCGGCGACCTCGAGCGAGGCTTCTCAACCCACGGACCGCATCGTGACGAGCTGGCCCTGCTGCGCGACGGTCGTGAGCTGCGTCTTTACGGCTCACAGGGCGAGCAGCGCCTCGCTCTGCTCGCTTTGCTGCTCGCCGAGCGTACGGTGCTCGCCCGCGAACGCTGTCGCACGCCGTTGATGCTGCTCGATGACGTGATGAGCGAGCTCGACTCCGACCGACGCGAGCTGCTTGCCCGGGAGCTCTCCGCGGGCGGGCAGAGTGTGATCGCGACCACCGACCTGGCCCATGTCCCCGGCGCCTGCGCTCCAGGGGTCACGCGACTGCGAGTGTCTCCGGGTGCGATCCTCCAGGAGGCGTTGGCAGCGTGAGAATCGCTCCACGTCCTCTTTCCACCGCCATTGGAGAGCTCACGGCCACGATTGCGCCGGCAACCACCCTCGCTCGTGTGCAGGAGATCTGGGCGCCGGCAACCGGCGCGGCGATCTCCTCCGCGGCCAGACCCACTGCTGAGCGTGACGGCATTCTCACGGTGACCTGCGCCGCCGCCGTGTGGGCCCAGGAGCTCGATTTGATGGCCGTCGAGCTCGTCCGGAGCCTCAACGCGGCGCTCGGTGAGGACGCGATCCGCGAGCTGCGCTGCCGGACCGGTTGAGCCTGCGCCGGCGATGCTTACGGGCCGAGTCTAACGGCGCGCCTCCCCGGGTCCGTGACAGAGGTCTGTACGTATCCTGTTTTTGTGCCGATTTGCAGGGATTTTTTCTGATTTTGAGTACGACTCCCGGGCCCGGATGTGCTATTGTTCTATAAACACTTTCCTCGCCCCGGCCCGCGGTCTTCGGACTCGGGAATCCGGGGCGTTCTCACGTCATCGAGGGACCATTGACCACCAGCAGCGACAGCTCTGAGCACGGGGGAGCCACCAAGGGTGGCGCCAACGATCCGTCGATGACGGATGTCTCCGCCGGCTACGACGCACAAGACATAACGGTGCTGGAAGGCCTCGAGGCCGTCCGCAAGCGCCCGGGCATGTACATCGGCTCGACCGGAGTGATGGGTTTGCACCATCTCGTCTACGAGGTTGTGGACAACTCGGTCGACGAGGCCCTCGCCGGCTACTGCACCGAGGTCTCCGTCACGATCCACCCCGACAACTCGGTGACCGTCGTCGACAACGGGCGCGGGATTCCCGTCGCGATGCACGAGAAGGAGGGTCGGCCGGCGGTCGAGGTCGTGCTCACCGTGCTCCACTCCGGCGGCAAGTTTGGCGACGGCGGTGGCTACAAGGTCTCCGGCGGCCTGCACGGCGTCGGTGTGTCGGTCGTCAACGCGCTGTCCGAACATCTCCTCGTCGAGATCCGCCGCGATGGTTACAACTGGTCGCAGGAGTACTCGCGCGGCGCGCCCCAGAACGAGCTTCAGAAGGGCGAGAAGCTGCCCGGTGACGGGGTCACCGGGACCACCGTCACCTTCCTTCCGGACGCTGACATCTTCGAGTCGCTCGATTTCGACTTCTACACGCTCGAGGAGCGTCTGCGCGAGACCGCCTTCCTCACGCGCGGGCTGAAGATCTCGATCATCGACGAGCGTGGCGAGGGCCACTCCGCCGAGTTCCAGTACGAGGGCGGCATCGAGGACTTCGTCTCCTACCTGAACGAGAACAAGGACACCGTCCACCGCAAGGTGATCTTCTTCGCCGGTGAGGGCGAGGAAGGCGCCGCCGAGATCGCGATGCAGTGGAACTCCTCCTATCAAGAGTCGATTCACTCATTCGCCAACAACATCAACACTCGCGAGGGCGGCTCGCACATGTCGGGCTTTCGCTCGGCGCTGACACGCACGCTCAACAAGTACGCGCGCGAGAAGGGCCTGCTGAAGGAGAAAGAGGACAATTTGTCAGGCGAGGACGTCCGCGAGGGGCTTACCGCGGTGATCTCGGTCAAGCTCCGCGACCCCCAGTTCGAGGGCCAGACGAAGACCAAGCTCGGCAACCCGGGTATGGCGGGGTTCGTCGAGTCGATCGTCAACACCGGCCTTGGTGAGTTTCTCGAGGAGAACCCGTCCGAGGCACGCGCGGTGATCATGAAGTCCGTCCAGGCGCAGCGCGCCCGCGAGGCCGCCCGCAAGGCGCGCGATTTGACCCGGCGCAAGTCGGCGCTGGAGAACTCCACGCTTCCTGGCAAGCTCGCCGACTGCTCGGTCAAGGACCCCTCACTGGCGGAGCTGTTCGTGGTCGAGGGCGACTCCGCCGGCGGCTCGGCCAAGCAGGGCCGCGACCGCTCGACGCAGGCCGTGCTGCCGCTGCGCGGCAAGATCCTCAACGTCGAGAAGTCGCGCATCGACAAGGTTCTCCAGAACACCGAGATCCAGGCGCTGATAACCGCGATCGGCACCGGCGTGCGCGACGAGTTCAACATCGAGAACGCCCGTTACCACAAGGTTGTGCTGATGACCGACGCCGACGTCGACGGCGCCCACATCCGAACGCTCGTGCTGACCCTCCTGTTCCGCGAGATGCAGGAGCTGATCGAGGCTGGTTACGTCTACATCGCCAAGCCGCCGCTCTACAAGCTCAAGCAGGGCGCCCGCGAGCGGTACATCGAAAAGGACTCGGAGCTGGAGGAGATCTTGCTCTCGGACAAGTGGGAGAAGCTAGAGGTCTTCGACCGCCACGGCACCCAGTTCAAGCTGACCGAGACCCGTTGGCAGCGCTTCTCCCGGCTGCTCAAGCAGTACGAGGGCTGGTCGTCCTCGCTGCGCGCCGTCCATGGCCACGACATGGTGCTGTTCCTGGAGGAGTCCTCGCTGCTCGATGAACAGGTGATGAGTACTGACGCGGCAATCGAGGTGCTCAAGCGCGCCGATGTCGACGGTGAGACACACGCCACCGAGCTGCTGGTCGAGCAGGACCCCCTCGAGATACGCGTCAAGGCCGTGGAAGCCGCGACCGGCTTCGCCCGCACGCACCGCATCAAGCGCGCTCTGTTCGACTCCCAGGAGTACCGCCAGCTGGCGCGCGTCCACGCCCAACTGATCGAACTCGCCGGCACGCCTGCATTCGACGTCCGCCTTGGCGACGCCCGTGAGAGCGCACCGACCTTCGAGGCGCTCCGCGCAGCGGTGATGACAGTTGCGCAGAAGGGCATCAAACTCCAGCGCTTCAAGGGCCTCGGCGAGATGAACGCCGACCAGCTCGGCGAAACCACGATGGCCCCTTCGACGCGCACGCTGGCACAGGTCACGCTCGAGGACGCCTTCGCCGCCGACCGCATCTTCTCGATGCTGATGGGCGACCAGGTCGAGCCGCGCAGGGCTTTCATCGAGGACAACGCGCGAGCAGTGGCAAACCTGGACGTATGAGATGAGTTCGAGAACGCCGACCGAAGCCGGGCGACACTCGCCTTCGACCGAAGCCGGGGGACACGCGCCTTCGCCGCGAATCCCCGTTTCGGCCAGCATCCCCGTTTCGGCCAGCGCAGGTCATGAGGGCACCTGATGGCGACGCCTGAGACATTGAGCGGCGGCAACGTCGAACCGCGCGCGCTCGAGGAGGAGATGCGCACGGCGTACCTCGACTACGCAATGTCGGTGATTGTCGGACGTGCGCTACCGGACGTGCGCGATGGTCTGAAGCCCGTGCATCGCCGCGTGCTGTACGCGATGAACGAGCTCGGTCTCGGACCCACTCGTTCCTACGCCAAGTGCGCAAAGATCGTCGGCGAGGTGATGGGCAACTATCACCCGCACGGCGACTCCGCGATCTACGACACGCTCGTACGCATGGCCCAGGAGTTCTCGATGCGCAATGAGCTGGTTGACGGACAGGGCAACTTCGGCTCGATCGACGACGACCCGGCCGCCGCCATGCGGTACACCGAGGCAAGGCTGGCGCGGATCGCCACCGAGATGTTGCGCGACCTCGACATGGACACGGTCGACTTCGCCCCCAACTACGACGGTTCGCGACGTGAACCGCTGGTCCTACCGGCGCGCTTCCCGAACCTGCTCGTCAACGGCTCCTCGGGGATCGCCGTCGGCATGGCGACGAACATCCCGCCGCACAACCTGCGCGAGGTGATCGACGCGACGATCGCCTACATCGACGACCCGGAGATGGAGGTCGAGGGCTTGATGCGCCACATCAAGGGCCCGGACTTCCCGACGGGCGGGATCATCCTCGGCCGGGCCGGCATCAAGGATGCCTACGAGACCGGCCGCGGCCGGGTCCGCATCCAGGCTCGCGCCCACATCGAGCCGCTGAAGCAGGGCAAGGAGGCGATCGTCGTCACCGAGCTGCCGTTCATGGTCAAGAAGGGGGGACCGGGTGGCCTGATCGAAAAGATTGCAGAGCTCGTACGCGAAAAGAAGATCCCCGAGATCTCCGACCTCAACGACTATTCGGACAAGCGCGGGATGCGTCTGATGATCGAGCTCAAGCGCGACGCGATACCCAAGGTCGTGCTCAACAAGCTCTACAAGCACACGCCGATGCAGAGCACATTCGGCGTGAACATGGTCGCGCTCGTCGACAACGTCCCGCGCACGCTGAATCTGCGAGCGGTGATCCACAACTACGTGGCTCACCAGCGCGAGGTGATCGTCCGTCGCACCAAGCACGAGCTCTCCGAGAAGGAGGCACGGGCGCACATCCTCGAGGGTTTGTTGACGGCGCTCGAGCACCTCGACGCGATCATCGAGCTGATCCGCGGCTCACGCGACCGCGACGCGGCCCGCGAGCAACTCGTCGAGCGCTTCCAGCTGAGCCATATCCAGGCGACGGCGATCCTCGACCTGCGCCTCTCCCAGCTGACGGCGCTCGAGGCCGACGGGATCAAACAGGAGCACGCCGACGTGACCGAGCGGATCGCCGAGCTGCGCGCGATCCTCGGCGACGAGTCGCGCGTGCTGGCTGTGATCAAGGAGGAGCTGACAGAGATCCGAGAGCGCTTCGGTGACGAGCGCCGCTCGGAGATCACTCACTCCGAGGACGAGATCGACATCGAGGATCTGATTGCCGATCAGCAGATGGTGATCACGATCACCCAGACCGGCTACATCAAGTCGCTGCCGCTGGCCACCTACCGACAGCAGCAGCGCGGTGGGCGCGGCGTGACCGGGATGGACATGAAGGACGGAGACTTCATCGAGCACCTGTTCGTGTGCTCATCGCACGACTATCTGCTGTTCTTCTCCAACCGCGGCAAGATCTATCGCTCGAAGGTCTACGAGCTGCCCGAGGCACAGCGCACCGCGAAGGGGCGCGCGCTCGTCAACATCCTGCCGCTGCGCGAGGGCGAGCGGATCCAGGCGGTGCTCTCGACTCGCGATTTCACCGAGACGAAGTACCTCGTGTTCGCCACGCGCAGCGGCACGGTCAAGAAGACGGAGCTGCTCGCCTACAACACCCCGATGAAAGCCGACGGCATCATCGCGATCAACATCCGCGACGAGGACGAACTACTCGCCGTCCGTGCAATCGACCCCGAGGACGAGGTGATCATGACCTCACGCGCCGGCCTGACCGTGCGTTTCGCCGAGGCCGACGTTCGATCGATGGGACGCGATACCACGGGCGTGCGCGGCATGGATGTCGGCAAGGACGGGAAGGTGATCGCGATGGACGTCGCCCGCGACGACATGGACCTGCTGGTGGTTACCGAGAACGGCTATGGCAAGCGCACCCAGATCGGCCAGTACCGCAAGACCAACCGCGGTGCCAAAGGCGTGAAGACGATCAAGCTCACCGAGAAAAAGGGCGGCTTGGCCGGCGCGCTTGTTGTGCGCGAGCATCAGGAACTTGTGTTCATCAGCGTCGGTGGGATGGTCCAGCGGACATCCGCCGGCGGCATCTCCCAGCAGGGACGCTCGGCAACCGGGGTGCGCGTGATGAACCTCAAGGAGGACGATGTGGTCTCGGCGATAGCGCTCGTCGTCGACGACGAAGCCGTCGAGCCGGGCGAGTTGCCCGCGAACGGCGCGGCGCCCGCGAACGGCGTTACGTCCGACGTCGAGGCGTCTGCCACACAGGCCGGCAATCTTGACGACGCCGACAGCGACGCCGGCGACACATCCGAGGACCGATAGCGAGGACGGTAGCGACTTGCTCGGTGTCACCTCCGTCCGCTACTCTGGCCAGACCAGAGAAAGGAGGTGGTCCGTACGTTAGTTGACAGTCTTTGCGGGACCCTGGAGGTGACCGGCCGCTAGGTCGGAGGCTGGACCGCTTAGCGGAATCCAACCCGGGACACCCCGAGACGACCGCCGGTTCTGGTCCCTCCGGCAGCCACTTTCAAGCCGTCTCGGTCTTTCCAGTCAGCGTTGCATGCGAGGGGCGTCCCAGTCGAGGATGCCCCTCGCTTTTTACGCCGCCTGCGGCAAGTACGCCAGCCACGCCGCCGGGATCGTCGGTGAGGCGACGTGGATGAAGATCTCCGCGCGCGGGGTGTGCGGGGCGTGCCGTGGGTGCATCCCCGCCTGCTTGGGCAGCCGATCGCCCTTGCGGCGGTTGCAGGGAGCACATGAGGCGACGATGTTCTCCCAACTGGAGGTCCCGCCCTTGGAGCGGGGGATCACGTGGTCAACCGTGAGGTTCGAGTGCGAGCCGCAGTATTGGCAGGTCCAACTGTCTCGGGCAAATACCGCCCGGCGGGTAATCTTGCGCCGGTGCGCGTCGCGAGGGACGTGTACGTAGCTGACGAGCCTGATCACGACTGGACGCGCGAGGGTGGCGTTCTCGGAGTGCAGCTCCCAGCCGCCTCGCTCCAGCAGCTCGGCCTTGTCCTTCAGCAGCAGCACGACGGCACGGCGGACCGAGCACACGTTGATCGGCTCGAACGTCGCATTGAGAACGAGCACCCGGCCACTGTCAGGCCCGCGTCGCCGGTGATCAGTTGACGACACGGACCGAAGTGATACAGGTGGAACGGTGGTATCCACTGCGGGCGGAGTGTATCGATCACCCGTCCGCCCCAGGCCCTCACGCCGCCGGATAGGACCCGAGCAGACGCACCTCCTCGCACATCTCGCGCACGCCGGCGACGGCATCGCTCGCGCGCCGCTCGGCCTCCGCGCCGCCTTCGAGGTCCACGAAGAACATGTAGTGCCCGAGCCTTTCGCGCCGTGGCCGGGACTCGATCTTGGTGAGGTTGATCTCGCGGCGCGCGAACTCGTCCAGGCAGCGCACCAGCCAGCCGGGACTATCCGCGCCGGGACCCCAGAATACCAGTGAGGTCTTCCACCGCCGCTCGCCGCCGCCGCCGTCACTGCCACCGTCGTGGGCTCCGCGCAACGGCGCCGGCGTGGGCGCTCCCTCCCCTGGGCGAGCCAGCCACACGAAGCGCGTCTCGTTGTCGTCCCGGTCCTGCACGCCCTCGCGCAGGAGTGTTCCCCCGTAGATCTCAGCCGCGAGCCTCGTGCCCAGCGCGGCGCGCCCGGGCCGGGCATCCTCGACCACCTCTCGCACGGCCTCGGCGGTCGAGCTGGCGGGAAGGACCCGTGCGTGGGCGAGCTCGCCGCGCAGGAACCGCGCACACTGCCCTGGGACCTGTGGGTGGGTGAGGACCGTGTCGATCTCACTCAACTCGAGCGCCCGTGCGGCGATTAGCGAATGTCTGACGGTGAGTAACGTCTCGCCCACGATCTGGATCTCGCCGGCCTCGTCGGCGAGCAGGTCGAGCGTGACGCTGATCGAGCCGTCGAGCGAGTTCTCGATCGGCACCACCGCCCCCTCCAGATCTCCCTCGCGGAGTGCCACGACCGTGTCGTAGATACTTGCGTGCGGGATGGGTTGCACGGACTCCGGGGCGGCGCCGGAGAGCAGCGCCTCCTCGCTGAAAGTCCCCTCGGGACCGAGATAGCCGACCCTGGGTATCACCCGCCGAGCACCTCGTGATTCTTCGCCGGCGGCACGTGGGACGTGGACCTCCGAAGGTCGCCGGATGGTCCCTCAGACTCCATCGTCGCGCGCCGGCGGGGCAAGCGCCAGGCGCACCGCCTCGGCCTCCTCGGGCGAGAGCTCCAGCTCGCCGCGGCCGTCGTATAGGAGCTTTGCGTAGACGCGCGCCTGGTCGCGGTGATGGATGCAGGAGAGCACGATCCCCGACCGCTCGTCATCGAGCAGCGCGATCGACATCGACTGCTGACCGGAGAGCTCGTTGTAGGCGTCGTAGCGCACCAGCGCCCGATGGGCGATCGCTCCCCGCAGCGCGAGCTCGGCCCCGGCGAGACGTCCGTCCAGGCGCGCGGCGACATCCTCCACGTACCCGTGCAATCCCTCGAACGCCTCCTGCATCGCGGCGGCGTGATCCACCAGGTCGCGCTGGCCCTGCTCGCCGAGGACCACCCGCTGGGCGCGTCGCACGCGGCGCATCCCCAGGGCCAGCCCGAGGCAAGCGAGCAGCGCCACGATCGCCACGGCGCCGGCGGCGAGGGCGACGATGCCCTGGGTGTCGGTCAGCGTGCTCGCCATCGGCACAACTTAGCCGCTGGCGGTGCGGGTGCGCCCCTCGCATCCGCCTTTTTCGCAGGACCCGACAAAGGCGCAGGTCTATTCGAAGATCCCCAAGAAGGTGCCCTTCGTTCCTTCGTGGTTGGTTTCTCCGGGCACCGGTTCGATCTGGACTTCGATCTTCGAGGCTACGTTGGGCGGAATCCCGGAGACGGGGATTTCAGCGTTGACGGTCTTTTTGGGTTCGGTCGTGTCGATCACGTGGGAGGCCTTCAGCTGTTTACCTCCCGCCGTCACGTTGAGATCGACCTTCACGTCGGTCTCGGGGAATTCGCCGTCATTTTCGACCATCACGGTGAAGGTCGGGCTGCTCCCGCCGCTGATGTGGTTGAGCGCCGGTTCCGCTTCGAGCGCCTTGGTCCCCACGCTCACCCCCTTGAGCACGCTGCCGTGATGCCCCGGAGCGACCCCGCCGCTCGCGGAACTGCCGGCCGGCTGTCCGGTGAGACGCGCATAGACGGTCGTTCGGTTCGAGCCAGCCGATGTTTGGCAGAAAGCGGCTGGACGTCGGTGCTCTGCCCCTGGATGCCGTTGGATGCGAGCGTCTGCTGGATCAGCGGCGCGACGCGCTGGGAGTAGATCACGTCGGAGGCGAGGAAGATCTCCATGTCCCCCGCGATCAGCGTGCTCGCCTGCTTGGCCTGCCCACCGAGCGCGGTGCGGACGAGGCCCGCGACCTTGGCGATCCCTTCGGCACGGAAGTCGAGCGCCAGCAGCAGGTCGCGCTGGGCGCCGGTCATCGCGCCCGGCACGCTCAGGCCCTTGGCGGCGGATGCCTGGCTCTGGGCCTGGATGTGCAGCTGATCGAGCTGGTTCTCGACGTCGAGCGCCGACTTCGAGTTGGCGTCGGCGAGTTCTGCGAAGAACGGCTTGGAGACCTGCTGTTCGGATTCCTGCGCGATCCGGCTTACGTCGCGGTTGTAGGTTTCCAGCGACTGCTTCTGCTGGCTTTTCAAGCAGCCGTTGACGACCAGCACGATCACGATCAGCAGCACCACACCGACGCCGGCCGCCACGCGCCGGCGCACCATCAGCGTGTGCTGATCGAGCCCGTGCGGGTCCTCGCCATGCTGCGGACGCCGCGGCTGCGGACGCCGCGGCTGGCGCGGCGCTCGAGCCTGCGGCCGGGACGCTGTCTCCTCGCCATCGTCGAAGAACGACAAAAGCCAATCACTCCTTCACAGGGGCTGTCGAAGTGGCCCAGTATGACTGGCGGCCACCTGGCTCGTAATCCTGCAACTTCTCCCTCACGGCGCTTTTTCCTGCTCTGCGAGGCAGGTAGTGGGCCTGCGGGCGGCGAAGGCGGGAGGCGGTGGACTCGCTCGACACCCTCGTCCACGCCCGACCTGGCCCGGATCCGGGCGATTCTGAGACACGTCCGTCCGCCACTGCGCCGACCTCGAGATTCGCGCGGCTTGCTAGCGCGCCGCCGAGCGCGCCGGTGTCGGGGACGAGCTCGACGGCACGCCGGGGGAGGCGCTGGTGCTCGGCCGCTACCGGCTGCTCGAGCGTCTCGGTGCCGGCGGCTTCGGGGTGGTGTGGCGCGCCCACGACGAGCTGCTGCACCGCGAGGTGGCGGTCAAGCGGATCTCGCTCGGGGCGGGTGGGGATCCGATCGACATCGCGCGCGCGAGCCGCGAGGCGATCGCCGGCGCGCGCCTGGCGCACCCGGCGATCGTCGTCCTGCACGAGGCGTGCGCCGCCCAGGACGCCTTCTACCTGATCTCCGAGCTGATCCACGGCGACACCCTCGCAGAGCTGATCGCCGCCGATGCGCTCACCGACGAGGAACTGCTCGAGATCGCCCTCGCGCTCGCCGAGGCGCTCGCCCACGCCCACGCGCGCGGCGTGATCCACCGCGACGTCAAGCCCCAGAACGTGCTCGTTCCCCACGAGCCGGACGAGCGCGGTGGCGTGGCCAAGCTGGCCGACTTCGGCGGCGCGCGGCTGACCAGTGAAGACGCGCTCACGCGCACCGGCGACGTGCTCGGCACGCTCGCGTATATGGCGCCGGAGCAGAGCGAGGGGCACGAGGCCGGCGAGCCGGCCGATCTGTACGCGCTGGCACTCGTCCTCTACGAGGGTCTCTCCGGCGTGAACCCCGTGCGCGGCGCGACGCCGGCCGCGACGGCGCGGCGCATCGGCAGCCGGCTCGAACCGCTGGAGCGTCGTCGTGGAGATCTGCCGCGATCGCTCACGCGCGCGATCGATCTCGCGCTTCTGCCCGAGCCCGAGCAACGGGGCGAGCTCGAGGACCTGCATGTGGCGCTCGAGGAGGCGCTCGTGCGCGGTCTGAAGCGCACACGCCGTGGTGCGCGCCACTGCGGGCTCCTTGTAGCCTCACCGCGCGAAGCTACCCCGCACCCCGGCGCGGGTCTGCGCGGAGACGGCGAGCTCGATCATGAGCCGACTCGGCGCAGCGACCACCCGCAACACGTCGTCCGGTGCCCCCCGGCCTGGGCCGATCGGGATCCGATGCAGGAGGAGGAGTCTCCATCGCCGCCGTCGCGTCGCCTCGCATTGCCGCGCGCGGTGTGTCTGGGGTGTGCGCTCGCGGCGATCGTCTGGCTGCTTGCGACGGGCCGTCCCGGCGCTGCGCTACTGTTGTTGGCCGCCGCCGCTCCGCTGGTCCTGCTGCCGCGCCGCTCCGGCGCTCGGCTGGCTCACGGCCGCGCTGGCGCCGGCGCTCGGCGCGGTGGGCCTGGCAGGCGCGTTCCCCGCGCTGGCCGGCCAGCGCGCGCGTCTGGCCGAGCGGGCCGCACTCGGCGCGCTCGGCTACTGGTGGCTGATCCTCGCCGAGCCGCTGCTGGACCGACGCCTGTGGCTGGGCGTCCCGGCCGGTACGCCCGCGCGGGCGGTGTGGGAGGGATCCCTAAGCAGCGCCGCCACGCACGTGGTCGGCCCCAGCCTCGGCCTCGGTGTGCTGTACGGGGCGGCCGTCTGGGCCCTGGCCGCGGTTCTGCTGCCGTGGGTGGTGCGCGGACGCAGCGCCGTGCTCGACGTGGTGGCCGCGAGCGCCTGGTCGGTGGCCCTGCTGCTCGCCTGCGCGCCCCACTACGCCGGATACCGGTGTCTGTCGTGTCCGCGACTCCGCGCGGCGCAGTCATCGGCGCGATCCTCGGCGGCGCACTCGCGGTGGCCGCGCGCGCGTTGCGCGGCCCCGTCTGAGGACGGTTTCAGGACACGCTCTGCGCCGCAATTCCCCCGGCACCGTACGCTCCCATCGAGGTGGGTCCTTAAAGTGGGCAGTGTCGGCCCGCGGACGAACCCAGTCCACCCCTGTGATGAACCCGCTGAAGAGCCTTGAGACCACGATTGCCAGCCTCGTCGAAGGCGGCTTCGGACGCCTGTTCCGCACCGAGGTGCGCCCGATGGAGCTCGCGCGCAAGCTCGCACGCGAGATGGACGAGCACCGCACCGCCTCGGTCTCGCGGGTCTACGCGCCGAACGAGTACTCGGTGTGGCTATCGCCGGAGGACCGAGCGCGCTACGACGGAGTCGAGCATGAGGTGATCGACGAGCTGTGCGGCTACCTGCTCGAGCACGCCCGCCGTGAGGAGCTGATCCTCGCCTCGCCGCCGTTGATCAGCTTCCACACCGACGAGAGACTTGGCGCTCGGCGAATTCGGCATCCAGGCGCGGTTGGTGCGCTCGCCCGAGCCGCGCGAGGAGCCGGTCTCCTCGCCGGCGGACCCATTTGACCCCCGCGCGGCGCCCGACGAACACGGGCAGACGATGATCTACAGCACCTCGGCGCGTACCAGGCAGCCGCTCGAGGAAGCCCAGACACGCCGTGCTGCTCGCGCGCTGCTCGCGGTCGGCGGTCGGCGCCTGATTGTCCCTCCCGGAGGCGGCACGATCGGGCGCAGTCGTGAATGCGACATCGTCCTCGACGATGCCGGCGCATCCCGCCGGCACGCCGAGATTCGTCCCGACCCGCAGGTTGGGCGCTCCGTGACCTCGCCTCGACCAATGGCGTGCGCGTCAACGGCCGCGCGATCCACGGCGTGCAGCCGCTGCGCCAGGGAGACCGTGTCGAGATCGGCTCGACCGAGATCGTCTTCGAGCTCGGATGACCACGCTCGCACCCGTATCGGTGGCACTGAAGTTCGGCTTTCTCGCCGTCCTCTACCTGTTCCTGCTGTGGGTGGCGCGCAGCGCGCTGAAGGATCTGCGTGGCGCGGGCCGTGGCGGGCTGGGCGGGGTTCCTATTGGAGGCGAGGCGATCCCGGCCGACGCGACGGGGCTGTACTCAGCCTCAGTGCTCGGCAGCGCCGACGTCGCCCACCGCGCGCCGAAGCTGGTGGTCGAGCGCGCACCCGGGCCACGACCCCGGGATGATCTACGACCTCGACGGAGACATCGTGCTCGGGCGCGGCGATCGCGCCGAGATCCGCCTGGAGGATCCGTTTGCCTCCTCGCGGCACGCTCGCGTGTACGAGCAGGGCAACATAGTGGTCATTGAGGATCTCGGCTCAACCAACGGCACCTACCTCAACGAGGAGCTGCTGGAGACAGGAAGGCCGTTGCACCCGGGCGACCGTGTGCGCATCGGCGACAGCGAATTCGTGTTCGAGGTGGATTGATCACGATGCTCCGCGTCGCCGAGCAGTACGTGGGGACCGACACCGGGCGTCAGCGCCGTGCGAACGAGGATTCGATGCTCGCACGCTCGCCGCTGTTCGTGGTGGCAGACGGCATGGGCGGGGCACAGGCTGGAGAGGTCGCCTCGCGGCTTGCGATCGAGTCCTTCCAGGATGGCCTCGATGACACCACGGACGCCGAGGCCGCCCTCGCCGCGTGCGCCCACGGGGCGAACGTCAGCATCCACGAGCGCTCCCAGGCGAGTGCCGAGCACGCGGGTATGGGCACGACCCTCACCGCCGTGTACGTGGGTGCCGAGGAGGTGGCGATCGCACATGTGGGCGACAGCCGCGCCTACTGTCTCCGCGACGGGGAGCTGCTGCGCCTGACCGACGATCATTCGCTCGTCGATGAGCTCATACGCCAGGGCAAGCTCACGCCCGAGGAGGCCGTCGAGCATCCTCAGCGCTCGGTCATCACACGCGCGCTGGGCCCGGAGCCGGAGGTCGAGATCGACACCCGCTCCTATCGGGCTCGCGACGGCGACGTGTATCTGCTGTGCAGCGACGGTCTCACGACGATGGTCCCAGACGCGCTCCTCACTGAGATCATGCTTGCCCACTCCCAGCTGCGCGACGCCGGCGAGGCGCTGATCGCGGCGGCGAACGAGGCGGGTGGGCGGGACAACATCACGGTTGTGCTGCTGCGTGTCGAGGAGGTTGCAATGGTCGCCGCCCCCCGCTCGGAGATGACTCGGCCACGTTGACCGGCATTCCGGCGGTGGGAGCGAACGGATCGAAAGCGACGCCCCTCACCCGGACCGGCGAGGAGGCTGGGAGTTTTTCCACTACCCACCCGTCCGGGCCGCCTGAGTGCTCTCCGCCGCTGCATCCCCAGAGCACGGCAGCCCAACCTACGCCGATAATCCCACCCACTGGGATGACCCGGTGGCCGCCCCTCCCCGCGTCATCCCAGCACGCCACGCCGTCCGCCCCGGCGAGCCGCCAGGCGCTCATCGGCGCCGTCTGCGGCGCGCGGCGTGGCCGCGTCGTGTTCGGGGTTCTGGCTCTGCTCGCCGCGGGCGTATTGTGGCGCACAGTCGGTCTACTTCATCGGCACGAACAGCCGCGGACTGGTGACGCTGTTCAGCGGTTTTCCATATGAATTGCCCGGCGGCGTGAAGCTGTACAGCAAAGATTTCGTCACTGGGGTGAGCGCCTCGACGCTGAGCGCCCGGCGGCGACGGACGCTACTCGATCATTCACTGCGCTCAGAAGGCGACGCGACAGAACTGGTGCGCAGTCTCGAACGGGGCGAGCTCGAATGAGGCGCTCGCGATGAACCGCCCAATCGTTCGTCTGTATGGACTAGTCGTCCTCCTGTTCGCGCTGTTGATCGCGTTCACTTCGCGCTGGACGATCTTTGAAGCGTCCTCACTGCGCAGCAACCCGCTCAACAAGCGCGCGTTGCTGGAGCAGGAACGCATCGCCCGCGGGCCGATCGTCGCTGACGACGGCACGGTGCTCGCGCGCAGCGTGCGAGGCTCCGCAGGGACCTACGAACGCACCTATCCAAAGGGCGAAGAGTTTGCCAACGCGATCGGCTACTCGTACACCGACCTTGGCCAAACCGGGCTGGAGCGCTTCCGCAACACCACGTTGAACGGTCAGACTGCCACGAACCTGCAGACGATCCTCAACCAGCTCCAGGGCAAGCGACCGCAGGGTGACGAAGTCATCACCGCGCTCGATCCGAAGGCCCAGCAGAAGGCGATCACGGCGTTGGGGGAACACCATGGCGCGGTGGTCGCGCTCGACCCGCGCGACGGAGCGGTGAGGGTGATGGTCTCGACGCCGAGTTATAACCCCAACAGGCTGCCCTCGCCGGGCGTGTATGAAAAGCTCACGAAAGACACGCAGGGCAGGCCTTTGGTCAACCGCGCCGTCCAGTTCGGCTATGCCCCGGGCTCGACCTTCAAGGTAGTGACCGCCACCGCGGCGATCGACACGGGGCAGTTCACCCCCAGTCAACGCTGAGCGGGCGCAATGACGTACCGGTCTCCGGTGTGCCGCTGGGAAACGACGACGGCGAGAGCTTCGGACAGATCAGCCTCACCGAAGCGCTGACGAAATCGGTCAACACCGTGTGGGCGCAGGTTGCCGTGAAGCTGGGTAAGCGGACAATGGCGCGCTACATGAACCGCTTTGGCTTCGATCGCAAGCCCGAGCTCGACTACCCGGCCGAAGAAATGTCCGCCAGCGGCGAGTATCTCGGCGAAAGGATCCTGCCGCCCACGAGCCCGCGCGTGGATGTCGGCCGGATGGGAATCGGGCAGGACAAACTCGCGGTGGTCCCGCTGCAGATGGCGGAGGTGGCCGCTGCCGTGGCTAACCACGGCAGGCTGATGGCGCCGCATCTGACCGAACGGATCGTCGATCCCGAAGGGCGCACCGTGCAGCAGATCTCTCCCCGCGTGCAGTCGATCGTGATGAAGCCGTCGACCGCGTCTGCAGTGACGGGCATGATGGAGGCGGTAGTCAATGAAGGCACAGGCACGGAGGCGCAGATTCCCGGGGTGCAGGTCGCGGGCAAGACCGGCACCGCCGAGACGCAGATCGGTACAGCGATCAACAATGTCTGGTTTATCGCGTTTGCGCCCGCCTCCAACCCGCGCGTGGCGATCGCCGTGACCCTCGAACACGTTCCGGGACAGGGCGCCGCCTTCGCGGCGCCGGTCGCCAGGGAAGTGATGGAAGTGCTGCTCCATGATTGAGCCTGAGACGATCATCGATGGGCGCTATCGGGTGCTCTCGCGACTGGGCTCGGGGGGGATGGCAGACGTGTACCTCGCCGAAGACCAGCTGCTCGGCCGCCAGCTCGCGGTGAAGGTGCTGCACCACCATTTCGCCGAAGACCAGGAGTTTGTTGAGCGCTTTCGGCGCGAGGCATCGAGTGCCGCCGGGCTCTCGCACCCGAACATCGTTGCGATCTTCGACCGAGGCGAATGGAACGGGACCTATTACATCGCGATGGAGTATGTCGCCGGACGCTCGCTGAAGACGGTCGTGCGCGAGCAGGGAGCGCTCGAGCCGGCCGCTGCGATCGACATCGTCACGCAGATCTTGCGCGCCGCGCGCTTTGCGCACAAGCGTGGCGTCATCCACCGCGATCTGAAGCCCCACAACGTGATCCTCGACGAGGAGGGCCGCGCGCGCGTGACGGACTTTGGGATCGCCAAGGCGGGCGCCTCGGACATGACGCTGACGGGGTCGATCATGGGCACCGCCCAGTACCTCTCACCCGAGCAGGCCCAGGGACACACGGTCAGCGGGCGCTCTGACCTGTATGCAGTGGGGATCATCCTGTACGAGCTGCTGACCGGGACGGTTCCGTTCGACGGCGAGACCGCGGTGGCGATCGCGTTCAAGCAGGTCTCGGCCGAGCCACGAGCGCCGAGCGAGCTCCAGCCGGGCGTGCCACCGGCGCTGGATGCGGTCGTGCTGCGTGCCCTCGCCAAGGATCCGGCGCAGCGCTTCGCCGACGCCGACGAGTTCATCGCCGCCCTGCAGCAGGCACGCCTGGCGCTGCCAATTAGCGCGGGCACGGCGTTCGCCGGCGCCATTGCTGGCACTGCGCTCGCCACCGAACAGCCATATGCCGTGCCTCCGGCCACGGGCGGCGTGGCGGGTGCCTCGTTCCCGGAGTCGGGCGCGCTGCTGCTGCCGCCGGCAGGTGGCCTGAGCGATGAGAACGGCCGTCCGTCCGAGGATGCAGACGCCGGCCGGCGCTGGCTGCTGTGGGGGAGTGGACTGTTGCTGATCGCCGCGCTGGTGGTGCTCGGCCTGCTGGTGGCGTCCTCCGGGGGCAAGGTCACGACGCCGAACGTCGTCGGCGAGACCGAAGCGGTGGCGCTCGCGCGGCTGAGGACCGCGAACCTGGATCCGGTCGCCGCGAGCACCGCGAGCGCCAGGGTCCCCAGCGGCGTGGTGGTCAGCCAGACGCCGTCGAGCGGCAGCGAAGTGAGGAAGGGAGCTCGCGTGGGCATCCTGGTCTCCGCCGGCCCCGGCACCACCGCGCTGCCGGCCGTCGAAGGACTCACCGCCGCCTCGGCGGAGAGCAAGCTGCGCAAGGCCGGCTTCAAGCCGACGACGCAGGAACAATCGAGCTCGAAGGTCACGCAGGGGCATGTGGTCTCGACTGACCCCTCCGCGGGGATCGTCGTGCAGGTCGGCAGCCCCGTCACCGTGTTCGTTTCGAGCGGACCCGCTCAGGTGCATGTGCCGGACCTGACGGGCCAAACGCAGAAAGCCGCCGAAGCGGCTCTCGCGACCGTGGGGTTAACGGTCGGCGCGATTACCCCCCAGATCTCCTCCAGTCAGACGCCGGAAACGGTGCTCTCGCAGTCACCGGCACCGTCCGCGACATTGCCCGCTGGGGGAAAGGTGAACCTGGTCGTCGCGCAAGCCCCGAAGGAAGCGGCGGTTCCGCACGTCGAAGGCAAGACCGAAGTGGCCGCCACGACCGCGCTCGAAAAGGCGGGCTTCGCGGTCAAGACAGTGACGGAACCGACGGGCGAAGCGATCAAAGTTGGGCACGTCCTGAAGCAGAGCCCCGCCCGCCGGCAGCCAGGCGAAAAAGGGCGCGACGGTGACGATCACGATCGGTAAAGCCACCGAAACGACGCCGATCACGCCGACAACCACCACTACAACACCCGCGACCACCACCCCCACCACCCCCACCACCACGACATCCGCGGCCACCCCGACCCCCACTCCGGCCCAGTGAGCACCGGGGCGCGACTGCGAGTGGCGGTGCTCGCCGGGGGACGGTCGGCCGAGCATGAGGTGTCGCTGTCCTCCGGGCGCGCGGTGCACGAGGGCCTGCAGAGCGCCGGCCACGAGGTGCTGTGGGTGCAGATCGAACGCGACGGCGCGTGGCGTCATGAAGATCGCCTACTGAGCGTGTGTCCGGGAGAGGGCCTGCTCGGCGCGGACGTCGTGTTCGGAGCGCTGCATGGTCCGTTCGGGGAGGACGGCACCGTGCAGGGGATGCTCGAGACGCTCGATGTGGCGTATGTCGGGGCTGGGGTGGCGGCGTCGGCGGTGTGCATGGACAAGGTGTTGTTCAAGGCGCTGATGGGAGCGGCCGGTGTGGACCAGGTCGAGTACATGGGTGTGCGCGAGCGGCGGTGGCGCACGGCGCGAGCGCAGGTGCTCGCCGAGATCGCCGGGCTGGGACTGCCAGTGTTCGTCAAGCCGGCGCACCTGGGCTCCTCGGTCGGCATCGTGAAGGTGACCGAGACAGAGAGGCTCGGGGAGGCGCTCGAGCAGGCGTTTGAACACGACGTGCTGGCAATCGTCGAGGCGCTGGGAGATGGGGTCGAGGTCGAGTGCGGCGTGCTCGGGCCGGCCTTTGCGAGTGAGCCGGGAGAGATCGTTTTCAAGGGCGATTGGTACGACTACACCGCGAAGTACACGCCCGGCGGCATGGAACTGAGGTTGCCCGCGCGGATTACCGAGGGCGCGCGAAAGCGGGTGAAGGAGCTCGCGGTGGAGGCGTTCGAACATGCCGGCTGCGAGGGCTTGGCACGGGTGGACTTCTTCGTTAACGGCGAAAGAGTGCTGGTAAACGAGCTGAACACGATGCCCGGCTTCACGCCGATGAGCGTGTACGCGAAGTTGATGGGCGCCTCCGGGATCGCCTACCCGGAACTGTTGAACCAACTCTGTCGGCTGGCGATCGAGCGCCATGAGCAGCGCCCACTCAGCTGAACAGGGTGAGCTCGGCGATCGAGGCGAACTCCATGCTGGGCGGCAGCTTGGTGATCCAGACGAGGTAGTAGCGATAGCGCGCTCCGGCGAGCGCGAGCTGAATGTGGGCGCCGCCCAGGACGTCGGGGTCTTCCCCGACCGGGCCCTGCCAGCCCCGCGCGGTGAGCGGCGTCGAGTCGCCGTAGGGCAGGGAGAGGTCAATGTGGTTGGCAACGTAGATCTGCGCGGCAAAGCCGGGGGTGGGCGTCTGGATTTCGACCTCTCTGCCGCCCACATTCGGGGCGGCGTCGATGTACAGGCCGACGCCTACGCCGCCGGCCTTCTTGAGCGTGCCGTCGTAGTAATGCTCGGTGCTCCAGCTGGTGTTCGGATCGCCGTCGACAGCGTTCTGGTCGTCTTCGCGGTTTTCGGGGCCGGTGCCGAATGGGTTGTAGTCATGGGCCGCCGTCTGCGCCAGTGGCACCGCGGTCAGCCCGGGCCTTGCGAGCACGTCCGGCGTGACGCCGCGGTGGGTGCCGTTCGGCGGCAAGGACCAGCCCCAGCGCGACGAGCACCGCGAGCAGCGCGAGCGAGACGATCCAGCGTACGGGGTGGCGCATGCGCCACGGCAGCCGCCGGCGGGTGCTACCGGGAAGGGTGCGCAGCACGGTCGTGACCTCACCGGTCGCCTGCCCTGTGCGGGAGGCCTCGATCGCGAGTGCCTCCTCGAGATCGGCGACCATGGTCGCGGCGTCGGGGTAGCGCTGGGCCAGGTCTTTGGCGGTCGCGCGATCGACGACAGAGGCGGTCGCGGCGGAGACCTCGCTCCGCGCGAGTTGCACGTCGGGCACGTCCTCGCGCACGTGCTTCATCGCCACGGCGACCGGGGTCTCGCCGGTGAATGGGACGACGCCGGTGAGCATCTCGTAGAAGACGATCCCGAGCGAGTAGAGGTCGGACTGGCCCGTGACAGACTGCCCGAGCGCCTGCTCGGGGGAGACGTAGTCGGTCGTGCCGAGCACGCGTCCGTCCATCGTGAGACCAACCTCAGAGAGCGTGCGGGCGATTCCGAAGTCGGTGATCTTGGCACTGCCTTCGATTCCGATCAGAACGTTCTGGGGCTTGACGTCGCGGTGCACGATCAGGCCCTCGTGGGCGGCGCCGAGCGCACGAGCGAGCTCGACTGCGTAAGCGATTGCGCGGGGGATCTCGAGCGGGCCTTCGCGGCGGATCAAGGCCTTGAGCGTCTCGCCTTCGACGTACTCGAGCACGATATAGGGAGTCCCCGCCCCAGCTCCAAGCTCCCCGATCCCGTCCCTGCGCCGTCCTCACCCACGTGATCGAATGCGCCCTCCGGCGATGGCTCCTCACCCGCGTCGATCACCGTCACGATGTGGGGGTGGCTGAGCCGCGCGACCGACCGCGCCTCGCGGCGAAAGCGCTCCAGCTGGGCGGAGTCAGAGGCGATCTCGCGGTGCATCAGCTTGATCGCGACCGGGCGCTCGAGCACCGTGTCGAAAGCGCGATACACCGTCGACATCCCGCCGCGCCCGATCTGGGCGTCGAGGCGGTAGCGTCCACCGAGCAGGGTCCCGAGCATCGTCATGCGCCCCTATTGTGCGCTGGACGCAGGCGGCGTGTGCGCGTTGCACGCAGGGGGCCGTTTGGAGAGGACATTTTTATTGATTTTGTGCGATCGCAGTTGAGTAACAGCGCCGGCGGCTGTGATGTGGTCGGGGGTCACATCGGGCGCGGGAGGCGTGCGCTGTTGGACAACGAGCGTCGACGACGAATTACGAGCGACGCGAGCAGGCCGCGGTAGAGCGCATAGGGCAGGAGAGCCGGCGCGGGCTGCGCGTGTCGGGCACGCCTGAGCAGCCGGGTTGCCGTGAGCGTCGACAGGAAGGACGCGCCGCCGCCGAGGAGCAGTGCACGGCCGCCGGAGATCGGTGTTCGGCCCGCCGCGCCGTCCTGGAGCAGGCGCACGGTCTTGAGCGCGCCGGCGCCGAGGATCACGGGGAGGCCGGTGCGACGAGCGAGCGTATGGGAGTCGGAGCGGCTGAATCCGCGCGCTCGCGCCGCGGTGAGCACGGCGCCGCTGCGCGAGACACCGGGGATGAGCGCGAGGGTTTGGGCCAGGCCGAGCAGCAGGCCGTCGAGCGCACTCGCCTGCTCAAGCGTGCGTGTCCCGGCCGGGATGCGAGCGTCGGCGAGCGCCATCGCCGCACCGCCGAGGAGCAGACCGGCGACGATCGTGGAGGGTCCGCTGAGACGGCGCTGGAGAGGTTGCTCAAAGGTGTAGCCGACCACGGCCGGCGGTATGAAAGAGAGCACGACGAGCAGCGCTTGGCGGGCGGAAAAGTCCGCCGGTGCCGTGGCTGAGCCTGGGAGCCTGGACGCCGGATGATCCGAGCCCGTCCGTCCCGGGCGGAGCGGAGCGAGTCGTCGTAGAACCCTGCCGAGAGCGGGATGAGACTCGACCGAGCGGAGATCGACGAGCAGCGCCGCGGCGGTCCCCGCGTGGAGCGCCACCTCGAAGGACTTGCGCAGCTCCGGGTCGAGCTCGCCGTAGGGCCAGCCGGCAAGGTACGGGATCAGGATCGTATGGGCCGAGGAGGAGATCGGCAGCAACTCGGTCGGGCCGTGCACCAATCCGAGTGCCAGGGCGTGGCGGAGGGAGAGCCGTGCGGAGGACCCCATCGCGTTGGGTCAGCCTGCGTCGGCGGCCGCATCGGAATCGGTCTCCGCCCCGCCCGCCCGCCCCGTCTCGGCGTCCTCATCGGCCGAGCCACCACGTCGTCTGCGCACGATCGCATAGGCGATTGCAGCTACGGCGAGCACGAGGATCAGGTAGTCCACGTACTGGAAGCCCTTGCGCACGCTCGTCCAGTCGCTGCCGAGCGCGTGCCCGGCGAACGCCAGCGCGAGCACCCAGGGAATCGAGCCGATCAGGGAGAGCACGGTGAAGCGCCAGAACGGCATTCGCGCGATCCCAGCGGGCAGCGAGACGAAGGCGCGGATCAGCGGGACCATGCGCCCGAACAGGACGACGGGCTCTCCGTAGCGCTCGAACCAACGTTCGGCGCGAGCGATTTGGCCAGGTCCGATATGGAGCTTCGAGCCATGACGTTCGAGCAGCTCCAAGCGTCCGGCGCGACCGATGCCGTAGGTGATCCACGATCCGACCATCGTGCCAAGCAGCCCGGCGAGCACGATCCCGACCATCGTCAGATGATGGCTGGAGCCGCTCTGGGTAGGGTCGGCGACGGCAAAGCCGGCGAACAGCATGACCACCTCGGAGGGGATCGGGATGCAGGCGCTGGAGAGCAGCATCAGCAAGAAGATGCCGGGAAGCCCCGCATCTCGCACGAAGTGCGAGGAGGCGTTGACAAGCGACTCGGTGATCGACGCGAGGACGAGCATGCGCCGGGCAACGATACCGTCCCGTTTGCGATGCGCGTTTGGATCGACCTGACGAACAGTCCGCACGTGCTCGTGATGCGGCCGGTTATCGAGCGCTTGCACGCGGAAGGTCACGAGGTGCAGGTCACCGCGCGTGACTTCGCTCAGACGCTCGAGCTGTGTGAGCGCTTCGGGATCGCCCACACCGCGATTGGGCGCCATCGAGGCGAGCGGTTGAGCGCTAAGGCCACGGGGCTTTTCTCGCGCTCCGCCGCGCTCGTGCGCTGGGCGCGGCGCGCGACGCTTCGATATCGCGCTTGGCCATGGCTCCAATGACGTGAGCGTGGCGGCAGCACTGTTGCGGATCCCGAGCGCGACGATGTTCGACTACGAGTGGGCGACGGTGCAGCACAACGTCAACTGTCGCCTGGCGCGTGCGGTGGTGGTGCCGGATGCGATTCCGCAGGAGCGATTGAAGCGATACGGCGCGAAGGGCAAGGTGCGTGCGTACGAAGGCCTGAAGGAGGAGTACTACCTGGCGGACTTCGAGCCCGAGGAGCGTGTGCTCGAGGAATTGGGTCTGGATCGGGGACGGCCGATTGTCGTGGTGAGGACGCCGCCGGAGGTGTCGCTTTACCACCGCTTTGAAAACGATCTGTTCGCGCGGGTGCTACAGCGCCTGCGTGCTGCCGCCGCTGACGGAGTGCAGCCGGTGGTGCTGCCGCGGGTGGAGTCTCAGCGCGTGGAGCTGGCCAGGGTGTCAGGCTTCCGGGTGCCCGAGCAAGCGATCGACGCGCAGTCACTGATCGCGTATGCGGATCTTGTGATCTCCGCGGGAGGGACGATGAACCGCGAGGCGGTCGCGCTCGGGACACCTGTTTACACAACCTTCGAGGGGCGACTGGGCGCGGTGGACGAGCGCCTGATCGAGGAGGGCCGGCTGCGCAAGCTCCGAGAGCCTGAGGAGCTCAATTTGAGCAAGCGCGCTCGGGAGCAGATCCCCAATCATCCCTTCACCGGCCCCGCCAAGCGTGTACGCCGTGACCCAAGGGTTCTGGTGGACCTGTTGCTGAGCCCGCTGAGCGACTGAGCAGCCCGTACAATCAGCCAATGCGCCGACGGATCCGCGCGGCGGCCCTTCCCATACACCGACATTCCCTGCCGCAGCTCGCGGTGGACGGGGCGCTGGTCGCGCTCGCGTACTACTTGGCGTTCGCGCTGCGCTTCCAGGACGGCGGAGGCGGGAGCTCGCAGCTGCCACACGACTATCAGCTGCTGCTCGAACGGACGATTTGGTGGGTATTGGGTGGAAGCCTGGTCGTGCTCGTCCTGGCGCGGGTTTACCAACGCCGCTGGCGTTATGCCGGCCAGCGGGACTACGAGGCGGTTCTGCGGGCGGTCGTGTTGATCGTCCTGCTGAGCGTCGTCGGTATCGAGGTGGCGCGCCCGGTGCACCGCTACCCGCACGGGATCACCGTGGCGGTGGTGCTGCCGATCGGTGTGGTGGTGCTGTTCGGTCTGTTGTGCATGCTGTTCTTGTGCGGGGTGCGGATGGGTGCGCGCGCGGTCTACGAGCGCCGCCCGCTGGCCGCCTTCCGCGGTGGGGGCAAGGGCGAACGGAGAGTTCTGATCGTCGGCGCCGGCGATGGCGGGCGCCTGGTGCTGCGCGAGATTGTGCGCAACCGCGGGCTGGGCTTGCAGCCGGTGGGCTTTCTCGACGACGACCCGCGCAAGCGCGGACTGAGGATCGAAGGGGTGAAGGTGCGCGGCAACACCGAGCAGGAGCTGCCGCGCGTGCTGGGGGAGACCGAGCCCGATGAGGTGATCATTGCGATTCCCTCCGCCCCCGGGTCAACACGCGCGCGCGTCGTGCGCGCGTGCCGCTTGCGTGGCATCCCGGTGAGGACGCTGCCGACCGTGTTCGAGCTGCTGCAGAGCGGCGGTGCCGGCACACTCGCGCGGCAGATGCGGGAGGTGCGCGTGGAGGATGTGCTCGGCCGCGAGCCGGTGCAGATGGAGCTGGAGCGGGTGGGCGCCTATCTGGCCGGGGAGACGGTGCTCGTGACGGGCGCGGGTGGCTCGATCGGCGCGGAGCTGTGCCGTCAGATCGCGCGGGTGGAGCCGCACAAGATCGTGCTGGTGGATCACGCCGAGGACAACCTGTTCCAGATCCAGCGCGAGCTCCAGGACGAGCGTCACGTGCCGAGCTCGATGCTCGCCGCGGTGCTGGCGGATTGCAAGGAAGAGGAGCGCATGCGAGAGGTCTTCACCGAGCACCGCCCGACTGTCGTGTTCCATGCGGCTGCCTACAAGCATGTCGGGCTGATGGAGTCCAACCCAGTAGAGGCAGTGCGCAACAACGCGCTTGCCACGCGCGTGGTGGCGCATGTGGCAGGCCAGCTTGAGGTGGGACGGTTCGTGCTCGTCTCGACCGACAAGGCAGTGCAGCCGGCGACCGTGATGGGGGCATCGAAGGCGCTCGCCGAGTTCGCGCTGGAGGCGGCTTCGGTGCGCTGGGAAGATACCCACTACAACGCCGTACGCTTCGGCAACGTCCTGGGCTCTTCGGGCAGCGTCGTGCCGATCTTTCGCCGACAGATCGCGCGCGGTGGCCCGGTGACGGTGACCGACGAGCGGATGACGCGCTACTTCATGACGATCCCCGAGGCCGTACAGCTGATCATCCGCTCCGGATCGCTTGGGGATACTGCAGGCCCGATCGCAGCCCGCGCCGAGGTGTTCGTACTCGACATGGGCGAGCCGGTGCGGATCCTCGAGCTGGCGCGCGCGATGATCGAGCTGTCCGGATTGGATCCCGATCGCGACATCGATATAGAGATCGTCGGGGCGCGCGGCGGAGAGAAGCTGCACGAGCAGCTATTCAACTCGTACGAGCGCTCGACGCCGACGGTCGCCGAGAAGATCCTGCTTGCCGAGCGCGCGCCGCTGGCGGTGGAGACGGTCGAGGCGATGTTCGACGAGATCGGACTGCTGGTGCTGGAGGGCGATGCCGCGGGACTGGCGGCGAAGGTGTCCGAGCTGTCCGCGACCCGCGGCGCCCCCGCTCCGTCGAATTCCGAGGCTGTGTTAGTACCCGGAGAGCTCTCGTCCCCCGCGACGGTGATGCCCACGCCGGCGTCCTCCACGCAGGAGGACGCCGGCGTGGAGGACGTGAGCAGCCCTAACGGCGACCGCGACCGACACAATGCGCCTGCCCCCCTCATACACTCCCGGGATTCATGACGGCTTTGCCTGTAGCGCTATCGCTTTCGGACACGTTCACGAAGATCGGTGCGATCGCGGCCTTCGCCGCGCTGGGCGGGATCGCGATCCTTGCGCTGCTCGTCTTCTCGCAGGCGCGCGAGCTCAAGCGCCTGCGCGAGTGGGCCGGACGCGCGCCGGAGCGTTCGGCTGAACTGGAGCAGCGCGTGAGCGCCGGGGCCGCGGCGCGTGTGCAGCAGGCATCCCCGCCCGTGCCGCCGGTGCGCCAGGTGCCACGTACCACGCCGGTGATCGCCCGCCCCGCGGCCGCGGCAGCCGGCGCCGCGGGTACGGCGACGCATGTGGCGGTATCGAGCCAACCCGTCCCGCCCGGAGAGGCTGGTCAGGCAACCCCCGGAGCGCCCGGGCAACCTCCCCCAGGGACCCCAGGTCAAGTTGCGCCTGGGGTTGCCGCCGGCGCTGGCTCTGCAATCCTCGACCAAGGAACGACCGGGCTCGCCGCCGGAGCTACTCCCGCAAGGCCTGTTTCGTCCACACCGGATACCCCGGGCCAGACGATCGTCCCCGCGGCCCTGGGCCAGACGACGCCATCGACCACCGCGCCCGGCCCCGTCCCCCAGACGGGAGATGTCGGTGTGCCCGCACCTTTGACGCCCGCGGCGCCGGCGCCCACCAGCGCGCCGGCCAGTGGGAGCGGAGTCCCCCCCGCGACCGCGGCGGCTGAGGCGAGCGCGGGCATATCGCCGCCCATACCGACTCCCGGCGCCACAGCGCCGTCGGGAGCTCCGGGCGCAGTTAGCCCTCCTGGGTTGCCGGTGGCCTCGGCCGACCCTCCAGGTGTTGACATCCCCCCTGGGAGTGGTGTGACGCAGGGCACGCCTGCCACCCAATCCGAGAACACACCGGCTCATGAGGGCTGGGATGTGGTTCGCACTCAGACTCCGTCGTCTCCCGCCGCGCCGGCGGTGCCTGCGGGATCGCCGCCGCAGAGCCCTGCGCCGCCGCCGATCGCGGGGGTTCCCGCCACTGCTGCCGCGGCCGCGCGCGCGGCCGGTCCAGCCACCGCGACTCCACGTGCGCCGACACCACCGCCCACGGGTACGGTCTCGTCTGCTGCCGGTAGGACTTCCCCGCCCGCCGAGGCCGCCGGCCCCTCGCCCTCCACCCCTCCCCGGCGGAGCGCCTCCACCTCACGTCCACCCGCTCCCGCCGGCCAGGTCCGAAAAAGTGCCGTGGAGGGAGCCACCGCGGCTGGTACTACCGCCGCGGCTCGGCAGGCGGAGCGCTTGAGCGCCGAGTCGCGCGCCCGGCGCACGGACATCAAGTCCCATCCTCCGCGCGCCGGCCGATCTCCGGCGCGCGCGACGATCCTGGTCCTCGGTGGTGTGATCGCCGTCGTCGTGGCGGTCGTGCTGGTTCTCAGCTCGGGCGGCGGCGGTAAATCAACCGTGCAGGGATTAACCGCCGGGCAGGGCGCCGGGAAGAGCACCGCGAGTACAAAGAGCTCACACGACAAGCAGACGAGCTCTCACCACAGCGAAGGCCCCGTGGCCGCGGCGAGTCCCGCGGCCACATCGGTGGCGGTGCTGAACGGCACGAGCACCAACGGCCTCGCTCACAGCCTGTCGAAAGATCTGCAGC
Source organism: uncultured Solirubrobacterales bacterium (assembly GCA_963813745.1). GTDB lineage: Bacteria > Actinomycetota > Thermoleophilia > Solirubrobacterales > Solirubrobacteraceae > Palsa-744. Next base: position 250,267 of record CAWEZW010000002.1, read on the forward strand.
AGAGCGGCTATTCGCGGGCGACCGCACTGAATGGGACCCCGCCGGGACCTCATGCGACGACGGTCGTCGAGTACACGAGCGGGAATCGGGCCGACGCGCAGGGCGTGGCGAGGGCGCTCGGCGTAACGCAGGTGCAGCCGATGGAAAGCGCCGTCTCCTCGCTCGCCGCCGCCACGACGGTGGTGGTGATCGCCGGTGAAGACAAGGCCGCGACGCTCGGCGAAACGTCGGAAGGCAGCGGTGCGAGCAGTGCCACGGGCCAGTGATCACCACCTAGCCCCGATCGCGGTCCACTGTGGCGGCAAGGTCGCCCCTGTAGATCACAGGGGCAGAGAAGTCCCGTTCGCAGCCTGTCCGGGCGGCAAAGGCTCCCCCCCTGGAACCAGGCGGGAAGGCAAACTCGCAACCGACTCTGGTAGATGCCGATAACTCCGTTCCTCGATCTTCCGGACCGCTCGGAGAAGCCACGCGAGCGGGGCCTGACGCACGTGATCGACCGCGGGCTGTCGGTCGCCGAGGTCGATGGCCTGCTCGAGGTCGCTGGGCCGGCGGTGGATATCGTCAAGCTCGGCTGGGGCACGGCGCTCGTGAGCGAGAATCTCAAGCCCAAGTTGAAGCGATATGCCGCGCACGGTATTCCTGTCGTGCTGGGGGGGACGCTCACCGAGCTGGCGGTGCGCCAGGGCAGGGTCGAGGGGCTGATCGCGTGGCTGGGCGAGCTGGGGTTGGGACACGTTGAGGTCTCCGACGGCACGATTGCGCTGGAGGGAGAGGTCAAGAGCCACCTGATCCGCTCACTTGTCGCGAACGGGTTCGTCGTGTTGTCGGAGGTCGGCAGCAAGGATGCCGACTTCATCATGGCGCCGTACGTGTGGGTGGAACAAATCGAACGCGACCTGCAGGCGGGCGCCTGGAAGGTGATCGCCGAGGCGCGCGAGTCGGGTACCGCTGGGATCTACCGTGCCGACGGAGAGGTGCGGACCGGATTGATCGACGAGATCGTGCACGCGATCGACGCCGACCAGCTGATCTTCGAGGCGCCCCGGCGCGAGCAGCAGGTGTGGCTGCTGCAGAAGTTCGGCACGGAGTGCAATCTGGGCAACATCGTGCCCGCCGACGTGCTCTCGCTGGAGACGCTGCGACTCGGTCTGCGCTCGGACACGGTCGAGCGCTTCGCGCTGGGCGGCGGGGATTGACCAAGACAGATCCACTGGCTCGCGTCGTGTTCGCGGCGCTAGTCCTCGCCTGCCTCGCCGCCTTTGTGATCACGCAGCGGCTCAAGCACACACCGACGGCGGTGCAGAGCTTCAAGTTGACGCCGATCTTCGCGCCTGTGCCGGCGGGGCACATCAAAGCGGAGCGGATCTCGTTCAAGCTCGCAAACGCCGAACGGGTGACGGTCACGATCCTCGACTCCGACGAACGCACGGTCGCCACGCTCGTGCGCGCTCGGCCGGTGGCGAGGTACAAACAGTTCTCGCTGCGCTGGAACGGCCGCGAGGGAACGGCGCACATCAAAACGGTCGCCGCCGGGCCGGACGGCACCACGATCGTGACGCCCCTCAACACCGGCGTGCCTGCGCCCGCGGGTGAATATCACGTGCGGGTATACCTGCACGAACAGCGTCGCGCGGTGCTTTCACCCACCGGATTCACCTTGGTCAGGCCATGATAAACTACGTACTGGGAGCGCTCGCCGCCGCCGTGATGATCGGTGTGCTGATGCTTGTGATGCGCCGCCGGCCGGATGCGTTTCCGTTGCTGGCGATATTTACGCTCCCCTTTAGGTTGCCGATCTCGACAGACGGCAGGACAGTCAATCTGTTGATACCTCTATACCTGGTGATCGCCGCCGGAACGCTGGGCCAACTCGTGCCGCAGTGGCTGAACCGGCAGCGCCCCGAAACCCCGAGGCAGCGCCCGATCGCGCTCGAATGGCTGCTGCTCGGTGCGGTGGTGCTTTATGCACTACAGGCCATCTACTCGACCGACCACACGAAGGCGGCGGAGAACATCGCCTTCTTCTACATCCCCTTCGGCCTGCTGTTCATGCTGCTGCGCGACGTGCGCTGGACGCGTGAGCTGATCCTGAAGTGCCTGGGGGTCGCGGTTGCGCTGGCGATCGTGTTCGCTGGGATCGGGTTCGTCGAGTATTACCGTAAGACGCTATTCCTAAATCCAAAGGTGATCGCGTCGGATCAATATGGAAACTACTTTCGCGTCAACTCGCTGTTCTTCGATCCGAACATCTATGGCCGGTTCCTCGCGATCGTGATGATCGCGCGTCACCACCGTCGTGCTGTGGGCCCGGCGCCGGCGCGAGGTGCTGATCGGCGCGGGCGTGCTCGCCTGGCTGCTTGGCGGGGTTGATCACCAGCTTCTCGCAGTCGAGCATCGCGGCGCTGCTGCTGGGGATGACGGTGCTCGCGGCGTATCGCTGGGACGCGCGCGCGACCTCTACGTCGCGGGCGCGCTGCTGGCGATCGTGGCGGTGGTCGTGATCGCGGCGCCGCCGAGCCTGCACTTCGGCCTGAAGGGCTCGGGCGGCTCGACCAGCAACGCCACGAGCGGGCGCACGAAGCTGATCGCCGGCGGCCTCGAACTGTTCGCCGATCGACCGCTCTGGGGCTACGGCTCGGGCTCGTTCGAAACTGAGTACAAACGCCATGGGAACGCGAGCGCCGCGAACGCGGTCTCGGCCTCGCACACGATCCCGATCACGGTCGCCGCCGAGCAGGGCATCGTCGGCCTCGCCGTCTACGTCGCGCTGCTCGTCGCGGCCTTCGCCACGCTCTTCCGCGGCGCCGGGCGCTCGCCGCCCGAGGATCGCCCTCGCGGCCTGCTTCGCGGCGCTGGTGCTGCACACGTGGACGTACGCGGACTTCCTCGAGGACCCGATCACGTGGACGCTGCTCGGCATCGGCGTGGCGCTGGCCCGTGGGGACGTGCGGCCTGGGCGGCGGGGGCGAGTAGGTTCTGAGCTCGTGCGCGACTACCTGAAGCGCCTCGTCACGACCGGCGCGGCATATCAGTTCGGGGACATTCTCGCGAAGGGCCTCGCCCTGATCACGCTGCCGCTGTACACGCGCCACGTCGAGCCCGAAGTCCTACGGCGCGGCCGAATCGCTGCTGACGGCGGTGATCCTGGCGAGCATCGTGCTGCGCGCCGGCGTCGGTGAGGCGTTCATCCGCTTCTACTTCGACGACGAGGACGAGGCGCGGCGCGACCGGATGACGCGCACCGCGATCGCCGCCGTGGCGTGGACGACGACCGTGGCCTCGCTGGTGGCGGTCGCGTTCGCCGGCGGCGCTCTCGAAACTGCTGCTCGGCTACGAGGACCCGGAGCTGATCGACTGCGCGGTTCTCGGGCTGTGGGCGTTCACGAACCTGGAGATGGTCTACGCCCAGCTGCGCGTCGACGAACGCACGCGCATCTACGTGTACGCCTCGGGCGCGAACGTCGTGATGACGGTCACGTTCACGGTCGCGCTTGTGGTGTTCGCCGGCCAGGGCGCGCGCGGGCTGCTGCTCGGCAACTTCGGCGCCTCGGCGCTGGTCGTGCTCGGGCTGTGGTTGGTGCTGCGCAGGCGCTTCTCGCTGCGCGTGAGTCGCCGCGACCTGCGGGCGATGTTGAGCTTCGGGCTGCCGACGGTGCCGGCCGACGCGAGCGTATACGCGCTGCAGGTGGCCGACCGCTTCTACCTGCTGCGCTTCTACAGCGGGAGCTCGGCGGGGCTGTACGCGGTCGCGCTGAAGCTCGCGACGGTCGTGTTCGTGGCGGTGCGCGGCTTCCAGTACGCGTGGCCGCCGCTGGCGTACTCGATCGAGAGCGACGAGGAGGCGGCGCGGCTGTACTCGCTCGTGACGACCTACTACGCGCTCGCGACCGGCGTGGTCGTGTGCGGCGTGGCGCTGCTCGGGCGCTGGATGGTGCGGCTGCTTGCCGCGCCGGAGTTCTTCGGCGCCTACAGGGCGCTCCCGTGGCTGGCGCTCGGCTGGGCGCTGTACGGGCTGTACCTCGTGTTCATCGTGATCGCGGGTCGCGCGCGCGTGACCTCGCGCAACTTCCCCGCCGCCGCCGCCGGGCTGGCGGTCAACGTGGCGCTGCTCGTGCTGCTCGTCCCCCACGGCGGCGCGGGCCTCGGGATCGCGGGCGCGGGGATCGCGCTGTGCGGCGCCTACGTGGTGATGCTCGCGGTCATGTACTCGCTCACGAGCGAACCTCTTCCGCGTCGGCTTTCAATGGCGCCGGCTGGCGCAGCTGACGGTGATCTTCGCCGCCGTCGCGGTCTCCGGCGAGCTGCTGCTGCCGGCAAGCGGCTTCGCCGGGCTCGCGCTGCGCGCTGCCTGGCTCGGCTTGGTGCCGGCGCTGTTGCTGGGCACGCAGCTTCTTCGCTCCCCACGAGTGGCGATCAGGCGCGCGCGCTCGTTGCCGACGGCCGCCGCCGCGTAGCGGCCTTCCGCGCAAAAGGCGGCGAGGTCGAGGAGTATGCCGAGGATCCTTTGAAAGACTCTGACGGTGTGGCGGACGCCTCGCGCAGGGTGTCGATCCGATCCCGTAAGGCTCAAGCGTGGCTGCGTGGGGGCCGACTACGCCGGGGAGATGCCAGAGCTGTCCGTCAAGCCCGCACGCCCACCCGGTAGCCGTGAGCGCGCGCGACGCGCCGAGGCGCTGCGCCTGCATCGCTCCGATAAACGCGCCCAGAAGATGGCCGAGGCCGGCGAGCTGGCCTATCTGCGCGCGCAGCTGCGCGTCGCGGGGCGGCTCACGGCGAGGCTGGCGGCGATGCGCGAGCATCGACGATATGGCCGGGCTGGTGGTCGACGAGCTGCACAGCACGTTCGCGTTCTACCTGGCCGCAATCCAGCGACTGGACGACGACGGCGTGCTGCGCCTGGTGGCCGGCAGGGGCCCGCTCGCGGAGGTGATGACGGAGTTCCTGCTCGTCGAGCAGCCGGTCAGCGAGGGCGTCAACGGACGGGTGGCACGCTCGGGCGCCACCGCGCTCGTGCTGACACGCGCGAGGACGGCGACTACATCGCGCGCGACCCGCAGACGGACCCGCGCTCGGAGCTGAGCGTGGCGATCGTCGTCGACGGCCGCGTGTGGGGAGTGCTGAACATCGAGGCCGTCGAGCCGGAGGCGTTCCGCGAGGCCGACGCGGTGCTCGTCGAGACGATCGTCGCCAGCCTCGGCTGCGCCGTGCACCGCGCGGGGCTGATCGACGACCTCGAGAGCGCCTTCACGACAACATTGGCCGCGCTGACGAGCACGGTCGAGGCGAAGGACGACTACACCTCCGCCCACGGCGAGGATGTGGCGGGGCTGGCCGAGCGCGTGGCGCTGAGAATGGGGCTCGCCGGCACGGAGGTTCGCGACGTGCGCTACGCCGCGATGCTCCACGACATCGGCAAGATCGCGGTGCCGAGCGAGATCCTGCTGAAGCCTGGGCCGCTGAGCGACGAGGAGTGGGTGATCATGCGCAGCCACGCCGCGGTCGGCGGTGAGCTGGTGAGCCGGATCGAGGCCTTCGCGCACCTCGCGCCGGCCGTGAGGGCCAGCCACGAGCGCTGGGACGGCGCCGGCTACCCGGACGGCCTGGCGGGCGAGGAGATCCCGCTCGCGGCCAGGATCATCGCGGCCTGCGACACCTACGACGCGATCATCACCGATCGTCCCTATCGCCCGGGGCGCACCCAGGCGCAGGCGCTGCAAGAGCTCGCGCGCGTCGCCGGCACGCAGCTCGACGAGCGCGCCGTCGCGGCGCTCGGGCAGGAGCTGGCGGAGGGGTAGAGCGTTACGAGGGCGCCGCGCGGTTGTACTCCGCGGCGGCCTCGCGCAGGCCCTCTCGCCCGCTCGGGATGCAGCGTCGCGGTCACGTGCCGCCAGTAGCGCCGTGGCGAGTGGCCGGGGAGCGCGAGCGCGGCGAGGGCGCGCAGCGCGTAGGTCCAGGCGGTCAGCCAGCGCACCGCGCGCGCGGCGGCGGCGGAGTGGTGCTTGCGCATATACAGGTCGCGATTGCGCGACATTTCCACGATCCGTCGCTCGGGCACGATGTCGGTGGAGAGCTGCTCGTGATGGATCGCCACGGCCGCCGGCACGTAGACGCTGTACCAGCTGACATCGCGCAGCCGCCGAGCGAAGTCGACCTCGTCGGAGTAGACGAAGAAGTCCGGGTCGAGGTAGCCGACCTGCTCCGCGGCGCTGCGCCTGACGAGCAGGGCGGCCGACTGGCACCAGTCGACTTCCCGAATCTGATCGCCCTTGCTCTGCACTGTGAAGACGCCGTGCAGGAACAGCGCTCCGGCGAAGGCCGTCGCAACCGTGGGGAAGGCCCACGCGGACGGTTGGCTGCTCCCGTCGGGACGTCGTAGCGCAGCGCCTGCGCAGGCGCTGTCGGGATGTTCCTCGAGCGCCTCATAAAGGGCGAGCGTCGCGCCCGGAAGCAGATCTGAGTCCTCGTTTAAGAGCAGCGCGTAGCACCCGCGCGCACGGCGCAGCAACTCGGAGTCGTTGAGCGCCTTGCCGCGGCGCTCGGGGAGCGCGATCACCTCGTCCACCGCGGGATGCGCCTGCGCTGCCTCGGCCGAGCCGTCGCGCGAGCCGTTGTCGAGCACGAGCACCTCTGTCGCAAATGGGACGCTCGCGCGCTCGCGTGCGATCGCGTCCAGCCCGCGCAAAAGCAGCTCCCGCTGAGAGGTGTTCACGACGCAGTAGCTCAGCTCGATGTCGGGCACGTGCCTATTGTCTCCTGCGATGCGTGTCCACGTCGTCGATCCCTCGGCCTACACGCCCCCGTACGACCACGCGCTGTGCCGCGCGCTGGCGGCGGCGGGAGCAGAGGTCGAGCTGTTCACGAGCCGTTTCGCCTACGGCCCTGTGGCGCCCGCGGAGGGGTACCGGCGGCGTGAGCTGTTCTACCGTGCGGCGCGCTTCGCCCCGGGCTCCCGAGCTCAACGTGTCGCCAAGCTCGCTGAGCACGTCCCGGACATGCTTCGCTACCGCCGCGCCGCGCGCGCGGCGGATGTCGTGCATTTCCAGTGGCTCACGGTCCAGCACGTCGACGGTCATCTGCTCCCGAGACGCTGTTCCGCGTCCGGCGGGCGGCGAGCACTCGTGCTCACGGCCCACGACGTCCTCCCGCGCGAGCCTCGCCCGGGCCAGCTCTCGGCCCAACGGCGTCTGTACGAGCGCTTCGACGCCGTCGTCGTGCACTCCGTGCACGGCCGTCGATCGCCTCACCGGCGAGCTCGGCGATCGACCCGGGCCGGGTCCACGTGATTCCTCACGGCGTCTTCGCGCATCTCGCCGATGTCCCGCCGCAGCCGGCGCTCCGTTTCAGACCGAGAAGCCGGTCGTGCTCTGCTTCGGGCTGATGCGCCCGTACAAGGGGATCGACGTTCTGCTGCAGGCATGGCGCGGGGTCGAAGACGCGGAACTGTGGGTGGCGGGGATGCCCAGGATGGATATCTCGCACCTGCGCGCGATCGCCCCGCCGAATGTGCGCTTCGTGCCTCGCTTTATCACCGATCCGGAGTTGCCCGCCTACTTCCAGCGGGCCGACCTGGTCGTGTTGCCATACCGCGAGATCGACCAGTCGGGCGTGCTCTTTACCGCGCTCGCGTTCGGTAAGCCCTTGCTGCTCAGCGACGTGGGCGGTTTCCCCGAGCTCGCCGCCACCGGGGCCGCGCGTACCGTGCCTGCCGGAGACGCAGTCGCGCTGCACGAGGCGCTCCAGGAGCTGCTCGGCGATCCTGCTGCGCTGACGGCGATGGCTGCCCGCGCCCGGGAGGCGGCGCAAGGAGAGTATGCGTGGGGTACGATCGCCACGCGCACGCTCGATCTCTATGGATCGCTCCTCAGCGAGAATCCTTCTCGATGAGAACTGCCCTGGAGGTCCTCTTCTGGTGCTCCGCCGCGCTGATCGTGTGGACCCAACTCGGCTACGCGCTGGCGCTCGCCGTTCTCGCTCGGTTCGCTCGGCACACCGCCGAGCCATCCTCTACCTCGCTCCCGCCCCTGTCCTTGATCGTCGCCGCCCACGATGAGCAGGCGGTGATTGCCGCGAAGGTCGAGAACGCGCTCGCGCTCGACTACCCGCGCGAGCTGCTGGAGCTGATCGTGGCGTGTGACGGGTGCTCGGACGCGACGGCCGAGCGGGCCAGGGAGGCGGGCGCCGACGTCGTATTGGAGCTGCCGCGCGGTGGCAAGATCCGCGCGCAGGACGCCGCCGTACGCGGCGCTCGCCGTGAGATCGTCGCATTCTCCGATGCCAACGCGCTGTGGGAGCCCGACGCCGCCCGCGCTCTCGTCGCTGCCTTCGCCGATTCCCGTGTCGGCTATGCCTGTGGTCAGGTCCGCTTCGTGCAGGCCGCCCAAGGTGAAGAGGCCACCAACCAAGAGGGCCTGTACTGGCGCTACGAGATGTCCGTCCGCTCCCTGGAGTCGCGCCTGCGCTCGATCACCGCCGGCAACGGCGCGATCTATGCCACCCGCCGCGAAGCGTACCTGGAGGTCGACCCGATCATGGGCCACGACCTGTCGTTCCCGTTCAACATGGTCAAGCGCGGCTGGCGGGCTGTGTACGTTCCAGCCGCGCGCGCGACTGAGAAGATGGTGCCGTCGATCGAGGGGGAGTTCGCGCGCAAGCGGCGCATGATGAGTCACACCTGGCCGATCGTCCTGCGCGGTGGCATGCTCTCCCCCCGCGGCTACGGCCTCGGCTACGGCCTGATGATCCTCTCCCACCGCATCCTGCGCTACGGCACCCCCGCTCTTCACGCGATCGCGTTGGTCGCGAACCTGCTGCTCGTGATCGAAGGGGCGAGCATGCTCTACGCGATCACGCTCGCACTGCAAATAGCACTGCTCGCCGCCGCGGGCCTTGGCGGTGTGGTGCGAGTACGCCCGCTGCTGCTGGCCCGCTACTACGTGCTCACCACGACCTCGCTCGCGGCCGGCCTGTGGGATTGGCTGCGACACGGGACAGAGGCATCATGGGACGCGGCCGAGGGGACGCGCTGAGATGATTCGCCGCACGGTCGACATCGTGGTCTCCGCCTGTGTGCTCCTCCTCGCTTCGCCCCTGCTCGCCCTCGCGGCGATCGCGATCCGCCTCGAGTCCGCCGGGCATCCGATCTACCGCCAGCGCCGCGCTGGGCTGGACGGACGGCCGTTCGACGTGTTGAAGCTGCGCACGATGGTCAACGGCGCCGAGCACATCGGCGCCGGGCTGGCGGTCAACGTGAACGATTCGCGTATCACCCGCGTCGGCGCCTTCTTACGCAGGACCTCGCTCGACGAGCTGCCGAACCTGCTCAACGTGCTCCGCGGCGAGATGTCGCTGATCGGGCCGCGCCCGACCCTCCCGGTGCAGGTCGAGCAGTACACCGCCCGGCAGCGCGGTCGCCTGCGGATCAAGCCCGGCATCACCGGCTGGGCCCAGGTCAACGGCCGCACGTCTTTGCCCTGGTCGGAGCGGATCGAGCTCGATCTCTACTACATCGCCAACCGCTCGCTGCTGCTTGACCTGAGGATTCTCTGGCGCACGGTCGCGATCGTGCTCGGCGGCTCCGGCATGTACAAGGGCCACGCCGGCGGCTGGGAGGGCGAGCTGTGATGCAGGACCCCAACCACCCAGCCACCCGATCGCCGTCGCCGGCGATCCTCCTGACCGGCGCGGGCAAGCGCTACGACATCGTCTCCTGCTTCTCCCGGCTCACGACGACAGTCGTCGCTGACCCCTCCCCCCTCGCGCCCGCGCAATACGCCGCCCAGATCCGCGCGGCGGTCCCGTTGATCGACGATCCCGGCTACGTCCCCGCGCTCGAAGCTCTCTGCAAGGAGCACGGCGTGGGCGCGGTGCTGCCGCTCACCGACCTCGACATCGAGGTGCTCGCCCGCGCTCACGTCGAAGACCGCCTGCCCGCGCTCGTGCCCGCCCCAGAGGTCGCCAGGGCGACCTACGACAAGTACGAGACTCATCTTTTGCTCGAGCGCCTCGGCCTTCCATCCCCGCCGACGGTTCTGCCTGGGGAGGACCTCGACGCGCTGCACTACCCCGTGATGGTCAAGCCACGCCGCGGCTCGGGCGCGCGCTCGATCCACCTCGCCCACGACGCCGCCCAGGCACGCTTCTTCGTCGACTATGTGCCTGAGGCAACGATGATCCAGCGCGCGATGGACGGCCCTGAGTGCTCGATCGACTGCCTCGGCGATCTCGACGGCCGCTGCCTGAACGCGATCCCGCGCACGATGATCGAGTCGCGCGGAGGCGAGTCGATCAAGGGCGAAGTCGTCCACGACGTCGAGCTGATCGAGCTGGGGCGGCGCACGATGGAGGCGTTGCGTGTTCGTGGCCCCGCGACGATTCAGGTCTTTCGCGATCCCGATATCGGCCTGGGCATCACCGATGTGAACACGCGCTTCGGCGGCGCCTTTCCCGCGCCCGTCTACGCCGCTCTCCCCGGTCGCACCTACCCGGAGCTGATAGTGCGCCTCGCGGCCGGCGATCAGGTGGAGCCCCACGTCGGCGAGTTCCGCGCCGGGATGACCTTCACCCGCTATTACTGGCAGCTCGAGCTCGACGAGCACCTGCAGCCGAGTGGACGCGAGATCGTCCCCGGAGGTCCAGCTGCGCCAAGGTAGATGCTGCTGGAGCTAGAATCAACAGCCTGTGAACACATTGCTCGCCGATCCGCCGGGGCTCGCAGACCCCGAGCAGCCGTCCGCCGAGGCTCCAGCCGCTACGCCGCCAGGCGCGGCGCCCGAGTCGCCCGACGCCGCCCACGCCGCACCGGGACCGACGTGCGCAAAATGCGGCGCGCCGATGGAGCCCGGCCAGGACTGGTGTCTGCAGTGTGGCGCCGGTGCGCCCGGAAGCCTCGATGCGGGTGGCCCGAGCTGGCGTTCGGCCGCGGTGATCCTCACCGCCACGGCGGTTCTCGTGCTTGGCGCGGCCGCGGCCGCCTATGCCGCCCTGAATAAAGGAGGCGCTACCAAACCCCACCCGACGATCGTCGCGGTCGCCCCGACGACCCCCACGGCTGCCGCGACTCCCACGCCCACGACGCCTGTGACACCCACGCCGAGCACCCCGGGAGCGGTAGCACCGACGCCAAAAGCCTCTGGGGCGCCCGCCACCAACCCGCTGGCTCCGACAGGCTCGGCCAACCCGCCGAAAATACCGCTCACGACCCCCACGCCAAAATCCTCTCCAACGACCACCACGCCCCCGAAAACCAAGGAATCGAGCCCCACGGCCACGACCCCCTCGGGGAGCAAAGAATCCGGCGGTGGAACCACTGCGGAATCGACCCCCACCGCGATCGTGCTCGACCCCGATGCGGCCTCGACCTACAACCCCTACGGCTATCCGGCGAGCGGATTCGGTGATCCGAGCCTCGCGATCGACGGCGACACCTCGACCGAATGGACCGCTCTCCTCAACCCGGCCGTGGCCCCGAAGATGGCGGAGGGCCTCGCGATCGATCTGAAGAGCACTCAGCGGGTGTCGGCGCTCGAGGTGATCACATCCACTCCCGGAATGAGCGTTCAGATCTACGGCTCGAGCAGCCAAACCGTGCCCACGTCCATCACCGACCCGGCGTGGGTCCAGCTGAGCCCCTACCTGACCGTGAAGAAGCGTCACGAGCGCATCAAATTGAAGGACTCCACGAAAGCATTTCGCTTCATCACGCTATGGATCAGCAAGGCCCCCACCGCTCAGGTCGGCACCGCCGACCCGCCCACCCATGTGAGCGTGAACGAACTGGAACTGTTCCCGGCCAAGTAGCTCTTTAGCCGGCGCGTTTCGCGGGGCGTTTGGCGGCCGCGCGTTTTGCCGCGGGACGCTTTGCCGCGGGCCGTTTAGCGACCGCCCGCGGCTTGGCCCAAACCTCGTCGAGGAACGTGGCAATCTCATCCGTCAATCGCTCGGGCGCCAGGCGCAGCTCCACGAGCGAGTCGGCTTCCAGCAGGCGACCGTTCGGCAGCTCTTTCGCGAGCATCCCCGCGTCGGAGAAGGGGTGTACGGGATCGCGGTGATGCCCGAGTATGAGCGCGGGCATCTGGAAGGTGTGTCGCTCGCTGCGATGCGGGGCTATGCGCCCGAAGAACAGACCCTGTATTACCGCCCCACTGGGACCGGGGTCTTGGCGCACGAGGTCGAGCACGACGTTGCCGTAGTGGGGCAGTAGCCGTCGCGGCACCGCGCGCGTGCCACGGGCGAGCAGCTTCATCAGTGGCTCGCCGAACGTGAGCGCGAGGAGCAGTGGCGTGAATGTCAGGGCGCTTGGAAGCAGCCCGTTGTCGAGCACCGGCATCTCGATCACCATCCCGCGCAAGCGCTCCGGTGCCATCGAGGCGATCTCGAGCGCCGTGTTAGCGCCCAATGAGGTGCCCATCACGACAGCCTGCGCGATTCCCAGATGATCCATCAGGGCGATCACCTGCTCGCCGAAGATGCTCATCGAATAGCGCCACATGTCACGTGGGCGATCGGATTCGCCGTGGCCGAGCAGGTCGATCGTGATCACGTGGTTCCCGCGCGCCGCAAGATCTTCGGCGAGCGGGCGGTGCATCTCCTGCGAGAGCAGCAGCCCATGGACGAGGATCATCGGCCTGCTCGCCGCCGGCGAGCTCTTCGCGGTTCGTCCGCGCGCGCCCTCGGTGGTGAGCGCCGCCGGGCCGCCGCCGTATTCGGTGTATGCGATGCGGCGGTTCTGAAAGCGGAAGGAAGGCATCGAGCTCCTTACTTTACCTCTGGCCTCTGGCCTCGGGATCTCACGCCTCGGGTCTATGGCCCTCTGGCCTCGGGATGTAGACCCACACGAGCCCGGGCGGTTCCGTGGATCGCCCGGGCTCGGTGGTATCCCTCCCCGTCCCTCTCCGGTGGTCTTCTGACGGATGGCCTGCAGGCAACCGTCCAAACAGATGACCTGCTCTATAAACCCGCGAGCAAAGCAAAAGGTGCGCTGCTCGCACAGGCGCGCTAGGCGCCGCTGCACCGCTGCGCCAGACCCTGCTCGCGACGGCGCGCTAGGTTTGGGTCAGCCTTTCACTGCTCGGCGCCTCGCCGAGCACGTCGCCGGCACCACCAGGAGGAGCCCCATGGCCAAGCAGCCCCGTATCCTCGCCGGACAGACCGTCGCGATCACCGGCGGCGCGCGCGGCATCGGCCGCGCAACCGCGCAGGCGTTCCTGCGGCAGGGCATGAGGGTGGCGATCGGTGACGTCGACCTGCGGGCGGCTCAGCAGACGGCAAAAGAAATCGGAGGCCCTACCCACCCGAGCACGATTGCGCTGGGACTCGACGTGACCGAGCGCGAGTCGTTCTCGAGGTTCTTGGATGGAGTCGAGGAGCAGCTCGGCCCGCTCGATGTGCTCGTCAACAACGCCGGGATCATGCCGCTCGGACGGTTCGTCGACGAGGACGACCTGACGACACGACGCATGATCGACATCAACCTCCACGGGGTGATTCTCGGCATGAAGCTCGCGCTCGCGCTGATGGTCCCGCGCGATCGAGGGCACATCGTCAACATCGCCTCGCAGGCCGGCAAGTTCGGCTCGCCCGGCGGGGCCACGTACTCAGCCACCAAGCACGCGGTGGTCGGCCTCTCCGAGGCGGTGCGCGGCGAGCTGCGCCTGATGGGGGCTAACATCGATCTGAGCTACGTGATGCCCTACGTGGTCAACACCGAGCTGGGTGGCGGGCTGGGAGAGGCGCGCGGCCTGCGCAGTCTCGAGCCCTCCGAAGTGGCTGACGCGATCGTGGAGGCTCTCCGGCACGGGACCGTCGAAGTGTGGGTACCCAAGTCTGCCAGGCGCACCTACCAGCTCGGCACACTGCTGCCGCGCTCACTCGCGGAGGGCCTGGGCCGCGCGATCAAGGCCGACCGTGTGCTGGCCGACATCGACGTCACCGCTCGCCGCGACTATGAACTGCGCGCCGCGCAATCGGAGCCGGGGCTGCCGCCGGCGCCCGAGCAGGCGCAAATCCCCGAGCGCGCGGCTCAGTAGTACCCCGAGTAGCACCCGACACCAGGGCGAGGTCCATCTCTAGAGGTCAACCCTGGGTGAGCCACTCGGCGATCAGGCGCCCGATTAGCGGTCCCTGATCCTCCTGGAGGAAGTGCGAGGCGTGCTCGATCACGCGCGGGGCGGGGCGGCCGATCGACTCGGCGAAGCGCTCGCCCACCGACAGCGGCAGAATCGGGTCTGAGTCGGCCCACAGCATCAGCGTTGGGCGGCGGTCCTCACGCAGTGCGTCCTGCACGCGCTGTCCCTCCCGCGCGCCGGGCGCGTCGGTGGTGAGCGGTATCAGCAGCGGGAAAGCCCGCGCCCCTGCCTTGGCCGCGATATTGGGATAGGGCGCGTCGTAGGCCGCGACGACCGCGTCGCCGGGGTCTGTCTTGCAGGCGCCGCGCACAAGCATGCCGACGGGCAGGTCCTCGGTGCGCTGCACGAAGTCGCGGAACGCGAACCACGCATCGGTCATCTTCCGTCGTCCGTTCAGCACGCCCGTGTCGAGGATCACGATGCGGTCGATCCGCTCGGCGTGCTCGACTGCCAGGCGCAGACCGATCGGGCCGCCCCAGTCGTGCACGACGATTGTGGCGCCATAGAGGTCGAGATCCTCCAGCAGCGTCGCCGCGAGCGCGACGTGGCGGTCGTAGGAGTACCAACCGATGTCGACAGGCTTGTCCGAGCGGCCGAAGCCGGCGAGGTCCGGCGCCAGGCAACGGAAGCCCGCGTCGCGCACGGGCGGGATCACCTTGCGCCACAGAAACGACCACGTGGGCTCGCCGTGGAGGAAGATCACCGGCGGGCCCGCGCCCTCGTCGAGGTGCGCCAGGCGCAGCCCGTCCACCTCGCGGTAGTGGGAGGCAAAGGGGAAGTCGGGGAGCCCCCGCAGAGCCTCCTCCGGTGTGCGCACCGCGTCGGTCATGCAGCGATCCTATTCGAGCGGGGTCGTCGACCGGCGGGACTCCCGCCGTCCTCCCCGCAACCTAGACTCCCAAGCTCTACAAGAGGCCGCGCGAGAGAGGAACGATCTTCATGGATGTCCTTACCAGACTGGACCAAGCCCGCGCTGAATGCAGCGTGCTGGAGCATCCCTTTTACGAGCGATGGAGCGCGGGCGACTTGAGCGCCGCGGAGCTCGCCTGCTACGCGGGTGAGTACCGGCACGCGGTGGTGGCGCTGGCGGAGGCCTCGCAGGCAGCGGCCGCCAAGGCCGGACCGGAGCATGCAAGCGGGCTGGGTGCCCATGCCGAGGAGGAGACGGCGCACGTTGAGCTGTGGGACGACTTCGCCCGCGCCGCGGGAGCAGGTGCGCCGGCGGACGGCAGAAACGACGCTCGACGCGAGACGCAGAAGTGCGTGCAGACGTGGACGGCGGGAGAGGATCTGCTGGAGCACCTGGCGGTGCTGTACGCGATCGAGGCGGGCCAGCCGGAGATCTCGACGACGAAGCTGGAGGGCCTGACGAAGCACTACGGCTACAGCGAGGAAGCCCCGGCGCTCGAGTACTTCAAGGTTCACGAGTTGCGCGACGTGGAGCACGCACGAGCCGCGGGCGCGCTGATCGAGGAGCTGCTCGCCGAGCACGACGACGATTCCGAGGCGCTCGTCGAGGAGATGGTCAGCCGCGCGAGCGCCGCGCTGCGCGGCAATTGGCTACTGCTCGACGGGGTCGAAGCCGCCACCGGCGCGTAACCGCCACGCGAACAGCACGGCGGCCACGGAGGTCGCGAGGTTCAGGCTGGAGACCCCGGTGCGCATCGGGATGCTGATCTGCGCGTCCGCGCGCGCGGTGAGCTCGCTCGATAGGCCGTAGCGCTCGGTGCCGAACGCGAGCACCGCGCGCGGGGGAAGCGCGGCGGGATCCAGCGACTCGCCATCGGGGTCGACCGCGAGTAGTGGACGGTCGCGGGCTCCCAGTGCCTCCGGCCCCTCCAGCCGCGCGACCGGCAGCGCGTAGTGCAGCCCGGCCGCGCCGCGCAGCGCGTCGGGATGCCAGGGATCGTGGCTGCCGGTGGTGAGCACGCCGGCAACGTCGGCCGCGGCGGCGACCCGGACGCAGGCGCCCATGTTGCCGAGGTCGCGCGGGTCCTCGAGCAGGACCACCGGCGCCGCGCGCGAGTCGGCGAGCACCGCGGCGGGATCGATCGAGCGCCGCTCGGCCAGCGCGATCACGCCTGTGGGCGGCGGGAGCGGGGCGAGCTGGGCAAAGATGGAGGGCTCCACCGGTTGCGCGAGCGCGCGCAGGCGCGCGCTCAGATCGGGCGCGAGGGCGCCCGTGAGACGCTCCAGCGGTGCCTCGTCCGAAACGACGACCTCCAGCAGCACAGCGTCGAAGCGCAGCGCGTGCTTGAGCGCGTGAAACCCTTCGAGCACCGCCAGCGCGGAGTCGCGCCGCGCGCGGCGAAAGCGCGGGATCAGCGATCCGCTGGAGCTCACGCCGACCCGAGGCTCTGCAGGACCGATTTAGCTGCGTTGTAACCGTTCATCCCGTGCGCGCCGGCGCCTGGAGGGGTCGCGGCGGAGCAGATGAAGACGCCCGGGATACCGGTGCTGTAGGGGTCGAGCGCCAGGCGGGGGCGGATCACGGTCTGCCACGGCGTGTTCGCCCCGGTGATGATGTCGCCGCCGACGTAATTGGCGTTGTCTCGCTCGATCTCCCCCGTCGTGCGTACGGCTTTACCGACGATCCGCTCGCGCAGGCCCGGGGCGAAGCGTTCGATCTGATCGATCAGCGCCTCGGTCGCGTCGCCCGTGTAGCCGCTCGGCACATGCGCGTAGGCCCACACCGGGTGAACGTCATCCCGGGCGCGCGTCGGGTCGGCGAGCGACTGCTGGCAGACGAGCACGAACGGGCGCTCGGGCATGCGGCCGCGGTTGACCAGCCGCTCCCCCGCGACGATCTCCGCGAAGGAGCCGCTCGCGTGCACGGTGCCCGCCTTGTGTGCTGCCTCGTTCGTCCACGGCACGCCACCAGCGACGGCGAGATCAACCTTGAAGGCGCCCGGGCCGTGCTTGTAACGACGGTAGGCCCGCGCGACGCGCGCCGGCAACCGCGCGCCCGCGATCTCGGCGACCGCGCCGGGCGCAAGGTCGAAAACGACCGCGTCGGCCTCCGCCAGCTCCGGCAACTTCGCCACCCGCCGCCCGGTCTCAATCCGTCCGCCGTGCTCTTCCACGACGGCGGCCAGAGCGCCTGAGATCGCGCGCGAGCCGCCGCGCGCGACCGGCCAGCCGTACGCATGTCCGGCGCAGATCAGCGCCATCCCCACCGACGAGCTCATCGGATGCGACAGCGGGCTGAAGGCGTGCGCGGCGCAACCGCCCCACAGCGCCCGCGCCTGCTCGGTCTTGAACTTGCGGGCCAGCAACGTCGCCGGCGTCGCCGCCGCAAGCCCAAAGCGCATCAGGCGCAGCGGGTGCCGCGGCATGTGCAGGATCGGCCGCATGATGTCCTCGCTCAGCTCCTCGAATCCCCGCGCGGGCGATCCGAAGACGCGCGCCCACGCCCGGCCGTCCTCCCCGAGTCCCGCCGCCGTGTCCTCGATGCAGCGCAGCACCACCCCGGCGCTGCCATCGTCGAGCGGGTGCGCGAGATCGACCTCTGCCCAGCACCAATGAAGTCCATGCCGCTCCAGGTCGAGCCCGCTGAGCGACGGCGCGCCGACCGCCATCACGTGCACCGCGGAGCAGTCGTCGTGCAGCAGGCCCGGCAGGGTCAGCTCGCTGGTTGTGGTGCCGCCGCCGATCCGCTCCCGCGCCTCCAGCACCGTCACCTTCACACCCGCGCGCGCGAGCCACGCGGCGCACACCAGCCCGTTCGGGCCGGACCCGACGACGATCGCCTCACTCACGTAGAAATGACCTCGACCGGGAACGGGCCGGGCTCGCCGAGCCAGGGCTGGCGCGCCACCATGTCCGCCACGTTGACATAGCCCTCCTCGATCAGACCTTCCGCGGCGTCGTGGATGCGGTAGTGCTGGTGTTGAACATGCGCGGGTTGTGACTCGATCATCACCACGCGCAGCTCGCCCGGCTCAAAGGCGCATCGCTCCTGCACGGCCTCAAGCAGTTGCTCGTTGTGGAAGTGGCCATCGCCGAAGTTGTATCCGAGCACCACCCCCGCGACCACCTCGCCCTCGCGCACGTCGTAGGAGTCGATGTCCGCGACGGCGCGTGACAGCAGGCCGTTTAGGGCGCGACCGTGGGCGTGCATCGAGCGGAACGCGAGGCCCTTGTACATCAACAGCTCGGTCGTGTCGCGGTCGTAGAATTTCAGCAGCTGCTCGACGGCGATCGGCGCCGCCTTCACGATCGAGCGGTCGAGCTTCGCCTCGGCGCCTGACTCCTTTGCAAACAGCCATTGGCTCGTCGCCCAGTTGCCCGCGTAGTAGCGCATCGACGGCAGGAACGAGATCAGATCGGGGCGGAAGTTTCCGAGCACCGGAATCCCCACGCAGGTGACGGCCAGGATCGCGATCAACAGCGGATCGCTCAGCGTCGACAGCGCCACCCCGCCCCAGTGGCCGAACAGAAAGAGAATCCCAAAGATCATGAACACGTTCCACTCCAAAGGCACCCCCAGAGGAAACGTCGAGAAGATGTGCACGTGGAAGATCACCATTCCGACAACGGCGATCGTCAGGAGGGTCCCGCTTGGCGACACGAGCAGCAGCAACGGCAGCGTGAACTCCATCAGCGTGCCCACGTGCGCGTCCAGCGCGCCAAGCGAGGAGGGCAGCAGGTCCTCGGGGTGTTTGCGCCAGAGTCTGCGCTTGAACGATCGCGAGCGGTTCCATGGCGTGTTGCTGATCATCACGGTCACGACGAACGGGAAGTGACGGTTCAACTTCGAGGAGGCGGCGCCCCACCAGATGCAGATAAACACGATCTGGGCGGCGACGATCATGTTGGAGAGGGGAAACAAAAATAAAATCATCAAATTCCCGTAGACCTCCGCGCGAGCCGCCAGGAATGGCACCCTGTCGCGTAGGCCGAGCAGGATCCCAAGGGCCAGTAACGCCCCAACGGCGGTCGGGTCCAGGCGACCGGCCGTGGCGCCGGCGGTCGAGCTGGCGCCCCAGACCAGCAGGTATACCGCCGCCGCGAGCAGGCCTGCGTACAGGGCCACGTCGAGCGCCGTGCGCGTCGTTCCCCGCGTGAGCGGCACTCGCTCAGGCCACGGTGGCAGGCGCGTGGTGCCCGGGCGCAGCCAGTACAGGAACCCACCGAACATCGGCGAGAAGCGCAGCGTCAGCGGCATCGAGCCGGCGCCGAGGCCGAGCACCTCCCACAGCATCGTCCAGACGACGGCCTTCTCGAACACGACCGGCTGCGTCCACCAACTGCTCAGGTTGCCGAGCCCGCCCAGTCCCTTCGTCGTCGCGGAGATCAGCAGCAGCCCGCCGCCCACGTAGACGACGAGCTTGACGATGTACAGCAGATAGACGAAGGAGGGCGTGCCAAAGCCGTTGATCGCCCAGTCCTGCGCGAGCGGCTTGATCCGCTCCAGGTGGCTCAGCCGCTTCCACTCATCCAGCTCGACCGGCGGTGGCGCCGGAGCGATGAATCCCATTCTGTTCCCTGCCTCCTTGCTCCTCGCCGCCACAGGTCTGGGCCTGCATGCACGGGCCTCCCGAAGGGGTCCTCATGGAAGAGTAAAGGCAGGGGGTATGCGACTTGAGGAGTCGCCGCAAGAGGCCCTTCTGTGAAAAGGCAAAGACAGGGGACGGGTAGGATTTTGCGTCAAAAGCCACGGTGACTTGGTTGTTCGTCAGGGCGGCGGTCAGAGCTTTCGTGCTCTGACCGCTGTACCGTAGGCGCAGATCTCAGTCCAGGTTGTTCCCAGCTCGGAGGTGTCGAAGCGGAACGCGATGACCGCGTTGGCGCCTTTGGCCTCAGCTGTCTCCACGAGCCTTTCCTGGGCGTGGAGGCGGCCTTCGGCGAGCATCTTCGTCATCCCCTTGAGCTCTCCACCCACCAGCGACTTCAGCGAGGCGCCGATCTGCGAGCCGAGGTTGCGGGAGCGGACGGTCAGCCCGAAGGCCTCGCCCAGCACCTCTTCGATCTCATAGCCCGGCAGGTCATTCATCGTCGAGATGATCATTTCGCCAACGCTATCAGCGTCACGGTCTGCGTGGCTGAGACTGCCCCAAGAGGCGCCTCTGGCGGGTGAGCTCAAACCCAAAACATGCGATTTTCCAAGCACTTCTCAGTGGAGCCTACCGGGATCGAACCGGTGACCTCCTGCTTGCAAAGCAGGCGCTCTCCCAGCTGAGCTAAGGCCCCGAGCAAACCCGAGTTTAGAGAAGTAAGCCCACAGGTTTGAGCAGATACCCAGACCAGCCGACGTCCCTACCCGTCAAAGTCGAAGTCCCGCGGCCCCTGCTGCTCGAACCACAGGCGCTCCTGCTCCGGCGTATCCCGCAGAAACTCCGGCGTCTCCTCCAACACATCCTCGACCGGCTCCGGATCCTCCTCGCCATCCTTTGCGCCCAGCCCCGCGGAGTCGATCTGGCCGGCACGATCCGCGACTTCGTGCTGCTCGTCGAGTACGGTGCGCATGTCGAGCTCGGCGGTCTCCTGGCCGACGTTGGCGAAGTCGGAGCCGGCGGGGTGAGCCGCGGAAGGGCCGGACCCATCGCCGGGGAGATCCTCGTGCCTGCTGTGCCCGCCGTCCTCCAGAGCGATCCCGTGCCCGCCGTCCCCGTCGTCCTCAAGGGCGACCTCATGCCCGCCGCCGCCGTCCTCGAACGTCTGCTCCTCGTCCTCGCTCTCCCGCACCACCGGCCCCAGCGCGTCTTGCTCCTGCCGCGCGAGCACCGACGGATCGGCGCCGCGCAGGCGCTTGAGCTCCATGTGTTCGCGGATGGCGTCGTCGAGCAATCCCATCGTCCCGGCCAAACGATACTGCCCTCGCCGCTCGCGCCCGGCGACTACACTTCCATCACCTCGCATCGCCCCCGCGGCGCGAGGTCATGGGGCTATAGCTCAGTTGGGAGAGCGCCTGGATCGCACCCAGGAGGTCGGGGGTTCGAGTCCCCCTAGCTCCATTATCTGGAAAACAGTCGAGATACCCCGAAGCCCCCTGCGCCGGCGTGGTCGCTGGATCACGGCTGGATGAAGGTTCGCGACGATGGTGACGGACTCGGCGTGACCGATGTCTGGACTACGCTGTGGGCCGAGCCTGGACCACCAGTTCGCTCAGAGGATCGGCCGACCGTGACTGCCGCGATGGTGTCGTCCGTGGATGGACACGTGACCGAGGGCGGGAGGGTCGCAGGGCTAACGGGTCCCCCCGACCAAGCGGTGCTGCATCACCTCAGATCGATACACGATGCTGTTTTGGTCGGCGCGAGCACCGTGCGCGTTGAGGGCTATGACTCTTTGCTCAAACCCGCCGAACGGGCACAACGCGAGTCTGAGGGCAGGACGGCTCAACCGCTGTTGTGCATCGTCAGCGCTCGGGCTGCTCTCGACCCAGATCTTCCGGCCTTGCAAGCGGAGGACTTGCCGGTAGTGGTATTGACGACGAAGAATTCGCAGACCGCGTCGCTTCCTGGCAAGGTGGGCGTTATACGTGCTGACAGCGATGCGGCTGGGGAACTCGACATCGTTTCTTTGCTGGTCCAGCTGAGCGTCAAATATGGCGTCAAGCATGTCCTGTGTGAGGGAGGCCCAACGCTGATCGGGTCGCTCGTCAAGGCCGGCGCTATCGACGAGCTGATCTTGGTGATGTCGCCTCGTATCTCGGGTGGAGATGGCCCGCGCGCGATAGCGGGCGCTGGTGATAAGCCGCGAGCCGTTGAGCTCGTTGCTCATGCCGCCGAGGGCGGGTTCGTATTTCTTCGATACAGGTTCGGTAATGAACTTACGACTTAGAGAACGCAACGTTCTGCTGGACCCCGGCGCCCCGCTCGTTATGGGGATCGTCAACATCGGTGAGGACTCGGTTGCGGACAGCCGTTCACTGGCTACGCTTGATGCTCAACTTGAGTTCGCGATGCGCCAGCATGAAGACGGCGCTGATCTCATCGACATCGGAGTTCAGTCTGGGCGGACGGACACGCCGCTTCTCTCTGAGGATGAGGAGATAGAGAGATTCGTGCCACTCGTTGTTGCGCTCGCAAAGGAGCGCGTGATCGTGTCTGTGGACACCTGGCGGCCGCGTGTTGTCGAGGCGACGTTGGAGGCCGGTGCCTCCATGATCAATGACGTCAGCGGTCTGGCGGATACGGGCGTGGCCGATCTCGCTGCTTCGTTTGGTGCGGCTCTGCTCATCATGCATACACGAGCTGCGCCGAAGGTTGAGCACTTTCCCGGCTACGACGATCCGATTGCCGATGTACTGGCGTTTCTTGACGAGCGGATCGCATTGGCGTGTGAGCATGGGGTGGCACGCGATCAGATTGTGGTTGATCCAGGTCTAGATTTCGCAAAGACTCCCGAGGAGTCGGTCGCCGTCCTTCGGCGGCTGGTGCAGCTACGACGTTTTGGCCGACCGATTCTGTTGGCTGTGTCGAGGAAGTACTTCATCGGGATGATCACGGGCAAGGGGCCCACGGACCGCCTCGCCGGGACGCTGGCCGCCGTGGAGTTTGGCGTGAACGCCGGAGCCCATATCGTTCGGGTGCATGATGTCGCGGAGGTCGCCGAGTTCCTTCGGCTTCGCTTCGCGCTTCATGGTGATGGAGATCCGCAGCTGCGGGGAGACCCGGATGAGCAAGCCCTCAAGTGGCTACCGCCGAGATAGACAGGTCCCATGGAGGAGCCATGTAGCCAGCGTCTAGGCAGGTACTATGAGGGTAAGGTAAGACCATGGAACAGGCTGTATCCGACCAGCTCGCGGTGGGGCGCGCAGTCCAGAGACTGCGTGAAGGCAAAGGCCTCGAAGAGGCTGAGCTTGCCGCTCGAGTAGGGCTTGACGCACCGTATATACCAGCTGTCGAGACGGGAGAGATTGATGTCCGTTGGCACATGCTGATGACGTTGCTGCGTGCGCTGGACGTGGGCGTAGGTGACCTCGCGGCTGAGCTCGACGGTGATAACCAACACACGTGAGCGGGAGGCCATGACGTACACCAACGCACAGGCGAGGCAGCGGCTGCTCGACGCGGTCGCTCAGGCGATCGATGAGATCGCCTTCGCGCTCGCGGCCCTCGGCGAGGCCTACGAGCAGCTCGACGAACAGAGCGCGGAGCGGCTCGAGCGGGAGCTGTTCAAGCCCGTGCAGGCGGCCTACGGCCGCGCGCAGCGCACCTACAAGGAGTTTGCCGCACGCCACGAGCTCCCGGACCAGCAGTTCTCCTCGGCGCCTTCAGGCGCTCCTTCGCACGGCGTGAAGGGCTTCCTCGACAGCGCCGTGGACGGCGTCGCCAGGGCGGACGGTGCGCTCGCGACGCTCCAGGATTCGATGCTCCCGGTCGAGGTCGGCGACCCCGAGCTGCGGGCAGGCCTGGAGGACGTGCGCAAGCTCCTCGGCGAGGTTCCGGGGCACGCCCGTCAGTTCGTGCGCACGCTGGGGCGCTAGCCCGCCTGCTTAGCGTGCTTAGATACCACCTGCGCGCGCCCGTAGCTCAGTGGTCAACGGTTCTCTTCGGGGAGCCAAAGAGCAGCGGTCTTTCAAGCCGCAGGCCGCGGGTTCGATTCCCGCCGGGCGCATTTTTGAAGAGGCTCCAGTGCAGGGGATTTGGGGGTTGGTTGACGGCTGGGGTTGATCTCCAGGTCCGTGGGTACCACTAGTGGGTACCAAACTGGCGGCGTCAGCCGCGCATTTAGCGGGTGTGGTTGAGGGCCGGTTGTGGGGCCGTTCTGGCCCGGTGCAGGCCATAGCAGAGCAGAGCCAGCCGGTCCCGCCTTCGAGCTACGTGCCCACTGGTGCCTCCGCTGCGCAGTAGAGATAGATCAGAGGGAGGCTTGGGCTGCGCGGCCTGATGTCGCCGCCCGCGGAGGTACCTCAGAGAGTCACAAGCGGCACCTTGGTCTAAAATCCGAACATGCTGATTGGGGCCGTCATCGGTGCGATCGTGGCAGCCGTCGGGCTCTCATAGTCCTTTCCGAGACGTCACGAGCCTGAGCCTCCGAATAGTCGATGGAAGCTTCCATCGCTGCTCGTCATGACAGTTATCGGCGTGGCCTTTGCGGTCTCTGGCACCTGGCCAGCTTTCTGGGCAGTGTTGGTCGTATTGCTCCTCGTGGAGATCGGTTTCGTCCTGGCTGGGCGCAACCCGTGGTGGATGCAGGCGCGTCTCGATAGGCGACGCGAGCGGCGCACGAGCACCCGATAGCTGCTCGCAGCAGGCAGTGGATGCCGGTGCCTACGACTGCGTTTCGTCCGATCCACTAGTGGGAGCGGCGTTCGTTGATGGGCTCGCATCAAACGGGAAAGCGCAAGTCTTCTACCCAGCGCCAGCCCGCTCGACGCGCGGACGCGGCGGGTGCGCCCCGCTCAGGGCGCGGCGCCTGGAAGCCGCGGGTGCGCGCGGCTGAGGTCGCGGCGCAGGGCGTGAAAGCGCCGTTCGGAGGCTTCGATGGCGCTGCACGAGGTCAGCGGCGACGCCGGTGGTCTGCTTCGGGGTCGCTCGGGCGCGGTGCGCCGGGGACGCGCACGGAGAAGCTGCCGACGAGCTCGCCGATTTTTTCGTATTTGTACGCGTACACGACTTCGCTCTTGGATTTGTAGGTTTCGTCGGGCTCGAACAGGCTGATCGTGCCGTGGATCTCGCCGGCGGGTAGGGGACAGGTGGTCGTGCTCACGGTTTGGCCGGCGGCGATGTCCGATTCGGTCCGCCAGTTGCCGTGGTTTTCATTGCGCGTGCCGGGCACGTACCAGGTGAAGTTGTAGCCGCTCTGCGCGTTATTGAGCGCGACGCGCGATCGGAACGCGAGGCGCAGCTCGTAGCCGCCGGCGGCGTGCGGATCAGCTTCGCGCTGACCGGCGTCTGCACCTGCGCGTGCGTGTAGGACAGCGACGGTGGCGCTACGTAGCCGACCGGCACCTGCATGCTCGGCGTGCACGCGTAGGAGCCGCCGATCCAGCTGCGCGAGGTCAGGTGGCAGGTCGCGCCGTCGCGGTAGTGCAGTTCTGTGATCGGGCCGTCAACCGGCACCACCCCGCCTGTGCCGACGCCTTTTAGCAGCTGGCCAGCGGTGGCGCGCGTGACGATCAGGTATGCGCCCTCGGGCCCGCTCGTCGCGAGCGTGTGGCGCTGCCCGTCGAGCACGTACGTGACGCTCTTTGCGTCCGGGCCGAGCAGCCCGAAGTACAGGTTGCGCTCGTCCTGCAGCGGGCATTCCGGTTCGTGCTGCTGGTGCCCGCCCGCCGGTGAGCCCGGCGCGTAGCAACGGCTCTGCCATGCGCTCGCCGGCTGCTCGCCCCACATGTCGTTGATGTACAGACGGTGGTAGCGATCGAGCGCGCTGCACCAGTCGCCGAAGCCCGCGCCGCCGCTTGCGACGCTCAGCTCGTGGTATCGCCCATCGTTTCCGAACGCGTCGTCCTCGCCGACCGCGACGAGCGTGCCGTCGATGACGCGCGCGACCTCGACGCAGCCGAGGCCCCTGCTCGTCGTGAACTCGCGCATGCCCCACGGCGCCCCGCCCGCCGGGTCCGGCGTCGAGACCGCCAGCATCCGCACCGTCCCCGGCGTCAGCGCGCCTTCGCCCGTCGTCGGCGCCGTGAACAGCTGCACGCGCGACACCGGCGCCGGCGAGCCGAACTGGATCACGCCGCTCGCGAACGCGGCACCGGCCAGGCCCAGGACGACGGCAAGCGAGATCAGCGGGGTCCGGTGCCATCCGCGGCGCTGAGCGCCACGGCCAAACATCCCAAGGCGGCGGGTGCGACTGCGGGCACGCCGGCCGGCGGCGTCATGCAGCTGGCTTCGGACCTGGGGCAGGAGAGTCATGGTTGCTCCTCCAGTTCGGCTCTGAGCTTTGAAAGGCCACGGCTGACTCGCTGACGGACGACCAGCTCCGATGTCTGCAGCTCGCCCGCGATGTCCGGGTAGGAGCGCTCATCGACGATCCGCGCGCGAACGGCATCCCGCTGCAGCGGGGGCAGCCGATCCAGCAGCTCGATCACCCAGCCACTCGAGCTGGCGGCGCTCTCGACCCGCTCGAGTTCCTCAGCGGCTAGCTCGATCGGCTCGCGGATGCCCAGCCGCCGGCGCGCGTCGGCCTCGACACGACCGCGGCGAAGGCTCTTCAGGAGCTTGTTGTGAGCGATCGCGAACAGCCAGCCCACGGCCGATGGCGTCTCGGGCCTGTAGCGGTGTGAGGCGCCGAGCGCCGCCGCGAACACCTCCGCCGTCAGGTCGGCCGCCACTTCCGGATCCCCCGTACGACGAGCGAAATAGCCGACCACAGAACCCTCGTAGCGGTCATAGAACGCGGCGAACGCATCCGGGTTCGAGCGCGATGCCGCCAACAGCTCGCCGTCGCTGGCCTGGAGGAAGTCCACAACTGTGTTAACCCCGAGCGGCGAAATCTGTGACCGATCGCGTCGAAGATCGCCGATCAAGAATCCGATGCCAACAGGCCTGGTCCTCCGACCCGACCCGTCCCGGAGTCTCCGTCAAACTTGGTCCGCTCACTACAACGGCAGTGTCACCGTGAGGTGGCGGAGCAGGCGCATCCGCTCGGCCTGGCTGCTGCCCTGCCTGGCGACGAGCCAGGCGTTCGCGTAGCGTGTCGCGGTGACGCCGGCGCCCTCGGCAAAGAAGCCGGGCGCTCCCGCGACCGGCCTCCAGTCTGGTAGTAGTGCGGGACGGGTGCCAGGGTGCGTCGCGTCGAGCAGGACCTCTGCGTCGACCGGCACGTTCTGAAACCGGAACTCGGTCTCGACACACGGAAGGAACGCGTGACCGACGAGCTCGCCCGGGAGCGCGCGCAGCGCCGTCAGGACTTCTCCCCCGCGGACCGAGAATCCGGGTACGCCGCTCGCGCGCAGGCTGCACACGCCGTGCACCGGGCGCCCGGGGTATCGCCACGAGCTGACGGGTGCCCGACGCTCGTAGCCCGCCGGACCCGGTGCGATCGGTTGCCCGGCCGCGTCGAGCGCGACCGACATCCCGTACTGGCGATGCTGCAGCGCTTCGAACGGGACGACGATGCGCGCCGCGCGCAGGCCGTAGGGAAGTCCCGGCAGGGCGACGGTCCGAACGACGCGACCGTCGAGGCGGATCGCGGCGACCTGCGGCGTCGTCACATCGACCATGGTCTCGTGGTGCGAGGCGGCACTACCCCACCCGAACTCCTCGAGAAACGGCGAGAGGGAAAAGGACGGACCGCCGCACGCGCTGCCACCGGTCCGCCGGCCTTCCTCGATCACGACGCACCATCCGACGTAGCCGACTGTGAACGAGGGCACGAGCCGGACATTGAAGTCCGGCGCGGGCAGACGGCGCGTGAGCCCCGCGTCAGCCGCGCCGGGCGCGGGCGCATCCCCGCGCCCAGGTGCGCCGCTGAGTGCCCACGTGCCTGTGCCCGCCAGCGCCACTGCGAAGACGACGATCGCGGCGCGGATCCGGAGTCGTCGGCGCTGGCGTCGGCGTGCTTCTTCGATGACCCCCTGCTCGGGGCCGGCGGCGCGGTCTTCGCGCAGCCCGGCAGCCAGGTCAGGATCAAGCAGCTGCGGCATCGCTCAGCGCAGACCCTGGATGATCGAGATCAGCTCCTCCGGCGGATAGCCCTGCTGACGCGCGAAGCGCACGAGGTCGCGTGCGCGGGAGACCACAGCGCTGCGCTGTGGGGTACCGCTGACGCGCACACCGAGACCACGCCGGAACTCCAAGAGACCTTCCTCGCGCAGAGCACGCAGAGCACGCAGTACCGTGTTGGTATTGACGCTCATCACCGCTGCGAGGTCGCGGGCGGGCGGCAGGCGCTCCCCTGGCTTTGCCTCGCCGTCGGCGATCGCACGACGGATCTGTGCGGCGACCTGATCGTGCAGGGGCGTGGGGTCCGAGCGGTCGATGCTCTCAAGCATTGTGCTATTCATATTAGCATCATGCTCATCACTGAAGGGAGCACCCGCATGCCCGTGCCCTTGACCGTCCCACCGCCCCAGGTAGCATCGCCTGGCGCAGTCGAGATCGAGAACGGGGTCATCGAAGAAGCTCGACGACGCCAGCGCCGCAGGCGTACGACAGGCATCGCGCTCGGCGCTGCCGCTGTCGTGATCGCAATATCGGCGCTGTTGATCGGTGGCGGTAGCGGCAACTCAGGACCGCCAGGCGAATCTTCGCCAGAGGGTCCGTTGAAGGTGACGCTTGTGCATGGGCGCGCATTTGTCGGCCACCAAACGGCGCTGATGGGAGTCGCACCATCGCTGCAGGCCGGCAACGTCGGAGTGTGCGTAAAGCTCATCAACAGCGCGGACTGTAACGGTCCATTTCCAACCGCCACTGACCCCGTCTATGGTGGCGGAGAAGATTTCAGCCCCGAGGAAAAGGTCGGACCGGCCGGGGAGATTAACGCGATCTTCACCGGCCCCGGCGTCGCCGCGATGCGGGTCGCGCATCTCGGTACCTTCAAGGCCGAACCAGCTACCGGACTGCCCCCTGGAGCCAAGCAGATCGTCTTCTACCGCCCGCCGGGCTCACGCGGCACAGTGCTGCCCCCCGGACTCAGTCCAGATGTCCTCCAAGTAGGTTTTCGAGCACGTCCACTACGGTCCCGCACTGACCGAGACGCTGCTCGACGGAACCGGCCATCCGATCCCAGTCAGCAAGTCGCCGGTGTTCACACTCCCCAACAGCTACTGGCAAGGTACTCAAGCACCTCCAGTGAAGGGGCGCTGTGCGATCAACTCGTCGCTGGCGGGTGTACGCACGGCCTGGGGTGAGGTAGCGACCAAGATCGCCGCCGACCCCAACATCACCACTCCCGGCTGGCTCACCTGCCTGAACACATGGTTCACCCTCAACGGGGCCAGCTATGAGGCTGCTGTGCTGCTCAATGCTTCCTCACCGGGGAGATCACCGGCAATGCTCTGGGATGCAATCCCGATCCCGGGACACCCCGGAATCGTCGAGATCCCACCAGTACAGCAAGAGGTCCACTACCGCTTCCCGCGGCCCAGCCGCGCACAGGCCGCACGGGAGTTCGCCCGCGACACCAAGGTCGCGGGACGCGCACGGGCGGAGCAGCTGATCCGCCAGGTCGAGCAGCTCTCGGGCAAGGAGCAGACCGCCTGGGACGTCTTCACCCCGTCGACGGTCGCACGACGCGTCGGACCGGCCTGGGTGCTTGTCCGCTATGGCAACAGCCTCGCGCAGCGACGCGCGTTTCTCGAAGGACTCCACATCACCAAGATCGAGCTCCTCCACCGCTAGGGTTGACGCGCCATGACCCAGATGAGGCAATGCGGATACCCGCTGAGATCCAAGCTCGCGCCCGCGGCCGTCGCGGCGCTGCTGCTCACGGCAGGCACCGGGGGCAGCGCGCTGAGCTTCGCTGCCACCGGCGCGTCTGCAACGAGTAGGGGTAACGTCTACCCGCCGCCGGTCAAGTCCAGGGGCGGAGCGTTGAGCTACTGCCCAAGCGCATCAGGTCTCGAGAAGTTCGATGCAGCCGCCGAAGGGACGGCCCGTACCGACTCGTTGCGCTACGGCCGCATGAGCTTGACGGTCGACCTGGCGGACTCCGACAGAGCGTGGCGGCCCACCGTTCGCACGATGTGGAAGCTCCCCACCCGCACGCAGCCGGTGAGCGCCATAACCGTACGGCGGGTGACGAGCGCGAGCCACAACCCCTATCGCGTGATCGTGCGGCGCTCGTGCGGCGAAGCGCTGGTGAGACGATCGCTCACGGTGACGGTCGGCCCGCGACCCACGCCGGGAGCACCCGAATGCAGCGCATGTGCAGAAACGATGTTCCTCCTCGACCGCTACGGACACGCGCTGATCTACTACGTGCACTGACGAGCAAGAAGCCGGCGACCGTTTGTTGAGCCGAGTCAGAGCAGGCGTCAGGGAGCGTGACGACGATGTGGTCACAAACGGGCTGGTTTGATCGTTATGGATGATGTGACGCTCGGCGCGGAGGAATCGACCGATGGAGAGCTGCTGGAGCGCACCCGTGCGGGGGACCGGGAGGCGTTTGGTGTGCTCTATGAGCGCCGTCACGAGCTCGTGCTGGCGTTTCTGCTCAAGCGCACCCGTGATCCGGAGGTGGCGATGGACCTGATGGCCGAGACGTTCGCGGCAGCGCTGATCGCGCTCGCGGACCGCCCGCCCGCGATCGCCAGCTCGGCAGCGCCGTGGCTTTTGACGATCGCGCGAAACAGCCTGATCGACAGCTACCGGCGTGGTACGCGTGGAGAGCGCTGCGCGCCGGCGGCTTGCGCTCGAGCCAGTGCGGATCAGCGACAGCGATATCGAGCGGGTCTTGCAGGTTGCCGCCGAGACCGACCTGCTCGCGGGCCTGGCGGCCGAGCTGCCGGCCGATCAATACGAGGCACTGCGGGCTCGCGTGCTCGATGAGCGTGGCTATGAGGAGATCGCGCGAGGGCTCGCGTGCTCGCCCGCTGTCGTGCGCAAGCGCGTCAGCCGCGCGATCGCGACTCTGCGACAGGCAAAGGAGGCAAGCGCATGAGCGAATTTCACGAGCGACTACAAGCAGCAGCTCATGACGGCAGCGGGAGGCGCTGTTCGAGGACGCCGGCCGCGAGGCCGAAGCGCAGGATCGACCGTGCGCGGCATATCCCGCTCCTGGCGGCGATCATGCTCGGGGTGTTGGTGCTCGCGGCCGCCGCGTTCGCCGCCACGCAGATCATCGGCGTCGGCGCGCCGGTGAGCGCCCCCCATCGCTTCCAGCGGACCTCCCGCTCCACTGGGGTCGGTATCCCGGTCCCCGGGGCACGCAGCAGCCCGGTGTCGGCGAGACTGCTCCCCATCAGCGTCCCCGACCCGGCTGGCGGGCTGCCCTGGGGAATGCGGATCGTGCGCACCACCCGCGGCCTTGAGTGTGTGCAAGTCGGCCGGCTGCTCGACGGGCGTCTCGGCGTGATGGGTCAGGACGGCGACTTCCACGACGACGGTCTCTTCCACGAACTTCCTGTCGGGGTCCTTGACCCCGACACCTGTAGCCAGCGGGGTGACTACGCGATGTACCGCTCTGAAGGGCTGCCCGCAGCCGGAGCACTGCCCGGCCCCGCGAGATCGTGCCTATACCCCGGCGCGCCGCGACTACAGCCCTCCGACCCGCAGTCCTGCCCCGCGGCAGACGAGCGGCTCCTCGCATTCGGCGTGCTCGGGCCCCACGCGGTCAGCGTTAGGTACAACACGCAGAGCGGTGCGCAAACGGTCGCCACCACCGGAACCCCAGGCGCCTATCTGATCGTTCTCCGCCAACCGCCGATCAATCTGAGCACCCTCGCGTCGCAGGGCGGCCCTCTTCGCAGCGGCCCTCTTCGGCGGCGTATGCAACAAACCGTCACGCTGCTCGCGAGCTTCCCCACCCTCGGATCATCCTCGAGTCCGCTCGGGCATTTCCCGATCGAAACGGACTCCTCGGTCATCTCGACGGTCATGCTGCGCTTCGGCCACCGCTCCTGCCAGAGCGGCGGCACGCGCCAGCCCGCCGGACCGCCCACATGCACAAAGGCCATCGCCCACACTCCCGCGTTCGTGCCCCTCATCCCGGCCGGGCTCCACACCGCGATCACGCTCACCGCCCACAAAGTCCACCGGGGGTATGACCTGGACCTCACGTTCATCGCGCCGGCCGCGGTGTTCGACGCGAGCACCGCCTACGGGATCCAGGTCACCCGGCCGAGCAATCGCCGCATGCGGTCTTGGCGGCACGAGCGGCCAGTCAGTGGAGCGCGACATCGCCCGCGGACAGACCGTCCATGTCACCGAATTCGTCGCGCAGCGCCCCGGCTGCCACGGCGTGATCCACGGCCGCGTCCTGCTCGGACGCCAGCCAGATGCCTTCACCGGCCCGGTCTCCGGGGAGACGATCGGGCGCTTCTCCTTCGCGCTGCCGTAGCTGTCACAAACGAGCGTGTCGTGCAAGGTATTGGTAGTGGGCTCATACGACGATCCCCGAGACGACGACGAGTTGCTGCTCGCGACGGCCACCGGCGATGGCGCGGCCTTCGCGGCGTTCTATGGTCGGCATGTCGCCGAGGTATTGGCGTTTCTTGTGCGTCGGGTGGGCTCCGAGGAGGTCGCGGCCGACCTCGCCGGCGAGACGTTCGCAGCCGCGCTACTGGCATGCGGGCGCTACCGGACGGGCGAGGCGCCGGCGTTGGCGTGGCTGCTCGGGATAGCACGCAACAAGCTGCGTGAGAGCGCGAGACGCGGGAGCGTCGAGATCGAAGCTCGACAGCGCCTGGGAATCCCCGCGATAGCGTTCGAGGACGAGGACATCCTGCGTGTGCAGGAGCTGGCGAGCGTGGGTGAGGAGGCGCTGGAGCTGCTCGAGCAGCTTCCTGCCGCGCAGCGGGACGCGGTTCGCGCGCGAGTCCTCGAGGAGCTGGACTACGAGCGGCTCGCGCTGGAGCTCGGGCATTCCCAGCAGGTGGTCCGCCAGCACGTCAGTCGAGGACTTCGGCGACTGCGAACACTGATGGAGGAGAAGCAATGAACGATCACCTCGGCCAACTGCAGCAGGCGTTGAGTGACGCCGCCACGCGCGAGTACGGCGCTCGTGCCCGCAGCAGCGGGTCACGGCGGGAGACGATGCTCCCGGGAGACGACGATGGTTCCAAGGCGCGCCGCGCCTGGGTACAGTCGCCCAGTCGCTGGCCTCCGTTCGCGTTGGCCGCCCTGGCGCTGGCGATCTGCGCGACCGCCGGCGCGGCGATCGTGGTGCTCGTCGATCGCGGCTCGGCGCCGTTGAGCGGGACGGTGCCCAGCCTGCGGGTGCTTCACTACGACGTGCCCCTGACGCCGGACCTGGAGGCGGGCGACGCCGGCTGGTGCAGCGACCCGCGCTTCTCGATCAGCGGTGTCCGATCGCCGTATGACGGCGGCGGGGCCTGCGCGCCGTCCTATCGACCGGGCTCACCGATCGTATTGGCCGGCGGGGAGCCGATCAGCAACGCGGCGGAGCTCTTGAAGTCCTCGCACACGCCGGTGAGCGCGCGGCAGGGCCACACGAACCTGTTCTGGGCGATCGTCACCTCCCGCGTGGCAGCCCTACGACTGAGCCCGGGACAGGTCGTGGTGGCGCGAGGCAATGACCGGCTGCCGGCGGGGTGGAAGGCGGTGGTCGCGTTCGTGTCCGGGCAGATCGACCCGGTGGCCCTGGACAGAGCCGGGCGCGTCATTGCGATGCCGTCGAATGGCGGAACGCCGACGATCGTGCGAGCGCTGACGCGCTCGGTGAAGCCTGGTCGTCCAGCCGCGTCGAGCCCGTGCTCGATCCACGCGCCGCGCCTACCCACCGTGACGGCCTCCTGGGGGGTTCTCGCCACGAGTGTGCCGACGTTGGGCGCCAGCGTGAGCGCGAACGTGCTGTTCAGCTGCGCGCGCAGCTGGTACTCGATCAAGGGCTACACCGAAGCGGCCTCAGCCGCGATCCTCCTGGACGCGCAGCATCCGCACCGTGTAGCGCCCGCGCTGCCCGGCCTCACACCCACCGGGAACCCAGGGATCTTCGCCGAGGACGGCGGGGCGGACGGACCGCTGCTGGCCAGACGCGTCGGACGAGCGTGGCTCGTCGTGCAAGGACCCTCCACCTCGATCGACGCTACTACTGCTCGACGCGCTGCACGCCGAAGGCACCGCCGTCGGCTCTGCCGGTCAAAGATGAAGTCGAGGTCGCCGCGGCGCGGCTGGTCGGCTCGCGGGCTACGGGAGCCGTTGGATGATCTCGAGCAGCTCGGCCCGGTCATAGCCGCTTTCGCGGCTGAGCTTGACGAGCTCGATCGCCTTGGCGAGCAGCGCGCCGCGTTGGGGTGTGCCGCTGACACGAATGCCGTGGCCGGGGCGCAGTTCGAGCAGTCCTTCATCGCGCAGGAGTCGCAGAGCTCGCAGAAGCGTGTTGGTGTTGACGTGCATGACGGCGGCGAGATGGCGTGCGGGCGGGAGGCGTTCGCCGGGCTTTGCCTCGCCGTCGGCGATCGCGCGGCGGATCTGCGCGGCGACCTGGTCGTGCAGCAGGACCGGGTCGTCGCGATCGACCTTAATGTCCAGCATTGTGCTATTCATAGTAGCTCAGAAGATGCCTGAGCACAGTCCTGACGCCCCATGACTCGTCGACCGTCGAGAGACCACCCGTGGAAACGCCTGACGCTGGCGTGATCGAAGAAGCACGAGCGCGCCAGCGCCGCACCGAGGCGCGGCCGCCGCGGCGACGATCGCGGCGGGGGCGATCGCGGCGATCCTGCTGGCATTCGCCGACGGCGGTGGGGGATCACACCCAGGGGCGCTCGGTCGGGCCGGGGACGCGCGCCGTCGAAGACCGCTCGACTGTCAGCGGCGGCGTGCGCCTCAACTACGAGCAGGGCTCTGCTAGGTGCGCCGAGTAAGTCCCTGCTGTCGATCCTCGGCGTGTTGCGCCGGCCGGCCACTGCGGCGGACCAAATACCGCGAAGGCTGCATCTGCTCGGGGCCGGGAGCAACGCGTTCGTGCACTACGTACGCCGCACGCGCGTCGTGAACGGCAGTCCCTACTTCATCTACCCCGCGATCGTCTCTGGCTGCGGCAGCACGCGCGCCAGGGCATGATGCACCTCGACGCGGACGTCGACCTCGGCGGCGGCGCGATCGGCGCCACCGGCGGCGGCGGCGCCACTGCAGCGGACATCGAGCAGGGCAAGGACATCGGGACCGGTCCGCCCGGATCGAGCACGAGTTCGACCCTGATGATGATCGTGCCTGACGGCGTCGCCAAGGTCATCCTGTGGTTCCCCGCCGGGCGCGCGAGCGGGTACAGCCCAAGATCTCGCCAGCTGTCACGATCACGACCGCGCCCGTCAACAACGAGATCGTCGTCAGAGTCCCGCGCAGCGGGGGAGGCGGCGCGATCCACCACGCGACGATAACCTGGCTCGCCGCCAATGGCCACATCGTGAGGACGTTCAACAGGCTCTGAGAGCCGGGGTGCCACAAAGCCGCGCTGTCGGATCGCGACGGAAGCAGGCGCCTGGAACTGCGGTGGAGAGACGATCGCAACGGACGAGCTGCGACAGTCTCCCGACTTCCGGATCGTGCTCCGGGCGCGGCGCAACTCCAAATGAGCAGACGGTGCTTCGCCGACCTCTCAAGGGCCGGGTTCGCCGCAATCATCGAGCAGCAGGGCCTCGATTCTCGACCGTACGTAGAGCCGTCGTCGGCCGACCTTCTTGGATGGGACGATCCCTCGTCGTGCCCAGTCCTCCACGGTCGATCGCGGTACGCGCAGCAGGGCGGCGACCTCAGCCGCGGTCATCACATCTGCGGCGGTGAGCGGACGGCGGATGGTCGAGTTCATTGGCTGTGGCTCTTGCAGTTGTGAGGTTGGCGGGGCCATCGCGGTTACAGACCGCGATTGGTCTGAACCGGCCACGGACTCCGGGTCCGATCCGCGCGGAATGGTTGTCCTCGTTCCAAGGTCAACGGATCCATCCGTCTGGCGGGGCACCGGGTTTCCAGGCGCGGGTGACGCCGCCGCCTTCCTGGCGGAGGGTGTGGCCGTAGTCGGAGAGGTTGACCTGGAAGGCCAGCTCTTCGCGGGGGTCGCGGCAGGTGTCGTCTGATCACCTGCCGCCATACGACAAGGGCGCACAGGGTCTCGATGTGCGCCTCGCTTTCCCACCAGCCGTCCTTCAGGTCGGCGAGCGCTGTGGGGTAGCGGCCGTGCAGCGCGACGATCCCGCCCCACATCCACGAGCGCCATTCGCGGTCTCCGCCGTAGGGCTCAAGCCACGGCGCCCGCTGCTCGGACTCGTCCTCGTTGCATGTGTCGAGTACGACAGGCGCCGACTGAGCGTGCGCCGCAGGAACGTGCTCGCTGGTATCCGCTTCTGCAATACCTTGGCGGACCATCTGGCCGGCGAGTCGCGCGACCGGCTCGCCAGTGTTCGCCGCCAGCTCGTCCAGCTGTGCTGCAAGCCCGTCGGGCAAGGTGATCTTCAAACGACGGCTCATCGGGTGTACCCCCATGTGTGCTCGCCAGCCGTGGTTGTGTTGGTGGGTCTGGTGGTTGTCATGTAGTTAATGACCGCGAGCACGCGGAACCGGCCAACAAATTTGGGCCCTTAAAAGGACCCGCTCGATTTTGTGCATCTAGTCTGTCCTGCCTTTTTGCGCTGTCGGGAGGCCCGCTGGAAGCGTTGCTGGCGCAGGGGCTGAGACTCAGGGGTGACGAATGCCGATCGGTCGCGGCAGCGCAGCGCTGCGCAAACTTTTCGCTATCGGGCGCGCCGTGGGTGAGACCTGATGCTGAGGATGGGGGAGGTCATCGCACGGGTAAAGGCTGATCCCTTCCTCTCCGAGTCGGCCGAGGATCAGGTCCGCAGTCCCCGTGGCGGTGCCGGCGGCCTGTTCACCCGTCGTGCCCGCGCGAGCGGCTCGAGTCGCCCCGATGCCGCGGTCGCGTTGGCGCGGAACACGCACAGGCACAACCCGCCCGGGCGTGCAGCTGAGTGATACAGCAGGCCGTCGCAGCCGGCGTCGTGCAGTTGCTCGCCGACATCCTGGAACAGCGGCCACTGGTCTCTGGTCGGCTCGGCGGTCGGCAGCCCGAGGGCGGCGAGGGTCTCGGCGCTGGTCAGGTCTGCGACCGAGGGCAGGCTTGCTCGGTAGCGCCAAAGCTCGCGCGGCAGTCCGCGCAGCGGCTCGATCTCGAGCTCTGCGAGCCACCGGTACCACTCGGCCCACACGGTGGCCTCGTCGGCGGCCAGGTAGATGCCCTCAACGGTTGCGCCGTGTTGCCAGCGCCCGTCGGCGGGTGTGGGCGGACGGTGCAGTGGGTCGCTGCCGGCCGGTATGTGGCGCAGCCATGTGCTGTGACCGGCATGCGCGTCGCACGCGGCGCGTCCACGGCGGGCTACGTGAAGGTCGGGGATTCGAGTGCGGCGACCAAGCGCGAGAGCTCCTCGAGCCGCTGCCGCCGAGCACGTCGATCGGCTTGCGATGTCCGAGCGCCGTGAGCGGGCGGTTCAGCCACACCGGCACGTAGTCGGCCTCCAGCACCGCTGCTAGCCGGTCGATGATCGCCGAGAGCTCCACCAGTCGTTCTGCCCGGCGCCCGGTGGGCGCGCGCGTGCGATGAAGCCACGCGCTGACCGTCGAGACCCCTGCCCCGGTCGCCCGGGCAATGTCGCGCTCGGTCAGCGGGGCGAGCTGCCTGATCCGATCGCCTCGTCTGCGTAAGCCAAGCTCATGCTCCTACTGATAGCAAGAAACGGAAGCAAAACAGAACTCAGACGGAATAGCCAGTAGTAGGTTCGTTGCCCCGGGGGTCATAGCGACTGCGCCACGTGATCGCCGCGAAATTGCAGGCTTCACGTGGCCTCGGCTTGGCGAGCGTCCGGGGGTGGCGGTTCCGGCATCCACTGGCGTGACGGGAGCGAACGCCCGGGTGAACACCTGCGCCTGCTCACTCGCAGGCCGGGCGTGCAAGTAGCGCCCTGTGGTGGCGAGCGCGCCGTGTCCCATCGCCGCCTGGATCGTGACGAGGTCCACACCGCGCAGCGCCAGCAGCGAGCCGTAGGTGTGCCGCAGGTCGTGAAAGCGCAGCGGACGGAGCCCAGCGGCGTCGAGCGCGACCTTGTAGCGACGGCGAGCGCCGAGCCGTCGAGCGTCCGGCCGAGCGTGTTGCAGAACACAAGGTCTCGTCCGCTGACTAAAGTTGTCGCGGCGACTGAGCGCTATCCAGTGCGGCGGCAGCTGATCGGGCAGCGGCACGCGCGAACCCGCCCCGACTTAGTAGACGACTCAACGCCCGCGCTCATCGCGCGCGCGACGGTGAGGCGTGCCGGCGAAGTCCACGTCTCGCCAGCGCAATGCCAGCAGCTCACCGAGGCGTAGTCCGGCGTAGGCAGCGAGCCTGACCAGCTCGGCGTCCTGGAGATCCTCGCATGCCGCGCGTCGCAGCTCCTGCATCGCTGACGGCTCGGGCGGGAGGGGCCGCGGTGCCGGCCATCCCCAGCGCGCGAGCGAGCGCCTCGACCTCCTCGGGCGAGTAGAAGAGAAGCGCCCCGCGGTGGGGCTCGCGGCGCTTGTCGGCATCCCCGGCGGGGTTCGCCGGCAGCGCGAACGTAGAAGCTCGCACCCGTAGTTGAAGATCGCGCGATCACGCACCGGTACTTGTTCACGGTGCGCGCCGATGCGCCCGTGGCGCTGATCGTTGTCAGCAGCTGGTCTATCTCTCGCGTGGTGATCTTTGAGGCTGGTCGATCGCCGAGAGCGGCCATCACGTGTCCGGCGGTTACGCCGGTGCCGCGCTTGTAGGGGACGCCCGGCTCGCCGAGCACGTAGCCGTGGTCGCGCAGCGTGGCCGGCTTGGCACCGGCCACGTCGGCGAGCCAGCGCAGATAGCCGGTTGCGACTTCTCGAAACGTCACGCCACGAGAGCGACGTTCGCGGTCGGCTCGCTCTAGGTTGCCGGCATCGGCCACGTAGTCGGCCACGATCGCGGCTGCGCGGACGGTGGCGCCTCGCTGGTCGTAGTGGCCGTCCGGCACGCGCCCTTTGCGGCGGAGGTCCCACTTGCCCGTGTCGGGGTTCCGATCGAGCCACGCGGGACCGATCCGGCGTTTGACCTGCTTGTGGCGCTTGACCTGCTTGCCCGTGCCAGGGTCCTGTTCGACCCATCGGTAGATGAACTTCGCCTCGTAGAACGGCTGATCGTCGTGCTCGCGGACGACGACTGCGGCGCTTGGGTTCGGTGCTGGCATCGGGCTGCCTCCGGTGTCCACGCCTCCGGCGATTGCGAGTCGGGCGGGGGCTTCTCTTTGGGTGCTCGGCACCAGTTACACCTGGTGGGTACCACGTGGGTACCACCCGGCCGTGGGTACCACTTTGGGTACCAAACAAGCCTAATCCCGTCGCCACAAGGCACGTTTGGGGCCATCGAATCGTCCGTATCTAGGTGGCTAGGCGTGTTTCCAGCGGTCTTTCAAGCCGCAGGCCGCGGGTTCGATTCCCGCCGGGCGCATTTTTTTTCAGCTACGCGACTCAAACGGGCAGCAGCGAGCCGGTGCTCGCGACGCCTGCGGGCGTCGTGTCGAGGGCCACAAGCGCCCTGTCCGATTCGGCTGAGGGCCGCGCGACCCTGACATCGGGCCACGGCCGTCCCGGGCGCCCGGTGTAGTAGCCCTGGGCGAGCGGGACGCCGAGATCGCCGAGCATGCGCAGCTCAGCGCTGTACTCGATGCCCTCGGCCACGAGCAGGCTTCCCACCTGCTTGGAGTAGCCGACGAGCGCCCCCACCAGCGCGGCACGGTCGGAGTCGCGGTCGATGCCGCTGATCAGCGAGCGGTCGAGCTTCAGGTAGCCGGGATGCACAGTCGTGATCTGGCGTAGACCTGAGTAGCCGGCCCCCATGTCGTCCACCGCCAGGCACGCGCCGCGCTCCTGCAGGGGAACGATCACGCTCCGCAGCTCTGTGTCGCTCTGCACAAGTGTCTCCTCGGTGATCTCGACGATCAATCCCTGTAGGTCATGCTGCTCGTCGAGCATCTCCAGAGTCAGCGGATCGAGCAACACGGGCGCCGAGAGGTTGACCGACAGGCTCACGCCGGCCGGGCGTTGTCCGAACAGGTGAAGCGCCGCGCGCAGGCAGGCACGCTCCAGCGCATCACGTTTGCCTAGCGCCGCGGCCATCGAGAACCAGTGCAGCGGGCCTTCCGTGCTCCCGGCAAAGCGGGCGAGCGCCTCGTAGGCATGCACCGACCCCGTGTGCACGTTGACGATCGGCTGCACCGCCATAGCCAGGCCATCCCCCGCGATGAAGCGGGCGAGCGCCTCTTCAGCGAGCTTCTTCTCCTCCGCGCTCAGCGGATCCCCCGATTGCCCGTTCTCGCGGACGCCGGCCGCGTCGCTGCGCTTGGCCACGCGCGAGGAGATGTCCCCGGCCAGCAGCAGCGTCTCGGCACTTTCGGCGTCGTGACGAGCCTGCCGGAGCAGGTGGTTGAGCTCCCGTGTGAGTCGCCCGCTGGTTAGCAGCAATCCCAGCGTGGCCAGGCACAGCGCCACGTGTTCGGAGCTCAGCTGGCCTTCTCTGATCAGCGGCAGCGCAAGCGCCGCGAGCACGACGGTGCGACCGATCCAGTGTACGCGCCCGCCGCGGGCCATCACGCCGCTGCCGATTGCCGCCAGCCACAGCAGGCTCAGCGCTGTCACCCGCTGGTCCTGCAGGCCGATGATCAGGATCGCGGCCGCTCCGGCGAGCGACTCCTCGATCCTCAGCCAGCGCATTCGCGGGGCGTATAGATGCACCATTGCCGTCAGGGTGATCGTGATAAAGCCCGCGACTCCAAGTGCGGGGTGGGCCAGCAAGCTTGGCTGGACGAGGATCAATGTGACACCCCCCAGCCCCACCGTCGCGCGGGTGATGGCCGCGGTCCGGCGCGCACGCAGGATGTGATCGTCGCTCTCGATAGCGACCGCACCTTCGAGCAGGGCCATGGCGGGGATCTCGGCTTCTTCTTATTCTTACTTTATGAAGAAGGTAGTCCTTGGACCGGTGGTAGTCAGATTTCGGTATGGGGAACTTCGAATCCCGATAAGGGGAATCCCGTGCTCTGAGAGCGCCTGTGGATGACCTCAGGCCTGTTGCAGCGCGGCGGCGCTCTCGATGAGCCGGTCGGCCTCGGCGGCGTGCGCGGCGAAGGCGTCGATCAGGCGCGGCCAGAGCACGCGCGGCAGGTCGTGGCCCATGCCCTCGATCATCATCAGCTCCGCGCCGGGGATCGCGCGTGCAGTCGCCCGCCCGCCCGAGGGCGAGACCAGCGGATCGACGCTGCCGTGAATCACGAGCGTCGGCGCGGCGATGCGCTGCAGCTCGGCGGTGCGGTCGCCGGAGGCGATGATCGCGGCGAGCTGTCGCCCGGCACCGGTGGGGTCGTGCTCGCGGTCGAAGCTAGAGCGCGGCGATCGCGCGTGATGTCCTCGATGTCCCGCGGGATGCCGCGCGAGCCGACTTTGGCGAACAGGCGCGCGGCGTGCGCGATGAACGCCTCGCGCCCGCCGGGGGGCTTTACGCAGGAAGATCGGGTAGATCGAGAGCGCCGGCTGGCCGACGCAGCGGCTGCCCGTGCTGGACATGATCGACACCAGCGAACGCACC
Source organism: uncultured Solirubrobacterales bacterium (assembly GCA_963813745.1). GTDB lineage: Bacteria > Actinomycetota > Thermoleophilia > Solirubrobacterales > Solirubrobacteraceae > Palsa-744. Next base: position 291,522 of record CAWEZW010000002.1, read on the forward strand.
TGTGCGGGTGGCGCGCGGCGAGCGTCTGCGCGATCATCCCGCCCATCGAGGCGCCGATCACGTGTGCCGGAGCGATTTCGAGCTCGTCCAGTAGGCCCACTGTGTCCTGGGCCATGTCGGCGAGCGTGTAGCGGGCGGCGCGCCTGAGCGCGCAGCAGCTGGCGGAGCGAGGGCGGCGGGCCCTGCAGATGGGTCGAGCGGCCGATGTCGCGGTTGTCAAAGCGCACCACGTACAGCCCGCGCGCGGCGAGCTCGCTTGCAGAAGTCCTCCTGCCAAGCGACCATCTGGGTGCCAAGGCCCATGATCAGCAGCGCCGCCGGATCGGACGGTCGCCGAAGGTCTCGTAGCAGAGGGTTATCCCACCGCCGACGTCGCAAAGGAGCTCAGACACGGTCGTTCGACTGTAGCGTTGCGCCGTGAGGGCCTCCGAGGCCGCGCGGAGATCCCCCTGGTTTCGACGGCGTGACTTTGCTGTCAGCCGGCGTCGTGCACCGCTAGGATCGGTTCGATGGAGCAGTCCGAGATCAGCAAGCTGTCGATCGACACGATCAGGGGCCTTGCGATGGACGCTGTGCAGAAGGCCGACTCGGGCCATCCCGGCACCGCGATGGCGCTCGCGCCGCTGGCGTACACGATCTTCAAGCGCTTCCTCCACGCCGAACCCGGCCGCCACGGACTGGCCCGATCGCGACCGCTTCGTGCTGAGCGCGGGCCACGCCTGCGTGCTGCAGTACTCGCTGCTGCACCTGACCGGCTACGAGCTGAGCCTCGAGGATCTGAAGCAGTTCCGCCAGTGGGGCTCGCGCACGCCGGGCCACCCCGAGCGCGGGCACACGCCCGGGATCGAGGTCACGACCGGGCCGCTCGGACAGGGCTTCGCCAACGCCGTCGGCATGGCGATCGCCGAGCGCTTCCTCGCCGAGCGCTTCAACCGCCCGGGCACAGAAAGTCGTCGATCACCACACCTATGCGATCTGCTCCGACGGGGACCTGATGGAGGGCATCAGCCAGGAGGCCGCCTCGATCGCCGGGCACTTCGGGCTCGGCAAGCTGGTGGTCTGCTACGACGACAACCGCATCACGATCGACGGCTCGACGACGATCAGCTTCGATGGCGAGAACCACGCGGCGCGCTTGGAGGCCGACGGCTGGCACGTGCAGCGGGTCGAGGACTCCGAGGATCTCGACGCGCTGCAGGCCGCGCTGGCGGCGGGGCGCGACGAAGTCGAGCGCCCGTCGTTCATCGCGATCCGCTCGCACATTGCCTATCCGGCGCCCCACGCGGTGGATACCGCCGCCTCGCACGGGTCGGCGCTGGGCGAGGAGGAGGTGCGCGCCACGAAGGAAACGATGGGCTTCGATCCCGACCGCCACTTCTGGGTGGACGAGCGCGTGTACGAGCACATGAGCCTGCGCGACTCCGGCGCGCGGACACGAGGCGAGTGGCAGGAGCGCTTCCAGGTCTGGCGCGAGGCCTCCCCCGAGCTGGCCGCGGACTGGGACCTCGCTTGGGCGGGGCGCCTGCGCGACGGCTGGCGCGAGACGCTGCCGAGCTTCGAGCCCGGCAAGAAGCTCGCAACGCGCGCGGCCGGGCAGCAGGTGATGGCGGCGTTCGGCGCGCACGCGCCGACGATGATCGGCGGCGCGGCCGATCTGGTCGAGTCGACGAAGACGTTGTTCGAGGGCGCCGGCGAGTTCTCGAAGGTCCACGCCGGGCGCAACGTGCCGTTCGGCATCCGCGAGCACGCGATGGGCGCGATCGTCAACGGCGCCGCCGCCCACGGCGGAATCGTCTCGCCGTATGGCTCGACGTTCCTGATGTTCTCCGACTACATGCGCGGGTCGGTCCGCCTGTCGGCGTTGATGGGGCTCCCGGTCGTCTGGGTTTGGACACACGACTCGGTCGGTCTCGGCGAGGACGGACCGACGCACCAGCCGATCGAGCACTACGCGTCGCTGCGCGCGATCCCGAAGCTGTGGGTGATCCGCCCCGGCGACGCGAACGAGTGCAGCCAGGCGTGGCGCGTGGCGCTGGAGCGCGAGGACGGTCCTGTGGCGCTGCTGCTTTCGCGCCAGGGCGTCGAGACGCTCGACCGCTCCGAGCTCGGGGCCGCGGAGGAGCTCGAGCGCGGCGGGTACGTGCTGTGGGATTCGTCCGGCGACGGGTCGGCCGCGCCCGAGCTGATCCTGATCTCCACGGGCGCCGAGGTGCCCCCGACGCTGCAGGCCGCGCGGAAAGTGGCCGAGGAGCAGGGGATCGGGGTACGCGTGGTGTCGATGCCGTGCATCGAGTGCTTCGAAGCGCAGACGCAGGAGTACCGCGATCAGGTGCTTCCCCCGGAGGCGACGGCGCGGCTGGCGGTGGAGCCGGGTGCGAGCATGAGCTGGTGGAAGTGGGTGGGCTCGGGCGGAGACGTGCTCGGGATCGACCGCTTCGGCGCCTCGGCGCCGGGTACGAGGGTTTTGGAGGAGCTGGGCTTCACTGTCGAGAACATCGCGGCTCGCGCCGGCGCGCTTTTGGACGGGAAGGCGCGATCGCGATGAACTCCTCGCCGATGACTCATCTGTCAGCGCTCGGCCAGAGCGTGTGGATCGACTTTCTCTCGCGCGAATCGATCCGCGAGGGTCACCTACAGCACCTGATTGACGAGGACTCCGTGGTCGGAGCAACCTCGAACCCGACGATCTTTCAGAAGGCGATGACGGCGGGGAACGCCTACGACGAGCAGCTGCGCAAAGAGGCCGGGCGGGGGAGCAACGTCAGGGAGACGTTCTGGGCGCTGGCCGAGCGCGACATCGAAGATGCCTGCGATCTGTTCCGTCCGGTCTGGGAGGGGGGGGCCGGCCGCGACGGCTACGTCTCGCTCGAGGTTGACCCGGGCCTGGCCTACGACACGCTCGCGACCTACCGCGAAGCGATCCGTCTGCACAAGGCCGTCGACCGACCGAACCTGATGGTGAAGATCCCCGCGACCAAGCCGGGGCTGGCCGCGATCGAGGACGTGATCGCGAAGGGGCACTCGATCAACGTGACGCTGATCTTCTCGCTGCAGCGCTATGCCGACGTGGCCGAGTCCTACACACGCGGGATCGAGCGGCTCATCGCCGCGGGCGGTGATCCGAGCACAGTCGCCTCGGTGGCGAGCTTCTTTGTCTCGCGGATCGACACCGAGGCCGACCGGCGGCTGGACGAATTGAATGGATCGGATCCCACCCGCCCGGGCGGGATATCAATCCACGAGCTCAAGGGCAAGCTCGCGATCGCCAATGCGAAGCTCGCCTACCAGCACTACAAGCGCGCGTTCACCGGCGAGCGCTGGGAGTACCTCGCCGGCAAGGGCGCCACGCCGCAGCGGGTGCTGTGGGCGAGCACCTCGACGAAGAATCCGGCTTACCGGGACACGATGTACGTGGAGGAGCTGATCGGAGCAGACACGGTGAATACGATGCCGGAGGAGACGATCTCCGACTTCCAGGACCACGGTAAGCCGGCGCCCCGTTTGGAGCAGGGAGTCGCTCAGGCCAAGCGGCTGCTCCAGGAGCTTGCTGCGGTGGGCGTCGACTACGACGACCTGACGGACACGCTCGAGCGCGAGGGCGTGGAGAAATTCTCCGCATCCTTCGACGAACTGCTCGGGGCGCTGGGCGAGAAGCAGGCGGCGCTGGCCTGAGCACTCAGGAGTAGGGGATTGGGATCAGGATCGCGATCCGCAATGACCCCGCCGGGAACGAACGGGCGTCGAGCGTGAACACGCGGAAGGTGTGCCCGCGATAGTGATAGAGCCCGCTCGCGGGAACGGATGAGAATCCGCCCACCCCGGGGCCGAGGCTGTTCTTTACCAACGTGGGATGAGGGGAGTTCTGGGAGCTCATATACATGAGGACGTCGAGGCCGACTAACCGCTTGACGAGTCGTAGGTAGCCTTCGTCGTCCTGGATCGAGAGCACGAGCTCACCGATCCGCTTGCCGTGCAGGCGCAGTGGTGTGTGCACGGGTGCGAGCACGTACGGGCCGCCCACGTCGGCAAGCAGCTGTCCCCCGCTGCCGAGCACGCGCAGACGCACGATGTGACTGTGGTCGTAGACGAGACTGACGACCGCCTTGCGGGTGGTGACCGGGTTGCGTTCGGCCACCGCCTTCAGGAGGGTGTTGTTCTGTTGAGCGCGACGGACCTGGATCAGCGCATGCTGCCCGCCCTCGCCGGCGTAGATCAGCGCCGCCACTCGACTGAGCGTGTTGACGAGCGTGTCCTGAGTGGTGGCCCCACAGATACGCGCGGTCGAGTTGACCGACCTCAGCAGGTAGACCCGCAGCGAGCCGGAGGGGTAGACCGAGGCGGGGAACGAGGCGTACTGAAAGACGGTCCCGTGCTCGGTCAACGTGCCCGCCGGCGGAAGTTCGCCCGCCGGCATCGCAAACGAGCCGTCAAGGCTGTGGTTGCCCTCGCGCAGGGCGATGTCGCCCTCGACGACGCCCTTCAGCTCGGAAAGGAAGCCGCCATCCGCCCATACGCTCGTCACGAAGCTCGCGATCGGGACGCCCGTGGCGCTGAGGATCGACCCGTGCAGCGGCGCGAGCGCGCCTTCGGAACCGACGTCGGCGAGAGTCTGACTACCGCGGAGCACCGTCAGGTTGGTCAGATGCCCGCTCGCGAGCAGTGCCTGTGCGGCCGCGTGCGCGGCTGCGGCGTCGCCACGTTCGGCGGCTTCGCGCAGCGCGCGCGAGCCCTTGATCAGGCGCAGCGCGATTTCGGTGCGTTCGCTGGAGACGCCCTCGTCGTAGACGCGCTGCGTTACCTGGTTGAGCGCTCCGAGCACGGTCGCGCCGCAGGCGCTGGAGGCTCCGCCCAGCTTGGGATTGCCGCTCGCACGCGCGGGGGCGCCGCGCCTCGACACTCGCTGCGTAACCGATCGCGAACGCGAGGAGCAGCGCGACCGCGACCGCAGCGCGCTTGGCGCTCAGATGTGTGGCCATCCGCGAGAACATCCCCAGGACATCCTACGGCCCGAACATCGACAGGGCCGCAATCGGGTCATACTCACCGGGTGCCCACCGTTCTTCTCACCGGGGCTTCGACGGGCATCGGACGCGCAACCGCGCTCCGGCTGGCCGGCTCCGGCTGGACGGTGCTGGCGGGAGTGCGCAAGGCCGCAGACGGCGAGGCGCTGAAGGCCGACGGCGGCGAGCGCGTCGTTCCGATCATGCTGGACGTGACCGACGCAGCGCAGATCGCGTCGGCGGCCGCGGAGGTGGACGAGCGGGGGAGGCTCGACGCGCTCGTCAACAACGCCGGGATCGGCTTCGGCGGCCCGCTGGAGCTGGTCCCGATCGACGATCTGCGCAACCAGCTCGAGGTCAACGTTCTCGGGCCGGTGGCCGTCACTCAGGCGCTGCTGCCCGCGCTGCGCCGCGCACGCGGGAGGATCCTGTTCATCTCCTCCGTCGGCGGACGCGTGGCGATGGCCTTTACCGCGCCATACGCCGCCTCCAAGCATGCGATCGAGGCGATCGGCGATGCCCTGCGCGTGGAGCTGCGCAGCTCGAACGTGCAGGTGGCCCTGATCGAGCCGGGATCGGTTGCGACACCGATCTGGGATAAGAGCCGCGCGCAGGGTGAGGGCCTGCAGGTCCCCGCGGAGCTGGCCGATCAGTACGGCCATGTGTCGGCGGCGATGAACAAGGTTCTGGAGAACACTGAGCGGCGCGGCGTCCCCCCCGAGCTGGTGGCGGAGACGATCGAACGGGCACTCACGGCGCGGCAAATGCGGGCTCGTTACCTCATCGGCCGTGACGCCAAGGCGATGCTGCTTGCGAAGCGGCTGCTGCCAGACCACGTCTTCGACCGCGTCGCACGGCGCGCGCTCGGCGTCTGAGCGGCCGTCACAAAGACTATGACGCCGGCGGCGGGTACACCGCCAGCCACGCGAACAGGCTGGTGGTCGCAGCCTGCGTTTGCAGGCTCCCCGGCATTGCGTCTGCTGTGGATAGCGTTTCCCCGCTCCAGGAGAGCAGGTAGAGCCCTTCGCCGTCGAGCGCGTGCGTCTGGGCTTCGCGGGCGTTCTCCGCGGCGAGCGTGTAGAGAGCCGGGTCGTGGTCGAGCGCGTAGAGCGCGAGCATCCACTGCAGGTAGATCGCGTCGTACTGCGGCGAGAAGTCGAGGATCTGGCCGAAGCGCTGCAGCGAAGTGCTCAGCAGCGGTTCGACCCGTTCGCAGTCGGCCGCGCTCGCCGTTTCCCTGCAGAGCAGCGCCTGCGCGTAGATCAAGGGCGACTCGATGTAGTCGATCGGGGTTGGGTTGAGGCTGCTCCCGGCGTACAGGCCGTTGGCGGAGCTGAACCCGATCGTGTTGCCCCAGAGCAGAAACTTTTCCGCCTGGCTGAGGGCGAAGGCGGAGTGCGTCTGCTGGTAGATCAGCGTCGCCAGGAGCGTGTCCGCGGCGAGCGCCTCGCCGGCCTTGTAGGGGTGCTCGGTGTTCCACCAGATCCCGCCTTCCTGCGGATCCCAGCCCGACGGCGGCGACGTACGTGAGCGCGCGCTGCGCGTCGGTGAGCCAGCGCCGCGTGCCGGTCGCGCGGTAGGCGTTCATAAACGCGAGGCCCCACCAGCCGTTGTCGTCGAACCACGTCTCGGTGTTTGTTTCGCGGTCGCCGGGGTAGGGCGAGTAGCCGGGCACGGGGCGCAGGCCCCGGTTCAGGTAGCGCTCGGCGCCTTTCGCAAAGCGCGCCACTGCGCGCCGGTTGGCGGGGGTGGGTTGGGCGATCGCGATCGCGTCGAGCGACTGGAACAGCGGCACGATGTCCCAGATCGTCGCCAGCGGATAGCGTTCAGGGTCGTCGAGTCGCGCGTCATACCAGCCGAGCCGATGATCGCCGAAGCGCTGCTCGGCACGTGCCACGCCCGCCTGCGCGAGTGAGAGGTAATGCTGCTGGACGGGCGACAGCGGCGCCGCACGGGCAGCTCCGCTCAAGGAGAAGAGCGCGAGCGTCGAGAGGATCGGAGCCAGAACCGAACCTTGACGATGTTGATCACAACCCGAGCGTGGGCCGATCGACGCGCCGCGGGACCGCGGGACTGCGAACTGGCTGCCTGGTGGCTCTGACCTGGATACGGTGTAAGGCGCAGATGAAGATTGATGATTCAACTACACCAGGCTGTCCCCGACGCCCAGGTTCCGGGGGCCCACCTGCCGACCCCGCCTTCTGAACGGGGGGCGTGGCTGCTCGCGCTGGCGCTCGGCGGGCTCGGCCTGGCTGTGCTGGTGGCGGTGCTCACCGGCGTGGTCGGGCGCACGAGCACCGCCGCGCCGCGCGTGGCGCCTCCCGCGGTGCTCGTGGCTGCGGTCACTCCGACGCCGAGCGCGGCGCAGTCCGCGAGCGTGCTCGCCGGCGCCGTGGCAGCTGAGGATTCCCGGCTGGGTCTCGCGCGAGCAGATCGCGCGCAGCGCAAGTGGCGGGCGTGGGCGGCGCTCGCAGGTGCCGCGATCGTCGCGCAGCCGTCGCCCGCACAGCAGCAGCTGGCCGCGAGGCGCTTGGTCGATCAGACGGAAACGGCGATACCGACGCGCTGGATGGAAGGCTTCTATCCGATCTACGCCACCGCGCAGAGCACGTTCGGCGTGAACTGGCTCTTGATCGCCTCGATCCACAAGCAGGAGTCGGCGTTCTCGACCGCGCCCACCACCTACCACGGGCTGAACTTCGCCGGCTGCTGCGGTGGGCCGATGCAGTTCAACGTGACCAACGGCCCGGTCACGCACCTGGGATCTCGTGAGCGACTCCTACAAGTACGGCAAGCGTCCGGCGGCCTACGACCACATGACGCAGACGCACCCGTCGATCTACGACGACTTCGACTCGATCATGGCCGCCGCCCATCTGCTCTCGGCGGACGGTGCGGAATACGAGCTGAACGGCGCGGCGTGGGACGCGGCGTATGACTACTACGGGCACGACGCCACCGGTGTGAGCTACGCCGACGAGGTGCTGGCGCGCGCGATCGGCTGGTCACAGCACGGCTTCTGCATCAACTGCGGCGTTGAACCGGCGACTGGTCGAAGCCGTGCACGCCGCCTACGGCGCGCCCGTGCTGGCGGCGCTGACTACCTCACTACGGCGCACAACCGCCCGCGCCAAGCCCGCGCCGGCGCTAGGAAGCCTCGGCTCCGCCGGCACCGCCCCGGCTAGGCGGCCTGCCTGGCGATCAGCTCGCCTGCGACCCGGTCCGTGGCGCCGGCGGTTCCACCGAGCAGGCGGCGGGATAGCTGGGCGCGGCGGAAGTACAGCGGCGCGTCGTGCTCCCAGGTGGCGCCGATGCCGCCGTGCACGGAGATCATCGTGCGCGCGGCCTGGTCGAGCGCACGGCCGGCCACCGAGCGCGCGGCGGTCGCAGCGAGCGGGAACTCCCCCGGGCGCGCCTTGCGCGACCAGCCGGCGTAGTAGAGCAGCGAGCGGCCGTTCTCCAGCTGGCGCAGGACCTCGGTCAGGGAGTGCTTGACCGCCTGATAGGAACCGATCGCCCGGCCAAACGTGTGGCGCTCCTTGGCGTAGGCCACCGATACGTCCAGCGCGGTCTCGACGCTGCCGAGCGACTCGGCCGCGATCAAAGCCTGGGCGAGGTGCCAGGCGCCGGCGAGAGACTCTCGGGCGTTGCGTTGAGCACCGTGGCTGGGGCGTCTTCGAGCGTGATGTGCCCCAGCGAGCGGGTTGCGTCATAGCCCTGCACCGCTTCGACTGAGACCCCGGCCGCGGAGGCGTCGATCGTGACACCGGTTGGTTGGCCGTCGAGCAGCGCCACGCCGATCAGCATTGAGCGCCGGGAGCGTCCGGTACAAACGACAGCCGGCCGCTGACGCGCGCCTTGCCGGCGTCACTGTCACCGATGGCGGTGGGAGCGGGCGGGCGCGCGAGACCGCGCGCCGGGTCGAGCGTCCACTCATCGGAGATATCGCTGGGCGGGCTCGCCGGCAGATAGGCGGCGCGCTTGGCGCCGGTGGCGAGCTCCTCGAGCAGGTCTTTTGGCGCGCTGGACGAGTCGCCCAGGATCGCCGTCGCGGGCAGGTGGCCGAGCAGGGCCACGCCGGCGAGTACGCGGCCGCACTCGCCGAGCACCAGCATCGCGTCGAAGGCGTCAAGCCCCGCCCCGCCGGCGGACTCGTCGATCAGCAGGCCGGGCCAGCCGGCCTCGCAGGCGGTCGGCCACAGGTCCGGCAGGGGCGCCTTGCCGTCGAGCGCCTCGCGGGCGGCTTCGATCGTCTTGAAGCGAGAGAGCGCTCCTCGCGCGGCCTCGCGCAGGAACACCTGCTCGTCAGAGAGTGCGAGGTTCATGCCGCCGCTCCTTCCTTGGAGCGCAGCTCCGAGAATGGGATGCCCTTGTCCAGCCGCGGCTCGGGCGGCAGTCCGAGCACGCGCTCGCCGATTGTGTTACGCAGGATCTCTTCGGTTCCGCCGGCTGACTTCAGGCCGGGGAGGAACGAGATCATGTAGGCCCACTCGCTGTCCTGCGCCAAAGCGTCGGGACCGACCACGTCGGTGATCAGATCGCCGGCCTTGATTGCGCCGTTGACGATCGTGACCTTCGCCAGGCCCGCCTCGGGGCCTGGGATCTGGCCTTTCTGGAGCGCTGTGAGCGTGCGGTAGCCGGTGAAGCGCACGGCCAGTAGCTCGCTGACGATCTCGCCGAGCTGGTGACGTATCTCGGGGTCGCGACGGGCGTCCTCGTCATCGGCGATCGCCTTGGCGAAGCGGGTCGAGTTGTAGCCGAGCCCCTCGCCGCCGAGGCCGATCGTAACGCGCTCAAACATCAGCGTGGTGAGCGCCGTGCCCCAACCGTTGCCGACGCCACCCACGACCGCGTCGGAGTGCAGTGCGACATCGTCGAAGAAGACCTCGTTGAACTCTGCCTCGCCGGAGATCTGGCGCAGACCTCTGACCGTCACGCCGGCGGCATCCATGGGCACGATGAACATCGTCATGCCCTTGTGCTTGGGCACATCTGCGTCGGTGCGGGCGAGCAGCAGTCCGTAGGAGGCGAACTGGGCGTTGGTCGTCCACACCTTCTGGCCGGTCAACCGCCAGCTGCCATCGTCCTGCAGGCGCGCGCGGGCCTGCACGGCCGCGAGGTCCGAGCCGGCGGCGGGCTCGGAGAACAGCTGGCACCAGACCTCGTCGCCGTGCAGCATCGGGCCGAGGTAGCGTCCCTTCTGCTCGCCTGAGCCGTGGGCGATCAGCGTCGGGCCGAGCATGCCCACGCCGATCGCGTCGAGGATGCCGGGCACATTCGCTTGGCCGATCTCCTGGTTACAGATCAGCTGCTCGATCGGGCCGAGGCCCTGGCCGCCGTACTCCTTCGGCCAGGTCACACCCGCGAGGCCGGCCTCGGCGAGCTTGCCCTGCCAGGTGCGCCGCGCGGCGACGATCTCGTCCTCGTCCTTTAGCGCGTCAGGGCCGGTGAGGACCGGCGCTTGGGACTTGTGCTCTGCAAGCCAGGTGCGCACCTGTGCGCGGTAGGCGGCCTGCTCTGGGGTGTCGTCGAGATCCACGGCTTGAGTCCTCCTTAGGCTGATTGACTAGTCAATCGATTGGAGGAACGGTACTCCCTTACGGGCCGGAAGGGGTTCCTCTCAGGCCCCTGGTGGCATCGGCGGCGCGGGGACGGGCGCCTGGTGATAGACGCCCTCGAAGCCGCGGTCGAGCAGGTAGCTCGCCTGCGTGCCTGGGTCGGGCGAGTGCAGCAGCACCACGCCGAGGCGCACGCCGTGGCGCTCGGCGGTCGCCACGAGGCAGCGGCCGGCGGCTTCGGTTTCGCCGGTCTTCATCCCGGTGACGCCCGGGTAGCCGTAGATCAGCAGCGGGTTGTTGTTGTACAGGTACAGCTTGCCGCCCTTGATCGGGAACGGCAGGACCGCCGAGTAGGTGCGCACGACGCTCGCGATGCGCGGCGCTTCGAGGTCGTCGTGTGCGAGCAGCGCGAGGTCGGCGGCGCAGGAGAAGTTGTATTGGTCGTAGTAGCCCGACGGCGAGGAGTAGTGGGTGCAGCCCAACCCCAGCTTGGCTGCCTCGGCGTTCATCCGGGTCACGAACTTGTTGACGGTGTGATCCACATGCTGCGCGAGCGCCACCGCGGCATCGTTGCCCGACGGCAGCAGCAGGCCGTAGAGGAGCGTCTCGAGCTTTACGTGTTTGCCGAGCGGCAGCACCCCGACCTTTGAGCCGGGCATGTCGACCGCTTCCTTTGTGATCAGTACGGGCGCATCCGGTGGGGCGGAGGTGACCGTGAGCAGCGCGGTCATCATCTTCGTCAGGCTGGCGATCCGCAGGCGCGTGTACGCGTTGTGCTGCCACAGGACCTGACCGGTGTCGAGGTTGAACAGAATGCCTGCGTGCGGCTGTTCGTGGAAGGGAGGGCGCACGGGATTTTCGAGAGGATCATCGATCCCTTTCAGCGTGAGGGCGGGCTTACCGAGCGGCAATCCGATCGGAGAGAGCGCCGTGTGGAGCGTCGCGGAGCCGAGCGTCGCCGTGACGGCGTGCGCGTTAGACCGGCGATGCGCCGCCGCCTTCGATTCGTGCGCGGTGCCAGGCCCGGCGAAGGCCATCACGACGACCGCTGCGACGAGCACCAGCGAGATCACGACCGCGAACAGTCCGCGCCGGCGACGCCGCCGGCGAGAAGCCATCTCGCGTCGGCGCCGGCGGTGGCTGGGGGTCATGAAGGGCGAGGTGCTCATCGCAGGCAGTTCATGGGGGGTGAAGGTCTCACCGCAAGAGTCTCACTTCAGGGTCCTCCCCCGCAGATGACAGTCTTACTTGCGGGGAGGATTGAACAGCGCGCCGACGATCCCGACTAACAGCAGCACGAGTATGAAGGCCGAAAGGAAGCTGGCGATCGTGACCCCCTGTTCGATGGCGGCGCTGACGGTGAGGAAGGCGAAGCCGACGATGAAGATCAACGCCGCGAGGAGCACGAGGGTGCGCGTCATAGCCGCGATCGGAGCTTGCTCGACAGGAGGAGGATCGGTGCAGACTATCCGCGGCTCGACAGCCCCACGCCGGCGAGTGGACCGGTGCCCGGGCGAGCCTGTGGGACGTGCTGGTCGGCGTGGTAGCTGGAACGAACCAGTGGGCCTGCCGCGACGTGCTCAAAACCGAGCTCGTAGGCGGCGTGCTCGAGCGCCAGAAACTCATCCGGGTGCCAGTAGCGCACGACCGGGAGATGGCGCTCGGAGGGTCGCAGGTATTGGCCCACGGTCAGCACCTGGACGCCGTGCTCGCGCAGCGTCCCAAAGGTCTCGACGAGCTCCTCGTGGGTCTCGCTCAGCCCGACCATCAGCCCCGACTTGGTCGTGACTTCGCCCTCGCCCATCTCGCTGGCCAGGCGCAGGACGCGACAGGAGCGCTGGAACTCGGAGCCGCGCCGCGCGATCGGGTACAGGCGCGGGACGACCTCGACGTTGTGGTTGAAGACGTGGGGTCGCTCGGCGATGACCTTCGCAAGTGGCATCTCCTGGCCTTGGAAGTCGGGGGTGAGCACCTCGATCTGGCACTCGGGCGCCTGGCGGCGGACCTGACGAATCACCCCGACAAACGCGCAGGCGCCCTTGTCGGGGAGGTCGTCGCGGTCGACCGAGGTGATCACCGCGTGGCGCAGTCCCATACGCGCGATCGAGCGTGCGACACGGGCGGGCTCGAGGGGATCGTTCCAGGTGGGCTTGCCGGTCTGCACGTTGCAGAAGCCGCAGCGGCGCGTGCAGGTGTCGCCGAGGATCATGAACGTCGCGGTGCCACGCTCCCAGCACTCGCCGACGTTTGGGCAGGCCGCCTCCTGGCAGACCGTGTGCAGGTTTTCCGAGCGGATCAGCTCGGTCAGCTCGCGGTAGCGCGCGCCGCCGGGCGGAGGGACTTTGAACCAGGGAGGCTTGCGCTCGCGCAGCGGGCGCACGTCTGGGCCGAGGATCTCGAGCACGTTCATCCCGCCGGGGTTTGCGCGCGAGCGCGTGACGTGCTCACGCTCGGGTGTGGTCTCTGTGGCGGTCATCCCCGGGCTCCGTAAACGGTCATGTGGTGTGGGTTTGACACGATCGGGTTTTCTTGACCGATCAAAGATCGGCCAGCATCCGCGCAGGGAATGAGGGCCCGGGGTGGGTGGGCGCGGGGCCTCCTGCCCCGCGACGAAGCGTTGTGTGCTGTACAGAGGACTTTCATGCGGGCACCGCGATTCGCCGCGAAGAAGACGCTCGTGCGAGCGGCGCGTCGATTCCCAGGCGTCCCGGCGAGACGAGCCGCTGGCGGCGGCCGTGGAACCGGCAGAACGCGTGGGCCATGCGCTTACGAAAGCACGCGACCCCGGGTGCCTCGTTGACCTCGGAAGCAGCGGAATCATAATCCGCGTGTCGCGGGTTCAAGACCCCCAGCTCGCGGGCAACGGAGGTCATCGCCACGTCGGGCAGCCCGCAGGCGACGACCCAGGAGAAGGGGTTGAGATCGTTCTCGACGTTGACCGCGAAGCCGTGTGTGGAGATCCCGCGGGAGACGTGCACGCCGATCGAGGCGATCTTGCGATCCTCGACCCAAACGCCGGTGTAGTCGGGGCCCTCGTCCGAGCGCGAGCGGGCTTCGATCCCCTCGCAGGCGAGCGCCGAGACGATCGCGGCTTCCATCGTGCGCAGGTGCGAGCCGACGTCTGCGATGCGCATGACGGGATAGCCGACGAGCTGGCCCGGGCCGTGGTAGGTGATGCGCCCACCACGGTCGGTCGCAACGAGGTCGATGCCTTTCGCGCGATAGAAATCCTCGGCAAACGGCAGCTCCCCCTCGGCCGAGCGCCGTCCGCGCGTGTAGACAGGGGGATGCTCCAACAGCAAGAGCGTGTCGGGTAGCTCACCGGCCTGCCGCTGCTCGCGGACATGCTCTTGGAGCGGGACCGCGTCGAGGTAGGGAACTGTGCCGAGGTGGCACACGAAAAGCTCATCGCGGGTCATGTACTCAGGTTAGCGTTGGGCCTCTGGTTGGCGTCGGACTTCTCGATTACAGCGTGAGCGCTGAGGGTGCTTCGAGCAGCTCACGAATGCGCGCGAGGAACTTCGCGGCGTCAGCGCCGTAGAGAATGCGGTGATCGCAGGCGAGCGTCACGGTCATCGTGTTGCGCGCCTGCACCTCGCCGTCGCGGACCACGGCGTGTGGCTCCAATGAGCCCACAGACGAGGATCGCTGCTTGGGGCGGGTTGATGATCGCGGTGAAGCTGGACACGCCGAACATGCCGAGGTTGGAGACCGTGAACGTGCCGCCGCCCAGCTCAGGTGGGGTGATCGAGTGCTCGCGCACGCGAGCTGCCAGCGCCCGCGTCTCGCGGGCGATCTCGCCGAGCGACTTCTGGTCGGCGTCGAAAACGGTCGGCACGATCAACGTGCCGACCGCTGGCTCGTCGGCGTCGACCGCGACCGCCATACCGACGTTGACGCGGGAGTGCAGCTGGAGGCGACCGTCGCGGTAGCTGGAGTTCGCCGTGGGAAACTCACGCAGCGCCAGCGCGCAGGCCTTGATCACCATGTCGTTGTAGGTGGGAGCCGGGTGCGTGGGGACTGGGTGGGTGGGGACCCCATCCTTCGCGAGGGACTTCAGCTCGGCGCGCAGCGCGACGCACGCCTCCATGTCCACGTCGGATTGGAGCGCGAAGTGGGGGATCGTGGCCTTCGACTCGGCCATCCGCCGCGCGATTGTCTGCTGTGTGCGTGACAGCTCAACGACGGTACTCTCGCCCTTGGCCGTCGTGACGTCGGCGAGTCCCGCTGCGGGCGGTGTTGCGCGGCTGTCGTGAGGCGATGCGCCCTCGACGGGTTCTTGACCGGCATTCGCGGGCACATCCGCCTTGACGATCCGCCCACCTGGGCCACTGCCGGTCACCGTGTGCAGGTCCACCCCGCGCTCGCTTGCAATCCGCTTGGCCAGCGGCGATGCCTTGACCCGCTCACCCTCGGGCGGACCCTCCGCCGGAGAGACCTCCGTCGAACCTGTGCCACCGGGAGGTACCTCGCTCTCCGGGATCTCCCCGGCCGTGGGTGCGTCAGCCTGTCTCGAGGCCGGCCCATCCTCTTGCCTGGCAGCGGTCGAGGCAGGCGCACCGGGATCACCGTCGCCGCCACCACCGCCGATCTGCGCGATGACGGCGCCGACCGGCAGCGTGTCGCCCTCGGCGGCGACGATCGCAAGGATGCCCTCCTGATCGGACTCGTAGGTCATGTTCGCCTTGTCGGTCTCGATCTCGACCAGCTCCTGACCGCGGCTCACCTGCTCCCCGTCGGCGACGAGCCAGCTCAAGATCGTCCCCTCCTCCATCGTGTCTGACAACCGGGGCATCACGATCTCGGCCATCTAGCGCGCTCCCCGTGCGGTCGCGGTCGGCGCCTCTCGGGCATCCTCGCCTCGCGCTCCGGAAGTCGCCGGCCGCTTGCCGATGGTCGCGAGTGCAGCCTGGATGACCTGGGGCTCGTGGGGAAAGGCGATGTCCTCCAGGGGCTTGGAGTAGGGCATCGGCACGTCCGCGCCGGAGACCCGCGCGACGGGCGCGTCGAGATCGTCGAACGCGTGCTCGGCGATCAGCGCTGCCAGGTTCGCGCCGACCCCACCGTGGGGCCAGCCCTCCTCGACGACGACACAGCGGTTGGTCTTGCGCACGGAGGTGAGGATTGTGTCGAGGTCGAGCGGTCGCAATGTGCGTGGATCGATCACCTCGGCCTCCACGCCGTGCTCCTGCGCGAGCGTCTCGGCGGCCCGCTCTGCGGTGAGCGCCATCCGCGAGACGCCCACGATGCTCACGTCTGAGCCCACCCTGGCGATACGCGCGTGCCCGAAGTCGACCGTCTCCTCCTCGCCCTCGGGTACCTCGCCACGGATGCCGTACAGAGACTCGTGCTCGATGAAGATCACGGGGTTCTCGTCACGGATCGCGGTCTTCAACAGGCCCTTGGCGTCGGCGGGTGTCGAAGGGACAGCGACGAGCAGGCCCGGTACGTGTAAGAACATTGCCTCCAAGCAGTGAGAATGCGTTGGGCCGAGCTGGTGCCCGGCGCCCTGGGGCATCCGGATCACCAGTGGAACGGAGACCTGGCCGCCAAACATGTAGCGGATGTGGGCGGCGCTGTTGACGATCTGATCGAATGCCAGCAGCGCGAAGTTGATCGTCATCAGCTCGACAACTGGTCGCAGTCCACTCATCGCGGCGCCCACGCCCACGCCCACGATCGTGTTCTCCGAGATCGGCGTGTCGCGCACGCGCTTCTCCCCGAACTCCTCCAGCAGGCCGGCGGTGACCTTGAACGCTCCGCCAAACACGCCGATGTCCTCGCCCATCAGCATCACGCGCTCGTCGCGTTTCAGCTCCTCGCGCAGCGCCGCGTTCAGAGCCTCGCGGTAGCGCAGCTCACCCATCAGTGATACGCGCCGCGGACTTGCTCGTCGAGCACGTAGATGTCCTCGTAGAGCGACTCTGGCTCCGGGAACGGCGAGGCCTCGGCAAATGCGACCGCCTCATCCACGCGCGCGACCGCCTCTCCGTCGAGCCGCTCGCGGCTCTCCGCATTGAGGATCCCCTCGCGTTCCAGCAACTCGCCAAACGCCGGAATCGGGTCGCGCTCGCGCCAGTGCGCGACCTCCTCCTTGCTGCGGTACTCCTCCGGGTCGGCCATCGAATGACCGCGAAAGCGGTAGGTCACGGCCTCGACGAGCACCGGCTGGCGGTCTTTCCTCACACGCTCCACGGCCTCTGCGATCGCTGCGTGTGTGGCGAGGACGTCCATGCCGTCACAACGCGTCCCTGATACGCCGAGGCTCTCGCCCTTACGTTGCAGGTCGGTCACGGCCGAATGGCGCGCGAGCGATGTGCCCATGCCGAACTGGTTGTTGATCACGACGAACACCACCGGCAGGCGCCACAGCGCCGCCAGGTTCAGCGTTTCCCCGAACGTGCCCTGGTTGGATGCGCCGTCGCCGAACGTGCACAGGGTCACGTCGTCGGTCTCGGTGTAGTCGCTCGCCAGCCCGATCCCGGTCGCGATCGGCAGGTTGCCGCCGACGATCCCGTAGCCGCCCATGAAGCGCCGGGAGAGGTCGAACATGTGCATCGATCCACCGTGCCCGCCGCAGCAGCCGTCGACGCGTCCGAACAGCTCGGCCATCACCTTCTCGGGTGGAGTGCCGCGCGCCAGCGCATAGCCGTGCGAGCGGTAGGTCGAGACGAGGTAGTCCGTCTCTCGTAGCGCCCGCGTGCTGCCGACGATTGTTGCCTCCTCGCCGATCGACAGGTGCAGGAAGCCGCCGATCTTCGCTCGCGCGTACATCTCACCCGCGCGCTCCTCGAAGCGGCGGATCAAGGTCATCGTCTGGAGCCACTCGCGCGCGTCCTCAGGCTCCGGCAGGTTGGGTTTGGTCGCGGACGCCGGTGAGACAGGCGCGTGGATCTGCTCCGGTGCGCTCGGCGTGAGATCGGGCTCCGATGGGCTTGACATCAACTCTCCACGGTAGCCCAGCGCACGAGGAACTCCTCCGCCTCCAGTTGCGATAGGTCCGCGCGTAGCGCCCGCGCGAGCCGCGAGGCGGCCTGGGGTGGGCGGTCCCAGAACAGGACAACTTCCCCGGCGTCGACTTCCACCACCTCGATGTGGTCGACCCGGCCGGTGTCCGCCAGTAGCGCGGGCGTGCGTCCGCCGCGGGTGACGATCAGCCGGTATGCGCGGTTGGCCTTCATCGCGCTTGCGCCAGGCCTATATGTGTAGCTGCGTCCTCAACGGCGTGCTCGCCGACGAACACCTCCTCTCCGATCCGCACCGCCGGCACGTCGGTTACCCCGGCCTGGGCCGCCAGCGCTGTGGCGGTAGCCAACTGCTCTCCGACCGAGCGCAGCTCGGCCCCCTTCAGCACCGCGGCCGGGTGCATCTCGCAGGCCGCGGCAGCGATCAGCACGAAGTCGGGGTCCTCGAGCGAGTGCCCTCCCGCAAACGCCTGGCGGAAGGCCGCATGCGCGAAGGGCACAGTGCGACCGATCGACTTGGCGTAAGTTGTTACACGCATCGCCAGCGCACTGTCGAATGGGAATGGGATGGGCCATTTCAGCGTCTGCAGGCCCTGTGCGCGTGCGGCGCGCTCGATCTCCGTGCGGAAGACCTCCTCCTCGGTACGGCAGCGATAGGCCTCGAATGTCTCCGCGTTGGACAACTCGCGCGCTAGCACAGGCTGCCACTCAGCCGGGCCAGGCAATACGTGCAGGACGCGCTCGGACGCGAGGTAGGCGAGCGGGCTTGCGAGGTCGAAGTAGAAGGCGGCGTCCGGCGCGTTCATCTCGCCGAGACTAATGCGCGCCTCAACCGTGAATCAACCAGCCGTCGGCTGCACGTCCGGCCTCCATCACGGCCTCGGACAGCGTGGGGTGGCCGTGGATCGTGCGCGCAACCTCGGCGAAGCCGCCCTCCAGCGCGCGCACGTTCACGAGCTCCTGGATCAGCTCGGTCGCCCGCGCGCCGACGATGTGCCCGCCGAGCAGCTCGCCGTACTTCGACTCGCCCACGAGCTTCACCATCCCCGAGCGGTCGCCGTAGACGATGCCGCCGCCGACCGCACCGTAGGGCACCTTGCCAACGACCACGTCATAGCCCTGCTCGCGCGCCTGCGCCTCGGTCAAGCCGAAGGAGCCGACGTTGGGTGTGCAGAACGTCGCGCGCGGGATGTCGACGTAGGCGATCGGATGGGTCTGCAGCCCCTCGGAGTCCTCGGCGGCTATTACGCCCTCGTCGGAGGCCTTGTGCGCGAGTGCTGGACCTGGAACGAGGTCGCCGATCGCGTAGACGCCCTTGCGGGAAGTGCGCAGCGCCCCGTCAACCTTGACCAGCCCGCGCTCGTCCAGCTCGACGCCCGCCTCCGCCAAGCCGAGCCCATCGATGTCGGCGCCGCGTCCGGCGGCGATCACGAGATAGTCAACCTCGGTGCTCTCCTCGCCGTAGGAGAAGCTCACGCTTTGATCGGCGGCCTTTACGTCCTTGACGGGTGTGCCCGTGTGGATCTGGATGCCCTGGCGCTTGAGCCCGCGCTCGACCAGCCGCGAGATGTCAGTGTCCTCGGTCGGCAGCACGCGGTCGAGCGCCTCCAGGAGCAGCACATCGCTGCCCAACCGGGCAAATCCGGAGGCGATCTCCGCCCCCGATGCCCCCGCGCCGACGACCGCCATCCGCGCGGGCAGCTCCTGTAGCGCCCATGCCTGCTCGGTGCCGATCACGCGCCCGCCGAACTCAACGCCTCCGATCGCCCGCGGGACCGAGCCGGTGGCCAGGATCACGGTCTTCGCACCGATTGTTTGCTCCTTGCCGCCCGCCTTGACGACCACATCTCCGTTGGCTCTCAGCGCGCCTGCGCCCTCGATCAGGTCGATCCCGTTTTTCTTGAACAAGCCGCTCACACCACCGGTGAGCGTGGAGACGACTTTCTCGCGCCGGGCCTGCACGCCGGCATAGTCGACCTCGACACTCCCAACCTTCAGCCCGTACTCCTCCGCCTCGCGGATCTCTGTGAGCAGGTCAGCCGAGCGTAAGACCGCCTTGGCTGGAATGCACGCATAGTTCAGGCAGCGTCCGCCGACCTTGTCCTTCTCCACTACGGCGGTCTTTTTCCCGAGCTGCGCAGCGCGGATCGCGGCGACGTAGCCACCCGGCCCGGAGCCGATCACGATGCAGTCATAGGAGGTCTCTGCCATTGAGGACTGAGCCTATCGAAGCGTCTCTCCTGGTCCATGTTCGCCGGCCTGGATGCGGCCCATCACGCGCACGAGCTTCCAGAACAACCAGCCACCGAGCCCGATGCTCACAACGCAGATGACCGCCGCGATGATCGTGGAAGCGACGACGAGCGCGAGCGACGTCACGATGATCTGGAAGGCGAGTAGCGCCTCGAAGCCGAGCACAGCCCAGTAACGCCGCTGGTACATGCCGACGGCGAGCAGCAGCAGGACGATCGCGAGGAAGGCGCCGCCGGGGAGCGAGCCGCCACGGCTGCGGAGGTCGTGAACGGTCGCCGCCCCGACGATTACCCCGATTGCTAGTAGCACGCAGACGGCGATCGCGACGAGCAGGGCAGGCGGGCGCTCGCCTTCGCCCAGTGGCTCCAACTCAGCGCGGAGCAGCTCTTCGCGCTGAGGGCGCTCTGGGCGATTGGTGCTGGCCATCTCAGCTCTCCAGGGGGTGGGCGTCGAGCAGTCCACGCAGCTCACGTGCCGTGTGCTCGGGGTTCTGAGCGGCGGCGATCGCTCGCAGCACACATAGCCGCTGCGCCCCGGCGTCAATCGCCTCGGCCGCGTTCTCGCCGTCCAGGCCACCGATCGCAAAGAACGGCACGGATGCGTGATCGGCGGCGTAACGCACGAGCTCCAACCCAACTGGCGGACGCCCGGGCTTGGTCGGGGTCGCGTGGACGGGCCCGACGCCGATGTAGTCGACGAGCTCCGTGTCCACTGCGTCGATCTCGAGTGGCGCATGGGTGGAGAGTCCGATCAGCATGTCGGGACCGACCAGTTCGCGCACTTCGGCGACTGGCATGTCCTCCTGCCCGACATGCACCCCGTCGGCGCCCACTTCGAGTGCGACGTGCGGACGATCGTTGATGATCAGCAATGCTCCTAGCCGTTCGCATAGGGCTCGCGCGGCGTTGGCGACCGCGATCAGCTCCTCGTCTGGAAGATGCTTCTCGCGCAACTGAACGATGTTTACGCCACCGGCGATCGCCTCGCGCAAGAGGTCTGCCAGCGCGCGCCCTCCGGCGTCTGAGGAGTCGGAGACCTGCCCACACACGAGGTACAGCCGCGCTGTGGCAAGGCGTGCGCGCCGATCGGCGCCGAGGTCTCGGGTGGTCATTGATCGCCAGTCTGACAGCGGGCTAGCATCAACCTCATGCCCGAAGGCACCCGACGAGCGGATGTGATCGTCGTAGGCGGCGGCGTGATCGGCTTGACGCTCGCTTGGCGCGCGCGCGCCAAGGGGCTGTCGGTGACGGTGCTCGAGCGTGGGGAGATCGGCATGGGTACCTCGCATGTGGCCGCGGGGATGCTCGCGCCGGTGGCCGAGGTCGAGTTCGGCGATGCTGGGCAAGCGGTGCTGGAGCTGGGGCTGCACTCGGCGGAGATGTGGCCGGAGTTCGCGGCTGAGTTGGAGCGACGCAGCGGCGAGCAGGTGGGCTTCCTGAGGACGGGCACGCTGGTTCTCGCCCGCGACGAGGACGAGGCGCGCGAGCTCGAGCGCCAGATTGCCTTCCGCGAGTCGCTGGGGCTGCGCACGACGCGTCTGCGGCCGAGCGAGGCCCGCGAGCGTGAGCCGGCGCTCGCGCCGACCACACGACTGGGGATGGAAGTGCCAGAGGACCACTCGGTTGATCCACGCCTGGTGCTCGTGGCGTTGCGCCGGGTTTGTGAGCGCGTCGGGGTGGAGCTGCGCGAGCACGTGTCCGTCGCGCGCATCGAGCTGGATCGGGCCGGCACACGAGTCACGGGTGTCGCGCTTCAAGGCGGTGAGCTCGTCTGTGCCCACCACGTGGTGATTGCCGCGGGTGCGTGGAGTGGGAGTCTCGAGGGGTTGCCTTCCGACGCATGCGTGCCGGTGCGCCCGGTGAAGGGACAGATCTTGCGCTTGCGCGATCCCGCCGGCCCGGGGCTGTTGCGGCGCGTGGTGCGCTTCGAGGGCGGCTATCTGGTCCCTCGTGCGGATGGGCGCTACGTGCTGGGTGCCACTGTCGAGGAGCGCGGCTTCGAAGAACAGGCGACCGCCGGCGGGGTGTACGAGCTGCTGCGCGAGGCGCACGAGCTGCTGCCCGGTGTCAGTGAGCTTCAGATCGAGGAGCTGTGTGTGGGGCTGCGGCCGGGCACACCCGACAACGTGCCCGTGATCGGCGCTGGCGTGCTAGCTGGGTTGATCTGGGCTACTGGCCATCACCGCAACGGCATCCTGCTGGCTCCTCTCACCGCCGAGCTGGTGCTCCAGACGCTGCTTGGCAGGCAAACCACTGGCGACTTGCCACTCACCGCTTGCGATCCATCGCGCTTCCAGGTGCTTTCCACGGTAGGAGTTACGCAATGATCGTCAACGGGCAGAGCTCCGACGTGGTCGCTGGCGAGACCGTCGCCGCGGTGCTCGATCGCCTCGGTCTGCCGCTCGACGCGCGTGGTGTAGCGGTGGCCGTCGATGGAGAGGTGGTGCCGCGAGCCGCGTGGCAGACCTTTGCGCTCGCGGCGGATGCGCGTGTGGAGGTGCTCACGGCGATGCAGGGAGGATGATCTGGCGATGACCGATCTCACAAGTACCGCGCCGTTCACGGCCGCCATAGATCCCACGCGCATCGAGACGCCAACGGTCGCTGCCCACAAAGGGCCTGCGCCGGTCGAGGATGTGCTGAGCATCGCCGGCAGGATGTTTCAATCGCGCTTGCTGCTCGGCACTGGGGGCTTCTCCTCGCTGGAGCTGCTCTCCGAGGCGATCGTGGCCAGCGGCTCAGAGCTCGTCACGGTCGCCCTGCGCCGTATCGACACGGCCGCGCGCGGCTCGCTGGTAGACGTGCTCGCGCAAGCGGGTGTGGAGCTGTTGCCGAACACAGCCGGTTGCTACACGGCGCGCGACGCGGTCCTGACCGCCAAGCTCGCGCGTGAGGCGTTTCAGACCGACTGGGTCAAGCTCGAGGTGATCGGCGACGAGGACACGCTGCTGCCTGATGCTTCCGAGCTGCTGCGCGCCGCTGAGGAGCTCGTTGACGATGGCTTCGTCGTGTTGCCCTACACGACCGACGACCCGATCCTCGCCAGGCGTCTGGTTGACGTCGGTTGCGCCGCGGTGATGCCCCTTGGCTCGCCGATCGGGAGTGGAATGGGCATCCGCAACCCCTACAACATCAGCCTGATCCGCGAAACCGTCGAGGTGCCCGTGGTGCTCGACGCCGGGGTCGGCACCGCCTCCGACGCCACCCTCGCGATGGAGCTCGGCTGCGACGCCGTGATGGCTGCTTCAGCCATCGCCCGTGCGCAGGACCCCGTCAGGATGGCGCGTGCAATGCGCGCTGGCGTGCAGGCGGGCCGTTTGGCGCGTACGGCGGGTCGCATTCCCCGCCGTCTCTATGCCACCGCCTCGACTCCCGATGAGGGCCTGGCTGTTTTTGATTGAATTGAGGCTATTGCTAGCCGAAAAACAAGCCCTACTTGACGACTTCTATCGTCCCATTCATGCTCGCCGGATGGTAGGTGCACTCGTAGTGAATTACCCCCGGCTTGGTGACCTTGTAGGAGAACGTCGATCCTTCTTTGAGATTGGCCGAGGCGAATTTTGAGGGACCGGACTCGGAGGTCACGTTGTGTGTCACGTCATCGAAGTCCGTCCACTTGATCGTGCTCCCGACCTTTACCTTGACCGTGTCGGGGTCGATCGCGATGTTCCGGTAGGCAATCTGCACGGTTCCGCTCTGCACCGGCGCTGAGGCTGCCGGTGCGGCGTACTTGGGCGTGGTGTTAGCTTTCAGGCCACCGGAGGACGCGCTGGTGCTCGCGGTGCTGGAGCTGGTCGTGCTGGAGCCGCTCGATCCGCAGCCCGCCGCGAACAGGAGCGCGGAACAGGCGATCACGACAGATAGCAGGCCTCTTCTCATCGGACGATCCTTTCTCGGCGGACGTTGCGCTCAGCCTAACCTAGACTGGCCGGTCCATGGCACGACATTTTCTGACTGGGGCCGAGCTCACTGCCGCGGAGCTCTCTACGTTGCTCGACCGCGCGCTCGAACTGAAGCGGGCGCCGCACTCATCCCGAGCGCTCGCTGGGCAGAGCGTCGCCTTGATCTTCCAGAAGCCGTCGACTCGTACGCGGCTGTCGTTTGAGGTCGGTGTCCACGAGCTGGGTGGTCATGCCGTCGTGCTGCGCGCCGACGAGTTGCAGCTCTCGCGCGGAGAGTCCCCCCGCGATACCGCTCTGGTGCTCTCCCGGCATGTCGCGGCCGTGGGGGTGCGCACTGGTCCCGATGCGATGCTCGGAGAGCTGGCCGAATACAGCTCTGTCCCGATCTTCAACATGCTCACCGCGCTGCACCATCCCTGCCAGGCGCTGGCCGATCTGCTGACGTTGCGCGAGGCGTTTGGCACCTTTGAGGGTCCCACCCGCCCGCGGATCGCTTATGTGGGCGACGGCAACAATGTCGCACGTTCGCTTGCGGTGCTCGGCACTCTCGCCGGGCTGGATGTCGCGGTGGCCTCGCCCACGGGCTATGCGCTGGAGGATGACCTCGCCCTGCCCGCCGGCGCTCCGGGCTCGCTTGAGCTCTACACCGATCCACTCGAGGCTGTGGCCGGCGCGCAGGCGGTGTACACCGATGTGTGGGTGAGCATGGGCGACGAGGCCACCGCCGAGGAGCGTCGCGCCGCGCTGGGGCGCTACCGGATCGACGAGGCACTGCTCGACGACGCCGCGCCGGGTGCCTTCGCGATGCACGATCTGCCCGCACACCCCGGCGAGGAGATCTCTGCTGAGGTCCTGTACGGCTCCCGTCAGCGCATCTGGGACCAGGCTGAGAACCGCCGCCATGTGCAGAAGGCTCTGCTCGAGCTTCTGATTGCGCCCGAGTACTCGTCGCGATGACGCCCGACTCTACGACCCTGCCCGACACGCCGTCGGACGAGCGCTCGCCCCGCCCGCAACGGGGCGATGAGCTGGAGCTACAGATCGACTCGCTCGCCTTCGGGGGAGAGGGCGTCGCGCGGCTGGGTGACGGCGGCTATGTCGTATTTGTCGCCGGTGGGATTCCGGGCGATCGCGTGCGCGCGGTCGTACACAAGCGCAAGCGCAACTACGCGCATGCCCGCGCCGTGGAGATCCTCGAGCCCAGCCCTGAGCGGATTGCCCCGCGCGCCGACCATCCCGGAGTCCCGTGGCAGGTGCTTCCCTACGCGCGCCAGCTTCTGGTCAAGCGTGCGCAAGTCGACGACGCGCTGCGGCGGATCGGCCGGCTGGACGGGTTCGAGCTGGAGGAGATCGTGCCCGCCTTGGTGCAGTGGCGCTACCGCAACAAGCTCGAGTACTCCTTCGGTGCCGGTCCGGACGGCTCCCTGGTGTGCGGCTTTCATGCTCCGGCGGGTGGCAACAGCGTCGTGGCGATCGAGGACTGCCTACTGGCCTCCGAGCGGGGCAACCTCGCACGGGAGGCGGCGCTGCGCTGGTGCCGCGCTCAGGACCTTGTCGCGTGGGAGCGCAGCTCCAAGCGCGGCGGGCGAGAGCCCGCTGAGGATGATGACGATCAGAGTGATGTGCGTGGTGCTGGCGAGAGAAGTCCCGGTTCGCGCCCCGCCGCACGCGATGCACGTCGCACCGAGCGCACCGGGCGGGTGGGGGCCAATTCCGATGGGCGCGCCCTCCTACGCAACCTCGTCGTGCGCGAAGGCCGGCGCACCGGCAAGCTGCAGGTCCGGATCGTCACGACCGACGGTGAGCTCGACGCCGGCTCGCTCGCGCAGGCGCTGAGCGACGCGCTGGGCGAGAGCCTGTCCGGCGTGCTGTGGACGCGCTCGCGCAGCCTCGCGGAGACGACCGCGGGAGGCGACACCGAGCTGGTGTGGGGCGAGGCTGAGCTGCCCGAGCGCCTCGGCGAGCTCGACCTGCGCATCTCCCCCGAGGCGTTCTTCCAGACGAACACCGAGATGGCGGAGCTGCTGTACTCGATCGTCGTCGAGTACGCGGCGCTGGAGGGCTGGGAGCGTGTGTACGACCTCTACTCTGGGATCGGCACGATCGCGCTCACGCTCGCTTCCCGCGCCGGCGAGCTGTGGGGGATCGAGCTGATCGAGGAGGCTGTCGCCGATGCGATCGCCGCCGCGCGGCGCAACGAGATACCCGGTGTTCAGTTCTTCGCCGGCGACACCCGCCTCGCCCTGCCCGAGCTGGTGGAGCGCGCCGGGCGCCCCGATGTCCTGGTCGTCGATCCCCCGCGAGCCGGGCTCTCCCAGAAAGTCGTGCGCCGGATCATCGAGGCCTCGCCCAAGCGCATCGTCTACGTGTCCTGCAACCCAACCACATTGGCGCCCAACGCCGCCCAGCTCGTCGAGGCGGGCTGGGTCCTGCGCAAGGTCCGCCCGGTGGACATGTTTCCGCAGACGCATCACATCGAGTGCGTGGCCCTCTTCGAGCGTGCCGTCGGCCCTCCGCCATCCGTGGCCGACGACCCGTCTGCGGGCGCGATTCCCGACCCTAGGTAGGCTTTCGACGATGCGTGCCGTCACCATTCGCGAGCAGCAGATCGCGATCGAGGAGCATCCCGATCCGGAGCCCGCCGCCGGCGAGGTGCTCGTGCGCGTCCGTGCGGCCGGGTGCAACGGTGGCGACATGATGCAGCTGCGCGGGCACTACCCGGCGCCCCCCGGCTACCCGCAGGACATCCCCGGCATGGAGCTCGCCGGCGATGTGGTTGAGCTCGGCGCACACCCCCCCGGGACCGAGCGCTTCGCGGTGGGGGACCGCGTGATGGCGATCGTCGGCGGCGGCGCGCAAGCAGAGTTGATGACGGTGCACGAGCGCCTGCTGATGGGAGTCCCGGAGTCGCTCGACTGGGCCGCCGCGGGAGGCTTGCCCGAGGTTTTCACCACGGCGCACGACGCGATCTTCACTCAGGCACAGTTGCGCCCCGGCGAGCGGCTGCTCGTCCACGGCGGCGCCGGCGGCGTGGGCACCGCCGCGATCCAGCTGGCCCGCGCGAGCGGTGCGCGGGTGACCGCGACGGTTCGCAACGAGGCGCTGCGCGAGGGAGTCGCCGCGCTCGGAGCCGAGGTGATCGCGCCGGATGGCTTCTCCGAGCATGGGCCGTTCGACGTGATCCTCGAGTTGGTGGGCGCTCCGAATCTCGCTGAGAACCTACAGGCGCTCGCGACCGGAGGGCGGATCACCGTGATCGGCGTTGGAGCCGGGGTCAAGGGTGAGCTGAACCTGCTCGCGCTGATGGGCAAGCGCGCTCGCATTCACGGCTCGACCCTGCGTGCGCGCCCGCTGGAGGAGAAAGCGCTCGCCGCGCGCGGCCTTGAGCGCGAGGTGCTGCCGCTGTTCGAGTCCGGCGCGCTACGGGTCCCGGTCGCCGAGACCTTCCCGTTGGCGGACGCCGCCGAGGCCTATGAGCGCTTCGCGGCCGGCGGCAAGCTCGGCAAGATCGTCATCACGATCTAACCCGCCGTCATCGACGGCCGGCTCCGCCGGCCTCGGCCGTCAGTAGGGCGGTTGCGCGGCGTACCAATCGCCGAGCGTGCGGAACGCCGCCCAGAATGCACGCTTGGCTTCCTGTTCGTCCAGCGACTCGTCGATGTTCGGCACGTACAGCGCGTCGATCATCGGGGTCAGCCGCTGAACCTCGCCCAGGGTGGGTTGCAACGGGCGCGCAAGCGGGATCTCCATCTCAGCCGTAGCGGCGAGCGCATCTGGACCCATCACGACGATGATCTTCGGCTGCACGATCGCGATCTCCTCGACCACTCTCGCCACGCACGCGAAGTCCGCGAGCGATGGGTCGCTCAGGGGACACTTCACGCAGAGCGTGCCGTAGACCGCGAGCGGATCGATCGACAGCCGCTTGAGCGACTTCATCAGCGCGCCGCCGGCGCGCCCGTAGAAAGCGACGCCCTCCTCGATCTCCGAGGGCAGCGGGGCGTGCTTGAGCAGCATGATGTCCGCCTGTGGGTGTCCCGAGCCGAGCACGGGCATCAGGTTGCCGCGCGGGCAGTGCGGGCACGCCTGCAGCTCGCGCGTGAGCGAGTTCAGCTCGCGGATTGCGCGCTCCAGGTACTTCTCGCGGATCTCGTCATCGGTCACGGGCATCGACCCCGAGGGATTTGACGGCGTGCGGACTTGTCCTTGACGCTGCACCCTTACTTGCGGCGGCCGCCCGTCGCGCGCTTGACCCGCCGGGCCTTCCGCGCCCGCTGGGCGGAGGCGGGTGTGGCCTTGGTCTGGAGGAACTTCAGCGCCTGTACGTAGAGCAGGCTGGTGGGCCGCGTGAGGATGTCGGCATCCCGCAGCGACTGCATGAACTCAGCCGGCCCATCGAAGTCGCGCATCCGGATCCGCACCGAGCCGAGACCCTGGGCGACGTGGGAGTCAGAGCCCGCGCCGGCGACGATCCGGTACTTGGCGGCAAACCGCGTGGCCTCCTCGTTGAAAGCCCCGATCGCCACGCGTGGGTTGAAGACCTCGATCGCGTCGACGTCATCGAGGATGCTCAACATGTGCTCGTAATCGGGTACCGAATGCATGCGGTCGAACGGGTGGGGCACATACACGAGACCCCCCTGGCGCTTGATCTCGGCGACGGTCTCCTCCAGGCTCAGTCCACGAGGGATCTTCTCCTCGATGAACAGCCCGATCACCTCGCCCTGACTGGCGGTCTTCACCTCCTCGGCGACGATCACCTTCACGGGGTGAGCGGGGTCTAGTTCAGCGGCCTGCTTGCGAGCCTCCAGGGCGCCTGAGATCTCGTTGTGGTCGGTCACGGCGATTGCGCCCAGGCCCTCCTCCTGCGCCCTCGCCAGCAACACCTCGACGGGGGTGGCGCAATCGCCGGAATGGTCGGTGTGCATGTGCAGGTCGACGTCGATCAATCCTCGCTTCGCGAGGCGCCGATGCAGATCCCGATCGCCCTCGGCGCTGTGTCTGCGCGCCGCCACGCCGCGGTAAATCTGCTCGAGCTCGTCGGCGGCCCGCACCGCATCTGCTTCGTCGTCGAGCAGCCTGTAGTCACCAGGGAAGTGACGGTCCATCAGCTCGGCGGTGGCGGGCAGGCTCGCGATCCGCGCGTCCAGGCGACCGAAGAAGGTCTCGACGAAGCGCCGCGCCACGAGCGTCGAGAGCAGCCGTTCGGTGGGCGCGTGGAAGGATCCCACGTTGAGCGAGCGCGAGTGGCGCAGGGCGGCGTTTGCGGTGCTCGGCGCAAACGGCTCGTGGACATGAACGAAGTCGAGCGGCACCGTGCCCAGCAGTTCCTCGATCGTCCGCGCCACGTCGATTGGCAGCGCGGGCGCGCGTCGGCGGGTGGGTGTGCGGGTGGGTGGGGTTCGATTCCGCGAGCTGCTCTGCAGATCGAGCACCTCGCCGACGGCGATCACGCGCGGACTGCCGCCGTCGGTCCCCTCCAGCAGGGACGCCCCCCCACTCGCCCCGCCGCGGGCGGCGCGCAGCGCACGGCGTGACTCCCGCACACGCTCCTGCGAGTGCGAGGGCGCCAGCACCAGCACGCGATGTCCGCGTCGCGACAGCTCGGCCGCGACTCGCTGTATGTGCGCGTTGACCTCGTTGTCTTCCGCCTCCCACGGATATGGCGTCACGTGGGCGATGGAGAACAGCGTGCTCATCGACTGCTGATTATCCCCTGGCAGGGGTGCGCATTATTTTGCGATGGTTGTCTTGGCTCGCGCGGGAGCTTTACGGGGCTTGGATCGCATGGGCCGCGTACCGGGCCGGGTGGGTGGGCCTCCGTATTTGGCGATGAACTTCTCGGTGTCCAGACGGGCCTGGTTGTCGGGGCGTTGGTTGTGGGGCGACTTCATCAGGTAGCTGCTCGGCCCGTCGAGCTGGCCGCCGACGCCGTGGTTCAGCGCGAGCTTGCAGCAGCGCACGGCGTCGATCACGATCCCGGCCGAGTTCGGCGAGTCCCACACCTCGAGCTTCATCTCGAGGTTCAGCGGGACGTCGCCAAAGGCCTGGCCCTCGACACGGATGTGGGCCCACTTGCGGTCGGTCAGCCACGGCACGTAATCCGAGGGACCGACGTGCACGTTCTCGGGGGCCATCTCGTGGTCGATGATCGAAGTGACCGCGTTGGTCTTCGAGATCTTCTTGGACTCCAGCCGCTCGCGCTCGAGCATGTTGTAGAAGTCCATGTTGCCGCCGACGTTCAGCTGGGAGGTGCGCTGGATGCGCACGCCGCGCTCCTCGAACAGGCGCGCGAGTGTGCGGTGCACGATCGTGGCGCCGACCTGCGACTTGATGTCATCGCCCACGATCGGGAGCCCGGCCTTCTTGAAGCGCCGGTCCCAGTAGTCCTCGCGGGCGATGAACACGGGGATGCAGTTGACGAAGCCGCAGCCGGCCTCCAGCACCTGCTCGACATACCACTTGGTGGCCTGCTCGGAGCCGACGGGGAGGTAGGACACGACCACGTCGGTGTGGGTGTCCTTGAGGATTTTCACGATGTCGGCGGTCTCGCCCGGGGCCTTTACGATCTTCTCTTTGAGGTATTTGCCGAGGCCATCGTGGGTCATCCCGCGGTAGACGGGCACGCCGAGATTGCGCGGCACCTTGGCGAACTTGATTGTGTTGTTCTGCCCCGCCCAGATCGCCTGACCGAGGTCCTTGCCGACCTTGGTGCGGTCGATGTCGAAGGCGGCGGTGAACTCGATGTCGCGCACGTGATATCCACCGAGGTCGACGTGCATCAGGCCGGGGACGTCCTGCGTGGGGTCGGCCTTGGCGTAGTACTGGACGCCTTGCACGAACGCCGAGGCGCAGTTGCCGACGCCGATGATCGCGACGCGGACCTTCTCAGACTGGTAGCGCGCAGCACCGTTTCTGGACGCGCCATTTCTTGGAAGCTGCGCCGTTGCGACGGCGCCGTTGCTCTGCTCTGTACTCACGGGTGAAATGTCCTTCCTAAAGGGGCTTGGAGGAGACTACTCCGCCGGATGCCTCAGGTCACACCGAGGTCGTGCAAATGCCGCTCGCCTGGCTCACACCGCGGGCTTGGACAGCTCGCCCCGCACGTGGGCGATGCGTTGCGCGACGGTGATCAGGCTGAGCGCCGCGAGCACGTACACGGCCCCCTTCAGCACCGCGAGGTGCCCGCCCGGAGCGACGTCGGCGAACAGCAGCCCGATCGCGAGGATCACGACGCGGACGGGGCGCGTGGCGATGCCCACCTTGCACTCGACGCCCAGCGCCTCGGCGCGTGCGCGCGTGTAGCTGACCATCAGCGAGCTGAGCACGGCGACGACGACCGCCGCGGCCGCGACGCGATCGCCTTTCAGGGCAAAGTCCCCGGCGACGGCGGTCAGCACGATCCCCTCCTCGATGCGGTCGAGCGTCGAGTCCAGGAACGCGCCGAAGGACGTGCCCTTGCCGGACATGCGCGAGTAGCGCCCGTCGAGCGTGTCCATCACCGAGCCGACGATGAACGCCACGCCGCCGAGGAAGTACAGCTGCTCCCACACGAGCACCGCTGCGAGCAGGTTCAGCGCGAAGCCCGTCAGCGAGATCGCGTTGGGCGTCAGGCGCGAGTCGATCAGACGGTTGCGCACGAGCTCGCGCCGCTCGCCGGCCCCGATCGGGGCTCTGCCGTTCGCCCGCGCCCGGGGTGCTCCCCGTCGCGCGCGACGGGTCGGAGCCTGATGTCGCTGGGCCATCAGCCTGCCTGTAGGTGGGTGGGAGCCGCGCTGGAGAAACGCCACACGCCATCGGCGCGAGCGCGTGCGAGCCAGCTCGCACCGTAGGCGGCGAGGCCGGCGGTGAGCGCTCCGAGGATCGCGTCGAAGATGAAGTGGTTGGCGGTGGCGATGATCACGAACGCCATCAGGAACGGATACAGGAACCACACGACCTTGGCGATCCGCCGGCGTGCCAGGCGGGCTAGCGGCCAGCTGATCATCAGGGCGAAGCAGACGTGCATCGAGGGGACGGCGGCATAGACGTTGGTGAGCGCGGTGGTCGCGCCGCCGCCCCCGTGAGCTGTTTCGAGATGCACGCCGGTGATGCCGGAGACGGAGTCGATGAAGCCCCATTCGGGCATGAACCGCGGAGGCGCCGTCGGGTATACGACGTAGCCGATCAGCGCGATGAACATCGCGATCGCGAACATGTTGCGCACGAAGTAGAAGCTGCGGTTGTGACGCAGGTACAGGTAGACGAGCGCCCCCACAGTGACCGTGGTCTGCGCGTTGACGTACAGCCAGCTCAAGAAGTCCATCAGCGCTCTGCTGCCGGACGCCCACGCCTGGATCGAGGGCTCGACGAAGATGTGCAGCGTGAGCTCCAGCGAGATCACGTCGCGGGCGTGGGCGAAGGCGGCGTTCCCGTCGCCCTCGACCAGCCCTCGTACCAGTCGATAGGCGAGATAGGCCGCGGCGAACAGGGCGACTTGGCGCAGCACGTCCAGCCATCCCCGGGGCAGGACGCGCGCCTGTAGGAGACGAGCACGAGCGACCACACCGAGCAGCCTAGACGATCGTAAAGAAGACGTTCCCTAAGAGGAGCTAGGAACAGCGGGGACCGTGATTGAAGATCCTCGCCAGCGAGAAGTCGATTCCGACATGAACACTACCCGGGCCGGGCGCCTGTACCTCAGTCCAGTCGCCCGGCGCCTGGCGCACGCATCCATGCCCGCCGAGGATCGCCCAGTAGGGGGTGAAGCGGATCCGCACCCTCGTGTTCTCGGGGTGGGGCTCGGCGAGCGTGAACGAGTCGGTGGTGACGCTGCTCAGCACCGCGGGCGCTTGCGCCAACGGCGTGGCGCCGAGCACCGCGAACAGCCGCCAGTGCGCCGAGGTCCAGATCTCCCGCAGGTAGGCGGGCGGACTGCGCAGCAACTTGGCCTCGCCCTTCGCGGAGTAGTCCAGCGGCGCGTCTGGAAGCGCGACGTAGGAGACCGCTTGTTCGGAGAGCCACGCGTGGTAGCGCGAGGGCGTGAGCGGCGTGCTCGCTTCGTCGTAGAACAGCGCTGCGTCCCGCTGGTCGAGCTGGCGCTCCCAGCCGCGCGCGAGCATCACGTGCGGCGCCATCCAGCGCGCCTCCCCGTGATCGGTGGTGGGGACGACCTCGACCCGCGCCGGACGCTCGGTGTAGCCCACACCGAGCGTCCGCAGCTCGCCCAGCAGCGGCGTGTAGTAGGAGGCGTTCACGGCCGGGTCCGAGGCGGCCGAGGCGAAGTCCGCGAGCGGGGCGTTGAGTTGCCAGTAGAGGAACAGGGGCGCGAGCCCGAGCAGCAGGCGCGGATGGCGCGCCGTCAGCACGCAGGCAAGGATGGGCCCGGCGAGCAGTGCGCCGAGGCGGTCGACGTTGCCGCCGACGGCCGAAGGAACCACGTAGGCGCCGAGCAGCGCGAGCGCGTACAGCAGCGTGCCCGTCAGCAGGAGGCGGTCGACCGCCTCCCCTCGACCGTCGGCTCTGGACGGATCGCCGGGGTCGCCGGGTCTGTCAGGGCCGTCGATCTCGCCGGCGCGCGCGCGCTCCGCGCGCACGATCAGCGCGGCGATCAAGAGGATCGCTGCGATGTCGGGATAGAAGGCCGAGGCGACGAACGGTTGGGTGCCGCCTTCGGGGAAGGCGAGCGTCAGCAGCCCGATCGGCGCCAGCGCGGCAAGCGTGAAGACGATCGGCCAGACGCGCGGCCACCCGTTCGCGGCGCGGATGGTGAGCGCCCAGGCGACTCCGGCGAGCGCGAGGAACGCGCCCGCGACGGGGCTTGCGACCGCGCAGAGCACGGCCAGCGCGAGCGCCGCCGCGCGCCGTCCGAGGCTTCTGCGCAACCCATTCCGTTCCGTTCGGTCGCCTGCGCCGTGGGAGTCGCTCGCACCGCGCAGGACGAGCAGCGCACCCAGCCCGAGGGCCAGCCCGAGGTCGTAGGGGACGCGGTTGGCGAGCAGCACGAAGGAGGCTCCGATCGCGAACCAGACCGCCGCGATCCGCGTCGCCCGCGCCGGGAAGCAGCCGTCGATCAGCAACGCGAACAGGGCGGTCGCGGCGACCATCGCCAGCGCGTTCAAGAGCTGCGGTCCGAGCCAGGAGCCGAGCGCCGGGGCGAGCAGCGAGTAGGCGGGCAGGTGGTGGCCTGCGTACCACGAGTTGTCCCAGAGCGTGAAGCCGACGCGCGCGAACAGGTCGCTGCGGTAGGCCGCCGCCGCCAGGTCGGTGGAGGGTGGCGCGGCGATCACGTAGACGAGCCCCAGCACCGCGGTCAGGGTGCTCGCAAGGACCCACGTCGGGATCCGCTCCAGCAGTGCGCCGGGCTCGCGCTCACCGGCCAGAGGCACCGGCGGGGACCCGCGGAGTTCACCGCGCGAGCTCAGGGAGTTCACCGCGCGAGGATATAGAGACTGTCCGAAAGCTCGCTGACGGCGCCTCAGCGGCCCGTTGCTGAGCGATCGGGCGAGTTTTCGGACGGTTTCATTACCGTGGGCCGATGCGCTCGCCGACTTGGACGCCTCCCACCCGCGCGCGGGTGCGCCGGATCCGCGATCGCCTGCGCGAGGTCTACGGCATCCCGCTGATGGCGCCGCACGGCGACCCGATCGCCGAGCTGGTGCTGACAGTGCTCTCGCAGAGCACGAACGACCGCAATCGCGATGTCGCGTACCTGCGGCTGCGCGAGCGCTTGGAGACCTGGGAGGACGTGCGCGACGCAAAGCAGGCGGAGGTCGAGGAGGCGATCCGCCCGGGCGGGATCTCAAAGGTGAAGTCCGTTCGCATCCAGGCGATCCTGCAGGCGATCTCCGACGGCTCGTCCAAGCTGTCGCTCGACTGGTTGGCAGATGTCCCGATCGAGCAGGCGCGCGACTACCTCACTTCCCTCCCCGGCGTCGGTCGCAAGACCGCGGCGTGCGTGCTGCTGTTCGCCTACGGCCTGCATGACGTCCCCGTCGACACGCACGTCTCGCGCGTGGGCATGCGCCTGCGGCTGCTGCAGCCGGGCGCGCCGTTCGAGCAGCTGCACGACCAGATGCTCGCGCTGACCCCGCCGGGAGAGGAGCTGGAGCTGCACGTAAACCTGCTGCGCCATGGACGCAGGACCTGTCATGCGCGCAAACCTGCCTGCAAAGACTGTGCCCTGGCGAGAATGTGTCCGAGCCGCCGTTCTCCGGAGTCCTAGCCCCGCGGCAGCAGCACTAACCCCGCGGCAGCACCGCAAATGCGATCACCGCGTACTGCAGCGCCGCGGCCGCGAGCACGAGCGCGTGGAAGACCTCGTGATAGCCGAAGACCTTCGGCCACGGGTTCGGTTTGCCGCTCGCGTAGATCACCGCGCCGGCGATGTACAGCGCCCCACCGACCGCCAGCCCCGCCACGCCCAGCCAGCCGATCGCCGCTCCCAGCTCGCCGAAGACCGCGGCCGACACCAGTCCGAGCATCACGTACACCGCCGCGAACAGCCACTTCGGCGCGTCGATCCAGGCGAGCTTGAAGATCACGCCGCCGAGCGCTCCGGCCCACAGCACGATCAGGATCACGTTCGCAAGCGTTCCCTTCAGCGCGAGCAGTGCCACGGGCGTATAGGTCCCGGCGATCAGCACGAAGATCATCGAGTGATCGAGCCGCTTCATCCAGCGCCTGGGCCCCGGACGCCAACTCACGCGGTGGTACAGCGCGCTTGTGCCCAGCAGGCCCGAGACCGCGACGGCGTAGATGCTCGCCGCGACGCGCGCGCGGCCGTCGGAGGCCGCCAGGATCAGGCCGACGCCGCAGAGCAGCGAGACGAAGAACGCGTACTGGTGGGAAACGCCCCGCAACCGCGGCTTGACCGGCGCCATCACGTTCTCCAACTTCGTTGGTATCGCAGCCGGATTCATATACCAAATGCTAACGCGTGCCCGAGAGGCCCGAGCCTGATGACCCAGATTTGACAGTCCATAGATAATCTGCCACACTGTGACTTAGATTTATTTTCCCCATCTTTGAAGGAGCACCACATGGCTAAGACCATCGGCATCGACCTCGGCACCACCAACTCATGCATGGCCGTGCTCGAGGGTGGCGAGCCCACCGTGATCGAGAACTCCGAGGGCGGTCGCACGACCCCCTCCGTCGTCGCCTTCACGGCCTCCGGCGAGCGTCTCGTGGGCACCGTCGCCAAGCGCCAGGCCGTCACCAACCCGCAGAACACCGTCTTCTCGATCAAGCGCTTCATGGGCCGCAAGGAGGCCGAAGTGCATGAGGAGGAGTCGATCGTCCCCTACAAGGTCGTCTCCGGCCCCAACGGCGACGCGCGCGTCGAGGCCGGCGGGGAGCAGCATTCTCCCCCCGAGATCTCCGCGATGATCTTGCAGAAGCTGAAGACCGACGCGGAAGCCTATTTGGGCGAGTCGGTCGACGGCGCGGTGATCACCGTTCCCGCTTACTTCAACGACGACCAGCGCCAGGCCACCAAGGACGCCGGCAGGATCGCCGGGCTGGACGTCAAGCGCATCATCAACGAGCCCACCGCCGCCTCTTTGGCGTACGGCCTCGACAAGGAGTCAGACCAGACGATCCTCGTCTTCGACCTCGGCGGCGGCACCTTCGACGTGTCCGTGCTGGAGATCGGCGACGGCGTGTTCGAGGTCAAGTCCACCGCCGGCGACAACCACCTCGGCGGCGACAACTTCGACAAGGCG
Source organism: uncultured Solirubrobacterales bacterium (assembly GCA_963813745.1). Taxonomy (GTDB): domain Bacteria; phylum Actinomycetota; class Thermoleophilia; order Solirubrobacterales; family Solirubrobacteraceae; genus Palsa-744. The sequence continues at coordinate 327,903 of CAWEZW010000002.1, forward strand.
ATCGTCGACTGGCTCGTGTCCGAGTTCAAGAAGTCCCAGGGGATCGACCTGTCGAGCGACCCGATGGCGCTGCAGCGCCTCTACGAGGCGGCCGAGAAGGCCAAGATCGAGCTCTCGACCACGCAGGAGACGCAGATCAACCTGCCGTTCATCACCGCCGACGCCTTCGGGACCGAAGCATCTCGACACGCGCCTGACGCGCGCCAAGCTCTCCGAGCTGACATCCGATCTGCTGGAGAAGATCGTCGCGCCGGTGCGCCAGGCGATCGACGACGCCAAAGACAAGGGCGTCAAGGAGATCGAGCACGTCGTGCTCGTCGGTGGCATGACGCGGATGCCGGCCGTGCAGGAGAAGGTCAAGGAGCTCACCGGCAAGGAGCCCCACCGCGGCGTCAACCCGGACGAGGTCGTCGCCGTCGGCGCCGCGATCCAGGCGGGCGTCTTGGCCGGCGACGTCAAGGACGTGCTGCTGCTCGACGTCACCCCGCTGACGCTCGGGATCGAGACGAAGGGCGGCGTGATGACGAAGCTGATCGAGCGCAACACGACGATCCCCACCCGCAAGGGCGAGGTCTTCTCGACCGCCGAGGACAACCAGCCCTCGGTTGAAATCCACGTGCTGCAGGGCGAGCGCGAGATGGCTCAGTACAACAAGTCGCTCGGCAAGTTCCAGCTCACCGGCATCCCGCCGGCGCCGCGCGGCATCCCCCAGATCGAGGTCGCGTTCGACATCGACGCGAACGGCATCCTCAACGTCTCCGCCAAGGATCTGGGGACGGGCAAGGAGCAGAAGATCGAGATCAAGTCCGGCTCGGGGCTCTCTGACGAGGAGATCAAGAACATGGTCTCTGACGCCGAGTCCCACGCCGAGGAGGACGCCCGCGCCCGCGAGCTCGCAGAGGCGCGCAACAACGGCGAGAACGCCGCCTACCAGGCCGAGAAACAGCTCTCCGAGCTGGGCGACCAGGTCGACGCCGACTCCAAGGGCGGATCGAGGAGGCGATCAAGGAGGTGCGCGAGTCGCTCGAGTCCGAGGACCCCGCTGCAATCAACGCCAAGACCGAGACGCTGCAGACGGCGTTCCACGCGGTGTCCGAGGCGATGTACCAGCGCGCCCAGGAGGCCTCGGCCGCCGACGGTGGGGAGGCCGGCGGGGATGGCGCTGCAACCAATGGCGCCGGCGCATCCTCCGATGACGAGGATGTCGTCGATGCCGAGGTAGTCGACGAGCCACAGGGCTGATCGCCATGACCGACACCGAGCAGACGATCGAGGAGCAGGAGCAGGTGCCTGAGGAGACCGAGCAATCCCCCGAGGCACCCCAATCCTCCGACGCCCCGGGAGCCGCGTCGCCTGGACAGGGCGAGGACGGCGTCCCCGGCGCGCTCCAGGACGACGAGGACGTCACGGAGATCGAGGGGGACCTCGACGAGCTGGCGATCCTCGCCACTGAGCGTGACGAGTACCTCGCGCTCGCCCAGCGCACGCAGGCCGACTTCGAGAACTACCGCAAGCGCGTCGCGCGCGACGCCGCCGCCGCGGGGGAGCGCGGCGTGGCGAAGCTCGCCAAGGAGCTACTGCCCGCGCTCGACAACCTCGACCGCGCGCTCGATGCGGCGGCCACAGGACGACCCGCTGCTCGACGGCGTGCGCCTCGTGCGCGGGGAAATGAGCGCGGGGCTGGGGCGGCTCGGGATCGAGTCCTTCGGCGCGGCCGGCGACACCTTCGACCCGGTCGAGTACGAGGCGGTCGCCCAGCAGTCGGTGGAGGGCGCCGCCAGCGGCAGCGTGGTCGAGGTCTACCAGCCCGGCTACCGGCTGGGCGCGAGCGTGATCCGCCCGGCGCGGGTGCTCGTCGCCGCCTAGTCGAGGGGATTGATAGATGGCATCGCGTCCCGACTACTACAAGACGCTCGGGGTCGGCAAAAAAGCGACCCCCGAGGAGATCAAGAAGGCCTACCGCAAGCTCGCGCGGAAGTACCATCCCGACACCAATCCCGACGACAAGAACGCTGAGGCGCGCTTCAAGGAGATCTCCCAGGCGCATGATGTGCTCGGCGATCCGGAGAAGCGCAAGCAGTACGACAGCGGCTCGGGAGCCTTCGCCTCCGGCGGCGGTCCGGGTGGAGGCTTCGGAGGCTTCGGCAACTTCGATTTCGACGCCTCCTCGATGGGGGACATCCTCTCGAATCTGTTCGGTGGATCCGGTGGTCCGGGCGGCGCCAGGGGCGGGCCGGGCGCCCGCCCAGGCTCCCGGCGCGCGCGCGTGGAGCGCGGCAACGACCTCGAGGCACAGGTCTCGATCTCCTTTGACCAGGCGATCTCCGGTGCGCAGATTCCACTGTCGGTGCCGATGCGCACGACCTGCGGCACCTGCCACGGCACCGGCGCCAAGCCCGGCACGACCCCCGTCGTCTGTCCTCGCTGCGAAGGCCGCGGCGTCGAGTCTCAAGGCGAGGGGATGTTCTCGATCTCCCAGCCGTGCTCGCGTTGCGGCGGCTCCGGGACGATGATCGAGGACCCGTGTCCGACCTGTCATGGCTCAGGGGCGGTGCGCACCGTCAAGCGCATGCGTGTCAACATTCCCGCCGGCGTGCGCGACGGCGGGCGCATTCGCCTCGCCGGCAAGGGCGAGCAGGGGCCGGGCGGTGGGCCGCCGGGTGACCTGTACCTGGTCGTGCATGTCGCGCCCTCGCCCGTGTTCACGCGCAAGGGCAACAATCTCGAGGTCGAGGTGCCGCTCACGATCCCCGAGGCGCTGCGCGGCGCCGAGGTGCAGGTGCCGACGCTGAACGGTGCGAAGACGCTGCGCGTCGCGCCCGGCACCAAGCACGGCACCGTCCAGCGCCTGCGCGGCGAGGGGCCGCCAATATCGGGGTCCCACCCACCCGGGAAACCGCCGGCGAAGGGAGACATCCACTATCGCTTCCTGATCGACGTGCCGAAGGAGCTCAACGACGAGCAGACGGAGGCGGTCGACGCGCTCGCGAAGACGCTCGACGGCGCCGATCCCCGGGCGGGACTGTTCGAGGGTGCTGGAGCTTCACAGGAGGCCAAGTGATGGCCCGCGTCGAGGTCGAGACGAGCCGCGGCGTGTTCATGATCTCGGTGGCGGCCGAGCTCGCGAAGATGCATCCGCAGACGCTGCGCTCCTACGAGGCGCGCGGCCTGATCGAGCCCAAGCGCTCCCCGAAGGGCACGCGCCTGTACTCGCAGGACGACGTTGAGCATCTGCGTCGTATCCAGGAGCTGACGGCCGACCTCGGGCTGAACCTCGCCGGGGTCGAGCGCGTGCTCGAGCAGGAGGCGGAGCTGGAGCGGATGCACGCTCGGATCGAGCAGCTCGAGCTGGAAGCGCTGCACGCGCAGGTACGACTCGCGGAGGAGCTGGAGGGGGTGCGCCGCTCGTTCCGCGCCGAGCTGACGGTGCCCTATCGTGGCGGGACCGAGCTCGTGCGCGCGGCTGACGTGCGCTCGCCATTCCGACCGTGCTCGCAAGGGAGGCGCGATGTCGCCTAACGGACCAAACCCCGCCGCACCCCAAGGCCAAGCTGAGGAGGAGCAGAGCCCGCTGGAGCGCTTCGGGCGCGATCTGACCGAGATGGCCGAGCAGAACAAGCTCGACCCCGTGATCGGCCGTGACGAGGAGATCCGTCGCGTGATCCAGGTGCTCTCGCGCCGCACCAAGAACAACCCGGTGTTGATCGGCGAGCCGGGCGTCGGCAAGACCGCGATCGTCGAGGGCCTGGCGCGGCGAATCGTTTCTCACGACGTGCCCGAGTCCCTGCGCGAGCGGCGCGTGATCGCACTCGACATGGGCGCTCTGATTGCCGGCGCCGCCTACCGGGGCGAGTTCGAGGAGCGGCTGAAGGGCGTGTTGAAGGAGGTCTCGGACGCGCAGGGTCAGATCATCCTGTTTCTCGACGAGCTGCACACGATCGTCGGCGCGGGCGCGGCCCAGGGCTCGGTCGATGCCTCCAACCTGCTCAAGCCGATGCTCGCGCGCGGCGAACTGCGCGCGGTCGGTGCGACGACGCTCGACGAGTACCGCAAGTACATCGAGAAGGACGCCGCCCTTGAGCGGCGCTTCCAGCCCGTGATGGTTGGTGAGCCATCTGTGGAGGACACGATCGCGATCCTGCGCGGGCTGAAGGAGCGCTACGAGGTCCACCACAAAGTCCGCATCCAGGATAGCGCGCTGATCGCCGCCGCCACCCTCTCGCACCGCTACATCGCCGACCGTTTCCTGCCCGATAAGGCGATCGATTTGATCGACGAGGCCGCGTCGAAGATCCGCATCGAGATCGACTCGCTGCCGACCGAGATCGACGAGGTCGACCGCCGCGTGATGCAGCTCGAGATCGAGCTGACCTCGCTCAAAAAGGAGAAGGACGCCGCTTCGAAGGAGCGCCGCAAGGCGATCGAGCGCGAGCTGGATGAGCTGCGGGAGCGCTCAGCGACGATGAAGGCGCAGTGGCAGACGGAGAAGGATGCGATCAAAGGAGTCTCTGACCTGAAGGAGCGACTGGAGCAGGCCAACGGCGAGATGGAGCGAGCCGAACGCGAAGCGAATCTGCAGCGCGCCGCTGAGCTGCGCTACGGGGAGATCCCTGAGCTCGAAAAGGAATTAGCCGAACTCGAATCCACCGAATCAGGCCGCGAAAAGGAAGGGGAGCCCACCCGCTCCGAGGATGGGAATCTCACCCATCCCGGCCCGATTTTCCTCAAAGAGGAGGTCGACGCCGACGACGTGGCGGAGATCGTCGCGCGCTGGACCGGCATCCCGGTCAGCCGGCTGCTCGAGGGCGAAACCGAGAAGCTGGTGCACATGGAGGACCGCTTGCACGAGCGCGTCGTCGGCCAGGACGAGGCGATTGAGGCGGTCGCCTCGGCGCTGCGGCGCTCCCGCGCGGGTCTGCAGGATCCGGATCGTCCGATCGGCAACTTCCTCTTTCTCGGTCCGACCGGTGTCGGCAAGACCGAGCTGGCACGGGCGCTCGCCGAGTTTATGTTCGACTCCCAGGACGCGATGATCCGCATCGACATGAGCGAGTACATGGAGAAACACTCCGTCTCGCGTCTGGTCGGTGCGCCCCCTGGCTACGTCGGCTACGAAGAGGGCGGCCAGCTGACCGAGGCGGTGCGCCGCCGGCCCTATGCGGTGGTGCTGCTCGACGAGATCGAGAAGGCCCATGCCGATGTCTTCAACACCCTGCTCCAGGTGATGGACGACGGTCGTTTGACCGACGGCCAGGGCAGGACGGTCGACTTCAAGAACACCGTGCTGATCATGACCTCGAACATCCCGGTGGGCGGGGGGACCGACGGTGTGGGTGACCCGTCGGGTGCCTCCGCAGACGCCGACTCAGCCCACGCCGACGCTCAATTGCGCGCGGGTCTGTTGGATTACTTCAAGCCCGAGTTCATCAACCGCCTCGACGACGTCGTCCGCTTCGAGCCTCTCACGCGCGAGCAGATCTCCGAGATCGTCGACCTCCAGGTCGCCCGCGTGATCGACCGCGTGGCCGAGCGAGGCATCGAGGTGACGCTGACCGACGACGCACGTACGTTGCTCGGCGATATGGGCTACGACCCCACCTATGGAGCTCGCCCCCTGCGTCGCGTGATCCAGAAGCAGCTGACTGATCGTCTTGCGCTGGCGCTCCTGCAGGGCGAACTGCGCGAAGGAGATTCCGTGCGCGTGGACGCGGTTGACGGGGAGCTCGTGTTGGAGACGGCGGCTGCCAAGGCAGCCGCCGTCTGACTCAGCAGATCACGATTAGGTTGAATGAGTTGGCGATTAGTTTTGTTCCTTCCTTATTGAAGATGTCGACCTCGACGGCGCTCTTTGGTTCGCTTCCCTCGTCGCTGAGCATGCGTGCGAGCGGCATCCCGGGGAGCGTGCCGTTGCCGGTATCGTCGCCAATCGAGATCTCCGGTACACACTTCGACACGTCGGTCGGGAAGTTGACCTCGTAATATTCATTGCCGATTGTGCCTAGCTTTTCGACCGTGGTCCCCGGGGTTCCCCGCACGAGCGTGCCTTCCTCCTGTACATAGGCGAACAGGGTCGTCGCCGGTGTTCCTGCGGCACCTTCTTTGCCTTCCTTGCCTTCTTTCCCGGTCAATCCTTCCTTGCCCTGAGGACCTTCTTTTCCAGCCGCTCCGGTCGCGCCTGTTGCTCCTATGGCCCCGGTCTTACCCGTCTTCCCCGTGAGCTTCTTCAGCACCTTCGGGTTGATCTGCTTGGTCGAGTTGATCAGGTAGTGGTTCGCCGCCAGCGCCCCGCCGCTCATCGCGAACACGAGCGCGAGCGTGGCTGTGACATTGGCGTAGCTGAGACGTTTGCGCATCGGTACCCCCCGTGGGTTTGGTCCTGAAAGGTAGAAACGACCACCCTACGTGCCCTGGCGGCGGATGTTCCACGTACTGGACGAAAGGACGATCACTCACGCTCGGCTGCGATCCGGTACAACGGACACTGAGCGCACCACCGCGCGCGCGATCGCCCCAATCGGACGGAGGAGAAGCCAATGCCCACCTACATCATGCTCTCGACCCTCACCCCTGAGGGCGTGCAGACGGTCAAGAACAACCCGCAGCGGATCAACGAGGTCAACAAGGAGGTCGAGCAGCTCGGCGCCACCGTGAAGGCGCAGTGGGCGACGCTCGGGCACGTCGACTTCATCTCGATCATCGAGGCGCCCGACGAGGGCACGATGGCGCGTGTCTCGCTGGAGTTGGGCTCCCGTGGCACCGGTCGCTACGAGACGCTCTCGGCAATCCCCATCGACGAGTTCATCGCCAGCCTGTGAGCCACGCCTCGACGCGCCTGGCTGTGTCGCCGCGAGCGCGGCCGTGCCAAGCACTGTCCCCGCTCGCGCTCCTTGCCAGTCACGACGATCCGCGGCTCACAGGGATCGAGTGAAGGTCCTCGTCGTAGGTGCGGGTGGGCGCGAGCACGCGATCGTGCGTGCGCTGAAGCGCTCGCCGCAGAAGCCAGAGCTACTGTGCGCGCCCGGCAACGCTGGCATCGCCGATGACGCGCGCGTGCTGGGCATCCCCGCCGACGACATCGACGGGCTTCTCGCCGCGGTGCAGCGCGAGGATGTCGACTTCACCGTCGTCGGGCCGGAGGTGCCGCTCGTTGCGGGCCTAGTCGACGCGCTCGCAAAGGCCGGTCACGCCGCCTTCGGCCCGAGCGCGGGGGCCGCGCAATTGGAGGGATCGAAGGCGTTCGCAAAGGATGCGATGGAAGCGGCCCGAGTGCCGACGGCGCGCTGGTCGCGGGTGCGCTCGCTGGAGGAGGGGATCGACGCGCTGCGCGAGCTCACCCACGAGCCGGGATCGCCGAGCGCGGGCGTGGTGATCAAGGCCGACGGTCTGGCCGCCGGCAAGGGGGTGACGGTGGCCGACACGCGAGCGCAGGCGGAGGCTGCCCTGGGCGAGATCTTTATCGAGGGCCGCTTCGGCGACGGCGAGGTGAGCGCCGTGGTCGAGGAGCGACTGATCGGCGAGGAGCTGTCGCTGCTGGCGCTGTGCGACGGTGAGCATGCCGTTGCGCTTGCCCCCGCGCGCGACTTCAAGCGCATCGGCGAGGGCGATCAGGGCCCGAACACCGGCGGCATGGGCTCCTACTCCCCGGTGGCGGGCTTTGACGACGCGCGTGTGCGGGAGATCGTCGCCACCGTCCACCAGCCGGTCGTCGATCTGATGCGCGAACGCGGCACGCCCTTTCATGGAGTTCTTTACGCCGGTCTGATGCTCACGCAGCAGGGCATAAGCGTGCTCGAGTTCAATGTGCGCTTCGGCGATCCCGAGACGCAAGCCGTGCTGCCTCGGCTGCAATCGGATCTGCTCGAGCTTCTGCTCGCCGCCGCCAGGCCGGGTGGTCTCGACGGGATCGAGCTGGAGTGGTCGCGACAGTGGGCGGTGACGCTCGTGCTGGCGAGCGCCGGTTACCCGGAGTCGTCCTCGAAGGGTGATCTGATCGCCGGCCTGGAGCAGCTGCGGAAGCGCTTCGCGGACCCCGGAGCCAATAGTGTCGTCGATGGCGGACGGGCGGTCGAGGTGACGCACGCCGGCACGGCGCGCACCCCGGCAGGCGTCGTCACGGCGGGAGGCCGAGTGTTGAACGTGACCGCGCTCGGCGCCGACCCCGGCTCCGCCCGTGACGCGGCGTATGCTGCCGCCGAGATGATCTCCTTCGATGGTATGCAGCTCAGACGCGACATTGCCGCGCATGCGGGAGAGAAGACCGTTCACGCTCAGACAGCAACAGTGCTCGCCCAATGACCGAGCGCGAGACTCCGGGACTATCACTGGCGCCGGAGCCGATGCTCCAGGCTGAAGTACAGGCGCAGCTCGACGATATCGACGTCGACGCGCCGCGGGTGGGCATCGTGATGGGCTCCAAGAGCGACATGGAGGCGATGGAGAAGGCCGCGAAGGAGCTCGAAGAGCGCGGCATTCTGCACGAGATTCGCGTGATGTCCGCGCATCGCGAGCCGGATGTCGTCGCCGACTACGCGAAGAACGCGCACATGCGCGGCCTGCGCGTGATCATCGCCGGCGCCGGCATCTCCGCGGCGCTGCCGGGCGCCGTCGCCGCGCACACTGACCTGCCCGTGATCGGAGTGCCCCTCTCGGGCCGTATGACAGCGGCCGGTGGTCTCGACGCGATCCTCTCGATCGTGCAGATGCCCCCGGGCGTGCCCGTCGCCTGCGTGGGCCTCGATAACGCGCGCAATGCGGCGATTCTCGCCGCGCAGATTCTCGCGCGTAAGCCGCGGCGGTCGGCGCGGACCTCGATCGGCGAACCCGAATGATCGTGCGCTACACCCGCCCCGAGCTCGGTCGCCTGTGGACGGACGAGGCTCGCATGGAGACCTGGCGCCGGGTGGAGATCGCGGCCTGCGAAGAGCTTCCGGGCCTGCTCGGAACGTTTACCGGATCCCCGTCGGGGGGGGAGGGCCCCTCATCCCAGGACCTGGAGGCGATCCGCAAAGCGACGTTCACGGTGGAGGCGGTCAATGAGCGCGAGCGCGTAACCGACCACGACATGGCCGCGTTCGTCGACGTGCTCGCCTCCTCCGCCGGAGAGGCGGGGCGCTGGATCCATTTCGGGTTGACCTCCTCGGATGTGCTCGACACCGCGCTCGCGCTGCAGCTGCGCGCCGTGGGCGAGGTGATCGTGCCCGGCGCGCGCGCGCTCGTTCTGCGCCTTGGCCACGCGCGCGCGTGAGCACGAGCACACGTTGTGCGTGGGTCGCACGCACGGTGTCCATGCCGAGCCGACGACCTTCGGCGTGAAGCTCGCGGGGTTCGCGTTCGAGGCGAATCGCAATGCGCTGCGCCTCGAACGCGCGTTTGCACAGGTGGTCGTCGGCGCCATCTCCGGCGCGGTGGGTACGTATGCGGCGACCAGCCCCGAGTTCGAGGCCCGCGTGCTGGAGCGCCTGGATATCAAGCGCGAGGATGTCTCCACGCAGGTGGTGGCGCGAGACCGTCACGCCGAGCTGTTGAGCGCGATCGCGCTGGCGGGGGCCGGGCTGGAGCGGTTCGCAACCGAGGTCAGGCACCTGCAGCGCACGGAGGTGCGCGAGGTCGAAGAGCCGTTTCGCGCCGGGCAGAAGGGCTCGAGCGCGATGCCGCACAAGCGCAACCCGATCAAGAGCGAGCAGATCTCAGGGCTCGCGCGCGTACTGCGCGGGAACGCCCAGGCGGCGCTCGAGAACGTCGCGCTGTGGCACGAGCGCGACATTTCCCATTCTTCTGTCGAGCGCGTGATCCTGCCCGACTCGACGATCCTGCTCGACTATCTCCAAGCTCGCACGATCGCGCTCGTGGAGGGTATGAAAGTGAACGAGGAGCGGATGCGCGAGAACCTCGAGCTGACCCACGGCGCGTTGTTCTCTCAGAGAGTGCTGCTGGCGCTGGTCGAGGCGGGAATGAGCCGCGACGACGCTTACCGGATCGTGCAGGAGCTGGCACAGCGCGCCTTTATTGGAGACCCACCCACCTCTTTGCGTGAGCTGCTCGCGAGCGATGACCGTGCGGCCGGTTTGGATCTCGATGCGATCTTCACCTACGACCACTACACGCGCCACGCCGAGGAGATCGTCCGGCGTCTCGACGCAATCGTCTGACCGGACCGGTTGACACTCGCGTGTCCCCGAACCGGCCAGCGCCGGCTCCACACCCGGTTCCATTGCTAGCATCGCGCCACGTGACCACGCTCGTCGACCTGCCGCTGATCGCCAAAGGGAAGGTCCGCGAGATGTACGGACTGGACGACCGGCTGCTGATGGTCGCCAGCGACCGGATCTCGACCTACGACGCGGTTCATCCGACGCCGATCCCGGACAAGGGCAAGGTGCTCACAGGGCTGTCGGTGTTTTGGTTCGAGAAGACGAGTGAGATCGTCGCCAACCACTTGATCTCCGCGACGGAGGACGTACCCGACGAAGTGCGCGGCCGGGCGCTCGTGGTGCGCAAGCTAAAAATGCTGCCGGTCGAGTGCGTCGTGCGCGGCTACATCACGGGGTCGGGTTGGAAGGACTACCAGGCCACGGGAGCGGTTTCGGGAATTGAGTTGCCGCGGGGACTGCGCGAGTCCGAGCGATTGCCGCAGGCGATCTTCACGCCGAGCACGAAGGCCGACGTCGGCCACGACGAGACGATCGACTTCGAGCAGGCGATCGAGCTGGTCGGCGATAAGGCGCTGATGGAGAGGGTGCGCGATAAGTCGATCGAGCTGTACTCCTTTGCGGCCGAGCACGCGCGCGAGCGCGGCGTGATCCTCGCGGACACGAAGTTCGAGTTTGGGCTCGACGAGCACGACGAGCTGGTGGTCGGCGACGAGGTGCTGACGCCCGACTCCTCGCGCTATTGGCCCACGGACTCTTACGAGGTGGGCAGAGGGCAGGCGAGCTTCGACAAGCAATACGTACGCGACTGGGCGGCAGGCAGCGGCTGGGACAAGCGCCCGCCTGCCCCGGAGATTCCGCAGGACGTCGTGGCGGGCACGCGTGCGCGGTATGTGGAGGCGTACGAGCTGATCGCCGGCGAGCCGTTCGCGGCGTGGCTACAGCGCACGGACGCCGGCGCGCGATGAGGGCGCGCGTCCTGATCCGCCCGAAGGCGGGCATCCTCGACCCGCAGGGCGAGGCGGTCGCGCGCGCGCTGCCGGCGCTTGGGTTCGAAGGCGTGACGAACGTGCACGTCGGCCGGCTGGTCGAGCTGGACGTCGAGGACCCGGCTCATCTGGAGTCGATGTGCGAGCGGTTGCTCGCCAACCCGCTGGTCGAGGACTATGAGGTCCAGCTGCTCGATGGCAACGGCTGACGCGAAGTGCGTTTCGGAGTACTTCAGTTTCCCGGCTCCTGCGATGAGGTTGACGCGCTGGACGCCGCCAGACGCGTGGGCGACGCGGAGCTGTTGTGGCACGGGGATCGCGACCTGAAGGGCGCCGATGCGATCGTCGTCCCAGGGGGCTTCTCCTACGGCGACTACCTGCGCGCGGGGGCGATCGCGCGGTTTGCGCCGATCATGGAGTCGGTGATCGACTTTGCCAAAGACGGCGGCTTGGTGTTGGGGATCTGCAACGGCTTTCAGGTGCTGTGCGAGGCGCACCTGCTGCCGGGAGCGCTGCTGGGAAACATGAACCGGCGCTTTACGTTCAGACAGGTTGGACTGGAGGTGCTGAACAGTGGCGGCTCGTTTACCCACGGATGCGCGCTGGGCGAACGCCTGAGCATCCCGGCGAAGCATTCCTGGGGACGCTATTACGCGGACGCGGAGACGCTCGCGGCGATGGATCGGGCCGGTCAGATCGTGCTGCGTTATGCGCCCGGCGAGAACTTCAACGGCTCGGTGCACGACATCGCGGGGGTGAGCAACGAGCGAGGAAATGTGTTCGGGTTGATGCCCCATCCCGAGCACGCGATCGACGAGTTGGTGGGCGGCTCGAGCGATGGGCTGAAGATCTTCGAGTCGATGCGCCTGACGGTTGAGGGTGTGCATGCCTGACAGCGCGGTGCTCCCGACGATCGAGGACGCGCTGAAGCTCGGGTTGACGCGCGCCGAGTATGAGCTGGTCTGCGAAAAGCAGGATGGCCCGCCCAATCAAGTGGAGTTGGCGATGTATTCGCTGTTGTGGAGCGAGCACTGTGCGTACAAGCACTCGAAGAAGCTGCTGAGGACGCTGCCGACGGAGGGTAGGTATGTGGTGATGGGTCCTGGCGAGAACGCGGGTGCGGTCGACGTGGGGGGCGGTCTGGTGTGCGCGTTCAAGGTCGAGTCGCACAACCATCCGAGCGCGGTGGAGCCGTTTCAGGGGGCGGCGACGGGTGTGGGGGGCATCCTGCGCGACATCTTCGCGATCGGAGCGCGACCGATCGCGGTGCTCGACTCGCTGCGCTTTGGCGAGCCGCTCGATGCTCCGCTGGGCTCGGGCTCCGGCGCTCGCTCGCGTTATCTGCTCGACGGGGCGGTGTCGGGCATCGGTCACTACGGCAACTCGATCGGCGTGCCGACCGTGGGGGGGAGGTGTACTTCGAGGAGCCGTACGAGCAGAACTGCTTGGTGAACGCGATGGCACTGGGACTCGGTGAGCGCGAGAAGCTGGTGCGCAGCGCGGCTGCCGGACCGGGGAATACGCTTGTGCTGTTCGGCGCCCGCACGGGCCGCGACGGGATCGGCGGGGCGTCGGTGCTCGCGTCGGCCGAGCTGGGGGAGGCAGACGAGGGCAAGCGCCCGACGGTGCAGGTGGGCGACCCGTTCGAGGAGAAGAAGCTGTTGGAGTGCTCGTTGGAGTTGCTGGAGCGGGGGCTGATCGTGGCGCTGCAGGATCTCGGCGCGGCGGGCCTCACCTCATCCGCCGCGGAGATGGCCTCCAAGGGCAAGGTGGGGATCGACCTCGACGTTGCGAGGATCCCGCTGCGTGAGCAGGGGATGGAGCCGTTTGAGGTGATGGTGAGCGAGTCCCAAGAGCGGATGTTGTGCGTGGTAGAGCCGGCAAAGGTGGAGCTGGTTCTGGCGCTGTGCGAGAAGTGGGAGGTGAACGGCACGGCGATCGGTACGGTCACAGATACGCGCCGGATGCGGGTGTTTGACGGTGAGAGTCTCCTCGGTGACATGCCGGTGCAAGCGCTGGTCGATGACTGCCCGCTGTATGAGCTGAAGCCGGTCAAGCCGAGCGAGCAGATCTACCGTCCGCCGGTGGCGTCGCTGGCCGCGGACGCCTCGCCGCGCGAGACGTTGCTGGCGCTGGTGGGCTCTCCCAACATCGCCTCGCGACGGCCGCTGTTCGAGCAGTACGACGCGGTGGTGCAGTCGCGCACGGTGCGCCGTCCCGAGCAGGCAGACGCGGCGGTGCTGGCGCTTGACCGTGATCTCCACCCGGCCGATGACCACCACCAGGCCGACAACCCCCACCCAACCGACAACCCCCACCCAACCGGCGACCCCCACCCGGCCGGCGAGAGCCGGCCGATCCCTGGGCTGGCCGTGAGCATCGACTGCAACGGCCGGCGGGTTGCGGCCGATCCGTACCGAGGCACGATCGAGGCGGTTCTCGAGTGCGCATCCAACCTTGCCTGTGTCGGCGCCGAGCCGCTTGGCACGACCAACAACCTCAACTTTGGCAATCCCGAGCGCCCTCACGTCGCCTGGCAGCTCACCGAATCCGTCCGCGGTCTCGGCGACGCCGCTCGCGCGCTGCAGGCCCCGATTGTCGGCGGCAACGTCTCCCTCTACAACGAGACCTCCTCCGGTCCGATCTACCCCACGCCCGTCATCGGCATGGTCGGCAGTCTGCCCGACGCGCGCAGCGCCGGGCACCTCGGCTTCGCCCGCGCGGGCGACACGATTGCGCTCGTTGGCCCCTTCGCCCCGTCGTTGGCCGCGAGCGAGCTCGCCAAGCTGTGCGGCCACGGGCTGCCGGACGGACTTCCAGACATCGACATCGGGGCGGTTCAGGCCGCGCAGTTCGCGATCCGCGGCGCCGTCCGCGTCGGCGCGCTCTCCAGTGCCCACGACATCGCCGAGGGGGGTCTCGCCACAGCCCTCGCCGAGTGCTGCCTTGCGGGAGGGCTGGGGGCAGACGTGCGGCTCCCGGTGCCCGACGACGGCGATCCGTTAGCCGACCTCTTCGGCGAGGCTCCCGGCGGCTTTCTCATCAGCGGCACGACCAACGGCGTCGGCTCGCTTGCTCGCCGCACGCCCGTGCACGTGATCGGCACGGTTGGCGGCGATTCCCTGCAGATCGTGGTCGGCGATTTGCTCCTCTCCGTAACGCTCGCGGAGCTGGCGCAGGCACATGGTGCGCTTGCGGAGTTGTTCGGGTGAGGGGGCCTGCTAGCGTGAAAACAGCGATGGCTTGTATGGGAGGGCCCGCCCACCCCACGGGGCCCGAGTTGGAGGACCGCGACGGACCGCGCGACGAGTGCGGTGTGTTCGGCATATACGCGCCCGGGCACGAGGTTTCGCGGCTGTCGTACTTCGCGCTGTACTCGCTCCAGCACCGCGGGCAGGAGTCGGCGGGGATCGCGGCGGCCGATCGCGGCGGGCACATCATCACGCGGCGCGAGCTGGGACTGGTCAACCAGGTGTTCACCGAGAACGACCTCAGCACGCTCGCCGGCGAGCTGGCGATCGGACACGTGCGATACTCGACGACGGGCTCGAACGCGTGGGAGAACTCGCAGCCGGTGCAGCGCTCGGTCGGTATGCGCGGCTCCCAGCGCGAGGTCGCGCTGGCCCACAACGGCAACCTGACAAACGCTGTCGAGCTGCACAACGAGCTGCTGGCGCAGGGGGTCACGTTCAGTTCGACCTCGGACTCGGAGATCATCGCGGCGCTGATCGCGACGCATCCGGCCGAGCACGTCGAGGACGCGATCGCGGCGGTGCTGCCGAGGCTGAAGGGCGCGTTCTCGACGGTCGTGATGACGAAGGACCGTGTCGTCGCCTTCCGCGATCCGCACGGGCTGCGCCCGCTGGCGCTGGGAGCGCTCGAGTCCGTCCCCGCCGCCGAGTCCCGGGATCCCGAGACCACGCTGCGCTACTGCGTGGCGAGTGAGTCGTGCGCGTTCGACACCATTGGTGCGAAGTTCCTGCGCGACGTCGAGCCTGGCGAGGTCGTAACGCTGAGCGAGGAGGGCTGCTTGAGCAAACAGGTGGTGTCGGCCGCGCGGAGAGCGCTGTGCGTGTTCGAGTACATCTACTTCGCACGCCCCGATTCGCTCATGAACAACCAGGTGCTGCACCTCGCGCGCGGGCGTATGGGCGAGATCCTCTGGCGCGAGGCGCCGGTGGAGGCCGACGTCGTGATCGCGGTGCCGGACTCGGGCAATCCTGCCGCGCGGGGGCTGGCGCGCGTGAGCGGGATCCCCCAGGACGACGGCTTCGTGAAGAACCGCTACGTGGCGCGCACGTTCATCCAGCCCGGGCAGGAGCTGCGCAAGCACGGGCTACGCCTGAAGTTCAACCCGCTGCCGGAGGTGATCGCGGGCAAGCGGTTGGTGGTCGTCGACGATTCGATCGTGCGCGGGAACACGACCAGGCAGATCGTGCAGATGCTGCGCGACTCGGGCGCCGCCGAGGTGCACATGCGGATCAGCGCTCCGCCGATCAAGCACCCGTGTCACTACGGGATCGACATGTCGACGCGCGAGGAGATGATTGCCCACGGCCGCACGAGCGCCGAGGTCGCGGCCGAGCTCGGCTGCGACTCGCTGCACTACCTCTCTCTCGCGGGCGTCTACGAGGCGATCCGCGGCACCCGCGAGACCCATTGCGACGGCTGCTTCACCGGCGAGTACCCGCTGAAGGGCAGCAACGAGGCGAACGGCAAGTACGCGCTGGAGGAGGAAAAGACGCCAACGGGCCCCTCGCTGCCACTCGTGCGCGCCTAGATTCTGCTGCCCCCCTGACGCCCGAGGAGCAGGCCTATTCGGCCGTCAGATCCTCGCGCGCCCCGGAGGCCGCGTTGTAGCGGTTGCTGTATGGCCGGCTGGTGATGAGATCGCCTCGGCGCCCTCCGCGGAAGGCATTCGCCAGAGCGGCGAAGATCACGAGTGCGACGATGATCGATGCAAGCATGGGAGGATCTCGATTCGTTTGTTGTCCTTCACCCTCGCTGCCCATTGAACAACGGACGGCTGCGCCTCTCTGTGAGTTGTGTCACGCATGGGCATCTGTGTAGAAGCGCCCGTCATCGCGGGCGGCTCCCCGCTGCCGAACACCGAGCTATGGATAAGCGATTACGCTCCTCCTCGCTTTGCGGGGCGTGCCGCTATGTGCTCAACAAGTCCGGCATGCGCCTCCCCTGTGCGGCGGACTCTTGCGAGGAGGCCCGGCGGCGGGGCCCCCTTCGTGATGATCGTTGCTGGAATGGAGGACGCAAGGAGCGGCGGTCGATCCCATGTCGAGGCCATTCTGGGGCCGAACAGAGTCAGATTCGTTGCACCGGGTAGTGCTGCGCTTGGAGCAAGGACGCCTGCGTAGTGCAGCGCGCGAAGCCGTGCTCCCTCACGCTGGCAGCGCTCGTAGTCCTCGTCGATCAGCGCCGAGGGATCGAATCCCGCCATTTCCGCTAGTTCAAATGACGAGTAGTCGATGATCATCTCTTGAGTGACCGCGACGGCCCACATGGACACGCTCACCATGGCTACCTCATCCTCGGCTCGCAGCTCCTCATTGCGTATGAGCTCAGCCCACGCGCCATCTGTGCTACTGGAGAGATACTGCGTCGCGCCATCCCCGGTGGTGTGCCATCGGCCTACCTGGGTGTTCTCCCTGACCCAAAATGGGGTGTCGTAGCTTGAGTAGCGATGAGCGATCGTGTTGATCGAGAGGGTTTTCGGCTCGGGTTCAAGCACCATGCTGTGCCCTTCCTTGCCTCGCGAGGCGTACGAGCGTCCTTTCGAAGCCTGGGTCCCCCGCAAGGTCGATCGGCGCGTGCCCATCGAGATCGGTGCGCTCCCTGTGGAACCACGCAACTACTCCCTCGGGGTTCCAGACGTAGCGCAGCAACTTGACGAGGCGCACCGCCAGTACGAGCTGGTATGGAGGCGTACCTCCGTCTTTGCCAAGCCGCTGTAAGTGCCTTGTTGAGACGCCGGCCAGCCGCGCCTGATCGCTCTGCGTGATCCGAGGGAGTGCTTGCTGGAGATAGGCGACGAGTGGCCTTGCCTCGTCCTCGCGGCAGCCAGCATGCTCATCAAGCGCATCTCGGATGATGTGTCGTACGGCCTCCGATTCAATGAAGAACCGGTCGATTGCGTCGAGCGGCCGAGCAGGGTCCACCCGCTCCAGCGCATCGAGAAGGTTGATGATGATCTTGCGGATCTCAGCTACCGCCTCAGGCTCGAGCTGCGGCGGTAGATCGTTGCTCACCTGTACTGACAAGCGCCTTGCCGTTTCCACCCAACGCTCTACATATGCGGGATCGACGCCTGGTAGCTGTGAATCGTTTGTAGCTGCCTCCATATCGTCACGAATCCTGGCCAGGCCGTCGCTAATCAGCCGCTCCAGGTTGGCGAGCTCTTGCTGCTCAGGGTCAAGAACAAGTCCCGACAACGGTCCTCCTTTTGTCGTAATGCTGTCGTGCATTGCCGTCATGTCTACGCCAGTATAGCGCATAGTTGACGGAAAAGCAGACAGACTTACGACATGACGCAAAAACGCGGTCTCGATGTCGTCTACCCACGACATAAACCGGCGTGCGCGGCACAATTGAGTCGCTTACGCAGTGAAGGGCCCATGGTGAGTTGAGTCACACCGCCTGCCCGCCAGACGCCGCCGGCCGCACACCGCCGCCCGATCGTCAGGCACCGCCCGGCAGTATCGTCCCGCGCGTGCCTGAGCAACTGCCGATCGCCGTGCTCGTGTCGGGTACGGGCACGAATCTGCAGGCGTTGCTGGACACGGTGCACGGGCATGAGGCGCGGATCGTGGCGGTGGCATCGAGTGTCGCGGACGCGCCCGCGCTGGCGCGTGCGGCCGAGCACGGGGTGCCGACGGCGGTGTTTCCCCGCTCGCGGTACCCCGACCGCCAGGCCCGCGACGCCGCGATCGCGGACTGGTTGAAGGAAAAGGGCGTACGCCTGGTCGTGCTGGCCGGGTACATGGAGCTGCTCGGCGAAGCCTTTCTGGGGCGCTTCGCGGACGCGGTGATCAATGTCCACCCGTCGCTGTTGCCGGCTTTCCCGGGGCTCGAGGCGATCGGGCAGGCGTTGGCGTATGGAGTGAAGGTGTTTGGCGTGACCGTGCACATGGTCGACGCCGGCGTGGACTCGGGGCCGGTGATCTCCCAGCGCGCGGTCGAGCTGCCCGACGCCGACGACCCCGCCGAGGTGCTGGAAGTCTTGCGTCCACTGGAGCACGAGTTGCTGCCGCAAGCGGTCAGACTGTTTGCGCGTGGGGCGCTGCGCCCCGACCCCGAGAACCATCGCCGGATAATCTGCGAACCGTGACAGCCGAGAATGAGCAGGCTGGCCCTGCCGGCATCGAGCGCGCTGAGCCCGGGGATGTGCGCGTGAGGCGGGCGCTGCTGTCGGTCTCGGACAAGACCGGAATCGTCGACTTCGCCCGCGGGCTGGCAGGGCTGGGTGTCGAGCTCGTGTCCACCGGTGGCACCGCGCGCGCGCTAGCGGACGCGGGGATCGAGGCGCGCGCGATCGAGGACTTCACGGGTTTTCCGGAGATGATGGACGGCCGCGTGAAGACGCTGCACCCGCGGTTGTACGCGGGACTGCTTGCGCGGCGCGACGACGAGGCCCACCTGCGGGCGGCGAGCGAGCAGGGGATCGAGCAGGTCGACCTCGTGTGCGTGAACCTCTATCCGTTCGAGCGCACGATCGCGCGCGGCGACGCGAGCGAGGTGGAGGCGATCGAGAACATCGACATCGGCGGCCCGACGATGATCAGGGCGGCGGCGAAGAACCAGGCGTTCGCCGCGGTCCTCGTCGACCCCGAGGACTACGGCGACGTACTGGGCGAGCTGCGGGAGTCGCGAGGGACGTCTGACGCTTGAGCGCCGCAAAGAGCTCGCGGCGAAGGCGTTTGCGTGTACCGCGCGCTACGACGCGGCGATCGCGACGTGGTTCGCGCAGGAGACCTTCGACGGCTTCGCGCCGACGTGGCACGAGTCCTACGAGAAGGTGAGCGAGTTGCGCTACGGGGAGAACCCCCACCAGAGCGCGGCCTTCTACGCGAACGTGGCCGCGCCGGCGCACCTGCTCGAGGGCGTGGAGCAGTTGCATGGGAAGGAGCTGTCGTTCAACAACCTGCTCGATCTGAGCTCGGCGCGCGAACTGGTCGAGGACTTCGAGGGGCCGGCGTGCGTGATCGTCAAGCACAACAACCCGTGCGGTTGCGCGCTCGGCGAGAGTGCCCAGGCCGCCTACGAACGCGCCTTCGCCTGCGACCCGGAAAGCGCATACGGCGGCGTGATCGCCGTCAATCGTCGGGTCGATCGTGCCGCCGCCGAGCGCATGAACGGGCAGTTCATCGAGGTGCTGCTCGCGCCGGGCTACGACGAGGATGCGCTGGAGGTGCTGAGAGGGAAAAAGAACGTGCGGCTGCTGGAGCTGGCGGACTGGCCGTCGCCCAGCGACGAGTACGACTGCAAGCCCGTGCTCGGCGGGCTGCTCGTGCAGCAACGCGACGCGGTCACCGAGACACGCGAGCAGATGCGCCCGATGACCGAGCGGGAGCCGAGCGAGGCCCAGTGGGAGGACCTGCTGTTCGCGTGGAAGGTCTGCCGGCGTGTGCGCTCGAACGCGATCGTGCTCGTCGCCGCCGGCGCGACAATCGGGATCGGCGCGGGGCAGATGAGCAGAGTCGACTCGGTGCGGATCGCGGTCGAGAAGGCCCGGGCCAACCAGGGGCGGGCGGGCACCGATCTCCTGGCCGGCGCGGCGCTTGCCTCCGACGCGTTCTTTCCCTTCGCCGACGGCCCCGAGCTGGCGATCGCGGCGGGCGTGACGTCGATCATCCAGCCGGGTGGGTCGGTACGCGACCCCGACGTGGTCGCGGCCGCCGATGCGGCAGGCATTGCGATGGTCGCGACAGACCGCCGCCACTTCCGCCATTAGCGTCCTCCTCGTCGGCCCTATGTCGGAACGCTCTTTCGCGAGAGGGACTTGACAGAAGTTAGATAACGATATATCGTGACCTTACTAAGATGGGTCACGATAGGAGAAAGACATGTTTGGAAATAGGATTTACGCACAAGATCCAGGTCCTCCCGGCCACCATCCGGGCCACCACCACCCGGGCCATCACGGCGGGCATCGCCATCGCCACGGCCCGCGCGGCGGCGGCTTCGGTGGCTTTGGTCCGGGCTTTGGTCCGGGCGGTCCCCGGGGTCGCGGTCGCAAGGCGCGCCGCGGGGACATCCGCACGGCCGCGCTGCTGCTGCTGAACGAGGAGCCGCGCAACGGCTACCAGATCATGCAGGAGGTGGAGGAGCGCTCAGATGGCGTATGGCGCCCGAGCCCTGGCTCGACATATCCGGCACTGCAGCAGTTGGAGGATGAGGGTCTGATTCGCGCCCAGGAGCTGGACGGTCGCAAGCTGTTCCAGCTGACCGACGCGGGACGCGAGTACGTCAAGGAGCGCGGCGAGGACAAGCCCGCGCCGTGGGAGCAGATGAGCGGCGACGTCTCAGATCAGGCGCACGAGCTGGGCAGGTTGATACGCGAGGTCGCGTCCGCCTTCTCGCAGGTGGTGAAGACAGGCAGCGAGGCGCAGATGGGCGAGGCTCGCAAGGTTCTTACGACGACACGGAAAGACCTGTACAGGATCCTCGCCGACGGCGATCCCGAGAGCACCTCCGAGACGGAGACCGAGTGAGTCGGCGCGCCGGCCGCAAGGAAGCCGCGGCGGAGCATCGACTCCGCCGCGAGCCTCCCGACCGGAACCAGGATTCCTGAGGAAAGTGCCCCGTGCGGGACTTGAACCCGCCCCACCGGATTAAAGTCCGGCGCTCTACCAGATGAGCTAACGGGGCCCAGCGGGCGACAGTCTGCCAGATGGGTCAGGCAACCGAGCGAAGCGAGTCCACTCAGTTCTCGCCGGCCCCCCAGGTAACCGCGTGAAGCAAGTGAGCTCAGTTCTCGCCGGCCGCCACGCGGAGCATCTCCTCGATCCGCGTGAGCTTCACGCGCGGCCGGCCGGAGGATTGGCCCAGTGCACGCTCGTGGCGATCGATCGAAGCCCAGCCGTCGTAGCTGACGAGCTCGGGCTGACGTTCGTGCAGCAGTCGCTCGATCGCGGCGCCCTCGGAACAGGCAGGCACGTTCAGGCCGCCTCCGTCAGTGCGGGCGTCGGCGAAGATCGCGTCGACGGTCTCTTGGGCGTCCTTCTTGTTTGTGCCGATCACGCCCGAGGGCCCGCGCTTGATCCAGCCGACGGCGTACTCGCCGCGCAGCGGGACTCCGCCGGCGGGGTCGAGCACCCGGCCCCCATCGTTGGGGATCACGCCGCGGCGGCCATCGAAGGGAACACCGGGTAGGGGGATGCCGCGATAGCCGATCGCGCGGAACAGGAGGCCGGCAGGGATGCTCTCGCGCTCCTCGGTGGGACTGGCGCGCAGGCCACCATCCGGAGCAAAGACGAGCTCGTTGTGGACGAGCTCGACGGCGCCGAGACGGCCGTGCTCGTCGGGGATCAGGGAGATCGGCGAGAGCAGGAAGCGCAGGACGATGCGCTTGGCGTGCCCCGCGGGAGGGCGCTCGGAGTAGGAGCGCAGGATCTCGACGTTCCGCCGCGAGGTGATGTTTTCCTCGGCGCCCGAATCGTGGACGGCGAGCGCGCGGTCGAGCTCCGCGGGATCGACGATCACGTCGGCATCGGCCAGCTCGCCGAGCTCCAGCAGCTCTGGGTTGGTGAAGGCTGCCTGCGCCGGCCCGCGGCGACCGACGATCACGACCTCCGATACGCGACTTTCGGCGAGCACCTCAAGCGCATGGTCCGCTGTGTCGGTGGGGGCGAGCTCGGATGGCGCGAGCACGAGCATCCGGGCGACGTCGATCGCGACGTTGCCGTTGCCGATCACCACGGCGCGCTCGGCCGAGCGCAGGTCGACCTCGAGGTCGGTGTGGTCGGGGTGGCCGTTGTACCAGCCGACGAAATCGGTGGCCGCGTGCGAGCCGGGTAGATCTTCGCCGGGGATCCCGAGCGGCCGGTCCACGGGCGTGCCGGTCGCGTACACGATCGCGTGGTAGTGCGCCAGCAGCTCCTCGCGCGAGACGTGCTCGCCGAAGACGACGTTGCCGAAGAAACGAAAGCGCGGGTGCGCGGCGGTCTTCTCGTAGATGCGGGTGACCGACTTGATCTTCGGATGGTCCGGAGCTACGCCGGAGCGCACCAGGCCCCAGGGTGTGGGCAGCCGCTCGATCATGTCGACCTCGAAATTGATCGAGCCCCGGAATGCCCGCCCGCCCCGGAGTCCTTCAAAAGGTGCCCGGCGGCGTAGAAGCCGGCGGGCCCTGAGCCGATCACCGCGATGCGAATGGGGGAATCTACGTCTGTCCGAGCGCTCATCAGAGTGCGTGCCTGGGCCCGCCGAGCGGGAGTCTCGGAGTTCTCGGATGTTTCTCAACGATCATATGGGCGCGATCCGGCAAATTTGGCTCTACCAAGGGGCTTGCGCTGGTGCTCGCAAACGTGTCGCAAAAAAGCCGCACACGCCAGATGCACGGTCTTAGGCCACGCTATGCACAGTCGATGCACATCTTAGAGCGGGGGGCTGCCTGGATCACAAGCTGCGAGCGTAGCCGAGGCCGGTCCACGCGGCGACCTCGGCTAGCGTTCGCCGACGATGATCGAGTTTCCGTCTGACGAGGAGATCCTGGAGTTCGCCGGTGTTCAGCGGATTGGTGAGGCAGATGTGGTCCTTCGCGATCTTGCGCGGATCGCGACCATCTTCCATCTTCAGGACGCTGGGTTTTTCGATCGGGACACCGTGCTCGCTGGGGGAATGGCCCTGCGCTGTTACGGAGGGCATCGCTTCACGGTCACCGACGTCGACACCTCGACAAACGAGCGCGTTGCGCTCGGGAGACTCGATGCTCATCTGAACTGGGAGATAGAGGGCGAGCTCGTCGTCAGGACTATGGGTGTCGGCTGGTATCAGAAGGCGGTCGACCTCGAGAAGGCTAAGCCGATCCTGTTTGAGCCGCTGTTCTCGGAGATCGCCCTGACCGAGAGCCAGGCGCAGTTTGAGTTGACGGTGAACATGCGCGGTCTCGATCTTCCGCCCGTCGAGCACGGCTTTCGACACGACTTTCCCTGGGTGCTCGGCATCGAGGGCCGCGACGTGCCTCTTATGGACCCGCGTGAGATGCTCGCCGAGAAGGTGGTCGGCTACTGCGTCAACGTTCTCGGCAAGCACTACGCGGACGTAGCATTCTTGGCCTTCGCGTTTCAGGGCCTGATGCCAGCGCAAAAGGCCTCTTTGCGCAGCCTCGTTGAGACCAAGCTCGAGCGAGGTCGCGCAGCGGCTGCGCGCGGCGGCCCGGCTGGCCAAGCGCTCTACGAGCGTGTGCCCAACTACGCGGCTCTGCGTGCACCGCTCGAAGAGCCCGAGCGCCATCTCGCTACCACGGAGTTTGGGCGCGAGGTCCGGTTTGTGGTCTCCGAGGACGGCAAGGGCGCGATCCGCCTGCGGCGTGCCAAGCAGATCGTCCGTCAGCTCGTCATCCCTTGGCTCTTTGACTAGAGCCAGCCCCTTGCTACTTGGCGTAGCCGATCCAACCGGCGTAGGCGTGCTCGGGAACGTTGACGACCACGCCCCATTGACGGTCGACGGGCCACGGGCCGTCGCCGTAGTGCTTCGATGCATCGAGCAGAACCGGCACCGACAGGTTGCCGAGATCCTTGTGCAGCCGCGCGGCCGCACGATCCTGCTTGAGTTGTGTTAGCCAGAAGCCGGCCCGGCGCGCGACGCTGTGGCTCATTCGAGGAGCGTCGGTAACGAGCTGGCGCACATTCATGGACTTCTCGCGCGCCGCGCGCTCCCAGGCCCGGACGACGATCTCAGGCGACCCGCAGAGCTTGGGACGATCGAGCGTGTCGAGCAGCGTCCGCTCAAGGGTCGCGCGGAAGTAGTGTGGTGCGCGGCGGCCTTCCCCGACGGGGACCGTCTCGACGCCGAACCACTTGCGCTTGGTCGTGATGCGCGCGAGCACGACGCGACGTCCAGCGACTTTGACCTCTCGCAAGCTGCCACCACGAACTGCGGCGTAGAGCGCGGACTCGTCTAGGTCGGTCAGCCGGTGCTCGATCAGACCACTGAAGTAGCTGATGAAGTACTCGGTGTAAGGCGAAAGTCGCGCGTGGAGCGCAAGCTGGACGGGAGCAGCTTGCTCGAGTCGCCGACCGCCGGTCGCCGGAGCGATGAGATAGCTGCCACTCGCGACCGGGATCAGCAGACCCTTGGACGCCATCCGGTGCACCATCCCGTAGGGGTCAGCGGAATGCTCACGCAGGAGCCCGGCGTCTGCTCGCTGGCTAACGTGTCGCTCGCCTCTACGCTCCTTCGTGGCAAGGAACGCGCGCTCCTCCAGAGAGACTGGTCCCAGTCGAGTCGCGAGCTTCGCCGTCGGAGGCATAGGCCTAAGCATAGCAAAACTATATGCGTCTATATTGGTATCTTGCAAATGTAAGCACATCCTTTTTTGGCCGCTCTCGTCGCACCGAGACGCACAGAGGCCGCCCGCCACGCGAGTGCCACTGCAAACGAATTGCAACCGCCGAGCACGCGAAGCGGCGCGAACCAGCGGCGAAAAACGGCTCGCGCGAAAGTCCAGCGTATTCGCGGCATTTCGCCTCTGTTCGCTGGGCTTCGCGAATCTTCGCTTTAGTGGGCGCGGCCCGACTCGAACGGGCGACCCTCTCGGTGTAAACGAGATGCTCTGACCAACTGAGCTACGCGCCCCAAGGCCGGCGACCCTAAGGCTAGCGAGGCTGCGAAGCTGTGCGGGTGGGAAGAGCCGGCCGAATCGGAGCGCTGCTGGCAGGTGCGATCCTGCTGGTGCTCGCGCTGGCGCAGCTTTTCCTGCCAGGGATCGCGGCGAACGCGATCCGCTCGCGCGTGGAGAAGTATGGGACCGTGAGGAGCGTCATCGTGAAGGCCTGGCCGGCGGTGGAGCTGCTGTGGGGGAAGGTGGATTCGGTTGATGTGAGAGCGGGCAGCCTGAGTATGAGCCCGGCGCAGACGGTCGAGCTACTGGGCGAAGCGCGCGGGGTGAAGCGCATCAGCCTGACGGCCGAAAACGTGAACGAGGGTCCACTGCAACTGCACGAAGCGAGCTTTCAGAAGCACGGCGAGGCGCTGCTGGGACAGGCACGAACCTCACGTGCGGACGTGGGGAAGGCGCTCGGCGAAGGGGTCGAAGTGCGGCTGCAGAGCAGCCACGACGGTCGGGTACAGGTGAGCGCCAGCGGTGGCCTGTTCGGCGTGCGAGCATCGGTCGATGCGGTGGCCCGTGCACAGGAAGGCAAGCTGGTCGTGCACCCGCTGGGCTTCCCGCTGGAAGGGCTGAAGCTGACCCTGATCGACAATCCGCGCGTGTATGTCGAAGGCGTGGGCGCGAGTGCCGTGGCGGGGCCGTCAGGCGAAGTGGTGGGCTACAGGCTGTCGATCTGGGCGAGCCTGCGCTGAGCGCTCCTGGACGATCATCGGCAGCCCGTTCTTCGGGCTGATCGTCGGCATCTGGCGGATCTCCAGGTGGAAGTCCTCCGGCTCCGAGAGCGTGAAGCGTGAAAGCAGGAGCGTCGCGATCGTGCGGATCTCCAGCTGACCGAAGCGCATCCCGATGCACGTGCGCGAGCCGCCGCCGAAGGGGACGTAGGCGCCCTTTCCCAGCGCGGCCTTGGCCTCGGGCGTGAAGCGCTCGGGGCGGAACCGATCGGGCTCTGCGAAGACGTCAGGCAGGTGGTGCGAGGCCCACGAGGAGTAGTTGACGAAGGCGCGGCCGGGGACCGAATGGCCGGCGAACTCGAACGGCTCGACCGAGCGCCGCGGCCCGATCCAGGCGGGCGGGTACATGCGGAGCGTCTCGTCGAAGACCATCTCCAGCTCGGAGAGCTCGCCCGACATCAGCTGCGAAGGCGTGGGCAGCCCGTCGACGAGCTGGGAGTCTTGCTCGGCCCGGAGGCGCGCGACGATCTCGGGGTGGTGGGCGAGCTCGTGGAACATGAAGGCGACGGTCGAGGTCGTGGTGTCGTGGCCCGCGAACATCAACGTCATCACCTCGTCGCGGATCTGCAGGTCGGTGAGCGTGGTGCCGTCTTCGTCGTGGGCGTCGAGCAACAGCGAGAGGATGTCCTCGCCGCGCGCACCGGAGGCCCGCCGCGAGGAGATCTCCGCATAGATCAGCTGATCGAGCGAGCGTGCGGCCTGTTGCAGGCGCGCCCACGGCGTGTGGGGGCCGCGGAGCATGCGGAAGGCGTACTCGGAGGAGAAGAAGGAGAGCGCCTGCTCGAACAGCCCGGCGGCGTCGACCGCGCGTGCCCTCTCGCCGTCGGGGTCGAGGCCGAACAGCGCGCGCATCGCGATCCGCAGCGCCAGCCGGCGGGTCCAGGTGTAGAGGTCGATCCGGTCGCCCGCGGCGAGCTGATCGAGCGCGGCGTTGGTCTCCCCGACCATCACCTCGACCGACGCCGCGATCCGCTCGCGGTGGAATCCCGGGAGCATGATCAGCCGCGAGCGCCGGTGAAAGTCGCCGTCGATCGTGAGCAGTCCGTCGCCCATCAGGCCGATCAGATCGCGGAAGTGCGATTCGCGCCAGGTGAAGTTGGCGGCGTGCGAGACGGTGATGTAGTGGTTGGCGGCGGGCCCGAGCATGAACACGACGTTGCCGTGGAACAGCCGCAGCGTGAAGACCGGTCCGAAGCGCTCATAGGAGTCGAGCATGAGCGGCAGCGGATCGTTGGCGAAGCGCCGCGTACGAGAGAGCGAGAAGCGAGTGTCGCCCGGCGGGAACGGAACGCTCGCCGCGCGCTCCTCGCGCAGGTCGCCGAGCACCGCGGTGAGCGGGCTCCTGTCGAGTAGTGGAGGAGGACCGGCGAGCGCCACGGCAAGGACCCTACTCTAAAACTGGCTGTCCGGCCAGTTTTTTTGGGAAGCCCGGTCACGTACCGCCGCGCGCGGTGCGGGAAGCTCTGGGAACGGTGCGATTTGGGAAGCGGCCGCGCCGGCGCGCCAGCGCCCGGCCGGCGAACCGGCGGGGCGGGCGCCCGGCGAGCGCAGAGCCTTGGCATACTGAGGAGGCGTGGGGAGTCCCGGCGGGGCTCCGGCGCATACGCGGGGACGTAGCTCAGTTGGTTAGAGCGCCGGCCTGTCACGTCGGAGGTCGCGGGTTCGAGTCCCGTCGTTCCCGCTTAGAGAATGCCCTGGTAATCAGTCACGGTCGGGCGTCTCTCGATGAGCGAGCACCGAGAGCACGAGCCGGACCAGCACCATCGCGCGATGCAATAGCGGCGGCTAGAGTGCGGGTGTGTTCGACTTGGACGCCTATCTGGAGCGGATCGGTCTGAATGGGCGCCCGAGCATCGCGCGGGTGCACAGGGCGCACCTGACCTCGATCCCGTTCGAGAACCTCGACCCGCACCAGGGCGTGGCGGTGTCGCTGGAGGTGGAGGACCTCGAGCGCAAGCTCGTGAGAGAACGCCGCGGCGGCTATTGCTTTGAGCAGAACCTGCTGTTGAAGGCAGCCCTCGAGGCGCTCGGCGCGGAGGTGGATATGTTCCTGGCACGCATGCGCCTGGGCTCCAAGCCGGGCGTGGTGCGGCCCCGCAGTCACCTCCTCCTGCGCGTCAGCGAGAACGGCGCAAGCTGGCACGCCGACGTCGGGTTTCCCCGCGGCATGCTCGAGCCGATCCCATTCGGGCCGGGTCCCACGCAGGAGCAGTCGGGCTGGAGCTTTCGCGTCGTGAAGGACGGCTCCGAGCTCGTGCTCCAGAAGTTGGAGGGAAACGAATGGGCCGATGTTTACGGCTTTCTCCCGCGGCCGGTTGCGCTTATTGACGTCGAAACCAGCAACTGGTGGACCTCCACGCATCCGCGCTCGCTGTTCGTCACCGGCCTGATCGTGGGCGTTCGTGGCGATGACGGCGCGGGCACGTTGCTGTGCGACTGGAGCGAGCTATCCCTCAGCGAGCAGACGCCCGTGGGCACGAGCGTGACACCGCTGCAGCGAGAGGCCATACCGGAGCTGCTTGCCACGCGCTTCTCGCTCCCCGGCTTCGCGCTCGCCGCAGACGGGCGGCTCGTCCTCGCCAACGCCGGATAGTCAAAGGGCTCGCAGTCTCGCGGACCCGCCCACGGGCACCACCGATGAGCTCATCGAGGCTCGCATGGACGAGACATATGCGCTCGGCCAGTAGGCCTGGCTCTGGAGTGGAACGGCGACCTTGGGGATGTGAAGGCTGTCCCGTTTGCCGTGCGTCGTCGGTGTAGGGAGGGGGCGGCCGGTGGTCATGAGGCCGCAGGACGTCTACCTACCCGATGGATACGACGACGAAGGAGCAGATCATGTTTGGAGCATCACGAACAGCGGGTGCGCTCGCGGTCACCATTGCTGGGTTGCTCACGCTCCCCACGGCCGCGATGGCGGTGGAAGAAGGCGCCCCGTCGCCATCGCTCGAAGTGACGACGAGATCGCACTACGAACCGGAAATCCCCAGCGAGCCCGGAAAGACCGAGCTCGATATCCAAGCGACCTTCGGGTGGGACGTGAAGGTCACGGTACGTGCACACGGCGCGATTGTGCTCTCCGAAGAGTCCCCCATCGAAGAAGCAGACGAGTTCAATTCCGGCCCGGGAGTACTCCACGTATCGTTCGTGTCGTGGTCATGTAAGCAGCCAGAAACCGTGTACAGCTACGAAGCCACGGCCACGCCGGAATTCAGCGAAGAACCGCCACTTACAAAGACTGGAAGCTTCGTCGGCGCGAGCAGACGGCAGTGCGACGAGGCCCCGCGCCTTGCCCGGCGCGAGCACCTCGAAGAAGTGCGCCGCCGGCGCGACGAAGAGCTGGCCCGCCGCTGGCGCTTTGAAGCCAATTGCCGCACGGTTGGCGGCAAACCCGTCATTCTGCAAACCCGTCAGGGGCCGTACATGGTGTGCCGCAGTCAGACCGGTGGCATCGTCGAATCATAGGTAGGCTCCGGCCAGCTACGGGACCCATCCGGCCACGGCCTGACGCACGCCCTGATGGCGCGGGAAAGCCGGGGACGCGATCCGCCGCCGGCTCGTCTGCCCGTGGATCGGCGCCTTGTTGCGCTGATCCGTGGAGCGCGATCTGTCTGCCGGTGTTCGTATCTTCAGTGTGTCCAGTGGGCGGCCCTGGTGCGGGCCGTCACGAGCGGTCCTCGAACAGGAGATGTGTCATGGCCGGAACTCCACGCAACGTGCCTTGCCCCTGTGGCAGCGGGATGAAGTACAAGCGCTGCTGCCTTCGCCGAGAGGCCGATATCGTCCTCGATGCGCTTGATGCTGAGCAGGTTTGGGATCGGATGCAGAGCTGGGCGCTCGGCCGGTTCGGGGATGAGCTCGGCGCGGCCCTCAAGGAGCACATGGATGCGCGCGGCGTGGGCAGTGGCGAGCGTCCGGCGAACGAGGAGGATCTGTCGCTGGCGTTGTGCTGGCTGCTGATCGACCGCGAGCTCGAGGCTGACGTGACCTCGGCACGGCTGTACGCGGAGTTGCCAGAGCTGAGCACGGCGGAGCGCGAGATGGCTGCGCGCATCGCGGCCAGCCGGCTCGGGCTCTATAGGGTCAGGGATGCCGAGCCGGGCTCTTGGATCGAGCTGGAGAATGTGCTCACCGGCTCGATTGTCCGCGTGGCCAGTCCAAACGTTTCGTGCGAGACCGTGCGCTGGCATGTCCTTCTGTGCCGGGTGATGGAGGGTGGCCCGATGCTCTCTCTGTGGGGTGCGGCCGGGTTCTACGAGCCGGCCGAGGAGGCCGAGCTGGTGGACGAGCTGCGCCGTATCGCCGACGTGCGTGATCTCGGCGCCGGTACCGTCGGGCTTGAAGCCGCCCTGCGGGAGGGCGCGGGCGAGCTTGTGTGCTTCGTCCCGCCCAGCCGCCGGGCCGAGCGGGTGCCGTACACGCTGGAGGGAGATCCCGTGGCTGTGGTCGAGGCGACCTGGCGGCTGGGTGAGCCCGGCGTCGCGTTCGGCGCCCTGCGTGGCGCGCCCGAGCTCGCGTTTGGCGGAGAAGCCGAGGACGGCTCGGAGGATGTGACGTTCGACTGGCTGGTCTCGCGTGGCGGGTTACTCGCTCACAGGCCGGAGCTGCCTTTGGGGGCGATCTGCATAGAGGGCGGCCCCGTCGGCGTCAACGAGCACGGCGAGCTCGAGCTCGATGACGTCACCTCCCTGGGCACGTTCACGTTGCGGGGTGATCGCCTGGAGTTCTTCGGGCTTTCCGAGGCGCGCCTGGAGGGCGCCGCCGCCCTGATCGGGCGGCATCTCGGGGGAGCTGCCGGTGCTCCCGAGCGGCGCACGCGGTCGGTGCAGGATGCGATCACTGCCACGCGCGCGGAACGGGACTCCGCGTTGGCGTGGGAGACATCGGGGCCGCCGCTGGAGGAGGCTCTTGTGCCAGACGAGGTGTCGACCGCGCCCGAAGCGCGCATCCGAGAGCTGACATACGGGCGTTGGATCGATGACCCCAACGAGCGTCTCGGTGGTGCCAGCCCACGCGAGGCGGCCGCCCGGGGCGAGCACCGCGAGGAGATCGAGCGCCAGCTGCGCAGCCTGGAGCACCACGACGCGCGCGAGCGCGGCGACAGGCGCCCGGGGTCCCGGGTCACGCGGCTTCGCCGCGAGCTCGGGCTTGACGCAGAGCCGCTGGCGGCGTGACGCGCGTGCGGCGATAGCCTTTCTCGCCTGCCATACCCACTGAGTCATGCGGCTGCGTAGACCGGTCTCGAATGGGCACCGTGATCCGTCAAGGGCGCAGGGTAGACGGCACTCACGGCCGGATCTCAATTCGAAGAGGTCGTCGAGTTTCATCGCAGCGGCCTCAATGAGCAGCTCGACCGCCTCGTTCTCGCCGATTGCCCAGTCGACGTCGATGTCCTTGGTCGTGCGAGCTCGAGCGCCGAGGCGCAGCTCGAGGGCGAATCCTCCCTTGAGCACCCAGGCGTCTGGTGCCACGGTATGCAGCCGCGCGAGCAGACGCTCGAATACCACGCGCTTGCGGAGTCGCGCCAAGCCGACCCCATCCTGCCGGGCCGCCTTGAGCCGGTCCTCGAGCGCTGTGCGGAACGCCACGGACGTGCGGTATTTCACGTTGCGTCCTGGTCTAGAACAGCATGTAGCCGCGAGTGCCACTTGGCCGGCACCTCCGCCTCGAGCCGCCCACGTGTCGTGAGGCCGCGTCCGATTGCTTGGCGGATGGCGAGGTCGGTCTGCTCCGTCCATCCGCCGCTGCGCAGCAGGTCGGTGAGGGTGCGCTCGACGCTGGTCACCGGGATGCCGAGCACGTTGCGTCGGTGCCGGGCGTCGATCGGCCGGTCGGTGAAGTGGCTGTGTACACCGGGCGGGGTGCGCAGCCCGCGCTTGGCACGGGGCAGCGTTACATGTACCTCGTCGGCGATCAGGTCGGTGAGATCGAGGAGCTCCAGCGCGCTCTCGTGGGAGACCACGCCGTCGGCGCGCGCGAGCGCAAGCCATCCCGCGATCACGTGGCCGTGCGGCGGCGTTGGGAACCGCCGCAGGCGGTAAACGCCGTGCGCGACGCGTTCCAGCGCGTCGCCATCGGTGGCATGGTAGGACAGCGTGGAGCGCGGGATCCCAGCGTCTACGGCCTGGTGCGCCGCGATAAAACCGCCTTGGGCCTCTGCGATCGCATATAGCCGATCCATCACAGAATCGTCACTAGAATCTACGGGTTCTCCGTACATATCCGTGACAACAGTATCAGGAAGGACCAGTTCGGCTCCGGATCTCGATGCGGTGCCGAACGAGGGTAGGCAACCCGTCGTTCCCGCTTGTCGAGCACGTTGCCCCGATCCGTGAGCGGAGCCGGCTTTGCTCGGTGAGGGGGGCCCTGTTCGTGGCGCGGAGCTAAGGTTGAAGCGGAAACGCCGACCTTCGGCCAAACAAAGGAGATACATGTCCAGCTTCGCTGTGGTCAACCTGTTGGAGGTCGATGATTCAGTCGGTGAGCGTGCTCCCGGGATCGAGGGCCGGTTTGCTCGCAAGCACCTGGATTCGCGTGACCTTGGGGTTAGCCTGTTCCGCTACGCGGCGAACTTGCGCAGCCCGATGGCCCACAGCCATCGCGAGCAGGAGGAGGCCTACATCGTCCTCGCCGGCTCCGGAAGCGTGCTGCTCGATGGCGAGGTACAGGAGCTCCGCCAGTGGGATGTTGTGCGCGTGGCTCCTGAGGTCGTGCGTGCTTTCGAGGCGGGCCCGGACGGATTGGACATCATTGCGGTCGGTGGCCCCAAGCCCGCCGACGGTGACGGTGTGATGGGCGCTGCTGTCTGGCCCGATGCCGAGTAACCCGATAAGACTCAGGTTTCCGATCGGCCCGGGCCTCTGACGAGACTCACGTTTCGATCGTGACCAAAGTGCCGATCGGCGTGTAGGGCCAGATCTCCGCGGAGGCCGCGAGCGGAAGCTCGACGCAGCCCAGGCTCTGGGGTGAGCCGAACGACGAGCGGTCGAAGTTGTGCAATGCGTCGCCGCCGTTGAAATAGCTGACCCACTTGATCCCCGGATCGCTGTAGTGCGAGCCGTCGGGGTTCGTGCCGGACATCGTTGTTTCGGGCAGGTGCTCGAACACCGGGAACGTCCCGAGTTCGGTTTCCGCGCCGGAGATGCCCGTGTTCGCGGGCGAGGTGATGACCGTCTGGCCGTCGTGCCAGAGCGTCATCGTCTCCGGAACTTCGCGGTGCACATACACGTATGAGTAGCCGCTGGTCAGCCGCTTGCCCGCGATCGCGTTGCTGAGCAGCTTCTGCCACACGGCCGATCCCGCGAGACCATCGACGGTCATTTCGTTTTCGTTCTCGAACTTCATCACCGCGCCCTTGGTGATCGCGCTGGCCTGGCCTGGAGACCACATCGCCTGGAGCTGGTGCGGCGTGTTCGAGTAACGCCAGTTGAAGCTGCCACTCGGTGCTTCGACGGCGGCCTGCGCCTCCGCGCCGGGCGTGTGTGCGACCCCAGCGCCGGACGGCTGCCAACTGACCGGCAGGTAGCCGGCTTCAGCGAGGAGCTGCTGCAAGCGCAGCGTCGAGCCGGGCGGCACCGTCCATTCGATCTGGCTGGTGCTGCGCAGCCCGCTCCCCGTGCTTGCCCTCACCGCGACCGTGCGTGGGAGCTGGACGCGCAGCTGAGAGCCGAGCGCCGCTCCGAACCCCGACGGGATGAATACGAGCGTGTGGCTGTTGGTCTCGTGCCAGCTTCCCTGCGTGGCCGGCGAGAGGCGGGGGCGACTGGAGCCGAGCACCTCGTTTACGGGCTTTGAGAACGTCAGGTGGATGTGCGTGGCGGGAGAGATCCGCGCGCCCGCGGCGGGAAGGCTGACCATCACCGGCGAGTCAGAGGGAGGGAACCAGCTCACCTGCGTCGGAGCGCCGACTGTCTCCCACGGCCGTGGCGCGACGGCGATCTCCGTGGTCCCCGTCTCGGGCTGGGCGCCGAGCGAGATCGTGCTCTGGGCGCCGCTCAGCGTGTGGCTCTTCACGGCGCCAGTGGTTCCATAGACGACCGTGCTGACCGGCATGTCGAAGCTCACGTGTACGTCCGAGCCGGCGGGAACGGTCATCCAGGGCTCCTTCACCTGCGCCACCGGGGCCCGCAGCGTCAGGTGCTCGTTGCGCTCCGAGCCCAATGCCCAGCCGAGCCATCCGGGCCGGCGAACCTCCACGTCCACCGATACCTGCTCG
The DNA here is from genome assembly GCA_963813745.1 of uncultured Solirubrobacterales bacterium. GTDB lineage: Bacteria > Actinomycetota > Thermoleophilia > Solirubrobacterales > Solirubrobacteraceae > Palsa-744. The sequence goes on from CAWEZW010000002.1 coordinate 361,829, forward strand.
CCCGGAGTCAGCCGCTTCAGCGGGGTCAGGCGGCCGCCTTCGACGGTGAGCGGCACCCGCCGGCCGTCCGGCCCGAAGGCCTGCACGCGCTCGATCTTTCCGCCGAGCGGCTGCACGGTCACACGCGCGAGCGCCGTCGAGTCACCCGCGATCCTCGCCCCCGAGAACAACAGCGCGGCGACGGCCAGCAGAACCACGATCACGATGATCGTCAAACCCATGCCGAGCAGCACGCGTTTCCAACCACGCCCGGTTGACGCGGCGTCACGGTGAGCCGAGGCGAACGCCATCCATGGATCGTAGGGCGTATTCGGCAAGAACGACGTATTCGGCAGGGATTGTTGCGAGGGCTCGATCCATAAATCTGAGGAAACACCGCTCCACGGGGCGCTCCCGGTTGTTGGCAGTCTCTAAAGGCATGCCAGATCGGTTCACAGCGGACAGCGACCGCCGCACGTTCATCAAGCGGGGGCTGCTCGCCGGTGGCTCACTGGCGCTGGCCGGCGCGGGCGCCGCCACACCGGCGCAGGCCAAGCGAGCGCGCAGAGTGCACCGCTCAGGCACGTCTCGCCGGGCGCCGAACATCCTCGTGATCCTCGTCGACCAGCTGCGCGCTCCGGCCTGGGTGCCGGCATCGCTCCCGCTCGATGTGCTGCTCAGAAACATCGCGTCGCTGCGAAACGAGTCGGTCAGCTTCGAAGGCCACTACACCGCCTCCAACGACTGCTCGCCCGCGCGCGGCGCGCTGCTCACCGGGCTGTACTCGCACCAGACCGGCTGCATGATCACCGGCCGTAGCGAGCTCAGCCACGGCTTCCCGACGTGGGGCACGCTGCTGCGCGAGCTGGATTACGAGACTACATGGTGGGGAAAGTGGCATTTGAACCCCCACGCGAACGCGTCGCTCGAGCCATACGGCTTCTCCGGGGGAACCTATCCCTCGCCCAACGGCGCTCCCGGGCAGGGCACCGAGGTGGACCCGACGATTGTCGACCAGTTCGAGGACTGGTTCGATCGCGAAGGGGGGAGTGAGCCGTGGTGCACGACGGTCTCGCTGGTCAACCCCCATGACGTCGCATGGTGGTATCGATTCACGAACGAAATCGAGCGGGAGAGCGAACCGCCGGCGTGGGTCAGCCGGCTCCCACCGAACTTTGAGACGCCAGAACAGCTGCTGGCGGGCGGCAAGCCGCTGTTGCACCGCTCGCTGCAGGAGACCGCCGCCCGCTCGTTCGGCGCCGTGCCGTTCTCAGGGGAAGAAGCGATCGGCGCGTGGAGCGGCCTGATGAACACGTATCTGCTCCTGCAGGCCTATGTCGACCGTCAGATCGGGCGCGTGCTCGCGAAGCTCTCCTCACAGCCGCGGGTGAGCGGTAACACGGTGATCCTGTTCACCTCGGACCACGGCGAGTACGGCGGCTCGCACGGCATGCGCGGCAAGGGCGCCTCCGCCTACGAGGAGGCGATCCACGTCCCCCTCTACGTGAGCGACCGGCGCGGCGTCGCGACCGCCGCCACCGGCGTTCCCCGCAACCAGCTCACCTCCAGCGTCGACGTCGTTCCGCTGCTGCTGAGCATCGCGACCGGGTCGAACGCGTGGCGCGCGGAGAGCTCGCTGAGGCACCTCGCTGAGCGCGCCGACCTCGCCGCGATCTGCGCCGATGCGCAGGCGCCGGGCAGACCCTGGGTGCTGCACGCCACCGACGAGGACGTGACCGAGTTCGCCGGCGAGGAGCACGACGCGCAAGCGCCTCGCCACGTGGTGGCGCTGCGCACGCAGCAGGGCAAGCTGGGGCTGTATTCGAACTGGGGGCAGGAAAGCATCGAGGCCGAACCGACTGGGCAGGAAGTCGAGTGCTACGACTACAGCTCGGACGTCGGTCAGGCGGAGCTCGCAAACGTCGCCGGATCGAGCGCCTTGGAGGAACAGCTCCGTGCGACCCTCGAACAGGAAGCGATCCCCAACGAGCTGCATGCCCCGCTGCCGGGTTATCTGCAGGGGCCACTGCGGAAGGGTATGAGCGATTACTTCGACGTGGATGCGGGTGAGGGCGAAAAGGCCGCCGCCTCCCACCTTCACGTCGCGGCGCCGATCGAACCCACACCGGACTGATACCGGCCTCGCACCTGACCCCGATCGGCCCTGCGCCCATCTCCGATCCGATCCGCCTCGCCTGACCGAAGGCGCGCGCCGTGAGCAGGTGGCGGGCGGCCCGGTCTGTCACGCTGTGTTCGTGAGCACGCTCCCGCCCGGTCCGTCGGAGGCCCAAGCGATCCAGACCGCCCGCTGGCTGCTGCGCCCGATCGTCGTTCATGGAGTCCTGCCGGCGGCGCTACGGCGAGACGTTCAGCGTGAACTTCCTCGGCTTCGAGCGTCCATTGGTGATGCTCTCAGACCCGGAGGCGATCAGGGCGCTCTACACCGCGCACGAGCACGGCCTGCCGCCGGGGCGCAGCGTCGCGCTGCTGCCGGTCATGGGTCCGGGCTCGGTGCTGCTGCTCGAGGGCCAGGAGCATCTCGCGCGGCGCAAGCTGATGCTGCCGCCGTTCCACGGCGAGCGGATGCGCTCGTATGAGGCGACGGTCAGAGAGGTCACCGAGCGCGAGCTCGACAGCTGGTCCGATCCGAGCGCCTTTGCGATCCACCCACAGGATGCAGGCGATCACGCTCGAGGTGATCCTGAGGGCGGTGTTCGGCGTCACCGACCCGGCGCGCGACGCGCGCCTGCGCGACCGCCTGCCGCTGCTGCTGGGCGACACCGCCTCCCCTGCTCTGCAGTTCCGTGTGCTGCTCTCGCGCCGCCTGGGCCGCGGAGATCCGCTCGTGGGCCTGCGCGAGCTGCTGGTGGAGATCGACGAGCTGCTGCTCGCGGAGATCGCCGAGCGCCGCTCCGATCCGCATCCCACCGAGCGCGAGGACATCCTCTCGCTGCTCGTCGCGGCCCGCTTCGAGGACGGCTCGGAGATGAGCGACCGCGAGGTGCGCGATCAGCTCGTCACGCTGCTGCTCGCCGGTCACGAGACGACCGCCACCGCGCTTGCTTGGACCTTCGATCTGCTGCTGGGAAACCCCGCGACGCTCGCCCGGCTGACCGCGGAGGTGGACGCCGGCGAAGAGGACTCCTACCTGCGCGCGGTGATCTCGGAGTCGCTGCGGCTGCGCCCGGTCGTCCCGCTCGCGGGACGGCGGCTCGCCTCAGACCTGAACGTCGACGGGCTGAGCCTGCCGGCCGGGACCGATGTGACGCCGGCGATCTGGCTCACGCACACACGGCCAGACCTCTACCCCGAGCCGTACGCGTTCCGGCCCGAGCGCTTTCTCGAGGGGGAGGGTGGGCATCCCATCAATAAATACGGGTGGATCCCCTTCGGCGGCGGCATCAGACGCTGTCTGGGCGCGGCGTTCGCCGAAATGGAGATGCGGGTCGTGCTGGAGGCAATCCTGCGGCGCCGGACGCTGAGCCCCGCGAGCGCTCGTGCCGAGCGGGTGACGCGCCGCAATGTGACGTTCTCACCGCGCAAGGGAACGCTGGTGCGCAGCAGCAGGCGGCGCAACGCTCCCGCGCCGGCCGCCGTGCCTGAGCCCGCGCTCGTCGCCTAGCGCTGTGGCGCTTGGTGCTCGAGCACCTTGCCGAAGGCGCCCTCCAGCTGGGTCGTCATCCGCTGCTTGAACACCGCGAGCAGGGCCTCCGAGGCGAGCGGCCGCAGCGCGCCGACGGCCTCGATCACCTCATCCCAGCGCTCATCCGGCTGACCGGCCTGCTCGAAGGGATCCCACAGCTCCTTCAGGAAGAGCTTCGCGAATGCGCGCGAGATCGACTCGCAGTCGCGGCTGACGCGCTCCATCAGCGCCAGCGCCGCGTGCAGGGAGATGCCGAGCGCCACGACCTCTTCGGCCGCGCGCAGCAGCGATGGGCTGGGGACTTCGAAGCGGCCGTCGCCCAACGGCACGAGCAGCTTCAGCTTGCGCACCCGCTCGACGTCCTTCCGACTGACCTCACCGAAGCTCTTCTCCAGGTCCTCTGCGGTCACGACTTCCGGGGTCTCGGCCTCGAACGGCGTGGTCACGGCGTGGCGCAGCCCGAGCAGCCGCTCGGCCAGCCCGTCCGACCCGCTCAACAGCCGCTCGATCGCGGCGAGGTTGAAGCCGTCGGCCTGCAGGTCGAGGATCAGGCGCAGGCGCGCGACGTGGTCGGCGCCGTAGTAGCCGACGCGCGCGCGCACCTCGGGCGCGGGCAAAAGGCCGCGGGAGTGGTGGTTGCGGATGTTCCGCACCGTCATGCCGACCTCGGCCGCGAGCTGCTCGATCGTCAGGTCTGCGGCGCGGGAGACGTGTCGCCGCGGCCCTGATCGGGTACCTGTGCCTTGTCGAGTCTTAGTCGCCGCCATCTCCAGGATGAGGATACCACTATCAATGTACCCTCGTTTGAGGTATCATCGATCTAGGTCGTCAATGCAAGCCATCCGATGAACAACCCAACCAGCCACGACCAGCAGATCGCCGATGGCTGAGCGGGGCGCGTCCTCCGCGGGTCTCCGACACCCGGCGCCGGGTGTTGGGTCTGATCCGCTCGTTCACCTCGCCGCTTTTGCCGGACGACTATCTCGAGCTGGTCAACCCCCTGTGGTCCACGCGCGAGCTGCGCGGGCGGGTCGAGCGGATCGAGCGCGAGACGCCGAACGCCGCGACGGTCCTGATCAAGCCCGGCTGGGAATGGCCGCGGCACAAGCCCGGGCAGTACCTGCGGCTGGGAATCGAGGTCGATGGCGTGCATCACTGGCGCGCGTACTCGCTCACCTCCGACCCTGAGCGGCCCGACGGCTGCATCTCGATCACCCCGAAGCTCGTCGAGGGCGGCAAGGTCTCGCCGTTTCTGTTCTCCGGCGTGCGCCCCGGGACGATCGTCAGACTGGGCGGCGTGGAAGGCACGTTCGTGCTGCCAGATCCGCTGCCGGCAAAGCTGCTGTTCATCAGCGCCGGCAGCGGGATCACCCCGATCATGAGCATGCTGCGCGCGATCGCGCGCGGCGGGGAAGCTCCAGGATGTCGTGCACTGCACTGCGCGCGTACCGAGGCGGAAGTCATCTTTGGCCGCGAGCTGCGCGAGCTGGCCGCCGGCCACCCTGGCTACCGGCTGCGCGAGCGCTTGACCGGCGCGGAGGGGCGTTTCACCGCGGAGCAGCTGGATGAGCTGTGCCCCGACTGGCGCGCGCGTGAGACGTTTCTTTGCGGGCCGGCTGGGTTGCTCGAGACGCTGGGCGAGCGCTGGCAAGCGCGACGGCGATCCGGAGAAGCTGCACGTGGAGCACTTTCAGCCCGCCTCTGCGGTCGGCGACGGCGAACGAGGCCAGGGGGGCACGATCGATTTTTGCTCCTCAGGCGATGCGGGCCTGTAGCGACGGTGAGCAGCCGATCCTCGTGGCCGGCGAGAGCGCCGGGGCGAAGTTGCCCTACGGCTGTCGCATGGGCATCTGCCACACCTGTGTCGGGCGGCTGCGCTCGGGCCAGGTGCGAGACCTGCGCACCGGTCGTGTGCACGGGCAGGCGGGAGAAATGATGCGCACGTGTATCAACGCGCCCGAGGGCGCCGTGGAGATCGAGTTGTAGGTCTTTAGAGAATCTCGTCAAAAAAAATCCCCACCAAGCCCCCACAGACCAGCTCGCTGAGAGCTCTCTCGAGCTCTCAAAGAGCTCCCCCCAAACAAACGAGGACCAGCAAAATGGCAACAAACCAGATTGAGACACCACCGGCCGCCGTAAGGCTCAACGAGGTGCAGGGCCCGCCCCCGCGCACCGTCTCCGATGACGGGCCGAATCGGAGACAGGCCCAGCGAGGGTTCGAGGACGAGCCCGATAACCCCTTGGCCAGGCTCACTCCAGAGCAGATCGAGCAGCTCGGCCGCGAGTTCGATGCGATCCACGACGAGCTCTACGCCGAGCTCGGCGACCGCGATGCGCGTTACATCCGCTGAACGATCAAGCTGCACCGTCAGCTGGTGCTGGCCGCCCGCGCGATGCTGCTCGGCTCGCGCTACAAGCCGCTGTGGCTCGGCGGCACGGCGGCGCTGTCGGTGGCGAAGATCCTGGAGAACATGGAGATCGGGCACAACGTGATGCACGGCCAATGGGATTGGATGAACGACCCGGACATCAACTCCCAGAACTGGGACTGGGACACCGCCTCCCCCGCGGACGCGTGGCGGCATTCGCACAACTACGAGCACCACACGTTCACGAACATCCGCGGCAAGGACCGCGACCTCGGGTACGAGATCATGCGCATCGACCCGCACCAGAAATGGCACCCGGTCTATCTCGCACAACCCTTCTACAACCTGCTGCTGATGGGCTTCTTCGAGTGGGGCGTGGCCGTGCACGACCTCAACCACGGCGCCATCCACTCCGGGGAGAAGTCCAAGGCGCAGGTGCTCAAAGAGCTGAAGGCGATCGGCGTGAAGGCGCGCAAGCAGGTCGTGAAGGACTACATCGCCTTTCCAGTGCTCTCCGCTGTGCTCTCGGCGGCCAGCACCGGGCGGGGTTCGCTCTCCGAGCGAACCTCAGCCGCTGAGCGCAGCTTCTCCTCGACGCTCGCGGCGAACTTCACCGCGAACATCGTGCGTAACGTGTGGGCCTATTCGATCATCTTCTGCGGGCATTTCCCCGATCAGACCTACACGTTCAGCCAGGCGGAGGTCGAGGACGAGACCCGCGGCGGCTGGTATGTGAGCCAGCTGCTCGGGTCGGCGAACATCGACGGCGGCCCGCTCTTCCACCTGCTCGCGGGCAACCTCAGCTTCCAGGTCGAGCACCACCTCTACCCCGATCTACCCTCCAGCCGCTACGCCGAGATCGCTCCCCGCGTGCGCGAGATCTGCCGCCGGTACGGGCTGCCCTATAACACCGGCCCTTTGAGCAAGCAGCTCGGCACGGTCCACCGCACGATCCTGCGGCTCGCGTTCCCCGGGGGCAAGGTTCGCCCGAAGCCGGGCCCTACACTGTGACCAGATGAATCCCCCGGAGACCGCTGTCGTGGCCCGAACGGCCCCCGCCCGCCGATCCGGCCCCGCTCGAGGGTCCCACCCCCGAGGAGATCCAGGAGCCGGTGCTCGAGAACCTCGATCGGTTCGTCACCGGCCTGATCACGGTCGGTGCCGCCCGCGCTCGTCGTGCTCGCCGGGTGGCAGCTGTGGAACAGGGGGCTGCACCTGCGCGACCTGGTGCTCTTGGTCATCCTCTACATCCCGATCGGCCTCGGCGTGACGATCGGCTTTCACCGCCTGCTCACGCACCGCAGCTTCAAGACCTCGCCGGCCATGCGAGGACTGTTCGCGGTGCTCGGCACGATGTCGATCGAGGGTCCCGTAATCTCGTGGGTCGCCGACCATCGCAAGCACCACGCCTATTCCGACCGCCTCGGCGATCCCCATAGCCCCCACGTCGATCAGCGGCGGCGGCTGGAAGGGCGCGCTGCGCGGCCTCGGCCACGCGCACGTCGGCTGGCTGTTCGACCACCAGCAGCGCGGCGCGCGCGAGCGCTTCGCCCCGGACCTGATCGCCGACCCGGTCGTCAACTTCGTCGACAAAACGTTCATCTTCTGGTCGCTGCTCGGCCTGGCGATCCCGTTCGGGCTCGGCTGCGCTGATCGCCGGGACCGTCGCCGCCGGCCTGGAGGCGATGTTGTGGGCGGGCGCGGTGCGGATCTTCGTCCTGCACCACGTCACCTATTCGATCAACTCGCTCTGCCATTTCTTCGGGCGCCGGCGCTTCGCGACCGAAGACGAATCGCACAACCTGTCATGGCTTGCGCCCCTGTCCTTCGGCGAGGCGTGGCACAACAACCACCACGCGTTCCCGACTTCGGCCTTCCACGGGATGGCAAAGCGCGAGGTAGACCTCTCGGGCCTGACGATCGCGGGCCTCGAGCGCCTCGGACTGGTCTGGGACGTGCAGCGGATCAGTCCGGACCGCCAGGCCGCCAGGGCGATCGCCTCCTAGAACGGGTCGCCTCAGACCGTCACGCAGGTGCGGTCGCGACCCGCGGTCTTCGCCTCGTACAGCGTCCTGTCGGCCTGACTCATCAACGCCTCGGGCGCCACTCCGGGCATGTGGGTGGCGATCCCGGCCGAGCAGGTCTGCTCGCTGGGGATACGCTGGCGCAGGCGCTCGACCACCTCGAGCGCATTGGCGGCGTTGCAGTTGGGCAGCAGCAGCGCGAACTCGTCGCCGCCGAGCCGCGCGACGAAATCTCCGGCGCGCAGCTCCTCACGCCAGGCCGCGGCCGTCTCCCTCAGCAGACGGTCCCCGGCTGGATGCCCGTAGGTGTCGTTGTAGTCCTTGAAGTGATCGAGGTCGAGCATCGCGATCGTCGCGTGCTGGTCTTTGGTGAGCGTCTCGGTGAGGTGTGTATCCCAGGCGCGGCGGTTGGGCAGGCCCGTGAGCGCGTCGGTGCTTGCGTGCTCAGCCAGCTGGGTGAGCATGTCGGCGCGTTCGATCACGGCGGCGACCTCGTGCGCCAGCAGCGCGATCGTGGTCGTCCGTGACCCGCCCACTCTGACCGCCTTGGGCCAGCCGACGACGAGTACGCCGATCGGCTCTGTGCCTCTGAGTAGTGGCTCGAACAGGACCGCCGCGGGACGGCCGGCGAGCTCCACATCTCGCTCTTGAAGAATTCGGATTCGCTGCTCTCGTCAAAGAACAGCGAGCTCCCGGTGCGGAATGCCTCGCGCACGTTGGAGTGCTCGTGAGGACCGATCTCGATCGATTCGATCTCGATGCCGGCCATCGAGGTCGAGCACAGCTCGCCTGAAGCGCCCGTGGGCTCGTACAGGATCGCCGTGCTCGCGTTGCTGATCGTCTTGGCCGCCGCACAAACCTCGGCACGGGCGTGCGGGCTGCTGGAGAGATTGCGCACCACTTCGGCAACCTGTTCCAGCATGCGTTCGCGATCCTGGGCCTCGGCGGCCTGATAGCGCGCCTGTGCGACCAGCCACTGGGTGGTCAAGCCGATGATCGTGCTCACGACGATGAAGATCAGGCCCGCGCGATACTCGGTGTGTGGGTACGTGGGGGGCCCCACGAGCAGGTTCTGCGCTCCGAACACCGTCGCCATCCCAATCAAGACCGTGCACAGCTGAGCACGGTTGCTGTACAGAGCCGTGTAGAACACAGGCAGCAGCGCCAGTACCCCTACAGCCGAGTTGATGCCCCCCGCCGAGTCGCGCAGCAGCGCGACCGCCAGTAGGAAGATCAACGATGGGATCGCCTCACGTCCTTTCGCCAGGGCGCCTCGCAACGGCACGGCTCGCAACGTTCCCGCAAGCATCGCCAGGACCGCGGCCAGGGCGTATGTACTCCAATGCATCGAGGAGCCGATCGGCACTGCGACCCACGCCAGCACCGAAGCGGCAACGAACGGGATCAGGTGACGATTGTCGCCTCTGGGCTGGCCGATTTGCTCGGCAGACTCAGCACGGCTGCTCATGGCTCCCCATCGGCAGCTCCTCGCCAAAGCTGGACCCTATTCGCACTGTAGGATCCTCGGCCATGAAAGCAGTCCAGATCACCGAGCTGACCGGCCCGGACAGCGCCCTCGAGCTGGTTGAACTACCCGAGCCCGAGCCGACGCACATGCTGAGCGGACCGGGCCTCGATTCGGCCGTGCTGATCGACGTGCACTGCGCGGGGGTTGCGTTCCCCGAGCTGCTGCAGACCCGCGGCCAGTACCAGATCAAACCGCCACTGCCGTTCGTGCCCGGCAGCGAGGTCTCCGGTGTCGTTCGCGGCGCGCCCGCCGGCGCGGCCGTCAAGGCCGGCGACCGCGTGGCGGCGTTCTGCGCGCTCGGCGGATTTGCCGAGACCGCGGTGGCGCCCCCGTTCCTCACGTTCGCGCTGCCGGATGGGCTCGACTTCGCCCAGGGCGCCGGTCTGATCCTCAACTACCACACCGCCTACTTCTCCCTGCACACGCGCGGGCGCCTGCGCGAGGGCGAGACGGTGCTCGTCCACGGCGCCGCCGGCGGAGTGGGCACCGCGGCACTGCAGGTCGCGAAGGGCTTGGGCGCGCACACGATCGCGGTCGTCTCCAGTGAGGTCAAGGAAAAGGTCGCTCTGGAGGCCGGTGCCGATCACGTCGTGCGCTCCGATGGTACATGGAAGGACGAGGCGAAGGATCTCTCCGGTGGTGGTGTGGAGGTCGTATTCGACCCGGTTGGCGGGGAGCTCTTCACCGATAGCCTGCGCTCGCTGCGCGAGGGTGGCCGCCTGATCGTGGTGGGCTTCGCCGGTGGGTCGATCCCCGAGGTCAAGGTCAACCGGCTGTTGCTTGCAAACACCGAGATCATCGGCGCCGGTTGGGGCGGCTACGCGATGGGTCGCCCGGAGGTAAATGTTGAGATCGGCGCCGCCATCAACCGCATGATCGAGCAGGGGTTTGTGCGGCCGATCGTCGGCGAGCGCTTTCCCCTGGAGCGCGCCGCGGACGCGCTGCGCGCGATTGAAGAGCGCCGCGCGACGGGCAAGGTTGTCCTCGACGTGCGTGACTGAGCGTTTCAGCTCATGTTGGTTGTCGTGATCAGGTGCACGCCGGAGCGTTCACGAGCGATCTCGTGCAGCCGCTCGGAGAAGCCGGTCCGGTCAAAGAAATACAGCGGCGGGAGATCGATGTCGAGCATCTGTGACACGGTCTGGAGCTTGTCCAGCTCGGCGGTCGGATGGACGCTTGTGCTCCGCTTGCACGAGCCCAGCGCAACGATCTTGCCGCCGGCGTCGATGGCCGCCATATCGGCCTCATAGGAGCGTGTGCGCAGCCCATCGGCGGTACGGACGCGCTTGGAGCCCCACCAGCGCCCGACCTCGACAGCCTCGGGAATGTGCGCCAGCGCCCAGCGGTGGCAGACCTCCTCGAAGGCGTCGCGCGAGACGAACTCCTCCAACGCGGGCAGAACGGTCTCGTGCAGGTGCCGGCGGGCGGACTCGCGGCTCTGCAGGCGACTCTCATAGGGGGCGACGAACTGAAACCAGAAGCGCAGGAACGGATCCGTGATGGCATAGAAAACCTTCGTGCCGCCCTGCCTGGTGACCGGGTAGCGACGGCACACGAGACGCATGTCCTCCAATGTCTCCAGATACGCCCGGGCATCGCCCGGGCGGCGCTGGATGCGCTGCGCGATCTCCCCGAGCTTGGTGTGCCCGGCGGCGATCGCACGCAAAGCAGACATGTAGGTGTCGCGCTCGCGGATGCGTGACTCTTGGGCGAGCAGAAACTCCGGCTCGTGCCGTAGCAGGCCGTCGGGAATCAGGATCGTGCGCCAGATGTTCTCGCCGAGATCGTTCGCGGGGTCGATCGCGTCGAGGTAGTAGGGCATGCCGCCGTAGACCGCCCATACGCGAATGCGATCCTCGACACTCCAGCCCGGAACGAAAGGCTCGATGCTCGACCACGCAAACGGCTCCAGGCGCAGCGAACCCGTGCGCCGGCCGTAGGAGATGGCGCCGTAGCCGACGACGTCCCGCTCCAAGAACGACACGTCGCTGCCGGCGAGGATCAGACGCAGGTTGGCGTCCTCTTTGTGGCGCTCGATCAGATCGTTGAGGAGCGAGCCGATCTCGGCGTTGCGCCGCGCGACGAACTGAAACTCATCGAGTGCGATCAGGATCGGCCCATCCGCGAGCAGATCCTCGAATGCCGCGAACGCCGCCCGCCAGCTCGCCAACGGCTCCTCATACACACGACGCCCCGAGACGCGCGCGATCTCCCTGCCGATGTCGTCGAGATGGTCGCGTTCGCTGCCCCCCGTCGCCTCGTAGTACAGGTGCCGGCGCTGCCCACCCCAGTGCGTGATGAGCCGGCTCTTACCCACTCGTCGCCGGCCGAAGACGATCACGAGCTCACCGCGCTTGGAGACCCAGCGATCCTGCAGCGCCTCAAGCTCGTCCCTGCGATTGAAGAAAGCCATATCTGTTCGCAAACATACTAGCACAAGCTAATCGACCGTGAACGTATGTTTGCGAACAACCCGCATAGATTGCGGAATTACGTATAGATCACTCGAGGAGATCGGCGACGAAGGCACCGGTGCGCCGCGTCCGCCTTCTTCCCACCATCCTCGCCCGCGTAGCCCGCGCTAGCCTCGCGGGGCTGCCCGCCGCGCCACCTTCGCCGCGTCCTGCGGCCCGAGAAACGGCGTGAGCGCGGCGTAGATCAGCTGCGGGGCGAGCGCAGGGAGCTCGTCGGTGCGCTCGTCTTCGATGTAGAAGTTGAGGACCTGCCAGATGCCGCCGGCGATTGCCTCGGGTGCGACTCCTCCCACCGCCCCCGTACCGCCATTCGAAGCGTAGTGGTAGCCCGGTTGCAGGTAGGCGGCGAAGGCGTGGATGCTCGTGTCGCGGATCTCGATCGCCTCGGGGCTGGCGGCGAACGTGTCGACGAGGATCAGGTGCGAGTGGGCCGGCTCGGAGGCGAGATAGCCGAGCAGCGCGCGCAGGCCGGCCGCAACTCCACGCGGCCAATCGTCTTCGTTTTCCTCGTAGGCCTGGACCGTCACGAGCAGTGCTTGGTGCAAGCCGACCTTCTGGGTGCCGAGGAACGCGTCGTGCTTGGTCGGGTACATCTCGTAGAAGGTCTGGTGGGAGACGCTCGCGCGACGGGCGATCGCCGGGATCGTGAGGTTGGCGAGCCCCTTCTCGGCGACGATCGCGGCGGTCGCGTCAACGATTCGCTCGCGCTGGTTTTTGACGATGAATTGGCGCGTCAGGTCGTGACGCCCGCTCGGTAGGCGGCCCTCGGCGCGCAGCGCCCGGTCGGATTGGCTCCCGGCTCCTCGGCCCGCCGCGGTGCCCGGAACCCGCAGGCCGGTGGGCAGCTTCACCGGATAGCACGCGGCCCATGCGTAGAGCTCGTCGGCGAGCCCTGGGAGCTCGCCGACGCGACCCTTGCGCAGGCGTGCGGCGCTCACCTCGCGGATGCCCGCCGAGGATTACCTTGACCGTCAGGTCTTCCCCGGTCTCCTTCGCCCGCGCCGTCCCTTCCCCGGTCTCCTTCGCCCGCGCCGTACCCGACCCGGTTTTCCCGCCCACGCCCCCCCGGGTGCCGCCGCCGGCCCCGTCACGGGCGACACGAATGCTCTGCTCGAGCGCCTCCAGGGTGTGGTTGCGGCGTTCGAGCGCCTTCGGTCCCGCGCCGAAGGCGCCCAGCACCATCAACGACATCGCCTCCGGCGCGGCCACCGCCAGCTCCGCAAAGGAGCGGATCGCCTGTAGGTGCCCGTTCGGGGCATCCTGCGCCTCGTAGGCCTCGATCACGGTCCTCGCGGTGCGCTGCGCGATCTCGTCGTAGGCGGAGAGGAAGAGCTCTTCCTTGTCGTCGTACAGGCTGTAGAAGGTCGGGCGTGAGACGTGCGCGAGCTTGGTCAGGTCGAGGATCCGGACGGCCTGGTATCCACGCTCGGCGATCAGCTCGACGATCGCGCTCTGTAGCCGCTCGCGCTGGTCGCGCTTGACCTCCTCGGGATCGATGCCGTGCGCGCCGGTCGGCAGACGCCGGTAGCGCTCGCCGGACTTTGACGACGAGCTTGGCTTCCCATCGGACGCTGACAAAGCTTCAGAAACCCCCACTTGACATCGAGCCAATCCAGGGTATCAAACCGTCGAAGCGCTCACCGTCCTGGTGGAGAAAGGTGCCCTCTAGGACGGCCGTGAGTGCAGCGGGACGAGGACGCAGTGAGCGAAGTGTGCCGATCGAAGATCGCCCGGCACACGAGCGATCGAGGACAAAGTATCCGCGAAGCACTCACGGCCGTCCTAGCCCTTGATCGTGCGCGAGGTCCCGATCACCGCGCCGGATGCTTCCAGCGCCTGTACCGCGACGTAGGGCGCGCGCGCGGGCGTGGCGATCGCGGTCTCGAAGCCGGCGTCGGCGGCCGTGGCCACCGGCGCGAGTGTCTTTGGCGAGGGCCCCGCGAGCACGCGCCAGCTCGTGACCTGAGTCGCGCCGTTCCAGCTCGCGTAGACGGTCACTTTGGCGTCGGCGGGAACGGCCGCGATCGCCGGCGCCGTGTTCGGTGTGCCCACCCAGGGGAAGCGGTAGGTGCGGTAGGACTCATAGGAGCCGTGCATGTGGCCGTCGAAGAGGAGCGCTCCCGAGGCGCTGAACTCGGAGAAGTAGGGCGCGGCCCCCCAGCCGACGAGCATGTCGCCGTTGGCCAGCTGCTGGATGTCTCCCTGACTGCCTGAGGACAGCGCGGTGGGGTGTGCGAACTGGGCCACGAGCGTGTCGGCCTTCGCCACTGGGTTGACCGACACCACCAGGCCGAGCGACTGGGGTTGGACCTTCGGGACGCCGCCGTTGTCGAAGATGCTGATCGTCCCGTTTCCGAGCATCGTGGCGTCGTGCTGGAAGGCGGTGGCCGTGCCGGGCGCGAGCTTGACTTCGGAGTGCTTCCCCCCGATTCGCAGCAAAATCTGGCCGGTGAGCGTGTTCAGTTCGTACAGCGTCCAGGTGTTGCGCGCCGAGATCAAGGTCCTGCCCGAGGCGAGCTGGTCGATCGAGTTGAGGTGGAAGTAGTCGAACGGCCATTCGGTGCTCGTCCTCGACGCCGTGCTGTAGGAGTCGCTGAGCGGGACGTGGTCGAGGCTCGTCCATTCGCGCCTGACGAGGCCGGTGCGCAGGTCGACTTCCTGGAAGATGGCGTCCGTGACCGCGCCGTTGTGGGGGCCGCCGACGGCAGCGAGGTCGCAGTCGATTGGGTCGAACACCGTCATCACCGCCGTGCCCTGGGGCGTGATGTGGAAGTCGTGGAGGTCGGCTTTGAGGCCGTTGCCCGCGTAGACGTGCCCGATCTGCTCGTAGTCGCTGTTGACGATCACCTCTTCGCCCTCGCCGAACCCCTGTGGTGGGATGTAGCCCTGCCACCAGGTGAGCACCGGCTTGCCGTAGAGCTGCTGCACCTGCAGGTTGCTCGCCGCATCGCCGTGCGGCACCGGTTCAAACCAGACCACGCTGCCCGCTTCGTCGAAGATCATCGGCCCGTTTTGGCCCGGACCCGAGTAGGGAGCGGAGAACAACTCGCCCGGCGCCGTCTGGGGCGAGCGCGCCGTGATCACGAGTGCCGGCGGCTCCAGTTCCGGGCGCGAGTGGAAGCGCTGCACCTCGGCGGGGTCTGCCGGTACCTGCCCCGGGGGCACGTACTTGAGGTTGTCCGGTGTCGAGACGACGAAGTGAAAGGCGAACGCCTGTGCCTTGCCGGCAACCGTCAGCCGGCCGCGTACGCTCACCGTCTCGCCGGAGTCAAACGGCTCCGACGGCACGAAGCTCGCGCCATCGCCCTGGGAGTAGGCCACCAGGCGTCCACTGTGCCGGCCGGTCTTCGAGCCGCTGACGCTGACGCCGCCGAGGGCTCCCGGAGGTGCCCCGAGCAGGCTGATCTGAGTGTGCGGCGAGGCGTCGAAGGAGTCGGGCAGCGGTGAGACCGCGAGGCTGGTTCCTGCCGGCACGGCCGAGCGGTTGAGCGTGCTCGGCACGCAGGGAGAGGCTGACATTGCGGCCGAGGCCTCCTCGGCGACGATCCGCTTGGACGCGAACGCGAGCGTGGTGGCGCTGCAGCCGAGGGTCAGCAGGCCCGCGCAGGTCAGGAGTTTGCGCACGCGATGTCGGATTGGGCAGGTGGATGGGTTGGTCGTGATTGTCGGGCACCGAAGCCGAGCTCGAGGCTCGCGAAGCTTGGAGATCCTAACGTCCAGATAACACGGACCGGTACGGAAAGCCGCGGAAAGAGGGTAAGAAGTTGCGAAGGCAAGCTGCGAAGGCAAGCTGTGTAGTGATGATATTGGCGCTGGCGATCTCCTTGACGGCGTGTGGCTCCGCTGAACCATCCGCGACGGGCGCGCAAACGGCGATCGCCCCGGGGGCGCTGGCAAAACCGACGAAGGCGACGCTGATCCTCGACTTCGTGCCGAACGCGGTGCATGCGGGCATCTACCGCGCGCTGGCGGCCTCCTATTACAGGCGCGAGAACATCGATCTGCAGGTTGTGCAGCCGACGAGTACGCAGGAAACGTTGAAGCTGATCGACGCGGGCAAGGCGCAGTTCGGGCTGGCCGACGGGAGCGACGTGGCGGGGCTGATCGACGAAGGCGGCGACGCGCAGGCGGTGATGGCGCTCGTGCAGCGCCCGCTCGGCGGGCTGATCGCGCTGGCCTCCGAGCACCTCACCTCGCCCGCGTCTCTGGCCGGCAAGACCGTTGGGATCACGGGCGTGCCCTCCGATCTGGCTGTGCTCGACTCCGAGCTGCGTCACGCGGGCGTGAGCCCCAGCCGGGTGCACGTGGTCACGGTCGGCTTCAATGGCCCTGAGGCGCTGTTGGCGGGGCGGATCGCGGCGTTTACGGGCTTCATCCCCGACGAAGGCGTGACGCTCCAGGAGAGCGGGCATCCGATCACCGCGTTCGCGCTCGACGAAAACGGTGGCCCCGCTTATCCGGGCCTCGTGGCGTTTACGACACGGAGGCTGATCGCGACGAACCCGAGGTTGGTGAGGGACTTCGTGGCGGCGACGAAAGCGGGCTACGAAGACACGCTGCGGGACCCGGCACAGAGCTTGGACGATCTGCTGAGCTCCAACCCGTCGCTCCCGCGCAGGCTGACGGCTGCCTCACTCGCTGTTTATGAGCCGTTGTTCACCGGCAAGGCTGCCGCCCGCTCTGCCCGCTCTGTGATCGGTGGCGCCGGCGGGGGTGTCCCCTTCGGGACGCTGCAGAGCCCGAACGTCGCGGCGATGAGCGCATGGATGCGCCAGAGCCGGCTGATCGGAGCGCCGATCTCGCCGCGGCGCTATGGGACAAACCGGTTTCTCCGACCGGCACGGTAGCCTGCGCGCGTCTGGAAAACAAAGGGAAAGGGAAGCGAATGAACAAGTCTGAGCTGATCGAGGCGGTCGCCGCCGACACCGGTCTGACTAAAACCGACTCCGCACTGGTGCTCGAGTCGGTCCTTGCCACTGTGACCAAGACGCTGAAAAAAGGCGACGATGTGATCATCACCGGCTTCGGCAAGTTCTCGGTGGTCCAGCGCGCGGCGCGCCAGGGCGTCAACCCGCGGACGGGCGAGCGCGTGAAGATCAAGGCCTCGAAGGCGCCGAAGTTCAGCGCCGGAGCGACGTTGAAGCAGGCGGTGAGTCCCAAGAAGAAATAGCGTCCGCGAGATGACGCTCGCCGGCGAGCTGGAGCTTCCGAGCTTCGACTACACCGATCCGGGTATGTATGGCGCGCGCTTTCATGAGGCGATGCGCGAGTTGCGCGCGGAGGGCTGGCTGGCGAGCGGGCCGTTTGGGTACGTCGTGCTCGACCGTGAGGCGGGAGAGTTCTTCCTGCGTACGCGCGCGGCGAGCTTTCCGGGGATGAAGATCGCGGAGATCTTCGGCGTAACTGAGGGGCCGCTGTGGGAGCAGATGAAGCGCAACATCCTGCACTTAGGCGGCGCCGACCACTCCCGTTTGCGCGGCCTCGTGAACCCGGCTTTGAGCCCCCGCGCGGTCGAGCGCTACCGGCCGATGATGAGGGGCTTCCTGGAGGATCTCCTCGCGCGGGCGACAGCCGCCTCCGCCTCCGCAGCCGCCTCCTTACCCGCCTCCGCCTCCGCCTCAGCCGCCGCTGCCGCCTCCGCCTCGACCGCCTCCTCCCTCCGCTGCGATTTCGTGGAGGCGTTTGCCAAGCCATATCCGTCGCGGACGATCGCAAACGTGATGGGCGCCCCGATCGAGGATGCGCCGAAGCTGCACCATTGGTCGAACTGGATCCAGAAGCAGTTCGACGCGGTCAGCATGGCGAGTGAGCGCGACGAGATCGAGCGGGCGGTGGAGGAGTTCTACGAGTATGCAAAGGCGCTGGTGCAGGCGCGCAGGGAGGACCCCGGCGACGACCTTATCTCGACGCTGATCGCCGCCGAAGAGGCCGGAGATCGGCTGAGCGACGTCGAGTGCATCAACCTCGTGTTCAACGTGCTGGCGGGCGGGGTCGATACGACTCAGAGCCAGCTCGCGCACGCGATCAGGCTGCTGGCCGAACACCCGCGGCAGTGGGCCGCACTGCGGGCCGATCCATCACTCGCCGCGGCGGCCGTCGAGGAGGCGCTGCGGTACGAGCCGATCACGCCGTTCACGGCGCGGATCGTGGACCAGGAGATCACCTTCCGCGACGTGACGTTTCCGGTGGAGACGATCGTGATGGTGTGCGCGTTCACCGGCAACCGTGATCTGGACGAGCACGCCGGCACCGGCACGGCCGAGACATTCGACATCACAGCCGAGCGGGGAGGGGCTCGGGCGCTGACCTTTGGTGCGGGCGTGCACTACTGCGTAGGCGCGAATTTGGCGCGGGCCGAGCTGGGCGAGGCACTGACGTTCCTGGCCGAGCGGTTCGAGCGACTGGAGCTGGACGGCGAGCCTCGGTACGAGAGCATCACCGGCATCTACGGGCTCGGAAAGCTGCCCGTGCGCCTGCGGCTCTGACTGCCGGCGCAAGCGAAATCGCGCAGCTGGAAAAGTCCCATCCACGTGCTTTCGGCTACGGTTCCTCAGATGGGAGGCACAACTGCGCAGCCACTGTCCGCCGGCGACGCCGTCTTGGGACTGGTGATCGAGCTGCCCGGCAACAGCTATCAGCTGGAGCAGCGCCTGGAAGCACGGTTCGGCTCGGCGCAGTTCAGCCACGCCACGGCGTATCACGCCTTGAAGCGGCTCTCCAAGCAGGGCCTGATCCGCCCGATCGAGGATTCGAGCCCGCCCCCCCTGTCCGCCGCGCCCCCCCTGTCCGCCCTGGCCGCCCAGTCTGCCGCAAGCGCGAACCCCGATACGGACGTCGCGGACCTGCCTGCCACAGCCTATGAGGCGACCCCGGCGGGGATCGCGCATTTCAGGCGCTGGCTGCGGGCCTCGACGGCGACACCGCCCGTGCGTGAGGAGCTGCAGGCGAAGATCGCCTTCTGCGGGCCGGAGGACCTGCCGCGGATGGTGGCGATCGTCCGCGAGGCCGAGCTGGCCTGTGCCGCGCAGCTGGAGGATCTCAACCAGCGCATGCGCAGACAGCGGCTGCTGGACCGCGACGACGCGTGGCGGCGGCTGACGGGAATGATCGTCACGGCGGGGGACGTGGCCTGGTGGGACGCCCGGATCAAGTGGCTGCAGACGCTGCGACAGTATCTGCAGCGAGAAGGGCAGCGCTATGAGGCGGAACGGCGGCAGAGCACCTCGCCTCCACAGGGCTGAGGACATGCGATGTCCGTGCTGTCCTTGACGGATGTTTGTCTGGGCTTCCCGCGCGGGCGGCGGCTGGTGGTCCCGGTGCTCGCCGACGTAACGCTCGAGCTCGACGCGGGGGAAACGGTCGCTGTGCTGGCGCAGCGCGCGCAGGGCAAGACCTCGCTGCTGCGGGTCGCGGCCGGCATGGAGCGCCCGGACAAAGGAAGGGTCTGCTTCGAGGGCGAGGACATCTGGGGTTTCTCCGAGCGCCGCCGCTCGCGCCTGCTGGGCGGCCAGATCGGCTGGGTCCGCCCGGCGGTCCCGGATCTCGACATGCCGATGCTCGCGAACGTGGCGTTGCCGCTGTTCGCGAAGTACGGGAAGAGCGAGGCGTACACGCGGGCGACGGCAGCGCTCGAGCGGGTG
This sequence comes from uncultured Solirubrobacterales bacterium, assembly GCA_963813745.1. GTDB lineage: Bacteria > Actinomycetota > Thermoleophilia > Solirubrobacterales > Solirubrobacteraceae > Palsa-744. The sequence continues at coordinate 381,486 of CAWEZW010000002.1, forward strand.
GGCGCGGGAGAGTGCGCGCGGCAGTTCTGGGGAAGCCTCGCTGACTGGGAGCGCGCGCTCGTCGCGGTCGCGCAGGGGACCGCCCGCGAGCCGAAGCTGCTGCTCGTCGACGACCTCACGCTATCACTCGGGTTGGGAGAGACGGACGACATCCTGCGGCTGCTGGACACGCTCGCGACCGAGCAGGGGTTTGCCGTGCTGATGAGCGTCTCCGACGCCGGCGCCACGGGGTGGTCCGGGCGCGTCGCGACGCTTTTCGGCGGCGAGCTGCTGGAGACGACAAGATCGCCAACCGAGCTGGGGAACCTCATCGACTTCCCGGGCGCTCATGACTCCCGACGCGACATCTCTTCCTAGTGTCACCGGCTACCAACCGAGCAGCGGACACGACCGCCGAATCGACGAGTTAGTGCTCGAGTTGCGCGAACTCTCAAAGCGCTATCCCGTCGGCGACGGCGAGTCGGTCCACGCCGTCGATGGCGTGTCGCTAAAGATCGCCGCGGGCGAGCTGGTTGCGCTGTACGGCCCGAGCGGCTCGGGCAAGACGACGCTGCTGATGCTGATCGCGGCGCTGCTGCGCCCGGACAGCGGTGCGGTGATCGTGGACGGCAGGGAGATCTCCACACTCGGCGACGACGATCGCGCGCGCTATCGCCTGCGCGAGCTGGGTTACATCGACCAGGCCTTCGACCTGCTTCCCGGCGGGACGGTGACGCAGAATGCCGCGATGAAGCTGTGGCTGACCGGGAACGCACGCCGGGCCGAGCGGATGATCGAGCCTCTGCTCGTGCGCCTCGGTCTGGGCGAGCGTCTGGGCCACCGCCCCGATCAGCTCTCGATGGGCGAGCGCCAGCGCGTGATGATCGCGCGGGCGCTGTCGACCGAACCAAAGCTCGTGCTCGCCGACGAGCCGACTGGAAGCCTCGATTCCGAGCGCGGGCGCGAGGTGCTCGAGCTCCTGGGCGAGATCTGCCGCGAGCGCGGCGCGGCCGTGCTGCTCGTCACCCACGATCCGCAGGCGACGGCGTTCGCCGATCGGGTACACGCACTGCGCGACGGCCGGCTCGTGAACTACGAACCCGAAGACCTGTTTACTCCTCTCAACGGGCGGTAGGCGCGCGTGCGCCTGTCGAGCATCGCCCATCTGTACCGCGTCCGGCTCAAGGCGAGAATCGTGCTCGTGCAGGAGCTGCTGGCGGTCTTGGGGCTCGCCGTCGGCGTGGCGCTGCTGTTCGCCTCCCAGGTCGCGAGCGCGAGCCTGAACGGCTCCGTGCAGCAGTTGACGAGCGAGATCGTCGGCCAGATGCAGTTCCAGCTCGAGTCACGCGATCCACGGGGCTTTGACGAACGACTATTGGACGAGGTGCGGCGCCTTCCTGGCGTCAGCGCCGCCGTGCCGGTGCTCGAGGAGCCCGTCAACGCGATCGGTCCAGCCGGCCGGCAAGCGGTGGACCTGATCGGCGCCGATCCACATCTGGCGCTCGCGGGCAGTCCTCTGCTACGGCATTTCCACTACGCCCAGATCGCCCGTCTGCAAGCGCTGGCTCTACCGGCGTCCGTCGCCGAAGGGATCGGGGCGCAGCCCTTGGAGCCAATCGAGCTCCAAATCGGCGCGAGCAATGTCAACGCTTTGGTCGGCGTCGACCTCGATGCTGCAGCGATCGGGGGGCTTGTCCACAGCCCGGTCGCGGTCGCGCCGCTGGCCTATGCGCAGAGGCTGACCGGCATGCGCGACCGAATCACGCGTGTCTTTGTCCGGGCGATTCCCGGGCGCGATCGTGAGGTGCGGGCGGGATTGGTGAGACTGGCGGCGGGGCGCTTGAACGTCGAGCCTGCTAACTTCGACGCGATCCTCTTCCGGGTCGCGGCGGCGCCTGCCAACCAGGGCGAGAGCCTGTTCTCGTGGATCAGCGCGCTGGTGGGATTTCTGTTCGCGTTCAACGCAATGCTGCTGACGTTGCCGCTGCGCCAGGGTCTGATCGCCGGCTTGCGCTCCAACGGCGCGACGCGCCTGGATATGTCGCAGGCGCTGCTGTTCGACGCGCTCGTGCTCGGGGGGTTGGCCGCGCTGCTGGGCTTGGCGCTGGGAGACCTGCTCTCGATTGTCGTGTTTCAATCGAATCCGGGCTATCTGTCGTTCGCGTTTCCGGTCGGCTCGCAGCGGATCGTGACCTGGCAGAGCGTTGTGATCGCTGCGGGTGCGGGGCTGCTGGCTGCATGTATCGGTGTGTTGATCCCGCTTGGAGCGATCCTCTCGCAATCAGCTCGAACTTCGCGGCCTCGCAGACGTGACATCCGTAGCTGGTGGAGGGTTGGAATGCTGATCGGTGGACTGGCCTGCATCGCGGGGACGACCGCGATCCTGCTCGCCGCGCCGCAGTCGGCGGTCCTCGGCAGCGTGATCCTGGTGATCGCGCTGCTGTTGCTGCTGCCACTCCTACTCAATGCGGTTGTCGCCATATTTGACCGCTTGCAAACCCGCTTCGGATCGGCAGCGACCCGGATCGCTGTGATCGAACTGCGTTCGCCGAAGACGCGGGCGCGATCGATCGCGATCGCGGCAACTGGAGCGATTGCGGTATTCGGCAGCGTCGCGATCCAGGGAGCGCACGCCAACCTGCAGCGTGGTCTTGATGGTCTGTTTCAGGGCGTTACTGCGGTGAGCGACTTGTGGGTGGTTCCCCCCGGTACGCAGAACCTGCTTGCCACGACGCCATTTCAGGGCGTCGCCGCCTCCACTTTGGCTCGTCTTCCCGATAGTTCAGACTGTTGGCGTGTACCGGGCTGGCTTCCTCGACTACGGTGACCGTCACGTGTGGGTCCTGGCGCCCCCGTCCTCTGCCGTAAGTCCGATTCCGTCAGGACAGCTGGTAAAGGGGGACCTCAAGCTGGCGACTCGCCAGGCTTCGAGCGGGTGGTTGGGCGATTCTCTCGCAAGCTGTGGCGGCTGAAAATCACCTTCATATCGGGCAGTCCTTCACGCTGCCAGCCACACGCCACGACAAGGTTGCGCGTCGCCGCGTTGACCACCAACCTCGGCTGGCCTCCTGGTGCGATCATCCTCAATCCAGGGGATTACGTCCGTGCTTGGGGGAGTGCCGAGCCGAGCGCTTACAACATTACGTTGCGCGCAGGAGTCTCGGAGCGACAGGGACGTCAAGAGATCCAGCGGGCATTGGGAGCGGGGTCAGCGCTCGTCAGTCCAGACTGCCCAGCAGCGCGAGCTTGCTCCAGCAGGCGGCCAGTCGACAGGGCCTTTCACGTCTGACGCAGATCGCGACTCTCGTGCTGATCGCCACGGTGCTGGCGATGTCGATCGCGATGGGTACGATGATCTGGCAACGCCGTCCTCGACTCGCCCGCATGAAGGTGCAGGGCTACGAGCATGGGACGCTGTGGCGCGCGCTGCTGTTCGAGAGTGCTTGCTGCTCGGTGCGGGCTGCTCGATCGGCGCGGTGTTCGGTATCTATGGACAGCTGCTTATCAGCCATGCGCTGGCGAGCGTCACGGGTTTCCCGGTCGTCTTCTCGGCCGGCGCCGCGGTAGCGATCTCAAGCTTTGCGCTCGTCAGCGTGCTCTCGGTTGCGATCGTCGCGCTGCCGGGCTATCGCGCCGCCCGCGTGTCGCCATACGCGTAGTCTAGCGCCATTCGCCGTGGCATCGAAACCCGCCGTGTAGGCGAGATTTTGGCCGGCGCGCAGCGATTCTCAACGATTGGTTGTTTGCGATCCACCCGATCTTCTAGGCTCGGGAAATATCCCGTCTCTCGCGAAAGACCGATCCGGCGCCATTCGGTCCCAGGCAAGCCTGGGCGCTTGCTGGTGCCGCCGTGCCGCGAGCTGCTGTGGGGACTCCCGGCGGTCTCGCGTGAGCTCCACGCATGGCGAGTCCGGGCGGCGGCGATCCCCGATGCGACCGCTACGGGAGGATGCGCTTGATTCGATTGACGCACAAGCGCGATCACACCGAGGGCGCCGCGCTGTTCTGTGTGCTTGCCGGGAGCCGGGATCAACGGCTGCTGCGGCTGCTCGTCGCCTACCAGACGATCTGGGACTTCCTCGACAATGTGAGCGAGCGCGATTCGGACGAGGTAAACGGCCGTCAGCTGCATTTCGCGCTTGTCGAGGCGCTGGAACCCGAGGCGCCGATCTCCGACTACTACAGACACAATCCGTGGAAGAACGACGGTGGCTATCTACGCGCGCTCGTGGAGGCCTGCCGTGAGAGCTGCGCGGCGCTGCCGTCCTACTCGCGTGTGCGTCCGCATTTGCTCGCGGGGGTCAGGCGGTGCTCCGTCCAGAGCATCAATCACGACCGTGATCCCGCAAGCGTCGTGACGTTGCGCTGAGAGATTGGGCCGAGCGAGAGTTTCCCGGAGAGACAGGAATAGCTGGTTTGAGCTGACCGCGGCCGCTAGTGCCTTCATGCCGCATCGCTCTTCTTGCCCTGGCCGCGGAACCACGATGCGACGAGCGCGATATTGCCCATGCTTACGCTGCCTACTTCCCGTGGGTCTCGCTCGCCATCACGATGCTGGACAGCTATGTCGACCAGTTCGATGATGCTGTCAATGGGACCACAGCTATATCGCGCACTACCGACGACGATGAGCTCGCCATGCGCCGGCTGCGTGAGATCGTCGATCGAACGCTCGGGAGGCACGTGGTCTGCGCAACGGTCATCGCCATGCGGTCATCGTCGGCTGCATGGTGGCGATGTATCTGTCAAGGATCAGGGCTGCACGCCCGAGATGCGTGCAAGGCACGCAGGCTCTTGCCACCGCGGGCGGATCTCTCACGCGGCTGCTGTTGCCGCTTCTGCGCATGTGGCGCGCATCATATTTACGGCCGCCGCTCTCGTGCGCGGAGATCAGGCACCAGCAGGACGAGTCCGGCAGACGCTCACGGAGAGGCACGTCAGGCGCTGCCAGCCCCCCGAGCTGACCGCGCGCCGGGCCTACGGCTGCCACGCGCGATTCAAACGTTCTTGATTCTGGAAGTGCCATTTGAGTACCTTGAGCGCTGCCGCCGCCGCTACGGCAGCCGCTTTACACTCCGCGCTACCAGCCATCCGCCACTTGTATTTCTCTCCGATCTGAGCGACATCCGGACAATGCTTAGCGCGCCTGCGGATGTACTTCATCCTGGGAAGGGCGCGGATACGATCGAGTCGCTTGTCGGCGATCAGTCGTTCATGCTCCGCGAGGAAGAGGAGCATCTGAACGGCCGTAGAACGATCCTGCCGTCGTTCCACGCGAAGGTGGTGCAGCGGCACGCCGATCTGGTGGCTGCGGTCGCGCACCGCGAGATCTCCTCATGGCCGGTGGGCGTCCCCTTTGCGCTGCATCCGCGCCTGCGCGCGCTGACGCTCGAGACGGTCCTGAGGACAATTGTGGGGGCATCGGGAGCTCTCGCGGACGAGCGTCTCTATGCCCTGCGCGATCGTCTGCTGAAGATGCTGTCGGTGACCGCCAGCGCGGTCTTTCCGGAGCCCCTGCTGCGTCACGGTCCCGGGCGGAGGATCTGGAGGCGCTTCCTGTGCGAGCGGGCAGAGGTCGATGAGCTGATCTACGCGATCATCGAGGATCGCTGCCGTGAGGACGATGTCTCCGGCGACTTACTCGGCATGCTCCTGGCGGCGCGCAACACGGATGGCTCGAGGATGACACCGCGGCAGGTGCGCGACAACCTGATGTCGATCGTCCTCGCCGGACACGAGACCACCGCGGCGGAGCTGGCGTGGGCATTTCAACTGCTGGCGCACAACCCGAGGGTGCTCGACAAGCTGATCGACGAGATCGACGGGGACGGCGCCGGCGAGGAGTACCTGACCGCGACGATCCAGGAGGTGCTGCGTCATCGACCGGTGTTCCTGTTCACGATCCCGCGCGCGGTCCAGCAGCCGATCGAGATCGGCGGCTGGACCTACCGCCCACCGGCCCAGCTGCTGGGGTGCATCTATCTCGTGCACCACGACCCCGAGCTCTACCCCGAGCCCCACGAGTTCCGCCCCGAGCGCTTCCTCGGGGGCTCGCCCCCGGCGACGTACACGTGGCTGCCGTGGGGTGGGGGTCGCAGACGGTGTCCCGGCCTGCACCTGGCGATGCTCGAGATGAAGACCGTGCTGCGCACGGTGCTCGCGACGATGACCGTCCGGCCTGCCTCGAGCAAGATCGAGCACCCACGCTGGCGGAGCGTGATCGTCACCCCACACGCGGGCGCGCGCGTGATACTGCGTCACCGTCGTTGAGAACACGCACGCTTGAGGACACGCCCGAGAACTGCCGGAATCGCGAGAGTGCTCGGAATCTGTGGCGACACGTCACTAGGCAGGGGCCGGGCCCGTCGTCAATATCGCTTTCGTGGCCACGACGATGTCCGAGAATGGAGTCTCGATCGAGCTGTCCAAGGCTCAGATCAACCGGGTGGTTCGCGAAGCCGCGCAGGATGCCGCCGGCATCGCGGATGTGCGGATGCTCGACCAGCTCGACCTCGACGCCTTCAACATGCGCCTCGACGACGTGCGCTTCTCGCGGTCGCTGCTGCGGGGTCTGATGGTCCTCGCCGCCTTTCCGGCGGATGGAAGCGACCGCGCGGTGACCGATGTGGCAAAGCAGTTGGGTATGGGCATCTCAACGACGCATCGCTATGCCGCCACGTTTGTGGAGGTTGGCCTGCTGGAGCGCGACCCGGTTTCGCGTCGGTATCGGCGCGCGGGTTAAGGATGAGCGCAGACCGCAACGTTGCACAGCCGCTTGTTTACATTCATGCGATGAGGAGGTTTGATGCCTAGGAGAAGCCCGAACGCGATCGAGAATCCGGCCTGGTCGGTGCCATCGTTGCGCGAGCCGCGTTATTCGCAGTCGCTCGAGCGCGGCCTGGCGATCCTGGGGTGCTTTACCCCGGAGCGTCCGGTGCTGGGGATCGCCGACATCGCCGACGAGCTCGGCATGAGCCGCTCGACGACACACCGGTACGTGATCACGCTCGTGGCGTTGGGCTACCTGGAGCAGGGCGCCTCGCGCAAGTACCGTTTGGGCTTGAAGGTGACCGATCTGGGGATGGCGGCGCTGAACGCGACGGGTCTGCGCGAGCATGCGCGGGAGGATCTCGAGGAGCTGCGCGTGCGGAGCTCCTACACCGTGAATCTCGGAGTTCTGGACGGTACGGACGTTCTGTATGTGGAGCGCGCGCGCAGCTGGCGTCGCGGCCAGGACAAAATCGATCTCGGCCTGCACCCCGGCTCGCGCTTGCCGGCGTACTGCACCTCGATGGGCAAGATCCTGCTGGCCTACCTCCCCGAGTCCGAGCAGAGCGAGCTGATCGGCGAGATGACGCTCACGAAGAAGGGCCCGAACACGATCACGAGCAAGAAAGCGCTGCGTGAGGAGCTCGAACAGGTCCAGGAGGAGGGCTTGGCCGTCAACGATCAGGAGCTGGCGGCAGAGCTGTACTCGATCGCCGCGCCCGTGCGCAACGAGGCCCGCGAGGTGATCGCCGCCGTGAACATGGCCGCCCACAGCTCGATGATCTCCCTGGGAGAGCTCGTGGACGCGCTGGGCCCGCACCTGGTCTCCACGGCCGACCGGATCTCCGCGCGGCTGGGCTACCGCCGCGACGACGAGCG
>CAWEZW010000003.1:0-118784 GCA_963813745.1 uncultured Solirubrobacterales bacterium
CGGCGGTCCGCCAGCAGCCGCAGGCGAGCGATCACGCCGGGGGGTCAGGTCGTTGACCTCTACTCTGACCGCGTGACGTACGAGCGTGCTGCAGCGAAGTTCGCGGCGGGAGACCACCTTCGCGTCTGGCGACCGCTCGGGCCGGTCGGCTACTACCACCACGGGATCTACATCGATGACGCCCGTGTCGTCCAGTTCGGCGGAAGGATCGGCGAGAAGCACCAGGCGACAATCGGCGCGGTACCGCTATCGACGTTCGAGAACGGAGGGACTGCGAAGCTCGTGCCCCACGGAGGTCGCACCTGGTGGGGCGCGCCGCGCTTCGATGCGATCCCGAGAGACGTAACGGTTCGAAGAGCTGAGCGCCTAGTGGAAGCCATCCGGAGGGCCTGTACGACCTGTTTGGCTACAACTGCGAGCAAGCAGCGAACTTCTGCTCGACCAACTCTTACGAGAGCTACCAGGTTCGCGGCTACTTCGCCGCCCGTTCTTTCGTCGGCATTCCCGTGGCGCTGTAGGTCGCCGCACGTAACCGCGACGGACGGCCGTTTTCGCGGGTCTCGGACTGTCGGTCTCGCGGTCTGGCTTATGTCCGGCCTCATACCGACACGCGCTTTACTATCTCCAGGGCGCCCGGTTCATGAGGAAAGTGGGACGCCCGCTCTTGGAGTGGGAGCGCAGTCAACGGATGGAATCCGCCCGGCGAACCTGCGACGAAACTGGAGGATGAGATGGCGAACGTGATCGTCAACGATTTCGAGGGCGGTACGAAGGAGCAGTACGACGCCACCACTGCCGTGGTGCACCCGCCCGGTGGCCTGCCCGCCGGCCAGACGCATCACTACGCCGGGCCGAGCGCGAATGGCTGGGTCGTCGTCGCGGTCTGGGAGTCGAAGGACGATCTGGGAGAAGTTCCGTGACGAGACGCTGCTGCCCGCCTTCCAGGCAGGGCAGTCCGTTTTGCCCGGTCCACCGAAGACAACGGAGTTCGAGGTCGAGGTCGAGCTCTAGAGGCAACCCCTGCCGACCGAGGCAGTTGGTTCTCGTCCTTTGCGTGCGTGAGCGCGGCCCTTGCTGGGACGCTCGCTGTCCATGCGCGGAGCGGAAGTGAGCGGCCCGGCCGCGACGCCTCCGGGGCGTGGCGGCTCGCCTCGCGGCTCTAACCGGTCGGCGCCGGTCCGCCGTACCACGCGACCTTCACCGTCTCGCGAGGACCGGTCACGTACCCCTGGCCCGTCCAGATTGCGCTGTCGAAGCTCCACGGCTCGTGCGACCGGTGCATGCCTCGCAGGAGAACCAGATGGAACCTGTGGCCGCAGGAGTAGTCGACGACTCGCCCCTGTATATGTCGTGCGCGCCCTGGTCTGCGATGCACTTTTCGCCGTTCGCGAGCTTGACGCCCCAGGGGTAAGCAAGGCTCTTGGGCACCGGATAGTTCGAGGCCGGAAGGCGATGCCCCGTGTCGAGCTGTACGACCGTTTCCGACCACGGTTCCTCGATGCACAAGACGGAGCCCGCATGCGCGCGGTCCGCCCAGCACGGGTCGAGGATGGAGTTGGCCTCGAAGCAGCGGTAGGTGGGTCCGGGCACAGAGTCGGAGCCGGGCTCGCAGTGACCCCGCACGTCGAGGAAGATCCTTACGTCGGGCAGCGGCTGCCCGCTTCGGTTGACCGGAGCAACGTAGATCACCTTCGTCGCGGTCAACCCCGACGCTGACGCGCCTAACGCTGCTGTGACGACGAGCGCGATCAAAGCCACGAGGAGGAAGCTGCGTCGGACCATGCAGGGAGTGTGACGCGGCATGAGCCATTCTGCATGGTGACCGACAGTTCGCCCCCAAAACCCGCAAGCCGGTCCCGACGCGCTCGCCGGGAAGCTCCGATCAACGAGACGCTTACCGAGATAGAGCACGAGATGACGCGGCTCGCCCGGCCCGTATACAGCAATATCTAGGAATGCAGCTTGTCGCGCGAATGTACGTGCATCCGAACGCCACTCTTCGATCGATGCTCGTTGGGCCGAGACGCTGCGGGGTGCCAACGATGTTCGGCAGCATCGGGACTGACAGCGGTGGCGATGACATCTTCGCGCTGGCCTTCGAGTGGCAACTGACTACGCCCATTGCCCGGTACCAACGACGAGCAGCGCGCCCGTAACGAGCAACGGCAGCTCGACCGATTTCGCGTCGACTTTCGCGCAGACGACAAGCCCGATCCGTTCGCCTCTGCCGTGCGCGGAGCCAACGACCCCCCTGACTTCGTCTGCGAGCGTGCAAGTGATCACGTCAAGATCGGCGTCGAGCTGACCCAACTCACCTTCGAGGAAAGGATCGACGAGCAAGCGCGTTTCGACCAGATCAAGCGCGACGTGCTGACAAAAGGACGAGGGCAACTCGCACATCTTCGCGGCCTTGCTGTCGTGGTCACGTTCTTTGGAAGCGACCAGCAGCCGGCTGCGCCGGCCGCTGGAGCAGCGGACTCGCTCCTGGAAGCCCTCAAAGACTTCAAGCTGCCGCCAAACACCGACCTCCAAAGCGCCGCAGCAACTGACACAGAGATGATGCCTGTGGCCTTCGAAGGAGGGGAGATGACCGCCGTTGAGATCACGGGCGACCCCGGCGATCACTTCTATCGCCTGATGCGTCGGGAATTGCGCCGTCCTCGTCTGGCTGGATCGCCAGCAGCGATGCGTGGGCGCAGCCCACGGAGAGGATCGAGGCAAGGACGTCCCTGGAAACGACGCCGAACGGAGTCTGCGGGAGCCCGACGACACCCTTCAACCAGCGCGCCCGGCCGTACGTCGCCGGGCGGGCAGCACTCACGCGCGCGGCCAGCACCGCCATACCGGCCACGAAGCATCTCGACCGCGTGTGGCTGCACTCGTGGCCGAGCGGTCCGTCTACGAGCTAGTTCCGGGTCGGGTCAGGCGAGTCAAATGTGCGGCGAACCGTTTGCTGAAAGGCCGCTGTAAGAAGCTGTCTGTAGCAGAGCAACTGCTGCATCAGCCATATCTAGGCGCGGGGTGCTGTGGCCTCGCGGAGCACCAGGGCACCCACTCGTGACGACGCTGGAGAACGACTGGGCGGTAGCGTTTCGCGTGCGAGCGAGGCTTGATCACCGCTCAACACATTATGGCCGGCCACACACCCATCGGGTCGCTTCGTCCCTATACCACCGGAGGCTCGGCCTTCCCAGTGTTCATCTCCTCGGCAAACGAGGCGATGCCGTTTCGCAACCGCGTCCAGAACCTGGTCGAGAAGTCCCTCAACAGCCAGCTCTCCCGTAACCATTGGCCGGAGCAGTTTCCGGTGTGGCGCTGGAGGAGATGCTTCAACGACAGACCCCGCTGGGGGCAACGCCAACGATCTCTTTGTCCAGATGGCCCGTGAAAGCAGCGTGACGATCGTCCTGCTGCGCGACAAGCTGCGGCCTGGAACCAGGGAAGAGCTGATGGCGGTGAAGGACGACGCAGAAGTTGAGCTCAAGGTCCTGTGGTTCCCGCGTCGTCGCCCCCGGCCGGGGCCAGCGAAGTGGGGCTTCTCATCAGCGAAGAGGAAGTCATTTACAACCACAAAGTGCGGCCCGCCAACAGCGAGGCCGCCTGGCAAGCCTCTCCGCGAACGTGATCGACGTGCTCCTGTTGGCCCTGCGAAGCGGCGGCCGGAGACCATATGTCTCCCGGCTCTAGCGACACCGCCTTCTTGACGCGGCATGCTGTGGAATCTCCCGCGGCTGCATCTCGACGCCAGCGAGCAGATGGCACCATTTTCAACGCGTTCCGCCGACGGCTCGATCGACTCGATAGAAACCGAGTCGCCGCTCGACATCGCGGCCGTTGGCGTGGCCGCGGACATCCAGGGAAGACGCCGTGCGGGCCACGAGATGAAGGGCTCTTTCGCCGAGGGGGCGAGGCCGGGATGCTAGGCCTGTTCCTCTCGCATGGTCGGCCACGAGCGAGCCTCGTTGACGGCGCCGCCCCGCTCGATCGACGCGTTCGAGGGTCAGCCTCTCCTTCAGGCGCGTCTGTGTTGCAAGCTGATCGCAGCGGCTTTCGCCCACCGCTGGGACGACGCGCTTCCTGACCTTTCTGGCACGCGCACAGGCCGGGCTCCCCCGGGAGCATGCTCTCGACCGGCTCCATGTAGAGAGGTACAACCTCCTTGGAACCGGTGGCCTCGAGACTGGGGCTACGAGCCCGACGAGCTGACCGGCTACGACTGGATCAGAGAGCTGGCGGAGCGCCACCGAGAAGATCTCGTCTGGACAGCTCGCCGAGCGCGCGCGCTCGCCCTGGACGATCACGATCGGAGCCGGGTCCAGTGAGCTGAAGATGTCATCGCCGCACACATGCAGGCCGAGTGGGCCGGCGCGATCTGGCTTCGACGTGAGATCAGCCAGCAACTCGCCGCCCACATCCTGCTCGACGAGGCGACGCGCCCGGCAGGCTGCCGTAGCGGTGTCGCTGTGGGCGCTCAGCTCGACGAACAGCAGCACCCTCGATGGCATCGCCGAACTCGCAGAGGCGCATTTCGATTACGACTCTGCGGAGGAGATCATCACGCAGGTGAACCGCGGCAAGCCTCTGCGCCACTGGAGCGACGGCCCGCTGGTCGACCTCGCCCTGTCCATGTGGGACCTGCTCAGCGAGCGAACGACGATCGCGCTGATGGAGCGCCTGCCACTGTTGGTCTCCGATCATCCCTACGCCGTGAAAGTGGCGTCGTTCTGGGCACTTGCGTCCTTGCGAGCACCGGACAAGTGGGGGATAGGTTCGTGCAGCTCGATGAGCCTCAGCGCCGACAGCTCTTGCGAGGGTTGTCCGTTCCTGTCGCAGAGCGCTTGCCGACCGAGGCCGCGCTGCGGCTCGTGCAGGACAACCCGAGGCCGGAGGGAGGCATCCACGATGCCCACGTTGTCGGTGTGCTCGCGAGCCACATCGATCAGCACGGCGACGTGGATCTGTCCGTGGCACCGGCTGTGGCGATCGTGCTGCTTGGACGCGACGCGCCATCGCTTGTGAAGGGCGGCCTGCTCGATCGGGCGCTGGGAGCGCTCGTAGCCGAGTGCCGAGCGGTTGCCGACGATTCACCGGCGGGCAGTCGGGGATGGGCAGCTATGAGCCGTTCGCGATGTTGGCGCTCGGCTGCACGGTACGCCCAGGTGGCCCGACACCGACGCGCTAACGGTCTTTGTAGAGGCGGCAACGGATGTTCGCGTGTCCGCCGACATACGATTTGAGGCGATCAGAGGGCTAACAGCCATCGCACACAACGCCGGCCTGCCGGCCGACGTCTTGGCGAGGATCAAGGACACATCCGAGGGCGGTGCCGGACCGCTATTCGAGTTCGTGACGCCGCGACTGCTTCACGCGGCACGCATCGCCCTGACCGTCGCGACGCAGAGCACAAACCTCGATGCGGAGATACTCACGCTCGTCAGGGACGAGGAGCCTCGCGTACGCCAAGTCGCTATCGAGGCCGCGACCCTGGCACTGCGCGACCGGCAGTCGGAGGTCCTGGAGGGCGCTATCGCCAGCGCTCTGTTCAACCCTGATGAGGCTACTGTCCGCATGGCGATGGGCGCAGCAGATGTCGCCGCCCTGAGAACTTCCGCGGTTAGGATCGCGATCGGTGAGCGGCTGGTGACCCTATTCGATGAAGGAAGTCGCAGACTTAGGGCGGCAGTGGTGACCGCGGTGAGGAGGGGTCTCATGCCCCCCGACCTCGATACTCAAGCGAACAGACTGCTCGACCGCGCACTCGAAGACCGTTCGTTTCAGGTACGCACCGCCGCATCAAGGGAGGCCGAAAGCGCAAACTGAACCGCCCTGGCTTCCTTGGATTCAGCTTGCCCAGGAACCGGCGCCGCAACGGTCCCTGGCAAGCGTCTCGGACAGGTCTGCACTGCTGCTTCGCGTATGAAAGCAGGCGTCTCGATCAGCCTAACGCAGACACCCCCTGCGGACGAGCCGCGAGCGCGCCGAGCACCCAGGACTGGGCTTCCGCATTGCCCCGCAAAGCGAGCCTGAGCCGAAAGCAGAAACGAAGCCGACGTCGGGATTCGAACCCGAGACCTCCTGCTTACCATGCAGGTGCTCTACCAGCTGAGCTACGTCGGCGCGGCCTCGGATCGTAGCCGTTTCCGGGGTCCGACGTAGTACAATTTGACCCGTACAGACCACAAGTGTCCCAGCCGTTTCTGGGGGCGTTTTTAGCGGATTTCTAGGGCAATCTAGGGCAACCTGGCCCCACAGGCCGGTCATCCAGAGTTCTCCAGAGTCCCAAAAACCCAGACAGGGCGGGACTCGATCCCACACAGGAGCCCCCTATGCCATCCATGGTAAGGAAGGGGTCATCGGTTCGAGTCCGATGCTGGGCTTCACGCCTTGGATTCGCCTCCCCGCATGACAGTCACCGAGACCGGCTCCCCCGGATGGGTCGACCGCACCGTCGACTGGCTGCTACCGGAGCGCAACCCGGCGCGGCTGATCTACGGGGTACTCGCGATCGGCGCCGTGCTGGCCGCGGAGAGCGGGAGTCACGAGGACTACATCGACACGGCAGGCTCGGCCGTGATCGCGATCCTGCTCTACTGGCTCGCGCACGCCTACGCGGACGTGCTCGGACACCGACTCACAGCGCACGCGCGTCTAAGTATCGCGGTCCTGGGACGGGCGCTCAGAGACGAAGCGGCGATCCTGATGGGCTCCGTCCTGCCGTTGCTCGCATTGCTGATCTGCTGGGCGTTCGAGGTCGCGCTCGCGACGGGCGTCGAAGCGGCGCTGTGGACGACCGTCGGCAGCCTGATCGCCTTCGAGCTGCTGGCCGGAATCCGCGCCAGGGCAACGCCGCGCGAGCTGGCCTTCGAAGCCGGCATCGGGGCCACGATGGGGCTCGCGATCATCGCGCTGAAAGTCGTGCTGCACTGACTCCGGCCGGCTAGGACTCGGACCCCAACTCGGCTTGGATCCACGGGCAATCGATCGACAAGTCCTCGACCCCGAGCGCGGCCGCGACATTGAGCGCCATGCCGTGCCAGAAGAACTCGTTCAACCGCTCGGCGTCGGCACCCGACAGATCCCGCGCCAGCTCGATCAGCTCGGCGTAGCGCCGCCGCACGCACGCGCACACAACCTCGTCGTCACAGGCGGCGTAGGACTGGTGCTGGAGCATCAGGTAGTCGCGGTCGGAGGCGAGCAGCTCCTTGTAAGCCATCCCCATCGCCTGCATCGCGTCCTCGCATTCCGCCGGAGCGCGCCCCTCGTGGTAGTCATCGGCGGCGCGGCGGAAGGTCTCGGCGACCCGCTCGAAGCCCCGCTCCAAGGCCGCCAGGAACAGCTCGCGCTTGGTGGGAAACAGGCTGAACACGTACGGCTGCGCAACGCCGACGCGCCGTGCGATGCGCTCCACGGGTGTGCCGTGCAGGCCGCCGCGCGCGAACTCGTGCACGGCCGCGGCGATCAGCTCCTCGCGGCGCTCGGCGGCGGGGACCCGCCGGCGCACGGGCGAAGGCTGAAGCTCCACGACGTCCGCCTCGACAACGGTGCCCGCCGCCGAGCCCTCCCCGACTGCGGGCGCGTCGCTCACGCCGCCTCCCCCGCCAGCACCCCGCGCCGGCGCCCGGCCGCAATCGAGCCCTCGCCCGCCACGGCGGCGGTCCCTGCCTCGGCAGCATCCGCGGAGGCCTGCGTGCGGAACGGGAGCACCAGCACGGTCAGCGCGCCCGCGGCGAGCACCGCGACGCCCACCCACAGCGCCGGGATCAGGCCGTTGACGAACGCCTGCGGAGAGGTGTAGCCACCTGCGCCGGTGAACACCGAGGCGAGCACGGCGACCCCGAACACTCCGCCGACCTCGCGGATCGCGTTGTTCGCTCCGGAGGCCTGGCCGGCCTGCTCGGTACGCACGGAGGCGAGCACGGCGTTGGCGGAGGGCGCGAACACGAGCGCCATGCCGGCGCCGGCCATCACGAACGGGACGATCATGTGCGAGTAGGGCAACGTCGTGGAGGCCATCGAGGCAAACCACGCCAACGCGCCCGCCTGCAGCGTCAGGCCCGCGAACATGAAGGGGCGGCTGCCGAAGCGCTCGGAGAAGACTCCCGCCAAGGGCGCGACGACCATCGTGGCGCCGGTCCACACGAGCAGCTTCAGCCCGGCTTGCAGCGGCGAGTTGTGGAGCACATTCTGCATGTATTGCGAGAGAAAGAAGATCGACCCGAACATCCCGAAGTACATGCTAAAGGAGGCTACGTTGGTAACAGCGAACGACCGTTTCTGAAAGAACGACATCGGCAGCATCGGCTCGCTCGTGCGCAGCTCCCACGCGACGAAGCCGGCCAGCAGCAACGCGCCGCCGATCATCGAGACCAGGACCGTGGCGCTCGTCCAGCCCAGTGACTGCGCGCGCACGAGCCCGAACACGACTCCGAACGCACCCGGCAAAGCGAGTCCCAGGCCGGTCAGATCGAGCGTCCCGTAGGGCCCGCGACTCTCCGTCAGCCTGCGCGCGGCAAGCGGGATCAGGACGATGCCGAGCGGGACGTTGATCCAGAAGATCCAGTGCCAGGAGATGCCCTGCACGACCGCGCCGCCCACGAGCGGGCCGATCGCGACGGCGATCCCGCTGATGCCCGACCACACGCCGATCGCCATCCCCCGTCGCTCGGCTGGGAAGGCCGCCGCGAGCAACGTCAGCGTCAGCGGCGTGACGATCGCGGCGCCGGCGCCCTGGACAGCACGCGCGGCGACGAGCAGGTCGGTGTTGGGCGCCAGCGCGGCGGCGGCCGAAGCCGCGGTGAAGATCGAGAGGCCGATCACGAACATCCGCTTGCGTCCGAAGCGATCGCCGAGCGCCGCGCCCGTCAACAGCAGCACCGCGTAGGCGAGCACATAAGCGTTGACCGTCCACTCGAGCGACTGAATCGAGGCGCCGAGATCGCGATGGATCGTCGGCAGCGCGACGCTCACGACGAGGTTGTCGAGCACCGCCATGAACAGCGCCACCGAGACGATTCCCAAGGTCCAGCCGTTGCTCCTGCGCTTGTCGGTCATTCTGGCTCCATTCTTAGCGAGTGCTAACTATAGTTCGGGGGAGATTAGCAGTAACTAATAAGAACGTCAAGGGCCTTGCAGACCGAGGAGGGTCATCACGGCGAATATCATTGAGGCGATGAGACACGGCTTTCGCATAACTACCGCGCCGCTCCTGGGAGTGGCGCTCGCGGCGCTGCTCGCCGGCTGCGGCGGGGGCACGAAGACGGTCGATGCGAGCACCCCGCTGCCGGAAGGAACTACCTCGACCAGCGCGCCACGGACGAGCACCACGACGACAACCACCGCCACCTCGACCACGCCGACGAGCACCACGACGGCCCCCCCGAGCGAAAGTGGCGGCACCGCCGGTCCGAGCACGACCCGCACCGCGACCGCGCCGGCGTTCACCCACGGTGCAGGCACCGGCACGACAACGACGGGCGAAAGCGCGGAAGGGCTGGGCGCGGCCGAGGCGGTCGTGCAGGCGAAGGGCTTCACCGTCAACGCCGCCTCCGACTATCACCACGACCAGACCCTGCGCGTGCTCGTCGGCACGCGCGCCGGCTCCGCTGAAGGCAACGGCCAGCAGGCGTTTTTCTTCGTCGACGGGCGCTACATCGGCACCGACGCAAAGCAGCCCAGCGCGTCGGTCCACGTGGTCAGCCAGGGCGACACCGAAGTCGCGCTGGCCTATGCCCTCTCCAGTGGCGGCCAGGCGACCGTACACTTTCAGCTCAACAACGGCAAACTGGTCCCGCTCGAGGCGATCCCCTCGGCAAGCAGCCGCCAGTAGCGCCCCACACGCGTCATCGCGAAGGCCCTATCGTGGTGGGTAAACGGAAAGGGTACTAAACAACCCTTCCACACCTTCCAACACGAGGAAAGGGTCGTCTCATGAGCGCAATGATCGATGGTCGTGCCGAGGAGCTGCTGAAGGGGAAGAACTTCTGCCATGTGGCCACGCTGCGTGCGGATGGCACCGTGCACGGCGTTCCCGTATGGGTCGATGTGCAGGACGGGCGTCCAGTGCTGAACACGGCCGAGGGACGCGCGTGGCCGCGCAACCTGGAACGCGATCCGCGCGTGACGCTGACGGTCCAGAACATGGAGAACCCGTACGAGTACGTAGAGATCCGCGGGACGGTCGCCGAGCGCACGCACGAGGGCGCCGACGAGCACATCGACGCGATGGCGAAGAAGTACATGGACAAGGATGAGTACCCGCTGCGCCAGCCAGGCGAACAGCGCGTGATCATCCGCGTCGAGCCCGAGCACGTGCACGTGTGGGGCGGCTGAGCGATCGCGACCGAGCTCGCGCGGGCCGGTGGACGGGCCGGCGCCGCTACCCGCGCCGCAGCAGACGCCGCCACAGCGACGGTGGGCGCGGCTGGGTGCGCAACCACTCTTCGCGCAACGGGAGATGCCCGCGCGCGCGGGCGGCGAGCACACAATCGGTGTGGGCGTGCCGGCGGCGGCGCGTGTCGCCTTCGGGGGCGATCAGCATGTGCTCGCTGAGCGCGGGTAAATGATGGCCGCAAATTGGACAGCGGTACGTCGCCGGCTTGCGGTTCGCCGCACGACGCACCGTCCACCACGCGGCGGGAGGCAGGTCGGACACGGCTCCATTGTGGCGCCGCTCGCCGCAACGCTCGTGGCGACCGTCGCCGTAGGGATCGGCGTCGCCTTCGCGCAGGCCGAGCGCACCCGCCGCGCGGCCAAGCGAGCGCTGAGGCGCCAGCGCCGCTTCACGCAGCTGCCCGGCGAGCCCTTGCCGCAGGCGCTGCAGCGGATGGTCCTCGGCCAGCTCGACCTTGCGATCGAGCTGCTCGCGCGTGACGGGGACCTCGACGCACGGGCGATCCACGAGACGCGCAAGGCGCTCAAGCGCCTGCGCGCGCTGGTACGTCTGCTGCGCGAGGAGCTCGGAGAGCGGCAGTTCAGGCGCGAGCACGAGATCCTGCGCGACGCGGCCCGGCGGCTGGCCGGCGCACGTGACGCGGAGGTGATGGTCGGCACGCTCGACGCGCTCCTTGAGCGTCACCCACGCAAGCTCGGCCGCCGACGCCCGCTGATCGAGCTGCGCAAGCTGCTCGTAGCCGAACGCGCTGCGGCCGCGCGGCAAACGCTCGGCGATCAAGCCACGCGCCGGGAGATTCTGTGCAAGCTCAGCGGCCTGCGCGAGCGGGCGCAGCAGTGGAGCCTTCCCGAGCGGCCGGGTATCGCCATCGTCGAGCGCGACCTGCGGCGAATCTACCGCGACGGGCGCCAGCGCAAGCGCCGCGTCGCGCGCGGCAAGGGTGGCGCACGCGCCACGCACGAATGGCGCAAACGCGTCAAGGACCTGCGCTACGGCGCCGAGATGCTGGGCTTGCGGCCCCTCGCGCGCCGCGCCGACAGGCTCGCCGAACTGCTCGGCGAGGAGCACGATCTGGTCGTGCTCACCGGCCTGCTGCCCGCGGCTGGGCGAGCATCGTTCAAGGGCAAGCGCGGAAAGCGGGCGCGGAAAGCCCTGCTCAAGCGGATCGCACGCCGTCGCCGGCATCTGCGTAAACGCGCGCTACGCGAGGGGGAGCGCCTGTACAGGCGCCGGCCGAAGAAGTTCGCGCGACGCGTGCGGCGCGCGCACGCGCGCACGCGCGTCTAAGAAACTAAGTCGTCCACAGCTTGGGCGTGACGCGTCCGAGTGCGTCTCCCGCGCGTATAGAGCGCCATATCATCCATATCTGACACGACCCCGTGTGCGGATCGACGAAGGATCGCCCACGCGCGGCTGCGGCTCAGGGATCTTGCGTAGCCGACCGATGTAAGCGTGGGGCCACTCTCGGCCATGCGCGCACGTACGACATCATCGAATCTCCTGCTCGCCTTCCTGCTGGGAGGGTTGGGAGTACTGGTGCTGCACACGACCGTCGACCTCGGCGGCAAGCACCTCGACGACCTGTTCGACAACGGCGTCTACAACCTGCTGATGTTCGGCGCGGGGCTTGCCGTGCTCGCGCGCGCGATCACCATCAAGGCCCAGCGCTCGGCCTGGTTGATGATGGCCGCGGGGGTACTCTGCTGGAGCTTCGGCGAACTCTATTTCACGCTGTTCGTCGAAGGGCGCGGCGCGGCCTCGGGCAGCGTCTCCCCGGCTGACGCGTTCTATGTCGCGTTCTATCTCTGCGTCTACGCCGCGCTGATGCTGCTGCTCGGAGCGCACCTGCGCGAGCTGCGCATCAGCATCTGGCTGGATGGCCTGATCGGCGGCCTCGGCGCCGCCACGCTCGCGGCGGCAGTCGTCCTGCCGCCGATCGTCGACGGCGCCCACGGCGATGTCGGCTCGGTGGCAGTCGCGCTGGCCTATCCGGTCGCCGACCTGCTCCTGCTGATCTTCACGATCGCCGCGCTCGGCATGACCGGGTGGCGCCCGGGGCGCGTGTGGCTGCTGATCGCGGCGAGCATGCTCTTGACCGCGATCGCCGACTCGACCTACCTCTACCAAACGGCCACGCATTCCTACCGGGCGAATACCTGGATCAAGGGCCTGTGGCCCGCCGCCGCGATCCTGCTGGCGATCGCCGCGTGGACGCCGTGGCCGCGCATGGCGCGCCGGCGGATCGAGGACTGGCGGCTGGTTCTGGTGCCCGCCGTGTCGCTGCTGGCGGCGTTGGGGGTGCTGGTCCTCGGCAACTTCCCCTCCGTCCAGCTTACTCCCGTGGCTGTGATCCTGGCCACGGCGACCGTGCTCGCCGTGTGCGCGCGGCTGATGCTGACGGTGCGCGAGAACCTCGCGATGCTCGTCGGCTCGCGGCGTCTGGCGCTGACCGATCCGTTGACCGGCCTGGGCAACCGCCGGCAGCTGATGGAAGACCTCGAGCTCGCCTGCCGGATGGGCAGCGCAAGCGAGCCATGGCAGCTGATCCTGTACGACCTCAACGGCTTCAAGCGCTACAACGACACCTACGGCCACCCCGCCGGCGACGCTCTGCTGGCGCGGCTGAGCGCCAAGCTGAGTGCGATCGTCGCCGCGCACGGAAGCGCCTACCGCATGGGAGGAGATGAGTTCTGCGTCCTGCTCAGAGCCACAGCTGGAGACGATGAGCTGGTGTCGGGGAGCGTGGCGGCCCTCTCCGAGCACGGACCGGGCTTCTCGATCGGCGCGGCACACGGCGAGGTGAGCATCCCCGCCGAGGGGAGCGACTCGGCCGCGGTCCTGCAACTGGCCGACCAGCGGCTGTACGCGCGCAAGGAGCAGCGACGCCCACCGGAATGGCCACGGGCGGTGCCCGAGGTCTCCGACCAGCGGCTCAGTCGACGCTAAGCACGGTGAACTTGCGCTTGCCCCTCGGCAGCGCCACCGAGACGCTGTCATTCCGGCCGCGCCCGAGCAGGGCGACCGCGACCGGGGAGTCGGCCGACAGCCGGCCCTCGGCGGGCGCGGCGTCGTGGGAGCTGACGATCCGCCAAGTGTGCTCGGCGCCGTCCTCGGCACGTACGCGCACCGTCGAGCCGAAGCCGACCACCCCACTCGCTGTAGGCGTTTCCTCGACGACGATCGCCGCGGCGATCTTCTCGCGCACGCGCGCGATCTTCGTCTCCAGGTGCGCCTGCTCGTTCTTGGCGTCGTGATACTCGCTGTTCTCCTTCAGGTCCCCCCACTCGCGGGCGGTTTTGATCCGCTCCGCGATCTCCCTGCGACCCTCTCCCTCGAGCTCCGCCAGCTCGGCGTTCAGACTCTGCAGGCCTTCGGCGGTGATCAGGTTTGTGGCGTCGCTCATCCGCGTGGAGCCTACTCGACCAGACGAGCTCGCCCCGGGCGCGTGAGTCAGAAGTAAGTGGTCGGCGCGCTCGAAAGCAGCGCGTAGTCCTGCACGATCGCCGTCTGCACAAGCAGCTGGGCGGTGGCAGGCGAGCCGAACACGAACACGTCATCGCTCAACCGCAGGTGTTCCCAGGCGTAGTTGACATAGCCCTGCACGAGCTTCAGCCCGGGTGGGTCGTGCGTGACGGAGTCGAGGTAGAGCATGTTGCGGAAGTAGACCGACACGAAGAACGGGTTTTCCTGACCGAGCCGTTCCGGCGTGTAGTACGCAAGCGCCGCCTTGGCGGTCTGGCGCGCCTGGTAGAGGTAGGCGCTGTTGCCGGTTGCCTGATAGAGCAGCACGCCGGCGCCGATCATCGTGCCCTGGTTGTAGCTCCACTCCGTCGGTTCGATTTTCCCGTGCAGGCCGATGTGGTCGGCGTACAGGCCATTCGGCTCTGTCAGGCAGGTTCGTACCCATTCGTAGGCCATCTCGGCGAACTGCAGGTCCTGGGCGTTGCCGGTCAGTTTGTACAGTTGCAAGGCGAGCTCGGCTGTGGGCGCGTTGGTGACGGTGTTGCGTTCGATGTCTTCCGGCGAGTTGGAGAACGGAATGCCGCCCGGGCAAGCGATCTGAGGCTGGGTATCCCAGCCCGCCATCTCGAACGCCATGATCCCCTCGGCACCGCCGAGCACGCCCGCGACGTGGGTCAGCTCGTACATCCGCGCAAGCTCGATCCCGACCCATGCGTTGTCGTCGTAGTACTTCGCCCCGCCCGGCCCCGCCGGGGGCGCGACAGTGCCGTCGTAGGCGGCGAGCGTGCTCGAGTAGGTCCCTTCCGGAGCGCCCGAGTTGTTGAGGTCCAGATACGATTTCAGGCCGATCGAGCCGCGCATAGACTTCATGGGCGAAGACGCTCTTCAGGCTCGGGATGTTCGCCACGCTCATAGTCGCCGCCAGCGCCTGAGAGAACGGCCACAGAAACGAGAACGGTTCTCCCTGATAGAGCCCCGAACCCTCGATGTAGTAGGTCTTCTGCATCGCCTCGAACGCGAGCTGCGCGCGTTCGGCGTTGACTGGCAGCTTCGGTTTCTTGGGCGTGCTTGGCGGGCTTCTTGGTTGCGGACCTCGTGCCGGCGGGCGTCGTGGCGGCTGGCACCGTGGCGCCCGGGGCGCTCGTGCCACCCGCGCTCGCGGAGTGGGCGAATTCGGAGGCCCGGGCGACTTTGGCGGGGCGCTCGGCGCCCACCGGATAAGGCGAGGCCGCCGGTTGGGGCGAGGCCGCGGAGGCGGACACGGATGGCAGGCAAGCCGCGGCCACGAGACCCAGCAGCAGCATGCCGCGACGCGCCTTTTGTGTATGCGGGGTATCTGCGTGGGATCTCATCAGCGCTCAGCAAGCAGAACAGTCGGGCGAGCCATTTGATTTGGTGTACGCATCCGCAGGCCCAACTCCTTCAATTTCGATTACGTGACCGTCGGCCACGTGACGGTCGACGTGATCGCCGCCGACTGCATCGCGCCGTCCGGGCGGCGGCGCGTTCTACAGCGCACTCCAGGCCGCCCGGCTCGGGCTGCGCACGCTGATCCTCACCCAAGGCTCGGCCGCCGAGATCGAAGAGCTGCTGGAGCCCTACAGCGACGAGCTCGAGCTGCGCGTCATCCCGGCGCCGGCCACGACGACACTGCTCACGTCCTGGCCAGGCGCGACGGCGCACACAGCGGTGCTCGCCTGGGCCGGACCGATCGCCGAGACGATCGCGGTGGACACCCAGATCCTGCACTTCGCGCCCGTCGCCCGCGAGACCCCGGCGCGCGTGGCGCGGGCACGCCGACTTTGTCGGGCTCACTCCCCAGGGGCTCGCGCGCACATGGGATCAGAGCGATGCGATGGGCGGAAAGATCGTCACCGCACCGCTACCGAACGACCGTGACTCACTCGAGGCCCTGCTCCCCGACGGCTGCTCCGCGGTCGTGATCAACGAGCAGGAGCTCCTCGCCTGCGCGTCGCTTCTGGGCGCAGCGGCGCGATATCGGCGCGGTGATCGCAATCACCGCCGGCGCAGGCGCAACGAGCGTTCAGACGCCCGGCGGCAAGTGCGCCCGGGTGCAGGCCCCCGCGGTTGCCGAGCCTCGCGAGGACCTCGGCGCGGGCGACGTGTTCGCGGCGGCGTTCTTCGTCGCGCTCCATGAAGGCCTACCCCCTGAGCGCGCCGCGGCCTTTGCGGGCGCGGCGGCGGCGATCCGGATCGAAGGCTCCGGGGCGGATGCGATCGGCGACCGCCGCGCGATCGAGGCCGCTCGCGTCGCGTTGAAGGTCAGGTGGAGAGCGCCTCGTCGACCAGTCTCTCCAGCTCCGGGACCGACAGCGCGCCTTCGCAACCGCACGCGCGCATCGCCAGCAGCAGGCTGCCGCCGACCGGGGCCATCTCCACGACCGACACCCGCGCCCGCGGAGCCAGCTCGTGCACGGCCCGAGTGAGCGGCTCGACGAACACGGCGCCGGCCTTGAAGGCGCTGCCGATCAGGCCCACAGGGAAAGCGCGCCCTGCAGACCGGTGCGGTGGATCACGGCGGCGATCTGCTCGCCTAGCAGTCCCGCGCCCCGCTCGTAGCACTCGCGGGCAACCGCATCGCCCTGCTCGGCGAGCCTGCCTGTCTCGGTGGCGAATGCCGCGATCTCGCTCTTGGATAGCGGCTTGGAGTAGACGCGCACGGCGAGCGCCTGCACATCCGCGACCTCGAAGAACTCGACTGCCGCCTCGCTCAACGCGGTCTCCGGACCCGAATCCTCCCTGTCGCGCAGCGCCGCCTTGATCGACTCGATCCCCAGCCAATAACCACTGCCCTCGTCTCCCAGCAGATGACCCCAGCCACCGGCCCGCCAGGCGCGTCCATCCGCGCCCACCCCGAAGCACATTCGCTGCCGGTGCCCGAGATCACCCCGATCCCGGGCTGCGCATCCGTCGCCGTGGCCCACGCCGCGACGACATCGTTGACGACGATCCACTCCTCGGTGCGCTGCGCAGCAAGTGCTGGGCCACAGCAACCGTATCGGTGCCGGCGAGTGCGATCACCGCCGCGTCGAGCTGCTCCCCCGCGATGCCGGCCTTCTCGGTCGCCTCGTCCGCGGCCTGAAGCAGCGCTTGGACCGCGGCCTGCGTGCCGACCGCGTCTTCGTTGCTCGGACCACCCTGGCCGACGTGCAGCGCCCCGCTCTGCAGATTCAGCACCGCGGCGAGCGTCTTCGTCGCGCCACCGTCGATCCCCAGCACGAAACGCGCGCCCTCGTCCTCCCCGGCGTTCGTGTGGCCCGCGGAGTTTGCGTGCCCCTTGGCGTTTGTGTCCCCCGCGGCGTTCGCTCCGGGTGGAGCCAGCTCAGGCGGGAGCTCGACGAGCGGGTCGCGATTCACGCCCCGATCCTCGCATTTCCCGCGCGGTTAGATCATCCACATGCCGGTCGGCGCGGTTAGGATCACCCGGATGCCGGTCGGCGCGGTCTTCCCGGAGCACCCCGGCGCGCGGGGATGTACGAGTCGTTCTACCTGCGCGCCGTCTCACCGGAGAACCCTGTGAGCATCTGGATCCGCTACACCGTGCACAAGCGGCCAGGTCAGCCACCGCGCGGCTCGGTGTGGTGCACGGTCTTCGACGCAACCCGCGGACGGCCGTTCATGGCCAAGCTCACCACCGACGATCTGCGCGCGCCCACCGGCGGCTGGATCGCGGTACGGCGACTCGCAGATGGGCACCGCGGAGGCTCAGGGAACATGCGGCCAGGCGAGCTGGTCGCTGCGCTTCGCCTCAGCCGAGCCCGAGCTCCGCCACCTCCCGAGGAGCTGGATGTACCGCGCGCCGCTGCCACGCACCAAGCTCTCGAGCCCGCTACCCGCGGCCCGCTTCAACGGGACGCTCGAGCTCGACGGACGGGAGCCGATCGAGTTGCGCGACTGGCCGGGGATGGTGGGACACAACTGGGGCGCCGAGCACGCCGAGCGCTGGATCTGGCTGCACGGTGTGGGCTTCGCAGAGGAACCCGAGGCATGGCTGGACCTCGCCATCGGCCGCCTGCGCGTGGCGGGACGGATGACGCCCTGGGTGGCCAACGGCGCGCTGTCGCTCGAGGGGCAGCGCCACCGCATCGGCGGTCTGGGCGCACGGGGGCTGCGCGTGGCCGAGACGGCCAGGAGGAGCGAGCTCACGCTCCCAGCCGCCGGCGGGCTGGTCGCTCGACGCGCGCGTCGAGGACCCCGCGGAGTCAGTTGCCGGCTGGCGCTATGCCGATCCCGACGGGAGCGAGCATGACGTGGCGAACTGCTCAATCGCGGCACTCGAGCTGACCGTGCGCAAGCCGGGTGACCCTTCGCGCACGCTACACACCGCGCATGGCGCGGTCTATGAGCTGGGGATGCGTGAGCACGATCACGGCGTGCCGATCGCGCCCTTCGCCGACGGCTGAGCCACGCGGGCTTCCGACCGTTGGGCCAGCCCGGCCCCGGGGCCGGGCTCGGCGCGGACGTCGCTCGCCTGCAGCGACTCACCGCAGCGCATGCAGACACGACGCTCGCCGAGCTCGCCGCCACAGCCCTTGTGCCGCAGCACGATTGGCGGGCCCGCGTCGGGCGCGGCGTAGCGGTCACCCCAGCGCAGCAGCTCGACGGTCACGGGCCACAGGTCAACGCCCTTTGGGGTCAGCCGATATTCGTGGCGCAGCGGGCGCTCTTGGTAGGGCACCTTCTCGAGGATGCCCTCGGCAACGAGCCGATCCAGGCGCGCGGCGAGCACGTTGCGGGCCACGCCGAGGCTTTGCTGGATCTGATCGAAGCGCCTGCGACCGAGAAACACGTCGCGCAACACGAGGATCGTCCAGCGCTCGCCGACGAGCTCAAGCGCGCGGGCGATAGAGCAGTTCTGATCCTCGTAGTCGTTCTTCAGCATCTCGTCTCATTCTATCACTTAGTTGCGTGATAAAACTATCTGTGTTAGTGTGCATTTCTTGATGCAACCTAACCGTCCAAGCCCAGCGGGAGCGTGAGGTCCATGGAACGCAGGTGGAAGGTTCTGATCGTCGTCGTCGCCGGAGTGTTCATGGCCGGACTCGACGTGTTCATCGTGAACATCGCGTTCCCGCAGCTGCACACCGACTTTCCAGGGACCAGTCTCAGATCGCTGTCGTGGGTGCTGAACTCCTACACGATCGTCTTCGCCGCGTTCCTGATCGCCGCCGGGCGCTGGTCGGATACATTCGGGCGCAAGCGCTCCTACCTGCTCGGTACGGGCGTGTTCGTGACCGCCTCGGCCGCCTGTGCGATTGCCCCGTCAGTCCCGTTCCTCGTCGCCGCGCGCGCGGTCCAGGGGCTCGGCGCGGCGCTCCTGATGCCGGCCTCGCTCGGCCTGCTGCTGCCGGAGTTTTCCCCCGAGAAGCGCCATATCCCGATCGGGATCTGGGCCGCGGTCGGCGGAATCGCCGCCGCCGCCGGACCGCCGCTCGGCGGCCTCTCGGTTCAAATCAGCTGGCGCTGGGTGTTCATCGTCAACGTGCCTGTCGGCCTGGCGAGCCTGATCGTCGGCTGGCGCGTGCTGCGCGAGGTTCGCCATCCCGACACAGAGCGGCCCGACTTCCTCGGCGCCGGCCTGCTCACCGCGGGGATGGCGACGCTCGTCGTGGCGATCATCCAGGGCTCGACCTGGGGCTGGGCGAGCCCGCGGATCCTCGGCCTGTTCGCACTCACGGCGCTGCTGATCGCACTGGTCGGCCGGCGCATCGCCACGCACCCCTCCCCGATCGTGGAGCCGGCGCTGCTCAAAGTCAGGACGTTCAGCCTCGCGACGACGGCGTCGCTGCTGTTCTTCATGGCATTCGCCGGGATGCTGCTCGCGAGCGTGCTGTTCCTGACCGGGATCTGGCACGAGCCGATCCTCACCGCGGGCCTTCAGATCTTCCCCGGCCCGGCGATGGCCGCCGCGATGGCGATCCCCGGCGCACGACTGGGCGCGCGCTTCGGCCCCGGACGGGTCGGCGCCGCCGGCGCGCTGCTG
The DNA here is from genome assembly GCA_963813745.1 of uncultured Solirubrobacterales bacterium. GTDB lineage: Bacteria > Actinomycetota > Thermoleophilia > Solirubrobacterales > Solirubrobacteraceae > Palsa-744. The sequence continues at coordinate 19,857 of CAWEZW010000003.1, forward strand.
TTCGCGCTCGGCGGTGTCTGGTGGGTCACGCACCTGACCGGCGCGCCCCGCTACGCGGCCGACTTCCTCCCGGGCATGCTGATCGGCGGAGTCGGCGTCGGCCTGATGATCCCCTCGCTGACGGCGCCGTCGCCTCCACGCTCGCTCCCGCGCGGCTAGCGACGGGGATCGCGGTGCAGACCACGGGACGGCAGATCGGCTCAGCGCTGGGCTTCGCGATCCTCGTGGCGGTGCTCGGCACGCCGCGCACCGCGGGCGACTTCAAGGCGGCCTGGGAGTTCATGATCGCCGCGAGCCTGCTCGCCGGGGCGACGCTCGTCGCGATCGGCGGGCGCGCGTCCGTGCCGGCTCAATTCGCAACCGCGCAACAGAGCCCCAATGGGGTGACGCAGCCGATGGAGGTCTTAATCTAGGCTTTATATATGCCTCACGTCAGCCCTTCGGCACTTCTTACGTCGATCGCCCAGAATTCTTATGTGGAGCGCACACGGATCGCCTTGAATGAGACTGGATGATCGACAGGCGAGAACACAGCGACCGGCGAGCAGGAGGAGCCCGCGGATGAGCGCGAACGTGATCTGGCAGGAGGCCACGGTGGACCGCCCGCGACGCTGGGAGGCGCTGGGGCAGCAGGGCGCGACGGTGTGGTTCACGGGTCTCCCCGGCGCCGGCAAGACGACGATCGCGACGGCGGTCGAGGCGCGGCTGATCGACGCGGGACGCAGCGCGTACCGGCTCGACGGCGACAACCTACGCCACGGACTGTGCAGCGACCTGGGCTTCAGCAAGGGCGACCGCGAGACGAACGTCGGCCGCGTCGGTGAGATCGCGCGCCTGTTCGCGGACGCGGGCACAGTCGCGCTCGTGGCGCTCGTCTCGCCGTACACCGACTGCCGCGAGAAGGTGCGGGCGCTTCACGAACGCGACGGGCTGCCGTTCCTGGAGGTATTCGTGAACACCCCTGCCGAGGAGTGCGCGCGCCGCGACCCCAAGGGCCTCTACGCACGGGCTCGCGACGGGAGCCTGAGTGGGCTGACGGGCGTTGATGCCCCCTACGAAGAGCCGCGCGCTCCCGAGGTCGAGCTGAAGCCCGAGATGGACGTCGACGCAGCCATCGCCGTCGTGTTGGCCGCGTTGGACGAGCGCCCCCGCGACTCCGCCTAAACCGCGACACTCGAGCTCTCGTCGTTGGACAGTTCGTGGCTCTACGTACCCGTTGTTGACAAATCTTGGGCTTTTGTCTAACATGCGCACGCAACGTCGCAGAATGACCAAAGGGAGACGCGTGGAATGGCCTCGATCGCGAGCGAACAGCAGGCAGGAGCAGGAGCCGTGATGGCCGGGGAGCCCGCCCGGACACAGCGCCGTTGGCGCGATCGCAAGCGCTACGCCTGGCTGCTCGGCCTGGTCGTGCCGCACGCTGCCGTTCTTCGCCTGGGGGCTGGTCGAAGCTGACCGGACTCGGCGTGTTCTGGTTCTACGGCCCGGTGCTCGTGTTCGGGATCTTCCCGCTGCTCGACATGCTCGATCGGGATGGATCCCAGCAACCCGCCCGACAGCGTCATCAAGTGGCTCGAGCAGGACCGCTACTACCGCTGGTGCACCTACCTGTACCTCCCGATCCAGTACGCCGGCCTGGTGTTCGCCTGCTGGCTGTGGTCGCAGCGGCGAGCCTATCAACCGTCGAGGACATCGGGCTGGCGCTGACGGTCGCGATGGTCAGCGGGCATCGCGATCAACACCGCCCACGAGCTCGGCCACAAGCGCGCGAGCCACGAGCGCTGGCTCAGCCGAGGTCGCGCTCGCCCAGAGCGGCTACGGGCACTTCTTCATCGAGCACAACCGCGGCCACCACGTGCGCGTCGCGACGCCCGAGGATCCCGCCAGCGCACGGCTGGGCGAGAGCTTCTACGCGTTCTTGCCGCGCACGGTGCTCGGCAGCCTGCGCTCGGCCTGGGGGCTCGAGCGCACGCGCCTGGAGCGCTCGGGGCGCTCGCCGTGGACGCTGCGCAACGACATCCTCAACGCCTGGGCGATGACCGTCGTGCTGTTCGGAGCGCTGCGCGATCGCGTTCGGGCCGGTCGTGCTCCCCTACCTGCTGATCCAGGCGGTCGTCGGCTTCTCGCTGCTGGAGGTCGTCAACTACCTCGAGCACTACGGCCTGCTGCGCCAGCAAGCGCGAGGACGGCCGCTACGAGCGCACCGCGCCCCGAGCACAGCTGGAACTCCAACAACGTCGCCTCCAACGTGCTGCTCTACCACCTGCAGCGCCACTCCGACCACCACGCCAACCCCATGCGCCGCTATCAGGCGCTGCGCCACGTCGACGAGGCTCCGCAGCTGCCGACCGGCTACGCCGGGATGATCCTGCTCGCCGCGATCCCGCCGCTGTGGCGGCGGGTCATGGACCACCGCGCTGCTCGCCCACTACGGCGGCGAGCTGGACGCGCGCCAACATCGATCCGCGCGCCCGCGGGCGGATGCTGGCGCGCTACGGCGCCCGCGCGGGCAACGCGGGAGCGCGGGGCGGGAGGGTCGCGGTGAGCCGCTGGCGCTGTCCCGGGTGCGGCTACATCTACGACGAGCAGGCCGGCCATCCCCGCGAGGGCTTCCCCGCGGGCACGCCCTTCAGCGAGGTCCCCGACGACTGGGCCTGCCCGGACTGCGGCGTGTGCGACAAGGTCGACTTCGAGCCAGGCGGGCACAGGCGAGCCGGCTCGACGGCGGACTGCACGATGCCGCGACCATGCGAGCGCGCTGCAGGAGCGCACCCCCTACGCGCGTGGCCGCGCGCGAGCTGCTGCGCAACACGCTGCTCGACGCCGCCCGCGACGAGCTGCAGAGCCGCGCCCTGGGCGGAGATCACGATGGCCGATATCGCCGCCGCCGCCGGCGTCAGCCGCCAGACCCTCTACAAGGAGTTCGGCTCGCGCGAGGAGTTCGCGCAGGCGTTCGTGCTGCGCGAGAGCGACCGCTTCCTCGTCGCCGTCGAGCAGGCCGTGCGCGAGCACCTCGACGATCCGGCCACGGCGCTGCTCGGCGGCGTTCGAGCGTGTTCCTGACCGCCGCTGCCGAGGATCCACTAGTGCGCACGCTGCTCGCCGGCGAAGGCGCCGACAGCCTGCTGCCGCTGATCACCACCCAGGGCGAGCCCGTCGTCGAAGCGCGACCGAGCGTCTCCGCGCGATCATCCTCGCCGGCTGGCCGCAGGTCGCCGCGGCCGACGCCCGACTGCTGGCCGAGTGCCTCGTGCGCCTGGCGATCAGCTACGCGGCGCTCCCCGCCGGCCCCGCAGGCATGACCGCCGCCTCGGTCACCACCCTGCTCGGGCCGTACATCGAGCGGGTGCTGGCCGAGGCGCCCTGAGCGGTATTGGCAGTACATCGCATCAGTCGCGGTGCAACGGGATGGTGTTCGCGGCGACCGGGTAGGGCCGTGAATCGTCACCGGGTCCTCCAGGCTTCGGGACTCGGGACAACAGCGCGAAAGTGGGAGCGATGAATGCGCGAAAGCGGGAATCTCCTGTGGTCAAAAATAGGAACAACACATGCGCGAAAATGGGAATCTCCTGCAAATAGGGCTATTCTCATGAGATGGCAACACGTCCTTACATTCCGCGACTGGCCGAGGTCTGCCTCAAGGAGCTCTTCGCGGATCTGCCTGCCCTCTCGCTAGTTGGCCCCCGTGCGACCGGCAAGACCACGATCGCGCGTCGCCTGTCGCGCAGTGTCGTCCAGCTCGACAATCCCGTCGAGGCAAGCGCCTTCGAAGCCGATGCCGATGCGGCCTTGGCTGCGCTGCCTGAGCCCGTCCTGCTCGATGAGTGGCAAGCGGTGCCGGGCGTGCTCGGCGCCGTCAAGCGGGCGGTCGATCAAGGGTCTGGCGCGGGCCGCTTCCTGCTCACGGGCAGCGTACGCGCCAAGTTCACCGGCGCCACGTGGCCAGGCACCGGCAGGGTCGTCAATATGCACATGTACGGCCTCACGGTGCGCGAGATCGTCGGCCAGCTCACCGGCGAGCCGTTTCTGTCAAGGCTTGCGCACGCGGACATCGACGCGTTTGCGGCGGGAGCCGATCCGCCCGATCTGCTCGGCTACATCGACTTGGCGTTACACGGAGGCTTTCCCGACGCGGCCCTGGATCCGTCCCCAGACACACGAGGAGCATGGCTGAGCGGCTATCTGGACCAGCTCCTCACCAGAGACCTCGAGACCCTGCAGGAGAATCGCGATCCACACCGCTTGAGGCTGTATTTCGAAGCTTTGGCCTTGAACTCCGCTGGAATCATCCAAAGCAAGACGCTCTACGACGCGGCTGGAATCGACCACAAGACCGCCTCGGCCTACGAGCGTCTCCTCACCAACCTCCTCGTGCTCGAGACCCTGCCCGCGTGGAGCACGAACAGGATCTCCCGGATGACGCGAACCGGCAAGCGCTACCTGGTGGACACGTCACTCCTAGCGGCGCCCCTGGACCTCGACGAGCGAGCCGTGCTTCGCGACGGCGACGTGCTCGAGCGCATGATCGATACGTTCGTGCTCGCCCAGATTCGCCCCGAGGTGGCTCTCACTTCGTCCAGATCTCGCCTGTATCACCTACGCACAAGGGACGCACGACACGAGATCGACCTGATCGCCGAGCTCTCGGGCGAGGACGTCGTCGCTGTCGAGATCAAGTCCTCCTCGGCACCCAAGCGCAGTGACGCCAGACACCTGGAGTGGCTGCGCGAGCAGCTCGGCGAGCGCTTCCTAGCCGGTGCGGTACTCCACACCGGCCCACGACCATTCCGACTCGCCGAGCGGATCTTCGCGCTGCCGATCTGCACGCTATGGGGATGAAACGTAAGCGGCAAACATCACCCGCCCGCGTCTGCCGGGGTGACGAGTCCTCCTACCGGCGCCACGAGGCACGCGGGTCACCAAGCCGCAGTTAGAGTGACCGCCATTGACATCACCACCACGACTTCAGGAGTGACCATGACCGGCTCTTCCACCCAGGGAATCAAGATCGTGCTGCATCCCGTGTCCGACCTGGCGAGCGCCAAGGCCGTGTACACAGCTCTGCTCGGTATCCCGCCACAGGCGGACTCGTCCTACTACGTCGGCTTCGAGGCGGAGGGCCAGCACATCGGGCTGGTGCCGAACGGTGGACCGCAGGACATGACCTCGCCCGTGACCTTCTGGCAGGTGCCGGACATCGAGGCGAAGCTGGCCGAGGTGACCACTGCCGGCGCCACCATAAAGGAACCCGCGCACGACGTCGGTGGCGGTCGCCTGGTGGCCACCTTTACCGACCCGGATGGCAACGTCCTCGGGCTGCTTCAGGACCCATGAGTGCCGACAGCCACGATCTGATCCGCGTGCACGGCACGCGCGTCAACAACCTCAAGGGCATCAGCGTTGAGATCCCCAAGCGCCGGCTGACGGCGTTCACCGGCGTCTCCGGTTCGGGCAAGAGCTCGCTGGTGTTCGGCACGATCGCCGCGGAGTCCCAGCGGCTGATCAACGAGACCTACAGCGCCTTCGTGCAGGGCTTCATGCCGACGCTGGCGCGCCCTGAGGTCGACGTGCTCGAAGGGCTGACAACCGCGATCATCGTCGACCAGGAGCGGATGGGCGCCGATGCTCGCTCCACAGTTGGCACCGCCACCGACTCAGGCGCGATGCTGCGCATCCTCTTCAGCCGGCTCGGTAAGCCACACATCGGCTCGCCCCAGGCGTTCTCCTTCAATGTCGCCTCGATCTCGGGCGCCGGGGCGGTCACGTTCGAGCGCGGCGGCCGCACGACGAAAGAGAAGCGCAGCTTCAGCATCCTCGGTGGCATGTGCCCGCCCTGCGAGGGTCGAGGATCGGTGAACGACATCGACCTCACTCAGCTGTACGACGACTCCAAGTCACTGAAAGACGGTGCGCTGACGATCCCCGGCTACAGCATGGACGGCTGGTACGGGCGGATCTTCCTGGGCTGCGGCTTCTTCGACCCAGACAAGCCGATCAAGAAGTTCACCAAGAAAGAGCTGGGCGAGCTCCTCCACAAGGAGCCGACCAGGATCAAGGTCGACGGCGTCAACTTGACCTACGAGGGCCTGATCCCGACCATCCAGAAGAAGTTCCTGTCCAAGGACGTCGACTCGCTGCAGCCGCACGTTCGCGCCTTCGTGGAGCGGGCGGTCACTTTCACAACCTGCCCTGAGTGCGACGGGACCCGGCTCAGCGCGGAGGCCCGCTCGTCGAAGATCAATGCGATCAACATCGCCGAAGCCTGCGCGATGCAGATCAGCGACCTCGCTGCGTGGGTGAGCGAGCTCAAGGAGCCGTCGGTCGCGCCGCTGCTCGATGCGCTGGGGGCGACGCTCGACTCATTCGTGGACATCGGGCTGGGCTACCTCTCGCTGGAGCGCCCGTCGGGCACGCTCTCGGGCGGAGAGGCTCAGCGCGTCAAGATGATCCGCCAGCTCGGCTCATCGCTCACCGACGTCACCTACGTCTTCGACGAGCCGACGATCGGGCTGCACCCGCACGACATCGAGCGGATGAACGAGCTGCTGTTGCAGTTGCGCGACAAGGGCAACACGGTGCTCGTCGTGGAGCACAAGCCGGAGACGATCGCGATCGCCGACCATGTCGTGGACCTCGGCCCGAAGGCTGGGACCGACGGCGGCGAGGTGGTATTCGAGGGGACCGTCGAAGGACTGCGGGGAAGCGACACGATCACCGGCCGCCACCTCGACGACCGGGCCACCCTCAAGGAGGCGCTGCGGACGCCGGGCGGCACGCTTGAGGTCCGCGGCGCCAGCACCCACAACCTGAAGGACGTCGATGTCGACATCCCGCTCGGCGTGCTGGTCGTCATCACCGGCGTGGCGGGCTCGGGCAAGAGCTCGCTGATCAGCGGCTCGGTCTCCGGGCGAGACGGGGTCGTCTCGATCGACCAGGCGGCGATCAAGGGCTCGCGGCGCAGCAACCCGGCGACGTACACCGGACTGCTCGACCCGATCCGCAAGGCGTTCGCGAAGGAGAACGGTGTGAAGCCGGCGCTGTTCAGCGCCAACTCTGAAGGCGCCTGTCCCAATTGCAACGGCGCCGGCGTGATCTACACCGACTTGGCAATGATGGCCGGTGTTGCCGCCCCCTGTGAGGTGTGCGAGGGAAAGCGCTTCCAAGCCGAGGTGCTGAAGTACAAGTTCGATGGCAAGGACATCAGCGAGGTGCTCGCAATGCCCGTGGTGGAGGCGACCGAGTTCTTCGGCGCCGGCAAGGCGAAGACGCCGGCGGCGCACGTGATCCTGACCCGGCTCGCCGACGTCGGGCTCGGCTATCTCAGCCTCGGACAGCCCCTCCCCACGCTGTCCGGCGGCGAGCGCCAGCGGCTCAAGCTGGCCACCCACATGGGCGAGAAGGGCGAGACCTACGTCCTCGACGAGCCGACCTCCGGCCTGCACCTCGCCGACGTGCAGCATCTGCTCGGCCTGCTCGACCGGCTGGTGGACTCGGGTAAGTCGGTCATCGTGATTGAGCACCACCAGGCGGTGATGGCGCACGCCGACTGGATCATCGACCTCGGCCCCGGCGCCGGCCACGACGGCGGCCGGGTTGTCTTCGAGGGCACGCCCACCGACCTGCTCGCCGACCGCTCCACTCTCACGGGCGAGCACCTCGCGGCCTATGTCGGCGCCTGACTGTCCGAGCAACGACCCGGTGGCTACCGCTAGCCGGCTAGGCTGCTTCCCCGCGCGAGGTGCGCCCGAGCGCTGGTTCGCTCGCGGCCAATAGACGTGGCACAGCGGCGGCGCTCGCAAAAGCGAGACTTTCACCATCATGGAAAGTGCGCCCGAGAGGATTCGAACCTCTGACCTTCGGTTCCGTAGACCGACGCTCTATCCAGCTGAGCTACGGGCGCAGACCCCGTAAACACTAGGGATATGGCCTCGCGGCCGTCGGATCGGGCCGGCTAGATCACGATTAAGTCGGCGTTTTCTCGGGGGCGGCGTCTCCAGGGGCCTGACTCAAGTAGTGCGCCGACCCCATCCCTCCGGGCGGCCGAGCGACTCCACCGCGCGGCGGCGAGCCGGTTCGCATGAGCCGTTCGCGCCCGCTGCGCGCTTCGAGGACCCTTACGCGCCTGAGAGGATTCGAACCTCTGACCTCCGCTTCCGTAGAGCGGCGCTCTATCCAGCTGAGCTACAGGCGCAGGGCCGTCCAGTCTAGGGATTCCCCCTCGCCGCACAGGATTTGCTCGGCGAGATCACCCGACCGGCTGCTTCTCGTCGTGGCCTTGCTCAGAGGACGTTGTCGAGCAGCTCGCGCAGCTCGTCGTTCATCGGGCGGCGCCCTCTACGCCATCAGGCCGGTCCGAGTTCCCCGCGTGCAAGCTGCTCCAGGCCCTCCTTCAGGGCTGGGCTGCGGCGTGCCTCGCGGTCATCGAGATAGTCCACGAGCGCCTGCAGCCAATCGCGGTCCTGGCCACGCTCTCGCAACTCGTCAAGCCCGCGGCTCACGCTGCGCAGGCTCTCGGGTTCGACCTGGACGGGGCTCGAGCCCTTGATCGCGCGCAGCGCGCCACGCGCTATCCACGAGCGCACGGTCGGCACCGAGACACCGAGCCGTCGCGCGGCCTGGGCGACCGGCACACCGGCGGCATGGCCGATCCCCTCAAGCGTGCGGTGAGCTTCTTGCATGGCCTGGATCGCCGCATCCCGACGGCCGCTCGCGAGTGCGTCACGAGCGTCGTCGAGCGAGATCAGCGCCAGTGTCACTGATTGTGCGTCACGCTTTCCCATGTCCATCAGGCTAGACGGCCCGCGTGCCCACCAGCGCCTTCGAGGGCTCCGATTTTGATGATCCGTCTCCAGGTCCGTCCCGTAGATCCCCCCGGGAGACGAGACCAAGCGTACGTGCTCCTCGATGAGATACCCAAAACGAATGGAGCGGACAATGCACGACGAGCACAACACTCCCGCGATCGACACCACGGGGCCGCAAGCCAAAGAAGACCGAACGGCGGCATCGACACGCAAGAGCTTCCTCAAGGGCGCGGCCGTGGCGGGCGCGGGCGCCGCGGGCATGGGCGCGCTGGCGCCCACGATCGCGCTTGCCAAGGGCAAGGGCAAGGGCAAGGGAGGCGGGTCGGCCAAGAGCGACCTGGCGATCCTGGAAGCGGCGCAGATCACGGAGGCGCTGGCGGTCACGACCTACACAAACATCATCAACACGGCGCCGTTCTTCAAGAACATCCCGGCCGATGATCAGGGCTACCTGAAGGGGGCTGTGCAGGAGGAGATGTCCCACTACCTGCTCGAGGAAAGCCTCACGAAAAAGCCCAGCCCGTTCACGTCCTTCTACTACCCGCCGAAGATGTTCGCCGACGCGCAGACGACGCTCAACATCCTCGTCACGCTCGAGGATGCGTTCATCGCCGCCTATCTGGTCGGGGTCCGCCACTTCAGCACTCCGGACCTGCGGGTCACGGCCGCGCGGATCATGGGCATCGAGTCCGATCACCGCACGCTCGCACGCGTCGTGGGAGGCGACGTGGCCGGCGGGGACGGCGGCCCGATCACTCAGATCACCGGTATCCAGAAGACGGCTGAATCGATCGAACCGCCCAACAACAACGGTTACGAGCGCACGCTGCTGCTGAAGAACATCGGCCAGGCGGTCGAAGCGCTGCTGCCGTTCGCGGAAAAGAAAGCCGCCGAAAAAGAAGGCTTCGACGTTTCGAAGCCGTACAAGTTCGAACCGTTCACACCGAAGCTGCCGAACCCCCTGGGCGAATTCCACTCGCTGAAGGGCTGACCAACCCACACGACCGCAGGCCCCCACGGGGAGCCGCGGACCTCATACGGGGAGCTGCGCGCCTCGCGGATATCCTGAGCGAATCCGCGAGGCCAGGCTTTGAACGACGACGTTGCAACCGATCGCGGCGCGCCGGCCGGCGCGCCGCGAGAAGGCGAGCCGGCGAGCCTCGACACGCCGCACGAAGCCGAGGAGATGAGCCTCGACACGCCGCGGGCTAAGAACCTCGCGTTGATGCTCCTGGCGATGACGCAGTTCGTGATCGTGATCGACGCCTCGATCGTCAACGTCGCGCTGCCCTCGATCGGCGCGGCGCTGCACTTTTCGCGCGACAACCTCTCGTGGGTCGTCAACGCCTACACGCTCACCTTCGGCGGTTTCCTGCTGCTCGGCGGACGGCTCGCCGACCTGCTCGGGCGCAGGCGCATGTTCATGCTCGGCCTGGTCCTGTTCTCGCTCGCCTCGCTGGCCGGCGGTCTGGCCCAATCGGAGGCGTGGCTGATCGTCGCGCGCGCGGTCCAGGGCCTCGGCGCCGCGATCGTCTCGCCGGCCGCCCTCTCGATCATCACCACGACGTTCGCCGAAGGGGCCGAGCGCAACCGCGCGCTCGGCGTCTGGGGCGCGGTCGCAGGCGCCGGCGGCGCGGCCGGCGTGCTGCTCGGCGGGATCCTCACGAGCGGCCTGAGCTGGCGCTGGGTGCTGTTCGTCAACGTTCCGATCGGGCTGATCGCGGCGACGCTCGCCCCGCGACTGCTGCTCGAGAGCCGCGCCGACGACGGCACCAAGGGCTTCGACCTGCCCGGCGCCGTGACGGTCACGGCCGGCCTCGCGCTGCTCGTCTACGCGGTCGTCGACGCCGTCAACGTCGGCTGGGGCTCGACCGCGACGCTGTCGCGGCTCGCCGGCGTCGGCCGTGCTGCTCGCGGCGTTCGTCGCGATCGAGCTGCGCACCGCGCCACCCGCTGTTGCCGTTCTCGATCTTCCGCCTGCGCACTTTGCGCGGCGCTGACATCGTCGGCCTGTTGATCGGGATGTCGCTGTTCTCGATGTTCTTCTTCATCTCCCTCTACCTCCAGGATGTCCTGCACTACTCGCCGATCAAAGCCGGTCTCTCCTACCTGCCGCTCTCGATCGGGATCATCCTCTCGGCCGGCGCCGCCTCGCAACTCGTCACGCGCATAGGCTTCAAGCCGACTCTGATCGGGGGCCTGTTGCTGATCGCTGCCGGCCTGTTGTGGTTCTCGCGTGTCCCCGCGCCGGGTGGCTCCTTCACCGCAAACGTGCTCGGGCCGTCGCTGCTCGCGGCGTTCGGGCTCGGGTTCTCCTTCGTCCCCGTGACGATCGCCGCGGTCACTGGGACCAAACCACACGAGGCGGGCCTCGCCTCTGGGCTGATCAACACCTCCCAACAGGTCGGCGGCGCGCTGGGCCTGGCGATCCTCGCCACCGTCGCCAACAGCCGCACCCAGAGCCTGCTCCACGCAGGCGGGCACAGCACGTCGGTCGCGCTGACGAAAGGCTTCGACCGCGCGTTCCTCGTCGGCGCGGGCTTCGCAATCGTCGGGGCGATCCTCACCGCCGTCCTGATCTCCTCGCGCGACAGCCGCGAGCACGCAGAAGCCGCACGTGGTATCGAGGTCGAGCCGGCGCCCGCCGCGGGCTGAGGCTCCCGCGCGTCGCGCTCACTCACAACCGCGCGAGCACCATCCCGACGGCGAGCAGCACAACCCCGAGCGCCCATGCACCCAGCGCGCCCTCCAGTGGGGCGGCCAGACGCGCGGCGTCGAGCGGCACGACCGAGCCGTCCGCGAGGCGCTGCTCGCCGCTGAGCGAGACGGTGCGACGGCGCAACTCGCGCACCGGAGTGCTGAGGCGCCGCTGGGCGATCGTGAGCATGAAGCAGGCGAGCGCGGCGAGCAGCGCCGGTGCGCGTAGCTGTAGCGCGTTGACCCAGTAGCCGGTCAGGGCCGGAAAGGCACCCCAGGCGGCGGCGAGCCAGAAGGCGGTGTGAAAACGTCCACCGAACCACTCGAGGTTGTAGGCGAGCACGATGAAGGCACCCGCGAGCACAAACGGGATCAGCGTCAGCGAGATCGTCACAGCCCCGACGATCCCGAGCGCGACCGCTCCCGCCAGCGATACGCCCGCCATCGCCGCCAGCGTGCGGCTGGAGAGCTGCGTACCGAGCGGTCTGCCGTTCAGCTCGTCCAGCGCGTGCGCGCAGACACCGACCCCGAGGAGGAACGCGCCCAGGCTCGCCAGCAGCCGACCTGCGTACAGGTGCGGGGCGAGGGCCGCCCCGATTGCCACGTTGGCGAGGTTCCAGGCCGTGTAGGGCGGGTGCAAGACCGTTACAAAGTCCCGCCACCCTCCCGGGCGCAGGGCATAAAACGCGGGGCGATCGAGCGTTTTAGGGGAACCGGTCTGGTCGATAGCGGAGAGGGAGGGATTCGAACCCTCGGACGAGGTTACCCCCGTCACACGATTTCCAGTCGTGCCCGTTCAACCGCTCCGGCACCTCTCCTGGCTTTCTCTTCTGTGGCAGCCGGCCCAAGGCTACGACACCGGCGCGCGTCTCGTCTCGTTGGTAGGCTCTGATTCATGCCGCTCGCCACGATGCTGCTCGCCACCACTCAGGCCGTCTCCAAGGACATCGGCCTGATCGCCGTCTTCGGCGGGATCGGCCTGCTCGTCAACATCATCCTGATCTTCATCGCGATCCAGATCCGCGGCGAGCGCCAGGCCAACCAGGAGTACCTCGCCTCGCGCCGCTCCCCCACCCGCGTCTGATTTCGCACGCGTCTGGGGCACGCTGAGTCAGGGCACGGCTTGAGGCCCTGTGATCCCGCGCGCTCACAAACAGAGCCTTCACGAGCGCTCGGCAGGCTTTCGCGCCGACATCACCACTCCGCCGCCGAGGCTCATCAGCCGCACCTTCACCTCGCTCAGTCCCGCGTCCTCCCAGTAGCCGACGATCCGCTCCAGCGGGTGTCTTTCGTAGAAGCCCGAGATGCTCGGCCCGAGAAACCGGCCCACCTCGGCCCACTCGCGCGATGCGACTCGCCCGAGCGCCGGCAGCCCGACCGCCGTGTACAGCCGCCATGCCTCGCGCGGCACGCGACGCGGGGGCACGCCGAACTCCAGCGAGGCGATCCGCCCGCCCGGGCGCAGCACCCGGGCCAGCTCCTTCATCGTCGAGGGGGGATCGTCGACGTAGCGCAGCAGATACGTGAAGGTCAGCGCGTCGAAGCTCTCGTCCGCGAACGGCAGCTCCTCGGCCTGGCCTTCGATCAACTCCACGCGCGCGCCGTCGCTCGCGAAACGCGTCCGCGCGGCGGCGAGCATCTGCGGGCTCTGGTCGAGGCCGACGACGGTGCAGTCCGCGCGAGCGCGCAGCTCGGCCGCGACCATCCCCGTGCCGGTCGCCACGTCGAGAATCCGCTCATTCGCCGCCGGCACCACCGCGTCCACCATGGCGCGCCGCCAGCGGGGATCCTGCCAGAAGCTCAACGCCGCGCTCAGCTGGTCATAGCGGCTGGGCAGAGACTGGAACAGCTCGAGCGCCTGGAGCTTCCTCGCCGAATCCACTGGGTCCATGCCCCCAACCGTACTGGCTGAACACGTGCTGGCTGGACGCAAGGGCAGAGAGATAGGCTGTGGCGAAGATGATCGCTGTGATCACAGGGGCCTCGAGCGGGATCGGGGAAGCGGCGGCCCGCCGCCTGGCGCGCGAGCCGGGCGCCTCGCTGGTCCTCGTGGCACGCCGCGAGGAGCGACTGCGCGCGCTGGCCGCTTCACTGGGCGAGCAGCGCGTCAGCTTCCTGGCCGTCGATCTCCTCGACGAGGACGCACCCGCGCGCATCCGCGCGCACATCGAGGAGCACCACGGACGCCTCGACCTGCTGGTCAACAACGCCGGCTCCGGCTGGCGCGCGCGCTTCGCCGACGGAGGCTACGAGAACGTGCGCCGCACGATGGCGCTCAACTTCGACGCGCCCGTCCGCCTCACCGAGGCTTTACTGCCCCTGCTGCGCGCCTCCGCGCCGAGCGCGATCGTCAACGTCGCCTCGACCTCTTCCCGTGTCGCGCGCGCGGGCGCGGGCGCCTACTCAGCCTCCAAGTTTGCGCTCGCCGGCTGGTCGGACGCGCTGTGGGCGGAGGAGCGCCCGTATGGCGTCCACGTCGGGCTGGTGCTGCCCGGGTTCATCTCGACCGAGGGCTTTCCCCAGACGGAGCTAACCGAGAAAGCACTCACACGCTGGATCGTCTCCACGCCGGAGAACGCGGCCGAGGCGATCTACCAGGCCGGCCCCGGCCGCAAGGCCGAGCGCTATGTCCCCCGCCCCTATGCCCTGGCGGCGGTGTTTCGCGTGCTCACGCCCGGGTTGGTGAGGCGCGTGATGGGCGGCGGCGCCGCGTCGGTCATGACCACGACAACCAACCTTGGGGAAAGCCCAACCTCGCCAGATCGCTGAGCGGCGCACCGGCCTCCCAGCCACCGGATTCATCGGCCGCACGGTCCTTCGCCGACGCAAGACGATCGAGGAGGTCGGGCGCCTCACCCGCTCTCATCCAGGGCGTTGCCTATCGTTGAGTGCTCGTGTCGCCTTCTCACTTCCACGCCTCGCTCGCCGACGGTGAGGCCGTTCTCCAATTCCCTTACGACGAGCGCCTGCGTCAACTGCTGCGCGCTCTGCCAGGCCGCCGCTGGGATCCCGGCGAGCGGGCGTGGTGCGTTCCGCTCGATCCCGAGCGCGCGGAGGCGCTTGCGCGGCTGTTCGCGGGCCTTACCGTTGAACCCGAGATAACGGAGGCTCTCGCCCGCGCGATCGAGCGCCGGCGCGCAAGGCGCCGCCACGACGAATGCGTGCTCGACCTCGCCCGGCCCGATGAGAACTGGTGGCTGAGCTTCGCCACCGACACAGCGCCCGAGCTGGCGGAGTCGCTGCTCGAGCATCCCGGCGGCTACCGCCTGCCCGCGATCGCCCGCGCGTTGATCCCGCTCGACGATCGCGCCGCGCGCCTGGTCGAGGAGCTGCCCGCCGCTCCCGCGCGCCTGCGCCTGACCGACGACGCGGCCCACGCGCTCACAGAGATCAAAAACGGGGCCTCCGACGGCGCTTCCAGCTCGCCCGGGCGGGGCTCGCCCTCACATGAAGTCGAACTGCGCCGCGACCGCCGCGGCGAGCACTGGATCATGGTCGACGCCGTCCACGCGCCACTGGCCCGCGTGCTTGCCGGCCGCGGCAACCTGCGCGCGCTGGACGGGCCGAACGCGACGTTCGCGCTGGCCACCGTCGAGCACGACGCCGAAGCGATCGCGGAGCTGATCGCCGAGCTCGATGTCAACCGGATCGATCCGCGCGTACAGAGCTGGCTAGCGCGCGCCACCACCTGGACGGGCACGATCGAGGTCGAGGGACCGCAGAAGCAGCCCGTGTTCCTGTTGCTGGGAGGAACCTCGCGCCTGCCGCGGGAGCTGCGCGAAGGAGCCGCCACCGTCCCCGGCGGGGCGACCGTGCCGTTGACGCTCGACTCGTGGCGGCTGATGGACGGACGGCTGCGGGGCTGGATCAGCCCCGGGGCCAAGCGCTGCATCGCCGCGCTGCGCGATGGCCGGCCCGTGCCGCCCGCGGTGCTGGAGGTATCCGCCCTACACGAGGATCCGACGTTCGTGCTCGCGCCCGGTCACGACGCCGCGCAGCTCGAGACCTTCATCGCGCTCAGTGGCGCCGCGCCCGGCAAGTCCGGCCACGGCGGCCGGGGACACGCGCTGGGGGCTCCAGGCGAGCACGCGGGGATGCCCGCGATCCGCGCCGATCCGTTCTGCGTTCCCGAGCTCGACGAGTTCCTCGCCGCCCACGAAACCTGGATCGCGCCCGAGGCGCTCACGCTGTTACAGGAGATCCGTGAGGAGCATGCCCGCGCCGCCGGCCTGGTGGAGCTGTCGGGCGCAACCGAAGCGCCGCTCGAAGTGCCCAGGCTCGGCGGCGAGCTGAAGCCGTTCCAGCGCGCGGGGGTGAGCTACCTGCTCGCGCAGCGACGCGCATTCCTCGCCGACGAGCAGGGTCTCGGCAAGACGATCGAGGCGCTCGCGACGCTGGAGGCCGACAACGCCTACCCCGCGATCGTCGTCTGCCCGGCGAGCCTCAAGCTGAACTGGCTGCGCGAGCTCTCGCTGTGGCTGCCGCACCGCAGCGCCCAAGCGCTGACCGGCACCCGCGCGAGCGCGCCGATCGAGCCGGCCGATGTGACCGTCGTCAATTACGACATCGTCGCCGGACGGCTGCCAGCGCTCGCGGCCATCGCCCCCCGCGCCCTGGTGCTAGATGAGTCCCATTACTGCAAGAACGCGGCCGCCAAGCGCACCCAGGCGGTTGCGCACCTGTCGACGTCGGTCCCGCGCGACGGGCTCGTGCTCGCGCTGACGGGAACGCCCGTGATGAACCGCCCACCGGAGCTGATCTCCCAGCTGCGGATCCTCGGGCGCCTGGCCGACTTCGGCTCGGGCGCGCAGTTCGGCAAGCGCTTCCGCGGCCCCGACGCGCACCTGCGCCTGCACTGGCACCTGCGCGCGCGCTGCTTCGCACGGCGGCTAAAGGCCGACGTGCTGCCCCAGCTGCCGGCGAAGACGCGCGCGGTCGTGCCGATCGAGCTCGACAACGAGCCCGAGTACCGCCTGGCCGAGCGCGACCTCGTCGCGTGGCTGCAGAGCCAGCCGCTGGACCTGCACGAGCTCGACGCGCGCGTCGCGGCGGCGCTGCGCGCCGAACGCCTCGTGCGGCTGAACGCGCTGAAGCTGCTCGCCGCCCGCGGCAAGCTCCACGCGGCGCTCGCCTGGATCCACGACTTCTGCTCTTCGGGCGAGCGCCTGGTCGTGTTCGCCCACCATCGCGAGATCCAGCGCGCGCTGCTCGAGCGCTTCCCGCACGCGCTGCACATCCTCGGCGAAGACTCCCCCGTCGCGCGCGAGGAGGCGCTGCGCGCCTTCCAGGAGCCCGACTGCGCTCAGAACCAGCTGATCATCTGCTCGATCGAGGTGGCCGGCCACGGGATCACGTTGACGCGCTCCTCGAACGTCGCCTTCCTCGAGCTCGACTGGACGCCCGCCAAGCACGACCAGGCCGAGGACCGCTGTCATCGCATCGGCCAAGAGGACACGGTCAACGCCACCTACCTGCTCGCCGCCGGCACGGTCGATGAAACGATCGGGGCCTTGCTGGAGCGCAAGCGCGCGGTGATCGGCGCCGTCACCGACGGGTTGGAGGAGGACGAGGAGGGGGTCGTCGACGCGCTCATCCGCGAGCTGCGCGGCACGCCCTACCGGCGGCTGCGCGCTGTGGCGTGACCCGACGGGAGATCTACTCGCGGCGGGAAGCCAGGTCGCGAGGACCTGTCAGATCGCGGCAGGAGATCAGGTCGTAGCCTCGGGCGGCGGTCTCGCCGCCATGACCTCCGCGGGCAGGTTCCGGGTCGCGAAGAAGGCCGCGCAGACGAGCAAACCGGCGATCAGCAGCCCGGTCTTCAGCGCCGTGAGCTGCGCTTCGGCGTAGCTTTCGACGATCGCTTCGGTGCTCTGCGCGTCGAGGCCCTCCGCCTGTGCGCCGGCGCGGACCTGGTCGATCGAGACGAAGCTGACGTTGCCCTCGAGCTTGATCCCGACCTGCTGCTTGACCGCCGCGGAGACCCGCGGGTCGCTCTCGACTTTGCCCGAGAAGCCGGCGATCAGCCCGCTGATCACGATCGCGCCGATCAGCGCCGTCCCCATCGCCGCGCCGAGCTGCTGGGCGGTGAACTGCAGGCCGCCGGCCTCGCTGCGGTCCTCGTCGCCGACGGCGGACTGCACGACGTTGCCGAGCTGGGAGACGATCAGGCCCATCCCGATGCCAAGCACCGCCATCGCGATCGCGAACGGGACCGTCTCGATTTCCGGCTTGATCGTCGCGAGCAGCAGCAGGCAGGCTGCGAGCAGCAGCGCCAGGCCCGCGCGGACGATCGTGCGCGCGGGGTAGCGACCCGCCAGGCGCGAGCCAATCAGTGCCGTCACGAACAGCGTGACCGACACCGGCAGCATCCTGACGCCCGTCTGGAACGCGTCGAAGCCCTGCACGACCTGCAAATACAGCGGGATCGCGAAGAAGACGCCCATCAGGATCAGGTTCTGGAACAGGAACGTCGTCAACCCGCTGCGCATCGCCGGAATCGAGAGGAGGCGAAAGTGCACGAGCGGCTGCTCTTTCAGACGCTCACGCCGGCGCTCCCACGCGCGGAAGCCACCGATGACCGCGAGCCCGGCCGCGATCACGAACGGCGTCAGCGAGAACCCGAACGGTTCGATCGGCGAGTTGCGGGGCTGCAGCCAACCCCAGGTGCTCGCCTCCAGCACGCCGAAGACGACCAGCGCGAGGCCGAGCGCGCACAGCACGGCGCCGACGCGATCGAGCTCCGCCCCCGGCTGTCCGGAGTCCTTCGGCAAGAGACGCACCGCAAGCAGGATCAGGATCACGACGACGACCTCACCGACGAACACGATCCGCCACGTCAGGTTCGTCGTCACCCAACCGCCGAGGATCGGCCCGACCGCGATCCCCGCGCCGGAGACGCCGCCGAGCACGCCGTACGCGAGTGCGCGCGCCGGCCCCTCGAAGCTGCGCGCGGTCAGCGCCACCAGCGCCGGCAGCACGAGCGCGGCGCCGATCCCCTCCAGCAGCGACCAGCCGACGAGCAGCGCGCCCACGCTCCACGCCGCCGCCGTCAGCGCCGAGCCGGTGCCGTAGATCACGAGGCCGATCGAGAACGCCCGCCGCCGGCCCCAGATGTCGCCCATCTTGCCGCCGGCGATCATCAGCGCGGCCATCACGAGCGAGTACAGGGCGATCACCGCCTGGATCGTCGTCACGTTCGTGTGGAAGTCGGCGACGAGCTGGGAGATCGACACGTTCATCACCGCCTGGTCGAGCACCATCAGGAACTGGGCGGTGCCCAAGACGGCGAGGATCTTCCGGTCGCCGGGACTCATCGCGGACGACCTCTACGCACAGTCACGCTGTCAGAGAATACGCACCGGCGTGCCGACCGGCACGTGCCCCGCGATCCAGCCGATCGCCGCGTTGGCCAGACGTACGCAGCCGTGCGAGCGGGCGCTTCCAAGCGGGTCTGCCAGGCTCGCGCCGCCGCGGCCGTGCAGCGCGACCTGGCCGTCGCCGCCTTCGAAGCTCTTCAGCACTTCTGAGTGCGCGGTCAGCGGCAGCACCCAGGTGCCCTCGAAGTCTTTGCCGGTGCCCTGGGGCAGCTCGGCGGCGATCGCGAACAGGCCGGCGGGGGTTGGCGTCGAGGGCTTGCCGACGACGGCCGCGAAGGTCCGCATCAGGCGGTCGGCGTCGTAGACCTTCACGTCGCGGTCCGCGCGCGAGACCACGATCCGCCAGGGGTCTTCGTGCAGGACCGCATCTTCCTCGTCGATCCACGCGGCGAAGCCGTTCGGGCGGTAATCGAGCCGCACGCGCAGCCAGGGATGCCCGGCGGCGTCGACGCGGGAGCCGAGGACCAGCAGCTCGGTCGGGGCGCCCCACGCAGACACCGGCGCGACCGTGAACAGGCGCCGCGCGCCCGTTAGGCTCGGCGCGGTGCGGGCGAGGGTCGGGTAAACGACCTTCGCGACCCACGCTCGCGCGGGGGTCGGGGGCCCGGCGGAGGCGGCGCGAGCGAACGGTGCGCCTGCACTCGCGCTCGCGCTCGCGCTGAGCGTCGCGTATGCAGCCGGCTGACTCAGCAGGATCCCGGCGCTCAGGATGATCGCTCCGGATAAGACGATCGGAATCGCACGGCGCCGCCCACGAGTGGTGTCCCACCGTAGCGGCGTGCTAGCCGGTGACATGGTTTTCGCGGGCTGGGGCCGAGCTCGCTTTCTGTACCGGGGTGGACACCCGCGCATGGGCGGGATCGAAGTTCCTGCCGGTGACCGTCGCGTGGTTGACGATTCGCGTGCGGGCATCGGAATCGGCGCGCAGGGCGATCGTGAAGGTGTGGCTACGGCCGGCGGCGAGCGTCGCAAGCGTGAAGCAGATGCGGGCGCCGGCGAGGTGTCCGCCGCCGCGGCTGAGGACCGTCGTCTGTTCGGGGAGGTTGTCGCACACCTTCAGTTTTTCGGCGGTCTGCGCGCCAGCGTTTCGCACGATCAGCCGGTAGTCCAGGCGCCCGCCGGGGGCGAGGACGTGCTCGCGGACGAGCTTGCGCAGGGTCACTTTGGTCCGTGACATGCTCCCGGTGCTCGGGCTGACGCCGGAGGCCGGGGGAGTCGCGGCCGTCGGCGGCGTCACGGGTGTGACCACAGGGACGGGGACGACTTTGACGGTCGCTTCGGAGGAGTTGTTACCCGGGTCGGGGTCGGGCGTCGTGCTGGAGACGACGCCTGTGTTGGTGTAAGAGCCGAGACCCACTGGCTGCGCCACCAGCTCGACCGTGACGCTGCTCCCCGCCGTGATGGTGCCCAGCGCGCAGGTCACCACCTGCCCGGCCGCTTCGCACGAGACGCCGCCGGCGCTCACGTAGGAGAGGCCCGCGGGCAGCGTGTCGATCAGCTTCGCTGCGGCGGCGTCGCTCGGGCCTTTGTTGGTCACAACCAGCGAGAAGTCGGCCTGCTGTCCGGGGTGGACTTCCGGCGTGAGCGCGGTCTTGACCAGTTCGAGGTCGGCGCTCGGCAGGGTCGAGACTTCCACGGAGCGTTCGTTGTTCGTCGGGTCCGGGTCGGGCGTGGCGGGGTGCCCGGGGGTCGCCGTGCTTTCGGCGCGCACCGTGTTCGAGATCGAGCCGCTGTAGTTGCTGAGGACGGAGACGACGATCTGGAAGGAGGCTTCCTGTTCGGGGTTGAGATTCCCCGCTTCGCAGGTCACGGTGCCCGCGCTCTGTGTACAGCCTGTCTGGGCGCTGACGAAGGCGACGCCCGGCGGCAGTTTGTCGATCAGGTGGACCGCGCGCACAACCGACGGGCCGCCCTTGTTCTTCGCCGCAACGACGTATGTCAGCTCAGCGCCCGGGACCGCCGTGGTGGTGGCGCCGAGCACGCTCTTTTTCGCTTCCACGTCGGCGCTCGTAGTGACTTTGATCGGGCCTTCCGCTTCGACGGGGGTCGTCTGCTCGGTCGAGGTAACCGCGGCTTTGTTCTTCAGTTCGCTGCCGGTTTCGACGCTCGCTTCGATGCCGACCGGGACATTGATTTCGACGTTTTCAGCGACGCCGATCGAGGCGATCTTCCACGTTACGACGTTGCCGAGCACCGATTCCTCGGAGAAGCCGGTCGCCGGATTGGCGTTGGCCGCGTTGGCTTCGTAGGTCATGCCGAGAGGCAACGTGTCCACCACCTTCACTTCGTGGGCGATGCTCGTGCCGGAGTTGTGGACGATGATCGTGTAGGAGTCTTTGTTGCCCGCGATCACGCTTGGTTCGAGTGCTGTCTTCGTCACCCCGAGCACCGGCAGCGCAACCGTGGCGGTGAGCCGCGCCGAGGGGCCTTCGTATTCGCGGTAGAGGATGTCTTCGCCGGCGAAGTTCTTTTTGTGTTCGTTGCGTTCGGCTTCGGAGGCGCCGAAGTAGGAGGGCACGGTCGCCGTATTCTTGAGCTCTTCACCGTCTTTGACGCTCTTCACGGCAAGCTGCGCTTCATATTCGAGCGTTGTTTCTGCTCCAGCCGCGAGCGGTCCCGTGATCTGCCAGGCGATTTCGCGGTCGGCTTCGCTCCATTCTTTGGTCACCGGCGCCGCGGGGTTGGGCACGGTGCCCACCACGACGAGCCCGCTGTGCGGTGTATCGGTCACATCTGCGTTGTAGGCGGGCGAGGTCCCGGTGTTCTTTACCGTCAGGCGATAAGTGACCGTGTCTCCGGCCGCGATCGTGAACGGCGCTGCGCTGAAGGTAGCCCCGTTGACCGAGGCTTCCTTCGTCAGGGTCAACGACGGCTCGACCACTTTGGTCGTGCTCGACACTTCCGCCGAGTGCTGGTCAAAGGATTCCGGCGCCGGGATCGTCGCTTCTTCGAAGGGGCCCTTGTTCGTCTGGTTGAAATAAAGCGCCGCGCCGTTTTCGATTTCCTCGGACGCCCGCACCGCTTCGGACGGAGGGGCTCCGCGACGGGATTCGCGCACGCTCGCTCGGTAGACAAGCACAACCGTGCGCGCCGTCGGCGCCGCGGTCAGGTTGCCGAGATACCACGCCACGCTCGTCGTAAACGGCGCAGTGGCGAGCACATCCGGCTTGTATGTCTGCGCGACGATCGCCGTTTCCGGCGTCGTGCATCCCGCGGTGCAACTCGCGCTGACGTATTCGTCGAAGTCGAGCGTGTTCGGCAGCGTGTCGATCACCGTTTGGTTGTACGTCGCCACGCCCGCGGGGATCGCCACGGTCAGCGTGTAGGTGATCCGATGACCGATCGTCGCCTCGGGACTATCGGAGGCCTTCGCGATCGACGGAGGTTCAAGGACCGTCGTCATCGCGCTCGCTTTATTGTTTTCCGGGTGCGGGTCGGTCTGTTCGCCTTGGACCGTCGCGGTATTCGTCAGCGAACGCGGCGGGCCGGTCACCCTCGCGGTTACCGTAATCGTGGCGCTCGCTTTGTTGGCGAGTCCTTCAAGCTTGCATGTAACTTGACCCGCGTTGTTCAGGCATGAGCCCTGCGACGACGTTGACTTCAGATAGCTCGTTTCAGCCGGCAGCGGGTCGACGACCGTCACTCCCGTCGCGTCAGAGGGGCCTTTATTTTTAACGTTCAACGTCCAGGTCAATTCCTCCCCCGTGATCACGGTTTCCGGAGCGGTCTTTACCAGCACGAGATCCGCTTCCGGCGTAACGTCGACCGTGACGGAGTGTTTGTTGTTCGCCGGTTCCGGGTCATGAGTCGAGCTGGTCGCTTCAACCGTGTTCACAACCGGCTTCGTCACCGAACTTTCCACCAACACCGTCACGTGATAGCTCGCACTCGCATTGGGCGCCAAGTCGCCGACCGCGCATTCAACCGTGCCCGCCACATTCGCACAACCCACGTCCGCGCTCACAAATTTCGTCCCCGCCGGCAACGGATCAACCAGCTTCACCGCACGCGCGACCGACGGGCCTTCATTCAGCACTCCGATCGTATAGGTCACTTCCCTACCCGGCGTCACCGATTCCGGAGACGCACTCTTCGAAGCCACCAGTTCCGCGCTGGTGGTGACTTTGATTGTGCCTTCGGCTTCTGCGGGGGTGGTTTGCTCTGTGGAGGTTACCGCGACCTTGTTTTTGAGTTCGGGGGCGGTGACGCTCGCTTCGATGCCGACGGGGACATTGATTTCGACTGTTTCTCCGCTGCCGATCGTGGCGATCTTCCACGTCACGAGATGGCCGACGATCGATTCCTCGGTGAAGCCCGTCGCGGGTTCCGCGGTGGCCGTGTTGGCCTGGTAGGTCATGCCCGTGGGCAGCGTGTCCACCACCTTCACTTCGTGGGCGATGCTCGTGCCGGAGTTGTGGACGATGATCGTGTAGGAGTCTTTGTTGCCCGCGATCACGCTTGGTTCGAGTGCTGTCTTCGTCACCCCGAGCACCGGCAGCGCAACCGTGGCGGTGAGCCGCGCCGAGGGGCCTTCGTATTCGCGGTAGAGGATGTCTTCGCCGGCGAAGTTCTTTTTGTGTTCGTTGCGTTCGGCTTCGGAGGCGCCGAAGTAGGAGGGCACGGTCGCCGTATTCTTGAGCTCTTCACCGTCTTTCACGCTGCTCGTCGCGAGCTTGACCGAGTATTCGAGCGTGATTTTTTTGCCCGGCTGGAGCGGCCCCGGAATCTGCCAGGCGATTTCGGGGTGGGCTTCGCTCCAAGCTTTGGTTTCCGTCGCGGCGGGATTTGTAACGGTGGACACGACCGTGAGCCCGGCCGGGATCACATCGGTTACGTCGGCGCTGTAGGCCGGAGAGGTGCCCGTGTTCTGCACCTGCAACTGGTAGGTGACGGTGTCGGCGGCGGTGATCGTGAACGGCGCGGCGCTGAAGGGAGCGCCATTGACCGAGGCTTCCTTGGTCAAGGTCAATGACGGCTCGAGCACTTTGGTGCTGGTGGACACCGCGGGGGTCTGCTGGTCAAATGATTCTGGGGTTGGGATCGTTGCTTCTTCGAAAGGGCCCTTGTCGGTCTGGTTGAAGTAGAGCGTCGCCGAGTTCTTGATTTCGGCGGGCGTCTGTACTTTTTCGGTCGATGACCCCCGCGGCGCTTCGCGGACGCTGGCGCGATAGACGAGCACGATCGTGCGCGCTGTGGGCGCCGCCGTCAGGTTGCCCAGATACCAGGCGACGCTCGTTATTTCAGGGGCGGAGCCGGCGATTTTCGGGACGTAGGTCTGCGGAGCGACCGTCGTTTCCGGGGTCGTGCATCCCACGGTACACGTGGCGCTGACGTATTCGTCGAAGTCGAGCGTGTTCGGCAGCGTGTCGATCACGGTCTGGTTGAATGTGGTGGCCTGCGCGGGGATCGTCACGGTCAGGGTGTAGGCGATCCGATGACCGATCGTCGCTTCGGGACTGTCGGAGGACTTCGAAACCGACGGGGGTTCCAGGACGGTGCTCGTCGCGCTCGCTTTGTTGTTGGCCGATTCCGGATCGGGCTCTTCACCGCTGACCGTCGCCGTGTTCGTCAGGGGTCCCGGCGCGGCGGTCACCTTGGCGGTCACCGTGATCGTCGCGCCGGCCTTGTCGGCGAGTCCTTCGAGTTCGCAGGTGAGCCGGCCCGCGGCGTATTCGCAGGGTTTGCCCTGGGAGGACGTCGATTTCAGATAGCTCGTTCCAGGCGGCAGAGGGTCAACGACCGTGACTCCGGTGGCGTCCGAGGGGCCTTCATTTTTGACGTTCAACGTCCAAGTTAGTTCCTCACCCGTGATCACAGTTTTAGGAGCCTGCTTTTCCAGCACCAGGTCCGCTTCGGGCGTGACCGCGACTTCGACCGACTTTTTATTGTTGTTTGGATTCGGGTCAGGGGTTTCGCTGGTGGCTTCGACCGTGTTGACGATCGGTTTTGTGACCGAGCTTTCGACCAGGACCGTCACGTGGTAGCTCGCACTCGCATTGGGGGCCAATTCGCCGACTGCGCATTTCACGGTGCCCGCGACGTTCGCGCAGCCCGTGTCAGCACTCACGAACTTGGTGCCGACCGGCAGCGGATCGGTCAGCTTCACGGCCTTTGCCACCGAGGGACCTTTGTTGAGCGCAGAGATCGTGTAGGTCACTTCCCTGCCCGGCGTCACGGTTTCCGGAGAGGCGCTCTTCGACGCTTCCAGATCCGCACTCGTCGTCAGGGTGATCGTGCCTTCCGCTTCGACCGGGGTGGGTGCGGCGGTGGCGTGCACGACCACGGTGTTCTTCAGTTCGGTCCCACTGGCGAGGCTCGCTTCGGTGCCACGGGCACGGTGATTTCGACAGACGCGCCGGCCGCGATCGACGCGACTTCCCACACGATTGAGGATCCGCTCGCGGACTTCTCGGAGAAGCCGGTGGTCGGAGACGCGGTGGCGGACGCCGGCTTTGTAGGTCATCCCCGCGGGGCAGCGTGTCTTCGGCGACCACTTCGTGCGCGACTTCAGTGCCGACGTTGTCGACGACGATCGTATAGGTGTCTTCTTCACCGGCGGCGACGCTCGCTTTCAGCGGAGTCTTGGTCACCGTCAGCACCGGTAGCGCGACCTTCGCGGTCAGCGTCTTTTCGTTGCCGTTGTAGGTACGGTAGCTGATTGCTTCTTTGAAATAGTTTTCCCCGGTCCGTTCCGCCGCGGGCACCCCGAAGTAGCTCGGCACCTTCGCGGTGTTGGCGATTTCCTGGCCCTGGTGCAGGGTCGTCACGGGGGCCAATTTGGCGGTGTATTCGAGCGTGATCGTCTTACCGGGCGTGGCGGGGGTGCCCAGCGCCGGGATCGTCCACGCGAGTTCGCTCGCGCTTTCTTTGGTGACTTCCGCTTCGTGGCTCGTGATCGGCGCATTTGCGACCGTTTTGACTTCGGTCAGCCCGCTCGCCGGCAGCGCGTCTGTGACGCTCACGTTGTACGCCGGCGCGGCGCCGCTGTTGGTGACCTTGAGCCGGTAGGTGATCGTGTCGCCGTCGGTGACCGTGAACGGCGTCGTCGCGCTGAACGCGCCGCCGTCGACCGAGGCTTCCTTGACGATCGCCACGCTGCGGCTCGACCACTTCGGTGGTGATGGAGACAGCGGCCGTTTCGTGTTCGAACGACCCGGGGGTGGGGATCGTTTCTTTTTCGAATGAGCCTTTGGCCGCTTTGTCGTAGTAGAGCGTCGCCGAGTTCTTGATTTCGGCGGGCGCCTGCACCTTTTCCGCCGGAGACCCACGAGACGTGGAGCGCACGTTGGCGCGATACACCAGCACGACCGTGCGCGCCGTGGGGGCCGCTGTCACGTTGCCCAGGTACCAGGCCACGCTGGTCGTGAACGGTGTCGCAACCAGGACTTTTGGCGTGTAGGTCTGCGGGACGATCGTCGTTTCCGGAGTCGTGCAGCCACTGGTGCACGTTGCGCTGACGTATTCGTCGAAATCCAACGTGTCCGGCAGCGTGTCGATCACCGTTTGGCCATACACGACGGCATGCGCGGGGATCGTCACGGTCAGCGTGTAGCCGATCCGATGGCCGATCGTCGCTTCAGGACTGTCGGACGCCTTGACCACCGTCGGGGGGCCCGTGACGGTGGTCGTTGCGCTCGCTTTGTTGTTCGCCGGTTCCGGATCGGTCTCTTCCCCGCTGACCGTCGCCGTGTTCGTGAGCGCGCCCGGCGCGGCGGTCACCCTGGCGGTGATCGTGATCGTGGCGCTGGCCCCGACCGCGAGTGCTTCAAGTTTGCAGGTGAGCGTGCCCGAGGCTTCTTTACACGAACCCTGGGACGGTGCGGAGGTCAGATAGCTCGCCCCGGCCGGCAGGGGATCGACGACCGTGGCCCCTTTGGCCGAGGAAGGCCCGTTGTTCTTGGCGGTCAAGGTCCACGTGAGTTCTTCGCCTGTGATGACGGTTGCCGGTGCTGTCTTTTCCAGCGCGAGATCCGCTTCGGGCGAGACGGCGACTTCCTTGGTGGCTTTGTTGTTGTTCGGTTCGGGATCGGGGGTCGGGCTTTCCGCGGTGACGGTGTTGGAGATCGTGCCCGTGAGGCTCGCGGCGAGCTGGACTTCGATCTTGAATGCCGCGCTGTGACCGGGTTCGAGGGTGCCCGCTTCGCAGGTCACGACGCCGGCGGCTACGCTGCACCCGGCGGGAGAGGAGCTCTTGTAGGTGAGGCCCGCAGGGAGATGGTCGACGAGCTTGACTTCGCTCGCCAGTGACGGGCCTTTGTTGGTGGCGGTGACTTCGTAGGTGAGCGGCTCGCCGGGGACGGCCTTGCCGGATCCCACGATGGTCTTGGTGGCGGACAGGTCGGCGCTCGTGGTCAACGTGATCGTCCCTTCCGCTTCGACCGGCGTCGGCGCCGCCGTGGCGTGGACGGCGACGGTGTTCTTCAGTTTGGTTCCACTCGCGAGGCTCGCTTCGGTGCCGACGGGGACCGTGATTTCGACCGACACGCCAGACGCGATCGATGCCACTTCCCAGACGATCGTCGATCCACTTGCTGACTGCTCGGTGAAGCCGGTGGCCGGAGACGCGGTGGCGGCGCCGGCTTTGTAGGTCATCCCCGCGGGGAGCGTGTCTTCGGCCACCACTTCGCGTGCGACGCCGGCGCCGGCGTTCTTGACGACGATCTTGTAGGAGTCTTTTTCGCCCGCGGCGACGCTCGCTTTGACCGGCGTCTTGGTCACTTCGAGCACGGGCACCAGGAGGATGCCCTGCGCGCTCGCCGGACTGGCTGCGAACGGGCCTTCGGCGTCTTCGGGATTGCCGGCCGCGTCGAGCACGGTCGCGCTCACGGTGTTTTTGTTCGGGTGCCCTGCACCGCTGCCGGGGTTTGACTCGGCTGCGAGCGTGGGCTTGGCCTGGTAGGTGAGGGTCGTGCTCGTTTCCGCTGCGAGTTCGATGCTCGTGCTCCACGTCAGTTCCCTGCCCGGTTCGAGCGAGCCCGACTGCGTGGGAGCTTCTTTGTGGCCGCCGCTGAATTCAGCGCTGCCGGCGACGTATTCCCAGTTGGCCGGCAGAATGTCTGCGACTTTGACGTTCTTTGCCGCCACTTTCGACGTGTTGTTGACGATCACCCGCCACGTGAACGGCTGGCCGACTTCGGCGTTGGCCGAGGTCGCGATGCCGGAGGCTCCGACCACTTTTCAATCGTGATCGTCGGCAGCGCGACCTTCGCCTCGAGCGTCGCTTCGTTGCCTACGTATTTGCGGTACTTGATTTCTTCGTGGAAGTAGCTTTCCCCGGTGCGTTCGGCCGCGGGCACACCGAAGTAGCTCGGCACCTTCGCCGTGTTGGCGATTTCCTGGCCCTGATGCAGCGTCGTCACGGGGGCCAATTTGGCGGTGTATTCCAGCGTGATCGTCTTGCCCGGTTTCGCGGGAGTGCCCAGCGCCGGGATCGTCCACGCGAGTTCGCTCGCGGTTTCTTTCGTGACTTCCGCTTCATGGCTGGAGATCGGCGCGTTGGCGACCGTTTTGACTTCGGTCAGCCCGCTCGCCGGCAGCGCGTCGGTGACGCTCACGTTGTAGGCCGGCGCGGTGCCGCTGTTGGTGACCTGGAGCCGGTAGGCGATCGTGTCGCCGTCGGTGACTTTGAACGGCGTCGTCGTGCTGAACGTGCCGCCGTCGACCGAGGCTTCCTTGACGATCGCGACACTGGGCTCGATCACCGTCGTTTTCGCCTGCACCGGGCCGACCGTTTTGTTGAAGCTCGCCGGAGGGACGGTCGCTGCTTTGAACGTGTAGCCCGAGTCGGTCGTGTTGTAGTACAGCGACGCCGAGTTTTCGAGCACGGCCGGGGCTTTGACTTCGGCGCCACCGCCGCGCGGGGTCGAGCGCACGATCGCGACGTAGATCAGCTTCAGCACGCGCACTTCCGGCGCGCCGGTGATGTTGCCGAGATACCAGGCGACCCTGTTCGTGCCGGCGCCCACGTTGTTTTCGGCCGTATACGGTTTCGGTTCGATTTCGGTCGGGCCCGCCGCGCAGCCGCTCGTGCATTTGGCGCTCACGTACCCGGCGAGTTCGAGCGTGCTCGGCAGCGTGTCGATCACCGTATCGTTGAAGGCCGCAGTGCGGGCCGGGATCGTGACCGTCAGTGTGTAGGTGACCTTTTCGCCGATCGTCGCCTTTTCGGGGCTGCCGCCCTTGGCGATCGTCGCGCCTTCGACTTCGAGGGCGCCTTTCGATTCCGATTCGTAGTGCGTTTTGATCGGAGCGGTCGGCGCGTTTTCGAATGTGCGCTCAAAGGTGCTCGCGCCGTTGATGCTCGTCGTGGTGGCGATCGCTTTGTTCGTCAGGATCGTCGAGGAGACCGGTTCTTCGTTGACCTTCGCGAAAAACACGAGGCGGCGTTTCGTGATTTGGTTCGATCGGGGTCAGGGTCCAAGTGATCGTGCGGACGTTTCCGTCCCATACACCGCCAGATTCGATCACTTCACCTTCTTTGTAAGGTTCACCCGCGGCGTTGGACAGCGTCAAACCGATCGGAACGGTGTCGATCACCACGCCGTCGAAGGCGGTGCTCGCGCTCGCGGCGTTTTTGACCCCGAGCTTGTATTCGACGAGTTGCCCGCCGTGAACTTTGCCTTCTGTGGCGTTGTTTTTTTCCGAGAGCACGATCGACGGCTCGACCAGCGGCACTTCGTTGCTTGCTTTGCGAGTCTGCGGGCCGGACAGCGGGTTCGTCCACGCGAGCTCGCCTTCGTTGGGAATCGACTTTTCGGCGGCGCTGCCCGCGGCGTTGTTCGTAGCCACGTTCGCGACGCGCGTGCGGAAGCGCATCGTCACCTTCACCGATTCCGCCGCGGGCGCGGCGTAGTTTTCGGGCAGCGTGACGACGGGGCTGCCGGCGACTTCTTCGGTTTTGAACGTGCCCGGGGCTGCGCTGCCATTCACAAGTGCTTCCACAGAGCCCACTTCGTAGGTCAATCGTGTCGTTGGGATACCGGGGTCGCTGATTTTGGCGAAGCCGCTGAGCGTCGTGCCGGAGGGGATCGTTGCCGAGACTTCGAACGTGACTTCCTCGCCGATCGTCGCTTCGTTGACTTTGTTGCCGAGTTCGTTGACCGCGCTCGTGTGGGTCTTGGTCAGCGTGACTTCTTCGGTTTTGAGCGCCGCGTGGGCGTTGGCGGCCGGCACGTTTGCTTCTTTTTCGCTCAGTAGCGGATCGATGTTTTCGGCGGGGATGTACGTGTATTCGCCACCGGTGTTCGTGGCGCTGTGGTACTCGCGCACGCCCGCCTTGTCTTCGAGCGTCGTCGCCGGGTCGAGCGTGGTGGAGAGCTTGACGCTGAAATGCAGCACCGTCTGACCCAGCGCGGGAACGCCGATCGCTTCCTGGCCGAGGCCGGTTTCGCCCCAGCTGATCACCCCGGAGGCGCAGCTGCCTTTATTGGAGATCGAGCCCGCGACGATTTCCGCGCAGGCGATCCCGTTCGGCAACTCATCGCGCACTTCGGTGTTCAGCGCTTCGACTTCGCCGGCGTTCTTCACGGTCAGCGCGAATTCCGCTTCGGCGCCGCCTTTGACCGTCTCCGTGTCGCGGGCGCGATCGCTTTGCCTTCGACCTTCACGATCTGCTTTTCCAAGCTCAACTGCGGGAACTGCAGCTTCGTAGTCGGCTTCCGCGCGCAGCGCAAACGATTCGCCCGCGCTGTTGATGCTCGCGAACTTCATCAGGTTGCCCTGCAGGTCCCCGAGCGGCGTGCCCTTCGTGAGCGTCGCGTCGGTCGCGAAGACGCGTTCGAAGCGCTGGCTGCCGTTGCCGACGATCCCCGATTCCGGCAGCGTCCAGCGCAGCGCGCCGCCCGCTTCCCCGCCGCCCGCTTCGGAATGGTCGAAGGTGGTGCCCGGCAAGGTGTCGCCTGCTCCGCGCGCCTGACCGGTTTCGCCGCTTTCTTCGAACGCTTCGTCGAAGAGCACCAGTTCAGGCAGGAAGTCGGTGACCTCGGTTCCGTGGGTGCTGAGGGTCTCGGGGAAGCTCGCCTGCAGGCGCCAGCAGATCTGATCGCCCGGGTGGTAGACCGGGATCGCGCTCGTATAGGTGTCGCCGAGGCAGTTCGTGCCTGCTGCGGCGACTTCCTTGTCGATCGTCGGACCCACGGCCGTCTGCGTGAAGTGAGAGTTGTCCTGCACCGGTTCGCTCAGCGGCCGTTCGTGATCGATCGGTTCCGTCGACCCTTCAGAGCAATCGGTGTCGTTTGCGCAGACGACGTTCGTGGTCGCGTTCGCGAGCACCGTGTTTTCGACTTTGTCGTTCGACAGGATCGGCCCGGCCTGCCCGTGTTTGGACTGATAGTGCGTGCGCGTCTTCGAATAGAAGGTGATCGTCGTCGTTTCGTTCTGCTTCAACCTCGCCAGCGCGGGGTCCGTCGTTTCGTTCCAGAGGAGCTTCCAACTCCCGTTTTCTTCTTCTTTGGTCGAGGTATAGGGGGATGAGGGTAGATCCCCGTTCGGTTCGCATTCGGCGCTGACCGGGCTGCTCAGGTTTTCAGAGCTCAGCGGGCACAGCCCGTTCGGCAATGTGTCGGTGACTTCGACCTTCGTGTTGTAGCGGTACTCGGAGGAGTGCACGAGGATCGTCCATTTGCTCACCTGCCCATCGGACAGGGTGCTCAGATCGGCGGACTTCTCCGTAGTGATGTCCTTCGCCACGCGCGTCATGTGTTCTTCGGCGCAGACCGGCGTTTTGCTCTGGTAGAGACCTTCGGCCTCCGCGAACGTGACGATCGACTCGCCGTCCTTGGTCTCTTTGCCGGAGTTGTTGTCGAGGTTGGCTGCCTGGTGGCCGCCCGCGGGGGTCGGTTCGGCGCCGGTCCAGGTGGTCGTGTTTTCGCGCAGCGGCACCGCCGCCCGGAATTCGAACGTGCGCGATTCCCCGGGTTTCAGTTCCGCCACGGTCCAGCGCAGGTGCGTGTAGACCGCGGTTGGGATCTTCGCCTGCCCCGTCGGGGTCGGTTTCCTTCGTTTCGACGAGTTCCGGGGCCGTGCATTTCGTGGTCGCTCCGACGACGATCGGCCCGGAGCCCGGATACTCTTCCTTGCTTGCCGGGTTCGTGGGAGCTTCGGTGGTGTGGTCCGCTTCCCCGCCGCAGCCGAGGTACTCCAGGTCGGCGGGCAGCCAGTCGTCGACGTTGACGCTCGTCGTCGCGTTGACTTTGTTGTTCGTGACGGTGACCTTGTAGATCGTCTGGTGGTCGTGCACCCCGCGCAGGATCTCGCCCTCCGGGGACCCCTCTTCCTGCTTGACTTCCAGGGCCGAGATCGCGGTTTTGGCGGACCCTTTCGCGGAGCCCGTGAACGACGTCGGCCCGGGCCCTTCCGGTTTGCCGGCGGCGCTGAACTTCGGCAGGTAACGGGGCGCTTCGGCGACGAAGGCTTCCGCCGGGACCGTGAACGCAGAGGCCACCGGGTAGGTGATTTGCGACGGAGTGACTTCGAAGGAGAGCGTGCTGTGCGAGGCCGGCGAGAGGTCGCCGACGTTGCTCCAGATCAGCGTCGTTTCTTTGGCTTTCGGCTGGTTTTCGATCACCGTCGGCGCCGGAGCGGCGCCACCGGAGCCGATTTTCGTGCTGCCGGGCACGTAGGAGACCCCTTCCGGCAGCACCGCGCGGTAGCTGAGGTTGTAGCCGTATGGTTCCCCCGCCGGGTTGCTCGCTTCCAGGGTGACGGTCGCCTTGGCGCCGAACAGCACGCTCTTGGGGGCCGTCACTGCGAGGCCGAGGTCGGGTTTGCCTTCGGCCCGAGCGGCGACGGGCGCCAGCAGGGCGAGCAGCGCGAGCAGGCAGGCCCAGGCGAGCCCGAACCCGAGCAGTGGCGAGCGACGTGACATACGCACCCGGTGCATTCGTCACGACCGGCGGGTCTCCTTGACGGAGAGAGTAGTCGCGGGGACGCTGCGTCCGCGGCGCATTTCGCCGAAGGACATTATTGTGGCGGGCATGAGCCACCGCTCTGAGCTGCCGCCCGAGCACCTGGTCGCCGAGCTCGTCGGCTTGCTCGATGACGGCTGCGAGATCGACGACCCCGCCGACCTCGAGCTGCTCGCGGGCACGCTGCTGCTGCCGATCTCGATCCCCGAGGTCCCGGAGGCGGCGCGCCGCGTCGTCGTCGACGCGATCGCGGCGCGCGGCGATCCGATCGCCGCCGCCACGCTCGCCGCGCTTGGCGTGCTTGCACCCGCGCCGCTGGCTGCCCATGCGCGCGAGGCCGCCGCGCTGCTTGCGGGCCGCGGCGTCACGCACCCGGCTGTTGCGCAGATCGGCACGCTGTCGGTGGAGTCGGCCGCCGCGGGCGCCGACAACGACACGGAGATGATCGTCGCCGTGCTCGCGCGAGCAGGCAGCCGCGACCGGCAGGTGATCGTGCTCGGCATCCACTCGGCGACCGATGCGCTGATCGAGTGCATGCTCACGCCACCGCTCCCGCGCGGTGAGGCCGAGCAGCTGCTGCCCAAGCTGGCGAGCGACGCGAGCGCCCCGCCGCTGGCTCCGCTGGCTGCGGACGAGCTGGCCGCGCGCGTGATCGCGACCGCCGCTTGCGCTCGCGATCTCGGTATCGCGCTCGGCTCGGACGCCGCGCCAGTCCTGCCGATCATCGCCCGCGCACTCACCGGCGCCGGCGACGCCATCGCCTGGCCCGAGACGCTCGCTCCGTGGGAGGAGGACGACGAGCTGTCGATCTTCGACGGCGAGCTCGACCCCGCCGCGCGCCGCGCGCCTGGCGACACAACTGGCCCCCGCCGCGCCAAGCGCAAGGCACAACGCTCTGCGCGCAAGCAGAGTCGCCGTCGCTGAACGGGCTCACGCAGCTGCGCTACGCGGCGCGCGCCCCGCGGCGCCATGAGCGCCGCGATGCGCGCCGCAGCGCCGGCATCAGCATCCTCGTGACCTCCAGCGCCGCCGATGCCATCGCTACGGGAAGCTCGCGGTCGTTGAGCTGCCACGATGCCACCTGCTGCGCGTCAGCGTCGCCGAAGGCCACGCCGCGCGGATCGCCGACCAGCTCGTCGAGCGCCGCGTCCATCTCGTCGCGGTGGTTGGAGTATGCCCACTCCTGGATCCGGTCGGCCAGGCAGTTCGGCCGTATCTCTCGGACCGCATTGATCTAATAGCCTCTAGGTGCGTCGCCCTGGAGGGGTGGCAGAGCGGTTGAATGCGGCGGTCTCGAAAACCGTTGTGCGTCTGATTGGCGTACCGGGAGTTCGAATCTCCCCCCCTCCGTCCCTGGAGTTGAGGTCCTCGTGAGCGCTAGATCGTCCTGTCGCGGCGCGAGGCGAAGAACTCGCTCAGCAGCTCCCCGCACTCCTGCCGCCAGCAGGCCGCCCTGCGACCTCGGGGCGGTGGTTCAGGCGGGGCTCTGAGAGCACGTCGAGCACGCTGCCGCACGCGCCCGCCTTCGGGTCGCTCGCTCCGTAGACGACGCGCGGCACGCGCGCGAGCACGATCGCGCCGGCGCACATCGCGCAGGGCTCGAGCGTCACGTACAGCGTCGCAGTCGAGCACGCGCCAGCTGCCGCGCGACCCGGGCGGCCTCGCGCAGCGCGATGATCTCGGCGTGTGCGGTCGGATCCTGGCGCAGCTCGCGCTCGTTGTGGGCGGCCGCGACGACCTCGCCGTCGCGCACGACGCACCGCGCCGATCGGCACGTCGCCGTGCTCACGCGCACGCTCGGCCTCGCGCAGGGCGAGGCGCATGAAGTACTCGTCGCGTGGGAAGAAGCGCTCGCTCATCGATCTCGTCGCGGTCTCTGCGACAGTGCATCCCGCCTCGCACAGTCCGCGGCCATCATCATTACTCAAACACATCCATGCTCCCCCGCGCCCCGTCCAACTCCCACCCTCGGCCGCGCTTGACCGCACTGGCCGGCACTGCTCGCCGGGGTCTGCGCGACGCTCGGCCTCTCGGCGCTGCTCGCTGCGCCAGCGCTCGAGCGCGCGCCGCGGGCGCCTACGTGCCCGATCAGATCCTCGTCAGGTACGCCCCCACGCGTCCGCCCGCGCGCGCGCGCCGCGCGATGTGGACAGCGAAGCTCGCCGGCGCGCACACGCGGCTCGTTGCAGCCTTCCGCCTGGCGTCAGCGTCGCCGTCCGCGCTTCACCGCCTGCGCGGACGGCGCGACGTGCGTGTGGGCCGTGCCCGACTACGTCGCGCGCACGCCGTCCGGCGGGTTGATCCCCAACGACCCCGGCACCGGCAGCGCGCCGGGCGACTGGCAGCAGCTGCAGTGGAACTTCGTCGGGCCGTTCGGCGTGAACGCGCCCGAAGCGTGGGCGAACGTCGCCGCCGATGGCAGCCCCGGGCGGCGGGGCGTGATCGTCGCGGTGCTCGACACCGGCGTCGCCTACGCCAACCGCGGGCGCTTCCGCCGCTCGCCCGACTTCTCGCGCTACGAGTTCGTCCAGGGCTACGACTTCGTCGCGCAACGATCCGCTACCCCAACGACCGCAACGGCCACGGCACGTTCGTCGCCGGGACGATCGCCGAGGCGACCAACAACCACTACGGCCTCACCGGCCTCGCCTACGGCGCGCGCATCATGCCCGTGCGCGTGCTCAACACCCAGGGCGAAGGCGAAGCCTCGACGATCGCCGAAGGCGTGCGCTTCGCCGTCGACCACCGCGCCCAGGTGATCAACCTCAGCCTCGAGTTCTCGCCCAACGTCACCGCCTCGGACATCCCCGAGCTGATCGAAGCGCTGCGCTACGCCCGCCGGCGCGGCGTGCTCGTGGTCGCCGCCGCCGGCAACGAGGGCCACACCGCGATCGCCTACCCGGCGCGCGCGCCCGACGTGATCGCCGTCGGCGCCACGACCGAACACGGCTGCCTGGCCGAACTACTCCAACGACGGCTCCGGGCTGACGCTCGTCGCGCCCGGCGGCGGCGCCGACGCCGACCTCCCCGGCGACCCCAACTGCCACCCCGAACAGCCCGCCGGCCGCGACATCTACCAGGATGACGTTCACCGGATCCTCGCTCCGCCGCTTCGGCCTGCCCTCCGGCTACGAAGGCACCTCGATGGCCGCGCCCCACGTGGCCGCGACCGCGGCGCTGATCATCGCCAGCGGCGTGCTCGGCCGCCACCCGACGCCGGCGCAGATCACCGCGCGGCTGCGGGCCACCGCGCGCAAGCTGGGCGGCGGCGGCGACGAACGCGCTGTACGGCGCCGGGCTCGTGAACGCGGCCGCGGCCACCGCGCCCGGCGGGCCGGGCGCGGTCGGGTAGAGCAGCGGCGCGGTCGACGCGCCGTGTCGTCATCGCGCGATCCGCCGATCCGCCGCCAGCACGGCGCCGCACGCGGTGCGACCTCGCGGTCGTCGGGGGCGGGATCGTCGGGCTGGCGGTGGCGCGCGAGCTGAGCCGGCGCAACCCGCGGGCGTCGGTCTGCGTGCTCGAGCGCGAGGCCGACGGTCGGGACCCACCAGACCGGCCACAACTCGGGGGTGATCCACGCCGGCGTCTACTACAAGCCCGGGTCGCTGAAGGCGCGGCTGTGCGTGGAGGGCGCGCGCGAGCTGTACGAGTACTGCGAGGAGCGGGGCATCGCCAGCGAGGCGTGCGGCAAGGTGATCGTCGCGACCGACGCCTCCGAGCTTGCCGCGGCTGGAGGAGCTCGAGCGCCGGGGCAAGGCCAACGGGGTGCCCGGCCTGCGCCGGATCGACGCCGCGCGGCATCGAGGCAGATCGAGCCGCACGCGCGCGGGATCGCCGGGCTGCACTCGCCCGAGCACCGGGATCGTGGACTTCGCGCGCCGTCGCGCGCGCCTACGCCGCAGCGACGTGCTCGACGCCGGCGGCGAGCGTCGCGACCGGCATGCGAGGTCGACGGCGTGAGGAGTCGGGGCGCGGTCGCTGCGGCTCGTGCACGCCGCGCGGCGCGACCGAGGCCGGCCACGCGATCTTCTGCGCCGGCGCCTGGGCGGACCGGCTGGCGGTGGCGGCGGGCGCCGACCCCGATCCGCGGATCGTGCCCTTCCGCGGCGCCTACCTGCGGCTCGTGCCCGAGCGCCGGCACCTCGTGCGCTCGCTGATCTACCCCGTCCCCGACCCGTCGCTGCCGTTTCTCGGCGTCCACCTGACCAAGCACATCGACGGCGAGGTGCTGATCGGGCCGACCGCGCTGCTCGCGGGCGCGCGCGACGCCTACCGCCTCGGGACGGTGCGGCGCAGGGACCTGCTCGACACGCTCGCCTGGCCGGGCACCTGGCGGATGCTCCGGCGCTGGTGGCGCACCGGGCTGACCGAGCTGCGCCACGCGGCGCTGCGCTCGGCGTTCGTGCGGGCCGCCGCCCGCTACGTGCCGGAGCTGCGGGCGGAGGACGTCGAGCCGGCGTTCGCCGGGGTGCGCGCGCAGGCGCTCGGGCGCGACGGGCGGCTGGTGGACGACTTCGTCTTCTCCGCGACCCCGCGGGCGCTGCACGTGCGCAACGCGCCCTCGCCGGGGGCTACCTCGTCGCTGGCGATCGCGCCGTCACGTGGCCGAGGAGGCGGAGCGGGGGTTTGGGCTGGAAGGCTGAGAGGATCGTATGTGGCATGTCATGAGCTGCGACGAGCAGAGCCTGGCACCTGCAGAAATCAGTGGTCGGCGATCACCGCAAGCTCCGCCATACTCTCGATCATGCTCCAACGCACCCAGTGGTTGGGCCTGCTCATTTGTCTGCTGGCGTGCTCGCTGACCAGCGTCGCATTCACCGGAGTGGCCCACAGCGAACCGGCGTGGACTACATACCATCGAGATGCGCAGCGCTCGGGCGACGACCCCGAAGCGACCAAGCCGATCGCGCCGGCGCTCGCCTGGCAGACCGTCAACCTGGGGGCGCCGATCTGGGGGCAACCGCTGGTGCTGGGCGAACGGGTGTATGTGGCGACCGTGGGCGATCATGTCTACGCGCTGGAATCGTCAACCGGCAAGGTGATCTGGCAGCAGAGCGCCGGCACACCGGTGCCCTCGGGCGAACTACCGTGCGGGGACATCTCTCCTACCGTCGGTATCGTCGGCACACCTGTAATCGACACCTCCACCGGCGCGATCTATGCGGTCGCCGACACCTGGGACGCGAGCACGCACGAGGCACAGCACATGCTGAAGGGGTATGACCTGACGACCGGTGCCCAGGTGTTGAGCACGCCAGTCGACCCTCCAGGCTCAGAACCCAAGGACTACCTGCAGCGCACCGCGCTCAACCTCGACAAAGGCGAAGTCATCTTCGGCTTCGGCGGCAACGACGGCGACTGTGGCAACTACCAGGGGGCAGTGGTCGCCGTGCCCGAGAACGGCGGCTCGCCGCGCTTCTGGCAGTACCAACCGAAAGCTCCCGCGTTCGCCGGCGCAGCCGTATGGGGGACCAGCGGGCCGATCGTCGACGGCGAAGGCGCAATCTTCGCCGCCACCGGCAACCCCAACTCCTCGGGTGGCCCAATGGAAACATTCGACGACTCGGACGCCCTGTTACGGCTGGATCCGGCCACCGACCTCCTCAGCAACCCAGCGTCCGAGCCGGGCCCGCTCGGCTGGTTCGAGCCGCCGAGCTGGCAGGCCGACAGCAACTCCGATGCCGACCTCGGCTCCGCGGGGTCCGAGCTCCTGCCCGGAGGGATGGTCTTCCAGGCGGGCAAGAACGGGACCGGTTACCTGCTCCCGACCTCGATGAGCGGAGCGACCGCGGCCGTCTACGAAGGCCCGGTGTGCAACGGAGGGGGCAGCTTCGGCGGCGATGCCTATGCGAGCGGAGCTGTCAGCACCACCGACCCGACCGCGACCGGCACGGTCTACATCCCCTGCACCACCGGCACGCAGGCGCTCGCGTACAACGAAACCGGGGCCAAGGGACCGTCGTTCACGCCGCTGTGGCAGGGGCCGTCCGAAGCCCTGGGGCCGCCGATCGTCTCCGCCGGGCTCGTGTGGTCGCTGGCCACACCGTTCCAGGGCGGCACGGGCACGACGCTTTATGGACTGGATCCCGCAACGGGGACACCTACCTACACCGAGACCCTGCCCAGCGCGGTGATCGACCACTTCGCCTCGCCCAGCGCCGCCGGGGGGAGGTTGTTCGTGTCGAGCGGGGAAAGCGTGACGGCGTATCAGATCGCGCAGCCTGCGACAGGCGCCTCACCCGGACCCGTGGTGCCGATATTCAAGATGGGCGCCAATACGTCGCTCGTGCCGACGTTGCTGCACACATACCTGCGTGCGGGCAGACACGGGCGCGTGCGCGTGGCGCTGCGCTGTCCGGCCGCGGCGGGCACGTGCCGAGGGACCGTGACGCTGGTCGCGGAGATCGCCACGATCGTTCGTCGGGGTGGGCACCGCGTACGGCAGGTGGTGGCGATCAGGCTCGCTCGGGCTCGGTTTGGGCCGCACAAGGGCCAGTTCACCGTCGTGCTCAAGTTGAGCCGAAGCGCCGAGGCGCGCCTGCGCCGACATCATGACCGGCTCACCTTGCAGGTCGTGATCGCTTCGAGTGGCGGGACCCGGCGGGTTGGGGCGGTGCTGACGCAGGCCAACAGATGAGACCTGGACAGCTCAGGACCGTTCGAACCTGAGCGTGCCGCACTGTCAGGCAGCAACCTCGCGTGCCACAGCGGCGCGCTCGATCACCTCCGCCATCTCCGCGCGAAACCGCTCGCGCCCAAACCTCCCAGCGTTCTCACGGGCATCGCTCGGATCGAGGCGCAGACCCTCAAAGCGCTCAATAGCCGCGGCGAGCCCAAGCGCGCTCTGCTGGTCGAACAGGACTCCCGTGCGCCCATCCAGAACGGTCTCCGAGGCTCCGCCGACGCGGTAGGCGATCACAGGCAGGCCGGCAGCCTGCGCCTCGACAGGCACGATCCCGAAGTCCTCCTCGCCCGGGAACAGCAACGCACGGGCACTGCTCATGAGCGCGTCTCGCTCGGAGTCGCTGACACGCCCGAGCAGCTCGATCCCCTCATGTCCGGTGGCGGCCGCCCGGGCCGAGGACATCGCGCGTCCATCGCCGGCGACCTGTAGCGGTCGTCCAAGACGGGCGCATGCGGCCACCGCGAGGTCGACTCGCTTGTAGGGGACGACGCGCCCGAAGACGAGGTAGTGATCGCCGGGCATACGCGGCAGCTCGAGCAGACGCGCGACGTCGACCGGCGGGTTGACGACCTCCGCCGTGCGCCCGTAGTAGCGGCGAATGCGATCGGCCACGTTCTCGGAGTTGGCCACGAACAGGTCGGGCGAGGCGGCGCCCTGGACGTCCTGGCGGCGCAGGCGGCGCAACATCAACGGCAGCGCGAGCCGCGTGACCCGCCCGATCTCCTCCCCCTGCAGCAGGCTCTCGTCCCAGGCGTAGCGCATCGGCGTGTGGCAGTAACAGACGTGCAGCGCGCTCGGGGGAGTGCGGATGTTCTTCGCGCAGGCGTGACTGCTGGAGAGCACCAGATCGAAGCGAGAGAAATCGAACGAGCGAAACGCTGCCGTCATCAGCGGCAGCAGCTTTTGATAGTTGCGAGTCGCCCCCGGGATCTTGTTGAGGGAAGAGGGATGGACTGATCGTCCGGTGATGACCTCGGGCCACGGCGCGGGGTCATAGACGGAGGTGAACAGCTCGGCGTTCGGAAACATGTTCAGCAGCTCAATGACCACGTCCTCCGAACCACCGGGGATCGTGAGCCAATCGTGGACTACTGCAACCCGTGGAAAGCGCTTGCGCAATTGCTCCAGATCGGCAGTCATCACTCAGCCCGACTCGCCCTCGACACCGCAGGCGTGCCCCGGTTACGCTCAACCACGGCGAGGAAGTCGTCCCACGGCGCCGCATATGGTGCGATCAGCCCGGCCAGGCGTTCCAGGTCACCCCAGCCCGCCTCGGCCTCCCAGCCCCAGTGCAGGACGATCGGCACCCACCGTCCGCCCACCCGTTCGATCGCTCGTGGCAGAGCCCGCAGCAGCTCGGCCGCTCGACCGTAGTAGGGGGCGTAGGAAGGCAGGTACACGACGTCTCCGCGCCGTTGCGGTGTCCGCTGAAACCCCATCAGCCCGATCGACTCGGGACCCCCGCAGACGACCGCAAACCGATCCGCGAGCCACTCCAGCTGTCGGGCGTCAAAGCGGTTGAACGGCGGTACGAACACATCGGGCCGGATGTCGTGGCACGCCAGTTCGCCGAGTGCTTCGTCGATCAGTCGCTCGGTCTGGACGCGATCGAGCCCGCACAGCTCGGAGTGACGCCGCGGGGACGCGTCACGGGTTCGGTGGTCGTGACCGTGCAGGGCGAGACAGACGCGTTCACCGGCCAGGCGCCGCAGAACCGCGACCTCCTCATCCTCGAGCGGGCGAGAGTCGGCACCCGTGGGCGACAGCGGCGCACGGCTGACACGTGGCAACACCGCGATCAGGTAGGGCACGCCGGCACCGGCCATAATCTCGTGGAAGCGCTCGAACTGAGCGGCGCCAAAGCGCTCCGGCTCATCCCATGCTCGGTAGTGGGGAAACTCATCCACTCGGACGAGCAGACGCGGGGCAGTCGTGCCTGTGGGCAGACCGGCGGCCCGGGCAGCGAGTTGCCTGTTCGCCAGCGCGTGCTTGCCGACGCGGCGACCCAGCTTGTAGAGCAGCTGCTCCCCCAGACGCACCGGACGCGGTGGAACGGCTGTCGTGACGTGACGCACAGCGCGAGCGTAGCGACCAACCAGCGCGCGCAGACAACTGCAAGCGCGCACGCAAGCCGGTGACGCCAATGACGAGGTGACCCTCTGCGTCAGCACACACGAGCGGGCGCCCCGCCAAATGGGATCATGCGCCGATGACCGACCCTCCCCGTCTGCGTGGACGCGACATCGTGTGCGTCGGGTTCGCCGATTGGGACACGGACCTGTGGACCAACCAGCACCACCTGATGTCCCGTCTGGCCCGCGATAACCGCGTGCTGTTCGTCGAGTCGCTCGGCCTGCGCCGCCCCCAGCTCGCGGGACGGGACCTGACCCGCATCTGGCGCAGATTGCGACGCGGCTTCTCGCCCCCGCGCGCGAGCGACGGACTGCACGTGCTCTCGCCGCTGGTGCTGCCGCTGCACGGCTCGCGTGTGGCGCGGGCACTCAACGCTCGCCTGCTGCCAGCGCTCGTGCGTCGCGCCGCCCGCCGGCTGGACTTGCAGCGGCCGATCCTGTGGGCATACGTCCCGCAGGCTGAGATTCTGATCGACGCGCTCGACCCATCGCTGATCGTCTACCACTGCGTCGATGACATCGCCGCCCAGGAGCGCATCGACACGGCCAGCTTCCGCGCGGCCGAGTCCCGTTTCGCCGCCCGGGCAGACCTCGTGCTCGCAAGCGCACCGGCACTCGCCGAGCGGCTGTGGACGATCTCGCGCAACGTCATCTACGCCCCCAACGTGGCCGACACCGAGCTGTTCGCGCGGGCGCTGCAGCCGAGCCCCCCCGCCCCGCTCGACCCCGCGATGGCCGCGCTGCTCGCGCCGCGGATCGTCTTTACCGGGGCGATCGTGGCGATCAAGCTCGACATCCCCCTGCTCATCGAGCTGGCGCGACTGCGCCCGTCGTGGTCGTTCGCGCTCGTCGGCCCCGTCGGCCCCGGCGATCCACACACCGACGTCTCCGCGCTTGCGGCCCAACCCAACATCCACCTGCTCGGCCCTCGCGCCTACAGCGAGCTGCCAGATGTCCTGCGCGCGGCTGACGCGGGGCTGATTCCCTACGCCCGCAACGAGCTCACCGAGAGCATCTTCCCGATGAAGGTCTACGAGTACCTGGCGGCCGGACTGCCCGTGATCGCAACGCCACTGCCCGCGCTCGCCGGCGTGACCGGCATCACATCCGCGTCCACCGCGCAGGGCATCGCGGAGGAGATCGATGAGGCGCTTGCCGAGGACAGCCCAGCGCGCCGCGCCGAGCGCTCGCGCGCGGCGGCCACCCACTCGTGGGACCAACGCCTGCGGGAGATCGCCGCGGCGATCGAGGCC
The DNA here is from genome assembly GCA_963813745.1 of uncultured Solirubrobacterales bacterium. GTDB lineage: Bacteria > Actinomycetota > Thermoleophilia > Solirubrobacterales > Solirubrobacteraceae > Palsa-744. Next base: position 62,709 of record CAWEZW010000003.1, read on the forward strand.
CTATGAAGGATCTGCTCGTCACGACCCACACTCCCGTGTTGCGGTCGGGCCGGGACGTGCGCACATACGGGATCGCGCGCGCACTGGCGATGTATCGCCCACTGACCCTGCTCTATGTGCGCTTCGGTCCACCGGAGCCCGACGAGGCGTTCAGGGCAATCTCCGGGATCGAGCTGCGCGAGGTCAGCACCTCGCGCGGACTCTCACGGCTGCTCGCCTACTCCCAAGCCCGGCTCGCCGGCGTGCCGAACGACCTGGCGCGCGGGGTCTCGCCCGAGCTCTCCGCGGCCGCCGCCGCGCTGGCGGATGCTTCGGACCGCGGACGGGTGATCGCCGACGGACCAACCGCCGGGGCTGCGCTCGCCGCGCTCGCCGGCCGGCGGCCGGTCATCTATAACGCCCACAACCTGGAGTCGGGCTTCCGCCATGAGCTTGGCGGCAGCGGTGACCATGAGTGGCGAAAGCTTCGCTCGTTCGAGACCGAGTTGCTGCGGCGCTCCAGCGAATCGTGGATGGTCAGCGAGGCGGACATGCGCGGGGCGCTCGAGCTGTGCTCAGACGCGCAATTGAGGCTCGCGCCCAATGTGGTTGACGTTCGGGCGATTCAACCGATCCGGGAGGTGGCGCCCGAGCCGAGAGCGATATTCGTAGCCAACTTCGCCTACGAGCCGAACCACAACGGCTTGACCTTCCTGCTCGATGAGGTGTTCCCACGCGTGTGGAGCGATCTGCCGGACGCCCGTCTGACGCTCGTCGGCGCCGGGCTCGAGCGTCCGCCGTCCGGGGACCCGCGCGTGCAGGCGCTCGGCTTCGTCGACGATCTCGCCAGCGTCTACGCCAGCGCACGCTGCGCGGTAGTCCCGCTGCTGCAGGGCGGAGGCACCCCGCTGAAGCTGATCGAGGCGCTGGCCTACGGCCTGCCGGTGCTCACCACCCCGCGGGCCGTCGCGGGACTGGAGGTGCGTGACGGCACGAACTGCATCGTCGCGGAGGGCGCTGAGGCGTTTGCGCATGAGCTGATCGAGATCCTGCACGACGGCGCCCCCGAGCTCGGTCGGCATGGACGCGAGCTGGCCGAGGAGCGCTACTCGATCGAGGCGCTCGCCACGCTCCTGCGGCCATAGACGGACCCGGATTGCGCGCCGACGGCGGTCTCTACGGACCGGCGCTCCGCAATCGGCCGTGTAGTTCTCCAGAACCGTCCAAACCACCCTAGGAAGCTCAAGGACCGCTGGCCGGCGGCCGAAAGGTTTCTTGCAGAGCTTCAGTAGGCGATCGCCCGGAACAGCCCCCGGAGACGCCGTCCCACGTTCCCGACAAAGGCACCCCCGTCGCAAGACGGGCTCGCAAAGCCAGGGGTCTCACGCAGACAGCCCAGCTCCCGAAGGAGATGAGACGTATGTTGAGCCACGATCCCCGCCCCCGTTGGGCTCGGATGCAGCCACTGGCAAGACTGATCGTGGCGCTGTGCGCGGCTCTGCTGGCGTTCGGTGCCACCGCGGCAGCCGGCTCCTCTCAGCCCGTCGCCTCCAGCGCCGCCATGCGCACGGCAGTCATCGCTCGCGTGGCGGTCGACAAGACGCTCGCATCCAGCTCGAAGGCGTTGAGAGCGTGCCTGCGTGAACATCCGAAGGGTTGCCGGGCGGACCGGCAGGCGGTCAAACACGCGCGTGCTCAGCTCACCAGCCTCGATGGGCGCATCGCCAAGGCATCGCACCACCGCAGGGGCTCGAAGAGGAAGGACACCCCACCTTCGGCTCCAACTCCGACAGCTCCAGTTGTTCCGGTGACGCCGCCGACAGAATCAACACCGGCGCCGAAATCAGGATCGCCGGCTGGCACAGAAAGCGGCTCCGGTTCCGGCAGCGCAAGCGGCTCGACGAGCAGCTCCGGTGGCTCGACCGAAGGCAGCGGCAGCTCGACCGGGACAGGCTCGGGTGGCTCGACGGGCAGCACCGGCTCTGGCACGGAAGGCATCACGTCCCCCAACGAATCATCGACATCGACCTCCTCGTCGTTCCAGCCAGGACTCAACTCGGGCTGGGAACCGACATGGGACGTGGAAGGCGCCGCCAAGCTCGGCGCCAAGCTGATCCGACTCGATGTCGGGATCGAACAGAGCCCACAATCGATGGAACCGATCGTGGCCGACTATGCCGCCAAGGGCACCCAGGTCGAGTTCTTGGCCGATTTCTACGGATCCATGCCTACACCGGCCGAAGCAGACAACTTGGCCACATGGGCAAAGACCTTTGGTCCGGGCGGCACCTTCTGGGCCCAGCGCACCGATGGGCAACTAGCCGCCAAGATGATCGAGTTTGGCAACGAGACAAGCTACAGCTACCAGTACACCAACGACACGACCGCCGGCTATGCCAGTCGCGCGCAGACATATGCGCTGCGCTTCAAGGAAGCTGCGATCGCTATACGCACCGCTAATCCGGGGGTCGGCCTGCTTGCCCAGGGCGATGCTGGGAATGCCGGTACCACCTGGATTGAAAATATGTTCAAGGCAGTCCCTAACCTAGGACAGTACGTGACAGGATGGACAATCCATCCCTACGGCCCCAGGTGGCGTCCAAGGCTCGAAGCTCTGATTCACGAAACCGCCGCACAAGGTGCTCCGTCGAGTATTCCCATCGATATCACGGAGTGGGGTCTGGCCACCGACAACGGGTACTGCCTGACAGAAAACTATGGCTGGAACCCCTGCATGACATACGGCGAAGCCGGTGAAGTACTGACTCGTACGGTAAGCGAAATGCGGCAGACGCTCGGCGGCCGTATGGGATTGTTCATGCTCTACCAGATTCGCGACCAGCAGGCCACCGGAGCAACGAACGACCGTGAGGCATATTTCGGTGCCCTACAGCACGAACTGCAGTCCAAGGGCGCATACACCACGGCCGCGGAAGCACTTTTCACAAGCTGACATAATCGCGGGCGTGGGCATCCGCACGGTCCCTGAACCCAACTCCGGCACAACCGCGATTTCCAAGCCCGCCGCTACCACCTTCGGGTGGCCGGCGGGCCTGCGACTTTCACGAGCGGGGCAGTTCGTCCTCGCCCTTACACTGGCGGCCGCCGTGCTGAGGTTCGCGACGCTCAACGTGCAGAGCATCTGGCTCGATGAGTCAGCCACGATGATCCTTGTGCGGCGAGGCTTCGGGGGGATGCTCTCCCACCTGTCGGCAAGCGAGTCGGCACCGCCCCTCTACTACGTGATGGTTTGGGCGTGGACGAAGGTCTTCGGGGTCGGCGTCCTCGGCTTTCGATCGTTCTCCGCCCTCGTGGGCACGCTCACGATCCCGGTGATGTATCTGGCGGGGCGTCGAATCTCAACGCGCGTGGGTATATGGGCGGCAGCGCTCACGGTTGTCAACCCGGCAATGTACTACTACTCACAGGAGGCACGCTGCTACGCGCTGCTGATCCTGTTCAGCTCGATCGCGTTCGTGTTCTGGCAACGCGCGCTACAGACACCGGACCGACGGAGCCTCGCGCTGTGGGCCGTAGCGTCGATCCTGGCTGTTCTCACACACTACTTCGCCGCGTTCCTGTTCATAGGAGAGGCGATTCTGCTTGCGCGGCGCGCTGGTTTGCGACGCCTGTTGGCCCCCGGTGGCGCGGTCGTGCTCGTCGGCCTTGCGCTGATGCCGCTAGCGGTGGCCGAGCACGGCAACGGTCACAAGTCGGAATGGATCGAAGAATCGTCGCTGATATCCCGTGTCGCCGAGACAGCCAAGCAGTTCCTCGTCGGGCTCTACAGCCCGCTTGAGATCTTCACGGCCCTGCTCGGCGGCCTGCTCGCCGCCGCCGCGATCCTCCTGGTGATACGCCGCAGCGACCAAGCCGAGCGACGAGCCGCGCGCGACGTAGCGATCGTGGCAGTGTCGGCGCTCGCGCTGCCCTTCGTCTTGGCTCTCACCCACGCACTGGACGTTTTCGACGGACGCAACATGATCGCCGACTGGGTCCCCACGGCCGTGCTGATCTCCATTGGCCTCGGGGCCAGCAGAGCTCGCCGCGCAGGCACGCTGATCGGTGTCTGCATATGCGTGCTGTTCCTGGGTGTGGTTGTCTCGATTAACCTAATCCCAGGCTACCAGCGCGACAATTGGCGTGGCGCGGCACAGACGTTGCCCCCCAAACCTGCCGCGGACCAAATCATCGTGGCAGAAGCCTATTCGTGGTATCCGCTGTCGATCTACCTACCCAGCGCGCGACCGCTCACGGCCACGACGGTGTCGACCCACGAACTCGACTTCATCACATTGCGCACGCGTCGCACAGGGCGCTCCCCAACTCCTCCCGCGACCGTGACACAGCCACCGCGTGACTTTCGACTGGTGAGCATTGACCACACCGAAAGCTATGCCGTATCGCGCTTTGTGGCACCACAAGACACGACCATCACACTCGCCACCCTCCGACGAGCGATCCAAGAACCATACGCCGAAGCGATTCGGCAGCGTCAGGGCATTAGATAGTCGCCCGCGCAATGGGCCTGTCGTGGGCTGCCGATGCGTCCAGCAGCGCCAACATACCCACCTGCGCGCTGAACAGAACCGTAAAGCGAGGATCGATCCCGGTGAAGCTGGCGGTCGTCTCGATCACCGTGAGCCCCGCTATACCACAGAGCGACGCAAGCCCGAAAGCGCGCAGCATCGGCTCATGGCTGCGCCGCCACACACGCCACGCCAGCAACGCAGCTCCGGCGAGGACTGTCACATAAGCAACCAGTCCGAGGATGCCTAGCCTTAGCCAGTACCAGAGCGCGGCGAAGTGAACGTACTGGCGACCTTCTTCGTGTTCGACGGACAGGGGCTGCACTGTGGCCTGCCAAGGAACACCCAAACCGAGGCCGGTAATTGGATGACGGCGCAATTCGCCGAGCACATTGGCTCGCTCGTCGAGCCGATAGCGGTCCTCGGCATTGATCGTCAGCTTGGAGGGAGAAAGCGATTCGGCGCGCTTGACGAGGGGGAGCTGTGCTTGGAAGTTGATCGATCCAAGCAGCAAGATCGCGAGCGCAATTGCCAGACCCGCCGGCAGGAGCATACGGCGACCAAGCGGAGATATACCCAACAACAGGACGAGCAATATCCCGAGTGTCGCCGCAATCCAGAACGAACGGCGGTAAGACAGCACGATCGAGGCGATCAGCAATGGGCTACCGAGCAGCATCCACAAAGGGGGTCGTGCCCGTGCCACAAACGCGGCAAATACTGTGAGCAGCGCGATCACAATCAGCCAGTTGGCGGACGGTTCGTAGTAGGTCAGTGTCGAGCTGCCTTCAATCGACTGACCATAATGACCGGCCACCTCAATTAGGCCCAGCACTGCCTTGACGATTGCCAACGCGGTGGCTCCACCGAGCAGAGTAATAACCTGACGGCGATCGATATCCAGGTTCGCGATCGCTACGGGCAGCAGCAGCAAATAGCAGAGTACGTTCTCCAGGAGCACAACCGAGCGCACGCTTATACCTGCAGCGTGTCCGGTAACGGCACCTGCCAGCATAGCCAGGAAAAGAATGGTCACACCTGGCAGCAACACTCGTGGAATCCTGACTGGCCGGCGGCGGCGGATCGCGTCGATCCCGACGGAGATCACCGCCAGCGCCACAAGCAGATCGAGCGGCGTGAGGCCCTTGTAGACTTCTACGTACAGGTTCGAGGTGAAATGCAGTAGGCCAAATGTCGGGCCCTCGCACAAGGCCGTTAGGAGAACCACAAGGCAGGTCAGCAGTATCGGCCTGTAGAGCAGGATTAGGACAATGGCCAGTGCCAGCGGCGCGAGCAGACCAGTTGTCCCGTCCTTGCGGGCACCCAGGAATGCAAGCAGTGCAGTAGCGCAGCTGAGAGCCGCTGCGACGCGCAGCTCTCCCAGATCGAGCCAAGGCAGACGGAGGCGCCGCGCTGACATGCGCCTCGGCCCCTCAGCCCGGCAGACGCCGCGACGCGGCGGTGCCAGACGCGGATCGCTCTTCGACGCGCAGATCTGGCGCCGTGGGACCATTCGACGTATACGCCTCATAGCCATAGCGCGCCGCATCGGTGAGGCCCGTGACCACCAGTCCCACCGCCTCGACCAGGTGCTGATTGAGGATTGCCCGCGCACGGCGAACCTCCTCGCGAGTCGTACGACCCGCCCGGGCGACTATAAGGACGGCATGGATCGCCTGATTGTTAAGCAGGATCTGAGCGTCTGCGACAGGATTGAGGGGTGGAGCATCAATGATCACCTGCGCTCCCTTGCCAGCGAGCTCGCTCAGTATGTTCGCGACCCTCGATGTACCAAGCAGCTCGGAGGGATTCGGTGGCAGGCGCCCAGCCGGAAGGATCATGAGGCTCGGAAGGTCATCGAACGGCCTTACGAGCAACTCGCCCACGCTCACGTCCCGGATAAGCGCCGAGGTCAGACCCTCACTAGGACTCAAGCCGAAGTGCGAGGTTACGGTCGGGCGACGCAGGTCGAGCTCAACGAGAACGGTGTCGCGACCCGTCAGCGCGATCGCATGCGCCAGATCGACCGCCACCGTCGTCTTGCCCTCTCCCGACACCGCGCTGGTCACGAGCAGTGTGTCGAGCTGACGCGTTGCCGCGGCAAAGTCCAGTGCGCTGCGCAAGATCCGATAGGGCTCGAGCGTGTGCTCGCGCTCCCGTGCACTCGATGCCCCGAAAGTCGCCTGAGGAACCCCCGCAAGTGCGGGAAGGCCATAGCCTTCCTCGAACTCCTCGATCGACTTGATTCGACGGTCCAGCGACTCAAGCAGGAAGACCACCGCGAAGGCCACCGCTAAGCCGATCAGCAGTCCGATCACAGCAGTGGTCTTCAGGCTGGTGCCGGTTGGCGAGGTCGGCGGGATGGCTTGGCTGATGATGTTGGCTCCTCCTCCGGTGACTGCTCTGAGGCCTCCAAGACGCTGCTCGGACTGTTCCAGCGCCACACGCGCAGACGATCCAGCTGGAAGGGTGGCGATCTGCGTCTGGAGTTGATGTTGAGCCGCTTCGATGCTGGCGTCCTGGGCGGTCGCCTTGAAAGCGATGTACTGGCTTGCAAAGGCGTTTGCCAGCCGTGCCGAGACAACCGGATTGCCGGTCGTTGCCGTGAAGTGCAGGACGTTGGCGTCAGGCGCCACTTCAACGGCGACCTCGTTTAGCAGTACGCTTGGTTCAGCGGAGGTGTGCAGCTGCTTGCGCACCCCCAGCGCGACTTCCGAAGAGTGCGCTATCAGCATTTCTGTCGCTGCGTCGCGAAGCGGTTCGCCGCTCATGGAAGAGCTCACCTGTAATGCCGATTCCGGCAATGTCGTGGCCTGGAAGGCTACGCTGGCAACAGCCGCATAGGACTTGCCGGCCCTCTCATGGCGCACGACCGCAACCAGCGCACAGGCGATCACGATCCCCACGATGAGCGGCCAACGGCGCTTCACTACGCTTGTCGTGCTGACAAGGCCCTCGGTCTCCCGCACACGCTCTAGGCGATCGGCAGCGCTCACGCCGCTCGCCCTGGCGTTGCGGAACGCGCATCGATCACAGCGAGAATACTCATTATCGACTCTTCATCGTCCGTCTCCAGGCCAGGCTTGAGAGCTGAGATGTATGGATAGGTCGGCAAAGCAACACAGTACGCCCATAGGCTAGATATTCCCCGTCTCACCCATCCTAATTCGGCCTCGAGCGGCGCTGTCCTCGTCGCAGCTCAAAGGGCAACTCGAAAGCTCGGGTTGCGCGCATCTGTAGCATGGCGCCCGCATGAGCTTACGCATTCAAGCAGGCCGCGCCAGGCTTGGGCGCACATTGCTCTCCGCGGCCGGCCGTCTCGGCAAGGAGCAACAGGTCCGGGATGTCATCGGGCATGTCCGCGAGGCGCGCTCGGCGTTCAGCCCCCTGGAGCGTAGGGAGTTGCGCGACGAGCACGCTCTGCATGTGATCTTGGCAACAGTCCTAGGTCCTGACTCCAGCGCCCTCGACGTAGGTGCCAACGAGGGAGCCGTGCTCGAGTCGATCGTGCGCCTCGCACCGAACGGTCGGCACATCGCATTCGAGCCAATCCCCCAGCTGCATGAGCATCTGGTAAAGCGCTTTCCAACTGTTGACGTCCGTCGGGCCGCCCTGTCGGACGCCGCCGGAACGGCCACATTCGCCCAGGTGATTGGCGCGCCGGCATACAGCGGGCTACGCGAGCGCAGCGATCTGCCGCCTAACGCAAGCGATGTGCAGCGGATCGAAGTGAGCACCGAACGACTGGACGACGTCCTTGCCGACGGACCTGTACCGAGACTCATCAAGATCGATGTCGAGGGCGCTGAGTTGAGCGTCATGCAGGGTGGGGTCGAGACGCTTCAGCGTCACCGTCCATTCGTGCTGTTCGAGCACGGCACTGGCGGTGCTGACGTATATGGCACGCATCCCAACGAAGTCTTCGACTTGCTGGCTGGCGCGCGGCTGCGAATCTTCGACCTCGAGGGAGGCGGTCCGTACTCGCGGGACCGCTTTGAGGCGACCTTCCCAGAGCCGATCTGGAACTTCCTGGCGGCACCCGAATAGCGATCCTGTGGCATGGCGCCCATGAGCGAAGAGTCGCACGACCACATAGTCCAGTACCTCTACGTGCACTCCCCGGGCGAGACCCTGAATTATCCGACCAGTCGCGCCAGCATCGGCGTGGGAAGAGTGGCCACGCGCTATATAGAGTGCGCACTGGTGCAGGCGGCATCGCTGCGATTCAACCATGCCGACTGCAAGCTCACGCTGGTTACCAACCTAACCGATGAGAGCGTTCTCGGACGCCGCGGGGTGCGCCTGCTCCAGCGGATGCGGGCGATCGGCGTGACGATCACACATGCCGAATATAACCATCGACCATCGAGCTCGCCTCGCGGATTCTATGCCTCCCGGTATGTGCTTGACGCGATCCAGGCGATGGCTAGCGGACCTGCCGAGCAACGATTGTGGTTCCTTGACGTCGACTGCGTGTGGATTGCACCTAAGACGGCCCTGGCAGCATTTCCCGAAGCCGGGTCCGTCGGCTGCATACACATGAGCTACAACATCGACTGGGATCGGACCGGCCGCACGCGAGCGACCCTTGAGCAGCTTGGCGGTGCGCCCGTCTCCCGCCAGCAGCCACCACTGTGGGTAGGGGGCGAGCTACTTGCCGGGCGCGGCGAGGATCTGCTCGTGTTGGTCGACGCCTGCGAGGATATCGATCGCGACATCGACACGCTCGGCAACGCGCTTGGGACCGAGGAGCAGTTGCTGACGCTCGCCGGTGCGCTTGGGCGCGTGCGCTTTCAGGAGATGAGCCACATCGGGCGACGTATCCTCACTGGACCGCGCCACGGCGGAGTCAACCCACAGGATCCGTCAACGCTCGGGTTGTGGCACCTTCCGAGTGAGAAGGGCCTGGGCTTTCGCCGCGCCTCCAATGCGATCTTGCGCAGACGCACACGCTCGCTGAAGCGCGACCTGGCGGATCCCGCCAGGGCGATGCGACGGTTCAACGTAAACGGCGGCCGGTGGACGAGCCGACGGCTGCGCGACGATGGCTGGATTGTCACAAACCGCCTGCGTGAGCTTGTGCTCGTGTGGCTGCCCGCCCGAACCTAGCCTTCCTCGGCTGGCCGCCACCAACCCACCATCGAGCCATAGATAGCTTCGTAGCGGCGCGCCATGAGCGTGTCGGTAAAACACTTACCCGCAAGCTTGCGAGCGCGCTCGCCCATGCTCTCGCGTAGAGCGGCGTCGGCGAGCAGCTTCCCCAAACGATCGCGCAGGACTCCGAGATTCTCAACCGGTACGAGATAGCCGGTGTCACCGTTCCTAACGGCCTCACCGACACTTCCGACGTCGCAAGCCACGACCGGCAATCCTGCGTGCATCGCCTCCAGGATGCTGAGCGGCATACCCTCCCAGCGCGAAGGCAGAGCGAAGATGTCAAATTCCACGAGCCTCTTGGGGGCGTCGTCCACCCAACCGGTGATCTGTAGACGATCCGCGACGTCCAACTCGGCCGCGATCCCTTCGAGCACGGGTCGCTGCGGTCCGTCCCCAACCAGCACAAGCCTGGCCGATGGCAACTCGGGCAGAGCGCGCACAAGCAGGTCATATCCCTTTTGATCGGTCAAGCGTCCGAGCGATCCAATCACAGGACCGTCGTTATCAGCGAGGCTGTCGTCGACGGCAAGAAGGCCGGGCGCACCATACGAGGTGGATGGCACGCCATTGGACACCGCGCCGACTGTGTTGCGGCCGAGCCCGACTATCTCCTCGACCTCGCGCGCCGACCGACTACCGACCGACACATGGGCGTCGAGCCTGCGAGCCAGCAGCCTTCTGCCGACACGTCGCACGCGTGGTACCGCGCCTGGTACGGGCAGATGATCAACGGCCAGGACACGCGTTCGACGCTCGAGGATCCCGGCGAGCTCTCCATATGCGCACGCCCACGGCCACGCCTGGTTGCAGTGCAGCACATCCGGCGCGAACGCGCGAATCGCGGCGCGATGCTCAAGCAGTGCGCTCAGGTCACATACGCCTCTGGGAGGCCGCACGGCGATCGGAAGAGCGCCCAGTCGATGGCCGGCAATCCTCTCGGCGATCCTTAGATCCGTCGCGAGCACACCAACATCGATTTGCTCCGCCAGAGCGTGGAGCAGATATCCGAGCGCCAGCTCGGCCCCGCCGACCGCTTCGGAGTCGGTGTAGGCAAGCAGTCTCAGGGACCGTCGCTCGGTCACGCGAGCATACATTCGTAGAGCTCGACGACCGGCACGATGGCAACATGCGGCGAATGGTGCTCACAAAACGTGCGGTAGGCCTCCTCTCCGGCGACACGCCGCGCCGCGGGATCGTCGAGCAGCGCCACCAAGGCATCCGCGAGCCGTCTGTCGTCGGTCTCCACGGCGACCCCCCCGAGTCCACCGAGACCCTCAGCCCCCTCGGGGGTCGTCACTACAGGTACGCCAAGAGCCATAGACTCCAGCACCTTCACCTTGGCACCACTGCCGGCGGTCAACGGATACGCGAGAACTCCGAGCTCTCTCAGGAAACCGCTCGCCGAAGGCACGCTTGCCCTCCACTCAACTCCCGCCAAATCTGGCAGATGCGGAAACCTCGAGCGTTCCATGTCCTGCCCCGCAAGTAGCAGTCTCGCGTCCCCGCGCCGCTCCCTGACAAGTGGCCAAACGCTCGTGAGAAGGCGCTCGACAGCACGCCTTGTCGGCGGCCAGCGCGCCGTGCCGATCAGACCGGCAGTCGGATCGGCAAGCTGTGCCCTGGGGGTGTAGTAGGTGGGATCAAGCGCCAGCGGCGCAACGCCGACGTGTGCCCTGGGGGCGGACGCCTGTAGCTGACTTGCTACCTCCGACGAGTTGGCAAGCAGCCAGCGAGCCCGCCTACGCACGCTTGCCTCTGCGCGCAGCAACTCGATCGCGATACGGCCCTCGCGACTCCAAGGGCCCCTAATCCTATGGTCGCGGCGTGTGAGGAAATGCAGCTGGACAACCGCCGGCTTGTCGACGATCGAGAGCCCAACCGCGGTTTGGGCCTCCACGAAGTGGACGATGTCCACGTCCTGCGCAAGCACCCTCAAGCGCTCGGCGAACGCTCCACGAGCGAGCAGACCATTGGGATGCAGCAACCGTTCGCGACGCGCCTGCGCACGAGACGGCAGGTCCACAGGCACCACATCCACAGACACGTCGGCTGGTAGATCATCGAGCGCAATCTTCCCGACGTTCGCTGCCAACACGCGATAGCCCACGCCATGACTTTTCAAACCTCGCAGCAGGCCAACCGCGCACCTGGCGGCGGCGGTGCCCTCGGGCAGCGGCGGAAACGGCAAGACGACGAGGACTCGCAAGACTGCGAGAGTATGGCGCAATGTTGACGAGAGCGATGGCGCTGCCCAGGCGCCTGTTGCAGGGTGGTGCGGCCGGCGACGCGGGGGCGGCAGCGGGCCAGCGCATCGCATCCAACGTCCTGGTGCAGCTCTTTGCCCGGGCCATCACGATGTCAATCAGCGTGGTGACCGTATCGCTCACCGCACGCACGCTGGACCCGACCGGATATGGAGTATGGAACGGCGTCTCCAGTTATGTGGGGCTGTTCGGTGTGCTCACCGACCTCGGCTTCACAACCGCCGCGATGCAGCGCATGGCCGCCGAACCCGAGCGCGAGTCGGAATGGCTGGGCGCACTAGCCGGCGCACGAACAGCGCTGTCGGTAGTCGCGATGGCGCTGTGTGCCATCTCGATCCCCCTCTTTCTGAGCAATACAAGCGACACATATGCCGTTGCCTTCATCCTCACGATGACGATCCTGTCAACCGGAGCGGCAACGCTGATGTCAGTGTTCCAATCGCGCCTGCGCTCGGGGCTCGTGCTCTCGTTCACAGTGCTGCAGGCGTTCATCTGGCTTGCACTCGTAGGTACTCTCGCGGCCACCCACGCCTCGGTGGTGGGGTTTGCGATTGCCTACACAGCGCTCATCGCGCTGATCGCCGTGTTGCAGGTCGGGGCTACGCATAGGCTTGCCCACATCGCCTGGCGGGCCGGCAAACAGCTGTGGCGACCACTACTGAGGGTGGCCATTCCGCTGGGAATCGCAGGCATCCTGATCACCATCTACTACCAGGTGGATTCGGTCCTGTTGTTGCAGATAGCCGGTCCCCGCGAAGCGGGGGTGTATGGCGCGGCCTACGGGTTCCTCAGCCCGCTCGCGTTCCTGCCGGCGGCGGTGATGTCCTCCTTCTTCCCGGTGCTCTCCGCCGTGCACAGGCAGGACCCTGGGCGCGTACGACGGCTAGTGCAGATCGCAGCCGATTCGATGGGCGTCATATCGCTGCCGATCCTCGCCGGGACGATTGCCCTGTCAGACCAGATCGTGCACCTTCTCTACGGCTCCGAGTACACAAGCGCGGGGGGGCTGCTCCCGATCCTGATGATCGCGTTCGTGTCGATCTGCTTTGGATCGCTGGCGGGCTTCTTGGCGCCGATCCTGAATCTGCAGTGGCGCTTGGCGATCTACTCGGGGATTGGCGCTACAGCGAACGTTGTCCTAAATCTAGTGCTGATCCCCTCATATGGAGCTTACGGATCCGCCTGGGCGACCGTCGCAACCGAGATACTCACGATGATGCTGATGCTCGGCACGAGCCTTCGAGTATTGCGACTGAGAATCGCTCCGTGGAGGCTTCTGCGTACGCTTGCGCTGGCGAGCGCAATGACTGGCGTGATGTTCCTGGCCGCACCGCTCGGCCTGCTGCCGGCAGGTGTAATCGGTGTGCTGTTCTACGTGGGCGGGCTGTTTGCGCTGCGCATCGTCTACCTCGAGGAGCTCCGTGCGCTCAGAGCTCAACGTAACTAGGATTCTTCGGTGTCCGCCGACGAGCTGATCACGGATATCAGCGCACTGGAAGCGCTATACGTTGAGTGGGACGCGCTTGCGGTAGCCAGCAAACTGCCACAGATGAGCCCTGCCTGGCAGCTGGCCTGGTGGCGACACCTGGCGCCGGATGGAGCACAGCCACGAGTCGTTGTGGTTCGCGACAAGGGCCGACTCGTGGGCATCGCGCCGTTCTTCGTGCAGCCGCCGGCTCGCCACGGGCGCGTGGACTACCGCCTGCCTGGCATCGAGCTTGCCGTGAGGCTCGCTCCGCTCGCGCTTCCCGGAAGTGAGTGGCGGGTGTCCGGAGCAATCGGCCGCACACTAGGCAAGGCCGACCCGCGACCAGATACGATTGCACTTGAGGGTTCCCCATTGGCGTCGCATTGGCCGGTCGCGCTGCGCGAAAGCTGGCCGGGACTGATACGGCCGCTGATGCGCCGCTACTCGATCTACGGCTCTCCAACGGTGTCGCTGAGCCAACCGTCTTATGAGGCATGGCTGAAAACCAAGAGCGCCCACTTCCGCGAACACATGCGCAAGCAACGACGGAAGTTCGAGGCGGCTGGAGGATCGACACGTTTGAGCACGGCGGAGACGCTCGAGGACGATATCGACACTCTGATGCGACTACACACGACGCGTTGGGAGTCGCTCGGCGCGTCCAACCTTGTCGCGCGTGGCGAGCGCATGCCGGCGATGCTTCGCGACGTTGGTCAACAGCTGCTCACCGAGAACCGCTTCCGTCTGATGGTCCTCGAAATCGACGGCGAGCCAATCGCAGCCCATCTGGTGCTAGCCGCGGGCGGGGAGATACTCGCCGTAAACGGAGGTTGGGACGAGCGCTGGGCGCGACTCAGCCCGACTGTTGTTCACTGCCTCTACTTGATCGAGAACGCGATCGAACATGGTGACCAGCGCATCGATCTCGGACTGGGCGAACAGGCATACAAGCGCCGATTGGCCGACGGCAACGACCCGGTCGCCTGGGTGCTCCTGATGGTACCCGGCAAGCGTCTTGCGCTCACGGCAACCAGAACCACACCATTGCTGGCCCGCTACGCAGCCCGAGACACCGCGAAGCGAGCCCTTACAAAGGAGCAAATCGACTCTCTCCGCTCGCTGCGTCAACGCGTGCACACAAGATTTGGGTGAATGGTGCTACGCGCCGAGCTGATTGTCGATCCGACCGAGCTACAGAAGCTCTCGCCTGAGTGGGAGCAGCTCGTCGAGGCCGCCGGCCCACCTATGGCTCATCCAGCATGGATGCTGTCCTGGCTACACCACCTCGCACCAGCGGACACGATGGCGCGGGTCGTCGCGATCCGCGAGCGCAGTCGACTCGTTGCTGTGGCACCGTTCTTCGTTGCCTCGAGCCACCGCGGACGCGTTGACTACCGACTGTTTGGCAGCTCCGGAACACGCGTCGCACCGCTGTCGCTCCCAGATCGTGAGTGGGACAGCGCCGCCGCGATCATGCAAGTACTCGCGCAAGCTGATCCACGCCCCGATGCGATCGCATTGGAGGGTGCCGCGCTAGCCTCCCATTGGCCAGTGGCACTCCGCGAAGGCTGGCCAGGACGAGCACAACCGATCATGCATCAGTACTTCGTCCAGAATTCACCGACAGTGTCGCTAAGTTCTGGTTCGTTCGAGGCATGGCTCGCAGGCAAGAGTTCGAGCTTCCGTCGAGAGATGCGTCTCCATCGCAGGCAACTCCAGGCTGCAGGCGGAAACTGGCGAATGAGCACACAGCAAACGCTTTCACAGGACGTTGCCACATTCATGCACCTCCATACACTGCGCTGGGAGGGCCGCGGACAGTCAAGCCTTGTGGCTTATGGAGAGCGAATGACTGCGATGCTCAACGCTGTCGGCCAAGCACCGAATGAGACTAATCCCATTCGGATCATAATCGTCGAGATCGACGGTCAGCCGATTGCCGCACAGCTATGCGCCGCAGTGGGCGGCGAGATTCTGTTTATCAACAGCGGCTGGGATGAACGTTTTGCCAAGCTCAGCCCGGCGATACTCGCCGAGCTGGCCGCGCTCGAGGACGCCTTTGCACGCGGCGAACGTCGGGCTGATCTGGGTCCCGGCGAGCAGCTTGCCAAGCTGCGTCTCGCAGACGGAAATGACCCGCTTGCCTGGACCATCCTGATGCTCCCAGGGCGCAGGTTACCTCTCACCTATGCACGCTCGACGCCAATGCTCGTTAGTCGGCGGGCACGTGAGACCGCCAAGCGAATCATCAATGATGAGCAAGCCAAGCGTCTGCGTGAGCTACGCAAGCGGCTCCCGTCAAAATGACCAGCGCCTGGAGAACCACCATCGTGGATGAATGGCCTCATATCGTAATACTCGACCCGTTCAACGCCGGGCTGGCGGTGGCCCGACGGATGGTGCGTCTTGGCGCCCACGTCACGATGCTCGTGGACCCGGATGACCTGTTCGTAAACCACACCCGCCGCGTATGCAGCATCGTCGAGCCATTTGACCCGGACGGTACAACCTGGATCGCCACCTTGCGCGATATTGCGGCCTCCGCGGAGCAGATCGTCGTGCTGCCAGCGACAGATCGCAGTTGCGAGCTGCTTGTCAATGCCGCCGCGAGCTTGCCCACTAATGTTTGCGCTTTCGAGCTGTCCGCCAGTGCCCATATGGCACTGATGGATAAGCAGCAGGCCGACGAGATTGCACGTCGCGCGGGAGTCCCGGTGCCATGGACTATGCGAGTAAACGACAGAGCTGAGTTGGCTATCGCAACGCGTGAGGCTCCATGGCCGTGCGTGGTCAAGCCGATCCTCTCGCACGAGTGGCGCAGCCTCTATGGTGGCGTGCGAGCGTTCCTGGTCTCCGATGCCGAGGAGGCGGAGCTTCAGCTGACCCGACCGCTGCGGGACGGAGTAGGCATGCTGCTCAGCCAGTACATCCCAGGCGGCGACGACGATGTCGAGGAGGCGATCCTGGTGCGCCTCGCCGACGGAAGCTACCCCGTGTGGTTTGGCTGTCACAAGCTACGCCAACACCCACCTGGGTTCGGAGTGACTACCGTGGGAGAAGCTTCCGCACTTCCTGAGACGATGGCGCTGGCCAAGCGAGTGCTCGATGAGGCCGGTTTCGTCGGTGTCGCCGGAGTCGAGGCCAAGCGCCATAGTCAAACAGGTGAGCGTTGGTTCCTCGAGGTCAACGTGCGAATACCAGGGCAATGGGGATTGGGAGACTCCTGCGGTGTGCAGGCGACGCCGAGGCTGGTGAGGACGCTTCAGGGGCATGAGACCGGCTCACAACCTCCATTGCGCGAGGGGGTACGCATCGTATTCCCCGACATCGACGCTCACGTGATCAGGCCCACTCTGCTGGCCGCACCCCTACTACGCCGCCCTGCGATCGCCTGGCAAATGATGCGCGCATACTCGGGTGCACGTAACTTCGGGCTGGTCGACCTCCGTGATCCCGGCCCAACGCTGGCCTGGGCGAGCCTGCTCACTCGCCGACGCCTTGCTCGGCTCAGAGAGATAGTCCGGCGATGATCGCCGACTATCCTAAAAGGCCCAGCGGAACACAGGCGTCCGTCGACCGCTGATCCCCTGGGCAAGCGCCGGTCCCGTATAGGCGGTGCCGACGACGAAGCGCATCGCGGGGCCAAAGCTCTCGGCTGCGGGCGCCCCCACGAAGTGTAGTCCGGGAACCGAGGACTCTAGGCCGCGGTCAAGTAGCGGTGAGCCCTTCATCATCAATAGGTTGGCAGCGAGCTCGCCTTTAAGGAACGGGTAGGCGCGAACGTCGATCTTATAACCGGTCCCCAACAAGACATGGTCAACCGAGCGAGTGGAGCCATCGTCGAGGCACAGCAGTACCTGTCCCTCCTGTTCCCGCGCGGAGACGACCTCGCGCCCAAGGGTGAACTCGACTGCTCGAAGCCGGTCAGGCAACCACCCGGCGCCAGCTGGACGAATGCAGTGATAGGTGAGCGGTGCGCGCACGGCACGCGGAAGATGGCGCAGCACGTCTGGTGCAGCTCCGATCCAACTGGATACGCGCCCTCCGACCTCGGTCGGAGCGGGACGCCAATACAAACCCCTGCGTGCGCGCCACGTTTGCTTTGCCGGCATCTTGGGTACGACGCTCCTCTCACCGTTGTTGTTGGCTTCGCTCCAACCCCCAAGCCACACAATCGTACGCGAACGTCCGAGAATCTCGACCCGTGCGCCAGCCTCCGCGAGCAACGCAGCCGACTCGAGCGCGCTCTGTCCCGTGCCTATGACTGCAACGGACTTCTCCGCAAAAGCATCGGCTGCCGGGCAGGCCGAGGCGTGCGAAACGAGCGCAGACTGAAGATCTCGGAAGACCCGCGGTGTGTGCGAGAACGGGCCAAGTCCGGCAGCAACCACCACACGACCTACAGCCAAGGCTCCGCCGTCTGAGAGCGTCAGCTCAAACCCAGTGTCCCGCTGCCGTATGGCGACAACCATTCGCCGATCCAGGTCCGGGACGACACGATCCTTGAACCATATGCCGTAGTCGATGAAATCGCCGATCGGCAGGATCTTGGCGATCTCGCGACCCTCTGCCTCGCCCCACCGAGCCAGAGACAGCTTGCCCCCCGGAGAGCTTATGCTCGAAGCACGCGGAGATGAGCGCAACCACATCCCTCTAGGCATCGTGTCTCTCCAGAAGGCCAGGGGATCGCCGAAGGCGATCGTCGGGATACCGGCATCGCGTAGATGGGCAACAGCGGACAGCCCATGCGGACCAGCGCCGATAATGGCGACGGGCGCATGCCGGGGAGAGGACGAACGCATGACTGGGTCGATGGCGAGCAGAGCTGTGGTGTAGGCGACGAGCGTATGCGCAATTAAAGCGCTCCCCTCGAGCTTCGGCGGAGCATAGCGCGAGCTTTAGCAGTGAATCCAGCTAACGCACAGACAGCTTGCCAGGAAGAGTGGCATCTACCGTTTCACGCCTAGCGCGTCTTCTACGGCCGACAAAGTTCGCTGCGGATCGTGGCTCTGGCGCGTGAGCAACCTTGCGCGCCGACCCTCGCGCTCACGACAATCGGGATCTCCGGCGTAGGAAGCGATGGCCCGCGCAAGCGCCCACGCGTCATGCGAAGGGGAGACGATCGAGCCGGCGCCGGATGAGATCAGCCCCTCCGCTCCCTCCGGGCCGGTCGCCAGCACCGGTATTCCGACAAGCTGGGCCATGACGATCACCCTGGGGGCGCCCTCAGTCGGGCTCGGGGCAAACACGAGCAAGTCACAAGCCGACAGGAACGCCTCGACATGACCGCGCACGTTGGGCACGAACCTGACGCGCTCGCCGTAGGGAGCAGCGCGCTCGCGCAGCACCTGCTCCTGCTCGCCCTCACCGGCGATCACCAGCAGCACATCGCCATCGACGTGGGCCATAGCGTCGATCACGACATCGTTACGCTTGCGTTGCTGAAAGCGCGATATGCAACCAACAACAATCGACTCCTCCTCCACCCCCCACTCGCCTCGCAGTCGCGTGCGCGCATCCTTATCGAAGCCCACCTCCTCGACGTCGACGAGATTGGGCACGACGATCACCTTCCGGGCGGGCACGCCGGCTTGCACGACCGTACGCCTCGTCCCCTCGGAGACCACGATCACCCGACGTGCGCGACGCGACGCTAGCGCGTACAACCATCGCGCGGGGCCACGGCGCATCGCCGGCGGCACAGGGCCCCACTCAGCCCATACGATCTCGCCGGTGAGCCGGCGGGACAACAAGGAGCAGAGCAATTGCTCCTTCTTGAAGTGGACGAGCAGGATGTCCACAGGTCGCTCGGCACGCAGTGCCCGTGCAAGCCGCAGCAGGATCAGCGGCGTGGCCAACACGACGCGCGGGACGCTACGTCGGGCGAGCTTTGGCCCCAGGTCGAGCTCGCGCACGGGAACCTGGGTGCCGGTTGCGATGTCGGGTACGTTGGTGAGCAGGAGCACTTCGTGCCCGCGACCTACGAGGGCATCGAGCAGATCGACATTCGCGTACTCTGCGCCACCGCGCTCGCTCGTGGTCTGGACGGAAACTATTCGAGAACCCCGCACGTGTGGTCATACTATCCGCCCGATTCCCGCCGCAGCCGGGCGAATTTGCGCTCAGTGACCTCCGTCCCAACCCCGACATCCCCGCGCGAGCGACCGATGCGTGTCGTCGTCATCGAAGATCCGGAGTCGTTGCAAGATCACATAGCGACCTGGGACGCGCTCGCGGTGGCGGCCGGCCGGCCGTTCTGCGCACCAGCCTGGATGCTTTCGTGGTGGCACGATGCACGTACCGGGGACGCACGGCTACGGGTTGTGCTCGTGTTTCAGCAAGAGCGACTGGTCGGAGTCGGCCCGTTTTTCGCCCAGGTGGGGGCACTTGGGTTGGTCGAGATGCGCCTGCTTGGGGCAGGCTTCTGCCACCGAATTGGACCGCTTGCGGTAGCCGGTCGCGAGCCACACGTCGCCGCAGAGCTGGCTCTGGCGCTGGCCAAGATGCGGCCGTCGCCCGCAAGCGTCGTGTTTGAAGGCGTTGACGCCAAGGACCGCTGGCCAGAGTTGATTGCTGCGGCGTGGCCGCGCCACCGCCCGCGCCTGCGCACGGATCTCACAATGGATGCACCTGTGATCGAGCTGGATGGCGCCTACGACGACTGGCTCGCGCGACGCGACAGGCACTTTCGCAAGGAGGCTCGGCGTACCTGGAATCGCTTGGAGGAGGAGGGTGTACACGGCAGGATCGCCGACGATGAGCAGGCGATCGACGCGCTCCTACAACTGCATCACGAACGTTGGGAGGATCGCGGCGGCTCCAACGTGGGTGAGGAGGCCAGGCGTGTCATCATTCGCGCGGCCAAGTATCTGCGTGGCGAGCGGCGCTTGACTATCGCGCTGCTGGAAGCACCCGAAGGGTCTGTGGCCGCGGAGCTCGTGCTCTGCGCTGGAGATACAGCGGCCTTTTGGGGTGGAGGCTTCGATCCGCGTTGGGCACGCAATGCTCCGGGAACACAGGCAATGTTGTTCGCGCTTCGCACCCTCACCGAACAGGGCACGCGACTCGCCGATCTCGGCGGAGGAGACCAGGAATACAAGCGCCGACTCGCCGACGCCAACCGTCCGCTCGCCTGGCGCACTCTGTTCCCGCGTGGTCCACGCTATATGCTGATCCGCGCTCGTCTCGCTCCGAAGCACACGCGACTCGCAGCCCGAAAATTGATACGCAGGCTCCCGATACCAGGGTATGAACAGTTTAGGCACTTGGCGCGAAGGGCCAAGCGGAGCTGACATGTCGAGGACGAGGAGCCGCAGCGTGCTGCTCGTCGAGGAGGGTGGAATCGGCGGAGTGGCCAGCTACACCGACGAGCTCGCGGCGGCGATCGCCACCGCCGGCTGGGGGGTTCACCTTGCAACTGGGTGCGACCACGATCCAAACGCACCTCCCGGGGTGACCGTCCACCGCGTGTTCCGCTATATCCGCAATCGTCGGCCACTGGAACGAATGATCCGCCGGCTGCGTCTCGCGCGCGCTGTCAATGGCATGACCCACCTAGCCGCAAATGCCCTGGTTGCACGAATGGCGCGCCGCCACGAGATTGTGCACGTCCAAGGCGAGGAGTGGCCGCCACTTGGTGCTGCGCTGGCCTTGATGCTGCGAGTAACTCGTCGCCCGGTGCTCTATACACCGCACAACACATTCAGCCGTGACGATCGCTCCTATTCGCTCTCCAACGCATTCATCCGCCGCTGCGCCACCAGAATCATCGTGCACTCCGACTACGATCTGCGCTCGCTCGACGCGAGAGAGGCAGTCAAGACGGTCGTGATCCCGCATGGCGAGTATGGAGGTCTTGCTCGCCGCGGAGCCCCCGACGCGGATCGTGACGCCGCACGCGCTGACCTCGGGGCCGCGGACAACGAGCTCGTCGTACTGCTGTTCGGCCAGTTGCGACCTGACAAGGGCGTACGCGACCTCCTGCTGGCGAGTGCCGAGACGGCCGGCGTGCGGGTGGTGCTGGCAGGCGAAGACAAAGGCGCGCTGGAGGAAGTTGGCGATCTACTGGCGGACGAGCGCCTGCGAGACCGCGTAGTTGTCCGGTCCACATTCGTATCGCCCGCGAACGCGGGACGCCTATTCGCCGCGAGCGATGTGGTGGCGCTGCCTTACCATCGAGCGAGCGCCAGTGGCGTGTTGCTGCTTGCCTACGGGTACGGTCGGCCGGTGGTGGTCTATCCGGTGGGAGGTCTTCCCGAGTACGTCAGCGACGGACAGAGTGGTTGGATCTGTGATCGCGCCGACCCGAGCGCCCTCGCTGAGCGTCTGCGCGAAATCGTGCTCGCCGGTCGTGAGGAGCGTCGAGCTCGTGGCAAACGAGCCAGAGAGCTATCCGACGAGCGTTTTGGGTGGGGACCGATCGCCGCACGCACGATAGAGCTTTATGACCAGATCCTGGTGCAATCTCGACGCTAGGCACCACTACATCACGCCTGTCGATTCGGATCCTCACAAGCCACCGTATGGCCAGCTCCAAGTGTGACCTCTACGCCGTGCGAATGATCAGCACCGAGCACGGAACGTGATGTTGTTGTTGATGATGATGATGATGATGCGACACGATGTTCGGCACGGAGCCCAGCAGAACCCACTTGGCGCCACATCCCTTGTTGCCGACCACGATCAGGTCCGCCTGGTGCCCATCGATCGAACGGGCGACGGAGACCTTGGCCGCCGTTTCTGGGCATCTAAGAAGTTCTCAAAAGAATTTTAGACAGAATGTGTGGAGGTATCTGGGCGGTCCAGCCTGAGTAGTCCAGACCATGATCTAAAATCTGTTTGAGACTGCTTTGAAGTGCTGAGACCGCGATAGCGTAGTGAACCCGGAAACCAACCCCCTACATACCCGCTGCCGGTTCGCGGCCACCCGTGCTGGCCGGTCGTGAGGACGAACTGGACACCTTCACGGTTGCCCTGGGTCGGCTGGGTAAAGGGGTCCACGCCCGCAGCGTGATTCTCGACGGGATTCGCGGCGTGGGGAATGTACCGCTGCACCGCTCTCCGACTCGGCTCAGGTCGTGCGGATGATCAGCACCGAGCACGGAGCATGGTGGGAGACCTTGTTCGGGACCGAGCCAAGCAGGAAGCGCTTGGCGCCGGTCATGCCCTTGTTGCCGACGACGACCAGATCGGCCTCCTGCTCCTCGGCGACATCGAGGATCGCGTCGGCGGGATCGCCCTGGCGCGGGTAGACGTTGACCGTCACCCCCGCCTCGCGGGCGACGGCGGCGGCAGCCTCGAGCGTCGCGTCGACGTCCTCGCGGGGGTTGATCGCCCACTGCAGATCCTCGGGCGCGTCGCGCCGTTCGCCCTGCAGCCGCTGCGCCGGCACCGGCTCATAGGCGCTCACCAGCTCGAGCCTCGCCCCCACCGCGCGGGCCAGATCGACGGCCTGCCGCACCGCCTGGGTGGCCGTGTCGGAGCCGTCGGTACCCACCACGATCGATTTGAACATGATCCTCCCTTGCCTGTTGCGAGACCTGGTGCACTGCCAGCGGCGAGCGATCATACCTGTGCGCGCCACGCGCGCGAGCGCCGTCGCTCCCCCAACACGACGACTTCCGCGATCATGCGAACGCGACTGAGAGGCGCTCAGGCGAGCTTCGTGATCGCGATGATCATCCCGATCAGCACGAACACGACGATCGCGACCTGCGTCCAGATCCAGAATGGAGACATCGGCGAGACAGCGTATCCGGACGAGGTGGGTGGCTGCTTGCGCCCCGCGGGAGGCCCGTGACTATCGTTGTAGAGATGGCAGGACGCCACCACACGCCGGGCAGGACGCCCGAGCATGCAGGCGAGTGAACGCCTTCACAAGGTGGCCCTCTTGCTGACGCTCGGGCTGTGCATGCTCGCGTGGCTAGCACCGGCCGGTGACGCCAAGGCCGCACCGAGCGCGCACGCGTCATCCACCCCGCCCCTCGGCGGCGTGAACATCGTTGGCGTCGGCCCCGGCGTCGCTTCGGCAGCCGATCGGGAGATCGCCCAGGCGCAGGCGCTCCACGCGAAGCTCGTGCGCACCGCGGTGCCGTGGTCGGCGCTGGAGCCGCGACGGCCCGGGCCAGATCGAACCGCGCGCGCTCGCCTTCGCCGACCGCCTGGTGAGCGACGCTGCGGCCGACGGCATCGGAGTGATCATGATGGTGGACAGCTCGCCATGCTGGGCCTCCTCCGCGCCCGCGTCGCTCTTGCGGGCATGCATGCCTGGAGGCTCGAGCAAGGCCAACGCCTGGCCGCCGAGCAACCCGGCTACCTACGCCGCCTTCGTCGCCTACCTGGCCCAGCGCTACGGCACGCGCCTGGCCGCGATCGAGGTCTGGAACGAGCCCGACCAGGCCAACGAACACTATTTCGCCGGCCCCGAAAAACCGCAGCGCTACGCGGCGATCCTGCGTGCCGCCTACCCGGCGATCAAGCAGGCGAACCCGAGCGTGCCCGTGCTCGCCGGCTCGCTCGTCGGGTCCAACGGCGTCTTCCTGCGTGCCCTCTATGCCGCCGGCATCAAGGGCTACTACGACGGCCTGGCCGTGCACTTCTACACCCTCACCCTCGCCTCGCTGCGCTCGATCCATGAAGTACAGCTCGCCAACGGCGACACCAAGCCCCTGTGGCTCGACGAGTTCGGCTGGAGCAGCTGCTGGCCGCGCTACAGGATCCAGCAGGAACAGGCGTGCGTGACCCCGCAGATCCAAGCGCTCGAACATCACCAACACCTTCCGCGCGCTCGCCCACACCCCATACGTCGCCGCCGAGGTGCTCTATCAGCTGCAGGGATCCGTCCTCGGAAAACTTCGGTGCCCTGACCGCGAACGGCACCCGCAAGCCCGCCTTCGCGGCGCTCTCGCGAGGTGCTCGCCTCGCCGTTCGGCCCCGTCAGCCCGGTCACCCTGAGCCTGCGCAGGCAGCGGCGGCCGGGTGCTGGCGAGCGGGTCGGGGCCCGTCGGGGACTACATGGAGCTCGAAGCCTTCCAGGGCAGCGTGCTGCGCTACCGGGCGCTGTTCACGCTCAACCGCTTCAACCGCTACTCGATCACGCTGCCCGCGGCGCTTGGCACGAGCGGCTTGCGCGTGCGCGTCTATCAGTACTGGGCCGGGCTCGGCCGAGGCCGCGCAGCGCAGCATCTGAGACGTAGTCACATGCTCTCTATTCCGCCACCCGGAGTCAGGCGTTCTTGGATCACTCCGCGTTGCGAGCAGACCGCGACGAACGTGAGCGCCAAGATCTTCAGGTCCAGACCGAGCGACCAGTGGGCGATGTAGTAGTTGTCCCACTCCACCCGTTCGGCGAGCGAGGTCTGGCCGCGCAGCCCGTGCACCTGCGCCCAGCCGGTGATCCCCGACTTGACGCGGTGGCGGTCGTCGTAACGGATGATGTCCTGGTTGAACAGCTCGACGAACTCGGGGCGCTCGGGGCGGGGCCCGATGAGGCTCATCTCTCCGCGCAGGACGTTCAGCAGCTGGGGCAGCTCGTCCAGCGAGGAGCGGCGCAGGAAGCGCCCGATCGGGGTGCGGCGATCGTCGCCCTCGACCCCCCCCGGCGCGGTGTCTCCGCCGAGCAGGAACTCGAGCGCAGTACGCATCGTCTTCGCTCAGCTCGGCCTGTGATGCGGCTCCAGGTGCATCGAGCGGAACTTGTAGAGGTCGAACACCTTGCCGTCGCGGCCGATGCGACGCTGGCGGAACAGCACAGGCCCACGCGAGCTCAGGCGCACGGCGAGCGCCGTGCACAGGATCACCGGTGACAGCACCACGAGCAGCACCAGCGCGAAGACACGGTCGAACGCGTGCTTGATCGCGAACTGCACCCCCCGCGGGTTGACTGTCGTGAAGGACATCAGCGGCAGCCCGCCGACCGTGTCGTAGCCCACGCGGTTGTTGATCGTGTCGAACATCCGCGGCACCACCGAGACCTCGACGCCCAGCTCCTGGCAGCGCTGGATCAGACGGCTCACGCGCGCGTCCGCCACTGAGGAGAACGCCACGATCAGGTTCCTCACGCCCGTCTGCTCCACGGTCTCGTCGAGATCCTCGACCGTGCCCAGCACCGGCATCGTCGCGGCCACCGACCTCGGCGATCGAGCGCGGGTCGTCATCCAGGAAACCGACCGGCGCGAGCCCGTACTCGGGATGATGCTCCAGCCGTCGCGCCACCTGCGCGCCGACCACGCCCGCGCCCATGATCAGCACCGGCTTGCCGACCAGCCGCCGCGCGCGTGCCCAGCGCTGGGCAAGCGACAGGACCACGCGCCCGGCGCCGACCGCGAGCAGCGCGAACAGCCACGCCCTCACCCAGTCGCTCTGGCTCGGGACGCGCCCGTTGACGAACAGGCCGAGCATCGCGACCGTCATCGCGGCGACCGACACGGCGCTCACGACCGGCGCCACTCCGTCGAGCACCAGCGCACGCAGACGCGTGCGATAGAGGCCACGCAGGTAGAGCAGCAGCATCACCAGCGGTGGCAGGAGCAGCAGCGGCGCCCGAACCGCCGGAGCGTGCAGGGTGCGCCTGCACGCCACCGAGCGGCGAACACCACTGCCACGCACAGCAGCACGAAGTCGACGGCCGGACGCAACACGCTCCAACCCGGCCCCTCCAGCAGCCACTGCAGCGGGCCGCCGAAAGTCCCGCTCCGCAGCGCCTTCGGCCCTGGCGCGTCCCGCGCAACAGGGAGCTGGCCGGTCAACGGCAGCGTGGTCGATGTCTGCTGGGTGATACGCGGGCGTGTCCATAGTCAGAGGGAGTCCTGTCCCTACTCAGTTACTCGGGTTCTGCGTGCTTATCGCCTTTAGCCACTGCATGCCTTCCGGCCGGGTCGGCGCCTGGGCCAGTCGCCTCGTTACGCACGCCGGTCAGCGACCAGCGCCACAAGCGCCAGGAGCATATACAGAAGGTCCTGCGCCGGAGGAGCCCAGCGCTCCCGATCGGCTGCGGCATCCGCGAGACAAGGCTGGATACGCACGAGCGCCCCGTCGGATGCCTTTCCGCTCCCGCCGCGCGAGCCGGACATCTGCCCGGCTGGCCAGCCCACCTGCTGCTGCCGGCCTGCGAGCCACCCCCGCTCGAGCCGACCGACGCGGCGTTGCCCCTTGCCGGCGCCGCCGGCGCGCCGCCGCGGCGCTCGCGGAGGGACCCGGCCGATCCCGCCGACCCATTGACTCCGCGCCACCGGATGCCGCCACCGCCTCCCGCCGCCCCCACCGATCAGCGCGGAGCCGAGGATCGCCTGGTTGCCCTGCACCGGGACCGCCGTAGCCGCTCAGCAGCGGGCCTGGCCGAGCAGCGGAAGCCGGCATCGCGACCGACATGGTCGTCAGGGAGATCAGTGTCATGAGAATCGTGCGATGGCTTGTCATGCGTCCCTACCTTGGGTCCCTTCCCTGGCCAGAGCGACACCGTGTCCACTCTCCGTGCCATGTGCTCGTCATCGCCTCCCGTCGTCCTCGGCGACCGCTTCCCGCGAGCGCCGAGGTCACGAATCGACGCAGGATTCCTCCACAAGCTAGCGAAGGCTGGGAGCGCGTGTCGAGCAGAAAACTTCGTCTTTGGCGAAATCAACACGGCGGTTTCATGCGAGTTGCTGAGCGTTGAGCAGGATTGAGCGGTTCAGTTCCTCGATGCTCACGCGCTTGCCTTCCCGCACCAGCTGCAGAGCCTGCCGGGTCAGCGGATCGCGGGGGTTCAGCCGCGCGGCCCGCTCGAGCAGCTCGAGCGCCGCCGCGCGATCATTCTCGGTCGAGGCGATCGCCCCGCGCTCCAGCGTCGCATAGGCGTCACCCGGCGTGCGCCCGAGCGCCAGCGCGAACTCGTGGTCCGCGCGCGCCAGGTCGCCAAAGCGCAGCGCGATGCTCCCGGCCAGCGAGATACGCCTCGTCGCTCAGGGGATTCAACCGCGCCGCGTCGTTCAGGCGCGCGTACGCCGTTTGCGGCGACTTCGTCCAGATGCGCGCCGCGCTCTGCACCTCCAGCTGGCTCAGCCACGGAGCCGTCAGCGAGCGCCGCGGCCAGCGAGCGCCAGCCACGGCGCCACACGGCACGATGTCCCAGCCGCGCCGATCGTCGATCGCGACCGCCGCGGCGTTCTCGGAGCTTCAGCCCGGCGGCGGGACGCGAGCGCGCAGGCAGGCCCAGCAGCGCAAAGGCCGGCGCGCCCAGCCCGGCGAACTCCCAGAACCAGTCGACCGAGCCATGCACGATCCAGTAGGCGAACCCTCCCAGCGCCGCCGCGGCCACGACGCGCCCGAGCGGATCGGAGCCCGCGGAGGCCGCGCGCGGCCGCCACCAGCGCGGCGCCCAGGCCCACCAGCGCCAGCAACGCTCCGATCAGCACCTGTCTCTGCGAGCGTGCGCAGCTCGACGCTGTGCGGATAGTGAGGCGTCTCTTCGCTGCGGCCGTGTGCCAGGTACTGCTGCTGGAAGTTGTCCGCACCGATCCCGACCAGCGGATGAGCGGCGAATTCGTCCAACGCCACGCGGTAGAAGTCGTAGCGAGTCGCTGCCCAGCCCGCTCAGCAGCCGACTGCCGCTGGTGCTGTCGGCGCTGTAGCCGACCTTGAAGGTGTGCCAGCCGTGTTCGATCCGCTTCACCGGGTTCCCGGCAGCCACCACGCCACCGACAAGGATCGCCACGAGGGCCAGGACCGCCATCGCGCCGACGCTCCGGTGGACTCGCTTGCGCGGTGCTCGCCGAGAAGGATCGCCGCTGCTCGATCGCCGCGCCCATCGCCACGACCAGCCCCACCACCACCGCCGCGGCGAACATCGCCACGGTCGCGCTGTGCATCGCCGCAGGGCTGGACGAGGCCGCCCTGCAGATGATCGCCCACGCGCAGCACAGCCGGCGCGGCCACGCCGATACCCGCCGCGACCGGCACGAGCACCGCGAACGTGCGCACGCGTCCAGGCAGCAGCGCGAACACGAGCACGAGCATCACCGGTGTCGCGTACAGCGAGCCGCGGCTCTGGCTCAGCAGCGCCACCTCCGCCAGCAGCACCGCGCCGCCGGCAAGCACGCCGCGCAGCCCCCACGGCAAACGCTCGCTGCGGGCCAGCAGCAGCGCCGGCCAGAACGCCATCAGCCACATGCGCCGCGTTGGCGTTGGCGTAGCCGGCTGGATAGACCAGCCGTCCTTCGGCGGGCAGCAGGCTCTGGAGGCTCCTCACGCCGGCGGCGTTCAC
Source organism: uncultured Solirubrobacterales bacterium (assembly GCA_963813745.1). Lineage (GTDB taxonomy): Bacteria > Actinomycetota > Thermoleophilia > Solirubrobacterales > Solirubrobacteraceae > Palsa-744. The sequence goes on from CAWEZW010000003.1 coordinate 91,344, forward strand.
GTGCAGCGCGACGAACGCCGCCAGCCCGATCATCGCCAGCGTCCACGCCCCCAGCAGCAACGCCGCGCTGCGCCCCCGCTGGGGCCAGAGCGCGAACAGCGCGAACACGAGCAGGTACAGCAGCGTGCGGTTCGCCCCTTCCCAGGCGTCGCCCGGCACCGCGGCCCACAGGATCGAGAGCGAAGCTCAGCGCCGTGTAGCCGGCCAGGCAACCCAGCGCGATCTTCACCGGCGGCGGCACCTCGCGCCAGCGCAGTCCGACCGCTCCCAGCGCCATCCCGAGCAGCGCCAGCACGATCAGCCCCCCCGGCGCCCAATGCGTGACCGGATAGCCCGCCTGGTCGGTGGCCCACACGACGAACAGCGCCATCGCCACCAGCGCGGGCACCGTCGCCGGCGCTTGCCGCGAGAGGGGCCAGCAGGCCAACTGTCTCCGCCGTCCGTCACTGGCTTTGAGGCGGAGCTCGACATCTCCCAGCGAGGCTATCGGGAGCGCCGTACCGCTGATGCCATGGACAAACTAAAGTGTGGCCCGGCATGAGCGCGACCGACGACTTGCTGCAGAACGCAGGCGCGTATGCCGCGAGCTTCGACAAGGGCGAGGTGCCGCTCCTTCCGGCCCGCAAAGTCGCGGTGCTCGCATGCATGGACTCGCGCATGGACCTCGTCGGCCTGCTCGGTCTGGATCTGGGCGACGCCCACATGATTCGCAACGCGGGCGGGGTCGTCACCGACGACGCAATCCGCTCGCTGGCGATCTCTCAGCGGATGCTCGGCACGCGGGAGATCGTGCTGCTCCACCACACCGATTGCGGGATGCTGACGTTCTCCGACGACGAGTTCAAGCGCTCGCTTCTGGACGAGACCGGCATCAAGCCGGCGTGGGCGGTCGAGGCCTTCGACGATCTCGACGAGGATGTGCGCCAGTCGATCGCCCGCATCCAGGCGAGCCCGTTCATCCCCCACAAGGGTTCCGTGCGCGGGTTTGTCTACGACGTGCACACGGGTACGGTGCGCGAGGTGTCCTGAGCGGCAGGCCGCGGCATGTCAACCCCACTCATGCGCCAATTTGGGTGCATGATGCGCCATAATGAGTGCATATGGCGTCTAAGACCTTACGTCAGCGCAGTGGTGATCTGTTCGGAACCGATCAGCCGATACCAGCCAGCCAGATGATCGGGCGGGAGACGGATGTTCGCGAGATATCGTCCACTTTGGCGGGTGGATTGAGTGTCGTCCTCGCCGGAGCGCGGCGCACGGGCAAGACGAGCGTGTGCGATGCGGTCCTCGGCCGGTTGGCGAGACGCGGCTTGCGCACCGTATCCGTCGACCTCTTTCGGATCGCCACGACAGCCGAGCTCGCCGAGGCACTTGTCGCAGCCACGATCTCCAACCGCTCAGCGCTGCGACGCGCACTGCACCAGACGCGACTGGCCGGACGGTTCGTCTCCGGCGCCCTACAGACATCCGCCGTGCTCAAGTCCAAGGCTCAACTCGGCGAGGAGCTGAGATCGCCTTCAGCCCCGGTCTCGCGGCACGCGACCCCGATCGCTATCTCGACTACGCGCTCGCGCTACCCGCACGGATGGCCGCAGCCGACGGTAAGGAGGTCGTCGTATTTTTCGATGAGTTTCAGGAGATCGCCAATCCACAGCAGCCCTATGGCGATCCTGACCGCCTCACGAAGCGCATGCGGGCAATCTTCCAGCGCTCGACCGGCGTCAGCTACCTGTTCGCGGGCAGCCTCGAGCATCTGATGCGCGATCTGTTCACTCCGTCACATCGCGCATGCACCAGTTCGGCGGCTTCCATGACCTGCGACCGATCGACCGCGAGGCGTGGACGGCGGGCCTGGGAGAGCGATTCGCGGCCGACGGCTGCACCTTGCAGGAGGGCGCCCTGTCGCGAATCGTCGACTATGGCGAGCTCGCATCCCCGCACAACCATGCTGATCGCGCAGAAGAGCCATCTGACCACCGTCGAACTCGACACGAAGCGAGTGGATCTGCGGATCGTCGAGCAGGGCCTGCTCACGGCACTGTCAGCCGATCGGGTCAGTCACGAACAGACTGTGGAGCGCATCCGCAGGCTGCACAAGCTCGGCCTCGTCGTCGCCGAGCGACTCGCACGCGGCGAGCCGGTCTATCCCCGGCTCCCACGCGGGTCGGTGCGGCGTGCTCTGGAAGCGCTCCGTGACGCCGCGATCATCGAAAGTAGGGGGCGAGCCGACTGGAGGTTCACGAGCCCGCTCCTGCGCCGCTATCTCGCCGACATCGACCTGTTTGACTAGCCGGCCGATGGTCCGCACCTCGGCGCATTATGCGCCGAGGGTGGCGCATTGGCTTTCTCATTACCGCCTCAGCTCGATTCGATAGCCTCCATACTGGCTACCTGGCCAAAGTCGACCGCGCATAGAGGAGCAACCCATGGCGACCACCACGACACCCCCTTCCAGCTCAATGGACACATCCCCCTCCGCGGACGCCCACCTGCCGACCGACGCGATCACCTACGAGGATCTCTACGCGCGCTGGGAGCGCGGCAACTGGAGCGCGACCGAGCTCGACTTCACCGAGGACGCCCGCCAGTGGCGCGAGGACTTCACGGAGTTCGAGCGCACCGCGGCGCTGTGGAACTACTCGCCTGTTCTTCTGGGGCGAGGACGCGGTCGCCGACAACCTCTCCCCCTACATCGACGCGGCGCCGCTGGAGGAGCAGAAGTACTTCCTGGCCACCCAGCAGGTCGACGAGGCGCGCCACGCGGTGTTCTTCAAGCGCTTCATGCACGAGGTGTGCGGGCTCGGCGACGGCTCGATGGCGAGCGGCCTGAACGCGATCAAGCCCCAGCTCACCCCGGGCCTGCGCAAGATCTTCAACCGCCTGGACAGTGATGGCCGACGAGCTGCGCGCCGACCGCTCACCGGCCCAGCTCGCCGCCGCGGTAACGCTCTACCACATCGTGATCGAGGCGTCCCTCGCCCAGCCCGGCCAGCACTTCATCTGCAGCTACCTCGAGCAGCGCAACCGGCTGCCGGCGTTCCGCGCCGGGCATGGCGAACATCGCCGCCGACGAGCAGCGCCACATCGGCTTCGGCGTGAAGCTGCTCTCCGACCTGAAGCGCGAAGACCCCTTCGGCGTGCCCAAGGCGGTCGCCGGGATCCTGCGCGACGTCACCCGCTACACCGCCCAGGTGCTGATGCCCCCGGGCTGGGACGAACGCTACATAACCGTCTTCGACGCCACCTTCGACGAGGTCGGCGTCGAGGGCCTGACCTCGATGACCACCAAGCTGCGCTCCGCGGGCCTCCCGATCGAGACGCTTCCCGGAGCGCCGCTGCTGCCGGCCGGGCCTCTCGCCCTGGAGGTCTCCCAGCGCGGGCGGACGCTCGCCAAAGCCGGCGTGATCGGCGTGCGCGAAGGCCCCACCAAGCGCGATCCCGAGACGCTTGCGCTGCTGTTCGACACGATTCGCCGCCAGGTCAATCCGGGGCACGGGCTCAAGCGTCCCACCACCTTCCAATGGGAGTTCACCGATCCCGACGTCCCCGCCTGGCACCTGACCGTCAACAACGGCTCGAGCGTCGTCGAGCAGGGCGAGGCGCTCAGTCCCGACCTGCGCCTGCGGGTCGCCTACCAGGACTGGGTCGACATCGTCGGCCAGCGCCTGGATCCGCTGCGCGCGATGGCCACCGGCGCCTGCGTCCCCGCGGCAACCCGCTCGCGCTGCGGCTGACTGAGCAAGGTGTTCCCGCGGGGCTGAGGCGTCCCGCTAGCCGAGCCCGAACTCGCGTTGGGCGGCGCTGCCGGCGGCCCTCCCACTCCGGAGGAGGGCGTGGCCGATTGCCCACCAGCGACCGAGGCGGCGGTGGATGTGAACTCACTCGACCCGGCCGCGGTGGATCCCTGAGCGCTCGCCCCACCGCCGGCGCTCGAACCACCGGCGGAAGCGGCCCTTGCGCTGGGCGCTTGCTGCGTGGATGAGGCGGAAGAAGAAGAAGGCGAAGAGGATCGAGGTCCCCGCGAAGGCGCGCTCGGGGCCGAACTCGCGGCTGGCCCTGGCGGCCGGCGTCAACGCCTGCGCGGGCGTCGCCGCGGACGCTCGCCATGGATCGACCCGACGCCGCTGCATTCGCATGCACCACTCCCGGCACGCCACCCGTGAGCAGGTAGCCGGGCGTCAATGAATCCGTCGCCCCGGCTCGCGCCGCGCCCGTCGCGCCGTAGCCGGCCGAATGGCGCCGATGACTCGATGCGTGGCCGCCCAGCGCGTGGTCAGGGTTGACATTGAGCGCCACGCAACCCGCCCCGACCCCGAGCGCGAGCAGGCAGCCGACGGCGAGCTTCGCCCCCACCGGACCGCCCGCCAGCAGCCAGCCGCCGCCGGCGGCGCCGGCCCCGCTCCCGCGGCGCCCGATGCCGACAGCGCGCCGACCGCCGGAGGCGACCTGCGCGCCCGCGCCCGCTCCGCTCCCGCGCCGGCGCCCGCCCGCCGCGCCGCCGCGCCGAGCCCACGCCGCCCCGGCACCCGCTCCGCAGCCGCGCCCGCCCGCGCGAGCGCCGCCGGCGCCGAGCGCCCCGGGCAGGAACCGGCAGGCAGCACCGCGGCGAGGCCGCGCAGCGAGGCGACGTACGCGCGGCAGGCCGGGCACTCGCTGCGGTGGATCAGCGCCAGCCGGTAGCGCTCTCCGTCGGGGTCGAGGATGCCGAAGGCCAGGCCGCGCATCAGCGAGCCCTGCTCCTCGCACCAGCCGCCGCCGCGGATCGTCTCGAGCGAGCTCGCCCACCTTGCCCGCCACCCCGGGCCGCCCGGGTCCGCGCCCTCCATCAGCTTGCGCATGCGCGTCTCGCTGATGCCCATCCGCGCGGCCGCCTCCGCGCGCGAGAGGCCCTGCAGGTAGCAGAGCGCGGCCGCCTGCAGCTCGCGCGCGCTGACAGCCGCCCGCGCAGCCCCTCGAACAGCTGGCGCAGCCGGATCCGGTCGTCCAGCTCGGCCGCGAAGTCGCGCGCTTCCGCCGCTCGGTCGCGCCGGCCGAGTCCGCACCTGAACCCGTCCGGCTCTCGCACGCTCGCCGCGGGTAGCGCGACGGCGCGAGCGGTGCTCCTCGATCGCGCGGCGGAAGGTCACGAGCACCAGCCAGCCGGTGGGGTTGGCGATCTCCTCGCCCGTCCAGCACCGCCGCGTACAGGCCCTGCCACGCCTGCGCGTAGCAGGCCTCCAGGTCGCTCGCGTCGAGGCTCACGCCGCTCGCGCGCAGCCGCCCCCGCACGCGTCGCGAGCACCCGCCCGCGCAGCCCCTCGAACTCCTGGCGCAGCAGGCGCTCGGCGCGGTAGCGACGCACGGTCAGCGGGCTCATCGCCCGAAGCTTATGAACTACACGAACTTTGGCTCAGTGAAATGTCGCTATTTGCTCGAAATTGTGCGCCGCGTGCCCTCACTCTGGCGCGTAAACGAACGGCTCGATCCGCTTCAGGCTTCGCCCGCTGCTGAACTGCTCGATCTGCGCGAGGCTCGACGCCGCGCATGTCCTCGCCCCGGCGCTGCGGCCTCGTGCCACTCGACGATCCGCTCGAGCGCCTCCTCCAGATCCCACCCGGCGCGCCAGCCCAAGCGCGCGCTCCGCCGCTGCTCGAGTCGAGCGCCAGATAGCCCGCCTCGGGCGGGTTCTCGCTCTCGTCGAGCTCCCAGCGCAGCGCCCCGCCCCACAGCTCGCCCAGGCGCTCGACGATCCAGCGCACCGTGCGCGCGTCGTCCTGCGCGCGGGCCGAAGTTCCACGCCCGCGCCGCCCGCGGCTCGTGCCACAGCTCCTGCGCGAGCCGCAGATAGCCGCTCAGCGGGTTCAGCACGTGCTGCCACGGACGCACCGCGTCGGGGTTGCGCACGCTGCACCGGCTCGCCCGCCTCGACCGCGCGCACGATGTCGGCGAGCAGCCGGTCCTCGCCCCAGTCGCCGCCGCCGATCACGTTGCCCGCGCGCGCGCGCTCGTCGATCCCGCGCGGGCTCGTCTCCGCGGCGAGAAGAACGAGCGGCGGTAGGCCGCCGTCACGAGCTCGGCGCACGCCTTCGAGCTCGAGTAGGGATCGCTCGCCGCCCAGCGGGTCGTCCTCGACGAAGCGGCGCGGCCCGGCCTCGCCGGGTTCTCGTAGCACTTGTCCGAGGTGACCACGACCACCGCCCTGCACCTCGCCCGGCGCTTGACGCACCGCCTCGAGCACGTTGACCGTGCCCATCACGTTGACCTCGTAGGTCATCGCCGGGTCGCGCAGCGAGCGCCTGACCATCGGCTGGGCCGCCAGGTGCAGCACGATCTCGGGGCGCTGCCTCGCGCGAGCGCCGCGCGCACTCCCTCGGCGTCGCGCACGTCGACCGCGTGCTCGCGCTCCATCCCCGCGCCGACCCGCGCCAGCTCGTACAGCGAGGGCTGCGTCGGCGCGCCCGGCGCGAGACCGCTGACGCTGCGCCCCGAGCGCCTGCAGCCACAGCGACAGCCACGCGCCCTTGAAGCCGGTGTGGCCGGTGACGAGCACGCGCCGCTGCGCCCAGAAGTCGGGGTCGATCGCCACGGGGCCGGGTATCTTCACGCAATCGCCGTCCTCCGCCGCTTCCACCCCATCCCCGCTACCGCCGCCGACCGCGCGAGATCCTCGGCATCCCGCTGGCGGTGTCCGACTACGAGCAGGTGATGGACTGGATGGACGCGATGATCGCCGCCGGCGGGCGCGGCTACGTGACGGCGGCCGCCGTCAACCTCGTGATGTCGCGCCCACGAGGACCCCGACGACGCGCGCGGCCGTGCTCGGCGCGACGCTCGCCGTGCCCGACGGCCAGCCGCTGGTGTGGGCGCTGCACGCGCTCGGGCACGCCCGCGCCACGCGCGTCTACGGCCCTGACCTGATGGCCCGCTTCTGCGCGCGCGCCGCGCGCGACCGGGCACCCCGATCTACCTCTACGGCGGCCGCACGCCGGAGGCGCTGCGAGCTGCTCGAACGGCGCCTGCGCGAGCGCTTCCCCGGCCTGCGGATCGCCGGCGGCTACTCGCCGCCCTTCCGCGCGCTGACGCCGCCGAGGAGGAGGAGCGTGATCGCGCGAGATCGACGCGCTCCGGCGCCGCGGTCGTGTGGGTCGGCACCGGACAGCCCAAGCAGGAGAAGTGGATGGCGCGCGATGCGCCCGCGCCTGTCCGCGCCGCTGCTCGTCGGGGTCGGCGCCGCCTTCGACTTCCACGCCGGCCTCGTCTCGCAGGCGCCGCCGTGGATGCAGCGCAACGGCCTGGAGTGGACCTACCGGCTCTCGCGCGAGCCGCGCCGCCTGTGGCGGCGCTACGCCCGCTACAACCCCCGCTTCGTGGCGGGCTTCGCGCGTCAGTACCTGCGCGACCGTCGCTCGACGCCGAGACCGGATCAGCCGGTCGAGCGCCGCTCAGCGAGCCGGCTGCCGCTAACCTCTGGCTTCGATGACGCACCTCGCAGAGCACCGCCGACGTCTCCGTCGTCGGCCTCGGCCGCGTCGGGCTGCCGCTGGCGCTGTCGTTCGCCGACCGCGGCCTGACGGTGGTCGGGATCGACAACGACCCCGCGCGCCTCGGCGCCGTGCGCGACGGGCGGATGCCGTTCGCGGAGACCGGCGCCCAGGAGCTGCTCGACCGCGTGCACGCGAGCGGCCGGCTGTCGCTGCTCCGAGCGCGTCGCCGACGCCGCGCAGCGCGCGCCACATCGTGATCACGCTCGGCACGCCGTCGTTCTCGCACATCGAGATCGACATGCGCGACATCCGCTCCGCGCTCGACGACCTGCTCGGGCGTGCTCGCGCCCGGGCACTCGCTGATCCTGCGCTCGACGGTCGCGCCGGGCACGACCGAGTTCGTGGCCGGCTACCTGGCCAAGCACCGCGGCTTTCGAGATCGGCGAGGACGTGTTCGTCGCGCACGCGCCCGAGCGGATCGCCGCCGGGCGCTTCCTGGAGGAGATCGACACGCTGCCCTGCATCATCGGCGGCGTCGGCGCGCGCTCCGGCGAGGTCGTCGCGGAGCTGTTCGGCGTCGTTCGGCGCGCCGATCGTGCAGACCACGCCCGTGCAGGCCGAGCTGGCGAAGATCTGGACGAACATCCTGCGCTACACGAACTTCGCGCTGCCCAACCTGCTGATGATGGACTGCGAGCGCTACGCGGCGAACGTGTTCGAGGTGATCGACCTGATCAACCGCGACTACCCGCGCGGCGGCATCGCGCAGCCGGGCCTGACCGCGGGCACGTGCCTGCGCAAGGACTTCGCCTTCTCCGAGGAGCGCTCGGCGCGCCCGGGCATGCTGCTCGCGGTCTCGCGCGTCAACGAGTCGGTGCCGCTGTTCCTGCTCGAGGGGGCCAAGCGCCGCCTGGGCTCGCTCGCCGAACCGCAAGGTCGCGGTGCTCGGGCTGGCGTTCAAGGCCGACACCGACGACGAGCGCGACTCGCTCGCGCACAAGCTGATCCGGCTGCTCGAGCGCGAGCTGGCCGACGTCGCCGTGCACGACCCGCACGTGCCGACGCCGACGGCCGTCGCTTCGAGCAGGCGATCGACGGGCGCCGAGGTCGGTCGTCGTGGCCACCAACCACTCCGAGTTCCGCGACCCGCGCGACGCTCGCGGCGATCGCCGAGCGGCGCGGCGCCGACTGCCTGGTCGTCGACCCGTGGAACTGCTGGGGCGCGGCCCAGGTGTTCGCCTACGCCTCCGAGCTCGCGGCCCTCGGCGCACGCGCGCATGAGCCGCGTGCTGGTCACCGGCGGCGCCGGCACGATCGGCGCCGCGGTCGTCCGGCGGCTGCTCGCCGACCCCGCCTACGAGGTGCGCGTCTCCGACCAGCGCCCGGCGCCGCAGTGGATGCGCGAGGGCTGCGAGGTCCACACCGGCGACCTGCGCGAGCTCGAGCAGGCGCGCGCGGCGACGACGGGCTGCACGCACGTGATCCACCTCGCGGCGATCGTCGGCGGGATCGCCAACTTCCACCGCCTGCCGCACACGCTCACCGAGGTCAACAACGCGCTCTACAACGCCGTCGATCCGCGCCGCGCTCGACCTCGAGGTCGAGCGCTTCGTGTACGTGTCCTCCTCGATGGTGTTCGAGCGCGCGAGCTGTTCCCGACGCCCGAGGACTACCTGCCGGACTGCCCGGCGCCGGAGCTCGGCCTACGGCTTCTCCAAGCTCACCGGCGAGGTCTACTGCCGCGCCGCCCACGACGAGCACGGCCTGCCGTACACGATCTGCCGCCCGTTCAACGCCTACGGCCCGGGCGAGGCTGCCCGACGCCGAGCCGGGCATCGCCCACGCCGTGCCCGACCTGATCGAGAAGGTCCTCGCCGGGCAGCGGCCGCTGCAGATCTTCGGCTCGGGCGAGCAGACGCGGACGCTGACCCACGTCGACGACATCGCCGACGGGATCGTCACCGCGATGAGCTCGCCGGCGGGGCTGAACGAGGACTTCAACATCTCCGCCTCGCGCGAGCTGACGGTCGCCGAGATCGCGCGGATCATCTGGGAGGCCTGCGGCGAGGACCCCGACGCGTTCGCGCTCGAGCACCTGCCGAGCTTCGCCGTCGACGTGCCAGCGCCGCTGGCCGTCGGTGGAGAAGGCCAGCGAGCTGCTCGGCTGGCAGGCGCGGATCGAGCTCGAGGACGGCATCGCCGCGACCGTGCGAGCTGCGACTCGCGCGAAGCGGGCGCTCTGGTAGCGGTGCCCGCGCGCATGACCGACAGATCCGCATCCGCGCCTGATCACCGGCATCACCGGCCAGGACGGCTCCTACCTGGCCGAGCTGCTGCTCGAGAAGGGCTACGAGGTGCACGGCATGGTGCGCCGCGCCTCGACCGAGAAGTTCGACCGGATCGAGCACCTGCGCGACCGCATCACGCTGCACCAGGGCGACCTGCTCGACCAGCGCTCGCTCGTCGACAGCGCTGCGCGCCGCGCGCCCGGACGAGATCTACAACCTCGCGGCGATGTCGTTCGTCGCGGTCTCCTGGATCCAGCCGACGCTCACCGCCGAGTTCACCGGCGTCGGCGTCACGCGCATGCTCGAGGCGATGCGCGAAGTCTGCCCCGAGGCGCGCTTCTACCAGGCCTCCTCGAGCGAGATGTTCGGCAAGGTGCTCGAGGTGCCGCAGACCGAGACGACGCCGTTCTACCCGCGCTCGCCCTACGGCGTGGCCAAGGCCTACGGGCACTTCATCACGGTCAACTACCGCGAGTCCTACGACCTGCACGCGACCTGCGGGATCCTGTTCAACCACGAGTCGCCCGCGCCGCGGCCTCGAGTTCGTCACCCGCAAGATCACCTGGCACGCGGCCGCGATCAAGCTCGGCCTCGACGAAGGAGCTGCGCCTCGGCAACCTCGACGCCGAGCGCGACTGGGGCTACGCCAAGGACTACGTCGAGGCGATGTGGCTGATGCTGCAGCGCGACACGCCCGAGGACTACGTGATCGCCACCGGCGAGGCCCACTCGGTGCGCGAGTGCTGCGAGGTCGCGTTCGACGAGGCCGGGCTCGGCGACTTCGAGCAGTACGTGACGATCGACCCCGCGTTCGTGCGCCCGGCCGAGGTCGACCACCTGATCGGCGACCCCGGCAAGGCCGAGCGCGACCTCGGCTGGAAGCCGCAGACCACCTTCGAGGAGCTGATCCGCCTGATGACCCGCGCCGACCTCGAGCTGCTTGCCCCGCGCTGAGCGCGATGGCGGTGCCGCTGTTCGACACCTCCACGCCGCTGCTGCGCCGCTGCGCGAGGAGCTGCGCGCGGCGATCGAGCGGGTGCTCGACTCCGAGCGCTACATCCTCGGGCCCGGAGGTCGAGCGCGTTCGAGCAGGAGTTCGCCGCCTACTGCGGCGCCGCGCACGCCGTCGGGGTGGCGAACGGCACCGACGCGATCACGATCGCGCTGCGCGCGATGGGCGTCGGAGCCGGGCGACGAGGTGGTCGTGCCGTCGTTCACGTTCTACGCCTCCGCCGAGGCGATCCCGCCGACCGGCGCGACGCCCGTGTTCTGCGACATCGACCCGGACACCTACTGCGTGACCGCCGAGACGGTGCGCGCGGCGCTGACGCCGCGCACGAAGGCGGTGATCGCGGTGCACCTGTTCGGCAACGTGGCGCCGGTCGCCGAGATCGAAGCGCTCGGCGTGCCCGTGCTCGAGGACGCCGCCCAGGCCGCCGGCTCGCTCGCCTCGGGCGGCCGGCGCCCCGGCGCGCTCGGGCACGGCGGCCACGTTCTCGTTCTTCCCCTCCAAGAACCTCGGCTGCTTCGGCGACGGCGGCATGATCACGACCTCCGACGCAGCAGGTCGCCGAGCGCGCGCGCACGCTGCGCTTCCACGGCTCCCACGACAAGGTCACCTACGAGCAGCTCGGCTACAACTCGCGCCTGGACGAGCTCCAGGCGGCGATCCTGCGCGTGCAGCTGCCGCACCTCGACGACTGGGCCGACGGGCGCCGCCAAGCGGGCGGCACTACGAGCAGGCCGGGCTCGGCGAGCTGGCGACGCTGCCGCGCGCCGGCTGCGGGGCTTCGCCCGCGTGGCATCTGTACGTCGTCAGCCACCCTGAGGTCGAGCGCCTGGAAGGCGCGCTTGCGGCTGCGGGGATCGGCCACAAGGCCTACTACCGCACGCCCGTCCACCGCCAGGCCGCGATGCGCGCGTGGGGCGCCGAGCGTGGAGCTGCCGGCGACCGAGCAGGCCGCGCGCACGCACCTGGCGATCCCGATGAGCCCGGTGCTGACGCGCGAGCAGGCCGACGCAGTGGTCACCGCCGCCCGCAACGCCGGCTAGCGCCAGCGCTCGAGCAGGTCCTCGTCGGGGACCTCGCGCACTACACGCGCCGGCACGCCCATCACGACCGCGCGCGGAGGAACGTCGCGCGTGACGACCGCCCCGGCGGCGACGAACGCCTCCTCGCCGATCTCCACGCCCGGGGTGAGCACGGTGCCGCCGCCCACGCGGCACGCGCGCCGCAGCGTGGCGCCCCGCAAAGGATCCTCGGGGCTGTGGCGGGCCATCGTGTCGTCGTTGGTGCTCGTCACGCCCGGGCCCACGAACACGTCGTCCTCGACACGGTGCCCGCGGTCAGGTAAACGCTCGTCTGCACACGCACGCGGGCGCCCACGAGGACGTCGTTGTCGACCACGCTGCCCCGTCCGATCACCGAGCCCGCTCCGATTCGCGTGCGCTCGCGCACGAAGCTCTGGTCGCCGAGGATCGACCCCTCCTCGACGCGTGCGCCCGCGAAGACCACGGCTCCGCAGCAGACCTTCACATCCTTGCCCAGCTCCAGCCCGCCGACCTCGCCCGCGGCGGATGAGCCGGGGGCCAAGCGCGGGCGCTTGCCGAGCACGGCGTGGTCCTCGATCACGCAGCCGTCGCCGATCACGGTGCCCGCGTGCACGACGACATGAGCGCCGAACGACACCCTCCTGCCGATCTCGCACGCCCTCCCCGAGCATCAACTCCGGGCGCACGCGGATCGGCGCTCAGCACGCTCACAGGCGGATGACGTTCTCGGCGTGCGTACCGCGGGTGACGCCGCGCAGGTCGACGAGCAGGCGGGCCTGCTCGGCGATCGCGTCGTGGTCGACGCTCGGATGGGCGGTGACGATCAGCGCGAGGTCGGCGTCGTCGAGCGCCTCCTCGAGCGGCGGGCTCTCCAGGTCGAAGTCTCCGAGCGAGGGCACGTGCGGGTCGTGGTAGCGCAGGTCAGCTCCGAGCGCCTGCAGCAGCGTGATGATCTTCAGCGCTGGGCTCTCGCGGATGTCGCCGACGCCGGGCTTGTAGCTGACGCCCAGCACCGCGATCCGCGCGCCTTTGACCGGCAGGCCGGCGTCGTTGAGCGCACGCTCGACCTTCGCGACGCAGTGGTAGGGCATCTGCTGGTTTACCTTGCCCGCGAGCTCGATGAACTCGGTGGTCATGTCGAACTCGCGCGCGCGCCAGCTCAGATAGAACGGGTCGACGGGTAGACAGTGCCCTCCCATTCCCGGACCCGGCTCAAATCGCATGAACCCATATGGCTTGGTGGAAGCGGCCTCGACAACCTCCCAAATGTCGATTCCCATGCGGTCGGTCAGCATCGCGAGCTCATTCACGAGCGCAATGTTCACCGAACGAAAGATGTTCTCCAAGAGCTTTGTCAGCTCCGCCGCCTCCGGGCTCGAGACACGCACGAGGTTTTCGCACACCAGCCCATAGATCTCCTCGGCGCGCTCCGCGCACGCCCGCGTCAGACCACCCACGACCTTCGGTGTGTTGCGCAACGTGAAGTCCGTGCGACCCGGATCGACACGCTCCGGGGAGAACGCCAGATGGAAGTCTCTGCCGGCCACCAGTCCAGACTCTTCCAGCAGCGGCGCGACGCGCTCACGGGTCGTACCCGGGTAAGTGGTGGACTCCAGCACCACGAGCTGCCCCGCCTGCAAAACCTCCGCCAGCGCCCGCGTGGAATCGATCAGCGGCCCCAGATCCGGCTCACGGTTACGAGTCAGCGGCGTCGGCACGCACACCAGCACAGCGTCCGCCTTGGCCAGCCGCGCATACCGCGTCGTGGCGTGGATACGCTCGGAGACCTCGCGCAGCTCCTCAGAGGAGACATCCTCGATGTAGGAGTCCCCCGCCTCGATCGCCTCGATCTTGCGCTCCTCGAGATCGACCGCGACGATGTCGCAGCCCTCCTTCGCGAACGCCACCGCGAGCGGCAGGCCCACATAACCCAGCCCGATCACGCCGACGGTCGTCATGTGGGCGGGCAGTCTAAGGCCTGGCCCCCTCGCGCTGCAGCGAGCGCAGGTCAGCTCGCACCATGCGCTCGACGAGCTCCGCGAAGGAGACCTCAGGCTCCCAGCCAAGGCGCTCGCGCGCCTTACGCGGATCGCCGACGCTCGGCGTGTCCTCCGGGGGGCGAACAAGCGCGGGGTCGACACGCAGGTAGCGCTCGGCATCGAGATCCACGCACGCAAACGCCGCCTGCGCGAACTCCGCGACGGTGTGCGGCACGCCGCTGGCGAGGATGTAGTCGTCCGGACGCTCCTGCTGGAGCATCAGCCAGGCGCCGCGCACGATGTCGCCGGCGAACGACCAGTCACGAATCGCATCGAGGGCACCAAGCGTCAGCTCCTCGCGCAGCCCGAGCGCGATCTCAGCCGCCCCGCGCGTGATCCTGCGCGTCACGAACCGCTCGGGGCGGCGCTCTGACTCGTGGTTGAAGACGATCCCCGAGCACGCGTGCAGCCCGTCGTGCTCGCGCATGGCTCCCACAAGCTGATGCGCGGCGAGCTTTGCGATCGCGTAGGGCGTGGTGGGACGGCACGGCGTGTCCTCCCGCTGCGGACTCTGAAGCGCGTCGCCGAACATCGCGCCAGAGGCCGCGACGAACACTCGCGTCCGCGGGCCGATCTCGCGCACGACCTCGAGCAGGTTCGCGGTCGAGCCGGCGATCGCGCTCAGCGCCTCTCCCGGGCGCTCCCACGAGGCCGGTACGAACGATGGGCCGCCGAGGTGGTAGATCTCGGCGGGTTGGCTCTCCTCGATCGCCGTCCTGCAGGGAGCCCGGATCGAGCAGGTCGCCACGCACCAGGTCAACCTGCTCGCGCAGGTGCTCAGAGCAGCCGAGCGAGCGGTCGGAGGAGCCCCGCACGAGGCCGGTGACGTGGTACCCATGCTCCAAGAGCAGCTCCGTCAGGAACGATCCATCCTGGCCGGTGAGGCCGGTGATCAGAGCTTTCCGAGTCATGGATGGCGCGACGGGCATCGCCGGAGCTTATGTCGCCGCGTCGTAGATCGACGCCAGCGACGCCGCCACCCGCTCCGGTGAGCACAGAGCCCGGACTCGCTCCAACCCCCGCGCCCCCGCGGCCCTGTCCGCGGCCAGCCGGACGATCGCCTGAGCCAGCGCGCCCGCATCCGCGGCTGGAACCAGGCCCTGCTCGTCGACCAGCTCCCCGAGCGCGCCGACCCGGCTCGCGGCCACCGGCAGGCCCGCCGCCATCGCCTCGGCCGCCGCCAACCCGAAGGTCTCAGCCGAGCGCGATGGCACGAGCGCAATCGCCGCGCCGGCGCGTAGCGCCACCAGCTCAGCGTCATCCACATGACCGACGAAGCGCACCTCCGAGTCGCCGGCTTGTACTTGTAGAGCCTCTCGCTCTGGGCCGTCGCCGGCCACGACCAGTGGGACGCCCGCGGTCCGGCAGGCGTCGATCGCGACGTCGACACCCTTCTCCGGCGCGAGACGGGAGACCACCAAGGCATAGGACCCCGGCTGCGCCTGGGTCCTGGGAGACGGCTCATGCACCGGCGGCGGGAGCACATGCACACGATCCCAGTCAAGCGGGGCGCCGAGCTCGCGCAGCCGCTCGCGCGCGAACGCGCTCGGCACGATCACCGCATCGGCCTGTTCGGCCAGACGGCGCTGCCACAGCGCCAGCGACGCGCCATAGGCGGCCGCCTCTGGAAGGCTCGAGCGGCAGTTCAAGCGCACGCCCGGCAGCGTGTTGCGCCCGTGACAGCGCGTGCACTGCGCCCCGCGCGTGAAGCAGACCCCGATCGCACAGACGATCCGGTACTGGTGCAGGTGCAGCACGACACGCGCTCCGGCCTCGCGCGCCGCCGCCAGCGCACGCCAGCCGAGCGTTGGATTGAGGTTGTGCGCATGCACCACACGCGCACCGCTCAGCCGCACCGCCCTCGCCACGTCCTCAGGGTTCAGTCCCCCCCGCAGCAGCCCGGCCGCCGCGCCGCCCCGGCCCAGTGTCGACGAGTCCCGCTCCAGCAGCTCGCGCTTCCTCTCCCAGCTGCTCGCGCACGAGCGCCATCAGGTCCGCGACCACGCGCTCCTCGCCGCCCGTGGTGCGGTAGCGGTTGTGCAGGAACAGGACCATGTCGTGCTCGGGAGCCTATTCCGCCGGTGGAAGAGCAACGGCCGATCTTCGATCGCTGGGGACAGAGCGCCAACCTAGACTGTTCCAGCCATGACCGCACCCGCATCGATCGCGATCCCCACCCGCGCGCGTCCCGACTATCTGGAGATTGCGCTCAGCTCGATCGTTCCCCAGGCCGCAGCAGCCGGAGCCGAGGTGCTGGTGATCGACGACGCCGGGCCCTCGCCCGCGATGCGCGCGCTGGTGGAGCGTCTCGGCGCTCGCTACGAGCCGCATCCCGGCCCGCTCGGGCTGAACGTGGCGCGCAATACCGGCGTGGAGCGCTCGAGGAGTGAGCTCGTCGTGTTCGTCGACGACGATGTTCGCGTACGATCGGGATGGTTACAGGCGTTGCTCGACGCGGCGCGGGAGCATCCGGAGGTGGACGTCTTCACCGGCCCGATCGAACCTCGCCTGGAGGGCCGGGCGCGGGGGGGCGGATCCGCGGCTGCGGCCGCGAGGGGCCGCCGATCACCTCCCTGGACCTGGGCCCGGACGACACGAACACGCGCTATGCCTGGGGCGCGAACATGACGATCCGCCGCTCCGCGCTTGCGCGAGTCGGCCCGTTCGAGATCGCGCTCGAGCACGGCGGCGACGAGCAGGAGTGGCAGGATCGCATGCGCGCGGCCAGGCCAGACGCCCGGGTTCTGTACGTGGCGAAGGCGGCGCTCGAGCACCGCCGCGCCGGCCCGGACGCGCGCCTGCGGTCGCTCGCGCGCGGCGCCTATGCACGTGGGCGCGCCAGCCGTCGCTTCGACAGCTTTCGCCATGAGGCGCCTTCGCGTGGAGGTGAGCTGCGCACGCTCGGCGGATGCCTCGGACATGTGCTTCGCCGCCGCTGTCCCGCCGGGCTGGTGATGGTCGCACACAGCGCCGGGCGCCTTTGGGAGAGCCTGCAAGGACAGCCGGACAGCTCGCCGGTCACTGGAGCCGCGACGCGGTCGCCCGCGCTCTCGCTCGAGGGTGGCGCCCCGGCGAATGGAGCGCAGTCTGCACACGGAAGCTCGAGCGAGGACTTCCTGTCCGGCGCGAGCGGGACGGTCGGGGGGGCTGACGCGATCCGTCGTCGCGCGTGCGACGAGGCGATGAAGGCATGGGAGCTTGTCAGCGGCCGGCGCTTGCGTCTGAAGCTCGCCGCGCGCCGCGACCCACCCCGGCGGAAGGTGCTCGTGCTCGGTGTCGAGCGCCCCGAGCACGGTGCGCTGGCGCAGAAGATCCGGCCGCGAGCTGCTGCGCTCACGCCACGATGTCGAGCTGCACACCGGACCGCCGGGAGATCTCGGCAAGTTCGAGAACCTCAACCTGCTGCTCGCGGGCGGGGTGAGGGGGTCTTCGATACCGGATCACGATTGGCTGCTGGTGATCGACGACGATGTGGAGCTGCCCCGCGACTTCCTCGATCGCTTCCTGTTCCTCGCGGAGCGCTTCTCGCTCGATCTGGCTCAGCCGGCGCACCAGTTGAACTCCCACGCGGCCTGGCCGCTGACACGCCGGCGCCCGGGCAGCGTGGTGCGCGAGACATCGTTTGTGGAGATCGGCCCGGTGACCGCCTTCGCACACTCGACATTCTCAACGTTGCTGCCCTTTCCCTCGCTGCGCATGGGATGGGGCTTGGATCTCCACTGGGCCGCCCTGGCTCGGGAGCATGCCTGGCGCTGCGGCGTGATCGACGCGACGGCGATCGGTCACAGAGTTGCGCCCGCTGCCAACGCCTACTCGCGCGAGGTGGCTGTGGCCGAGGCGCGCGCCTTCCTCGCCGGGCATTCCTACCTGCGCGCGGACGAAGCGCAAGACACCCTGGCCACCCACCGGCACTGGTGAAAGCCGGCATGTGGGTCGTGAGCGAGTCGTGAAGGTCGCTGTCGTCGCTGAGTTCTACCCGAGCCACGGCGATCCGGTGCTGGGCGTCTGGGCGCACCGCCAGGCGCTCGCCGCGCGCGACGCCGGCGCGGAGATTCGCGTCCTCGTCCTGCATCGCCTGATCCCTCCGCGCGCCTCGTTCGCGGACGGCCCGCGCGGCGCCGCGGACGCACTGGCAAAGCTCGTGCGCGAGCCTCACAAGCAGACACACGACGGCCTCGATGTCTCCTACATCCCATATGTCTCGCCACCGCGCTCCGGCTCCTATGCCACATGGGGAGCGTGGGCAGCACCGACCCTCGGACTGGCGCTGCGCCGGCTGCGCCGCTCGTTCGGATTCGAGGTGATTCACGCCCACAATGCCGTGCCGGCCGGCGACGCCGTGCGCCGTGCACGCGTGGAGGAGCCGTTGGTGGTCTCGGTGCACGGTGGCGACGTGCTCTACACGGCCGCCGATCCGCCGACCGGCAGCGCAGCGGGCGCCGCGGCGGTGGCACGCGGGCTGGGCGCGGCGCGCCTGGTACTCGCCAACAGCCGCGGAATCGCCGAGCTCTCGCGCACACATGGCGCCGGCGAGACGCGTGTGGTGCATCTCGGCGCCGATCTACCCAGCCCCCGGCATTCGTCGCGACGCACGGAATCGCCAGGGCGGGCGGGGACGATGAGGATGGGCGACCCGGCGGGCGGTCCGATTCTCGTGACGGTCGCGCACCTGGTTGCGCGTAAGCGCCACGCCGACGTCCTACGTGCGCTGGCGGTGCTTTCTGCGCGACATCCGACGCTGCGCTACGAGATCATCGGCGAAGGCCCCGAGCGGGTCGCGCTCGAGGGGCTCGCGGCCCGTCTGGGAATCACCGAGCGAGTCGAGTTCCACGGACAGCTGCCACCCGCGGAGGCGATCGAGCAGGCGCGGCGCTGCACGCTGTTCGTGATGCCCTCGACCGAGGAGGCGTTTGGGGTGGCCTATATCGAGGCGATGGCCGGCGGCCTGCCCGCAATCGGGTGCCGTGGCGAGCCCGGGCCCGAGGAGATCGCCGCGGCCGGTGACGGCTTCATGCTCGTGCCTCCCGGCGACATCGAGCGGCTCTCGCAGCGCATCGACGAGCTCCTGTCTGACCCTCATCGGCTGCGTGAGGCCTCCCAGCGCGCGCGTGCGACCGTCGCCGCCAGCTTCACCTGGGAGCGCTGCGGTGAGCAGACGGTCGCCGCCTACGAGCACGCCCTGCGCTCCGGAGGGGAAGAGATGGTGGGTTGATGGTGGTCGGACCGCCAGATTGTCTCCCTACGAGCGGGGCCCCCCAACCATGAAGCCCGTCCTGTTCGTCACCGGGCACGCCCCGCCCGACCGTGTCGGCGCCTTCGCCCGCCTGCATGAAGTGGAGAACGTCGAGCTCGCGCTGTTCGGAGGACGCTCCAAGCACGGCGCAGGGGCCTTCGAGGGAGATCTGCCCTTCCCGCACCGACACATCCGCCAACACGAGCCGCCGGCGCTCGCCGCGAGTGGACGCTATCGCGCCGTCATCTGCTCCAGTGGCGGACGCATCGCGCTGGGCGCGAGTTGGGCGGGCGCGCGTCGCGCCAGGCTGCCCTTGATCCTGTGGAGCTCGCTATGGGCGCACCCGCGCAGCGCCGCGCATGTGCTCAGCTTCCTCGCGCTGGCGCGTCTGTACCGCTCCGCCGACGCGATCGTGACCTACGGTCCGCACGTCAGCGCCTACGTCCGCGCGCGCGGCGCGCGCAATGTACACATCGCCCCCCAGGCGGTGGACAACGCCTTCTGGAGCGCTGCCGACGTCGCCGCGCCACGGTGGCCGCCCCGCGGCAGCGGCACTCGCGACGGGGATGGCGGTGGCCAATCGGATCGCCTCGAGCAAGCGACGGTGAAGTTCCTGTTTGTGGGTCGTCCCGCCCGGGAAAAGGGGTTAAGGGTGCTTACAGAGGCCTGGCGCACAACGGGTCTTCGAGCCCCATCCGCCGCGCTCGTCCTCGTCGGTGTGGGATCCAATCCCCCTTGGGTCCCCGCCGGCGGCGCGGCGGAAGATCCGGGAGACGGGGTCCTGTGGATGGACCCCGTCCCTCCCGTGGAGCTGCGTAAGATCTACGCCGCCTGCGATGTCCTGGTGGTGCCGTCGATCGCCACACCCACGTTTCGCGAGCCCTGGGGCCTCGTGGTCAACGAGGCGATGAACCAGGGGCTACCGGTGATCGCCAGCGACGCCGTCGGAGCCGCCGCCGGCGGCTTGGTCCGTCACGGCCACAACGGGCTGGTAGTCCCCGCGGGGGATCGCGACGCGCTCGCCGCGGCAATCACTCGGCTGGCCGCGGAGCCCGTGCTGCGGGCACGCCTGGGGGGGGCCGGCGCGCGGGACGTTGGCGCCTTCACCTACGAGGCGTGGGCCGAAGGCTTCTCTGGTGCACTGGGGAGCCTCGGCCTCTCCCAAAGATATTGAGGCTCCCGGTCAGTTCGATCATCGGGCGGCGGAGGTGCGACGGACGGCAACCGATCAGCACCAAGCAGCGAGTTGCGGCGATTCCGGCCATCGGTTCGGCTACCTCACCACCCCGCCC
The DNA here is from genome assembly GCA_963813745.1 of uncultured Solirubrobacterales bacterium. GTDB lineage: Bacteria > Actinomycetota > Thermoleophilia > Solirubrobacterales > Solirubrobacteraceae > Palsa-744. Next base: position 111,711 of record CAWEZW010000003.1, read on the forward strand.
GGAAGCGTTGGTAGCGTTATCTCGCTCAATCATGAGAATCATCTCTTTCACGTGCGCGCGCGTTCTGGCTGTCGCGCTGCCGACCGTGCTTCTCTCGTTCACAGCGCTCGCACAGGCCGACATCGGCGAAAAGATCATCCTGCGCTGCACCCACAACGAATCGCTCGCCGGCTTCACCCAGAAGGACTACAACAGGGCGCTGCAAGAGCTGGAAACGAGCCTCGAAGAGTACGGCGACTGCGCCATGCTGATCCACCAGGCTCAGCTGGCCGCCGCCGGCTCCCGCGGAGGATCGAGCGGCAGTGGTGGTGGTGGGGAGGCTCCGCGACCGGCGGGGGCGCCACGACCGCCGCAACTCCCGCCACGCCGGCCGAGCAACGCGCACTTAGCCGCGCGCCCAGCGCCGGCGCGGCGCCGCTGCTCCTAGGTGACCAGGTGATCCGCCCCGGCGTCGTGCACGCCGACATCGCCTCCGCCTTCAGCTCGCTGCCCACCCCGCTGCTTGCCGTCCTGTTGTTCCTGTTCGCGTGCGCGGTGGCGCTCGCGGGGGGAGCGCTCCAGAACCGTGTCCGCGGCCGCCACGGCGACTGATCACCTCGCGCCCGCGGGTCTCGCCGACGAGCTCGGGGACAGCCCTCGCGCCCGCGGCTCGCGGTCCTTCCCGCTCGGAGAGCGAGCGTCGATGTGGCTGCTGACGCTGCTCACGGCCGCGATCTTCTGCTTCATCACCTTTTATGCCGGCGGCGGCCTGCCGCCGGTCCAGCAGACGACCACGATGGAGATCATCCTCACGCTCGGCTGCGGCGCGATCATCGCAGCCGCGGTGATCCTCACGCCCCGGGGCAGGCGTGTGTACGGGATGTGGCCGGTGGGGCTGCTGCTCGCCTTCGCCGCGCTGAGCGCGCTGTCGGTGGTGTGGTCGGTGCAGCCCGACGCCAGCTGGCAGAACGCCGGGCTGATGTTCGCCTACAGCGCTGTCTTCGGCGCCGCCGTCGTGCTCGCCCGCGCCGCGCCCGCGCGCTGGCCCGCGGTGATCGGCGGGGTGACGCTTGCTACCGTCGTGTTGTGCGGCTACGCGCTGCTCACGAAGGTCTTCCCGTCCTGGCTCGACGCCCACGACATCTACGCGCGCCTGCAGGCGCCCTACGGCTACTGGAACGCGACCGGCCTGACCGCCGCGATGGGCGTGATTGGCTGCCTCTGGCTGGGAGCCCGGCGCGCCGGACACGCGCTGCTGAGCGCGCTCGCCTACCCCGCGATCGGCCTGCTGCTCGTCACGCTGATGCTCGCCTACTCGCGCGGCGCGCTGGTCGCGCTGGCGCTCGGTTCGGCGCTGTGGTTCTGTGTCGTGCCGCTGCGCCTGCGTGGCGCCTGCGTGCTGCTCGTCGGTGCGATCGGCGCCGGGCTCGTGGTCGCGTGGGACTTCTCCCAGCATGCGCTCAGCGCCGAAAGCGTCGCGCTGCACGCGCGTGTGGTGGCCGGGCGCCAGCTCGGGGCACTGCTGATCGCGATGCTCATCCTGCTCACGCTCGCCGGGCTGGCGATCGGCTTCTCCACCAGCCGCCGCCCCCTCTCACGCGCCGCCCGAACGAACGCGGGAGCCGTCCTGCTGTGTGCGCTCGCGCTGCTCGTCGTCGCCTTCGCGGGAGCGCTCGCCGTCAGCCACCGCGGGCTCACCGGCAGCATCTCTCACGGTTTGCACTCGCTGACCAATACTCACGCAGCGGTCCCCGCCAACACCCCCGGTCGCCTGACCGCGATCGGCAGCGTCCGCGCCGTCTACTGGAACGAGGCACTGAAGGTCTTCCAGGCCCATCCCGCGCTCGGGGCCGGCGCGCGGAGCTACGGAACGGCCCGCCTGCGCTACCGCACCGAGGATCTCGAAGCAAACGACGCGCACGGCTTCATCGTCCAGACGCTCGCCGATCTGGGTCTCGTGGGACTGACGATCGTGCTCGCGCTGCTCGCCACCTGGCTCGCGGCCGCCGGGCGCGCCACGCACCCCTTCAACCGGCGCTGGAGCAGCTGGCGCGAGCTCAGACGCATGGGCTGGCAGGGCTTCGGTTGGCACCCTGTCGGAGATCGGCCCGAGCTGGGAGAGCAGCGCACCTACACACCCGAGCGGATCGGGATGCTCAGCATGCTCTGCCTCGTGGTCGTCTTCGGCGTCCATTCGACGGTCGACTGGACCTGGTTCGTGCCCGGTGACGCCTGTGTGGCCCTGCTCTGTGCGGGCTGGCTCGCCGGCCGCGGGCCGTTGCAAGATCAACCGGGGACGCTGCGCCCACCTGCTTCCCCGCGCGACGTCGGCCCGTTGCGTGCGAGTATCGCGGCGGCTGTCATGATCGCCGCGCTGCTCGCCGCGTGGGCGCAGTGGCAGCCGCAGCGCTCGGCTGACGCCTCCCAGGAAGCGCTGGCTTTGAGCGCCAGCGATCCCGGTGCCGCGCGCGCGGCCGCGCAGGACGCCGTCGACTACGACCCCCTTTCAGCCGAAGCCCTGTTCACCCTCTCAACGATCCAGCAGCACGCCGGTGAAAGCGCGCTGGCGCGCGCCACGCTCGTGCGGGCGGTGCACCTGCAGCCGTCCAACCCGCAAACCTGGAAGGCGCTGGGCGAATACGACTTGCTGGGCGGCAACCCCACAGCCGCGCTGAACGAGCTGCGCGCGACCGTCTACCTGAACCCCGAGGCGGTCGCGCCGCTTGCGAGCGTCCAGTACGACCCCGAACTGCTCGCGATCCAGAACGCCTACATCCAGGCGCTGCGCGAGACGATGAGATCGTCGGCGAGCGTCAAGCACGTGACCGTGGTGCGCTCGCCGAAGAGCATCAAAGCCATCGTACGTTCGCCCGCAGGCGTCAAAAGCGCGACCGTCGTGCGCTCGCCAGCAGTGCTCGCCGCGCGCCGGGCGGCCCGCCGGCGCGCCGCACTTCGACGTCTTGAAAGCCGAAGTCCTCGAGCAGCTCGGTGAGCGTGCGGCGCGTGTAGAAGCGCAGGTGGTCGGCGCGGGGGTCGAAGTGGGCCTCGAACGCGCGCGGCGCAAGCGCCCAGCGGAGCATTCGCAGGCGCCCGTGGTCAGGCGTGCTCAGCAGCAGACTGCCGCCGGAGCGCAGCACCCGGCGTGCCTCGGACAGCCAGCCGGCGGTGTCGGCGACATGCTCGATCACCTCACCCGCCCAGACCGCGTCGAAGCTCGCGTCCTCTAGCGGCCAGGCCCCTTCGGCGGCAATCTGGCGCAGGTCGAACTCGGGGTGGCGCTCCCGTGCGCGCCGCAGCGGCTCGGCGGCGACGTCGATCCCCACTGGGCGGGCCCCAATACGCGCCAGCTCAGCGGCAAAACGCCCTTCGCCGCAACCCATGTCGAGCACCCACTCGCCCGCGCGGACGTGACCCAACAAGAAACCGCTGCGCCGCGCGAAGTCGACCGGCTCCAAACCCTCCGGAACCGCTTCCCAGAGAGCCTCGTGGTAGTCCTCGCTCGCGGGCATCGCTGTGGGCAAGGCTAGACCGCGTCAGCCCCACGAGCGCAAAATGCGGCCTCGGGAAGGGAGAAGGTGCAGCGCGGCTGTCATCTCTACACAAGCCTGCGCCGAAGGACTATCTTGCCTCGCGTGCGTTCCCCGAGGGTAAAGTGACCCACAGCGTCGAGTCGAGGAGCCACTCGTGAGGGTCGCCTTCGATAGTCGGCCTGTCGCCGATCCACGCGGGATCGGGCGCTACTCCCGCTGCCTGCTCGACGCGCTGCGCGACACGGTTCCCGCGCGCGGAGAGATCGTCGAGACGCATCGCCCCCGCCAGGCATACGACGTGTTTCACGCGCCCTCGATGCAGGGCGCGATGCTGCACAGCCCGTGCCCGATGGTCGTCACGATCCACGAGCTCGGCGCGCGCACCCGCCTCAGCGAGCGTCTGCGCGGTGGCGGTATCCACCTGCGCCTGCGCCATCTCGCGGTGCAGCGCGCGACCCACGTGATCGTTCCGACCGAGGCGCTCGCCCAAGAAGCCGTCGCCGAACTCGGATTCGAGCGCGAGCGTGTGATCGTGATCCCGGAGGCCCCGGATCCCACAGCCGACGACACGGCAAGCCAGCCGTCGCCGGCTGCGCCCGCGTGGACCTGGCAGGACGTCGGACGCGAGACTTGGCGCGTCTACGAAAGCGCGCTCGCGCGGCCGGAGCGCCCGTGCGTGGGCAGGCTCAGTAGGCGCCGCGCTGCAACAACACTGCGGGGATCGTCTTCAGGATGATCGTCAAATCGAGCGCCAGCGACCAGCGCTCGAGGTAGATGAAGTCGAGGTGCACGAGGTCGTCGAAGTCCAGCTCCGAGCGACCCGAGACCTGCCACAGACCGGTGATCCCGGGGAGTACGAGATAGCGCTTGCGGTGCCAGTCCTCGAGCATCTCGTAGTCGCGCTCGGGCAGCGGACGCGGCCCGACGAGCGACATCTCGCCGCGCAGCACGTTCACCAGCTGCGGCAGCTCGTCCAGCGAGTAGCGCCTCAGCACGCTCCCCACGCGCGTCATCCGCGGGTCGTCGCGGATCTTGAACAGCGCTCCTGAGGCCTCGTTCAGCTCTTCCAGGTCGGCCTGGCGCTGCTCGGCGTCGGTGTGCATCGTGCGGAACTTCAAGCACGCGAACGGTCTCTGCCCGATCCCTCGGCGCGTGGAGCGGAACACGACCGGCCCGCGCGAGGACAGCTTCACGGCGAGCGTGATCGCCAGCAGCAGTGGGCTGAGCAGCACCAGCAACAATGTCGCCCCGACCAGGTCGAAGGTGCGCTTCAGCGCGAAGTCCACGCCCTCGAACACCGGCAAGCTCAGCTCGAACAGCGGCACCGACTGGCCCGGCACGAACTCGGCGCGGTGGATCAGGATCTCCATCGTCGACGGCGCGAGCCTCACGCGCACCCCGCGCCGGTGGCAGTGGTCGACCAGCTCCACGGCCTCGACCTGCGGGAAGTCCGGGTCGGCGATGATCACCTCGTCGATCCTTTCCGTGTCGAGCACGCTCTGGAGCTGCGCGAGCGAGCCCAGCGAGCGCAGACCGTTCGCGGGCAGCTCCGTCGGCGAGAGGAAACCGACGACCTCGATCGGCGAGTGCGGCGCGTCGGAGAGCGCGTGGGCGACGTCGCGAATGTGCTTGCCCGTGCCGACGAGCACCGCGCGGCGGCGGTAGCCGGCGGCGCGCAGCAGCGCTCCCGTCAGCCACTCGTACGCCCCGCGCAGCGAGGACACGTACAGCAGCGCGAAGCCCAGCGAGCCCCAGAAGATGTAGAAGCTCTGAGAAGTGTTCGCCGCTCACAACCGCGAACAGCAGCGCGACGAACGCGACTTGGAAAAGCGCCCCCACGATCCGCGACAGGCCCGGGCGCTGCGCACGCTCGGCGTACAGCCCCGAGCGCGCGAACAGCAGCGCGGTCACGCAGGTAGGCGAAGGCGAGGATCCGCCTGGTTTCTTCCGAAGGCCTGGCTCGCGTCCACGTGGCCGAGCACCGCCGCCTTGAGCACTAGCGCAGTGAAGATCGCCAGCGCCACCCCGACGAAGTCGAGCGCCAGCAGCGAGAGCACGCGCGCAACCCGTCTTGCCGTGGCCATCCGCAGCAGGAACGACAGCGCCGGCGGGCGCTTGTTGCGCATGTCCTGATCGGAGGGGGCGAGTCGCCTTGCGCGCCGCTGCCGCCTCCGACCGAGCACCACACGCTCGCGCGGAGGCGATCAGGTCGCACGTCGGCACGCGCGGGCGTGGACGGCGGAGCGGACGTTCCTGAAGAACGTTGCATCTCGCCTTTCACAACGCCTCAGACTCGCAGATGTAGCGGTCGAGGTGGCGATTTGCAGCTCAGCCGATCAGGACCTTCGGCGCCGGAGGACGTCGATCGTGCGCTGCAACCCCTCGCGCAGCGTGACCTCCGGCGACCAGCCCAGCAGGTCTTTCGCGAGCGTGATGTCCGGGCTTGCGCTGCTTGGGGTCGTCCTCCGGCAGCGCCTCGTAGACGATCTCCGAGCCGAGCCGGTCAGCTCCTTGATCGTCTCCGCCAGCTCCAGCAGCGTGAACTCGTCCGGATTGCCGATGTTCACCGGGTCGTGGTGCCCGGACTCCGCGAGCGCGATCAACCCCCGGATCAGGTCGCTGACGTAACAGAACGAGCGCGTCTGGCTGCCGTCGCCGAACACGGTCAGCGGCCGGTTCGCGAGCGCCTGGCGCAGGAACGTCGGGATCGCGCGGCCGTCGTGCGGGCGCATCCGATCGCCGTACGTGTTGAAGATCCGCACGATCGCCGTGTCGACGCCCTGCTGGCGGTGATAGGCCATCGTCAGCGCCTCCGCGTAGCGCTTGGCCTCGTCGTACACGCCGCGCGGGCCGATCGGGTTGACGTGGCCCCAGTAGGCCTCGGTCTGCGGGTGCACCTGCGGGTCGCCGTACACCTCGCTCGTCGAGGCGATCAGGAACCGCGCGCGCTTCGCCTTTGCCAGGCCGAGCGTGTGGTGCGTGCCGTAGGAGCCGACCTTCAGCGTGTGCAGCGGGAGCCTCAGGTAGTCGATCGGCGAGGCCGGGGAGGCCAGGTGATAGATGAAGTCGATCGGCTCATCGACGAAGTACGGCTCGATGATGTCGTGCCGAGGTGCACGAACCGCTCCGGGTCGCGGATGTGCTCGATGTTGGCGAGCGAGCCCGTCTCGAGATTGTCGACGCAGATCACCCTGTGCCCGCGCGCAGCAGCTCGTCGCACAGGTGCGATCCCAGGAACCCGGCGCCGCCGGTGACCAGACAGGTGGACATTGGCGCAGGATACTCTCCGGGCTATGTCAGACACGAAGAGCACCTGACCGTTGCCCCGATCGTCGGGGCGGATGACCCGCGCCGCTTCACCGACTCCGGCATCGAGATCTCCGAGCTCTACAGCGAGGCGGACCTGCCGGATCAACTCGAACTGGGTGAGCCCGGCGAGTTCCCGTACACGCGCGGCGTGCACCGCGAGATGTACCGCAAGCAGACCTGGACGATGCGCCAATACGCGGGCTACGCCTCCGCGAAGGAGTCAAACGAGCGCTATCGCTACCTCGTCTTGGCGATG
>CAWEZW010000004.1:0-478733 GCA_963813745.1 uncultured Solirubrobacterales bacterium
ATAAATTCCACCCATCTCATCCCATTCCTCAACGTTCCCGTCCCAGCCCCTTGGCGAGATGAACCACATGGGTCAGATCAGCCCATGTAGCCCTGCTGGGAGCCGTAAGTCATCTTGTGGATCAGGTCCTGCATAAATGACGACATCGCCCGGCTTCCTGTAGCGTATTGTCTGCATCCCATGAATGAGGGCGACCCCGTAGACGACGCCGCAATAGGCCCGGCCCCGGCAACCCTGCCGCGCGATGTGCAGGCGCGCTGGGACACGCTCGCGGACACGATGAGGCAGATGGCATCGGCGACCGACGACGCCGAGGGCTTCCAAGGCGCGTGGAACGCGATGAGACTGGTAGGACGCAACATCGACGACCAGCAGGAGAGCCTCAACGCCCTGCACATGCCCGAGGACGCCGGCGAGCACGCGGAGGCGCTGCGCGGGATGCTCGTTCGCATCCCCGACGGCTGGGGACGCTGGATCTCCTGCGCCGCGGCTGGTATCCCCTGCTGGTCGAGCTCGACGAGCAGCTGCGCGCGCTGCGCCCAATTACGTGATTCACCAAGTGAAGGAGAAGTTTGGTGGCCTGCGCTACTACTGGGAGCCCGGCGAGGAGGTCCGCGACCCCAATGACCCGGGTGGAGAGGCGGCCATCGCCGAGCGGGAGCGGCGCATCGAGCTCGCCCAGAAGCTCGTTGACAGCGCCGAGAAGCGCGCGGGCGTCACTTGCGAGCTCTGCGGTGCGGCAGGCCAGCTGCACCGCACACCCGCCGGCCGGTACAAAACGCTCTGCGCGGACTGCGCCGAGCGGGAGGGCTACGTGCACCCGACACGCCCGGGGATCGCGAGTGATCTCAAAGCAGGCCATAGATGTCCTCCTTGACATGGTGCTATACGTTGCTATACTTGTATTGGCATTATGGCTACCCCCACTACCAAGCAGAGCGTCGCGTTTCGCTTCGACCCCTTCACGGTCGCGCGCCTGAAGCAGCGTGCGCAAGAGACCCATGCCCCTCAGACCAGCCTTGCCGAACGTTACATCGAGGAGGGTCTGCGCCACGACGAGCACCCGCTGATCTACTTCCGTGACGGAGCCGCAGGTCGCAGGCCAGCGCTGCTCGGGACGCGACTGGACGTCGCGCAGGTCGTGACGACCATTCGCCAGAACCACAACTCCGTGGATGAGGCCGCCGAAACCCTGGAGATCCCAGCAACGCACGTGGAGGCTTGCGTGCGCTACTACGCCGACTACAAGGACGAGATCGATACCTGGATCGAGCGTTTCAACGCGATCGCCGAACGTGAGCGTGATCGCTGCAAGCGCCAGCGGCAGGCGTTTGTGTGAGGCTGCTGCTCGACGAGATGATCCCCCCTCAGGTGGCCCGCGGGCTGCGAGAAGCTGGATACGACGTTCAGGCGATCAAGCGGGATAGGAACGACCTACTCGGCAGCTCCGATATCGAGCTGGTCCGGCAGATGGCCGTTGAGCAGCGAGCGATCGTCACCAACGACGTCGAGGACTTCCAGGCCATCCACGATCAGTCACTCGCCGCCGGAGATGAGCACTACGGCATGATCTTTACCTTCGACGCGACGATGCCGCGCACCAAAGCGGCGATTCCACAGTGGGTGAAGACACTGACCCAACTGCTCGTCGACCACGCAGACGACGACTCGCTGCGCAATCAGATTCACCACCACTGAGCCGCCGTAGGCGACAATGCCCGTATGGCCTCACCGGAACGTGGACATCTAAAGGTCTTTATCGGTATGGCTCCCGGGGTCGGGAAGACCTACCGGATGTTGCAGGAGGGGGTGGCTGAGGCTGACAACGGGCGGGATGTCGTCATTGGCTACCTCGAGTCCCATGGTCGCGACGAGACCGTCGCGCAGGCCGAGGGATTGGAGATTGTTCCCCGCAGGAGCGTCATTTACCGGGGGACGCCCTTGGAGGAGATGGACCTGCCGGCCGTGCTCGCCCGGAAACCCGAGCTGTGCTTGATCGACGAGCTCGCGCACACGAACGCGCCCGGGGTTGAGCACGAGAAGCGGTATGAGGATGTGCGGGATGTGTTGGAGGCGGGGATCGACGTGTTCTCGACCGTCAACGTTCAGCACCTGGAGTCGCTCAACGACCAGGTGACCCAGCTGACGGGGTCGATCACGCGCGAGACGATTCCCGACGAGGTGCTCTCGATGGCCGACGAGGTCGTGCTGATCGATCTCACGCCGGAGGCGCTGATCGCGCGTCTGAAAGCGGGCAAGGTCTACCGGCCCGAGCGCGTGCAGGCGGCGCTCAACAACTTCTTCAAGATCGAGAACCTCGCCGCGCTGCGCGAGACGGCGCTGCGGCAGGTTGCGGAGGACGTCGAGGTCAAGCGGCTCGTACGCGCGCCCGGCTCGGACCGGCTCGTGCCGGCCACGCGCCGCGACGAGGAAGGGCTGCCCGCCACGCCAGAGGCCGGGCCGCAGGCGATCGCCGAGCGGCTGCTCGCGCTGGCGACGCTCGAGCCGCACTCCGAGCGGGTGGTGCGCCGGGCGTGGCGCTCGGCCCAGCGGTTGGACGCTGAGCTCGACGTGCTCGTCGTGCGTCCTTCCGGGCGAGCGCCCAGCGAGGATGACCGCAAGCGGCTGGAGGCGCTGCGGCGGCTGTGCGCGATGCTCGGCGCGCGGCTTCACGTCGAGGAGGGCGACGACGTGGCCGCCGTGGCGATCCGCCTGGCGCGCTCGCTGGGGAGCACCTACGTTTTGCTCGGGACGCCCTCGCTGCCGAAGGGGCTGCGTCGCTTCGGCGCTGCATCCTCCGACCGCACGCTGCCGATGCGCCTGTTGCGCGGGCTGCCGGGCGTGGACATCCGCATCATCGCCGACCCGGCGCTGCGAGGCGAGGCGGGGGAGCAGGAGCCACTTGGGGTTGGGGAGGATGCGGGTGAGGCGGAGTAGCCGGCCCGCGCAGGCAAGGCTGAATGGGGGCGCTCGGTCGAAGCGCTCGGTCGAGTCAGGCGGTGATCAGCTCGGGAGCATCGACTGACGGCGACGCGGCCCTGGAGAAGTGCATCGCGCCGTCCTCGAGCTCGCCGTACTTCAGGCTCAGGATGTCGAGCGCGTAGTTCTGGTAGAGCCGCCAGGGCGCCTTGGAGCCCTGCCTCGGGAACTTGTCGATCGCGCGCTGCACGTAGCCCGAGGAGAAGTCGATGAACGGCTGCGGCGGCGACCGAGGGGTCGCGGTTCTCGGGCATGCACTGCGCGTAGCCGTGCGCGTCCATGTGGTTGAGCAGCCGGCAGACGTACTCGCAGGTGAGGTCGCACTTGAGCGTCCACGACGCGTTCGTGTAGCCGAACGCCAGCGCCAGGTTGGGCACGCCGCTGAGCATCATGCCCTTGTAGCTCATCGTCTTCGACGGGTCGACCTCGCGCGCCGTCGACGCGCGATCTGCATGCCGCCGAGCGCGAGCAGGTTCAGGCCGGTCGCGGTGACGATCAGGTCGGCCTCGAGCTCGCTGCCCGACGCGAGGCGCAGGCCCGTTCTCGGTGAACGTGTCGATGTGGTCGGTGACGACCGACGCGCGCCCGTCGCGGATCGCCTCGAACAGGTCGCCGTCGGGCACGAGGCACAGGCGCTGGTCCCACGGGTTGTAGCTGGGGCTTGAAGTGCGTGTCGACGTCGTAGCCGGCCGGCAGCTGCTGCTCGAGGCCTTTGCGGAGCAGCGCCTTCATCAGCGCGCGGCCGGCGCCGGCTGAGCTGGAAGATGAGCATCGTGCAGCAGCACGTTCTTCCAGCGCACGATCGCGTAGGCCGACCGCGCGGCGGGCAGCCTGCGCCGCAGCGCGTCGGCGATCGGGTCCTCGCGCCGGCAGCGAGACGACGTAGGTCGGCGAGCGCTGCAGCATCGTGACGTGCGCGGCCGTGCTCGGCCAGCGCGGGCACGAGCGTCACCGCGGTCGCGCCGCTGCCGATCACGACGACGCGCTTGCCCGCGTAGTCGATGTCCTCGGTCCAGTGCTGCGGGTGCACGATCTGCCCGGCGAAGCGCTCGGTGCCCTGCGAACTCCGGCGTGTAGCCCTCGTCGTAGCGGTAGTAGCCGCTGCACATGAACAGGAAGCCGCAGGTCAGGCGCACGGTCTCGCCGGTGTCGGTGCGCTCGCGCCTCGCACCGTCCAGCGCGCGTCCGGCGGTCGACCACTCGGCGCGCACGACGCGGTGGTCGAAGCGGATCTGCTCGCTCGATGCCGTGCTCGCGCGCGGTCTCGCGGACGTAGTCGAGGATCGACGGGCCGTCGGCGATCGCCTTCGCCTCCGTCCACGGCCGGAACGAGTAGCCGAGCGTGTACATGTCCGAGTCCGAGCGGATGCCCGGGTAGCGGAACAGGTCCCAGGTGCCGCCGATGCGCGTCGCGCGCCTCGAGGATCGCGTAGGTCTTGCTCCGGGCAGTTGCGTCTGCAGGTGGTAGCCGGCGCCGATGCCGGACAGGCCGGCGCCGACGATCAGCACGTCAAAGTGTTCGAAGGACATCAAAGACCTTTCATGCCGGTATATTCCCCGGGTATGCCTCCGGGTGTCAAGCTGTCGCTCGTCGTGGAAGCGTAGTCGATGGCGCGTCGCCGCCATCGGAACCTTGACGGCCGTACGGCGGTGATCACCGGCGCCGGCTCGGGAATCGGCCGGGCGCTGGCCCAGCGTCTCGGTGCTCACGGCTCACCGGTGGCGATCTGCGACTGGGACGAGGAGGGCCTGGCGGAGACGGCGGCAGCGATCGGCGGTCCCGTGCTGGCACAGAAGCTCGACGTGCGCGACCGCCAGGGGCAGATGGCCTTCGCGGCCCAGGTGCGCGAGTGGGCGCCGGCGCCGATCGGACTGGTCTTCAACAACGCCGGCGTGACGGTCGCGCAGACCGCCGCGGCCGCCTCCCCCGAGGACGACGAGTGGGTCATCGACGTCAACTTCTGGGGCGTCGTCCATGGCACCCGGGCCTACCTGCCGATCCTGATGGAGGAGGGCACCGGCGCGATCGTCAACACGTCGAGCGTGTTCGGGCTGATCGGCTACCCCACGCAGAGCGCCTACTGCGCATCGAAGTTCGCCGTGCGCGGGTACACCGAGTCGCTGCGTCACGAGCTGCGCGGGACCGGCGTGCGCGCGATCACCGTACATCCCGGCGGCATCGCGACGAAGATCGTCGAGCACGCCCGTTTCCACGTCGACGACCATGGCGGAACCGACAAGGATACGTTCGTCAAGGAATTCGCCGCGCTCGCGCGCACATCCCCCGAGCGCGCCGCCGAGACGATCCACACCGCCGTCCAGCGCGGGAGCGATCGCATCCTGATCGGGCCAGACGCCGCCTTCATCTCGCTGCTCACACGGGTCGCCCCCGTGCACTACTTCGACGTGTTCAAGCGGCTCGAGCCGCTGCTGCGTCGCTGAGGCTCGCCCCACTCGCTGCACACCCACGCGATCAGGAGCGCCAGCAGGCCGGCGAGCGCGGCGAGGAGGGCGAGCGTCTTCAGTGGGTATCTGCTGCCCGAGTGCAGCTTCAGGTTGAAGGCGGTGTGGTCGCCGGCTTTGTAGATGCTCTGCAGGCCGGCGTGGTCGATGCCGAGCACGGTCGGCGCGAGCGCCGCGAACAGTGCCCATCCAACCACCGCGAGCAGGCCCCACCGCAGCGTTGCCGCAGAGAGGCGCAGCCGCGGCGTCGCCCACGCGGCCGCCAGCACCGCCGCGCCGGCAAAGAGGAAGAACGGCCAGATCCCGCCCCAGCCGCGGCCCAGACCGTAGGCGGAGGCGATCGTCGGCTGGAAGAGGCCTTTGGAGAGAAAGCGCACCCAGGTGACGGTCTCGTTCTCATAGCCGACCAGCGGGTGTGTGACCGTGGCGATCGTCATCGTCGTGATCGAGATCGCCGCGAGCGCGATCGTGGGGCCGGGGAAGCGCTTCAGCGTCAGCGCGATCGGGAAGGCCAAGAACGGCAGCATCGTGTCGAGGAAGCGCGGGCCCACCGAGCCGCCGCCGAAGGGCAGGTAGTAGCCCGAGTTGTATCCCAGGAAGCAGAGGCAGATGCCGCCGATCGTGAGCGCCTCGGCGCGCCGGCCGCGTTTGTAGAGCAGCACCGTGCCGATCGCGCCCATCAGCAGCACGGGGGAGAGCGTCAGCAGGCCGCGCGAGTCCAGCAGCAGCGTGGAGAGCACCCGCAGGCTGGGAGCGCCGATCCCGAAGAAGCCTTTCTGCTGGCGGGGCACGTCGGAGTAGGCAAGGTGTGTCCAGGAGCGAAACGCGTAGTGGTTGTAGAGCAGCAGCGGGACGATGCCGATGAGGCCTCCGGCCACGTAGGAGCCGCCGCGCCGCAGGACCCCCAGCGGGTGCAGCGAGTCCCTGCGCGAGAGCAGGAACAGGCCCAGCACGATCGCGGCGAAGAACGTCGGGTACTCCGATGAGAACGCGTAGCCCATCGCCAGGCCGGCGAGCCACAGCAGCATCGGGCTGGGCGGGCCGTCGCGCTCGCGCAGCATCAGCCAGAAGGCGGCGAAGCTGAGGAACGTGGTGAACACGTGGCTGAACAGCATCTGCGAGAACGGCAGCACGATCGTGCCCAGGCCGAGGATCACCGCCGTCGCGGCGCCGTAGCCGGGCTGGAAGCGCTCGGCCACGCGCCACACGAGCAGCAGAAGCAGCAGTCCGGGCAGCACGTTGCCCCACAGGCCGATCAGGTAGATCATCTCGTCGCCCGGATGATCCGGCGGCGCCACGTGCGCGTCGGTCCACGATTCTGCGTTCACGATGTTGAGCGCGTTGTAGAAGGGCAGTACGAACAGCGCCAGGCCGGGCGCGCGGGCGGAGTAGATGTGGCCCTTGTATTCGACCTTGTCGCCGGTGTTCGCGGCGTACTGGTCGATCGTCGTCTTGTCCTGGTTCAGCGCCCGCGTGAGATCGTAGTGCGAGGTCTGATTCCAGGAGAAGCTCTGGATCATCGTCGCGTTGGCTACCCCGACGAGCAGGATCGCCGCCAGCGCGAGGCGCCATGAGCACGCATGGCGGCGCTGGACCGATCGTCCGGGATCGGCCGGCGTCCTCGATCCCTCGTGTGCGGAGCACACTTCGCTCACTGCGTCCTTGCCCAGCTTGCCCTGCGAGCTCATGGTCAGTCGGTTCCGTGCAATGCGGCCGGCCCTGGGCCGATCTCGTAGATCACGACCGAGCCCACCTGCCGCTTGGTGATGCCCAGCCCCGCGACCGGCTTCTTCGCGGCGGCCGCCGGGTCCGGAGGCTCGGCGATCACCCAGCCCTGCTCGGGGGGCAGGCCCGGCGGGATCATGGTGTGCAGCACGACCGTCTTGATCCCGTAGAAGCGGAGCTTCTCGACGCTCGCCTTGTCGGGGAAGCCGTTCATGCCGCCGCGCAGGTCATCGATCGCGGGGATGTCGAAGGTGCTCTCGCCGATCGGGATCTTGTAGAAGCCGTCCGTCGAGAAGTACTGCCAGATGCGGTCGAGCGCGCCGTCGGTCGGCAGGTCGAGCACCGGCCCGGGCAGGCCGATCTCCGCCTTAGCGGGCTGGGGTACGATGGGGTGCCCGAGGTGCCCGGCGCCTTCGCCGACGAGCCCGACCACGAGCACGACGCCGACGATCCCTCCCAGCGCGCGTATCGCATGGCGCTTACCCCACGCGTCCGCGAGTCCAGCCAGCAGTTGCGCGCCGGCGCCCGCGAGCAGCGCGTAGAGGAGGGTCGCCAGCGTGAAGATCCGGCCCGGCACGCGCACGCCGTCCCAACCGGGGGCGTAGTCGAACAGCAGGCGGTAGGGGTAGCCGGCGCCCGTCAAACCGAAGCCGAGCGCGAGGATCGAGCACGTGAGGACCCCAAGGGCCAGCGCGAGGCGTAATCGTCGCGTGTAGAGAGATGGAATCCCACCCAACCCACCCCCTCCTCCCGCGAGGCCGATCAGCGCGAGCACGAGCACGAGGCCGCCGGGGAAGAAGACGCTCTCGTTCTTGGAATGCACTTTCGCGCGCGCCCCCGACGTGGCTCCGCCCCAGACGCGGTTCTCCGAGGAGGCGGCGAGCAGCGCCGCGGGGCCGGCGGAGTAGTTCTCGACTTCCTTGATCGTGCGCTTCGCCGTCGGGTACTCGTTCGCGACCTTCAGGTAGGGCCGCGCCTGGTAGACCGCGACCACGCCGAGCACGGCGACCCCGATCAGCGTCACCGCCAGCAGCCGGCGCGGTATCAGCGGGCCGCGGGTGGAGGAGCGCTGCTCGCGAAGGCCCCAAGCTGAGCCCGGGGTCAGACGCCCGAACCACCAGTGCACGAGCACGAGCAGGGCGAGTAGGAGCAGCAGATAGGTGTATTGCAGGCCGAGCGTGAAGCCGAGGGAGACCTGCCAGGCGGAGACGAGCCAGCCGGCGAGCACGAGCTTGCGTGAGTCGCGGCGGTAACCGCGCAGGAGCAGGAACATCCCCAGCGCGAGACCACCGGAGGAGATCACCTGAAAATGACCGGCCTCGGTCACGCGGTAGTCCGCGTAGGCGAAGGCGGCGGCGGTGACGGCGGCGCCGATCCAGCGCAGTCCCAGCTCGCGCGCGAGTAGATACGCGCCGACGAAGCAGAGTGACCATATCCACAGGAACAGCAGGTTGTAGCGGACCAGCGCGGCGATGGTGCCATGGCCGAAGAACGCGGTGGGGCCGTAGCCGAGCAGCGAATCGGAGAAGGCGAGGCTCAGGGGGTGGGGGTAGAAGGCGTTGGAGTCGAAGATGTGCAGCGGGTCGCCCAGCATCGCGTGCCCGACCCAGGCGATCTGCCAGGCGGTGCGGACCGGGTCGCCGAGGTCCGGGGCGATCCGGCTCGGGAGGTGCAGGATCAGTGGCCAGCTTGTTGCCACCGCCAAGAGGACGCCGGCGAGGATTACCCAGAGGATCTCCGCCCGCCCGATCGTGGGGGAAGCGGCCCAGCGCGCTCGCAGGGCAGGGGTCGGTACCCCGCCATGTTCACGCGACGCCGCGCCGGTGCCCGCTGGTTGGGGCGATCCGGGTGGCGTGCGCGGAGGGCTGGGGACGCCGGTGCTCATGCTCTGTTGCTCGTGTTCGAAACCGCGCCGATCGGCGCAGCATACGGGAGGTGTCCGCTGTCAGGCGCGATCAGGGATATGTCCTTTGCGGAGTATCGCCGGCATCTTCTTAGGCCGTTCCGCGATGTCGATCTGCGTCACACTCGAGGAATGCGAGTCTTGGTGGTCGGGTCTGGAGGCGTTGGGGCGGCGTTCGCGGCGATCGCGCAACGACGCGCCGTCTTCACGCACGTCGTGATGGCCGATGTCGCGCTCGAGCGCGCGCAGGCGGTGGCGCAGCGGCTGGGTGAGCCGGACCGCTTCAGCGCCGAGCGCGTCGACGCCTCGAGCGAGGCGGATCTGGTCGAGCTGATCGACCGCGTGCGGCCCGACGCCGTGCTGAACGCCTGCGACCCGCGCTTCAACGAGCCGATCTTCGACGCCGCGCTGCGGGCGCGGGTCACCTACCTGGACATGGCGATGACGCTCTCCCGTCCGCATCCGGAGCGCCCGTATGAGCTGCCGGGGACGATGCTCGGCGAGTACCAGCTCGCGCGCAACGAGGCGTGGGAGCAGGCGGAGGTGCTCGCGCTCGTCGGGATCGGCGTCGAGCCCGGCCTGTCGGACATCTTCGCTCGATACGCCGCCAACGAGCTGTTCTCGAAGATCGAGGAAGCCGGGGTGCGCGACGGCGCCGACCTCGTCGTCGAGGGCTATGACTTCGCGCCGACGTTCTCGATCTGGACGACGATCGAGGAGTGCTTGAACCCGCCGCTCGTCTGGGAGCGCGGGCGCGGCTTCTACACAACGCCGCCGTTCTCCGAGCCCGAGGTGTTCGAGTTCCCGGAGGGCATCGGCCCGGTCGAGTGCGTGAACGTCGAGCACGAGGAGGTCGTTCTGATCCCGCGCTGGGTCGACTGCGAGCGCGTGACGTTCAAGTACGGGCTCGGCCAGGAGTTCATCGACGTGCTCTCGACGCTGCACAAACTGGGTCTGGACTCGACCGAGCCGGTGTCCGTCCGCGGCGTGCCGGTGGCCCCGCGCGACGTGGTCGCCGCCGCGCTGCCGGACCCGGCGACGCTCGGCGAGCGGATGTCGGGGCGCACCTGTGCGGGAACGTGGGTGACCGGGCAGGGCAAGGACGGGCAGCCGCGCTCGACCTACCTGTACCACGTGGTCGACAACGAGACGACGATGCGCGAGTACGGCAATCAGGCGGTGGTCTGGCAGACGGCGATCAACCCCGTCGTCGCGCTGGAGCTGCTGGACCGTGGCGAGTGGCGGGGCGTGGGCGTGCTCGGCCCCGAGGCGTTCCCGCCGAGGCCGTTCCTCGATTTGCTGGCGGAGTACGGTTCACCGCATGGGCAGATGGAGTTGCCCGCCCCATAGGCCCGGTCGCCGCTCAGAAGTCGACCCGGGCCGGTACGGGCCCAGTCGGCGGAGGCTGCTCGAGCAGGTCGGGGGGCGCCGTTTCGGTCTTGCGTGAGAAGAACTCTTTGAAGTACGGGCGCGAGATGAGCATGATGACACGCCGAGGAGCATGCCGCCGATGCCCATCCACAGCGGCAGCGTGATGCCGAGGATCGGCTTTGATTCGACGTTTTCGGCGTGGCCGTAGTAGAAGGCCGCCTTAGCCGCCGATGCCGAACAGCATCAGCCCGCCGAGCAGCGGGCCGAGGCCCAGTAGCAGGAAGTTGCGCGCGCTCTTCCATCAGGTCGTGGCGGTAGTACCAGCCGCAGGCGACGCCGGTGAAGCCGTAGTAGAAGCAGATCGGGAAGCCGATCGCCGATGAGTCGAGTCGGCGAGCACGCTTTCGGAGAGCAGCAGCAGGGCGACCGTGAAGGCGATCGAGAGCGCGCCGAAGCCGAGCGTCGAGACGGTGGGGGTCAGATAGCGCTTGTGTACGCGGGCGAGCAGGGCGGTGACCGCTTTCCAGTGCGCCATCGACAAGCGTCGTGCGGGCCGTCGGCAGGATCGTCGTCTGGGTCGAGGCCGAGGCCGAGGTGAGCACCGCGATGATCAGAGCTTGTCCAGGCCGTTCCCCGAGCACGCCGCCGTTCCGAGCGCCTTGAGGACGTCTTCCTGGTTTGCTTCGTTGGAGAGGAAGCCGGCCCCGTGGAAGGACTACGGCGGCGGCCGGAGACGACCACATAGATCAGGACGAGCAGGATCGTCGAGATGACCGCGGCCTTGCCCGGGCCCTCAGCCGGGTCTTCCGACTCCTCGTTGACCGAGACGCCCGAGTCCCAGCCCCAGTAGATGAAGACCGCGAGCAGGAGCGCGACCACCAGGTCGCCGAAGTTCATCGCGAAGGGGTTGATCCAGGACAGCGACGGCTTGATCGAGCCGCTCGGCGGGTGGCTGCCGTAGACCTTGACGAAGGCGACCACCGCGAACAGCCCGAGGATGAGACCTCGGCGCCGAGCAGGAACTGCTGGATGCGCGCCGAGAGCTCGATGCCGCGGTAGCAGATCCAGGTCATGATCGCGATCCACAGGACCGCGGCGACGATGATCGCGACTTTGGATTCGCCGAGTTCGCTGAAGCCAAAGAGCTTGAAGGTGTAGATCGCCGCGATATCCGCCAGCGAGGCCATCACGATCACGTCGGCGAGGAAGATCGCCCAGCCATTCATCCATCCCGTCATCGGTCCGAACGCGCGCGTGGTCCACGCGAACGTCGTGCCCGCGTCGGGGTCGGCGCGGTTGAAGTATTTGTAGGCCGAGGCGACGAGCAGCATCGGCAGGAACGCCACGAGCATCACCGCGGGGGCGTGCACGCCGACGCCCTTGACCACGACAATGAACCCCAGTGTCGCCGCCAGCGAATAGGCGGGCGCGGTCGAGGCGACGCCGATCACGATGTTCGACAGGTAGCCGATCGCGTTCTTCTTCAGCCCCTTGTCCATCACGCCCTCTTGTTTGGGCGCTCCCGGTGCGGCTGCGCTGACGGTGGCCATGCCTGCTCCTCTCTGGGGTTGTGACAGAAGTTACGTCCTCCACCGGCGGCGGACAAGGGGCGCAATCCCCAAAACGTCCTGCCGATCTTGTACATCTCGTACAACTCCTATGAGGCTTGTTGACCGAGCAGCGCCTTGAGCTAGACATCTCGGCGGAGTACCGTTGTCCTGAGTGTCTATCTGAATGCGACGCGTCCGAGAGGAGAGTGCGCGATGGCAATCACATCGATCAACATCACCGGCGAGACCGGCGAGCAGGGTGGACGCTACACCGGAGGCGAGCTCCAAGAGCTGGCCAAGCGCCATCTGTGGATGCACTTCACGCGGATGGGCGTCTACGAGGACAGCGAGGTCCCGATCATCGTGCGCGGCGACGGCTGTTACGTGTACGACGAGCACGGCAAGCGCTACCTCGACGGGCTGTCGGCGCTGTACTGCGTGAACATCGGCCACGGCCGCGCAGAGCTCGGGCAGGCGGCCGCGAGGCAGGCCGAGGAGCTCGGCTTCTACACGAACTGGAGCTACGCCCACCCACGCTCGATCGAGCTCGCCGCGCGGATCGCGGCGCTTGCGCCCGGGGACTTGAACCGCGTGTTCTTCACCTCCGGCGGATCGGAGGCGGTCGAGTCGGCGTGGAAGCTCGCGAAGGCCTACCACGCCGCCAAGGGCGAGCCGACCCGCACGAAGCTGATCTCGCGCAAGCTCGCCTACCACGGCACCTCGATGGGGGCCTTGACGGCGACCGGCGTGCCCGCGTTGAGGACGCCGTTCGAGCCGCTGACCCCCGGCGGGCATCACGTGCCGAACACGAACTCCTACCGCTGGAACGAGGATCGCGAGGAGCTCTGGGCGGCCGATCAGATCGAGGAGGCGATCCTGTTCGAGGGGCCAAAGACGGTCGCGGCGGTGATCTTGGAGCCCGTGCAGAACAGCGGCGGTTGCTTCGTACCCCAGGACGGCTACTTCCAGCGCGTGCGCGAGATCTGCGACCGGCACGGGGTGCTGCTGATCTCCGACGAGGTGATCTGCGCGTGGGGGCGGCTGGGGTACTGGTTCGGGTGCGAACGTTACGACTATGAGCCGGACATGATCACGATGGCGAAGGGTCTCACCTCCGCCTACGCGCCGCTCGGCGCGGTGCTCGCGTCAGACGGCGTCGCCGAGCCGTTCCTGCATGGTTCAGAGACCTTCACGCACGGCTTCACGTTCGGCGGGCACCCGATGGCGTGCGCGGTGGCACTGGCGAACATCGACGTGATGGAGCGCGAGGAGTTGTGCGGGCACGTGCGCGCGAACGAGGGCCGCTTGCGGGAGATGCTCGAGGGATTGCGCGACCTGCCGATCGTGGGCGACGTGCGCGGCGCCGGCTACTTCCAGGCGGTCGAGCTCGTGAAGGATAAGGACACGAAGGAGACGTTCACCCACGAGGAGGCCGAGCACCTGCTGCGGGGGTTCCTTTCCGGCGAGCTGTACGCGCGCGGGCTGATCTGCCGCACCGACGACCGCGGCGACCCGGTGGTGCAGCTCTCACCGCCGCTGATCGCGGGCGAGGAGCAGTTCGCGGAAATCGAGTCGATCCTGCGCCCCGTGCTGAGCGAGGCGGGGGAGCGGGTCGGGAGATGGAGTTGATGGATGTGCTGGGGTTGACGGCGAGCGGATGGGGAGACGGAGCTGATCGGTAGATGGAGCTCACGGTTGAGAGCCTGATCGCGGAGCTCGGGCTGACGCTCGTCTCCGGGCTCCAGTCCGCCCAGGCGCACGTGCGCTGGGTGCACAGCACCGAGCTGATCGACCCGACGCCGTGGCTGAAAGGGGGCGAGCTGCTGTTGACGACAGGCATTCAGCTGGACGGGCCGAAGGCCCAGCGCGAGCTGATCGAACGCCTCGCCGACCATGAGATCGCCGGCCTCGGCTTCGGCACGGGCTTCACGCACAGGAAATTGCCGGCGGCGCTCGTGACAGCCGCTCGCAAGCGCGCGTTCCCGCTGTTCGAGGTTCCCTACGAGCTCCCGTTCATCGCGATCACCGAGCGGGCATTCGCGCAGCTCGTGAACGAACGCTACGAAATGCTGCAGCGCAACATGGTCGGCGATGTGCTGGCCGAGGCGCTTACCGGGCACCTCTACCCGGAGGAGCTGCAGGCCCGACTGCGCCCGTTCGGGATCGGCGAGCACGCCGCCGTGCTGGCCTTCTCGACCCCCGACCCGGCCGCTGCGGCAGCGCTGCTGGAACGGATCCTGGAGCGCGAGGGCGTGCATAACCTCGTGGCGATCCGCGCCGGCCTGCTGTGCACGGTGATCGACGCCGACGGGCTAGGGGATGGGCAGAGTCCGATCGAGCTGGCACGCAAGCTGCGGGGCGAGCTGGCCGAGCGCTTCGGCACGGTTGCGGCCGCCGCGAGCCGTGCCGCGCCGACGCACTCGCTGCGGCTGAGCTTCCACGAGGCGCGCTGCGCGCTGGAGTCCGTGCGGCTGCAGAACGGGGACGCTCCGCGGGGTGGCGACGCGCCCGAGGTCGCCTCGTACGAGGACCTCGGCGCTTTTCAGCTGCTTCTGTCCCTGCAGGACGACGACGCGCTGATCTCCTACTGCCGCGGCGTGCTCGGCCCCGTCGAGCAGGGCGAGGGCGAGTACGGTGACGAGCTGCTGCGCTCGCTCGACGTGTTCATCGAGCACAACGGGCACTGGGAGAAGGCCGCGAGCGCGCTCTACTGCCACCGCCATACGTTGCGCTATCGCATCCGCCGCGTCGAGCAGTTGACGGGGCGCGACTTCTCGCAGGCGCGCGATCGGATCGAGTTCTGGCTGGCACTACGAGGAAGGGAGTTGGCACGATGATCCTGGACACGCATGGCGGCGCTGGACCGATCGTCCGGGATCGGCCAGCGTCCTCGGTCGCTCGCGTGCGTAGCACGCCACGCTCCCTGCGTCCTGGGTGGGCGGGATTCAATCCATCTGCGTGGCCAGGATGGCTGCGATGAAGATCGGAATCCCGACCGAGGTGAAGGTCGACGAGTATCGGGTGGCTATCACTCCCGCGGGTGTGCGCGAGCTCAGCTCCCGCGGACACGAGGTGCTGGTGCAGGCGGGCGCGGGTTTGGGCAGCGCGTTCGATGACGCTCACTTCACGGCCCAGGGAGCGCGGATCGTGCCCGACTCTGAAGCCGTGTTCGGCGAGGCCGAGATGGTGCTGAAGGTGAAGGAGCCCCAGGCCAGGGAGGTCGGGCTGCTGCGCGAGGGGCAGACTCTGTTCACCTACCTGCACCTGGCGGCTGAGCCCGAGCTCGCGCACGGTCTGCGGAAGTCGGGCGCGACGTGCATCGCCTATGAGACGGTCGAAGACGCCGAGGGGCGGCTGCCACTGCTGGCGCCGATGAGCGAGGTAGCGGGCAAGATCGCCACGCAAGCGGGCGCGTTCATGCTCGAGAAGCCTTCGGGGGGCCGCGGCATCCTGCTGGGTGGGGTGCCGGGGGTCGCGGCCGCGACGGTGCTCGTGATCGGCGGCGGCGTGGTGGGGATGAACGCCGCGTTCATCGCGATCGGGATGCAGGCCGACGTGTTCGTGTTCGACCGCTCGATCGACCGCCTGCGCGAGCTCGAAGTCGCGTTCGGCGGGCGCGCCTCGACCGTGTACTCCTCGACGCTCGCGATCGAGGAGATGCTGCCGCGGGCCGACCTCGTGATCGGCGCGGTGCTCGTGCACGGCGGCCGCGCGCCGCGCGTCATCACGCGCGAGCAGCTCTCGCTGATGAAGCGCCACGCGGTGCTCGTCGACGTCTCGATCGACCAGGGGGGATGCTTCGAGACCTCCCATCCGACGACCCACTCCGACCCGACGTACGAGGTCGACGAGATCACGCACTACTGCGTCACGAACATGCCCGGCGCCGTGCCGATCACCTCGACGTACGCGCTCACGAACGCGACCCTGCCATACGTGCTGGAGCTCGCCGAGCACGGGGTCGATGGCGCCCTGGAGCGCGATCCCGGGCTCTGGCGAGGGGGCTGAACGTGCGCGCGGGCGAGATCACCTATGGGGCCGTCGCGGAAGCGCTCGGTGTCTGACGAACTGAACTGAACTGAACGGGAAGGGACTGAGATGGCGACGACGACCGACACACTGCAGAACTTCATCGACGGCGAGCGCGTGCCCTCGCAGGGGGATGGCGACGAACCCGTCCTGAATCCCGCCACCGGTGAGGAGCTGGCGCGGGCGCCGCGGTCGAGCGTCGAGGACGTCGATCGCGCTGTGAAAGCCGCAAGGAGGGCATTCGCGGGCTGGTCGCAGACGACGCCCGGCCCAGCGCTCGGCAGCGCTGCTCGCGCTGGCCGATCTCGTTGACGAGCACGCGGAGGAGATCGCGCGCTTGGAGGCGCTCAATGCGGGCAAGCCGCTTGCCGCGGTTACCGGCGACGAGCTGCCGGTAATGGCCGACAACCTGCGCTTCTTCGCGGGCGCGGCGCGCGTGCTGGAGGGGCGAGCCGCGGGCGAGTACATGGAGGGCTATACCTCCTTCACGCGCCGCGAAGCGGTGGGCGTGATCGGGCAGGTGACCCCGTGGAACTACCCGCTGATGATGGCGATCTGGAAATTCGGGCCGGCGCTGGCGGCGGGCAACACGGTGGTGTTGAAGCCGGCCGAGACGACGCCGATGACGACTGTGCGGCTGGCCGAGCTCGCCGCTGACATCCTTCCCAAGGGCGTTTTGAACGTGGTCATGGGCCCTGGCCGCCCAACGGGTGAGGCGCTGATCAACCACCCCGACGTCGACATGCTTGCGCTGACTGGTTCGGTGGACACGGGCAAGCACTTCGCGCGCGCCGCTGCGGACACGCTCAAGCGGGTGCATCTAGAGCTTGGCGGCAAGGCGCCGGTGGTGGTCTTCGACGACGTCTCGCTGGAGGAGGCGCTTGCGACGATCGCGGGCACCGGCTATTACAACGCCGGACAGGACTGCACGGCGGCCACGCGCGTGCTCGCTTCGAGCAACGTCTACGACGAGGTCGTCAGCGGTCTGGCCGGTCAGGCGCAGGGCCTGGTGATTGGCGACACGCTCTCGCCGGACACGACGCTCGGTCCGGTCAACTCCGCCCGCCAGCGCGAGCGGGTGGAGGGCTTCCTGGTGCGCAAGCCCGACCACGCCGAGATCGTGACCGGCGGCAAGGCTCCCGATCGGGCCGGCTTCTACGTCGAGCCGACGGTCGTGGCTGGTCTGCGCCAGGACGACGAGATGATCCAGCGCGAGATCTTCGGCCCGGTGATCACGGTGCAGCAGTTCTCCGACGAGGAGCAGGCGATCGCGTGGGCAAACGCCACGCGCTACGGCCTGGCATCGTCGGTGTGGACCCGCGACGTGGGCCGTGCGCTGCGCGTGTCGAAGGCGCTGCGCTTCGGCTGCGTGTGGATCAACGACCACATCCCGCTCGTCTCGGAGATGCCCCACGGCGGCTTCAAGGAGTCGGGCTACGGCAAGGATCTCAGCATTTACGGCGTCGAGGACTACACGGTTGTAAAGCACGTGATGGCGAATCTGCAGTAGTTGAGGGGTCGCCTGCTACGGTTGCACTACCGGGCGGCGACGTCGCCCGCGAGGTTCTTTGTCTTTGTTGGCGCTTTTTCGTTGCGCGGATGGGGTCAGTCGAATCTCCATCTGCAGCGGTGACCTGAGGTCGCCAGAAGGAGCATCACAACATGGAGCATCAAACGTTCGCCGACCTTGGCGTGTCCGAGGTCGTCGCCAGTGAGCTTGCCAAGCGCGAGATCACTCAGCCGTTCGCGGTTCAGAAGATGGTCATTCCCGACGTGCTCGCCGGCCACGACGTGCTGGCGCAGTCCCCCACCGGGTCGGGCAAGACGCTCGCGTTCGGGATCCCGATGATCGAACGCCTGCACGGCACCAACGTGCGCCCCTCGGCGCTCGTGCTGGCGCCGACGCGCGAGCTGGCAGCGCAGATCGTCGACGATCTGCGCGAGATCGCGCACTCCCGCGCGCTGTCGATCGCGGCCGTGTACGGCGGCGCCGGCATCGTCAAGCAGGCGCGCCTCGCCGCGCGCGCTCACATCCTCGTCGCCACGCCGGGCCGGCTGCTCGATCTGATCGATCGGCGCGACGTATCGCTCGACCGCGTCAAACTGCTCGTGCTCGACGAGGCCGACCGGATGCTCGACATGGGCTTCAAGCCCGTCGTCGACCGGATCGTGAAGATGTGCGCGCGCGAGCGCCAGACGCTGCTGTTCAGCGCCACGCTTCAGGGCGAGGTGGGCAAGGTCGCGAAGGCCTACACCTCCGACCCGCGCCGTCACGAGCACGCTCATTCCGAGGAGCGCAAGGGGGACGTCGAGCACCGCTTCGTGTCGGTCTCCCACGAGGGCAAGGTCGCACGGCTCGTATCCGAGCTGAACGACTCCGAGCGCGGGCTGACGCTCGTGTTCGTGCGCACCAAGCGCGGCGCTGACCGGCTCGTCAAACGGCTGGCTCAGAGCAACGTGCATGCGGTCGCGATGCATGGCGACAAGTCCCAGGCCCAGCGCGAGAAGGCGCTTGCCCGCTTCGAGTCAGGCGCCATCGACACGCTGGTCGCCACCGACGTGGCCGCGCGCGGCATCGACGTGGCGGGGATCACGCACGTGATCAACTTCGACATCCCCGGTTCACGCGAGGACTACGTCCACCGCATCGGGCGCACCGCCCGCGCGGGCGCGAGTGGCACCGGCGTCACGTTCGTCGTCCACGACCAGGCGCGCGAAATGGTGAGCATGGTCCGCGACCTCGGTCTGCACCGCGAGCTCGAGCAGGGCGGCCTGCCGAGCGACGCCACCGGCCAGCGCTCCGGCGGCTCGGAGCAGCGCACGCGATCCTCGCGCAACCGTGGCCGCGGCCCGTCCGGGTCCGCGCGCAACGGGTCCGGCTCGTCGCGGACCGGCTCCGCACGCAGCGGATCGGGCGCCGGTGGCTCCAGCAGAAGCGGCGCCGCGCGCGCAGGGCGCCGCTAGGCGCGCCGGCCCAATATTTGGAAGATCGAGGTAAAACCCGTCCTGAAGCCGTTGCGCGCCGCGCGCAGGTAGAGCCGCCACACACGCACGCGCTCGGCGCCGGCCAGCTCCTCGGCGCGCGCGCGGTTAGCGTCTAAGCGCTCGATCCAGTGGCTTAGCGTCTCGGCGTAGTCCTCGCGCAGGCCCTCGACGTGCAGGGGCTCGATCCCGGCGCGCTCGAGCGCGAGCGTCACTCGCGAGACGTGCAAAGGCGCCGCGTCCGGGAACACGTAGCGCTCGGAGAACGGCCCCGCCTCGGCCTCGCCGTGGCGCAGACGGGCAATGCCGTGGTTGAGCAGCCTGCCGCCGGGCGCCAGCAGGCCGGCGAGCTGGGTGGCGTAAAGGTCGATCTGGTTGGCGCCGACGTGCTCGACCATGCCGATCGAGGCGATCGCGTCGTAGTGCTCGCTGGCCGAAACGGGGATTCGCGCCGAAGGCGCGTGTCTCCCGGTTTCGGCCGCGCCGAGATCGCGGTAGTCGGCGACTCGGATCTCCACGCGGTCCTCGAGACCCGCCTCGGCCACGCGCGTGCGCGCAAGCTCGGCCTGGGCGGGGGAGAGCGTGATGCCGACCGCCTGCACGCCGTAGCTGGTGGCTGCGTGGATCACGAAGCTGCCCCAGCCGCAGCCGACGTCGAGCACGCGCTCGCCCTCTTTCAGCGCGAGCTTGCGGCAGATCAGCTCGCGCTTGGCCGCCTGTGCCTGCTCGAGCGTTGGGGCGCGCCGCTCGCTTGGCGGATGGGTTCCCCACGATCCCTCGAGCGAGTCGAGCTCGCGTGAGAACAGCGCACAGCTGTAGGTCATCGTCTCGTCGAGGAACAACGCGAAGAATTCGTTGGAGACGTCGTAGTGGTGGCGCACCGCACGCGCGTCGCGCTCGCGGCTGTGGCGCCGCCCGCGCGGGCGCAGCTCGCTCGCGGGGATCGGCGGTGGACGCGTCAGCCCGCAGGCGCGCACGGCGGCCAGCGTCAGCCGCAGCCGTGTCTTCGTGTCGATCGTCGGCGCCTTGAACGTATCGAGCAGCTCGATCACGCGGTCGAGGTCGTCCGCTTCGAGCTCGCCCGCGGCGTAGGCGCGCCCCAGCCCGAGCTGGCCCGGGGCACGCAGCTGGTGGGCGACCGCGGCCGGGGAGCGCACCGTGAAGACAGGCCCGCCGGGCGTTGTCGGCGCGAGCTCCGAGCCGTCCCAGAAGCGCAGCGCGAACGGACGGTCCGGCAGCGCATACGCCAGCTCGCGGCGCAGCGGCTCAGGCCGGGCGAACGGCATTCTCAACCCGCGCGAAGTCGTTTGCGATCTGAGGGAGGGCTGCGAGACTCATGGAGTGCCGCCCAGCTTAGAACGTGAAGCCAGCCGGCTCGCCGCGCACGGTATCGTGCGCCTGCGCGCGGAGAACCCCGGCCCGCTGACGCTGTCGGGCACCAACACGTGGATCGTTGGCCGCGACCCTGCGTATGTGGTCGATCCCGGTCCGGCCTCGAAGGAACACCTGAATCGCCTAGTGGCGTTGGTCGACGCTCGCGGCGGTCTCGGCGGCATCGCGCTCACTCACGATCACGCAGATCACTCCGAGGTGGTCGACGCATTGCGTAAGCGGCGATCGGCCCCGTTGGCCGCCGGGCGGGGGGAGGCCGATGTGAAGCTTCTCGACGAGACTCGCTTCGGGCCTTTTGAGGCCCTCTCCACGCCCGGACACGCACCCGATCACTTCGCGCTGATCTACGGCCGGGCGTGTTTCACCGGCGACGCGGTGCTCGGCGAGGGCAGCGTGTTCATCGCCCCCGATCCCGGTGCGCTCGTCGGCTACCTCGACGGCCTGCAAAGGCTGCGCGAGCGTGACCTGGACGTCCTGTGTCCAGGTCACGGACCCCCGATCTGGGATCCCCGCGCAAAGCTGGATCGGTACATCGAGCACCGTCTCGAGCGCGAGCGGCTGCTGCTGGCCGCGCTCGCCGCGGGTCGCCGCTCCACGCCTGAGCTGCTCGACGTCGCGTGGTCTGACGTCCCCGCCGAGCTGCGACCCGTCGCCGCCGTCTCGTTGCGCGCCCATCTCGACAAGCTCGATGACGAGGATCGCCTGCCCTCCGATGTGGAGCTTCCCTGGAGGTGAGCGATACCGACCCGACGCGCGCTCACGCTACGGTTCGATGAACATGCCTCCGCGCTCGGCGACTTCGAACAGCCCCGCATCGAAGGTCGGCCAGACCAAGGAGGCCGAGGTCGCGCCGCCGGCAGCGCGGAGATCCTCCATAGAGATCTCGGGCGCTTCGTTCTCCCCCAACTCCCCGTTTCCGCCGATCGCCGACTACGGCTTCCTGTCGGACTGCCACACCGGCGCGCTGGTCGCCGCCGACGGTTCGATCGACTGGATGTGCATGCCTCACTTCGACTCGCCGAGCGTGTTCGCCGCGATGCTCGACCGTGGCGCCGGGAGCTGGCGCGTGGGTCCTTACGACGTGTATGTGCCCGCGGGCCGGCGCTACATACCCGGCACGAACCTGATCGAGACGACGTGGATGACCCCCCAGGGATGGCTGCGCGTGGTGGACGGGCTGACGATTGGTGAATGGCACGACAACAAGGAGGGCTCCAGCCACACCCGGGCGCCCACCGACTTCGACGCCGACCACCTGCTCGTGCGGATGATCGAATGCATCCAGGGCGAGGTGCAGCTGGAGATGATGTGCGAGCCGATGCTCCAGTACGGCTCGACGCCGGCGAGGTGGAGTGTGGTGGACACCGGCTCCGAGGGCGGGTACGCGTTCGACGCCAGCGATGGGCGCACGGAGTTTCGCCTGTACAGCGACGTGCGCATGGGGATCGAGGGCAACCGCGTGCACGCGCGTCACACGATGGCCGAAGGCGAGCGGCGCTTCTGCGCGATCTCCTGGACCGAGGGACTCGGCGGCCCGCGCACGGCCGAGCAGGCCGAGGGCTACCTGAACCGCACGAGCCACTTCTGGCGCAGCTGGCTGGCCGACGGCACCTACCCCGACCATCCCTGGCGCTATCACCTCGAGCGCTCGGCGCTGGCGTTGAAGGGCCTCACGTTCATGCCCACCGGCGCGCTCGTGGCGGCGCCGACCACCTCGCTGCCGGAGACGCCGCACGGGGAACGCAACTGGGACTACCGCTACTGCTGGATGCGCGATGCCTCGTTCACGCTGTGGGGCCTGCATGCGCTCGGGTTGGACTGGGAGGCCGACGACTTCATCCAGTACGTGGCGGACCTCGAGCGCAACGAGGACGGCTCGCTTCAGATCATGTACGGGATCACGGGGACCCGGGACCTTGAGGAGTCGACGCTCGAGCACCTCAAGGGCTACGAAGGCGCGCGCCCGGTGCGGGTCGGCAACGGTGCGTACAACCAACGCCAGAACGACGTGTTCGGTGCGGTGCTCGACTCGGTGTACCTGCACTCCAAGAAGCGCGACCACATCCCCGAGCGCCTGTGGCCGGTGCTCACCGATCAGGTGCAATGCGCCGCAAAGGTCTGGCAGGAGCCCGATCAGGGCATCTGGGAGGCGCGCGGAGAGCCTCGTCACTACGTCTCGTCAAAGCTGATGTGCTGGGTGGCGATGGATCGCGGGGCACGGCTGGCCGAACGCCGGGGCGAGGAGGAACAGGCTGATAAATGGCAGGCGATGGCCGGCGAAATCCGCCAGGACATCCTGCAGCGCGGCGTGGACAAGCGCGGGGTGTTCCGCCAGCATTACGACACCGACGCGCTCGACGCCTCCACCCTGTTGATTCCACTACTTCGTTTCCTGCCCCCAGACGACGAGCGCGTATGCGCCACCGTGAACGCGATCCGCGAGGAGTTGACCGAGCAAGGTCTCGTCCTGCGCTATCGCACCGACGAGACCGACGACGGCCTGAGCGGCGCGGAGGGGACGTTCCTGATCTGCTCGTTCTGGTTGGTCTCCGCGCTCTCGGAGATTGGTGAGCGGCGTGAGGCCGAGCACCTCTGCGAGCGGCTGCTCTCCTATTCCTCGCACCTCGGTCTGTACGGGGAGGAGCTCGAGGCATCCTCGGGGCGCCATCTCGGCAACTACCCGCAGGCGTTCACGCACCTCGCGCTGATCAACGCGGTCACCCATGTGATCAAGGCCCAGCAGGCTGCCTGAGGGTCGCGGGTCTCCGCGTTTCTATTGAAGTTCTCGGCTTCTTGCACGTCCGCCAGGCGCCGCAAGGAAGCCACGCTTCAGCGCACGAAGCGATCGAGCCGCTCGGCGGCGATCGTTTCGCGTAACGTCTGCAGCGCATCGCGTTGCGGGCGCCATTTCAAGCTCGCGCCGGGCCTTGGCCACGTCCATGATCACGGGCTCGCGGAAGGCCGCCACCCACTGGGCCTGGGCGGGCAGGAAGCCCAGCCGCCCGACCATCTCGGCCACTGCGTCCATCGCAAGCTCGGGCACGGGGATCGAGTACCAACCGAGCTCGCGCGCGAGGTCTTTCACCGTCAGCACGCCCGATCCCGCGAGATTGTAGATGCCCGGCTTGCCACGGCCGAGCACCGCGGCGCACATCGCGCCGGCGAGGTCGTCGTGGTGGACAAGCTGAAAGGGTACGCCGGGATCGGGCAGCACCGGCCTGAGGATCGGCACGCCGTCGAGCAGACGCAGGACCGGCCTGGGTAGCCGCTCGGAGATCTGGGTATAGGGCAGGCTGTCGATCAAGAGCGGTGCGTCCGGGCCGGCGACGATGCACGGCCGCAGCACATAGGGGGCGGCCGTCGAGCCGCGCAGCACCTCTGCCAGCATCGCCTCGACCTCGGCCTTCTGGGCTGAGTAGTAGTGGCTCGCGGTCCCGTGCGCGGGCACCTCCTCTGTGAGTGGCTGAGGGTTCTCGGCGTGGAAGCCGTAGGCGGCGACAGATGAGGTGTAGACCAGCCGCTTCACCTTGGCAGAGACGGCTGCCTGAAAGACGTTGCGCGAGCCCTCCAGGTTCACCGCGCGGGTCTCACGCGGGCCGCCCATGATCAGGAACGCGAGATGCACGACCACATCCGCGTCTGCCACCAGCTCGGCCACGGCGGCGTGGTCCAGGACGTCGCCCTGCCGGTAGGAGACCTTCTTCCAGCCGTGTGCGGCCGGGTCGAACGGCCGCCGCGCCATCCCGAGTACATGCCTCACCTCGGAGGAGCGCTCGAGCGCTCCGAGCACAGCCCGCCCGATCTCGCCCGTAGGCCCAGTGACGGCGACCGTCAGGCCAGAGCGTTTCGGCGTGCGCGCCGCGGTGGGCATCTCTACTTTCTAGCGCACCGCTGGGCCCGGCTACGGATCGTCGTAGCCGGGCTCGCTCGGGAGCAGCACGCGGGCGACCTCCCCCTCGACCACGACTCGCGGTTGAATCGGCCGCACCTCACGGCCGTGGGCATAAGCCAACAGCTCGTCCGCCGAAGAGAACGCGTCGAGTTGTTCGAGGTGCTTGATCGTCGGGAATACGAGCATGATCCGCTCGTCGCGGTGCGCTTGCAGTGCCGCCGCCGGTGTGAACCAACCCAGATCGACGCACTCCTCGCCATCGACCCGCGGCTCCAGGCCGGCGGGCAGTGGTGCGAGGAAGAAGTGGGTGTCAAAGCGCGTGCGAACCTCGGCCGGCGTGATCCAGCGCGAGAACTTCACGAGCGCGTCGGGATCATCGAGCACGATCGCGGCCTCCTCGCGCAGCTCGCGGATCGCCGCTGCCCGGTGGGCGCCGTCGCCCTCGCCCTCGCCCGTGTTCACGGCGCCTCCCGGGAACACCCACACGCCGCCCATGAACCGAGCGGCGGGCGTGCGCTTGACCAGCAGCACTTCGAGCGTCCGTGCACCACCGCGCAGCAGGATCACGGTCGCCGCCTGGCGTGCAGGCGTGGCTTTCCCCGGGTTGTACTCCTCGCCCGGTGCCGGGCGCCCATCTTCGCCGCGCGTGCTCATCTGCTGACTCTACCGTCGTGGCGGAGTGCCGGTAATCTTTTACTCATGACGATCAAGACTTTGCGCCCATGACGACCACCACCCTGCAGCGCTGGATCTGCGAGTCCTGCGGCTACATCTATGACCCCGAGGAGGGCGACCCGGACGGGGGCATCCCCACGGGAACCGCCTTCGAGGACATCCCGGACACGTGGTTCTGCCCGGTTTGCGGAGCCCGCAAGCGCGACTTCGTCCTCTACGAGGATTGACCAGGACGCCGCTGATCGAAACCGGGAGACACTCGCCTATGGCTCGCATCCCCGTTTCGACCAGCGCGATGCTGCGTCCTCGGTCGCTCGCGTGCAAAGCACGCCACGCTCCCTGCGTCCTTGCCTCGCTTGCTCAGCGACGCCCTGGTGGCGCAATTCGAAGCCACGAGCTGGAGTGACCGACTGGGACGCACTGCTCGCGTTCGACGGCGAGCACGTCTGGCATCCCTACAGCGCGCTGCCCGGCGCGCAGGCGCCGCTGCCAGTGGGTTCGGCTGAGGGGGTGCGCCTAAAGCTGGCGGATGGGCGTGAGCTGATCGACGGTATGTCCTCGTGGTGGTGTGCGATCCACGGCTACCGCCATCCCGCGCTCGACGCCGCCGTTTCAGAGCAGCTCGGGAGGATGGCGCACGTGATGTTCGGTGGGCTCACCCATGAGCCGGCAGTGCGTCTTGCGGAGCGCCTGGTGGAGATCGCGCCCGCCGGGCTGGAGCAGGTGTTCTTCGCGGACTCCGGGTCGGTCGCGGTCGAGGTAGCGATCAAGCTGTGCCTGCAGTTTCAGCGCGGAATGGGACACCCAGAGCGCACGCGGCTACTAACCGTGCGCGGCGGCTACCACGGCGACACGTTCGGCGCGATGGCGGTCTGCGACCCGGTCGGCGGAATGCACAGCCTGTTCACGGGCGTGCTTGCAGAGCACGTGTTCGCCGAGCGCCCACCCGACGGGTTTGACGCGGGTCTCGATCATGCCTGGGCAGAGCACGTCAGCGAGCTCCTCGCGCGGCATTCACACGAGCTGGCGGCGGTGATCGTCGAGCCTGTCGTGCAGGGAGCAGGGGGGATGCGGTTCCACGCTCCGGAGTGCGTCGCGCTGCTGCGGCGTCTGTGCGACGAGCACGGACTGTTGCTGGTGCTCGACGAGATCGCTACGGGCTTCGGACGCAGCGGCGCGCTGTTCGCCTGCGAGCACGCCGGCGTGGCGCCCGACGTGATGTGTCTCGGCAAGGCTTTGACCGGCGGCTATCTCACGCTCGCCGCGACGCTCTGCACGCGGGCGGTATCCGACGCGGTCTCATCGGGTGAGGGTGGCGGGCTGATGCATGGGCCGACTTTCATGGCGAATCCCCTCGCATGTTCTGTTGCGTTGGCCTCGCTAGACCTGCTTGCCGACGGGAATTGGCGCGAGCGTGTGGCGATGATTGAAGACGGTTTGCGCACCGGGCTGGAGCCTGCTGGGGAGTTGCCGGAGGTGACGGACGTGCGCGTTCTCGGTGCGATCGGTGTGGTGCAGATGCGTGACGAGGTGGACGTCGCGGCGGCGACCGCTACGGCCGTAAAGCATGGCGTATGGTTGCGGCCGTTCCGCGATCTGATCTACACGATGCCTCCCTACGTGATCGTCGAGGACGATCTGGCGCGTGTGACGGGGGCCTTGGTGGCAGCGGCAGCCGGCTGAAGATGCGTAAGCTGTCGCGCTCATGGCGAGCCTCATAACGATCCCCCTGGCCTCCACGATCACCTACTTCCAGGCGATCGTGCTCGGCGTTCTGCAGGGCGTGACCGAGCTGTTCCCGATTTCGAGCCTCGGGCACACGGTGCTGTTCCCGACGCTGTTCGGGTGGAATCACGTGGTGGACATCCAGTCCCAGTCGGAGTCTCCGTGGCTGGCGTTTGTCGTGATGCTGCATGTCGGCAGCGCGCTCGGGCTGCTGTTCTACTACCGCCGCGACTGGGTGGAGATCGTCGGCGCGTTCTTCAACACCTTGAAAACCCGCCGCGCCGGGACGAGCAACGAGCGGCTGGCGTGGCTGATCATCATCGCGAGCATCCCCGCGGGGGTGCTGGGGCTGGTGTTTGAGCACCAGCTGCGTACGCTGACCGCCAAGCCCGAAGTCGCCGCGGCGTTCCTGATGGTCAACGGCCTGGTGCTGTTCGCGGCCGAGCGCTTTCGCCGCCGCGCGCAGGTGCGCGAACTGGCCGTGAAGGAGGGCGCGAAGCCCGACGGTGGCCGCGAGCTGGACACGCTCGAGTACCGCGAGGCGTTCGTGGTTGGCGTGGCGCAGTCGACCGCGCTGATCGCCGGGATCAGCCGCGACGGTGTGACGATGGGCGCGGGGCTGGCGCGTGGCCTCGACCACAGCGACTCAGCCCGCTTCGCGTTCCTGCTGGCGACACCGATCATCCTGGCGGCCGGCCTTGTGAAGTTGCCAGACCTACTCGGGCATCTCGGCGACGGCGTGCGCGGCCAGGCGCTCGTGGCCTGCGTGGCGGCGGCGGTGACGGCGGTCTTCACGGTGCGCTTCCTCGTCAACTACTTCAAAACCAAAACGCTGATCCCCTTCGCCATCTACTGCCTGGTGTTCGGTGCGTTCATGCTCGTCTACACGCTGGCGTAGCCCGTCGCGGTGGACCGCTCGCCGACGCGGGGCGCGCCTGCATATCGCCTGCATACGGCCATCCACCGCTGGGTAACAACGGCTCCTGCCACCATCATGTGAACGCGATGCCGGCTCCGAAGATCCCCCAGAAGATGTTCGAGACCCGCAGCCAGGCCTGGCAGGAGGTCGGCCTGCTGCGCCAGATCAGCCCGCAAGTGGTCAAGCGCGCGCGGCTGGAGGCGCTCGTACTGCTGCCGCTGTTCATCGGCATCGTCGTCCTGTACGACAACCGCTTCAGCCTGCTGGGGACAACGGGACCGCACGGCCATGCGGCGACTACGCTTGAAGAACCGCTGGAAGCGACCGTGCGGGTAGCTGACGGTGCTCGCGCTGATGATCCTCGGCTGGGCGATCGCGCGCGACATCGGCCGCGGCCTCGGCCCGCCGCTGTTCCGCCGCCTGGACCCGGCGACGGCGGGGACGGTCGGGTTCGTGATCCGCCTGAGCACGGTCGTCGTGGCGCTGTTCGTGGCGTTGCGGGTCGCGGGCATCGAAGCGAGAACGCTGGCGCTCGGTACGCGCCTTCACCGCCGTGATTTTTGGCCTGGCGGCGCAGCAGACGCTCGGCAACCTGATCGCGGGCACGGTCCTGCTGAGCGCGCGGCCGTTTCGAGTGGGCGAGCGCGTGCGCCTGCAGGGCGGCCCGCTGGCCGGTCAGCTCGAGGGGACGGTGAGCTCGCTGGGGCTGCTGTACACGACGTTCGCGACGGGCGATGACTCGATCATGGTGCCCGAACAGCGTCGTGCTGAATGTGGCGGTGCTGCCGCTGCGCGAGCCCGAGGCCGTCAACCTGCGCGCACGCCTGCGCGCAGGGATGACGCCCGGCGATCTGCAGGAGATCCTCGAGAAGTCGCTGGAGACGCCGCTGCGCGACGCGCCGCGGATCACGCTGGAGGAGCTCGACGGCGACGAGGTGGTGGTGCGGATCTCCGCGACCCCGAAGGTCGCCTCAGAGGGGCGTCATCTGGCGAGCGAGCTGCTGGGCATCGTCTCGCGCGAGACGCGCTCCGCCGGCGCGGAGCTGCGCACGCCGTAGGGCCCAACCGGCCGCTCGTGGGACGCGTTCGTTCAAGCGCCGCCGCCCGGCGGGGCCTCCCGGACGGAGTAGCGCAGGAACAGGCCGGAGTCGTGATCGAGCACGCCGAGCAGCTCGAGCGCCACCGGGGGCGAGAGCTCGGGCCCGGCGAGGATCCGCAGCGCCTCGGGGTGGGCGGGGTTCCCGTCAAGATCGCCGCCGGCGAGCATGGGGGAGAGCGAGAGGAACAGCTCGTCGACGAGCCCGGCGCCGAGCAGCTGTGCGTTCAGGTGCGGGCCGCCCTCGCAGAGCAGCGTGCGCACGCCGAAGCGCGCGCGCAGCTCGGCGAGCGCCGCGGCGAGGTCGAGCTGCCCATCGCGCGCGGCGCGGACGTAGTGGACCTCGGCGGCGCTCGCCGGGAAGGCTGGCCGCCGAGGAGGTCAGGATCACCACCTTCGCGCGCGGGATCGGCGAGCAGCGGGATGTCGGCCGTCTAGAGCGAGAGGCGCCCGGAGACGATGCACGCGAGCGGCTCTGCGCTGAGGCCCCGCTCGACTCTGCGCGCGCGGCGAGAGGCGTCGGGGATGATCCGGCCGTAGCGCTCGACGCGCACGGTCGCCGCTCCGGCCATGACCGCGTCGACGGCCGTCCGCAGCGCGTGGAACAGCGCGCGGTCGGCGGGGTCGCTGATCGGGCCCGAGCGCCCGTCGAGCGTCGCACGGCCGTCGGCGGTGCTGACCATGTTCAGCACCACGTAGGGGCGGTTGCGGTGGGCCGGAGACTGCCAATCCGTCCAGTCCGAAGTCCGCCACGATCTCATCGGCGGTGGCCGGCGCGCCGGGGCCGGGAGCAGGCGTTTCAGGGTGAGCGGCTCGGAAGCGATGGCGTTCGAGATATAGCAAGTCGGCAACACAGGCGGCTGGGGACCTGCTACGGTCGTCTCGTCTGGCCGGCACATGAGACCGGCGAAAGTAGTGCAAGCGCTCGCAGGTCGAAGCTCAAGAAGCATCCTCCGCGTCGCAGCACGCACATACCGTGGAGGAGTACCCACATGCCTACTGGCACAGTAAAGTGGTTCAGCGACGACAAGGGGTTTGGTTTCATCACCCCCGATGACGGCGACAAGGACCTGTTGTCCATCACACCGGCATCAACGGTGAGGGTTACCGCTCGCTGCAGGAGGGCTCGAAGGTCTCCTACGACCCCGAGCAGGGCGACAAGGGCCCCAAGGCCGTCAACGTCCAGGCGATCTGAGCTGACTGTTAGCGGGGTCTGGACCTCGCGGCACGATGCAATGCGACTTTCCGAGGGCCCGCTGCGACGCGGGCTCTCGCAGTTAAGGACAACGGGCGCGCGCAGCGAGCGCGTAGGCGCCCGAACCGGGCAGCCGCGAGGCGCGCGATCGCGGTGATGCGCGCTGCTGGCGATCGTGCTCTGCGCGCGCTGGTCGTGGTGGTGGCGGCCGACCGGCCGAGCCTGTTCCGCGCGACGACGCACACGGGCTTCTTCCCGCACTGGATGGCCGGCCCGCTGGGCGGGCTGGCCGGGCCTGACGCGCAGCCGCACGACGCTCAAGTACCTGTTCACCGGCGCGCTGGTCGTGATGTACGTGGGCTACGTGGTCGGCTTGAACTACGTGCCGCGTCTGCGCGCGCGCTGGGCGATCGGCGCGGTCGCTGGCGGTGCACGCGATCTTCTTCCTGGCGCCGCCGCTGGCGCTGACCGACGTCTTCAACTACGTCAACTACGGGCGCATGGAGGTCGTGCACCACCTCAACCCGTACACGACGATCCCGATCCTCGAGCCGCACAACGACCCGAGCTATTACGCTCTAGCAACTGGCACCAGCTGCTGAGCCCATACGGCCCGCTGTTCACGCTGATGACGTTCGCCGTGGTCCCGCTCGGCGTGGCCGCCTCGTTCTGGGCGCTCAAGGCGATTCTCGCCGCCGTCGAGCCTCGGCGACGATCTTGCTCGTCTGGAGGTGCGCGCGGCTGCTGGGCCGCGACCCGGTCGCGGCGATCGTGCTCGTCGGGCTGAACCCGATCGTGCTCGTGTGGGGTCTGGGCGGCGACCACAACGACTTCCTGATGGTGTTCTTCATCGTGCTGGGCTTCTACCTGCTGCTGCGCTCCGGGCGGGTGGCGGGCGAGGAGCAGGCGGCGGTGGATCCGCAGGTGGGCCGGTCCGCGGACGGGCTGGATGGCGGCACGGAAGCGTGCTCGGTGGCTGTGGCCGCTTGCGCCGCTTCAACTCGGCGCGGGCGTGGCGTTCGTGACGGCGGCGGCGATCAAGGCCTCGGGGGCGTGCTGATCCCGGTCGTGCTGGCGGCCCTGCTGCGGGCGCCGCGCCGGCTCGTGCAGTCGTGCTCGGCATGGCTGCGGCGGGCGTGTGCGTGGCGCGCGGCGAGCCTGATCGCCTTCGGGCTGCACATCCCCGACCTCAGCACCCAGAGCCGGCTCGTGACCAACGTGAGCGTGCCGAACCTGATCGGCCTGGCGCTCGGCGCGGGCGGCGAGACCGAAACGCTGCGCGTGGTGCTGAGCGGCGGTGCTGGTCTGCTGGTGGTGCTGGGCTGCTGCGTGCACGCCTGGCGCCGGCGCGAGCGGTCGACGGCCATGCGGCTGGGCGAGCGTCGCGCTGCTCGTGACGCTCGGCTGGGTGCTGCCCTGGTACGTGCTGTGGGTGCTGCCGCTGGCGGCGCTGTCGAGCTCGCGCCGGCTGCGCACGACCGCGCTCGTGCTGGGCGTCTACCTGATCATCGCCTGGGCGCCGGCCTCGGGGCTGCTGTGGAACGCGATCGGCTTCCACCCCGAGAAGACGTCGCTCGGCCGCCTGCACCAGCGCTACGTCAAGGAGCTGTTGAACTAATCCTCATCCGCCGCGGGTGGGCGACGCTCGCGCTTGCGCTGGGCTCGCGCGGCGCTTGGCGTCCAGGCGCCGCTCGCGCGAGGCGGCCGTCGGGCGTGTGGGGCGCCGCTTGCGGGCACGAGCAGGGCCTCGCCAAGCGCTCGGCGAGCCGGCGCAGGGCGAGCTCGCGGTTGCGCGCTTGCGAGCGCTCGTCCTGAGCGACCGCCACCACGCGCGGCGCCGGCGCGCGCGAGCAGGCGCCCGCGCTGTGCCTCGCTCAGCGAGGGCGAGGCGAGCACGTCGAAGCTCGCTTCGACGCGCGAGGCGGTGACGTTGGCGTGCTGGCCGCCCGGCCCCGAGGAGCGGCTCGCGCGCACAGGATCTCTCCGAAGGGGATCGCCAGCTCGCGGTTGACGCGCAGTGCCGCTCCGTCTCCTCGGGCTCGCCGGTGGTGTCGGCGTTACTGGCATGCGTCTGATCTCGCTTCAGGACGCGGCGCCTGCACAGCTCACTCGGCTGCCCTGCGGAGAGGTCGTGAAGCGCTCTCACCCGCTGCTCCTCGCCCTCGGGCACGCGCCCGTCGCGGCCGACGTAGCCGTCCTTGCCGCCGGCGACAGGTAGACGGCGTCGACGTCGCCCGACGTTGCGGACCTTGCGCACGGTCGCGGCGTCGACGCGCGCGAGGCCGCCCTCCTCCAGGCGTGGGCACCGAGCCGTCGCCGAACTCCATCTCGATCGTGCCGCGGTGGACGAAGTACAGCTCCTCCTGCTCGTCGTGGTAGTGAAAGCCGCGTCTCGATGCCGGGCGGCATGACGATCGCGTTGACGCCGAACGCGGTCACGCCGAGGCCCTTGCGGACCTTGCGAAAGCCCGGACCGTCGCCCAGAGCGTCGAGATGGCCGACGGCGTAGCCCTCGCCTGTGGTCACATTCGGGATACTCGGAAGCCTCCATCTGCGTCTCTCCTCCTCGATCGTTCTCAGTGGTCGGCGACGTGGCCGCCCTCGGGCGCGAGCGGCCGGCCCTCCTGCGCCCAGCGCGCAGGCCGCCGCCATCGAGTATGCCTCGAAGCCGGAGGCGCGGAACGCCTGCGCGGCCATCTCCGAGCGCGCGCCGACGCGGCAGTAGAAGACGACCGGCCGCTCGCGCTCGAGCGTCGCGGCCTGCTGCGGTGAGCTGCGACCAGCTCGATGTGGCGCGAGCCGTCGATGTAGCCCGGCCTCGCGCTCGTAGGGCTCGCGCACGTCGATCAGCTGCAGGGCGGGATCCTCGCGCAGCCACTCCGCGACCCGCGTCGGGATCGATGTCGATCTCGAGGCCTCGCGTGGATCGCTCATCGCATGAGCGTAGCGGCCGAGCGCGGTCGCGAGGACCGTCGCGAGAACGGCGATCACTAGGATCCAGCGCGATGGAGGCACGTCAGCGACGTCTACACGATTCCCCAGGAGAACCTCGACTTCTGCGCGACGATCGGCCAGATCGCGCGCGAGAAGATCGCGCCGCGCTCGGCGGAGATCGACGAGCAGGCCGAATACCCGTGGGACATCCGCAAGGTGCTCGCCGAGCAGGACATCCTCGGGCTGCCGTTTCCGACCGAGTACGGCGGCACGGGCACGGGCACGCTGATGCTGAACATGGCGGTCGAGGAGATCGCCAAGGTCGACGCCTCGTGCGCGCTGATCCTGATGGTGCAGGAGCTCGGCACGCTGCCGATCCAGCTGTTCGGCTCCGACGAGCTCAAGGAGCGCTTCCTGCCGAGGTGCGCGACGGGCGAGTGGTCGCCGGCGTTCGCGCTGTCGGAGCCCGAGGCCGGCTCGGACCCGGCGGGGATGAAGACGACCGCGGTCAAGGACGGCGAGGAGTGGGTGATCAACGGCACGAAGAACTGGATCTCCAACCTCGGCATCGCCGACTTCTACATCAGCTTCGCCGTCACCGACCGCGAGACGCAAACGGATGACCGCGTTCGTCGTCGAGGCCGACCGGCCCGGGTTCAGCGTCGGCAAGCTCGAGCACAAGCTCGGGATCCGCGCCTCGCCGACCGGCCAGCCGATCTTCGAGGACGTGCGCGTGCCGCAGGAGAACGTGATCGGCGAGGTCGGCGAGGGCCTGTCGGTCGCGCTGGGGACGCTCGAGCGCACGCGCCTCGGCGCCGCCGCGCAGGCCGTCGGCATCGCTCAGGGCGCGACCGACTACGCGGTCGCCTACGCCCGCGAGCGCCAGGCAGTTCGGCAAGGCGATCAACGAGTTCCAGGGGATCCAGTTCAAGCTCGCCGACATGGAAATCCGCACCGCGGCCGCCCGCGAGCTGCTCTACAAGGCCTGCGCGATGGCCGATCAGGGCCACCCAGAGCGCGCGAAGTACTCCTCGATGGCGAAGGTCTTCGCTCGGACACGGCGATGGCGGTGACCGTCGAGGCGGTGCAGGTGCTGGGCGGCTACGGCTACGTCAAGGAGTACCCGGTGGAGCGCATGATGCGAGACGCGAAGATCACGCAGATCTACGAGGGCACGAACGAGATCCAGCGGCTCGTGATCGCCCGCACGCTGAAATAACCGACCATCCCCGGCGATGCGTGCGTCCAAGCCCTCCGCCAGCTCTCCTCAGCTGCGACGCGTGGGCGTCGCCGCGCTGATCGCGATGTCGCTGGGCCTGGTCGTGATCGTCGTCGGCCAGGGCTTCAGCTCGATCGGCGCGGTCAGGGCGCTCGAGGACGTCGCGCTCGGGGTGATCGTGATCGCGGCGTTGATGGGCGCCGTGGCGTTCATCGCGGTGCGGATGGCCGGACTGGCGCGAACCCGAGTCCGAGACCGAGTTCGAAGAGATCGTCCGCCACTCGGAGACGCTCGCCCGCGAAGGGCTCGCGGTGGATCCCGACGAAAACGAGTTCATGGAGCTCGACCCACTCAACGACGAGGACTTCGAGGAGCTCGTGCGCGACGCGCTCGACGACCTGCCGGACCTGCTGCGCAACGCACTTACCCACGTCGCCGTCGTGATCTCCGACGGCGGGCGCGCGCCGCGGCGCCTACGGTCTCTACCAGGGGCGGTGCAGACCGCCGCGATGACACCCACGACCGGATCGTGATCTTCCGCGACACCCTGCGCCGCGACTTCGGCCACGACGCGGATCTGCTGCGCGAGCAGGTCACGCGCACCGTCCGCCACGAGCTCGCTCACCACGTCGGCTTCGACGAGCTGGGCGTCAGCCGCCTCGATCTGTAGGCGATCCCCTAGGATTCGCGCCTGCCCTCCCGGGAAACAACCAAGGAGAAGACCCCGAGATGCCTGAAGCAGTGATCGTCGACGCTATCCGCACGCCCATCGGACGCGCCGTGAAGGGGTCGCTCAAGATCAGTCCGCGCCGACGACCTCGCGGCGATCCCGCTGAAGGCGCTGATCGAGCGCAACCCGCAGCTGGACCAGAGCACGATCGGCGACGTGATGATGGGCTGCGGCTTCGGCGAGGG
Organism: uncultured Solirubrobacterales bacterium; assembly: GCA_963813745.1. Classification (GTDB taxonomy): domain Bacteria; phylum Actinomycetota; class Thermoleophilia; order Solirubrobacterales; family Solirubrobacteraceae; genus Palsa-744. The sequence continues at coordinate 34,965 of CAWEZW010000004.1, forward strand.
CGAGGCGCGGCTACAACATCGGGCGACTTGCTTCGCTGCTGGCCGGCATCGACTACCACGTGCCGGGCTGCACGGTCAACCGCTTCTGCGCCTCCTCACTGCAGACGACGCGGATGGCCTTCCACGCGATCAAGGTCGGCGAGGGGGACACGTACATCGCCGCCGGCGTCGAGGCCGTCTCGCGCGCTGGACAGGGCGCCCCATTCGAGTTCCACCCGCTGCTCGATGGCTCTGAGGGCTCGCTGTACAACGTCGTACATCCCGATGGGCATGACCGCGGAGAACGTCGCCGACGAGCGCAACGTCAGCCGCGAGGCGCAGGACGAGTGGGCGCTTGTCTCCCAGACGCGCGCGGTCGCCGCGCAGGAGTCCGGCCACTTCGACAAGGAGATCGTCCCCGTGACCGTGCCGGCGCACAAAGACGTGGACAAGGAGGGCAACGAGATCGACGTGCCCGAGACGGTCGTCACCAAGGACGACGGCCCGCGCGCGGGGACGACGCTCGAGAAGCTTGCGTCGCTGAAGCCGGTGTTCAAGGAGGGCGGCACGGTCACGGCGGGCAACGCCTGTCCGCTGAACGACGGCGCCGCGGCGCTGCTCGTGATGAGCGACGAGAAGGCCTCCTCCGCGGGCTTTACGCCGCGTGCGCGGATCATCGCCTCGACGGTCGCCGCGATCCGCCCCGAGGTAATGGGCCTCGGCCCGATCCCGGCGATCGAGCGCTGCTGAAGAACACCGGCATGTCGATGTGCGACATCGACGTCGTCGAGATCAACGAGGCGTTCGCCGCGCAGATCGTGCCGTGCAAAGAAGACGCTCGGGATCGACGACGAGAAGCTCAACCCCTTCGGTGGCGCGATCGCGCTCGGCCACCCCTTCGGGATGACCGGCGCGCGGATCATGACGACGCTGCTCAACGACCTCGAGACGCTCGACGGGACCTACGGCATCGAGTCGATGTGCGTCGCCGGCGGCATGGGCATGGCGATGTTGGTGGAACGGCTTTCGTAAGCCGATGAGGGTGGCGCGCTAGCGCGGAGGCATGCGCAGCGCGCCGTCGAGCCGGATCGTCTCGCCGTTGAGCATCCGATTCTCGACGATGTGCACCGCCAGCTGGGCGTACTCGCTAGGCTGGCCGAGGCGCTGGGGGAAGGGGACCCCGGCGCCGAGCTTCTGGCGGGCCTCCTCGGGCAGCGCAGCGAGCAGAGGGGTGTCGAACAGGCCTGGAGCGATCGTGTTGACGCGAATCCCGTACTGCGAGAGGTCGCGCGCGGCAGGCAAAGTCATGCCGACGACGCCGCCCTTCGAGGCCGAGTAGGCGATCTGGCCGACCTGGCCATCGTAGGCGGCAATCGAGGCCGTGGTCACGAGGACGCCGCGTTCGTTGTCCTCGGTGGGCTCGTTCGCGATCATCGCGGTCGCGGCGTAGCGGAGCACGTTGAAGGTCCCGATCAGGTTGATCTGGAGAATCGTCTCAAACGGCATCAGTGGGTGTGGGCCCTTGGAGCCAGCCAGCTTCTGCGCCCAGCCGGTCCCCGCGCAGCACACGGCGATTCGCAGGCCGCCCTCGCCAGTGTTCGCGGCCTGTTGCACGGCTGCCTGCACTTGGCTCTCCTCGCGCACGTCGCAGGCGACGAACTCCAAGCCGAGCTCAGACGCGAGCGCCTGACCCTTCTCGGCGTTCACGTCCGCGATCGTCACGACCGCGCCGTTGCCGTGCAGGGCGCGCACAGTGGCCTCTCCTAGTCCGGAGGCCCCGCCGACGACGATTGCTGAGCTGCCCTCGATCTGCACGGCTGCGGAGCCTATTGCACGACGCGGGACAACGTGAGCGCGAACAGCTCGTCGGGGTCGGTGAGCCAGCGCACGAGCTCGAGCCCCGCCGCGGAGAGGTCTCCCTCCAGCCGCTCGGGGGTGAACTTCGCGCTGATCTCCGTGCGCACTTCCTCGCCGGCGTCGAAGTGCACGGGCAGGTCCAGCGCGCGTACGAGCGTCGTGTGCTCGCGGCGTGAGCGCAGGCGCATCTCGATCCACTCGTGCTCGGTGTCGAACAGGGCGATGTGGTCGAAGTCCTCGGGGTCGAAGTCGGCGTCGAGCTCGCGGTTGAGCACGCTGAGCACGTTGCGGTTGAATTCGGCCGTAACGCCCTCCGCATCGTCGTAGGCGGCCTCCAGGACTTCTGGGTCCTTCACCAGATCCGTCCCCATCAGAAGGTGATCATCCGGGCCGAGCAGGCGACCGATCGAGCGCAGGAAACGACGGCGGCTGCCGGGCTGGAAGTTGCCGACGGTACCGCCGAGGAACGCGACGATCCGCGGCCCGATCGCCGCGGGCACGCCATCGAGGTGGCGCTCGAAGTCGCCGATCACACCGTGCACGCGTAGGCCTGGGTACTCCTCGGTGAGCGTCTCCGCGCAGTCGCGCACCATGCTCTCGGTGACGTCTACCGGCACGTAGCGCTGCAGCGTCCCGGCGGCGTACAGCGCGTCCAGCAGCACACGCGTCTTCGCGGCCGTTCCCGAGCCGAGCTCGACGAGCTCGACAGCGTTCGTCAACGTCGCCAACTCGGTCGCGGTCTGCTCGAGGATCGCTCGCTCGGCGCGCGTCGGGTAGTACTCCGGCAGCTCGCAAATCTGGTCGAACAGCTCGGCGCCGCGCGCGTCGTAGAAGTGCTTGGGCGGGAGTTCCTTGAAGGGCCGCGTCAAGCCGTCGAGCACGTCCTCGGCGAGCGAGCGCTCCTGGACGGCGTCGAGGTGCGAGTCGATCCGGATCGACTCTTCGGGGGTGACGACTGGCTCCATCAGGCTCCCTTCCTCTGTCGCGCCGGGCGCGGCTCGAAATCGGTTTGCGCGTCTTGGCTCATGCGCGGCCGTCCCGCGCGAGACGCACGCCGGCGAAGATCTGCCGGCGCAGCGGCAGATCCCAGTTGCGGAACGTCAGCGTCGCGACGCGGGGGTGCGTCGCCCACGAGCCGCCACGCAGTACGCGGTAGTCCTCACCGAAGAACACCTCCGAGTACTCGCGGTACGGATAGGCCCTGAAGCCGGGGTAGCCGTGGAAGGCGCTGGCCGTCCACTCCCACACCAAGCCGATCGCCTCAGGTGTCTCATGCTCCCAGGTCGCCGCCTTCTCCCACTCCGCCTCGGTGGGGAGCCGCGCGCCGTGCGCTCGGGCGAAGGCGTCGGCCTCGAACCAGGAGACGTGGCAGACGGGCGCGGATTGGAGCCCGCCCGCCCCCGCCGCCACGCCGTCGTGATGGGTGATGTCGTACTCCTCCTTCCACGCCCAGCCCTCGGCCGACCACCACTCGCGCCGCTCATATCCGCCGCCCTCGCTGAAGCGCATCCAGCTGCCGTTGCTCACCGGCCGGCGCGCGATCTGGAAGGCGGGGAGGTCGATCGTGTGGCGCGGGCGCTCATTGTCGTAAGCGAAGCCTTCAGGCTCGGCCCCCATCGCGAAGGGGCCGGCCGGTAGCTCCATCCAGCTCGGCTCCCCGTCCCCCGGGCCGGACAGCGGCTGCTCGAGCCTGGACCGATCCCTGGGGGGCAGCAGGCCGGCGATTGCCATCGTCTGGCGCATCGTCTCGGAGTGCTGGAGCTCGTGACGCAGCACCATCTCGTAGATCGTCCCATCGCCAAGGCCACTCCGCGCGATTGCCGCGGCCGTCCGGGCGCGGACAGCCGCGAGATAGTCTCGAGCCTTGGCCGGTCCGAGCGCCTCGATTTCCCCGCGCACCGCGCGCGGTGTCTCGAACGCGTCGTAGCACTCGGCCAGATCTCCTCGCAGCAGTTCGAGGCCGGCGTGGCGCTGGCCCAGCCACAGATCCTCGTAGGCGGCGATGTGGCCGAGATCCCAGACGAGTGGGCTCATGATCGGCGAGTGCACGCGCTCGAGGTCCTCATCGCTGAGCCCGGCGACCAGCGCGAGCGTGCCCGCGCGCGCCTGCACCAAGTCGGCGAGCGCCTGCTCGATGCTGGATGTCGAGCGCGCGGGGGCGGCGAGCACGGGTTCCGCGCCCCGGGGAGCGGCGGTCGCCGATCTGGCGTCGGCGTTCTCGAGGGCTGTGGTTCTCGACATGGGGTTGGCGATGCTCACGCGACCGGGCTGCTCAACTGTAGGAGGTAGAACGGTAGCTGCCGACGCCGAGTTCGCATAGTTCACAAATTAGTAATGACGCATAACGAGCAACGGCTCCTACCCCAGGCCCGGAGGAGGGGAGGCAGCGTCGTCGACGATTACCGTTAGCCGCTCGCGCACGAGTAGGCTCGCCGGAACGTGGTTGGTCGGCTCGCCGAGCGCCGCCGCGATCGCGTCGGCCTTGCCGGCGCCGGTTGCCAGCAGCAGGCAGCGCCGCGCGGCGCGCAGTACCGCGAGGCTCAGCGTGATTCGCTCGGGCGGCGGCTTGGGTGATTCGTGCACGCCCAGACAGATCGCCTCGTCACCGGCGTCGAGCGTTGGCGCGCCCGGGAACAGCGAGGCGACGTGGCCGTCGGGGCCGATGCCGAGCGCGATCAGGTCGAGCACCGGCAAAGCGGGCGAGCCGGGTGGGCTCGTCTGTTCGGGCGTGAAGCCCGCCCGCAGCGCCTCGGCGTAGCGCTGTGCGCCTTCCTCGGGACCGAGCTCGCCCTCCATCCTGTGAACCCGCGCGGGCTCGATCCCAGCCGGGCGCAGCAGCGTCTCGGCGGCGAGCCGGTAGTTGCTTTCCGCGTCCTCCGGTCCTACGCAGCGCTCGTCGGCGAACCAGATCTCCACGCCGTCCCACTCGTCCACGGCGGAGGCGAGCAGTTCGTAGGTGCGCGCTGGGGTCGAGCCGCCGGAGAGTGCGAGGTGCGCGACGCCGCGCTGCTCACGGGCGCTCTGCAGTGCGCGGACGATCTCAATCGCGGCGCGCTCGGCCGTGGCCTCGGGGTCGGCGAAGGTCGTGATCCGCGTCATCGGCTGCCTTGCATTCTCATGGCAGCATCTGCTGGGCGGCCTGCAGCGCGGGCCGGTAGGTGGGGTCGCGCAGCAGCGCCTGACGGATGCCCTCGCCGAGGATGCCGGCCTCGCCGCGGGAGGCGCCGAGAATCGTCCATTCGTGCTCTCTACCGCCGGACCGATCGGAGATCGGCCAGCGTTGGTAAGCGCGCAGGCCGCCCGTGCCGCGGTCCAGGCGCAGGTGGATGCCGGAGGTGGTTTCGATGCTCAGCCCTGCCAGGCCGCGGACGAGCTGCTCGGGCGCGGCCTGGAGGCGCAGGGCGATCTCATCCTTACGCGCCGCGGCCTGTCCGACGCCGCTCAGCACATCGTCCTCGGCCTGCAGCGGGCTCAGCCGCCAGCCCAGCCGCGAGGCCAGCCATCCGATCAACAACATCCCCGCGACCGTCGAGTCGGGGTGGTGGCGAATCGTGATCGACGCGATCGTCTCCAGCTCTCTGCGCAGCGCCGGTGGGTCGAAGGTGGCGGCGATCCGCTCGCGCCACGGGGTCGAGCGCAGCCACGCGAGGTCGACGACGTAGAGGCGATCCGAGAGCGTGTTGGCGCGATCGATCGCCTCGTGCCAGACGGGCTCATCGACCGAGTCGAGCAGCGTCGCCTGGGCGAGCGGCAGCAGCGCCTGCACCGCCTCGGGGTGGCCGTGGGGGGACCACAGGAGCGTCGGCAGGTCGCTCACGACGAGCGGATCGGCGATCGTCAACAGGTCGTCGAGGTGGCGATCGCCGAGCTCGACGATCACGGTCTCGTGCAGCAGTACGATGTCCCCGGGCTTGGCCTCGCCTTCGGCCGCCACGCTCGCGTGCGCGTCAAGGCGCGTGCGCTTGGGGTCGTAAGAGAGCACGACCAGGCGCGAGGCGTGGTAGCGGCCGACACCGCGCAAGCGGTTGGCGATCTCTCCGCTGTATTCGCTCTCGACGAACGCGACCATGTTGAGCACGCGCGCGGGCAGGAAGCCGCCGTCCTCGGAGTGGCGCTCGGCGAGCAGCTCGCGCAGCGCCGCTTCGATCGCGTCCGGCGTCGTCCCCTGCTCGCTCCAAACCGCGTCGCTGACGGCCGGCATCGGATCAGATCGCGCGCCAGTGATGGCCGTCGAGCAGCAGGTCGTTTGCCACCTCAGGTCCCTGTGAGCCGGCTTCGTATTGAGGCAGGGGGGGCCCCGCGCTTTCCCACGCCCGCAGGACTGGGTCGCAGATGCGCCACTGAGCCTCGACCTCGTCGTTGCGGGTGAACAGCGTCGGATCGCCGCGCATCGCGTCCATGATCAGCCGCTCGTAGGCCTCCGGCGACTGCGACATGAACGAGGTGCCGTAGAGGAACTCCATGTTCACCGAGCGGATTCGCATGCGGCTGCCGGGGATCTTCGCGCCGAGCTGCAGCGTGACGCCCTCGTTGGGTTGGAGCGTGAGGACCAGCTGGTTCGGTTTGACCCCCAGGGACCCGTCCTGGGAGAAGGCGAGATGGGGGACGGGCTTGAGCGTGACGGCGATCTCGGTGATCTTGCGCGCGAGGCGCTTGCCCGCGCGCAGGTAGAAGGGGACGCCCGCCCAGCGCCAGTTGTCGACTTCCAGGCGCAGCGCGGCGAACGTCTCCGTCGTCGAGCCCGCGCGCACGCCCTCCTCTTCGAGGTAGCCCGGGACGTCCTCGCCGCCGGAGTGCCCGGCGGCGTACTGCGCGTGCACGGCGATCTCGGGGATCTGCTCGGGCTGCGGCGCGTGGATCGCGTGCAGGACCTTGACCTTCTCGTTGCGCACTTCCTCGGCGGTAAAGCTCACCGGCGGCTCCATCGCGACGTGACAGAGCAGCTGCAGCATGTGGTTCTGGATCAGGTCGCGCAGCGCCCCGGTCTGGTCGTAGAAGCCGGCGCGGGTGCCGATCCCGATGTCCTCGGCGGCGGTGATCTGCACGGAGTCGATGTAGTTGCGGTTCCAGAGCGGCTCGAACATGCCGTTGGCGAAGCGGAACGCCATCATGTTCTGGACCGTCTCCTTGCCCAGGTAGTGATCGATGCGGAAGATCTGTGTCTCCTCGAAGGAGTCGAGCACCTGGCGGTTGAGCTCGAGCGCCTCCTGTAGCGAGGTGCCGAACGGCTTCTCGATGATCACCCGCACCTCCGCGGGGTGGGTGGGGTCTTCATCACGGGACAGGCCATGCGCGCCGAGCCGCGCGACGATCAACGGGAAGAAGTTGGGGGCGGTCGACAGGTAGAAGGCGCGGTTGAGCGTTTCCCCGGCCTCCCGGTCGAGCTCGTCGAGCACCCGCACGAGCTCGGAGTAGACCGACTCCTCGTCGAATTCCCCGGGGATGTACTTGACGTTCTCGAGCAGGCCAGCCAGCACGTCCTCGTCGGGCGGGCGCCGTGAGAAGCGGCGGATCGCCTGCTCGCACTCCTCGCGGTAGTCCTCGTCCTCTTTGTTTTTCCTCGACACCCCGACGAGGTGGAAGCGCTCGGGCAGCGCACCCTCGTGCGCGAGGTTGTAGAGCGCGGGCAGCAGTTTGCGCTTGGCGAGATCGCCGGTCGCGCCGAAGAGCACGAGCGTCGTCGACGCGACGGGCAGGCGCTCGAGCCCTTCTACAAGGGGGTTCTCGGCCTGCTCGACGGTGCTCACCGAGCGCTCATTTGCCGCTCGACTTCACCGCATGGCCGCCGAACTGGTTGCGCAGCGCCGCGAGCACGCGGTCGGCGTAGTCGCCGTTACCGCGCGAGCGAAAGCGCGCATACAGCGAGGCGGTGATCACCGGCGTCGGCACGTCGTGGGCGGTGGCGTCCTCGATCGTCCAGCGCCCCTCGCCGGAGTCTGCGGTATAGCCCTCGAGCGCGCCGAGGTCGTTGCCGTCCGCTTCGAATGCGCGCGCGGCTAGTTCACACAGCCACGAGCGCACGACCGAGCCCTGCCCCCAGAGGTGCGCGATCTTCGCGTTGTCGAGCTCGAACTCGCACTTGTCGAACAGGTCGAAGCCCTCCGCGTAGGCCTGCATCAGGCCGTACTCGACGCCGTTGTGGACCATCTTCACGTAGTGGCCGGCCCCGGAGCCGCCGAAGCGCAGCCACCCGCGGGGGCCGATCGCGGCGACGCTCTGCTCATTGGTCTCGGGCGCGAGCACGTCGAGGATCGGCGCCAGCTGCCCGACGGCTTTCGGCGGCCCGCCGACCATCATGCAGTAGCCGACCTCCAACCCCCAGACGCCGCCGGATGTGCCGACATCGACGTAGTTGATGCCGAGCTTTTTTAGAACCTTTGCGCGGCGCTTGTCGTCGGTCCACTTCGAGTTGCCGCCGTCGACGATCGTGTCGCCCGCGTCGAGCAGCTTGGAGAGCTTGTCGACCGTCTCCTGGGTGGGATCGCCGGCGGGCACCATGATCCACACCAGGCGTGGCGCCCGCAGATGCTTGACGAGCTCTTTCAGGGAGGATGCTCCCGCGGCGCCGTGCTTGACGGCCTGCTTGACGGCCTTCTCGTCGAAGTCGAACGCGACGACCTCATGCATGGAGTCGCGGCGAATGCGGTGGACCATGTTGCCGCCCATCTTTCCCAGCCCGACGAACCCGATCTGGGTCACGGCGTCCTCTGCGTCCTTGCTCACAGCTTTCGGGGTCACAGCAGCTCCTTGATCTTGGCGGTGAGTGCGCGCTGTGCCTGGGCGGGATCGTCCCCGTGCAGGCGCACACGCTCGGCGGGCAACTCCAGGGAGCGCAGCGTTTCCAGGTCGCCGATCGCCTGGGCGTTCTTGAGCGTCGTGAACGTGAACGGCTTGCCCGGGATCTCCACGTCCTCGGGTCCGTCGTGGATCAATTGCAGGAAGCGCCCGGTCTTCGGCCCGCCCTTATGGAACTGTCCGGTGGAGTGCAGGAAGCGCGGGCCATAGCCGAACGTGGTTGTCGCCTTCGTCGCGGCGCGAATCGTCTCGCGCAGCTCCGTGGCGACCATGTCGAACTCGGGGGAGGGTTGTAAATAACCCATGATCGCGACGTAGCTGGGCGGGGCTGCGTCCCTGAGCAACGTGCGCAGCGCCTCCTCATCGGCGTCAGCAACCTCGGGCAACTCGTGCTCGGCTTCGTATCCGGACAGCACGCGGTTGGTGGCGTCCTTCGCCTGTTGCACGTTGGGCTGGTCGAAGGGGTTGATCTGAAGACCCCAGCCGACGACCGCGACCGCGAGCTCGGCGAGCAGGAACACGCGGCCGAGGTCAGGGGGGCCCGCGGTCGGAATCGTAAACACGGGGTGGCCTGCCTCTGCGAGCGCCTGAACCTTTCGCTCCAGCTCGGCGTCGGGCGCCTGGACATCCGGTAGGTAGGCAAACACGCGGTCCTCGCCGTAGACGGCGGGCTCGCCGAGCGGCTCGTCGGCGACCGGGAGGACGCCCGTGCCGTGCTTGCCCGTGGACTCCGCGACGAGCTGCTCGAGCCATAGCCCCAGGCCGGGCAGAGTCTCGGAGATGACGAACGTGAGCTTGTCGCGCCCGGCTTGTGCGAGGCCGCTCAGGGCCGCCCCCAGCCACACCGCCGCCGCCGGCGGCCCGCTCGAGCCCGAGTCGCCGCCAGAGCCCGAGCCGGTCTCCTGTTCGAGCCCGGTCTTCCAGGTGCTCCGCGCTCCCTCCAAGAGCGAGAGCACGGGGATTCCCATCAGCGCGCCCGGCACGACGCCGAAGGCGGACAGCGCGCTGTAGCGCCCGCCGATGTTCGGATCTCCGGCGAACGTCCGCCGGAAGGCGTACTTGGCGGCGAGCGCTTCCAGGCCCGAGCCGGGGTCTGTGATCGCGACGAACCTGTTGCCCTCCTCGACGAGCGAGAAGAAGTGCGCGAACAGGGACAGCGGCTCGATTGTGCCGCCGGACTTCGACGAGACGACGAACAGCGTTCGTCGGAGGTCCACCGTGCGCTCGATCGCACGGATCCTGGCGGCGTCCGTCGAGTCAAGCACGTGCAACCGCGCGTGGGGCGGGCGGGCCGGATCAGGCCCGCCCGGCCGAACGAGCGGCGCAGGACCTCCGGGGCGAGCGAGGAGCCACCCATGCCCAGCAGGACGATGTCTTCCAGTTCGTCGTCGTGCGCCTCCGCGGCGAACAGCTCTAGAGCGCCGAGCTCCCCGAGCATGCGCTCGGCGATCGTCAGCCAGCCCAGCCGGTTGGCCACCTCGGGGGTGCCGGCAGGACCCCAGAGCGTGGCGTCTTCGCGGGCGATCCTGCCGGCCACGTCCTCCTCGGAGGCCCGGGCGAGCTTGTCCGCGACGGCGGCCTGCAGAGCGTCGGGAATGCGGGCCTCGACGGTGAGGGTGGGATCGCTCACGCCAGGATCGTAGTCGGCTTGGGCGCTCGTGTAGGTTTCGCCTGGACATGACTCCCGATCAGCCCCAACAGCTGCCCGATCGCAACCTCGCGCTGGAGCTCGTGCGCGTCACCGAGGCGGCCGCCTTGGCGACGGCGCCGCTGGTGGGGATGGGCGACAAGCTGGCGGCCGACCAGGCCGCGGTAGACGGCATGCGCTACGCGCTGCGGTCAGTGCCGATGGACGGTCTGGTCGTGATCGGCGAGGGTGAGAAGGACGAGGCGCCGATGCTCTACAACGGCGAGCAGATCGGCGACGGGTCCCCGCCGCAGGTCGATATCGCGGTCGATCCCCTGGAGGGCACGACGCTCGCGGCACACGGCATGCCGAGCGCGCTAGCGGTGATCGCGTTGTCGGCCCGCGGCACGATGTTCGACCCGGGGCCGTGTGTGTACATGGAGAAGATGGCGGGCTCGCCCGAGATCGCCGACCTGCTCGACCTCGACCGGCCGCTTGCAGAGACGGTGAAGCTGATCGCCGAGCGCAAGGGCACGCAGGTCAGGGACGTGATGGTCGTGGTGCTCGACCGCCCGCGCCACGAGCAGGGCGTGAAAGCGATCCGTGATGCCGGCGCGCGCGTGCGACTGATCGCCCATGGGGACGTGTCGGCGTCGCTCTTGGCGGTGACAGAGCGCTCGCCGGTCGATCTGCTGTGGGGCATCGGCGGCACCCCCGAGGGCGTGATCTCGGCAGCGGCGATCAAGTGCCTGGGCGGGCAGTTGCTGGGCCGGGTGTGGCCGCGCGACGAGCAGGAGCGCACGGCGGCGCTGGAGGCCGGGTACGACCTGACGCGGGTGCTCGACCGCGACGATCTGGTGGCCGGCGAGGATGTGTTCTTCTCGGCGACCGGGATCACCGACGGCGACGTGCTGCAGGGGGTGCGCTATCCGAGCGCCGGTGGCGCGAGCACGGAGTCACTGGTGATGCGCACGCGCTCGGGCACCGTGCGGCGGATTCGCGCGCAGCACGATCGCGCGAAGCTGCGCGCGATCAGTGGCGGCGAGCACCGCTTCGGCTGATCAGCGTCCCAACGGCAGGATCTCCTCGTCCTCGGCCGGCGGGGCTGGGTCGGGTACGTCCTCGATGCCTCCCGCGAAGCGGCCGACGCGTGACTCGGCCAGGTCGAGACGGGCGAGCGAGCGCAGGAAGCCGTGGGTGACAATCACGTGGATGCGCGACTGGGTCTCCCGGTAGAACCAGCGTCCGATCCCGGAGGCAATCGACGGGTAGAAGTTCGAGACCTCGACCTCAACGTGCAGGTGCGCGCTGCCCTGGTGAGTTGGGTCCTCGCTGGGGCGGCGGCGCACGTCGATCTGCAGGTAGCCGTCCTTGTGGCGTCCGGCCCGAGCGACGAGCAAGCCACGGGCGATGCGCCAGCGTACGACCCCACGCTGGGCGTCCATCTCGTATTCGGGCGCGCGGAAGGTGAGCAGCTTCAACATCGGCAGGAGCAGCACGACGAAGCGCTCGCACTCGGTGTAGCGAACGCGGACCAGGCCAAGCGTGATACGTGAGAGAAAGCGCCAGTAGGTGCGCGCGAGCCGCTCCAGGTGCAGCGGAGTCCAGATCTCGCGAAGGGCGTCCTCGGGCAGGCATATGTCCGCGGCCTGCACGGAGTGCACGGCGCCGGTGCGCTTATCTTCGGAGGTGTGGTCTTCGAGATTGGCGATCGTAGCGAGCTTCATCGCCTGCAGGCTATCTCTGCGCCGGTGCGCGCCGTGTTGGATGGAATCGGAGCGAGTATCCGTCGGTAGATGCGGCAATTGAAGGGCTCGTGTCCGCGGTTGCTGATATCCAAGGTATGTGAGCGACCTTTTGGACTCGCGTCCCGCCGACCGTCTTACCCGAGCGGCGCGAGCGGCCCAGGCGTTGAGCGAGACGTTGTGGGAGGCGCTGCAGGAGGAGCTGAGCGACCCGTGTGGGCAGCATGTGGCAGAGCTGTCCGAGCAGCTCGGCGAGGTGGCGGCGATCCTCGTCTCGCTGGCGCGGGCGGAGGTCCGCGGGCGGGGGTCTCGGGAGTCCGCAGAAGCCGCCGGGCGAGGAGCACCGGCTGTGGAGTCCGTTGCCTCAGCGGGGCCGCAGTCGCGCGACGCGCGCGTCCTGGGCGAGCCATCCGAGCCGGGGGAGCCATTCCCGCCGAGCGACCCGGCGTCGCACGTCGCACGAGCGATGACATACGGCGAGCCGTCCTCGGAGGAGGAGGAGGAGCTCGCACCGCCCGGGGAGCTGCCAGAGACCCAAGCGTCGCCCTCCCCGGCTGTGCTCATCGACGAACTGGCTCCAGCGGAGTCCGAGCCGTCCGCTCCGACGGCGCCCGAGGATTCTCGCGCGTGCCGGCCTCGCCCCCGCTTGAGAGCTCGCGGTCGGCTCACCGCCCTATCGCTGGAACACGGCCTCGCGAAGGCGATCCTCCGCGCAAGGTGAGACCGCAGATCGAGATCAGAGACGTACGTGGAGGTGAGGAGGGACCCGCCGCCTGGATCGGCTCGATCGGGCGCTGGCTGGAGCGCCACGAGCAGGACGGATTGCCGTTCGCGGTGCTGCTTGTCGAGCTTGTCGACCTCGAGCGCCTGCATGATCCCGAACCCTCGGACGAGGTGTCCCGCCTGACGGGACAGGTGGAGGACGCGCTCGCGCGGGAGCTGCGCCCGGCCGATTCGCTCACGCGTGAGGGTCCGGGCAGGTACTGGCTGCTGGCGCCACAGACAGACGCGACCGGCGCTCAGATGCTGGTGGAGCGAATTGCGCGCGCGGTGAGATCCTCGGCGAGCCATCGCGGGACGCCACTGGAGGTGGCGGTCGGCGTCGCGGTATGCCCCGATGACGGACGACGCGCATCGGAGCTGGCCGCGCACGCGGATGTCGGGCTCTACGCCGCCCGCGCCGGCCGGTCCTCGATCAGGTAGGTCATCCGCCCGGCCAGACCTCGCCGTGCGCTCGGCAACTCTGCACCGCGTGCTCTCCATGCCCGCTTCATCGGCGGCGAGGAAGAGGAGATTGAGCGGTTCAGCCCGCCGCGGCGGCGCCGCCCGTGAGGGCGGCGGCGGGCGAGACAGGGGGCAGGCCGAGGGTCGGCGTGTTGGGGACGGCGCCGACGATCGCCGTGGCGATGTGGACGGTTTCTTCGATCCCCAGCGCCTGGGCGGCGGCCGCGGTCAGATCCCAGTCAGCGCCGTTGGCGTAGGGCCCGCGATCTACCACCGGCACCGTCAGACCCTGGCCATGGTAGGTGACCTTCACGAGCGTGCCACAGGGGAGCTTGCGGTTGGCCACCCCGACGGTGGCAGGGGTCAGGGTCTGCCCGCAGGCTGTTTGCTGACCGTAGAAGCCGGGTCCAAACCAGGTCGCGAGCGCGGTCTTGTGGCCCTTTGCAATCGGCGTGGGAATGGATCCTGGGGTCGTGTCGGCCGACGGACCGGCGGCGCCACCGGTGCTCGCGAAAGCGCCCACGGCGAGCACGCCGGCGCTGAGGAGCGCAGCGAGCAGGGCAAGAAGGATCGTTGTGAATCGAAATCGCATCGTTATCGAACGCCTACGGGGTGAGCTGACGGGCTCGCGCGGTCAATTTCGACGGCGCTACGGCCAAAAGAGGCCGATTCGCCCCAACGGACCTGAGTCGATCCGTAATTGGGTCCCCCGTCTTCCGCAACCTGGGTCACGGAAGCTCGGCGTGGGCGGCAGTATACAGACCGCTCAGACGGAGGTTGAGTGGACCTCGGAGGAACTCAACTAAAGCACGGACGGAGGCTCCGTTGATCGGTAGATCAGTTGAGCGGCAGACGCGCAAAGACATCCTTGAGCAGGCGCCCGCCGGTTGAGAGACCTGACTTGGTGAGCTCGCCGGCAAGCTCGGCCGCGGAGCTCAACAGGTCGATGCCGCCCGGTGGCTGCACCGGGCCGCTGACGGGATCGCCCTCGGTCTCGAAGCCCTGCCGTGGGACCGCATCCTGAAGGCGCTTGGCCTTGACCTTCGACTTCGACGGCCGCTTCTTGGCCAGAATCCGCTCAGGTGCGGGGGTGGGCTCAGTTTTTGTTGGGATCGTCAAAGGTGGCTTGTCCGTCGGGGGCGGGGCCGGGCTGCGCCGTTGCGGAGGCCACCCGGCGTGGCTTGCGTGCGGGGATGTCGGTGGGCTCCACCTTTACCGAGGCCGTCCGGCGCGCGGCATCGCGTCGCGCGCTGGAACGCTGGGGGCGGGTGCGAGGCAGGTTGGCGAGAACTCCCTCCGAATCGCGCACATCTTTGCGCTTGGCGCCTTTTCCCCGCTTTGCACTCTTCTTTGCGCGCGATCGCTTCCCGCCGCTGGATGTATCGGCCATGGCGCGTTAGCATAGGGGTCCAGAAAGATGCAGCTCCAGTTGTAACGTTGGGCAGGCTTCGGCCGTAGTGTCCGATGGAGTACGTCCTCAGCCAGAGTCCGGTGTGGTGCGCGCAGTCGCCCCCGGGTTGCCCAGCGACAGAAGAAACGGAAATCGATGTCAGTAGCAGAAATGCAGGAGCTCGATGAGGTAAAGGGCCTGCTGGCCAAAGGGCAGCAGGTGGGTGTGCTGACCTACGCCGAGATCACAACGGCGATGTCCGAGCTGGATCTGGACGAGTCCGACGTCGAGGAGCTGCACGGGTTCCTGGAGAAATCGGAGATCGAGCTCGTCGAGGAGATCGACCCGGCGACGGCGGCGGCCTCGCAGGTCGAGCGCGCCCCGGACAAGCGTGGCCGGCGCAAAGCGAAAGCTACGCTCGACCTGAAGCCGGATATGACGACCGACTCGCTGCAGCTGTTCCTGAAGGACATCGGCAAGGTGCGCTTGCTGACCGCGCAGGAGGAGGTCGATCTGGCAAAGCGGATCGAGCGTGGCGATCTGGACGCGAAGCAGAAGATGGTCGAGTCAAACCTGCGCTTGGTCGTGTCGATCGCGAAGAACTACCGCAACCAGGGTCTGCCGTTCCTGGATCTGATCCAGGAGGGCACGCTCGGGCTGGTTCGCGCCGCGGAGAAGTTCGACTATCGCAAGGGCTTCAAGTTCTCCACGTACGCGACCTGGTGGATCCGTCAGGCGATCGCGCGCGCGCTGGCGGACAAGGCGCGCACGATCAGGATTCCCGTGCATGTGGTGGAGAAGCTGAACAAGATCGGTCGTGCCGAGCGCAAGCTGGTGACCGAGCTGGGACGCGAGCCGACCGCCGCTGAGATCGCCGAGGTCACGGGGATCGACCCGGAGGAGGTCGACTCGATCAAGCGCTCCGCGCAGGCGCCGGTGTCGCTGGAGAAGCCGGTGGGCGACGAGGAGGAGTCGGAGTTCGGGCAGTTCATCGCCGACGAGCGCGCCGAGTCCCCGTACGAGCGCGCGGCGGAGATCCTCACGAAGGAGGCGCTCAGAGAGGCGCTCGAGAATCTGTCCTATCGCGAACGGCGTGTGCTCGAGTTGCGCTACGGCCTCGGTGGCGAGCATCCACGGACGCTCGACGAGGTGGGCAGGACGTTCAACGTGACCCGCGAGCGGATCCGCCAGATCGAGAACCAGTCGCTGAAGAAGCTGCAGTCCCTGGCTGAGGCGCAAAAGCTCCGCGACGTCGCCTGACGGCGGATCGAACCGCCTGACTGCGTCCTCGATCACTCGCGTGCTAGTCGCACGTCACGTTCACTGCGTCCTTGTTGGTCGCTTCGATCCGCTCGTCAGGAAGGTCGGGGCTCCGTCCACGGCTTCCATCGGTCCTCAAGTCATGCCGTGCGTTTGCCGATCTGGGGACTATGTTCGACGTGCAAGAGGCACTGAAGGAGCTCGTCAAGCGAGAGGGCTCGGATCTGCACTTGAAGGTTGGCAGCACGCCGCTTTATCGTGTGCATGGCCATCTGGCGGCTGAGCCGGTGGGAGAGGTGTTGAGTGCCGAGGACACCGAGCGGACGCTGCACGAGCTGCTGCACGACCAGACGAAGCTGCACGAGTTCGGCGAGGAGCACGAGGTCGACTTCTCGTTCGAAATCGAGGGCGTCGCGCGCTACCGCATCAACGCCTTCCGCCAGCGCGGCGTGATCTCGCTGGCGTGTCGTGCGATCCCGCACAAGATCTCGACGATCGATGAGCTGTCGCTGCCGTCGGTGGTCAAGGACCTGGCCGACGAAGAGCGCGGGATCATCCTACTGACGGGGACGACGGGCTCGGGTAAGAGCACCACCCTGGCGGCGATGATCGACCATATAAACGAAACGACGAGCAAGCACGTCGTGACGATCGAGGACCCGATCGAGTTCGTGCACACGGACAAGAAATCGGTGATCAACCAGCGCGAGGTCGGCATGGACACGGCCTCCTTCAAGCGCGCGCTGCGGCGCGTGCTGCGCCAGGACCCGGACGTGATCCTGATCGGGGAGATGCGCGACGAGGAGACGGTGCAGACGGCGCTCTCCGCGGCCGAGACCGGGCACCTCGTGCTCTCGACGATCCACACCGTCGATGCGCCCGAGTCGATCAACCGGATGCTCGACTTCTTCCCGCCCGCACCAGCACGGCCAGGCGCGAAGCATGATCGCGGGCACGATCAAGGGCGTGATCTCCCAGCGGTTGGTGCCGGGCGCCGATGGCGGGCGCGTGGCGGTGTGCGAGATTCTGCGGATGACGGGCCGCGTGCGCGACATGATCGTCGACCCCTCGCAGACGGGCAAGCTGATGGAAGTGATCGCCTCGGGCAGCTACTACGGGATGCAGACCTTCGACCAGGCGCTGTTCGGGCACGTAAAGGCCGGCCGGGTGACGTTCGAGGACGCGATGAAGGTCGCCTCGAACCCGTCTGACTTCAAGCTCCTGATGCAGGCCGACGGGCGCAGGGGGACGACGATGGAGGACGTGGCAGCCGCCGAGGAGCGTCGCGAGACGAACTCCGATCCGGCGAACGACCCGCGTCCCGCACCGAGTCCGCCGCTCACCGTCGCTCGCAGCTCGTCGTTACTTCATTTGGTAAAGTAACGGCTGAAATGGCCGCTGACGAAACATGTCCCGTATGCCGCACGGCTGAAGATCGTGTGCGGCAAGTGGACACTGTTGCTCGTCCGCGACCTGGCCGACGGCCGCTCGCGCTTCTGCGAGCTGGAGCGCTCGCTTGCGGGGATCAGCCCGCGCACGCTGTCGCTGCGGCTGCGGGCGCTGGAGGAGGAGGGGATCGTCGAGCGGCACACCTTCGGCGAGGTGCCGCCGCGCGTGGAGTATGCGCTGACCGAGAAGGGGCGGGCGCTGCTGCCGATCGTCGACGGGATGCGCGCCTACGGCGAAGAGTGGCTGCGGCGAAGAGGCGGCAGAGCGCGCCGGCACGTCGCGCTCGCGGTCGCGTAGAGCAGTCTCGGCGCTGCAAGACGGGCTGCGTCCGGAGCACGCCGAGCAGGAGCGCCGAACGGCGGGGCGCGAAGTGTGCGGACGATGCGTTCACGTCAGCTCGAGACAGCGCTGACAGAGTTCGTGGCGGAGGCGGCGCGACGCTGCAGGCCGAGATCGACGGCGGCGCGGAGGTTCCCTTCGAGCTCGCAGCAGAAGCCGGCCCGTCGCGGCGAGAGCGCCGCGCGGCTGTACTGCTACCGCGCGCTGACGGGCGCGTTCATCGAGCAGCGCGGCGCGAAGCTCGCGAGCCTGCCCGCCTATGCGGAGGCGACAAGCTGCTGGTGGACTTCGACGGGCTCGACCGCTACCTGGTGGGCATGGGCGGCGAGGCGCTGATCTCGCGCGGATGAAGGCGCACGCTCGCGCGGGCGCGGCGCTGAGACTGCTGCTGGAGGATGTGTTCGACGAGCAGACCGACTTCGAGCTGCGCCGCCCGAGCGAGCATGCGAGGCCGCGCTGGACGAGGCTCGAGCAGTCGACGGGCGCGAGCGCGAGCGAGATGACGCTGCGTCGCGACGCTGCACGGGTGACGATCGCCTCCGACGGAGCTCGCGCTGACCAAAGGCCTGACGATCGCCCAGCCGCGACGCGCTGCGCGGCGCTGCCCGACGGCGCCGCGACGCGCCGAGCGAGGGAGTCCGCAGAGGCAGCATCTGCTGGTCGTGTTCACCGCCGAGGACGACGAATGTCGGAGGACGCGCGTCGCGCGCGGGCGCGAGGTGCTCAAGGATCTGCTGCGCGCGCTGCGCCTGTTCGGCGACGGGCGCGTCGACGCTCGGCGCGCTCGCATGGGCGCGGGTCGGTGCCGGCTCCTGGAGCCCGCTGGCGCTCGGCGCCGGCGGGCGCCCGCACGGCATGCTGGTGGTGACGCCCGAGCAGGAGGACGAGCTGCGCGCGTTCTGCAACCTCGTCTCGCGGCGCGCGCCGCACGGCAACGAGCTCGCCTGGGCGCTGCGCCGCTTCGAGCTCGGCTGCGAGCGCGCGAGCGCCGTACGAGGCGCTGAGCGACAACCTGCTGGCGCTGCGCGCGCTGCTCGAGCCCGAGGGCCCGGCGAGCGGCCTGCTGGCCGGGCGGCTCGCGGCGCTGTGCGCGACGCCGGAGCAGCGCGCCGACGCTGACCGAGCGGATCGACGCAGGCGATCGACGCTCGAGCGCGCCGTGATCGCCGGCACCGCCGCGGAGAACGCCGCCGGCGCAGACGCTCGCGCGAGGACGTCGCCGACCACCTGCGCGCGCTGCTGCGCGACGTGATCTGCGGTCACCTCGATGCCGAACCTCGCCGCGCTCGCGGACGAGCTGCTGGCGGACGGCCGCAGGACGTCGCAGAGGGCCGACGACGCCCGAGCGCGACCTCGAGGGCACCGCTCGACCAGCTCACGCCGAGCGCGCTGCCCGTCTGAGACGCCGTCAGGCTGAAGAGATGCTCGGCGATGCGGGCGAGGCCCGCGAGGTCCTGGATCTCCTCGTCTAGCTGCGGCACGATCACGGGTCGGGCTCCGTCGAGCTCGTCGGCCGAGGCGCGCGATCGTGTCGCGGTCGCGGCGCGACGAGCACGTCGAAGTCGGCGAGGTTGTGGCGCCGCGCGCCGCGCGAGCGCGCTCGCCGAGCTCGGCGCGAGCGGCGCCTGCGACCTCCTCGACGGAGTGCCCGCCGAGGCCGTGCAGGTGGACGCGGTTGACGATCAGCCGCGTCGCAGGCCATCCGCTGCTCGGCGAGCTGCTCGGCGAGGAACAGCGCCTCGCGCGCGGGCTCGGGCTCGGGCGAGGTGACGATCAGGAAGCTCGTCTCGGGGTCGCGCAGCAGCTCCGCGACGCCGCGGATGCGCTCGCCGAAGCCGTCGATGATGCCCGACAGCGAGCTGAAGAACGTCGACAGCTCGCCGAGCATGTCGACGCCGGTCACGCGCGCGAAGATCGCGAACACGAGGCCCGTGCCGCGGCCGAGGAAGCGCGCCGCGAGGCCGCCCGGCGCGAGGAACACCTTCAGCGCGCGGCCTTCGAGGAAGCCGAGCAGTCTCGGGGGCCTCGAGGAAGTCGAGCGCATTGCGCGAGGGCGGCGTGTCGAGCACGATCACGTCGAAGTCGTGCTCTGTGGTAGAGCTCGTACAGCTTCGTCATCGCGCTCGAGCTCCTGCGAGCCCGCGACCGCCGAGGACAGCTCGCGGTAGACGGGGTTTGCGAGGATCTCCTCGCGCGCGCCCTCGTCGGGCGCCAGGCGCGCGACGATCATCGTCGAACGTGCGCTTGACGTCGAGCATCATCGCCCACAGCTCGCCCGGCTCAGCCGACGCCCTGCGCGGCCAGCAGCTCGGGGTCGATCCGGCGCGGCTCGCCGAGAGCTCGCCGAGGCCGAGCGCGGCGGCGAGCCGTCGGGCCGGATCGATCGTGACGACCGCGACCTTCGCCCCGCGCGCGGCCAGGCCGAGCGCGAGCGCCGCCGAGGTCGTCGTCTTGCCGACGCCGCCGGCGCCGAGGCAGACGACGACGCGCTTGCCGCGCAGGCGCTTCGCCAGCCCCGGCCTGCTTCGGGCTCCCGCCGGCGAGCGCTTGGGCATCGCGTGATCCTAGTGTCACCGCTCCTGGCCCCGTCCACGCCGGAGATCGTGCTGACCGGCGATACGGGCGTCTCGAAGGCGCTGGCGCGACGGTCTCCCAAGTGTCCTCCCCGCATCTCGGCAGATGACCATGCAGGAATCGCGCATCCCTATGCGAATACCCACCGGACGGCTTTCCGCAATCGAGCATCGGAGCCTGCTGTGGAACGGAAAGGCCAAGGTCATCGCGTTCGCCAACCAGAAGGGCGGGGTGGCCAAGACGACGACGACGCTGAACCTCGCCGCCGCGTTCGCCGAGGAGGGTCACCGCGTGCTGTGCGTCGACATGGACCCGCAGGGCAACCTGACGATGTCGCAGGGCATCGATCCGGACACGCTCGAGAAATCGATGTACGACGTGCTCGTCCACAAAGTCTCGATCCGCGAGGTGATCCGCAAGCGCGAGATCGACATCGCCTGCGCCTCGATCGACCTCGCCGGCGCGGAGATCGCGATGTCGACGATGATCGGCCGCGAGCGCTCGCTGCAGAAGGCGTTCGAACCGATCCTCGAGGACTACGACTTCATCTGCATCGACACGCCGCCGAGCCTCGGGCTGCTGACGATCAACGCGCTGACGGCGGCCGACAAGGTGATCGTCCCCGTGCAATGCGAGTATCTGTCGATGCGCGGGCTCATCCAGCTGCAGAACACGCTCGCGATGATCCGCGAGAACCTCAATCCCGGCGTCGACATCGAGGGTATCCTGCCGACGCTGGTCGATTCGCGCACGATCCACGCCAAGGAGGCGATCGAGATCCTCGAGGAGAACTTCGGCGACCGCGTGTTCGCCTCGCGCATCCGCAAGACCGTGCGCTTCGCCGAGGCGCCCGTCAAGGGCATGTCGGTGCTCAAGTACGAGCCCGACGGCGTCGCCGCCCAGTCCTACCGCCAGCTCGCGCAGGAGGTTCTCACCCATGGCAAACGCTAAACGCGCTAGCATGCGCGAAGGGCCGCTCGCGGCGCTGTTCCGCAAGACCGAAGGGCGAGGACGGCGAGGCTGGCGGGCGGGACCGAGACCGAGCCGGCGTCCGCGCGCCCGAGGCGGCGAGCGCCGCGGCCGCCGCGACGCCCCATCCGCGCGAGAGCGGCCTGCCGCACCCGGCGCTGAAAGCGCTCGAGCCGACGCCGCCGTCCAGGATGCGCGCGAGGACACGTGCCCACGCCGCAGGAGCGCCTGCGCCACGCCTTCTCCTCGGAGATCCCCGAGAACGTGATGGACGCGCGCCGCGCGCCCGGTGATGGACGACTACTCCCGCGAGCACCGACGAGCCGGCGTGCGGCTCGCTGCGGCTCGGTCGGCGCAGCCCGTGATCCGCGTCGTCGGCGTCGGCGGCGCCGGCGTCAACGCCGTCAACCGGATGGTCGAGGCGGAGGTCGAGGGCGTCGAGTTCCTCGCCGTCAACACCGACCTGCAGTCGCTGCAGCAGTCGACCGCCGACGTCACCCTGCACATCGGCGCCGAACTCACCCGCGGGCTCGGCTCGGGCTCGGACGCCAAGGTCGGCCGCGCAGGCGGCGATGGAGGACTACGACCGTGTGAAGGCGCTGCTGAAGGGCTCGGACATGATCTTCATCACCGCCGGCGCCGGCGGCGGCACCGGCACCGGCGCGGCGCCGGTCGTCGCGCGCATCTCGCGCGAAGTCGGCGCGCTGACGGTCGCGATCGTGACGAAGCCGTTCGGCTTCGAGGGCTCGCGCCGCGGCGAGCAGGCCGAGCGGGGCGTCGAGCGCGCTGGCCGAGGAGGTCGACACGCTGATCGTGGTGCCGAACAACCGCCTGTTGTCGGTGCTCGACAAGCAGACCGCGATGGTCGAGGCGTTCCGCGTCGCCGACGACGTGCTGCGCCAGGGCGTGCAGGGCATCTCCGACCTCGTCACGCTGCCGGGGCTGATCAACCTCGACTTCGCCGACGTGCGCACGATCATGTCCTACGCCGGCAACGCGCTGCTCGGGATCGGCATGGGCGCCGGCGGCGAGCAGCGGGCCATCGAGGCCGCGATGCAGGCGGTCGCCTCGCCGCTGCTCGAAACCTCGATGGAGGGCGCGCGCTCGATCCTGCTGTCGATCACGGGCGGGCGCGATCTGTCGCTGTGGGAGGTCAACGAGGCGGCGAAGGCCGTCTCCGAGGCCGCGCACCCCGACGCGAACATCATCTTCGGCGCGAT
Source organism: uncultured Solirubrobacterales bacterium (assembly GCA_963813745.1). Lineage (GTDB taxonomy): Bacteria > Actinomycetota > Thermoleophilia > Solirubrobacterales > Solirubrobacteraceae > Palsa-744. The sequence continues at coordinate 57,393 of CAWEZW010000004.1, forward strand.
GGTCGACGAGAAGCTCGACGACCAGGTGTGGGTCACGGTCGTCGCCACCGGCTACGGCGAGCAGGGCCGGCGCAACAGCGTCAACCGCCTGAACGAGGAGCCCGCGGGCGAGCCCCGCGTGCGGCGTACCGGTGGCGGTGCGTCTCGTCCCCGCGCTCCGCGTCGCGGCGGCCTCGCGGTAGATGAACTCGAAGTCCCCGAGTTCATCCCGAATTTCGTAAGCCTCGCGACCTCTAGGCTTCGCTTGAATGGGCGCAGCTGAGAAGGGAGTAGTCGCGGCCGGGCACCCGCTGACCGCGGAGGCCGGCGTGAGGGTGTTGCGCGAAGGCGGCAACGCGGTCGATGCGGCGGTGGGGGCGATGCTGACCTCGTTCGCGGCCGAGCAGCTGCTGACCGGGCTCGGTGCCGGCGGGTACATGCTCGTGGCGGGGGGCGGCGAGGAGCCGACGCTGCTGGACTTCTTCGTGGAGGCGCCGTCTCGCAGGTCTTCAGGGGCCGATGAGGCTGACGGAGACGCTGAGGACGGACCGTCCCCGGCCGAGCTGCGGGCGGTCGACGTGTCCTTCGGCGACGCCGCGCAGGTGTTCCACATCGGGCCGGCCTCCTGCGGCGGTCTACGGGACGCCGGCGGGCGTCTGCGCGGCGATCGAGCGCTGGGGGAGCATACCGCTGGCCGAGCTCGCGGCGCCCGGCGGCGGTGCTCGCGCGCGACGGCGTGCAGCTGAACGCCGGCCAGGCCTACATCGCAAAGATCCTCGCCGACCTGCTCACCTCGACGCCCGAGTGCGCGGCGCTGTGGGCGCCCTCCGGCCACGTGCTGCGCGAGGGCGAGCTGCTGCGCAACCCCGAGCTCGGCGACGCGCTTTTGCTGCTCGGGCAGGAGGGAGCTGGGCCCTTCTACCGTGGCGAGATCGCGGCGACCGTGTGCGACTGGATGGCCGCGCGCGGTGCTGCGCTTTCGAGCGTTAACCTCACCGGCTACCGCGCCGTCGCGCGCGAGCCCGTAAGCGTTCGCTACCGCGACCGCGAGGTGCTGACCAACCCGCCGCCCTCGGCCGGAGGCACACTGCTCGCCTACGCGCTCGCGCTGCTCGACCGCGGGCCCGCGCCGCCGAGGTCTGGGGGATGTCGTGGCGGCGATGGGCGCCGCCCAGGTGCAGCGCACGCCGGAGTTCGTCGAAGGGCTCAGCGAGGTCGGCTTCCTCGAGCGCTTCCTCGCGCGGAATCTCGGCTCGACCACGCACATCTCGGTGCTCGACTCAGACGGGCGCGCGTGCTCGCGTGACCTGCAGCAACGGCGAGGGCTCGGGCGTCGTCGTTCCCGGCACTGGGATCCACCTGAACAACGTAATGGGCGAGCAGGACCTCAACCCGCTCGGATTCCACCGCCATCCCGCCGGGCGGCGGATGCCGAGCATGATGGCTCCCACGGTCGTGATGCATGACGGGCAAGTCGAGCTGGTGCTCGGCAGCGCCGGCTCCAACCGCATCCGCTCGGCGCTTTTGCAAACGATCGTCGGCGTCGTCGACCACGGTCTGTCCGCGCGCGCGGCGGTGGACGCCCCGCGCGTGCACTTCGAGGACGGCACGCTCTACGCCGAGCCGGGAATCGACCTCGAGAGCCTCACGGATCCGCTCGTCGAGTTTGGAGAGCTCAACCTGTTCTTCGGCGGCGTCCAGGCGGTGTTGCGCCGGGGAGCTGCGATCGACGGCGCGGGTGACCCTCGCCGTGGCGGGGTGGCCCTGAGAGCGTGAGGCTCAGCCGAAACGCACCTTGCCGTTGGAGCGTGCGCGGGCCTGGGCGCGGTCAACCAGCTCCAAGCGCTTGATCGCGGCGCGGAGCAGAAGCGCGAGCAGGCGCAGGCGGGCATTCTCGGAGCGCAGCTCGATCAGCTCCTGCTTGGCGTCGGGGCCGAACTCCACGGTGGCGGCCATCCGGTAGGCGTTCATCGCCTCCAGGTCGTCGTCCTCGAGTTGCTGGTCGGTGGCCTGATCGACGAGCTCCGCGTACAGCTCACGGGTGGCCTGAGCGGCCTCGGCGTCGGTCTCCTCCTCCTCATCGGCGAGGAACTCGATCACTCCGGCCGGATATTGCAGATCGTCCTGGCGCTCGATCAGGCGGAAAGGGCGGGTGCCGCGGGCGAGGATGTTCAAGCGGCCGTCGTCCATACGCTCCAGGACCTCCTTGATCTCGCACGCGCACCCCACCTGCTTGAGCTCGTCCTCAGAGCGCCACACGATTCCGAACTCCCGCCCGGTGATCAAACACTCCTCGATCATCCGGCGGTAGCGGTCCTCGAAGACGTGCAGCGGCACGCTCTCGGTGGGCAGCGCGACGATCGGAAGCGGGAACAGGGGAAAGTCGAGGACGAGGCGATCGGGCATGCGCCCAGTCTAGGCGCGAGTTCTACGCCGCGGGCTTGTGCGCGGCGATCATCAGGTTGTAGAAGATCGCCGGTGGCAGACGCGACTCCAGCAGGCGGCGGTCGAGCTCCTGGAAGAACAGGTAGCCGCGGTAGGCGTACTGGCGCCAGGCCCAGGGGACGTCAAACGGATCGGCGGTCGCCTCGAGCGTGCGGTTGGTCCAGCCGAACCAGTTGGCCAAGAGCTCCTCGCCGGTAACGCGTACCTCGGTGAAACCGGCTCCGTGCGCCAGCTCGGGAGAGCTCGGTGGGGGCAAAGGCGTGGACGTCGACGACGCCCTCGAGCGCCGCGTCGGGCGCGCCACCATCGGCCGGCGGCGCCGGGCGGGCGCCGATCGCGCGGCGCCATAGCGGCGCCAGGATGCCGGCGGCGCGCTTGGGCACGTTTGCCAGGCGGTCGCCGTAGCGGGAGGGCTCGCCGGCGAACAGCAACGTGCCGCCGGGGGCGAGCACGCGCTCGAACTCGGCGAACGCGCGCGGTAGGTCGGGGATGTGGTGGAGGATCGCGTGGCCGAGCACGAGATCGAAGCTCTGATCGACAAACGGCAGCCGCTCGGCGTCGGCGGGGATGGTCCGCGCCTGCAGGCCCAGCCGCTCGGCGTTGGCGGCGAGGCTCGCGAGCATGCCCGGGGAGATGTCGCTGCAGGTGGCTTGCCCGATCAGGCCGGCGCGCATCATGTTGAGCGTGAAGTAACCCGTCCCCGAGCCGATCTCGAGCGACCGCGGGTAGTGGCCGGGCTTGCCTCCAAGGGCCTTGCGCACCTTCGCGAAGACCTGATCGCGGCCGAGCTCGCCGAAGTCGATCCCCCACTTGGAGTCGTAGTGATCGGCGGCCACGTCGTGGTAGCGCGCGTTGACGTCGCGGATCTCCTCGTCCTGAGAGCGGGTGGCACGGAGCGGCACCATATACTCGCGCGCCGTGTCCGCGTCTTCCTACGAGCAGCGCGACCAGCCGGCAGGGTGTGCCACCGCTGGCGCTGACGGGGGAGCGCACGCTGCCCGATGTACCGGCGGAGAACTACTGGTTTCGCCGTCATCAGGCGGTATATGAATGGATCGCCCTGCGGGTGGCGGGTGAGCGCGTGATTGACATGGCCTGCGGCGAGGGCTACGGATCGGACGTGCTGGGCGCAAGTGCCGCGAGCGTGGTTGGTGTAGACGCAAACCCAGAGGCGCACGAGCACGCGCGGCTGCGCTACCGCCGCGGCAACCTGCGCTTCGAGCGCGATCTGGTCGAGAGCTTCGCCGAGCAGGCCGATGCGGTCGTGTTCCTGCAGACGATCGAGCATCTCCAGGACCCGGACGCGGTGCTCGAGCATTTCCGCTCACTCGTCGGGGAGTGGGGGACGGTTTATCTATCGACGCCGAACGTGCGCACGCTTGCGCCAAAGGGCGCCGAGCGCTCGGACAATCCCTGGCATATCCACGAGTACCGCGCCGAGGAGTTCGAGCGGCTGTGTCGCCGGCACTTCGGCTCGGTGGCTCTCTTCGGCCTGTTCCACGCCCGCAAGCTACGTGTTCACGAGCTCGCGCTGCGCGCGGGCTGGGATGAGCTGCATCCTCGCCTCGGCCTCACCAAGCGCTTCTACGACTGGTTCACACCGGCGATCGCCGCGCAGGACTTCGCCCTGCGCCCGCGCGGACAGGCTGACCTGGAGCGGGCGCTGGACTTCGTCGCGGTGTGCCGGTAGTGAAGTCGCGCCAGGATCGTGGCGCGCTCGCGATCGTGCTACACACGCACATGCCCTACGTCGAGGGCTTCGGCACGTGGCCGTTCGGCGAGGAGTGGCTGTGGGAGGCGATGGCCGGCTGCTATCTGCCGCTGGTGGAGCTGCTCGACTCGGTGGATCCGCCGGTGACGCTCTCGATCACTCCCGTCCTGTGCGACCAGCTGACCGCGCCGGGCCTCGCCGAGCGGTTCGACCGGTTCATCGACGATACGCGCCGGTTCACCCACACCGAGGACGCATCCGGGCTGCTCGCGGGTGGTCATCCCGGCCTCGCATCCGAGCTGGAACGGGCGTGGAGCGCTGACTACGAGCGCGCCCGCGAGCGCCTGGCGGCTCGCGGCGGAGATCTGCTGGGGGCGTTCGCGCCACACGCGCGGTGGACTTCGTCGGCGACCCACGCCGTGCTGGCGCTGCTTGCCACCGACGCCGGCGCGCGCCTGCAGATCGAGACCGGGATCGCCTCGCACCTCGACCACTTCGGCCGCGGGGATGTCGCGCGCGGGAATGGTGCCGGTGGGGGGAGGGAAGGCCCCGGCAGTTGGCGCGGCGGGTTCTGGCTGCCCGAGTGCGCGCACGCGCCCCATCTGGAGCCGATTCTCGCTGCCGCCGGCGTGCGCAGCACGTGCGTTGAGCTGACCGGTCGCTTCGGGCTGGGCGCGCGCGCGCACTTGCGGCCACTGCAGAGCGAGTCGGGGATCGTGCTCGTGCCGGTCGATCGGGCCACGATGGAGCTCGTGTGGAGCGACGCCGGCTACCCCGCCGACGGGGCCTACCGCGACTACCACCGCCACACGATCCATCACCACAACCCCTGGCGCAACGACGGCGATCCCTATGACCACGAGCTGGCGCTGGCCCGCGCGCGCGAGCACGCCGCGGACTTCGTATCCCGCACCCGCGAGCGGTTGCGCCGCGACGGCGAGGGCCTGCCCGGGGGCGGGCTGGCGGTGTGCGCGCTGGACACCGAGCTGCTCGGCCACTGGTGGTATGAGGGCCTCGACTGGCTGGAGGCGGTGATCGAGGAGTGCGAGCGGCAGGGACTCGAACTGGTCCGGCTCGACGACGCCCTCGACCGCTTCGAGCCGGCGCCGCTGGCGGACGGCGAGGAATGGGAGGCGAGCAGCTGGGGCGAGAACGGCGGCCTGTCCACCTGGTCGGGTCCGGCGGTCGCCGATATGGCGTTCGCCACGCGTGCGGCCGAGCTACAGACCCTCGCCGCCGCCACGGCCAGGACCGTCGGCAGCGCGGCGGTGCGCGAGCTGCTGGCGCTGCAGGCGAGCGATTGGGCCTTCATGGTGTCCCGCGGGCTGGCCGTGCCTTACGCGTGCGAGCGGTTCGAGGGGCATCGTCGGGAGCTTCAGCGCGCGCTGGCGGCAGGGCCGGCGGCAAATGCGGACAGCCTGCGCAACCTTGCGATTCATGTTCGCCCGGCGTCGCTGCTGGCGCCATGAGCCGCTGCCGATCGTCCCTGCGTCGATCCCGGCGTTTTGAATGAGGAGCCTGGACTGACCTCAATGGTCATGGTCTGGTAGCGTGCCGACGCTGTAGGTACTCACATCAACGAGCGCCATATTCCATAGATGCCGTCTACCCACTGGGGGGTACAGATGAGAAGGTCTTTGTCCTCGTCGCGCTGTGATGCTACCGATCAAGCGAGCGCAGAGACTCGGCGACCTCGTCGCAGACGGCGCAACGGCACTCGCCGCACGCTCGCCGTGCTGGTTGGGTGCGTCGCTCTGTTCGCGCTCTCCCCCGCCGTCGCGGCGGCGGCGACGGGAGGAATCGGGGGCACCGTGACGAGTGCGGAAACGACCAAACCGATCGAAAACGCCGAAGCCTGCGCATACGAATCGGCATCCGAAAAACAGGTCAAATGCGCATCAACGAAAGCCAACGGCGAATATGAAATCCTGGGCCTGGCGGACAGCTCCTACAAGGTTCGCTTCATCGCCACAGGGTACGCGACCCAGTGGTATCAGGACCAGGCGAGCTGGTCCTCAGCCGGCACCGTCAACGTGACCGGCAACGCCACAACTCCTGCGATCGACGCCGCATTGAAAGAAGAAGGCGTTGGCACGGTCAAAGGCCAGGTCACCAACGCGTCCAACGGCCAGGGCGCGGGCGGCGTCGAAGCATGCGCGTCGGGGTCTGAATCGTATCGCTGCACCGAAACCAACGGCAACGGCGAATATGTCATCTCGAGCCTGTCCGCCGGGGAATACACGATCTCCTTCTACCCGGCGGAAACATGCGAAGAAGAACAGGGCGAAAAGCTCCGCTGTCAGCCGAAGTCCAACTACATCGGCAAATCCGTCTCGACCAAAGTAAAGGTAAACACGACCGAAACCGTCAACGTGGCGCTGCCGCCCGGCGGCCAGATCAGCGGAACGGTGACGAGCGCGTCGATCACGCACCCGACGATCGCCAAGATTGAAGTCTGCGCGTACATGACCAAAGGGTTGGGGGAATCCCTCAGCGGATGCGTCTATACGAACTCCAGCGGCCAGTACACGGTCTCAGGCCTTGAAACCGGGTCGTACAAGCTCGAATTCAACGGTCGCATTTGCACGATCGTCAAAAAAGCAGAAGAGGAATGCCCTGGGGTGTACGTCACCCAGTACTACCACTCCCAGCCAAGTCTCAAGAAGGGCGAAGCCATCTCGGTCACGGCCGGCTCGAACACAGGCGGGATCAACGAAAGCCTGCGTGAAGCATTCCCCACGACGCCGGCCAGCACCACCGCGCCGGCGCTCACGGGCACGGCGGTCGTCGGCCAGACGCTGAGCTGCTCGCAGGGCTCCTGGTCGCACGAACCGACCTACCTCACCTACCAGTGGACGCGCAGCGGCACGGTCATCACCGGGCAGACGGGGACCACCTACACGTTGCAGACCGCCGATTTGGGCAGCTCGATCACGTGCTCGGTCACGGCCGGCAACGGCGCCGGGGCGAGCACCGTGGCCAGCAACGCGGTCGCAGTCCCCAAGCCGATCGTTGCAGCTGGCGCCTCGGCGACCGTGAAGGGCAACGTCGCGATGCTCAAGCTCACCTGCACCGGGGGTGGCCCGTGCTCGGGCACGTTGAAGCTCGTCGCGCGGGTGCGGCAGGGCAAGCGCACGACCACCGTCACGGTCGGCACGGCGCGTTACTCGATCGTCCGCACCAAGAGCGCCACGATCCGTGTGCCTTTGACCGCCAAGGGTCGCTCGCTGCTGAGCAAGGCGGGCAAGCGCGGGCTGAAGGTCACGCTCTCCGGCAGTGGCGTCAAAGGCCGTACCCTGGTGCTGAAGCCGGCGAAGGCCAAGCACAAGAAGAAGTAGTACCCGCACACGACGCTCGTAGCGGCGCTGGGGAAAGGGACTCCTGGCGCCGCGTTCGTCGGACCCTGGCGCTCACTCCCAGCGCATCGTCTGCGGCGCCTCGCGCATGCGGATCACCCGCGCGGGCACGCCCGCGACGACCGCGTTCTCCGGCACGTCTCCTGTCACCACCGCGCTCGTGCCGACGATGCTGTTGTTCCCGACGCTGACCCCGCGCAGGACACAGGCGCCGTATCCCAGCCAGACGTTGTGCCCGACGCGGACGTCCCGCTTGTAGATGCCCTGCAGGCGGATCGGCCTATCGACCTCGACGACACCGTGGTCGAAGTCGATCATCATCACGCGGTCGGCGACGATGCACTCGCGTCCGATGCAGACGTGCTGGAAGGCGGAGATCGTGCACTCTTGCCCCATCACGGTCTTCGCTCCGATCGACACCTCGCCCTCGTGCACGCGGATCTTCGTGCCGTGGCCGAGCCACGCCCAGCGGCCGATGCGCAGCGTCGCCTCGCGACCGATCTCCAGCTGCACGCCCGGGCAAATGAAGCAGATGCCGTCGGTCTGCAGGCGCTTGCCGTGACGTAGCTTCAGGAAGAGAAAGCGCGCGAGCAGGTGCAGGTAGGCGCGGCTGAGCATGTGGTTGGCGCGCATGAACCGCAGCAATGCGAGTGGGCCGCCGTGCAGCGAATCGGGAGCGCGACGCACCGTCTCGATGATCTCCTCGGCGGCCGTCGGGGTCGGTGGGTCGGCGATCACGGGCTCCATCGCCGTCGAATCGTAGGGGTTCGACGGACCCGTGCCCTGCGATGATTGCGCTCGCGATGAGCGAGGAGACCCTGGCACAGCGACTGCTCGATGGCGACCGCCGTGCGCTGGCGCGCGCGATCACGCTCGTCGAGGACGACCGCCCGGAGGGCTGGGAGCTGGTCAAGGAGGTCTATCCGCACACCGGCAAAGCGGCGGTGGTGGGCTTCACCGGCCCGCCGGGGGTGGGCAAGTCGACGCTGATCGGCGCGCTGACGAAGGCCCAGCGCGAGGCCGGAAGGACAGTCGGCGTGCTCTCGATCGATCCGTCCTCGCCATTCACGCAGGGCGCGCTGCTCGGCGACAGGATCCGCCTCTCCGAGCACTTTCTCGACCAGGGTGTGTTCATCCGCTCGATGGCCAACCGCGGGGCGTTGGGTGGGCTCTCGGAGGCCGCGCTGCAGGCCGCGCTGCTGCTCGACGCGGCGGGCCGAGAAGACGTGTTCGTGGAGACGGTGGGCGTGGGTCAGGCGGAGATCGACATCATCGATCACGCCGACACGATCGTGCTCGTGCTGATGCCTGGCTCGGGTGACTCGATCCAGGCGCTGAAGGCGGGTGTGATGGAGATCCCGGACGTGATCGTGATCAACAAGGCCGATCACCCATTGACGGACACAATGGTGCGCGAGATCAGGGGCGTGCTGTCGCTGGCGAACCTCGACCGCTCACCAGAGGAGGCCGCCAAGCGCTGGCGCGTGCCGATCGTGAAGACGGAGGCGACTCGCGGCACAGGAATCGAGGAGCTTGTGACCCTCCTTGCCGAGCACCGCGAGCATATCCTCGCCGCCGGTCAGCTCCAGGAGCGCCGCCGGCGCAACCTGCACAACGAGGTGCTCGCGATCGCCACCGCCAGGATACGCAGGCGCTTGGAGGAGGAGTTGAGCGAGGACGCTGAGTTCAAGCGTCTATTGGAGGAAGTGGTCGAGCGCCGGTTGGACCCGGCGAGCGCCGCGACGACTCTGCTGCAGCGCGGCGCGTCCTGACCAGCTCGTCCACCTCGACCAGATGACACTTGGGATCGTCGCGTGCTTCCCGCGCGAGCTTGCGGTCGAAACCCGAGCGCGAGAACAGGTAGATATCGGGCTCGGGCGGGTCGGATGCGTTGGCGGGCTTGCGCGTGACCGAGACCAGGTGGCCGGCGAGACGACGCAACTGCGCCTTCTCGCCGCTGCTCATGACCCCGGCGGTCCACTTGCACGAGCCCAGCGCCAGCACCGCGCCCTCGTGGTCGACGGCGACCGCGTCCAGCTCGCGCTGGATGTTGCGCGGGCCGCCTTCGGTCATCTCCTTGACGTTGCCCCACCACCAGCCCGCGTTCGCCGCGCCGATCTCCTCGCGTAGCCAGCTCTGGCAGATCTGCTCGAACGCAGGCTTTGAGACGAACGTATCGAGCCCGGGCAGAACCAGTCCGTCGAGGTGATGCTTGGCGTCTGCGCGACGGTGCAGACGGCTCTCGTAGGGGTGGACGAAGGTGAACCAGAAGCGCAGGAATGGATCGTCGATCGCGAAGCGGACCATCCTCGTGCGGTTCGGATTGAGGACCGTGACCGGATATACCCGCCGCACCAGGCCCATCTCCACGAGCCGCTCCAAGAGTTGGCCCATAGCGCTGTCGCTGCGACCGACGCGAGCGGCGATCTCGTTGCGTCGAGTGCGGCCCGCGGCGATTGCCCGGAGGATCGAGAAGTAGACCCCGTCCTCGCGCAGATCCGAGTGCTGGCCGAACAGAAACCTGGGCTCCTGACGGAGCAGTCCGTCGGGCGCCAGGACGTGACGTTCGATGTTCTCTGCGAGGGTCGCCGCGGGATCCAATGCCTCCAGGTAGTAGGGGACGCCGCCGAACACTGCATAAGCGCGAATCAGATCGACGGGCTTCCACTTCACGAGGAAGTGACGCAGCTCGGCGAACGGGAACGGCTGCAGGTGCAACGAGCCTGTGCGCCTGCCATACGTGGTCGCGCCGTAGCCAACGATCTCGCGTTCGAGAACGACACGTCGCTGCCCGACAGGATCAGGAACAGATTGGGTTGTCGCGGTGCTCGCGCCCGAAGCGATTGATGAGCGAGCCGATCGCGGGTGTCTCGCGGGCCACGAACTGGAACTCGTCGAGGGCAACGAGCAACGGGCCGTTCTGAAGCTCTTCGCCGACGGCGGCGAAAAACGCTTGCCAGCTCGACAGCGGCTGCGCGGCGAGCAGCTCTCGCTCGCTCGTCTGGGTCAGCGCCCTCGACAGATCGTCCAGGTGGTCGCTTCGGTCCCGGCGCTCGCTTCAGTAGATGCAGCGCCTGTCTTCGGCAAATCGCAGGATCAGCTCGGTCTTGCCAACCCGGCGGCGGCCATAGATCACGACGTACTCGGCTTTGGCCGAGATCCAGCGGTGCTCAAGGGCCTCGAGCTCATCTGTGCGGTTGTAGAACCTCATCCACAACAATGATAGCTACAACTATGATAGTTACAACTATCTTTCTAGAAGATGATCCTGCCGCCTCTCCCGACCCCTGCCCGCCCTGCCGGCATCGAAACACAGATCTGCGTAGAAAAAGTTACGCAGTCTTGAGTTATGCAAGTCTGCGTAACGGTTCGCCTACGCCCCGAGCGCGCGGGCGATGACCATCTGCTGGACCTCGTCGGTGCCCTCGCCGATCGTGAGGATCTTCGCGTCGCGGTAGAAGCGGCAGACGGGGTACTCCTCGATGAAGCCGTAGCCGCCATGGATCTGCACGGCCTCCTCGGCGCAGCGCACGGCCAGGCGGCCGGTCTTGAGCTTGGCCTGAGCGGCGGTGAGCGTGAAGTTGCGTTTCGCGTCCTTCTCGCGCGCGGCCTTGTAGACGAGCAGCCGGCCGGCCTCGATCTCCGTGGACATGTCCGCGAGCTTTGCCTGGATCGCCTGGAACTTTGAGATCGACTTGCCGAACGCCTTGCGCTGCTTGGCGTAGCAGCGCCTCGTCGAGCGCCCCCTGCGCGAGTCCGACGCCCATCGCGGCGACGCCGATCCGGCCGATGTCGAGGATGTGCAGGAACTGCTTGAAGCCGGCGCCGCGCGGGCCGAGCAGGTTCTCCTCGGGCACGCGGCAGTCGCTGAAGGTCAGCGGACGCGTGTCCGAGGCGTTCCAGCCCATCTTGCGATAGGGCTCGCCCTGCTCGTAGCCGGGCGTGCCGTTGGCGACGATGATGTTCGAGATCTCCTCGTCGCCGTTGCGCCGCCGGTGACGGCAGTGATCCATCCCGGAGATGTCGGTGCCGGCGTTCGTGATGAACTGCTTGGCGCCGTTCACGGTCCACTCGCCGTCCGCCAAGGCGGCGCGCGTCTTCACGTTCCCGGCATCCGAGCCGGCCTCGGGCTCGGTCAGGCCGAACGCGCCGAGCCGCTCTCCTGCGCACAACTGCGGCAGCCACTCGCGCTTCTGCTCCTCGGAGCCAAACAGGTAGATCGGCTGCGTCCCCAGGGAGGTGTGCGCGCAAAGCGTGATCGCGACCGATGAGTCGACACGCGTTAGCTCCTCGACCGCGAGCGCGTAGGCGAGCGTGTCGCCGCCGCCGCCGCCGTACTCCTCGGGGAATGGGATCCCCATCAGGTTCAGCGCGCCGAGCTGGCGCACGATCTCATACGGGAAGGACTTGGTGCGGTCGAGCTCCTCGGCGACCGGCGCGACCTCGCCCTCGGCGAACTCGCGCACCGTGCGGCGGATCAACTCGTGATCGGGGGAGAGATCGAAATCCACGGGCGGCCATTCTCACAGAGGGCCGACGCGGCTCTCGCCGCCGCGGGGACGGGCACGGGTGGATCATCCAGGCGCTCGACCACCGCCGCCCAGGCCGCGCTGCGTGGGTCGAGGTGCGTGCGGTGTCCCACCTCGCCCTCGACCCCCACGAGCTCGACCTCGTCCCCCGCCGCGCGTGCGGCCTCGGCGTAGCCGCGGCTGATCTCGATCGAGACCGTCTCGTCGCACACCCCGTGAACGATCAGCACGGGAATGTCGAGCGGCAGTAGGCGAATTGGATCGCCTACTGCATAGCGCTCGGGGACCTGATCGGGCGAGCCGCCCATCAGATCCCGCACGACTCCGCCATGCCAGCGACGGTAGGCGTTCCCGAGATCGGCAACACCGGCCAGTGAGATGACCCGTCGCGGACGCACGTGCGGCGGTCCGTCAAGGGCGCCCGGGGCGCCGTCCGGCAGGTTGGGCCGACCGGCCGCCCACAGCGCGAGGTGACCGCCGGCGGAGTGGCCGATGAACGTGACGCGCTCAAGGTCCAGCCGCGGATCGTCGAGCGCGGTGAGATGGTCGATCGCCGCGGTCACGTCCGCGAACGTGTTTGGCCAGCCTCCGCCGGCGCCGACCCGGCGGTACTCGATGTTCCACACGGCGAAGCCGCGCCTGCGCAGGTCGCCGGCCAGGCCGCGCGTGAAGATCTTGCCGTAGCGCTTTTGCCAGGAGCCGCCGTGGATCAGGACGATCACAGGGTGTGGCCCGGGGCCGGGCGGTACGTAGAGGTCGGCGCGCTGGGAGGCGTGGAGCCCGTAGCGATGAGATTGCCCGCGCGAGAGGAAGTCGAAGATCAGGCGTGCGCGGGTCACGTGGACCCAATCCTAGAAGGCGGGTGGGGCGATCTACTCGGCGCCGTAGGAGCGAGCCAGCTCGACGAGCAGCCGCACACCGTAGCCGGAGGCGCCCTTACCGACGTAGACACGGCCGAGATCCCAGGCAGAGCCAGCGATGTCGAGATGAGCCCAGGGGGTCTTGCCGACGAAGTTCTGGAGGAACGAGGCGCCCATGATCGTGCCCGCCTTGCGCGCTTCCGGTGCGTTGTCCAGGTCGGCGTACTTGCCCACGACGAGCTCGTCGTACTCTGGATGCATGGGCAGCCGCCAGAGGATCTCGCCGGTGCGCTCGCCCGCGGCGGTGAGGTGCTCGGTGAGCTCGTCGTCGTTCGACATGATCCCCGCGTAGGTCGAGCCGAGCGCGATGATCACCGCGCCGGTGAGCGTCGCCAGGTCGACGATCCGCTCCGCGCCGAGCGAGACGGCGTGGCACAGGCAGTCGGCCAGCACCAGCCGGCCCTCGGCGTCGGTGTTGTTGATCTCGATCGTCTTCCCGTTCTTCGCCGTGACGATGTCTCCGGGCTTGACCGCGCGCCCGTCCGGCAGGTTCTCGGTCGCGCCGACGACCGCGAGCAGCTTGACGGGCAGACGCAGGCGCGCGATCGCCGCGACCGCCTCGACGACGGCCGCGCCGCCGGACATGTCGAACTTCATCTCCGCCATTTTCGGCCCGGGCTTCAGCGAGATGCCACCGCTGTCGAAGGTGACGGCCTTGCCGACGAAGCCGAGTAGAGGACCCTTTGCGGTGGAGCTCTCATATCGCAGGACGATCAGCGCGGGGTCCTGCTCGGAGCCCTGCGCGACGGCGGCGAAGGCGCCCATGCCTAGCCCCTCGATGCCCGCGCGGCCCTCGACCTCGACCTGCAGCCCCTGGATCTCCTCGCCAAGCGCACGCGCGTAGTCGGCAAGCGCCGTCGGGGTGAGGTCATTGCCGGGCCGGTTCTGCAGGTCGCGTGCCGCGTTGACCGATGCGGCGACGATTGCGGCATCGGCGACCGCCGACTCGACGGGGCCGCCACCCGAGACGATCAGAGCGTCCAGGTGCTTGGGCTTGGAGTCTCCGTCCTGGCCGCCGGTCTTCGTGGACTTGTGGAGATCGAAGCTGTAGTCGGCGAGGATTGTGCCTTCCACGAGTGCCCCCGCGACCTCGGTGCTCGCGTCATCTACCTGCGCGGCGGCCGGGACCTCCCAGCAGAGCACCCGCGTCGAGAGCTCGCGCGCCCGCTCACGGGCGAGCGCCGCCGCGACACGCGCGCGCTCGGGGGTGAAGTCCTTGCGCGCGCCGAGCCCGACGGTCAGCCAGCGCTTGCCCTCGGCGTGGGTCAGCGCAAGCGCCTTGAACGAGCCCTTGGCCTCGCCGGACGCGATCAACTGGCCCACATCCGCCGGCACGTCGCCAGTGGGTTGCTCGCCGTCGAACAGCCCGATGGCGACGGTGTCGGCGTCTGTAGCGCTTGCCGGTTGGGTGGTGGCGGATACCTGCATTTGCCTGAGCAAGATAGCTGCATCGCTAGCATTGCCGATCTCTCGTCCTTTCCCCAACATCAGGAGCGTCTGCATCTAATGCCCAAGACCGTGATCCTCGGCGCCGCGCGCACCCCCATCGGCAAGATGGGTGGCGGCTTGTCCACGCTCGATGCGACCGAGCTCGGCGGGGTGGCGATCGAGGCGGCGCTGGAGCGCGCCGGAGTGGAGCCCGAGCAGGTCGAGCACGTCGTGATGGGTCAGGTGCTGCAGGCCGGTCAGGGTCAGATCCCCTCGCGCCAGGCGCAGATCAAGGCTCACATCCCCAAGGAGGTCTCTTCCGAGACGATCAACAAGGTCTGCGCCTCCGGGCTGCGCGCGTCGGTGATCATCGACCAGGCGATTCGCGCGGGCGACATGCAGGTCGGCGTCGGGGGCGGCATGGAGTCGATGTCCCAAGCTCCTTACCTGCTGCCGGGGGCGCGCTTTGGTTTTCGCATGGGCGACGTGAAGGCGCTCGACGCGATGGTCCACGACGGGCTCACGAATCCGTTCTCCGGTAAGCAGATGTTCGTCGAGGCGACCGAGATCGGCGATGAGCTCGAGATCACGCGCGTAGATCTGGACCGCTGGGCGCTGCGCTCGCACGAGCGCGCGCTGGCGGCAATCGACGACGGCCGTATGGCCGAGGAGACCGTCTCGGTAACGGTCAAGGGCCGTAAGGGCGACACCCTCGTCGAGATCGACGAGGCTCCGCGCCGCGAAAGCTCGCTGGAGGCGCTCGCGAAGTTGCCCGGCCTAACGGGTAAGGAAGGCTCGCATACCGCCGGCAACTCGCCCGGCGTCAACGACGCCGGTGGCGCGCTGGTGCTGTCATCCGCTGAGTGGGCCACCGCCAACGGCAAGGAGACGCTCGCCGAGATCGTCGCCCACGCGCAGAGCGCCAACGACTTCGCTTACCTGGCCACGACGCCCGCGAGTGCCGCGAAGAAGGCGCTGGAGAAGGCCGGCTTGACGGCAGAGGACATCGATGTGTGGGAGATCAACGAGGCGTTTGCCTCGGTCACGCTGAACTCGATCCGAGTGCTCGGCATCGACGAGGATCGCGTGAACGTCAACGGCGGCGCGATCGCGCTCGGCCATCCGATCGGCGCCTCCGGCGCGCGGATCCTCGGCTCGCTCGTTTACGAGCTGCGCCGTCGTGGCGGCGGCCTGGGGTGCGCCGCAATCTGCTCCGGCGGCGGGCAGGGCGACGCGCTGATCCTCAAGGTCTGAGGTGGCCGTGAGCACTTCGCCATACTGCGTCCTACCGATCGGAGATCGGAGGGATCTCCGATCGGCCAGCACGCGTGCGAAGCACGCCACGCTCCCTGCGTCCTTGTCTGGCTCGACTCACGACCACCTCAGATAGCGATGGTCACGGACCAGGGGGCCGATAATGGCGTCGGCCAGCTGCGACCGGCGGCGTTCTTCGACCTGGACAAGACGCTGATGGCCGGGTCCTCGGGGATCTTCTTCGCCCGCGCCGCGTACGAGACCGGCATGATCTCGCGGCGCCGTTTGGCGCGGGACGTCTATGAAAACCTGCGCTTTCGCCTAAGAGGCTCGACCGACGATCGCGCCGACGAGGTGCGCAAGCGCGTGGGGGAGATGATCGCGGGCGTGCGCGTGAGGGACCTGCAGCGCCTCTCGCCGCGTGTGCTCGCGGGCGTGCTCCCGCGCCTGTACCCGGAGATGCTCGCGCGCGCCTACGCCCATCAGGACGCGGGCGTGCCTGTCTACATCCTCACCGCCGCCTCCCAGGAGATGGCCGATCTGCTCGCCCACGTGCTCGCCTTCGACGGCGGCCTCGGCTCTCGTTCGGAGATCGTCGACGGTCGCTACACCGGCCGCCCGGCGGGCCCCTTCAACTATCGCGAGGGGAAGTTGCTCTCGATGCGTGAGCTGGCCGACCGCGCGGGGATCGATCTGGAAGCCTCCTACGCCTACTCCGATTCCGAGTCCGACCTGCCGATGCTGCGCGCGGTTCGTCACGCCGTGGTCGTGAACCCCGACGCAGAGCTGCGGCGGATCGCCGGGGAAGAGGGCTGGGAAGTGCTCCACCTCGACCGGCTCGGGCGCCGCCTGAAGGTGCTTGCCGCGGTCGGTGCGGTCACCGTGCTCGGCGGCCTGGGCAGGGTGCTCAGCGACCACGTCGGTACGCGGGGCGATCCGCGGGCTCTACAATTCCGCGCGGCCGGTCCCCGTCGGGAGCCGAGTCGCCGTGTGGGGCCGAGACGCCGTGCGCGTCGCTAGCCGCTGCGAGATCCAACATGCCCTCCGCCACCGCCCAGCCCAAGAGCAAGATCCGCGTCGTCGTCGCCAAGCCCGGCCTCGACGGGCACGACCGCGGCGCGAAGATCATCGCGCGGGCGCTGCGCGACGCGGGGATGGAGGTGATCTACACGGGTCTGCACCAGACACCGGAGCAGATCGTGGAGACCGTGATCCAAGAGGACGCCGACGCGGTCGGGCTGTCGATCCTCTCCGGCGCGCACATGACGCTCGTGCCGCGCGTCGTCGCGCTACTGCGCGAGCAGGGCATCGACGACGTCGTCGTGACTGTCGGCGGGACGATCCCCGCGGAGGACATCCCCGAGCTCAAGGCGCTCGGGGTCGCCGAGGTATTCACGCCGGGCGCGCCGACCCAGGCGATCGTGGACTTCATCCGCGGCGCGATCGATGCCCGCCCGGCCGGGCGCTGACCAGTGATTGATTGACTCGTCAGTCAACCGCCGGACCAGGTAGGATTACAGCCAACACTTTTCCGAATCGCACCCCACACACCCCCGGACAGACCCCCGAAGGAGCAGCCGACGAAATGAAGATATGCGTCCTGGTGAAGGAGGTTCCGGACGCCGCCGTCGAGAAGCGGATCGATCCCTCGACGGGGCGTATGGACCGCAGCGGAGAGAAGAACCTCAACCCGTATGACACGCACGCGATTGAGGCGGCGATGCAGATCAAGGAGGGCGGCGCCGTGCCCGTGGAGGAGATCGTCGCCGTGACGATGGGCCCCGACAGCGCCGTGCGCGCCCTGCACAAGGCCGTCTCGCTCGGCGCCGATCGCTCGGTGCACCTCTCCGATCCGGCCGTCGCCGGATCGGACGTGGCGGCGACCGGCTATGCGCTGGCGAAGACGTTGCAGCGCGAGAGCCCCGATCTGGTTCTGCTGGGCCAGCAGTCCGACGACGGCGAGTGCTACACGATCGGCGCGGTCGTGGCCGAGCATTTGAGCATGCCCTCGCTGACGCAGGTGATCAAGATGGACGTCGACGCCGAGGCCCTGAAGTGCGAGCGCCAGGCCGAGTATGGGTACGACACCGTGCAGATCAAGCTGCCGGCGGTGATCTCCGTCGGCGACGCGATCAACGAGCCCCGTTACCCGTCGCTGAAGGCGATCATGGGGGCGAAGAAGAAGCCGCTCGACACGGTCACGGCGGGCGATGTAGAGATCGACGCATCGAAAGTCGGCGGCGATAACTCCGCTGCCCAGTGGGTCTCGGCAAAGGCCCCGCCGGCGAAGTCCGCCGGGGAGATCATCGAGGACGAGGACACCGGCGAAACCGTCGAAAAAATCGTCGCTTGGCTCGACGAGAGGAAGCTGATCTAAATGGCAAACATCCTGGTCTACGCGCTGCACTACGACGGTGCGATCAACAAGAACTCGCTCGGCGCGGTCTCCGAGGGCGCGAAGCTTGCCGCGGAGCTCGGCGGCGAGGCGCACGCGATCCTGCTCGGGGAGAACATCCCGCAGGAGCTGGCCGCATCGCTCGGCAAGTACGGTGCGAAGAAGGTGCTCGTCGCCGAGGGTCCCGAGGGCCTCGCGCAGCCGCTCGTCGACGCGATGGCCGCGGCGATTGGAGGCGGCGACTACTCCTACGCCCTGTTCGGTGGTGGCCTGCTCGGCTTCGAGATCGGCGCCGGCCTGGCCGCGCGGCTCGGTGCGGGCGTCGCGATGGAGGTCACGAACGTGCGCGCCGAGGGTGGCGAGCTCGTGGCCGAGCGCCCGATCCTGGGCGATTCGGCGATCTCCGAGATCAAATACCGCTCCGACGTGGGAATCATCATCGGCCGCCTGAACGCGTTCGAGATCGTCGAGTCCGGCGCCGGCAACGCAGTCGTGGAGCAGCTGAGCTTCGAGCTCAGCCCGCAGGCCCAGCAGGCGACGATGCTCACGCGCGGCGAACAGCGCGGCGCCGACGTCGACATTGAGGGCGCAGACATCCTCGTGGCCGGCGGTCGCGGCCTCGGCAAGGCCGAGGGTTTCCAGCTGGCCGAGGACCTGGCGAAGGCGTTCGGCGGCAACAGCGCCGTCGCCGCCACTCGCGCGGTGGTCGACGCGGGCTGGTACCCCTACGCGGCGCAGATCGGCCAGACCGGTAAGACGGTCGCGCCGAAGCTGTATTTGGCGGCGGGCATCTCCGGCGCGATCCAGCACAAGGTCGGGATGCAGGCGTCGGAGAACATCGTCGCGATCAACAAGGACGCGAACGCGCCGATCTTCGAATTCTCCGACCTGGGCATCGTCGGCGATCTGAACAAGATCCTGCCGAAGCTCACAGAGGCTGTGAAGGCCAAGAAGGCGAGCTAGCCGCGATGTCCGGTCACAACGGCTCTAACAACGGGAAGGTCGTCCCCGCGGCCTTCCCGCCGCCGGTGGACTCGCAGAAGGAGTTCGTAAAGCGCGGCCTCGACGACGAGGACGAGCTGATCGAGGTCGGCGTCGCGATCGTCGGCGGCGGCACCGCGGGACTGGCGTGTGCGAACCGCCTGCTGCAGCTACTGGCGGATGACCCCGAGACGATGGAGCGCTTGGGCGAAGTCCCCGTGGCCGTTATCGAGAAGGCGAAGACCTGCGGCGGGCACAACCTGTCCGGCGCGGTGATGCGCCCCGGGCCGCTGGAAGAGATGTTTCCGGAGATGACCCGGGAGGATTGGCGCAAAGAGGGCTTCGCGTTTGGAGAGGTCAAGAAGGAGGCCATCTACATCTTGCCCAATGGCAAGACCAAGCTCCGTATCCCGCCGCCCCCGCCGCAGCGCAACCACGGCAACGAGGTCATCTCGGTCTCTGCGCTTGCGCGCTATCAGCAGCGCCAGGCCGAGGAGGCCGGCGCGTACATCCTCACCGAGACCTCAGCGACGCAGCTGATCGTCGACGATGGCCGCGTGGTCGGCGTACGTTCGGGCGACAAGGGTCGCGGCAAGGACGGCGAGCCGCTCGGCAACTTCGAGCCGGGCACCGACATCAAGGCTCAGGCCACAGTGCTAGCGGAGGGCTGCTGGGGCCACGTCACCGGCGCTGCGATCCGCGAGTTCGATCTCGCTGAGGGTCGCGAGCCGCAGGTGTGGGAGCTCGGCGTCAAGGAGGTTTGGAAGGTTCCCAAGCCGCTTGACCGCGTGATCCACACGATCCTCGCGTGGCCGCTGAAGATCTCCACCAAGTACCACCAGATCGGCGGCTCTTGGATGTATCCGATGAAGGATGAGAAGACAGGCGAGGATCTCGTCTCGATCGGCTTCGTGATCGACCTCGACTACGCCGACGCCACCACCTCCGCCCATGACCTGCTGCAGGAGTTCAAGACGCACCCGCTGGCGAAGGGCATCCTGGAGGGCGGCGAACGCGTCGCCTGGGGCGCCAAGGCGCTGCCCGCCGGCGGCTACTGGGCCATGCCCAAGCTCTCGATGCCCGGCGCGGTGCTGGTCGGCGACGCTGGCGGGATGGTCAATCTCGCTTCGCTGAAGGGTGTCCACTATGCGATCAAGTCGGGCATGCTCGCCGCCGAGTCGATCTACGCGGCGCTAAAGCGCGGCGAGTCTAGCTTCGAGTCCTACGAGCAGGCCGTCGAGGACTCGATCATCGGCAAAGACCTGTGGGAACAGCGCAACACACGGGCGCCGTTCCAGAAAGGGCTGATTAAGGCTGGTCCCATCATCAACATGATGATCGCCACCAAAGGCCGCTTCCCGGGCGGGCGCTGGACGCTGCACCGCAACGACGCCCAGCCAATGTTCATCGGCAAGACCAAGGACAGCTACCCGAAGCCCGACGGCAAATACACCTTCGACAAGCTCTCCTCGGTGTTCATCACCGGCAACGCGACCCGCGACGACGCTCCCAACCACATCCGCATCCAGAAGCACGTCCCGCGCGAGATCGCCGAGACCTGGCGCTGGATGTGTCCCGCCGGTGTCTACGAGATCCCCGAGGACGCGCCCGAGGAGGGCGCGGTGGACGTGATCGTCAACTACACCAACTGCGTCCAGTGCGGCGCGATCACGGCCAAGGGGGGTCGTTTGACTGTGCCCGAGGGAGGCGACGGCCCCCTCTACCAAATCCTCTGAGCGCCATCGACACGGCGCTGGCCGATCCCGGACGATCGGTCTGCGTCCTCGATCACTCGTGTGCGTTGCACACTTCGCTCACTGCGTCCTTGACCTGCTTGGTCGATGACGCTCAGTAGCTTGTGGAGTCAATCGGCTAGGTTCTATCGGCGGTATCTGCACTTTGTGCGCAACATTGTGCGGGTGTGCGTGTTAGGGGGAGGCTATGAAGATGCTTTACAGATCGTCGCTCCCGCGGCGCCGCTCCACGCGCGTACTGCTCTCGCTGCTCGCCTGCGGTGCGCTGACGTCGGCGTGCGTCGTCCAGGCGAGTGCCGCCGCAGGCCAGGTTGACTGGACTCCGCTGGCGGCGCAGACAGGCGCCGCCGGAGGCGCCACCGCGACTGTCGAACAGTGCGTCACCACCGGTGAACAGGTCGATCGTGCCGCCACCTTCTCCGGCGAAATGACGGCGATCGCGGGCACCGCGCGGATGGCGATGCGGATCGAAGTGCAGGAGCGGATGCCCGAAGAAGAACTCTTCCACACCGTCAGCGCCCCAGGGCTCGGCGTGTGGCGCGGCTCGGCGCCGGGGGTGAAGATCTACCAGTACGTCAGGCAGGTCACCAACCTGTCCTCGCCGGCGGACTACCGCGCGCTCGTGCGCTTCCATTGGTTGAACGACAAGGGCTACGTGATCAGACGCGCCGAACGGCACACTCTCCAGTGCGTGCAGCCGGCCTCTGTGACCGCCCCGGCGCCGGTCACGCCTGTCACCCCTGGTGGCTCGACCGCTGTCAGCACCTCGCCGTCGACCGCCGGCTGATTCGCGCTCGCTCAGGTGGAGAGCAGACGTACGATCGCGGTGAGCCCAACCACAACGATCAACGCCCGCAGCGCGGCCGGTGGCAGCCGCCGTCCGTAGCGCGCGCCGAGTTGGGCACCGAGGATCGAGGTGATGGCGATGATCGCGGCTGGTGCCCAGTCAACGTGGGCAGCCAAGATGAAGTACACACCAGCAACGCCGTTGGTGAGGCCCGCGAGGACGTTCTTCAGCGCGTTGGTGCGATGTAGGTCCTGGGCGAGGGTCACGCCGAGGATCCCCAGCAGCAGGATCCCCTGGGCGGCGCCGAAGTAACCGCCGTAGACCCCAGTGAGGTAGATGGCGAGCGCCACCACGAGGCCGCGCTCGTGGATCGCATCGATTTTGCGCTCGGCAAGCCGCTGCTTCAGACGCGGCTGCAGCACGACCAAGACCAGGGCGAGCGCGATGAAGACCGGCACGATCGCCTTGAACGCCGACGCGGGCAGCACCAGTAGCAGCACCGCACCAGTGATGCCGCCGAGCACCGAGGACGTTCCCAGTCGGATCGCGCGGCTACGCTGGCCGGCGAGCTCGCTTCTGTAGCCGACCGCTCCCGAGATCGACCCCGGGACCAGGCCGATCGTGTTCGATACGTTCGCCGTCACCGGCGCATAGCCGAAGGCAAGCAGGACCGGAAAGGTGATCAGCGTGCCGCTGCCGACGACCGTGTTGATCGTCCCCGCCGCGAGCCCGGCGAAGGCGATCGCGACGATCTCGCCAAAGCTCATGCGCGACCGTCTCGATCAGGCGAGGAAGTTGACAATTGACTTTCTGAAGCGCGGATCGCCCAAGGCTTCGATGTGATTCCCGGTGAGCATCTCGAGCGTCGCCTCGGGAATCGCATCGGCCAGTACCCGCGGGCGGATCGCGAGCGGATCGGTCTCCCCTGCCAGGAGGAGTGTCGGGGCCGAGATGCGCCCCAGTGCGATCTCGCCTCGGTAGACCGAGCGGGCTTGGGCGGCGAGCGCCTCACGGTCTGCGCCCAGCGCGTCTGCGAGCTGGCGAAAAGCAACCGCCTCCGGCACCTCGAGCTTCGATGCGTCCGCGATCGTCAGCGCTTCGACGATCGCGTCGTTCGGCACAGCCCGTCTGTCGACGCCGCCACACTCGATCACACCCGAGCCGACGCCGCCGATCACCAATCTCCGCACCCGCTCGTCGGTGCTGGCGAGGAGCAGCGACACGATCGCGCCCATCGAGTAGCCGACGAGATCGATCTGTTGCACATCGATCGTGTCGAGCAGGACGGCGAGGTCGCGGGCCATGCGGTCCTCGCCATAACGGTCGGGGTCGTGCGGCTTCTCCGACCGGCCGTGGCCCCGCGCGTCAGGGGCGATGACCTTGCGCCCGGCGCTCGTGAGCGCCTCGACGACGCCCGTGGCGACCCAGTTGGCGTCGGCGCTGGCGACGAACCCGTGGTGGAGCATCACGGGTGGCAATTCGCCGGTCTGCACCTCGCCCCATTCCTGGTAGGCGATCTCCAGGCCGTCCCAGGTAATGAAGCTTTTCACAGCGGACACGGTCGGAGCCTATCTGCATGCCCGCGTCTGGTACCACGGTGATACCGCTAGAATGAACAGACGATGAAGACGAAGATCCACCCGAGCTACACCGAGGCCCACGTGCGCTGCACATGCGGCAACGAGTTCACCACGCGCGCGACGCGCGACGAGCTGCATGTCGAGGTGTGCTCCAACTGCCACCCGTTCTACACCGGCAAACAGAAGCTGATGGACACAGGAGGGCGCGTCGAGCGCTTCCAGCGCAGGATGGCCAAAGGCCGTCTGCTGGACGCCCGCAAGGGCGGCGCCCAGACTCGGTCCTCCAAGTAGGTCGATGTCCGCGCCGCTGGCCGCCGGCTCGTCCGTGGCGGAGAGAAACGGCGCTGCCGACCGCTCGGTGGTCGATGAGTCGACGGCGGTCGAGCTGCAGGCCGGTGCTGATGGCGCTGGCAACGACAACGGCAAGCTGAACGCCCAGCGCGATGCCCCCGTGGGCGGCCAGGCGGTTCTCGAGGGCGTGATGATGCGGGGTGTCGCGCACTGGGCGGTGGCGGTGCGCAAGCCCACACCCGAGCAGTTGGAGCAGGAGGACCGTGGGGAGGATGGGGGTCCAATCGCCGCCGAAGGCGAGATCGAGGTTTCGAGCTTTCCCCTGACCTCCTCGCTCCAGCGCCACCGCGCGCTGCGCCTGCCGATCGTGCGCGGGGTGGTCGCCCTGGGCGAGTCGATGGCGATCGGGTTCCGCGCGCTGGGGATCTCGGCCAATGCCCAACTGCCACCGGCCGAGGACGGCACAGACGAGGATGATTCCCAGCAGGAGATCTCCGGCGGCGTGTGGGCGGGAACGGTAATCGTGGCGCTCGTTTTGGCGATCGGCCTGTTCTTCGTGATCCCGGTTGGCCTGACAAGCCTGATCAAGGGTCAGCTGCATTCCTCGGTGCTGTTCTGGGTGATCGAGGGCCTCGTCCGAACGGCGATCTTCCTCGGCTATATGTTCCTGCTCTCGCGATTGCGCGATCTGCGGCGCGTGTTCGAGTACCACGGCGCCGAGCACAAGACGATCTCCTGCTACGAGGCCGGCCTGCCGCTCACGCCGACAAACGCGCAGCGCTTCACGCGGCTGCACCCGCGCTGCGGCACGAGCTTCCTACTGGTAGTGATGATCGTCGCGATCTTCGTGTTCGCCCCGATCGGGCTGCCCGCATGGTACTGGCTGGTGATCACACGCATCCTCGGCGTGCCGGTGATCGCCGGGATCTCCTTCGAGCTGATCAAGTTCGCCGGGCGCAACCGGCGCCGGCGCTGGGTCCAGATCGTGATGTGGCCGGGGCTGAAGCTGCAGTTGCTGACCACGCGCGAGCCCGATCTCGACGAGCTGGCGGTGGCGATCGCGGCCCTGGAGGCGGTGCTCGCGTTGGAGACCCCGGGGGAGCTGTCGGCGGCGGATCTGATGGGCGTTGAGGTCGTGGCCTGACCCGCGCCTAGACTGCTCTGCATGGTTGAGGAGCTGGTCGCGCAGATCGAGAGTCGTTTCGCCGAGCTCGGCGAGCAGCTGACCGATCCCGAGGTGATCTCCGACCGCGAGCGCTACGCCGAGGTCGGCCGCGCCTACAGTCAGCTCGAGCCGGCTGCCAAGCTGGCGGTGCAGTGGCGCCGCGCTCAGGACGATGCCGCCGGGGCGGAAGAGCTCCTCGCCGAGGGTGGCGAGGACGCGGATATGCGTGAGGAACTGAACGGAGCCCGTGAGCGGATCGAGCAGTTGGAGGAGGAGATCCGCCTGGCGATGGTGCAGCGCGACCCGAACGATGAGAAGAACGTGATCGTCGAGATCCAGGGCGGCGCCGGCGGCGACGAGGCGGGGCTGTGGGCGCGCGATCTGTACCGGATGCTGAGCAAGTACGCCGAACGACGCGGCTTGCAAACAGAGCCTCTTGACGTGAGCGAGGGCAAGTACACATTCGCCATCAAGGGCGAGGGCGCCTATTCGATCTTCAAGTTCGAGGGCGGCACCCACCGCGTGCAGCGCGTCCCCGCGACTGAGTCGCAGGGGCGCATTCACACCTCCACCGCGACCGTCGCCGTGCTGCCGGAGGCTGAGGAGGTCGATGTGGAGATCAACCAAAACGATCTGCAGATCGACGTCTACCGTTCATCGGGCCCGGGCGGGCAGTCGGTCAACACGACCGACTCGGCGGTGCGGATCACGCACAAGCCGTCGGGGATCGTGGTCTCGATGCAGGACGAGAAGTCCCAGCTGCAGAACCGCGAGCGCGCGATGCGCGTGCTGCGGGCGCGGCTCTACGAGCAGGCGCTGGCCGAACAGCAGGCCGAGCTCGCGGCCGACCGCCGCTCGCAGGTCGGTACCGGGGATCGCGCGGAGAAGATCCGCACCTACAACTACGGCGAGCGCCGCGTCACCGACCATCGCACGAAGCTGACCGTGCACAACCTAGACCAGGTGCTCGAAGGCGAGCTCGACGAGCTGACCGCGTCGCTGCAGTCCGACGAGAAGCGCCGCGGCCTGGAGGCGCAGGCGGCGGCGTGAGGGGCACATCCACGCGGGACGCGCTCGACGGCGCGATCACCGCAATCGGCGCCGCCGGGTGCGAAACCCCGCGCTTGGATGCCGAGCTGCTGCTGGCGCACGTGCTCGGCGTCACGCGCGAGCGGCTGATCGTCGACCGCGACCTCGTTGTCGAAGGGCCTGCTGTACGCGCCTTCCAGAATGCCGTTCGCCGCCGCGCGGTGGAGCGTGAGCCGGTCGCCTACATCGTCGGTTCTCGCGGCTTTCGCCGGCTCGATCTGACCGTGGATCCACGCGCGCTGATCCCGCGCCCAGAGACAGAGCTGCTCGTCGAAGTGGGACTGAAATTACCGCATCGAGCACGTGTGCTCGATGCGGGCACCGGTAGCGGCACAGTGGCGCTCGCACTGAAGGACGAGCGCCCGGACCTGCTCTTGACCGGCAGCGACCTCAGCGAAGACGCGCTCGCGCTCGCGCGCGCAAACGGCGAGCGGCTCGGCCTGACGGTCGTCGTGGCTGCACGCGGACCTGCTTGAGGGTGTGCCCGACGAGTTCGACGCGATCCTCTCCAACCCGCCCTACGTCGCCGAGCCCACACGCGCGTCGCTGGCTCCCGAGATCCGTCGCCACGAGCCCCGCGAGGCGCTGTTCGCCGGGCCGGATGGGCTGGACGTGATCCGCGCGCTGCTCGCCCAGGTGCAGGCGCGCGAGCGGGTGAAGGTGGTGGCACTCGAGCTCGGCGCCGGGCAGGCCACTGTCGTGATGGAGCTCGTGCGCGCGGCGGGCTTTCCGTCGGTGCGAGCCGAGCGCGACCTGGCGGAGATCGAGCGCGTGGTCGTGGGGGAGCGGTGATCGACCCGGCGGAGGTGCGGGACTTGCAGGAGTGCCTTGCGTCTGGGGGTGTCGCGGTGTTTCCGGCAGACACCGTCTATGGGCTCTGCTGCGATCCCGCCAACGCTGATGCCGTGCAGCGGCTGTACGAGCTCAAGGGCCGCCCCGCCGAGCGCCCAGCGGCGGTCATGTTCTTCGCGCTCGCCTCACTCCTGCGCGCGCTGCCCGAGATCCAAGCGCGCGAGCGCGCTGCGCTGCAGGCGTTACTGCCCGGCCCAGCAACCCTGCTGCTGCCCAACCGCACCAACCGTTTCCCCTTGGCCTGTGGTCCGCTGGAGGGCGGCGCCACCTCGCTCGGGTTGCGTGTCCCCGCTTGGACTGCCTCGCTGGCCGCGCTTGGACACAGTGCGTGTTCCGGTGCTCCAGTCGAGCGCCAATCTCTCCGGGGAGCCCGACGCGCGACGTCTTGCAGACGTCCCCGCGTCGATCCGCGCCGGAGCCGATCTTGTGATCGACGGCGGCGAGCTGCCGGGCATCGCCTCGACGGTTCTCGACCTGCGCGAGTACGCGCGAGAGCGGTGACTGGGAGCGTCGTGCGCGGAAGGAGCCATCGACGCGCGCGGATCGTAGAGCGGATCCTCGCCTCCTGCTAGCCTCGTAGACCGCTACCGCGACTGGCGCCAGAGGTGGAATCGACCACCGGGAAGCGGACTAGCGAACACGCCGCGCGCCTGGGCACCGATCGCTGTCCCTGCCGAGGAGCGTGCCATGCCCGAGCTTCAGCCCCGACTACTTCAACCGGCCCCTCGCCGAGGTCGACCCCGAGGTCGCCGACCGCGCTGCGCGGCGAGCTCTCGCGCCAGCGGGGGACGCTCGAGATGATCGCCTCGGAGAACTTCGTCCCGCGCGCGGTGCTCGAATGCCAGGGCTCGGTGCTGACGAACAAGTACGCCGAGGGCTATCCCGGACGGCGCTACTACGGCGGCTGCGAGTGGGTCGACGTCTCCGAGCAGCTCGCGATCGATCGCGCCAAGGCTCTGTTCGGCGCCGAGCACGCGAACGTCCAGCCGCACGCCGGCGCGCAGGCCAACACCGCCGTCTACCACGCGCTGCTCGACGCCCGGCGACACGATCATGGGCCTGTCGCTCGCCCACGGCGGACACCTGACCCACGGCATGAAGATCAACGTCTCCGGCCGGCTGTACGAGATCGCCGCCTACGAGGTCGACCGCGAGACCAGCCTGATCGACATGGACGAGGTCGCCCGGATCGCGCGCGAGCGACGGCCGAAGCTGCTGATCGCCGGCTGGTCGGCCTACCCGCGCCAGCTCGACTTTGCGCGCTTCCGCGAGATCGCCGACGAGGTCGGGGCGCTGTTGATGGTCGACATGGCGCACTTCGCCGGCCTCGTCGCCGCGGGGCTGCACCCCAACCCGGTCGAGTACGGCGCCGACGTGGTGACGACGACGACGCACAAGACGCTCGGCGGCCCGCGCGCGGGGATCATCCTCTGCAAGGAGGAGCTCGCCAAGAAGATCGACTCCGCCGTCTTCCCCGGCCAGCAGGGCGGGCCGCTGGAGCACGTGATCGCGGCCAAGGCCGTCGCGCTGCGGATCGCCAAAAGCGAGCTGTTCGCCGAGCGCCAGCGCCGCACGGTCGCGGGCGCCCAGGCGGTCGCCGAGGCGCTGCTGCTCGGCAGGCCGGCACACGGCCAGGGCTCAACGTGCTCACCGGCGGCACCGACGTGCACCTCGCGCTCGTCGATCTGCGCGGCCTGCAGCCCGAGTTGAGCGGCAGGCAGGCCGAGGACCGCCTGCACGAGATCGGGATCACCGTCAACCGCAACGCCGTGCCCTTCGACCCGCGCCCGCCGATGGAGGCCTCGGGCCTGCGCATCGGCACCCCGGCGCTGGCCACCCGCGGCCTGCAGCACGAGGACTTCGAACGAGGTCGGCCAGATCATCGCCGCCACGCTGACCCCCGAATTCGAGCGCGCGCCGGCGAGCTGGCCGGGCGCGTGCAGGCGATCGTGGAGCGCTATCCGCTTTACGAGCTGTCTCGTCGCTCCGCGCTTGCGAGGCGATCGTGGAGCTGCGACCGCGGCCTTTGCTGCGGTGCAAGGTGCCACGGCGCTACGCTGCATGCGGTCTCCGGGTCCGCTGACGACCCCGCAGCCTGCGATGCTGTCGGCGTCGATGCGCAATCCGACCGAGCTCGACGCGCTGTACGCCTTCCTGGTGGCCGCCGCCGTCACCGCGCTGCTGACGCCGCTCACGATGCGGTTCGCGCGTGCGTCGGCGCGATCGACGAGCCGCGCGAGCGGGGCCTGTCCGAGCGCCCGACGCCGCTGCTCGGCGGCCTGGCGATCTTCGCGGGCGTGCTCGTCGCCGCGCTGATCTGGCTGCCGGAGGGCTATGGCGAAGCGCACCAGCTGTGGCACGGCGTGCTGCTCGCGGCGGCGCTGATCACGCTCGTGGGCGCGCTCGACGACCGCTTCGACCTGCCGCCGGTCGTCAAGCTCGTCGGGCAGATCGGCGGCGGCGGTGATCGTCGTGCACTTCGGCGTCGCGGTGAAGACGATCACGCTGCCGTTCGTCGGCAAACTGCACTTCCCCAACGCCGGCGTGACGAACGCCGGACCGGTGCTGACGGTGATCGGCCTGGTGGCGATGATGAACGTCGTCAACTTCTCCGACGGCGTCGACGGCCTGGCGGCGGGTGTATGCGTGATCATCGCGGTGGCGCTCGCGGTGATCGCCTTCGACCTGGACCGCGCACAGCCGGGCGTGCTGGCGGCGCTCACGGCCGGAGCAGCACTCGGCTTCCTGCTCTACAACTTCCCGCCCGCGTCGAGCTTCATGGGCGACTGCGGCGCGAACCTGCTGGGCCTGTTGATGGGCGTGATAACGGTCGAGGCGGCGGTCAAGACGACGGCGGTGGTCTCCTTCGTGCTGCCCCTGATCCTGCTGGCGATCCCCTTCCTGGACACGACCTTCGTCGTGCTCAAGCGGTTGAAGTACCGCCAGCCGATCTACCAATCCGACAGCGAGCACTTCCACCACCGGATGGCGCGGATCGGCTTCTCCAACCGGCGCACGATCGCCTACCTGTACGCCTGGACGCTGATGCTCGCCGGGCTCGCGCTGGCGCTGCGCTTCGTCCCCTACTCGGACCATCACGGTCACCTGCACACCGGCTGGACACTCGTGATGATCGCGCTCGCGGCCTGCTCGTGGTCGCCGCGAGCGTCTACCTCGTGTACGTGCTGGAGATCCTCAAGTTCCGCCGCCTGGATGCCTCCCGTCTGCGGCGGCTACGCCCGGACGCCTCAGCGGCGGAGATCGAGCGTGACGTCGCCCGGGACTTTGAGACCGGTGAGATGGATGTGGTGTCCGCCAAGCCGGAACCCGCGTGCCGGGAACGCAGTCTTTCCGCGTGTGGCAGGTGACGTGCTGGGGGCTGAGCAGCCCGTTGGCGAGCGGCAGGTGGATCAACAGCGCGTAGGCGCAGAAGACGAGCGTGGCGGCCGCAGGCGCCGATCGCCACTGACCGCGGCTAGCGGCAGCGCCCAGATCGCATACCAGGGCAACAGCCAAGCGGTGGAGAGCAGCAGCGCCAGCGTGCTCCACCCGGCGGCAATGCGCCAATCGGCCCCGCGCAGAGTGCGCCACAGGGCGTATATGAGCACCACTACGAATCCCGCGAGGAAGCAGTGGCGCCACCAGCTCGGCGTGCCTCCCAGTCCCACCAGGCGTGCAGTCTCGGCGGGGATGCTGTGGGTGGCCACCAGCTGCTGCTGCTCGCTCACCGCGCTGATGAACCCGAACGCGTGCGAGCCGAAGCCGATCAGTCCGAGCACCGCGAGCAGAGCCAGGCTCAGCCCGGCCGCGGACGCCACGCGCAGGCGCTCGCGCGTGCCGGACCCGTCCCCGCCCGCCCCCAGCAGCAGGAACGGCAGCGCCAGCCCGGCGGTGACCTTGATCCCGATTCCCGCGACCAGCGCGACTGCGCCGGCGCGGAAACGCGGATTGGCCCCGGCGGTGAGCAGCAGCGCGGCGGCGAGCGCCAGCAGCAGCAGCGTGTCGTTGTGATCGCCGCCGACCGCCAGCTCGAGCAGCACCGGATTCAGGCCCACGAACACGGCGGCGAAGCGTCGCGAGTGGCCCTCCTTCCCGGCCGCTCGCGCCACCAGCCCGATCGCGGCGAGGCTGGTGGCGACCGCGAGCGCCTTCAAGGCCCACAGCCCGCCGGCCAGCCCGAGCGGGGCGATCGCGTAGCTACCGAGAGTGAACAGCGGGCCGTAGGGGGAGTTCTGGAAGGGCCAGCCCACGAACAGGTATGCCGAGTCCGTGGGCACTTGGGCGGCAACATGGGTGTAGGGATCCAGCCCGTGCAGGGCGCCCAGCCGGGCGAAATCGAGGTAGCCGAACACATCCTGGGAGAGCAGCGGTGGGCCGAGCAGCAGCACGAGATGGGCGGCGATGATCGTCGCCCAGAGGGCGCGACCGGACAGCGTGCTCGAGGCGAACAGCACCGCCACGTAGCCCGCGGCCATGATCAGCGTGAGCGTCTGAAAGCGGCCTGAGCTGAGGCCCACTCCGAGACCTTGGAGGGGGCCGGCCAGCCAGCCCGGCCAGCCACCGCTGCGGGCGGGGACGTACTGCGATGGACTGCTCGCCGCGCCCGCGGTGATCAGGAAAACGGTGCTCAGCACGCAGAGCAGGCCGAGCGCGCCGAGCGTGCGCAGCGCGCGCAAGGAGCCCGGCGATCTACGCGAGCCGGTAATGCTTCGCTCGCCGGTGGACCGCCGCGTGCGGCTCGCGGGAGCGGTCAGGGGGCTACTCGCCTGCACGCGCTCATTGTTACGTCTAGGAGATCTGCAAGGCTTTGGTGTGCTGAGTACCCTGTAACTGCTGGTCGCGTCCACCGAGGGGCGTCCGGCTGTAGATGCACAGACGGGCTGGCCACCGGTGAGCGTGACGAAACTTTGGTTGATATGAGACGTCGCTACCGCAAACCCATAGACCCGGTTTCGGATCCCGCCCGCCCTCGCCGTGTCCTGATCCTGTCCGCCGACGTGGGCGAGGGTCATGCCGCCGCCGCACGGGCGCTGGCCGACCAGATCGATGATTCGCCCGAGCAGGCCGAGGTCACGATCATCGACGGCCTCGCCGCGATGGGACGGGTGCTGCGGCCGGTGGTCGAGGACGGCTATCGCGTGCAGCTGCGCCTGATGCCGTGGACGTACACGCTCGTGTACTGGCTGCTCGAGCATGTGGCGCCGATCCGCTGGCTGGCGCGTCGGCTGCTGTGGTTGTTGGGCTCGCGTCCACTGGCACGGTGCATCGCCGAGCACGACCCCGACGTGATCGTCTCAACCTACCCGGCCGTGACGGTCGTGCTGTCGCGGCTGCGACGCACCAAAGTGGTTAGTTGCCCCACTGTGGCGACGATCACCGATCTCACGGGCCTGTTCTTCTGGGCGCAGCCCGGAATTGACATGCACCTGGTGATGTACGGCGAGTCGATGCAATCGGTCGAGCGGATCGCCGGGGAGGGCAGCGTGCGTCTCGTACGCCCGCTGATATCGGCCGACTTCCTCGGGCCGCGCTGCCCGCTTGCGGCCCGTCGCGTGCTTGGTCTGCCCGAGCAGGGCCGCGTGGTGGTCGTCTCCGGTGGCGGCTGGGGGGTGGGGGATATCGAGGGCGCCGTGTGTGAGCTCAGAAAATTGAGGGAGGTGAGCAGCATCGTCTGCCTCGCGGGACGCGACGAGGAGCTCAGGGACAAGCTGAGCGAGGATTTTGCGAGCGAGCCCCGCGTGCACGTGTATGGGTTCACCGACAAGATGCCCCAGCTGCTGGCGGCCGCCGACGTGCTCGTGCATTCCACAGGTGGCGTCACCTGTCTGGAGGCGAAGGCCGCGGGCACCCCGGTCGTCTCCTACGGCCTGCCCGTCGGTCACGCGCGACTGAACACGCGCGCGATGGCGACTCTCGACTTGCTGCGCCTGGCAAACAACACCGACGAGCTGCGCGAGCACGTCAGGGCGAGCTTCGCCGAGGCCGGTGCCAATGACTCTGACCCCGCCCACCGCTCCGCCCACCCCCCTGCCGACGGCTCCCTGGAGGAGCTGTTGGTGAGCGACGGCCGCAGCCCCCGCGTACGAGCTGAAGGCCGGACGGGGGTCGGGCTGACGACGCTGGTGAGTCATACCGAGCCCGGAGCGCGTGCCGCCCACGAGGAGCCTGCCGCGGTCGACCTCGTCTTGAGTGCTCCGCGGCGCGTGCGCTCGATCCCGTTGTGGCGGCTGCGGCTGGTGGTGTTCGCGACTCCGTTCCTGCTGCTGCTGACCGTTTTCACCTGGACGCTGTCCACTGACGAGGTGACCGCTCTGGCCAACGTGCTGCTGCGTGTCCACCCGCTCACCCACGTAAGCACCGACCAGCACGACGTGGGCATGATCGTGCATGCGCCGGCGAGCGATGTGGCGCTCGTGGCGAGCGAGCTTGCCGGGCGCGACATCCACGCTACCTTCACTGATGACGGTGTGGTGCCTACGCATGCGACGATCCTCGAGCTGCACTCGCTCGGCGATCAGATGTTGCCGGAAGTGGTACCCGGCTCGGCCCTGTTCCGCTGGCTGCTCACCCGTCACACGCTGCGCTCTCAGGCGCACGCGCTGGGATTGAGCCACAAGTTCTACTTCCTGCAGCCCGCCGGTGGGCTGACCGTCGGTCAGCTGCTGCTGGCGCGCACCACCGATGCGATTCCCGTGAAAGGGTCGTTGCGCCTGAACGCCACGGGCGCGTTGCCTCAGGGACGTACGCGCGCGGGCGATGTCTTGGTTGTGACCGTCGACGGATCGGCCATCCTCCGTGCGCGGGGTGGAGCGGATCGTATCCTCGCTGGGCGGCGAGGGGCTGGGGGCGGAGCCGCTGTCGTGGCTGATCGGCTCGCCGCCCATCAGTGCCAACAGCAGCGGCGAGCGCACGAGCACCACGGCGCCGACGATCAGCAGCACCAGCGAGAGGGCGAGCGGGACGCCCCCGAGCGGGGTATCGTGGAAGCGCTCGCCGAACAGCACCGGCGCGAGCGCAACGGGCACGATCGTCTGAGTCACGAACACGACAGGCGCAACCTGGATCGCCGGGCGCGCCTGCAGGGAGCTCGACTCGCTGAGCACGCCCACGGCTGAGGCCGCCGCCGTCGCCAGTCCCCAGGCGATCGCCACTACGAAATATCCATGCGCGAGGTCATCCGAGGCGAGCTTGGTCGCGATCCCGCTCCAGCCGAACGCAAGGCCGGCGCAGACGATCGTCACCGACGCGGGCGAGCGTCGCATCGCGCGCAGCACGTAGGGAAGCAGGCTCGCGACCGCCAGGACGGTGAGCACGAGCAGAATCGTCAGCCGCTCCGATGTGTGGCCCGTGCTGAGCGGCGGCGCGCACAGCCCCGCGCCGATCACGCCGATCACGATCGCCGCCATCGCGATGTACTCATGCGTGCCGGCGTGCTCACCGAGCATCCGCTGACCGACGAACACCAGCACGAGCAGTCCCGCTGCGAGCGCGGGCTGCACCACGACCAACGGTGCGAGCAGCAGCGCGATCACCTGCAGCGGCCAACCGAGGATCGACAGGCCGGTGCCGAGCATCCAGCGCCCGCGCTTGATAAGTCCCCAGACCAGCGCCAAGCGCAGGTGGTCGTCGTGGGGCGCCTCCTTGGCGTCCATCGCCTGGAGCGCGATCCCTAGGCTGTAGAAGACGGACGCGCCAACGGCGGCCCCGATGCCCAGCACAAGATCGACCATGTCCACACCCGATCATCGCACTCGCGAGACCCCGGCCGCGGGTGCGCTGGCCGGCGCGGCGATGGCGAGTTATCTCGGAGTGGCGCTCGTCGGCCCCTGGCCCGTGCTCTTCCCGCGCTCCCCGGCACCGATTTGGCCCGCGCTGCGCCGGTCGTTGGGAGTGGAGGATCGCACCGCCTCTGGTAGTGGCTATGCGCTCACCTTCGACGACGGTCCACACGTAGAAGGTACCCCGGCGGTGTTGGAGCTCCTCGCCGGCACGGGCGTTCAGGCGACCTTCTTCCTGGTCGGCGAGCAGGTGCGGCGCAACCCCGCGCTCGCCCGGGAAATTCTCGCCGCAGGCCATTGGATCGGCCTGCACTGCGACCGCCATCGCAACCTTCTGCGCCTGGCGCCGTGGCAGGTGCGCGACGACATCGCTCGGGCACTGGCCAGCATCGAGGATGCGACCGGCCATTCGCCGGCGCTCTACCGCCCGCCGTACGGTGTGCTCAACGCCTCCGCGTTGCGTGTCGCGCGGGCGCGCGGCTGGCGGACGCTGCTGTGGAGCCAGTGGGGCCGCGACTGGGAGGCGCGCGCCACCGCGGCGTCGATCGTCGAACGCGTCACCGATGGTGTGAAGGAGGGCTCGGTATTGCTGTTGCACGACGCCGATGACTATTCCGCTCCGGGTTCGTGGCGGCGCACCGCGGCGGCGCTGCCGCGGGTTTTGGATGTCTTAGCCGAGCGCGGTCTGCAGCCTGTGGCGCCCTGACGCGGGATAACATCAACCGCTTGCAAACTACGGTTTCAATCGACACAACAGACTCTCTGCAAGCGACACGTAGCTCTCCTGCCGTAGCGCTCGACAGCCCTGCCGCCAGCGCCGAGGTTGGGGTAGCGCCAGACGTCGCCCAGCCGCAGGTAAAGCGCTCACCGTGGTGGGTGGAGACCGGCGTGATCGTGTGGTTGCTGTGGGTGTACGACGCGACCACAGACCTCGCCCCGTTGCGGCTGAACGCCGCGCTCGCTCACGCCCGTGGCATGTTGGCGCTGGAGCGAACGCTTCACCTGGATCCCGAGCTGAGCCTGGATCGCTGGCTCGCGGGACACCACACGCTCGGGCTGATCCTATCGGACTACTACGACAACGCCCACTTCATCGTCACGCTGGGCGTGCTGGGCTATCTGTGGTGGCAGCGCCCGGATTTGTACAGGCCACTGCGCAACGTGCTGGTGCTGACGAACGTGCTCGCGTTCATCGTGTTCTGGCGCTACCCGTTGGCCCCCCCGCGGATGCTCCACGGGTTCACCGACGTCGTCGCCGCCTCCGGCGCCTTCGGCTCGTGGCACACCGGGGCGCTGGCTTCGCAGGCCAACCAGTTGGCGGCGCTGCCCTCGCTGCACATGGCGTGGGCGGGGTGGTGCACGCTGGCAGCGTGGCGGATCACGACGCGCCGCTGGGTACGTGTCGTGGCGGTCCTCTACCCATGCATGACCGCGCTGGCGGTGCTCTCCACGGGCAATCACTTCGTGCTCGACGTGTTGGCAGGCGTGCTGACGCTGATCGTCTCGGTGCTGATCGTGCGCATCGCGACGGCCGGGTGGGATGCCTCGGGGCGGCGGCGCAACCGCGGCCGGCCGGCCCTTGCATAGCTCTGCCGGGCCGCGTGGCGAGTGTCACAAAGTTGTTACGAAGTCCGCGATCGGGTAGACTAAGCTCGTTGTCGCCGGTGTTGAGGAGCGTCGCGCGACGGATCCGCCGCGAGCACGCGCGCGGATTTTCCCGTCTATAGGGTGACTCATACATGTCAGACTTGGAAGCAGCCAACGAGGGTACATCGATCGGCGCGCACGCTGCGTCGGTTCTCGCCTACCTCGATGTCGTGCTAGTCGTCGTCGCGGCACCCGTGGCGATCGCGTTAGGTGCGCCCGCGCTCGGCTACCTGATAGCCGCCGGCGCCTGGGTGCTCCAGCGTGTCCTGCAGCAGCTCGATAGACGCTGGATCGCCGGTCGGGGGGCCGACGCCCGCTTCGGCCTCAATCTGGTCGATGGGTTCGGGCGCATCTGGCTGCTCGCCGGAGCGATCGTGCTCGCCGCCGTCATCGGTGGACGCCGTGACGGTCTGACCGCGGCGCTTGTGATCTTCTGCGTCTACTCGATCGCATTCGCCATGCGTGTGGTCGAAGGGCGGCCCGGAGGGTCAAGGCCATGAGTGCGGTCGCAGGCGCTCCACCGATCGCTCCGGGTATGGGTACCCACCCGCCCCACCCGCCCAGCCCGTCACAGAAGCAGGGGATGAGCCAAGGGCGGAAGGTCCTCTACTGGTTCCTGGGCGTATGGCTCGGCGGGATCGTGCTGTTCGTGATCCTGTTTGGCGTCACCGCGCACAAGGCCCCCGCGGTCGCCAGCAACGTCTTCTCCCCGACCGACGAGTTCAAACTCGACACTTGGTTCAAGCTCGGCCCGATCGCATTCAACAAGGGTGTCCTATACCTGCTGATCACGGTCGGCATCACGATCGGGGTGATGTTCTACATCTCAAGGCGCCTGCAGCAGCGCCCCGGTCGCCTCCAGGTCGCGGTCGAGATGTTCTACAACTTCACCCGCGGCATGTCCAGAGAAAACCTCAGCGAGGACATGGAACGCAAGTACTTCCCGCTGATCGCCACGATCTTCGTGTTCATCCTCGTGAGCAACCTGATCGGCTACATCCCACTGCCGGTCGACTCAGGTGAGACGTTCAGGCTCCTCGGCTCGAATATCCCGTCGTTTCAGATCTACGCGGCCGACACCAATGTCGCGTTCCCGCTGATCCTAGCGCTCGGCGTCTTCATCCTGTTCACCTACGAGGGAGTCAAGCACCACGGCCCGATCGGGTACCTCAAAAGCCTGATGCCCGGCGGCGTCAAAGGCCCGATCGTGATCCTGATCTTCCCGATCGAGATCCTCTCCAACTTCCTGCGCCTGATCTCCCTGACGGTGCGGCTGTGGGCGAACCTGCTCGCCGGTCACATGCTGATCGCGTTCATGGGCGGCGTGCTCGGCGTGCTCGTCGGGCTGCAGCTCGTGTCCTGGTTCTTGCTGCCGGCAGGAATCGCGATCTTCCTGTTCGAGGCCGTCCTGATCGCCGGCCTGCAAGCATTTATCTTTGCCATCTTGACCGCCATCTACCTCGGCGGAGCGGTCGAGAGTCACTAACAA
Source organism: uncultured Solirubrobacterales bacterium (assembly GCA_963813745.1). Lineage (GTDB taxonomy): Bacteria > Actinomycetota > Thermoleophilia > Solirubrobacterales > Solirubrobacteraceae > Palsa-744. Next base: position 94,823 of record CAWEZW010000004.1, read on the forward strand.
ACAAGGAGCTATCGAGCGATGCAGTTTCTACACGTGTTGAGTGCGATCCACCCGCTGCTGGGTGTCGCGGAACCGATCATCAAGCAGAGCCAGGATGCCGGTCGCGCGATCGCGCTGGGCGTCGGAGCCGGTGGCGGCGCAGCTGGAGCCGGGGCGGGCATTGGAGCGGTGTTCAACGCTTCGATCCAGGCCAAGACCCGCCAGCCCGAGCTGCGCGCCGAGATCGAGCGCGACCAGTGGCTGGGCTTCGCGCTGACCGAGGCGACGTTCTTCTACGGCCTGGTGGGCGGCTTCATCGCCTTCTTCCTGTAGGCCAATGCTCACTGCGCCAAGCATCCCACTCGCCTCCTCCAGCGGCTCGTTCCTGATCACTCCCAATGTGGGGATCATGATCTGGACCATTGTCGTGTTCGCGATCTCGTTGTTCATCCTGCGCAAGTGGGTGTTCCCGCTGATCGGTGAAGCCCTGGACAAGCGCGCGAAGACGATCGAAGGCGAGATCGACGCCGCAGCGGAGCTGCGCCTCCAAGCCGACAAGGTGCTGGAGGAATACCGCGAGCGCCTGAAGGAGGCCCGCGCCCAATCCGAGGAGATCGTCCAGCGCGCGCGCCAGAGCGCCGAGTCGCACGAGCACGAGGGCCGCGAGCGTGGTAAGCAGATCCTCGAGGAAGCCGCCAAGCGCGCCGAGCGCGATATCGAGGCCGCCAGCAAGCGGGCGCTCGACGACATCCGCCGCGAGGTCGCCGACCTCACGGTGATGGCGACCGAGAAGGTCACGCGCAAGACGCTCGACGATGCCGACCAGCGCCGCCTGGTCGAGGAGGCGCTCGGCGAACTCGACTTCTCCAGCATCTCCGTGAGCGCAGGGAGTGATAACTGATGGAGGAGCTCGCCCAGGTATACGCCCGCGCGCTGTTCCAGGTCGCCCTCGAGCAGGGCAAGCTGGACGAGCTGCGCGAGCAGCTCGCTCAGTTCGCCGACGCGCTGGATCAGAACCGCGAGCTCGCCGTGTTCTTCTTCTCGCCGTACTTCTCGACCACGGAGAAGATCGAGGCGCTCGGCGGCCTGCTCGATGGGGCGGACGAGGCGCTGCTGAACTTTCTCTCGCTGTTGATCGAAAACCACCGCATGCCCGTGATCTTTCGCGCCCGTTACGAGTACGAGCGGCTGTGGGATGAGGAGAACAAGACTCTGCCGGTGGAGATCACCAGCGCGATCGAGCTCGACGAGCAGACCACCGAGAGTCTCGGCAAGACGATCGGCGAGCGCGCCGGACGCAAGGTGACGCTCGCGGCGCGCGTGGACCCGGACATCCTCGGCGGGATCATCATCAGGGTCGGCAACTCGATCCTCGACGCCTCTATTCGCAATCGACTGGAGCAGCTGCGCAGGCACGTTGCCCAAGGAGCTTCGTAGACATGCAGATCAACCCAGACGAGATCACAAGCATCCTGAAGAGCCGCATCGAGGGACTCGACAGCGGCACCGCCGAGCTGACCGAGGTCGGCACCGTGCTGTCGGTCGCCGACGGTATCGCCCGCTTGCACGGCCTGGAGAACTGCATGTCCTTTGAGATGCTCGAGCTTCCCCACGGCGTTACCGGCCTCGCCCTGAACCTCGAGTCCGACAACGTCGGCGCGGTGTTGTTCGGCGAGTGGGAGCACATCTCCGAGGGCGACACCGTCAAGCGCACCGGCGCGCTGCTGGAGATTCCCGTCGGCGAGGGCCTGCTCGGGCGGATCGTCGACCCGCTCGGCCGCCCGCTCGACGGCAAGGGCGAGGTCGCAACGACGCAGACGCGCCCGGCCGAGTTCAAGGCCCCCGGCGTGGTCCAGCGCCAGCCGGTCAAGCAGCCGATGCAGACGGGACTGAAGGCGATCGACGCGATGATCCCGATCGGCCGCGGCCAGCGCGAGCTGATCATCGGCGACCGCCAGACCGGCAAGACGGCGATCGCGATCGACACGATCATCAACAACAAGGACACCGGCGTGGTCTCCGTGTACGTCGCGATCGGTCAGCGTATGTCGACCGTCGTGGCGCTCGCGCAGACGCTCGAGGAGTACGGGGCGCTGGAGAGCACGATCATCGTCGCCGCGGCCGCCGACGAGGCCGCGCCGATCAAGTTCATGGCCCCCTACGCCGGCTGCGCGATGGCCGAGCACTTCCTCTACAACGGCGGCCACGCGCTATGCGTGTACGACGACCTGACCAAGCACGCCTACGCCTACCGGCAGATGTCGCTCCTGTTGCGCCGCCCGCCGGGCCGCGAGGCGTACCCGGGCGATGTCTTCTACCTGCATTCGCGCCTGCTCGAGCGTTCGGTCAAGCTCAACGACGACCTCGGCGGCGGTTCGCTGACGGCGCTGCCGGTGATCGAGACGCAGGCGGGCGACGTGTCGGCGTACATCCCCACGAACGTGATCTCGATCACCGATGGGCAGATCTTCCTGGAGTCGAAACTCTTCAACTCCGGTGTGCGCCCCGCGATCAACGTTGGGATCTCGGTCTCGCGCGTCGGCGGCAACGCGCAGATCGGGCCGATGAAGAAGGTCGCCGGCCGGATCAAGCTCGAGCTCTCCCAGTACCGTGACCTCGAGGCGTTCGCGCAGTTCGGCTCGGACCTCGACGCCGACACCCAGCGCACCCTTGCCCGCGGCGCGCGCTTGGTGATGACGCTCAACCAGCACGAGCGGGCGCCGCTGCCGGTGGAGGACCAGACGGTGCAGATCTACGCCGCCACGAACGGCTTCCTCGATCGGTTGAACGCCGAGCGAGTGACCGAGTTCCTCGTCGAGCTGACCGAACGGATGCACTCCGAGCACGACGCTCTGCGCGAGAAGATCGCCGGGGGGGACTGGTCGAAGGAGACCCAGCAAGAGGTGCACGACGCCGTGGACTCGTTCGCCAAGGACTTCGGCTTCGACCTCGACGAGGAGGGCCAGCCGCTCGATGACGATGCCCCGCCGCCGGCGGGCCGCTCGGATGCGCAGGGCTCCTCGGGCGACGAAGGTCAGGATCAACCTTCTGGTGAGGCCCAGGACGAGTCGGCCAAGGAGCCCGCGGCGGCCTAGGGTCACCCCGAGGTACAAACCATGGCATCTCAGCGCGACGTCAAGAACAAGATCGCATCGGTCAAGAACATCCAGAAGATCACCCGTGCGATGGAGATGGTCGCCGCGGCTCGCCTGCGCCGCGCCGAGCAGCGGATCTCCTCGCTGCGCCCGTATGCGGATGCAATCGGGCGGATGACGCGCCAGGCAGCGCAGGCGGCCGGTGCAGAGGCCGCAAGGGTGCCGCTGCTGCGCGAGCACGAGTCCGAGAGGAACGTCGGTCTGCTGCTGGTCACGGGCGACCGCGGCTTGGCGGGTGGCTTCAACTCTCAGATCATTCGCGCCGGCGTACGCCTCTCCGCCGAGGTCTCCGAGCAGGGGCTGCGCAGCAGCTGGTACGCGACCGGGCGCCGCGGCGTCTCCTCGCTGGCCTTCCGTGGACACGAGCTCAGCGGTAGCTACACGGGCTTTGCCGATCGACCGGCCTACGCCGATGCGCGCTCGATCGCCGACGACGTGATTCAGGCGTACGTAGACGGGCAGGTGGATCGCGTGGAGATGATCTACAACTCCTACGTCTCGCCGCTTACGCAGCACGTCACGCGCCAGACGCTTTTGCCGCTCACCCACGAGGCGATCGCCGGCGGCGAGGACGACGACGACCATGAGCGGCGCCCGGCATCCGTCGACTACGAGCCCGACCCCGAGAAGATCCTCAGACGCCTGGTTCCCGACTACATCGAGATCTCGATCTACCGGGCGCTCGTCGAGTCCGCGGCCGGTTTCTTCGGGGCGCAGATGACGGCGATGCACAGCGCATCGGAGAACGCCGGCGAAATCATCACCGACTACACACTGCAGATGAACCGCGCCCGCCAGGCCGAGATCACCCAGGAGATCATGGAGGTCGTCGCGGGTGCAGAGGGGCTAGCGTGATCGCTGGCCGGCGCGATACTGCGTCCTCAGTCGCTCGCGTGCGTAGCACGCCACGCTCCCTGCGTCCTTGTCTCGCTTGACCATCGACCCCGCTAGCGGCTGTCTGTAAACCCCGAGAACTTGAAATAGATAAAGAGGAGAACCGAACCTAATGCCAGCCACCACCGTCACCGATCCGGGCACCGCGAACGGCGCCGCCGCCGAGCGCAACGTCGGGCGGATCGAGGAGATCCAGGGCGTCGTGATCGAGGCCGTCTTCCCCGATCGCCTGCCCGAGATCAACCACGCGATCACGGTCGCGCGTCCCGCCGCCGCCGCTGAGGAGGAGGCCGAGGGAGTCAGCCCAGGAGCGGGCGAGAGCGTGCTCGTGTGCGAGGTCCAGCAGCACCTCGGCGATGACCGCGTGCGCGCTGTGGCGATGGACATCACCGACGGCCTGGCGCGAGGCGTCGAGGTGATCGACACAGGCGCCCCGATCACGGTCCCCGTTGGAGAGGCCACGCTGGGACGGATCTTCAACCTGCTCGGCGAGCCGATCGACCTAGGCGAGGATCTGCCCGCGGACATCGAGCGCCGCAGCATCCATCAAAACGCTCCGCGCGCCGAGGACCTGACGCCGACGACCGAGATGTTCGAGACAGGCATCAAGGTGATCGACCTGCTCGCGCCCTACGCGAAGGGTGGCAAGGTCGGGCTGTTCGGCGGCGCCGGCGTGGGCAAGACGGTGCTGATCCAGGAGCTGATCCACAACCTCGCCAAGGAGCACGGCGGGCTGTCCGCGTTCTGCGGCGTGGGCGAGCGCTCGCGCGAGGGCAATGACCTGTGGCTGGAGATGAAGGAGTCGGGCGTCCTCGACAAGACGATGCTCGTCTTCGGCCAGATGAACGAGCCCCCGGGAGCCCGTATGCGCGTCGCGCTGTCGGGTCTGACGATGGCCGAATACTTCCGCGACAAGGGCCAGGACGTGCTGCTGTTCATCGACAACATCTTCCGCTTCGTGCAAGCCGGCTCCGAGGTCTCGGCGCTGCTCGGGCGGATGCCCTCCCAAGTCGGCTACCAGCCGACGCTGGAGACGGAGATGGGCCAGCTGCAGGAGCGGATCACCTCCACGAAGAACGGCTCGGTGACCTCGATCCAGGCGATCTACGTGCCGGCCGACGACTACACCGACCCGGCGCCGGCGTCGGTGTTCGCGCACCTGAACGCGACCACCGCGCTGTCGCGGTCGATCTCCGAAAAAGGGATCTACCCGGCGGTCGACCCGCTCGACTCGACCTCGACGATCCTCAAGGCGGACGTGCTCGGCGAGGACCACTTCCGGGTGGCCAACCGCGTCAAGGAGATCCTGCAGCGCTACAAGGAGCTGCAGGACATCATCGCGATCCTCGGGATCGACGAGCTCTCCGACGAGGACAAGCTGACTGTCCAGCGGGCGCGCAGGATCGAGCGCTTCCTCAGCCAGCCGTTCTTCGTCGCCGAAGAGTTCACCGGGACCCCGGGCGCGTACGTGCCGATCGCGGAGACGATCAGGGGCTTTCAGGAGATCATCGACGGCAAGCACGACGAGGTGCCGGAGTCAGCCTTCTTCCTGAAGGGCACGATCGACGAGGTCGTCGAGGCGGCCAAGAAATAAGCATGGCTCACGCGAAGTTCCCAGCCGAAGTGCTCACGCCGGAGGGCGAGGTCTTCAACGGGGAGATCGAAATGCTCTCGACGTTCACGACCGTCGGCTCGATCGGCATCCTCGCCAACCACGAGCCGCTGCTGGCCCGCCTGGAGCCGACCGAGCTGCGGCTGTACCGCTCGGAGGAGGAGATCGTGCGTTTTGCGCAGGCCGAGGGCTATCTGCAGTTCGCCGAGAACCGAGCGCTCGTGCTCGTCGAGGAGGCGATCGCGCCAGAGCAGATCGACCGCCAGGCCTTCGAAGCCAAGCTCGTCGACGCGCGCAAGGCCGCGCAGGGCGCTGAGCAGGACAGCGAGGAGCACGCTCGCGCGGAGCGCGACGTCAAGCGCTACGAGGCCTTTCTCGCGATCGAGCAGTAGGGTCTCGCAATGGAGACGGAGAGCCCCGCCACGGCTCATTTCGAGCGCAAGCGCCCCGGCTGGTTCACGACGCATATCTTCAACCGTTTCATCGCCGTCCTGACTGGTCGTGGGGTCAGCGTGCTTGGCTCGCGCGTGCTCGAGGTGGAGGGGCGCAGCTCTGGCCAACCGCGCCGTACACCGGTCAACCTGCTCGAGCTCGACGGCGAGCGCTACCTCGTCGCGCCGCGCGGCGAGACCCAATGGGCGCGCAACCTGCGCGCCAGCGGCGAGGGACGACTGCTCGTCGGCAAACGCAGCGAGAGCTTCATCGCCACGGAGCTCGGCGACGACGAGAAGGCGCCGGTCCTGCGCGCGTATCTAAAGCGCTGGAAGTTCGAGGTGGGCGTGTTCTTCGACGGGGTCGGGCCCGATTCCTCAGAGGATGAGTTGCGCGGCGCGGCGCCGAAGCACCCGGTGTTCCTCCTAGACACACCGCCGCGCGCGCCCAGCGGTTAGCCTTCCCGGCCTGATGAGCACAGAGCGTGCACCAATCGGGGTGATCGGCACCGGCTATGTCGGGCTGGTGACCGCCGCCGGTTTTGCCGAGCTTGGCAGCGAGGTGTGGTGCGTGGACATCGACGGCGAGAAGATCGAGCGGCTGCGCCGCGGCGAGGTGCCGATCTATGAGCCGGGCCTAGAGGAGGTGCTGACGGCGCACCAAGAGCGCCTGCATTTCTCGACCGACCTAGGCGAGGCACTCGCCAACGCGCGGATGCTGTTCGTCGCCGTGGGGACGCCCCCGACCTACTCCGGCGACGCCGACCTGTCCGCGGTCAACGCCGTCGTGACGGCGATCCCCCCAGCCGATGGTCACGCGCTGGTAATGAAGTCGACGGTCCCATGCGGCACCGGGGCGAGCATCCAGCGCGTGTTCCGTGAGCGGGGCATGGACGGCATGGCCTACGTCTCCTGCCCCGAGTTCCTTAAGGAGGGCTCCGCGCTGCGCGACTTCCGCAACCCCGACCGTGTAGTCGTCGGCGACAACGGCGACTGGGCGGGCGAGGCAGTGGTCGAGCTCTACAGCCCTCTCGATGCTCCCGTCGTGCGCACCGACATCAACAGCGCCGAGATGATCAAGCTTGCCGCCAACGCCTTCCTGGCGACCAAGATCTCCTTCATCAACGAGATCGCCAACGTCTGCGAGGAGACTGGGGCGGACGTGATCGAGGTGGCACGCGGAGTGGGCCTCGACGACAGGATCGGGCCAAAGTTCCTGCAGGCGGGAATCGGCTACGGCGGCTCCTGCTTCACCAAGGACGTGAGCGCCCTGAAGCTGCTGGCCGCCAACTCTGGTTACCATTTCCAGCTGCTCAACGCCGTCACCGAGGTCAACGAGCTGCAGAAGCGCCGTGTCGTCTCAAAGCTGCAGCGTCATCTCGGCAGCTTGGCCGGCAAGCGTGTCGCGATGCTGGGACTAGCCTTCAAGCCCGAGACCGACGACATGCGCGGCGCCTCCTCGCTTGTGCTCGCCGCCCGATTGCTCGCCGAGGGTGCCGAGGTCAGCACTTATGACCCGGTCGCCGAGGCACGAGGCACGGGCGCTGATGCCGCAACTCAGCTACGAAGACTCCGCGATGTCCGCCGTCAAGGACGCCGACGCGGTCGTCCTCGTCACCGAGTGGAAGCAGTTCCTGGAACTCGACTGGCAGCGAGGTCACCGCGGTGATGCGGGGCGACCTGCTGGTCGACGGGCGCAACGCTCTGGACGCCGATGCCGTGCGCGGCGCGGGGCTGACCTACGAGGGGATCGGTAGACGCTGATGCAGGCGGTGATCCTCGTCGGCGGGGAGGGGACGCGCCTGCGTCCCCTGACCTCCACCGTGCCCAAGCCGGTCGTGCCGCTGGTCGACCGCCCATTCATCTCGTTCATGCTCGAGTGGCTGCAGGGGCACGGGATCGACGACGTGATCATGTCGTGCGGGTTTCCTCGCCACGAGCGTACGCAACGTGCTCGGCGACGGCTCGGGAATGGGGATCAAACTGCGCTTCGTCGAGGAGCCCGACCCGCGCGGCACCGCGGGCGCGTTGAAGTTCGCCGCAGTCGCTGCTCGACGAGCGCTTTCTGATGCTCAACGGCGACGTGCTGACAGACATCGACCTGACGGGACAGATCGCCCAGCACGAGCGCACCGGTGCGAAGGCGACGCTCGCACTGGCGCCCGTCACCGACCCGAGTGCGTACGGGCTGGTGCACCTCAACGAGGACCGCTCGGTCAAGGACTTCGTCGAGAAGCCGAGCTCCGACAGGATCGATACGAACCTGATCAGCGCGGGCGCGTACGTGCTGGAGCGCGAGATCCTGCAGCTCGTCCCGCCGGATCGAAATGTGTCGATCGAGCGCGAGGTGTGGCCACGGCTGATCGGTGACGGGCTCTACGGGTTCCCGGCGGATAGCCTACTGGCTGGACATCGGCACGCCCGAGCGCTACCTGCAGGGCACGTTCGACATCATCGAGGGTAACGTCGACACGGCTGTGCGCGCGCGGCTCGGCGAGAGCTGGCTGGCGGTCGCCCAGGACACGGAGATCCACGGCCGGGTGATTCCCCCCGCGGTGATCGAGCGTGGCGTGCACGTCGCTCCGGGGGCCCATGTCGGCAGCCTGGTCGTGCTCAGCGAGAACGTACGTGTCGGCCCCGGCAGCACGGTCGAGCGCTCGGTGATTCTCAGCGGGGCGGAGATCGGGGCAAATTGCGCGCTGCGTGACTGCATCGTCGCGGCCGGGTGCCGTGTCGGCGATGGCAGTCGCATCGAAGGCGGGGCGGTGCTCGGCGAGGGCGTGACGGTGGGGGCGGACAACACGATCGCCCACGGGGCGCGTATCTTCCCGGGCGTGACTTTGCCAGACGGAGCGATCAAGTTCTGATGAGGAGAGAGAGGACCCAAACAACTTCCACTCGAGGCGTCCTCTCGCGCGATGCGATCGCCGAGGTGGACACGACGGGCCAGCTGCGCGACGTGCTCGCGCTGCCCGAGCATCTGCGCGACGCGCTGTGGCGCGTGGAGTCGGCGATCATGCAGGACTGGGACACCTCCGCGGGGCTGGTCGTGGCGGGGATGGGCGGCTCAGCGATCGGCGGGGCGCTGGCCCGCGCGGCGCTGGGCGATCACGCCTCGCGGCCGATCTTCGTGACCCGCGCCTATGGCCTGCCGCCGTGGACGACGCCGGACACGATGGTGCTGTGCGCGAGCTACTCGGGCGACACCGAGGAGACGCTCGCCTGCTACGAGTCGGCGGGGGCGCTCGGCGCGCGGCGGATGGTCGTGACGACGGGAGGGCGCCTGGCGGAGATGGCGCGCGAGGACGGGGTGCCCGTGATCCCGCTGCCCGGCGGATTTCAGCCGCGCGCGGCGGTCGCCTACATGACGGTCGCGGCGCTGGAGGTGGCGGCGCTGTGCGGCGCCGGACCGCGGCTGACCTCGGAGATCGACGTGGCCGCGTCGCACACCGAGCAGCTGGTGGCCGAGTGGGGCCCGGACGCACCCGAGGACTCACTCGCGAAGATGCTCGCCCGCGGTCTGCACGGCACGATCCCCGTGGTGGCGGGCGCCGGGCTGACGACGCCGATCGCCTATCGCTGGAAGACGCAGATCAACGAGAACGCCAAGCAGCCGTGCTTCTCGCATGAGCTGCCGGAGCTCGACCACAACGAGCTCGTCGGCTGGGAGGGCGCGCGGTGAGCTCGGCCGTTTCTCGGCGGTGTTCCTCGACGACTCCGACGCGCACCCGCGCGTGAAGGAGCGGATGGCGCTGACCGAGCGCCTGATCGCGCCCAACGCGGCGGCAAGCTTCCATCTGGAGACGCGCGGCAGACGACGATCGAGCGCGTGATCTCGCTGGTGCTGCTCGGCGACCTCGTCTCGATCTACCTCGCTACCCTGCGTGGTGTGGACCCTGGCCCGGTGCATTTGATCGAGCAGCTCAAGGCTGAGCTCGCGGCGCTGAGAGCAGCCGACGGGCGGTGTGATACCTTCGGGGCCGGTCGAGGAGCGCTGCGACGGGCCCGGATCCGCCACGCTCGGCCTTCCTCTGCAGCAAGGGCGCTCACCTGATCGACAGGAGGCTTCGTCATGTCAGTAATGACTCCCCCCGCCGTTGCCACGCCGACGCCGACTTCAAGGTCGCCGACCTCGCGCTCGCCGACTTCGGGCGCAAGGAGATCACGCTCGCCGAGCACGAGATGCCCGGTCTGATGGCGATCCGCCGCGAGTTTGCCGCCGAGCAGCCGCTGAAGGGCGCGCGGATCATGGGTTCGCTGCACATGACGATCCAGACGGCCGTGTTGATCGAGACGCTGACTGCGCTCGGCGCCGAGGTGCGCTGGTGCAGCTGCAACATCTTCTCCACCCAGGATCACGCCGCGGCGGCGGTGGCGGTCGGTCCTGAGGGCACGCCGGAGGATCCGCAAGGCGTCCCCGTGTTCGCCTGGAAGGGCGAGACGCTCGAGGAGTACTGGTGGTGCACCGAACAGGCGCTCTTGGGATGGGATCCGCCCACCCAGAGAGCGGCCCGAACATGATCCTCGACGATGGCGGCGACGCGACGCTGCTCGTGCACAAGGGCACCGAGTACGAGGCCGCCGGCGCGGTCCCCGAGGTCGACGAGGAGGGGATGGATGGGGACGGGCTCGTCCACTCCGAGGAGTTCCAGGTGGTCCTCGCGCTGCTCCGGCGCTCGCTGACGGAGGACCCGCAGCGCTGGACGAAGCTCGGCGAGGGCGTCAAAGGCGTGACCGAGGAGACGACGACGGGCGTACATCGGCTCTACCAGATGGTCGAGTCGGGCGAGCTGCTGTTCCCGGCGATCAACGTGAACGACTCGGTGACGAAGTCGAAGTTCGACAACCTCTACGGCTGCCGGCACTCGCTGATCGACGGCATCAACCGCGCGACCGACGTGATGATCGGCGGCAAGGTCGCTGTGATCTGCGGCTTCGGCGACGTCGGCAAGGGCTGCGCGGAATCGCTGCGTGGCCAGGGCGCGCGCGTGGTGATCACCGAGATCGACCCGATCTGCGCGCTGCAGGCGGCGATGCAGGGCTATGAGGTCAAGACGCTTGAGGAAGTGATCGACAGCGCCGACATCTTCATCACGACGACTGGCAACAAGGACATCATCACCGCCGCCGACATGGCGAAGATGAAGCACCAGGCGATCGTCGGCAACATCGGGCACTTCGACAACGAGATCGACATCGCGGGGCTGACGCAGATCGACGGGATCGAGCGAGTGAACATCAAGCCGCAGGTCGACAAGTGGGTCTTCCCCGACGGCCACGCGATCATCATGCTCTCCGAGGGACGTCTGCTGAATCTGGGCAATGCCACGGGCCATCCCAGCTTCGTGATGAGCAACTCGTTCACCAACCAGACGATCGCCCAGATCGAGCTGTTCACGAAGAACGACGAGTACTCCAAGCAGGTCTATGTACTGCCGAAGCACCTCGACGAGAAGGTCGCCCATCTGCATCTGGACGCGCTCGGCGTGAAGCTGACGAAGCTGAGCGACGAGCAGGCTGCCTACATCGGCGTGCCCGTCGACGGGCCCTACAAGGCAGATCACTACCGTTACTAAGCGAAGGTCAGGGCCGCAAACGATGAGAGCGATGGTGCTCGCCGCTGGCCTGGGAACCAGACTGCGCCCGCTGACGTACGAGATCACCAAGCCGATGGTGCCTGTGCTCGACCGGCCGGTGATGGCGCACATCCTCGATCTGCTCGATCGGCATGGCTTCGAGCAGGTGATCGCCAACCTGCACTACTTCCCGGAGACGATCCGCGAGCACTTCGGCGATCGCCTGGAGTATCGCTACGAGCCCGAGCTGCTCGGCACCGCGGGAGGCGTGCGCGCCTGCGCGGAGTTCTTCGGCGAGGAGCCGTTCCTGGTGATCTCCGGCGACGCGCTCACCGACATCGACCTCGGCGCGTTCGTCGCCCGGCACAAGGCGAGCGGCGGGATCGCGACGCTCGCGGTCAAGCGGGTGGACGACACGCGCGAGTTCGGCGTCGTACTGCACGACCGCGAGGGGCGGATCACTGGCTTCCAGGAGAAGCCGGCGCCCGAGGAGGCGCTCTCGGACCTCGGCAACTGCGGAATCTACATCTTCGACCCGGAGATCTTCGACTACTTCCCCGAGCGGCCGTTCGTCGACTGGGCCCAGGACGTGTTCCCGGCGTTGTTGGAGAACGACGTTCCCTTCCATATCCACGAGGTCGGCGAGTACTGGAACGACGTCGGCTCGCTGGGCGAGCTGCGCCAGGGCACCTTCGACGCGCTCGAGGGCAAGCTGCACCTGGAGATGGTGGGGAAGGAGGTCAGTCCCGGCGTGATCCTTGCCGGAGAGGGGCCGTTGCCGCAGGACATCGAGGTGGAAGGTCCCGTATGGGTTGGCCACGACGTGCAGATCGGCGCGGGCGTGCGGCTGATGGGGCCGGTCGTGCTCGGTGACGGCGCGCGCGTCGGCGAGCGCGCGCAGCTGCGCGAGAGCATCGTCTTCCCCGGCACCGTGCTCGCCGATGAGTCGATCCTGATCGGTGCGATCGCCGGCCACGCTGGGATCCTGCAGAGCCTGCGCCCCCGCCGGCAATAAGGAAGACCCGCCGAAGCGGGCCCTCCCGTGCTCAGTGGATAGTCCTGCGCATGTCCTCCGACTATTGTCATCTTACAAAGATCGAATGGACATCCGCCTCCGGCAGGCGTAGCATCGGTGCCATCTCCAAAACCAGCCGACGAAGGAGCCGTGATGCAGATTGACATCAAGGGTCGCAACGTTCCGGTCACCGACGCAATCCGCGAGCACGCGGCACGTCGCTTGGACAAGGTCGCGCGTCAGGTTTCGGACCTGGCCCGCCTGGAGATCGAGATCTTCGAGGAGCGAAACCCCTCGATCGCTGATCGTGAGGTCGTGGAGGCGACGCTATACCTGAAGGGCGTGACGCTGCGCGCGCACGAGCACTCGCGCGAGATGGGGCACTCGCTGAACCTCGTCGTCGACGAGCTGGCGCGCCAGGTCAAGCGCCATCGGGACAAGCGCCGCAAGCGCCGCGAGGCGCACGCGATGGCGACCCAGCTGAAGTCTGCTCGCGCCGCGCTGTAATCGCGGCGCCCGGCGCGCCTGAAACGCTAATCTGGGGATGTGTCCCCATCTCTGCTCGATCGCGCGCTGAACGTCGGCGAGGCGAAGAAGTTCAAGTCCTATCAGAAGCGCGTCGCGCTGATCAACGCGTTCGAGGGCGAGCTCGAACACGACTCCGACGCGGAGCTGCGCGAGCGGATGGACGTGCTGCGCGCGCGGGCGGCGGAAGGAGAGTCGTTGGACGCCCTGCTGCCGGAGTGCTTCGCGGTGGTGCGCGAGACGGGCAAGCGCACGATGGGGATGCGCCACTTCGACGTGCAGCTGATCGGCGGGATGGTGCTGAACGACGGCTGTATCGCGGAGATGAAGACGGGCGAGGGCAAGACGTTGACGGCGACGCTCGCGGTCGTGCTGAACTCGCTGGCGGTGCGCGATCACGGCCCTGCTCGTAAGGATGACCACCCTGACCCAGACCTCGCCGAGTACCCAGACCTCGTCGACCCGGACTCCGCCGTCGACCCGGACGCTGTCGAAGAGGAGCTGATCGACGGATCAGGCGCCGCTGAGGCCGCGGACCGCAACGGCTCGGGTGCCAATGGCCAAGGATCCACACCGGGCTCCATCGGACCAGACTCCGCGCAGGTGATCTCCACTGATCCAAACGCCGCGGCGGACGGGGCGCTCAGCCGCAGGGGCGTACATGTGGTGACCGTCAACGACTACCTCGCGCGGCGTGACGCGGAATGGATGAAACCGATCTACGACGCGCTCGGCGTGAGCGTCGGGGTGCTTCAGAACATGCAGCCGTACGACGAGAAGCAGCGCGCGTACGCGTGCGATGTGATCTACGGGACGAACTCCGAGCTGGGCTTCGACTACCTGCGCGACAACATGGCGAAGGATCTGTCCGAAAAGGTCCAGCGCGGGCACTACTTCGCGGTCGTGGACGAGGTCGACAACATCCTGATCGACGAGGCGCGTACGCCGCTGATCATCTCCGGCGCGCCCGAACAGGCGGCCGATTTGTATGTGAAGTTCGCGCGCCTGGCGCCGCGGATGACCGTGGGGAAGACCCCCGAAGGCATGGACCCGCGCACGAAGAAGGGCTTTCTGGCGGACTTCGACTTCGAGATCGACGAGAAGCACAAGAGCGTCTCGATCACCGAGCAGGGGGTGGCGAAGGCCGAGAAATTCCTCGGCATCGATCATCTCTACCGCGCCGAGAACGGGCACCTGGTCAACCACCTGATCCAATCGTTGCGGGCGCAGGCGCTGTACAAGCGCGATGTCGACTACGCGGTGGTTGACGGCGAGGTGAAGATCATCGACGAGTTCACCGGGCGGATCCTCGACGGCCGGCGCTGGTCGGAGGGGCTGCATCAGGCGATCGAGGCGAAGGAGGGGGTGAGTGTTCAGGAGGAGAACCAGACGCTCGCGACGATCACCTATCAGAACTACTTCCGGCTGTACGGCAAGCTCGCGGGCATGACCGGCACGGCACTGACTGAGGCGACCGAGTTCATGAAGATCTACGAGCTGCCTGTCGTGCAGGTCCCGACGAACATGCCGATGGTGCGCGACGATCGTAACGATCAGGTTTACAAGACCAAAGACGGCAAGTGGAACGCGGTCGTGAACGAGATCGCGGCGCGGCATGAGAACGGCCAGCCTGTGCTCGTCGGAACGATCTCCGTCGAGGTGTCGGAGCTACTGTCCGAGCGGTTGAAGAAGCGCGGGATCGAGCACGCGGTGCTGAACGCCAAGCCCGAGTACGCCGAACGCGAGGCCGAGACCGTCGCCGAGGCCGGACAGCCGGGCGCGGTGACGATCGCGACGAACATGGCGGGCCGCGGCGTGGACATCAAGCTGGGCGGCAACCCCGAGCACCTCGCCGGGCTGGAGCTCGCGAAGGAGGGCGTCGGGCCTGAGCACGATGAGCACGAGCGGCGCATAGGGGAGCTGCTGCCTGAGCTCGAGCAGCGCGTGGCCGAGGGACGGGAGCGCGTGATGGCGGCCGGCGGGCTGTTCATCTGCGGCACCGAGCGACACGAGTCGCGGCGGATCGACAACCAGCTGCGCGGGCGCGCCGGGCGTCAGGGCGACCCGGGCGAGTCGCGGTTCTTCCTGTCGGCCGAGGACGATCTCGTGCGGCTGTTCGCGGGCGATCGCATCTACCGGATCCTCGACAAACTGGGTGGCGTCGACGAGGAGGGCAACGAGGAACCGATCGAGGCGGGGATGCTGTCGAAGCAGATCGAGAAAGCCCAGAAGAAGGTCGAGGAGCAGAACTTCCTGCAGCGCAAACACGTGCTCGAGTACGACGACGTCGCGAACGAGCAGCGCCGCGTGATCTATGCCTACCGCGACGAGGTGCTCGAGGGCAAGCCGATCGGCGAGGAGGCCCGCCGCGAGGTCGTGAACACGATCGAGCGCACGATCGAGCAGTACACGCCCGGCGACTTCATGGAGGACTGGGACCTCGACGGCCTGTTCACCGCACTCGGGCAGTTCTTCCCGCTCGACCTCTCAGACGAGGATCTCGACCCCGAGAAGGTCGACCGGATCTCGTTGAGCGATCGCGTGACCGAGCTGGCGATCGAGCGCTATGACGCGCGCGAGGCCGAGCTCGGCGAGGAGCTGATGGGCGCGCTCGAGCGGTTCCTGCTGCTGGAGATCATCGACGAGCGCTGGCGTGAGCACCTGTTCGACATGGACTACCTGCGCGAGGGCATCCACCTGCGCGGCTTCGCCCAGCTGGACCCGCTGGTGGCGTATAAGAACGAGGCGTTCACGCTGTTCGGTGACCTGATGGCCAGCGTGTGGGCGGACTACACGCGGATGATCTTCAACGCGCAGGTCAATGTCGAAGGCCAGAACGGAGGAGGACAGGGCCAGCAGCCGGGCGGGCGGGCTCCAATCCCCGCGTTCGCCCCGGGCGGCAGCTCCACGCGCGCGGGCCGGGTTTCATACTCCGGCGGTCAGAGCGCGATGGGCGCCGGCGCAATCGCCGCGGCTGCCGCGGCCGGCGGCGTGCAGGCCTATGCCGAGAACGGCGGCGAAGGCGAGATGGAAGCGCTGCCGGTGGTCGAGCAGCGCGTGGTCGATCACGAGCACGAGGTCGGCCGTAATGACCCGTGCTGGTGTGGCAGTGGCAAGAAGTTCAAGAAGTGCCACGGCTCTTGAGGAACGCTCGGCGCTGATAGCGTGGGGTCATGACCACCAACACCCCGGCCGAGTCCACTCCGCAGCGTCTGTCCGCGATACGCGAGCAATTGAAGCTGCTCGCGGACTATCTTTGACCCGCAAGAGCTGAAGGACCGCGCCCAGGCGCTCGAAGCGCAGATGGGCGCGCCCGGGTTCTGGGACGACGCCGAGGGGGCTGCCCAGGTTGGTGCCGAGCACTCACGAGCAACGAGGCGGCTGGAGCAGTTCACGACGCTGCGGAGCGACGTGGAGGATCTCGACGGTCTGATCGAGATGGCCGCCGAGGACGCGTCGCTGCAAGGGGAAATCGACGAGCTCCTTGCCTCCGCGGAGGAGCGTTTGGCCGCGCTCGAGGAGCAGAGGCTGTTCTCCGGGCGCTATGACCAAGGCGATGCGCTCGTGAGCGTGAACGCGGGCGCGGGGGGGACCGACGCGCAGGACTGGGCGGAGATGGTGCTGCGGATGGAGATGCGCTGGGCAGAGCGGCGCGGGTTCGAGGTCGAGCTGCTGGAGGCGAGCGCCGGGGAAGAAGCGGGGATCAAGTCGGCGACGTTCCAGGTGAAGGGTGAGAACGCGTACGGCCTGTTCGGCGCCGAGCGCGGCGTGCACCGGCTGGTGCGGCTGTCGCCTTTTGATTCGGCTCACCGCCGCCAGACGAGCTTCGCGGGCGTGGAGGTGGCGCCGGTCGTCAAAGACACGGGCGAGATCGAGATCAACGAGGACGACCTGCAGGTGGACACCTATCGGGCCTCGGGCGCCGGTGGGCAGCACGTGAACAAGACCGACTCGGCGGTGCGCATCACCCACCGCCCGACGGGGATCGTCGTGCAGTGCCAGAACGAGCGCTCGCAGTCGTCCAACCGGGCAACCGCGATGGTCGTGCTGCGGGCGAAGCTGCTGGAGCGCAAGGAGAAAGAACGCCAGGAGGAGATCGCGCGCGAGAAGGGCGAGGTCCAGGACGTGAACTTCGGCTCGCAGATCCGCTCGTATGTGCTGCACCCGTACACGATGGTCAAAGACCACAGGACCGGCTATGAAATGGGCGACGTTCAGCGAGTCTTGGATGGGGATCTGGATGATTTCGTCCGGGCCTACCTACTCTCGAATGCGTCGCTGGGCGATTGACAGTGGACGGTTCAAGGGGGCCGATAAAAATCCCGTCAGACCCGAGTCTCGGCTCACAAGCGGTGTTCGCAGAATGACCAATTCTGATCTGGGGGTGCTCGTGGAGCGGGCGCTGGCCGAGGACTTGGGCACGGGCGACGTTACGACCGACGCGACCGTCGCCGAGGAGGCGCGCGCGCGGGCGAGGATCCTGCAAAAGGCGCCGGGGACGATCTACGGCTTCGACGCCGCCGAGGCGGTCTTCACGCAGCTCGACCCCGACGCGCGCTGCGAGCGGCTGGTGCAAGAGGGCGTGTGGCGCGAGGAGGGTGGCCCGGTGCTGAGCGTCGAGGGGAGGGCGCGGGCGCTGCTGACGGGGGAGCGCACGGCGCTGAACTTCCTCGCGCACCTCTCGGGCGTGGCCACGATGTCCGCGTGCGCCGCACACGCGGTGCAGGGGACCGGTGCGAAGGTGCTCGACACGCGCAAGACGACCCCGGGGATGCGGGCGCTGGAGAAGGCGGCGGTGGCGGCCGGAGGGGCGTGCAACCATCGCGCGGGGCTGTATGACGCGATCTTAATCAAGGAGAACCACATCGCCGCCGCGGGGGGGATCGCTCAGGCTGTCACCCGAGCGCGCACGGCGGCCCCCGAGCTGGCGGGCGCGCTCGAGGTCGAGGTGCGCGACGCGCGCGAGATCGACGAAGCGCTTGCGGCCGGAGCGCCGAGGCTGCTATTGGACAACATGGACGACGCAGAGCTGCGCGCCGCGGTCGCCCAGGTCGCGGGCCGCGCGGAATTGGAGGCGAGCGGTGGGGTGACGCTCCAGACGCTCCGGGCGGTCGCTGAGACCGGGGTAGAATGGGTGTCGATGGGCGCTTTGACTCACTCGGCGCCCGCCGTGGATCTTTCCCTGCTCCTGGAGGCGTTGCCATGAACCTGCCCATGGCCCTGACATTGCCAATGGCCCCCACAACGGGCTCGACCCCGGCTCTGTCGAGCGAGGAGATCGCGAGGATGCAGGCGGAGGTGCGCGCGCTCGCGCGGGAGCGCGGCGCGGTGATCCTCGCGCACAACTACCAGGTGCCCGAGGTGCAGGACGTCGCCGACTACGTCGGCGACTCGCTCGGGCTGTCCAGGCAGGCCGCCGCGGCGGAGGGCGAGGTGATCGTGTTCTGCGGCGTGCACTTCATGGCCGAGACGGCCTCGATCCTGTGCCCGGAGAAGACGGTGTTGATCCCCGATCTCGATGCGGGATGCTCGCTGGCGGATTCGATCGACGCCGAGCAGCTCGCCGACTGGAAGGCGCAGTACCCGGAGGGCGTGGTCGTGATGTACGTGAACACGACCGCCGAGGTCAAGGCGTTGACCGACTACTGCTGCACGTCGGCGAACGCGGTCGACGTCGTCCGCCACATCTATGAGACCCAAGGGGAGGACACCGAGATCCTGTTCGGCCCGGACATGTGGCTCGGCGCCTACGTCGAGAAGGAGCTCGACAGGCGCATGCACGTGTGGGACGGCGAGTGCCACGTGCACGCCGGCATCAGGCCGGCGGACATCGAGGCTACCCGCGCGGCGCATCCCGACGCCGACTTTTTGATCCACCCCGAGTGCGGTTGCACGACCAGCATCATGGAGTACGTCGCCAGCGGCGATGTCTCCGCGGAGGGCGTGCACATGCTTTCGACCGGAGGGATGCTCGAGTACGCCGAGGCGCTGGAGCGCGTCGCGGGCGGGGCGGCGGAGAGCGCGGGTGATCCGGGTCAGGCCGGCAAGCCCCGCGAGGCCGTCGTCGCGACCGAGATCGGGATGCTCTACCCCTTGCGGATGGCGGCGCCCGACGTCGAGCTTCATCCCCGCGAACCCCAACGCAAGCTGCAAGTACATGAAGATGATCACGCTGCCGAAGCTGAGCGACGCCCTGCGGGAGATGAAGTACGAGGTGCGGGTATCCGAGGAGATCGCAGTGAGGGCGAGGGTGCCGATCGACCGGATGGTCGCGATGGGCTAGAACTCGTCGGCCGAGTGCGGCCCGACGCAGGCGACGGCGAGGTTGTCGGCGACGCCGGCGGCGACCTCGCGGACCTCGTCGTAGGTGACGGCGTCGAGCGCGGCGATCGCGGCGTCGGGGTCGATGTCCTCGCCGAACACGATCTTCTGGTTGGCGGCGTAGCGGGCGACGGCGTTCGTGTTCTCGAACGCCAGCACTAGGCGGCCGGCGGCGTAAGCGCGGGCGCGCTGGACCTCCTCCTCGGTCGGGCCGTCGTCGCGCAGCTCGTCGACGATCTCGCGCATGCGCGTGTACGCCTCGATGCACTTGCCCGACTCCAGGCCCGAGCCGAGCTGCAGGATCGGCACGTCGGCGAACGCGTGGTCGATCGCGTAGACCGAGTAGCAGAGGCCGCGCTTCTCGCGGATCTCCTCGAACAGGCGCGAGCCCATCGAGCCGCCGAGCAGCGTCGAGTAGATCGACAGCGCCGCGCGCTGGCGCACGTCGGAGACGGCGATGTCCGGGCGGTAGATCATGCGCAGGTGCGACTGGTTGGTGTCGCGCTGCTCGACGAGCGTCTCCGGCGCGAACGCCGGCGCCGGCATCGTAGGGCGCGGGATCGGCCAGCGCGGGGAAGCGGCGCGAAGCGCTCCTGCAGCTCCGTCCTCGGCGGGCAGGTGGTCGAGGTTGCCGACGAGGAACGCGCCGCCGTGCGCGCCCGCCCAGCGGCGCTCGCGGAACGCGACGATCCCCTCGCGCGTGAAGCTGCGCAGGTTCTCCTCCGGGCCGAGCACCGTGCGCCCGAGCGGGTGCTCGCCGAACGCCGCCTCTGTCGATCAGGTACTCGGCGACCGTCGAGGGCTGGTCGTAGGCGCGGTTGATCTCCTGGATCACCACGCCGCGCTCGCGGTCGAGCTCCTCCGCGTCGATCCGCGGGCGACCGACGAAGTCGCTCAGCAGGTCGATCGCCTGCGGGCGCGCTCTCGGCGCGGACGGTGATGTGGAAGGCGACGAGGTCGTGGCTCGTGTACGCGTTCAGCACGCCGCCCAGCCGCTCGGCGGTCTCGTTGACGTCCTTGTACGTCGGGTACTTCTCGCCGCCCTTGAACACGAGGTGCTCGAGGAAGTGGGCCATCCCGTTCTCCTCGGGCCGCTCGTTGCGCGCGCCCGCGTCGAACGCGACGAGCACGGTCAGCGCGCGCGTGCCGGGCAGCGCGATCCGGTGGATCGGCAGGCCGTTGCTCGCCGACCGTGGTCGTCGTGGATGCTCAGCCATGCGGCGCCCACGTTAGCCAGCATCCGTGCAAATCCCGCTTGCATGCAGGCGCATTCATGCCTCTTGGGAAGCGCGGCCGCCACGGTACCGTCCCGGGCCATGCCTGCGACCGACACGACGACCCGCCGCAGCGCGAGCGACGCACGCGCGAGCAGCCGCCGCCGGGCATCGAGCGCCGCCGCGGCGAGCACGCGCAGCCGCGCCGGTGCGCCGCGCCGGTCGCGCGACGAGCGCGAGACCGTCGTCGAGTTCCGCGGCGTCTCCAAGCTCTACGGCCCCGGCGGCATCGGCCTGGAGCGCGCGACGTTCGCGGTGCGCCGCCAGGAGATGGTGTTCCTCGTCGGCCCGACCGGCTCGGGCAAGTCGACGATCATGCGCCTGCTGATCAAGGAGCTCGAGCCGACCGAGGGCACGGATCCGCGTCGCCGGCCGCGATCTCGAGGAGATCGAGCGCAAGAAGGTGCCCTACTACCGGCGCAACGTCGGCGTCGTCTTCCAGGACTTCAAGCTGCTGCCGACGCGCACGGTCTACGACAACATCGCCTACGCGCTTCAGGTGACGGGCGCCTCGCGCAAGCAGATCCGCGCGACGCTGCCGGACATCCTGCGCCTGACCGGGCTGTCGACGAAGCTGCACAACTACCCCCACCAGCTCTCCGGCGGCGAGCAGCAGCGCGTCGCGGTCGCGCGCGCGTTCGCCGAGCCACCCGCCGCTGCTGCTGGCGGACGAGCCGACCGGCAACCTCGACCCCGAGACCTCGATCGGGATCATGCAGCTGCTCTACCGCATCAACCGCGCCGGCACGACCGTGATCGTCGCCTCGCACGACAACGAGATGGTCGACCGCATGCGCCGCCGCGTGATCGAGCTGCAAGCGCGGGCGGATCGTCCGCGACGAGGCCTCCGGGCTGTACGGCGCGCGCGAAGAGAACACCGGCGAGCTCGGCGAGCGCCTGCGTCGCGAAAGCGACGATGAGGCCGGGCTTCTTCCTGAAAGAGGCCGTCTCGCTCGATGCGGCGCAACGCCGTGCCGAGCTTCGCCGCGCTCGCCTCGGTGCTCGTGACGACGCTCGTGCTCGGCGTGTTCATCCCCGTCGTCAGGCGACCAACGGCGCCGCCAACGACGTGCGCGGGCGCGTGCTCGTCGACGTCGACCTGACCACGAGCGCGACGCCGGCCGAAGTCGCGCGCGTGCGCGAGCGAGCTGCAGCGCGCGCCGCACGTCAAGAGCGTCCAGTTCGTCTCCAAGCAGACGGGCTATGAACAGGAGCGCAAGCTCAACCCGCAGGCGTTCGCGCTGATCGGCTACAACCCGCTGCCGGACATCTTCCGCCTGACGCCCGACCAACCCGAACGAACTCGGGCGCGCTGCGCGCCGAGCTCGACCAGTCGAGCCCGCTCGGTGACGCGCCTGGTCACCGACCCGGCGATCGCCGACGTGCAGAACCGCCAGGCGCAGACCAACACGATCCTCTCGGCCACGCGCATGATCAAGATCACGATGGCGCTGCTCGCGGCGCTGCTCGTGTTCGCGTCGGTGCTGCTGATCTCGAACACGATCCGCCTCTCCCTGTTCTCGCGCCGGCGCGAGGTCGAGGTGATGAAGCTCGTCGGCGCCACCGACTGGTTCATCCGCTGGCCGTTCGTGCTCGAGGGGCTGTTCCTCGGTGCGCTCGGCGGCGCCGGCGCGATCGGGCTGCTGGCGCTCGCGAAGGTCACGCTCGTCGATCCGCTGGCGAACACGGTCAAGCTGATCTCCCAGCCGGACATGATCGACTTCCCGCTGCTGATCGTCGATCCTGATGGCCTGCGCGATCGCGGTCTCCGCGGCGGGCTCGGGCCTGTCGCTGCGGCGCTTCCTGCGCGTCTGAGCCGCGTAGCCTCTGGCGGGGTCGTTGACCCGCTCCGACGACGACAGCCGCTGATCGTGGTCCTGGTCGTCGCTGCTCCCGATGCTGCTCGTCTTCGGCGTCTGGCTCGGCGGCCATCCGGAAGACCTGCCGAAGTTCGCGCGCAGCACGTTCGAGGCCGACCACCAGACGCAGGTCGTCGACGAAGCGCTCGACCGGATCGCCAGCGACTACTACCGGCCGATCAGCAAGAGCCAGCTGGCCAACGCCTCGATCGCCGGCGCGGTGGCGAGCCTGGACGACCGCTTCTCCCACTACCTCACGCCGAAGGAATTCCGCGAATTCAACTCGCCGCCGAGCTTCACGGGCATCGGCGTCGTCGGTCGCACCCGAACACACGGGTCTGCGCGATCGCGCGCGTGTTCGACTACCTCTCCCGCCGCGCGCGCGGGGCTGCAGGCGGGCGAAGTGATCGTCGCGGTGAACGGCCGCAAGCTCGCCGGTCTGTCAGCCGATGCGGCCACGGCGCTGATCAAGGGGCCGCCGGGCACCGACGTCGCGCTCGGGATCCACGGGGTGGGCGGGCTCGAATCCCGACGGCCGGCTCTGCCCACCCGGCCTCTCCCTCTTCCTCGGGCTCCCACCCGGCGTCCCCCGCCCACGGCACGACGCGCACCGTGCGGATCACGCGCGCGACGATCTCCGAGCCGGTCGTCGCCTCCGAGACGCGGACCGTGCACGGCGTGAAGCTCGGCGTCGTCGCGCTCGCGACGTTCAGCCCCGGCGCGCACGGCGAAGTCGCGACGGCGGTCGAAAAAGAGCTGCACGAAGGCGCGCGCGGGATCGTGCTTCGACCTGCGCGCCAACGGCGGCGGCCTGGTCGAGGAGGCGCGGCTGATCGCGAGCATGTTCATCGCCCACGGCACGATCGTCTCCACGCGCGGGCGCACCCAGCCGAGCGAGACGATCACCGCGACCGGCGACGCGACTCGCGCCGACGATCCCGATGGTGGTGCTCGTCGACCACAACACCGCCTCGGCCGTCGGAGATCGTCACCGCGGCGCTGCAGGATCACCGCCGCGCGACGATCGTCGGCACGCACACCTTCGGCAAGGGCGTCTTCCAGGAGGAGGAGCCGCTGTCCAACGGCGGCGCGCTCGACATCACGGTCGGCGAGTACTTCACTCCCAACGGGCGCAACCTCGGCGGCGGCGGCGTCAAACAGGGCGCGGGCATCACGCCCGAAGTGCCGCTCGCCAACACGTCGTCGACACCCCGCAGGGCCTCGACGCGGCGCTGAAACGCTCGCCGCGAAAGTCAAGTAGTGAGCTCGCCCCGCGGATCGAGGGGGAAGAAGTCGGCGGGCAAACCTTCCCGGAAGCCGGACAGGTCTTCCGGCGGCTCCAGTGGCCAGTCTGCACGCAGATCATCCAGGACGGTGGTCGCGGTGCTCGAGAAACGCGGCAGGTTCTGGGCGGCGGAGCCGGTCTTTCCCGCGCCGCGCTCCGACGACAGCGGGCGACGCCACCGCGCGTCGCGGCGTATCACGCTCGGCTCCAATCGCGTCGCCGATCGCGGCGGCGAGGCAGCCGTGCCGGGGACCTGGTGCTCGTGGGGAATAGAATCCCACCCACCCGAGGGGACGGGCGAGCGCAGATCACGCGCGTGCTGGGGCGCCCCGATGTTGCCCGCGATCTCGTCGAGGGTCTGCTGCTCGATCGTGGCCTTGCCCGCGGGTTCGACCCGGCCGTCGAGCGCGAGGCGCGTGCGGTCGCCGAGCGGAAGATCCAGGCGACGGACGGCCGGCACGATCTGACCGGCTTGCCGACGTTCACGATCGACCCGGCGAGCGCGCGCGACTTCGACGACGCGATCTCCGCCGAACGCCTGGGCGATGATCCCACCCACCCCAAAACGCGCGTGTGGGTTCACATCGCCGACGTCTCCGCCTATGTGCCCGAAGGCTCGCTCGTCGATCTGGAGGCGAGGCGGCGCGGCACGAGCGTGTATGTGCCGGGCGCCGTCGAGCCGATGCTGCCCGAGGCGCTCTCCAACGACGCCTGCTCGCTCGTGCCGGGGCACGAGCGCGCGGCGGTGACCGTCGAGCTCGAGCTGCACGGGGCGACGGTCGCGAAGGCCGCCTTCTACCGCTCGCTGATCCGCTCGGACGAGCGCCTGACTACGAGCAGGTCGACGAGATCTTCGCCGGGCGCGAGCGCGCGCGCGAGCCGTGGGCCGGGCCGCTGGCGGCCGCGCGGACGGCGGCGGCCGCGCTCGAGCAGAATCGGCGCAGGGGACATAGCGGTGCGCTGACGCTCGACTCGGCCGAGCCCGAGTTCGTCTTCGACCAGCGACGGACACGTCGAGGAGGTGCTCGTGCGTACGCAGACCGAGTCCCACCGCCTGATCGAGCACCTGATGATCGCCGCCAACGAAGCGGTCGCGCGGCTGCTCTCCGAGCGCGGCACGCCGTGCCTGTATCGCGTGCACGAACGCCCCGAGCCCGAGCGCGTGAAGCGCCTCGTCGACCAGCTCGCGTCGCTCGAGGTGCCGACGCCGCCGGTGCCGAGGAACATGTCGCCCTCGCAGGCGGCGGAGCTGATGGGGGAGATCTCGCGACGCGTCGAGACTGCACGTGCGACGTGCCGGGCGTGGACGCGCGGCGCTGACCTCGCTGGTCCTGCGCTCGCTCCAGCAGGCCGCCTACTCGCCGAAGAACAGCGGCCACGCCGGGCTCGGCACGGCCCACTACTGCCATTTCACCTCGCCGATCCGCCGCTACCCCGACCTCGTCTGTCACCGTGCGCTGCTGTCCGCCGTCGGCGGCGGGGAGCACGCGCCGCGGGCCGCGGGTATGGGGGAGCTGGCCGAGTGGACCTCGGACCGCGAGCGGGCCGCGATGACGATCGAGCGCGACGCGGACGACGTGGCGCGCTGCTTTGCCCTGGAGCGGGTGCTGTACGAGGGTGGCTGGGAGCAGGTGTTCGTCGGAGAAGTGGTCGGCTTGATCTCAGCCGGCGCGTTCATCGCTTTCGGCACAGGCGCGGAGGGGGGAGCGAAGCAGGAGGCCGTGTCGCCGGATCTACCAGGGCATGCTGCCGGTCAGGCGCATGCGCGGCGCGGGCGGCGAGCGGGAGTGGTGGGAGCTGAACGAGCAGGGCACGATCCTCCACGGCGAAAGCCCCTCCTCGACGCTCCGTCTGGGGGACGCGATCGAGGTGCGTGTGGCACGCGTCGAGGTGGCGCGCGGCCGGGTTGATCTGCTGCCCGCGTAACCGCACCGCGAACGAACCATCTACGCTCGGGGCATGGCCAAGGGCAAGAGTCCAAGCGCAAGATCGGGGCGGGCGACGTCGCGTCGAACCGCTACGCGTCGTATCGCTACGAGCTGATCGAGCGGATCGAGTGCGGGATCGTGCTTGAGGGCACCGAGGTCAAGGCGCTGCGGGAGTCCGGCGCCCAACTGAAGGACGGGTATGCCGCGATCAAGGACGGCGAGCTGTGGCTGCACTCCGTGCACATCCCTCCGTACGGGCCGGCCTCGCGCGAAAACCACGAGCCCGAGCGCCCTCGCAAGCTGCTGGCGCACCGCCGTGAGCTCGATCGGCTAGCGGCGAAAGTGTCCGAGCGGGGACTGACGCTGGTGCCGACGCGGATCTACTTCAAGGGCTCGCACGCGAAGGTCGAGATCGCGCTCGCGCGCGGCAAGGACCTGTACGACAAACGCAACACGATCCGCGAGCGCGAGACCAAGCGCGACATGGAACGCGCGGTGCGCGAAGCCAGGCGTTAGTGCGGAGGGGCGAGGTTCAGCGGGGGAGGAGGGGTTTGGGTAGGCCGCTAAGATTCGTAGATAGCAGCGTTCGCTGACATATACAGCCTGTAGACGTACGATGACATGCTATATTTGTTAGCGTACGCTGACAATAGGGAGATAGTGTGCTTGTCAACTCGATCAACGATCTTGCGGCCGCGATCCGCGGTCGGCGTCTGCGTGCGGGCCTCAGCCAGGAGCAGGTCGCGGCTCGCACGGGTGTGTCCCGTCAATGGGTCGGCGAACTGGAGCGAGGCAAGTCGACGGCCGAGCTCGGCCTGGTGCTGGGTCTGCTCGACGCGCTCGAGCTGAAGATCGAGCTCGATGATCGAGAGTTCGATCGAGAGAGCGCGGGACGGCCGACAACCTCAGTCGACCTCGACGGCGTGCTGGATGAGTATCGCGGCCATGACGGGAGCTGAATGTCCGACTCGCTCGTGGTAATCCTGGAGGATCGGGTCGCGGGCACGCTGGCGCGCGCCGGCGGTGGACGGCTGACGTTCGCCTACAGCGAGGAGTACCGCGAACGCGAGGACGCGACACCGCTGTCGCTATCGATGCCGACCCAGATTCCCGACCACTCCGACCGGGTGGTCACAGCCTGGCTCTGGGGGCTGCTGCCGGACAACGACGCGGTGCTGCGTCGCTGGGCGCGAGGGTTTCAAGTGTCGGCGAGCTCGCCGTTCTCGCTGCTGGGAACCCCGGTGGGCGCGGATTGTCCCGGCGCCGTCCGGTTCTCCAAGCCTGAGGACATTGAGCATGCACTTGCACGCACCGGCGATGTCAGCTGGCTGACCGAGGAGCAGGTCGCGGAGCGGCTGCGCGAGCTGCGTCAGGATTCGACCGCGTGGCTGGGTGAGTCTTTCACCGGACAGTTCAGCCTCGCCGGCGCCCAGGCCAAGACCGCCCTGCTGCAGCGTGATGGCAACTGGGGCGTACCCTCGGGCGCAGCCGCGACGACCCACATCCTCAAGCCCGCCGTGAGGGGATTCGACGACCACGATTTGAACGAGCATCTCTGTCTGGACGCGGCGCGCCGCGCCGGCTTGACCGCCGCGCGCACCCAGGTCGCGAGCTTCGCCGAGCAGACGGCCGTGGTCGTCACCCGCTATGACCGGCACCTCGCGGCGGAGGACATCACCCGCGTGCATCAAGAGGATCTCTGCCAGGCGCTTGCCGTCCCACCGGCCCGCAAGTACCAGAACGAAGGTGGCCCCGGGGTCAAGGAGATAGCCGCGCTGCTGCGCCGCGTGATGGCACCACGGGTGGCACAGGCCGCCGTCTGGGCGTTTGCCGATGCTCTGGCCTGGAACTGGCTGATCGCCGGTACTGACGCCCACGCCAAGAACTACTCGCTGCTGCTGGCCGCCAACCAGGTCCGTCTCGCGCCGCTCTACGACATCGCCTCCGCGCTGCCGTATGGCATGCATGAGCGCAAGCTACGGATGGCGATGAAGATCGGCGGCGACTATCGCCTGTTGCCATACGACAACCGCTGGCCGACCGCTGCCCGAGATCTTGGCCTCGACGCAGGTGCGCTCGTCGATCGTGTGCTCGAGCTCGCCGACCGCGCGCCCGACGCCTTCGCAGAGGCCGCCGGCACGCAGGATGTCAGGAGTCTCGAGCGAGAGCTTCCCGACAGGCTCCTCGAACTGGTCGCCGAGCGCGCTGCACGCTGTCGGCGGCTGCTCGAGGGGCCTGGTGCGAGGGATGGTTGATGGCGACCGGCGAGGATCAGATCGACCCGAACGAGTGCCCGCCCGAGGTGAGGATGTGCGTCTCTGACATCCCGAGCACGAGCAGCGCGATCAGACCGACGTAGACCGTTCCGACGATCAGCCGGTGACGGGGCGCGACGCGGTAATAGGCGGCCTGCTGGAGCGAGTGCGTTTTGCGTTGCTTCCAGCGGTGATATGTCTGGAACCCGGAGAAGATCACGATGATCAGCAGGATCGGGTTGCCCGGGTTCAGGATCGCGAGCGCGACGAGCACGCCGAAGCCGAGGAACCACATCCACGGGGTCATCGCGGCAGCCGCGCGACCGCCGTCGAGCGGCACCACGGGGAGCAGGTTGAAGAGGTTGATGAAGAAGCCGAAGTAGGCAAGTGCGATCAGCAGCGAGCTGCCCGTGAGCTCGCCGACGAGAGCGACGGCGGCGGCGCCGAGGCTGCCGAGGATCGGGCCCGCTAGGCCGACACGCGCCTCCGCGAGCGCGTTGTCGCCGAGCGATCTGGCGGTGATCACCGCACCCATGAACGGGATGAACATCGGCGCGCTCGCCTTGATTCCCTCGCGGCGCAGCGCGATCACGTGGCCCATCTCGTGGACGAACAGCAACACGACGAAGCCGGCCGCGAACCACCAGCCGAAGAAGATGCTGTACGCGGCGACCGAGACGAGCGCCGTCCCCGCGGTCACGAACAGCTTCAGATTCGGCAGCGCCACCAAAAGCGCTTTCAGCGCCACGCCGAACTTCGCGAGCAGCGCGATCAGACCGGCGAACGCGCCGCCGATGCGCTTACGCAGATTGCCCATGGGACCCGATCCACCGCCGCTGCCGCCGCGCTGCTCGCCGAAGGGGTTCTGGCCGGTGGCGGGGGGATGCGCGGTTGCCGGCTGGATCGTGGCCGGACGTGCCTGCGAGGGGTAGGACTGCGCCACGGGCGCGGAGGACGGGCCGGAGACCGGGGGCGCAGGCAGAGAAAGGTCGCCGCTATCCATACATCCATTGTGGCAGCACCAGTAAGCGCTCCCTAAGGGGTGTGCTCGGGACCGATGCCCTGAGGGCCGCACATTTGTCTCGAAACTCGTCCCGCGGAGCCGCCGAAGAGCGTTTTTTTTCGGAACGTGCGGGGTCTTCCTCGCAACGGGGTTGCAATCGCCATGGGGCCGAGCTACTTTGAATCCAGACGCGGAACCGAGCCGCAAAGAGCGAGGCCACCGAGGTGTGAGGCCGCGCCACCCAAACCGAAAGGCTTCCGGGCTGGACGGAGCGGGTTCCTCAAGCGGCCCGGAACCGCGTCGTTTTTTGTTCTCTTGCAGTCTCTCCTTCCTTGGCCTTTTCTCGCCGGTTCACGCACACGGCTACACTGGATCGGCAATACATCCTCGGGGACGACAGGCTTCGACGTGGTCGGCTCGTGAGGATGGTGGCGAGTCGAGGTCCCGGGCGGCCTCGTTAAACACCCGGGAAAACCATAAGTGCGGACTCTCACGAGTACGCCCTCGCTGCCTAGCTAACACTAGGCGAGTGAGGTCTCGGGCCCCGCTTGCCTGCGGCGGGGAAGGCCGGGATCAGAAAGCAGGCTCACCCGGCAAGGTCCGCCTTTGCCGAGCCGGGAACATCTAAGGAGGCTGGTCCCCGACAACCCCGCCGGCGAGGCGAGTCGAGGATGAGATCAGAGCGCCGGCTACGCTCGTAGAAGCCATTCCCACGCGATCACGGACGCGGGTTCGATTCCCGCCGTCTCCACTCATTCATCTCGGCCCAGACCGGGAAGCGGCGCCCTTGACGGCTGATCTTCACGGGTCTACTATTCAACTAGATAGTTGCTAAACTCTCTGGATGAATAGGGATGGAGACCGACCAGCTCAGCCTCACATTTGCGGCCCTCGCCGACCCGACGCGGCGCTCGATTCTCGCGCGGCTCGCGGAGGACGGTGAGGTCACCGTGAACGAGCTGGCGCAACCTTTCCCGCTCAGCGTGCAGGCCGTCTCCAAGCATCTGAAGGTGCTCGAGCGGGCTGGGCTTATCACGCGCGGGCGAGCAGCACAGCAGCGTCCGTCGCGGCTCGAGGGTGCGCCACTGCGTGACGTGGCCGACTGGTTGGAGCGATACCGCGAGATCTGGGAGGGCCGCTTGGATCGTCTCGAGCGGCACCTCAACGACATACAAGGAAAGGCAGGCGGCGATGAGTGATCAGTTCGAGATGGCCGAGCACACGATCGTGATCGAGCGGGAGCTCGATGCGCCGCGCGAGCTTGTCTGGCGGGTGTGGACCGACCCGGACGAGGTGACCAAGTGGTGGGGACCCGAGCATTTCACGACGCCTCGCGAGAAAATCGAGCTCGACCTGCGGCCGGGCGGCGTTTGCCGGCTGACGATGGTCGGACCCGATGGGCAGGAGTATCCGAGCGATGGCCACTTTGGGATCGTCGAGCCGTCCGAGCGGCTGTCGTTCGGCGAGCAGACCACCGACCACCCGATGATCGAGTCAGGCGAGACGACTGTCGAGTTCATCGACCTCGGTGAGAGCCGCACGAAGGTAGTGATCACGTCGCGGATGATCTGCGCCGATGAGCTCATCCCTATGGCCCACGCCGGCTGGGGCAGCCAGCTCGACAAGCTCGAGGCGCTGCTCGCGGGCTGAGCGGTGGGCGGGCGGGCAGGCAGGCGGGTGTCGGCGAGGGCGGTCCCGCCGGCTGCCGCTGGAAGGCGCGCTGCACATCAATAGTGATGTGTTTGACGCATATAATCGTGCAAGGCATCATAAATGATTGACATGCGCTGATCCATTTGCTACACTCTGCATCAGATTAGATGTATTTCTGCCGCAAAGACGCCTAACACATCAAAACCGATGCATCTTAATGAGCTAATGACCGATGCTGCCGTGCTCGCCGAGCTCGGTCGTCGGCTGGCGCGTCACCGGATCGAGCGCAATTGGACGCAGGCCGAGCTGGCCGCCGAGGCTGGGGTCGGGCAAGCGACCGTGCAGCGCGCGGAGCGGGGCGAGTCGGTCCAGATGACCTCGATGATCAAGCTGCTGCGAACGCTCGAGCTGCTCGGCGGCCTCGATCTCGCGGTACCCGAGTCGATCGACCTGCCGATTGCCCAGCTCGAGCGTGAGCAGCGCAAGATCCGGCGGCGCGCCAGCGGTCGCGGTCGGGGGCGCGCTCGGGACCGCCCAGTCGGCGGGGCCGGCGAGGCTCCCACGTCCGACGAGTCCGGCGAGCGGCCATGGACGTGGGGCGATGAGCCGGGCGCGGCCCGATGACCGTCGCGGCGGTCACGCTCTGGGGGGCTCGGATCGCGGCGGTCTCGATCGAGGATGGGGCGCGCTACGCCACGTTCCAATACGACCCCGCGTTCGTGCGCAGCGGCATCGAGATCGCGCCCGTGCGGATGCCGCTGCGCACGCGGTCCTACAGCTTCCCCGGCCTGCCCGAGGACGCGTTCAGCGGCCTCCCGGGGTTGCTCGCGGACTCTCTCCCCGATCGCTGGGGGACGGCGCTCGTAAACGCATGGCTGGCCTCCCAGGGGCGCGAGCAGTCGAGCTTCGACGTCGTGCAACGGCTCTGCTACGTCGGCACCCGCGGGGTCGGCGCATTGGAGTTCCAGCCGGCCCACGAGCCATCAACTCCCGCTGGCGCGAACCTGCAGGTCGACGCGCTCGTACGGCTCGCGAGCGAGGTGCTCGCACAGCGCGCGGAGTTCGTAGCCGAGCTGAGCGAGAACCCCGACGAGGAGGCGATGAAGGCGATTCTTGCCGTCGGCAGCTCCGCCGGTGGCGCGCGGCCGAAGGCGTTCATCGCTTACAACGACGCCACCGGCCAGGTTCGCTCCGGGCAGGTGGAGGTCGGCGAGGGCTTTCGGCACTGGCTGCTGAAGTTCGACGGCGTCTCTCGTTCCGGCGACCACGGCCTCACCGACCCGGAAGGCTGGGGCGCGGTCGAGTGCGCGTACTCGAAGATGGCCCGAGCGGCCGGCATCGAGATGACCGAGTGCCGGCTCTTGGAGGAGCACGGCCGCCGGCACTTCATGACCCGCCGCTTCGACCGACCAGACGAGGGCGGCAAGCTGCACATGCAAACCATCGGGGCGCTCGAGCACGCGAGCTACAACGAGCCGGGCGCCTACAGCTATGAGCAGCTCATGTTGCTGATCCGCCGGCTGGGTCTCGGCACGCCCGTCGTCGAGCAGCAGTTCCGGCGCATGGTCTTCAACGTCGTTGCGCGCAACCAGGACGACCACGTCAAGAACGGCGCCTTCCTCATGGACCGCGAGGGCGCGTGGTCGTTGGCCCCCGCCTACGACGTGATCTGGGCCTGGAAGTCAGGTAACCCCTGGCTCGACTCCCACCAGATGTCGATCAACGGCAAGCGCGATCGGTTCAGCGTCGCCGACCTGCGCGCGACCGCCGCGGTGGCGGGCCTGCCACGCGGTCGCGCCGAGGCGATCCTCGTGGAGGTCGGGGAGATCGTCGCGGGCTGGCGGGTGATCGCCGAGGATGTCGGAGTCGAGGAGCGAATTGCCGAGCAGATTGCCCGCTCGCACCGCCTGACGCTGCCGGCGAGCTGATTCCGCGATAGCCGGGCGACGAGGCGGCGGCAGGCGCGTGAGAAATCGTATTCTGCCTCGCTAGACTCGAATCCATGTCTGACCCCGACGATGAGCTGTTCGGCGCCGATCACGTCAGGGTCTACCGCGAGACCAAGGGCGAGCGCGGGTACCACTGGCGCGGGACGACGATCCTGCTGCTGACCACGGAGGGGCGGACGTCCGGCGAGCTGCGGACGACGCCGCTGATCCACCGCACCGACGGTGATCGTTGGGTCGTCGTGGCATCGAAGGGCGGGGCGCCTGAGCACCCCGGCTGGTATCAGAATCTGCTCGCCAACCCCGAGGCGACGATCGAGGTGAAGGCCGAGGAGATACCGGTGCGGGCGACGACGGCCACGGGCGCGGAGCGCAGCCGCCTCTGGTCGCTGATGGCCGAGGTCTGGCCGGCGTACGACGACTACCAGAAGAAGACCGACCGGGAGATTCCGGTCGTCGTGTTCACGCGTCGTTAGCGGATCGACAGTCTCACAGCCGCGTCGCGAACCACCCGCACTACGACGGAACGATCTCAATCCACTCGAGCCGCGCTCCGCAGAGCGAGCGCCACCGAGCGGCGGGGGTGACGTGCAGCGTCGCCTGGCCGCCCGCGCCGACCGGTGTGAGGAAGATCGAGTTGAGGATCGCCGAGCCGCCTGAGCCCGGAGCGAGCAGGCTGGAGGAGCCACGCGTGATCGTCAGGCGATGTAGACCGGCGGCGAGGCGCACGCGCAGGGGCGCCATCGTTTCGGGGTCGGTGGCGACGCCGCTGAGCTGGCCGGCGATCGTGGCGAGAGGCCGGCCGTCGACGCTCACACTGACCGCGGGCATGATCTCGCCCTGCAGCCATAGATCCCAGAGGCCGGCGTGGGGTACCGCGAACGTGGCCTCCAGGCGGCCGGGTCGTGACATCAGCAGCCCGTCCCGTGACTCGGCCCACGCGGGGTGCAGCGCGCGCGTCACGTCGATTCCGACGATCTGCGGCGGGCGCGCGCTGACGAGCTGCGCGCCGTGCGCCTCGGCGAGCTGCGCGAGCCCGGCGACGCGCGAGCATTCGATCGCTTGCCCACCCACGTGCGCGAGCGCCGCCGGCGCGCCGGCGCGCCGTCCCCAGACTTCGTAGTAGGTGCCTTGGAACAGCAGGCGGTAGGCGGCGGGTGGCCGCGAGGCGGCCGGGTCACGGCGGGTGACGATCAGCGGGTAGGAGCGCAACGCCGCCGGGGAGATCAGGTCGAGGTTCGCCGGCCGGCCCTCGGTCTGCGTGACCGCGGGCGGCGGATACATGAAGCCGGGGCCGCCGACGTCGAGGTCGCGGAGCAAGTAGAGCGAGTATTCGTCGTAGTCGGTGAACAGCGCCGGTCCCCGGCCGGCGAAGCGCGAATCGATCGACGCGAGCTCTTCGTAGCGCGCGGTCGGCGCGAGGTTGGAGCCGTGGTACTGCAGCGCGTCGGAGGCGGCGACGCCGCCGGCGAGCGCGAACGCCAGCAGCAGTGCCGCGGGCGCGAGCAGCGGACGGAGCGCCGGCCGGGAGCGCGCGCAGTCGCGTAGCGCGGCCACGCCGGCCCACGCCAGCAGCACGACGACCGGCGAGGTCAGCATCAGCGCCTTACCGTCGGCCCAGGTCGTCCCGTAGGCGGTCAGCCCGAGCCACACCGCGAGCGTCAGCGCGATCCAGGCGGCCAGCGCATACTCGCGCCGGTGAGATGACATACGCGGCGCCGAGCACGGCGGTCGCGAGCGCGAGCAGCGACAGCGCGTAGGAGACGGTGAGATCGCCACCGGCGGGGACGTGCTTGTAGCTCCAGACCAGCCAGGTGCCGAGGATCTGGACGGTGCGCAGCGGGTTCTGGAGGTTGCCCGGGTTGTTCGTCGAGGCGATGTTCCGGGCGATCTGCAGCGACCCAGACAGCTCGAGCCAGGTGCTAAGCGCGGCGACGAACGCGACGAGCAGCCCGATCCCCGTGAGCAGCAGCAGGCCGCGTGCGGTCGGTCGATCGACGCGCCGTCTGCCGAGGCGATGTCCCGGACGGCGATCGCCGACGAGCACCACAACCGCTGCGAGCGCCCACGCGCCGAACGCGACCCCAAGCACCGAGACCCCGGCGGCGACCACGAGCGCGAACGGGATCGCACCGCGGGGCGGGCCGCGCAGCCAGCGCGGGTGGAGAACGACGAGCGCGCCGAGCGCGAGGATCAACGGCAGCGAGGAGATCTCCTTGACGGAGGCGATCAGCTCGTAGCCGTAGACGAGCGCCGGCAGCGTGACCGTCAACGTCGCCAGCGCGGCGAGCCAGCCGTCGAGACCGAGCCGGCGCACGAGCACCCAGGCCGGGCCGGCGCAGAGCGCGAGCATGAACGCGTTGAACGGCTGGAAGGCCCAGATCAGGGGCACGCGCACGAGCGAACGCGCTGCCGCCGAACAGCGTGTCCGCGCCCGACGGGTAGCTAGGTGTTGTAGTAGTCGTTCAGGTACTGGCCGTAGCGAGTTGCGCAGGTCGAGGTGCGCGTAGTCCTGGCCGTGGCGGATCAGGAAGTCGGCCCCGAGCATGTGGAAGGCCGAGTCGGTGAGGACGCCGTAGGAGGAGAACGAGGGGCGCCCCGCGAACAGGACCGGCGCCAGCGCGGCGACGTAGGCGATGACCGGCACGGCGAGCTGCCAGCCAAACTGCCGCATCCCCCCGGCCTGGCCGCGCGAGCGCCGCCACGGTCGCCACCCGCCGCCGCCCGAGCGCGAAGCCCGGCGAGCGCGAGCAGCGCCATCAGGTAGGGCGTCGCCGGTGCGAGGAAGACGGCGTAGGTCGTCAGCTGGGAGAGGCCGATCAGCGCCGCCGCGCCGACGACCGGCAGCAGCACTCCTGGCAGGAAGCCTCCGCTTATGCGGTCGACGAGCAGCCCGGCGCCGACGCAGAGCAGCGCGAGCACGCACGGGTAGAGCAACGTGGCTTGGAAACCTAGATTGCTCACGCAGGGAGGCCCAAGAGTATCGAGCCCGCCCTGCCTGCCGGTGTAGCGGGATGCGCGATTCTCCGCGGCGAACGATCAGCCGCCGCGGAGAAACCCGCGCCGTCAGGCCTAGCGCATGCGCGGGTCGATGAAGACGTCGTCGATGCGCGGAGGTCCCGCTGACCGCGGTGAAGCGGAGCGCCATGTGGGCGGTTCCGCCGGTGATGGCGGTTACCAGCGCCGCGCCTGTGTGGAGGATCGCCGAGGGTTCCCAGCTGCTGTTCAGGGCGAGCTGTTTACCGGCGGAGGCCACGCTTCCCCTTGCGGTCTCGTAGACCACCTGGACGAGCACGGTTGCTGCGGTCCCTTCGCTGCGTGCGAAGAATCTGAAGGTCTGATCGCTCGGTTCGACACAGTTGAAGGGCGACTGCGCCGACGCGCCGGCTCGGAGCGCGAGCGACCACGTGCCGACTGTGCCCGTGACGCCGTAGGGCTCGCTGCCGGCTGTGAGCTGGGCTCCCCCGGAAAGGGTCCATGCGGATGGTGAGCTCTCGAAGTTGCCGCCCGGTACGAGCGTGTAGACGTTTTCGTCGCCCCATTTCAGAAAAGGCTGTGACAGCGTGGCGCTGGGGCATGTGGCGGTGCTCGCCACCGCCTGCGCCGGGGCGAGGGACAGGCTGGCCAGCAGGGTGAGGACGAGGCCGGCGGTCGCGCTCCCAGAGCACAGCAGGCGGCGCATTTTCCCGGCGGGTGTGAGGTGAGACGAGTAAGGGAACACAAGCAGCCTCCGTGCTGTTGCCTGGCGGCCGAGCTATCTCGTGTTCGAGACCTCTGGCTTTGCGTCCCCACCTCGCGGTGAGTTTGCCTTTTTCAGTCTTGGTTTTGGATCTCCTCGGCAAGCATGAAGCACGGATCGTCACAAGGCAAGGGAAGTGGACAGGTGTTGTAACGATCGGCTGGTTTTGGCTCAGGTTGTTCCGATGAGGGGGATTATCGTCCCCGGGAAGGGTGGTTGACCTTGCACGACTCTCATTGCGGGTCAGTTTTGACGATATGCGTGCAGGTTCACCATGTCCGCTCACGCTTTCAAGGAATCCGAGCGCGCGCGAGCGTCGTTCGCGCGCCGAGTGCAGCGAATGGCCTTCGTCGAGCGCCGAGGAGAACTGCTGGTCGGCGGTGGCTTCATGGTCGTGGCCGTCGCGCTTGCCCTGGTGGGGGCGATCAGTCAGAGCTTTTCGCTGCCGATCGCCGCGCTGTACGTGCTGGGCATCGCCGTGGCAGGCCAGGTCCGGTTCGATATCGGCGCGGGCTTCACCGTGCCGACGCAGGCGGTGTTCGTGCCGATGCTGTTCGCCGTGCCCGTCTCGCTCGTGCCGCTGCTGGTGGCGCTTGCGCTGGCGCTCGGCATGGCGCCGGGGATCCTGAGCCGGAAGCGTGCCCGCCAGTCGCATCCTGACGGTGCCGGGCAACAGCTGGTTCGCGGTGGGCCCCGCGCTCGTCCTGCTCGCTCGCTCACGACCGCAACCCGGATGGGCGCTGGGGCATCCTGCTGCTGGCGCTGGCGGCGCAGTTCGTCTGCGACTTCGCCGCCAATGCGGTGCGGGAGCGCCTGCTCCACGACATCACGCTGCGGGAGCTGCTCGCGGAGGTCCGGCAGGTCTACGCCATCGATCTGGCGCTCGTCGCCGCTCGGGCTGGCGATCGCGTTCGCCACGTCTCCGGTGCAGAGTCAATGGTCGGTGCTGTTGATCGCGCCGCTGTTCGGGGTGCTGAGGCTGTTCTCGCAGAGAGCGCCACGCCCGCCTGGAGCAGCTGGTCGAGCTCAACGACGCGTACCAGGGCACCGCGCTGTTGCTCGGCGACGTCGTCGAGGCGGACGACAGCTACACCGGGGAGCACTGCAAGAGCGTCGTTCGCCTCGCGCTCGAAGTCGCCAGGGAGCTGGGGCTCGACGCCGATGAGCGGCGCAACGTCGAGTTCGCCGCGCTGCTGCACGACGTCGGCAAGATCGCGGTGCCGAAGGAGATCATCAACAAGCCCGGCAAAGCTCGACGAGCGCGAGTGGGCGATCATCAGGACGCACACGCTCGAGGGCCAGCGGATGCTCGAGCGCGTCGGAGGCTTCATGCGCGAGGTCGGCGAGATCGTCCGCTCCTCGCACGAGCGCTGGGACGGCGGTGGCTATCCCGGATGGCCTGCGCGGCGAGCGCGATCCCGCTCGAAGCGCGCATCGTGTCCTGCTGCGACGCCTTCAACGCGATGACCACGACCCGCTCCTACCGCGAGGCGATGCCTGTCGCGGCCGCGCTCGCCGAGCTGAACGACAACGCCGGCACGCAGTTCGACCCGCGCGTCGTCAGGCACTCGTGCGGGTGATCGACAAATCGGCCGAGATCACCGCCTGAGCGCGAATCGCGGCTACTCCTCCCGCGACATGTGCGGCGCGAGCTCGCGCCGGGCGATCGACATCTTGTGCACCTCGTCGGGCCCGTCGGCGAGGCGCAGCGTGCGCAGGTGCGCGTAGGCCCAGGCGAGCGTGAAGTCGTCGGAGACGCCGCCGCCGCCGTGGACCTGGATCGCGCGGTCGATCACCTTCAGCGCGATGTTCGGCGCCGCGACCTTGATCGCCGCGATCTCGGTGCGGGCGTGGCGGTTGCCGACGGTGTCCATCAGCCAGGCCGCCTTGAGCGTGAGCAGGCGCGCCATCTCGATCTCGATGCGCGACTCGGCGATCCAGTCCTGGATGTTGGCGCGCGCGGCGAGCGGCTGGCCAAAGGTGACGCGCGCGGCCGCGCGCGCGCACATCGCCTCCAGAGCCCGCTCGGCCGCGCCGATCGCGCGCATGCAGTGGTGGATTCGCCCCGGGCCGAGACGCGCTTGGGCGATCATGAAGCCCTCGCCCTCGCCGGCGATCAGGTTCTCCGCGGGGACGCGCACGTCGGCGAAGTCGATTTCGGCGTGGCCCTCCTGGTCCTGGTAGCCGAACACCGCCAGGCCGCGCAGGATCGAGACGCCGGGCGTGTCGAGCGGCACGAGGATCTGGCTCTGCTGTGCGTGGCGTGGGCCCGTCGGACAGCCGTCTTGCCCATCACGATCAGGATCCGGCAGTGCGGGTGCAGCGCGCCCGAGGTCCACCACTTGCGCCCGTTGAGCACGTACTCGTCGCCGTCGCGCTCGATCCGCAGCGCGATGTTGGTCGCGTCGGAGCTGGCGACGTCGGGCTCGGTCATCGCGAAGCCGGAGCGGATCTCGCCGTCGAGCAGAGGTCGCAGCCAGCGCTCTTTCTGCGCGGGGGTGGCGAACTGCGAGAGGACCTCCATGTTGCCGGTGTCGGGGGCCGAGCAGTTGCAGGCCTCCGAGGCGATGTGCGAGCGCCCGAGGAGCTCGGCGAGCGGCGCGTAGTCGCTGTTGGAGAGCCCGGCGCCGTACTCGGGATCCGGGTGGAACATGTTCCACAGGCCGCGCTCGCGCGCGCGCGCCTTGAGCTCCTCCATGATCGGCGGCTGATGGTGGGGGTCGCCGGACTCGCGCAGCTGGCGCTCGTAGACCGCCTCGGCCGGATAGATCTGCTCGTCCATGAACGCGCTGAGGCGCTCCTTGAATTCGATACAGAGCTCACTTGGCTGAAAATCCATGGTCCTCCTTTGGACGGCGGGGTGGTGAGGGGGTATATCGAGTCTGAGGCGCGCGTAGTGGCGCGGTCTGCTCGCTTGACCCTTAGACTTGGCCCAGTTCACCGAGCAGGGGAGAAGAGAAGCTGATGCGCAAAGCATGTATGTACTCAGTCCTGGTCGCGCTGGCGGTCCTCGCCCTTCCGGCCCTCGCCTCGGCGGCGACCGTTACGGGCGTGAAAGCGGCGATCGTGCCGATTCCGGGGTTCCCGGAAACGGGCAACATTCTCGGCGCCGGCGCCGATGTCGAAATCGAAGGCAAACTCGAAGGCAACGAATTGCCCGGCGGCCTGCCGTTGCAGACGCGCAGGCTGGTGTTGTACTTCCCGGCGGGGACGAAGATCGATCCGGCGGGCTTTCCGACCTGCACGGTGGCCAAGCTCGAAGAAGTCGGCCCGGAAGGCTGTCCCAAGCAGTCCCGGATCGCCGATGGGACGGTGGGCGTGGCCGACCGGATCGGTAGTGGCGAAGCGACCCGTGAGGAAGGCGCGCTGGAAGTCTTCATCACCCCCGGCAACGGGGTCGTGGCGTACGCCAACGCGGCCTCGCCGATCTCCGCGCAGATCATCATCCCGGCGCAGTGGGAAACGGCGCCCCCGCCATACGGGCCGAAGCTGACGTTCAACATCCCGTTGGTCGACTCGGTCCCGGGCGCGCTGCCGGTGTCCGGGACCTTCTGAAAGAGAAGGCCGGCGCCGCGATCAGCGAAGAGGAGGGAAGACCTACTACTCGGGCGCCTCCCCGCGAAGTGTCCAAAGGGCGGCTTCCCGGGCAAGGGCGAAGTGACGCTGGAAGGCGGCCAGAACATCGTCACCGAACTGAAGGTCCCGTGCCCGAAGAGGTCGCTCGCGAAGCGGCGCTGATCCGGACGTTCATTCCGGCCAGCAACGCGGGATCAGGACGTTCCTCCCGGCCAGCAGAAGCCTGGCCGTGAGGAAGTCGCGGCCCCGCTTGGCCGAGGGGTAGGGTCCCGGGCATGACTGGACCCGAGCCGCCGCACGGCGCCACCGGCTACCGCGCGGCGGGCGTTGACTACGAGACGCTCGACGCCGGCAAGCGCTTGGCGATCGCCAGGGCGCTCTCCACCTCGTCGCTGCTCGCGGCCCGCGGCGGGCAGCGCGCTCGACGCATCGCGCGGCGAGCCCGCGTTCGTGTTCGAGCTGGACGGGCGCACGTTTGCGTTCGTCGTCGAGGGACTGGGCACGAAGTCGATGATCGCGCGCCAGGTGCTGGAAGAGCAGGGGAGCAACCGCTTCGGCGATGTCGCCTACGACACGGTCGCGGCGATCTTCAACGACCTCTGCTGCGTCGGCGCGCTGCCGCTGGTCGTGAACGCGTACTTCGCGACCGGGGCTTCGGAGTGGTATCGCGAGCGCGAGCGCGCCGCGGCGCTGATCGAGGGCTGGCGCACGGCGTGCGTGGACGCGGGCTGCACGTGGGGCGGGCGGGGAGTCGCCGTCGTTGCCGGGGCTGCTGGACGAGCGCGAGATCGAGCTGGCGGGCGCCGCCGTGGGGGTGGTGCCGGAGGGGCGCGCGCCGATCCTGGGTGAGGGGCTGGCGCCCGGGCGACGAAATCGTGCTGGTCGCCTCCAGTGGGCTGCACGCCAACGGCGCCTCGCTGGCGCGACTGCTGGCGGGGCGACTGCCGGATGGCTACGCGACCGAGCTGGGAGACGGCACGGCGCTGGGTGAGGCGCTGCTGGAGCCTTCGGTTATGTACGTGGGCCTCGTGCGGGCAGCTGCTTGCAGGAGCAACTGCCGCTGTCCTACATCAGCCACATCACCGGACATGGTCTGCTCAAGCTGATGCGCCCGCCGCGCGAGCTGACGTACCGGATCGAGCGGCTGCCGCGGGTGCCCGAGGTGCTGAGCTTTCTGGTCGAGCAGGCGCAGATGGATCAGCACGCGGCGTATTCGACGTTCAACATGGGCTCCGGCTATGCCCTGTACTGCGCGCCGGGGGCGGGGGAGGCGGTCGTGGCGCTCGCACAGCGGCTCGGCCTGGGAGCACTGGTCGCCGGGCGCGTCGAGCAGGGACCGCGGCAGGTGATCCTCGAGTCCGTCGGTGTGCGCTTCGCCGGTGAGGAGCTGGAGCTTTCATAGCCTGACTCCCTATCGAGAGCCTAATCCTCTACTTGAGCATGAGATATCTGAGACGAGTGTCTTCAGAGCTAAAATCGTAAGTAGTCGCCTCGCAATCGTCAGCAGCCGCCTGGCTGTGCAGCCAGGCGGAAGGAGCGAGCACGCCGCAAGCCCTTGCCCGCCCGACGGTTCGGGCTTGAAGCGGTCGGCCGCGACGGATATGGTTGTCGTAGAGATCGCCATTGATCTCCGGCTCGTTCAGTCGGAGATTTCGAGTCGCCGGACCGGCGTTAGGTTCCGGAGCTACCCGGATCGAGGGGATCTGTCCATCGAATAAGAGGAGAGAGATGATGCGCAGAATAACCACCTGTCTGGCCGTGCTCGGCCTTGCCGTCCTTGGCCTGTCGGCCTCGGCGTCGGCGGCGCCGACGATCACGCTGAAAGCGGAGGCCGTTCCGATCCCGGGCTTCCCGCATACCGGCGACATCCTCGGTGCGGGGGCCGCACTCAAGTCTGAATTCACGATTTCGGGGACCGAATATGGTGGTTTCCCGCCGCCGCTGATCGGGGTCAAGTTCTACGGTCCGGCGAGCGCGAAGCTGCACCCGCAGGGGTTCAGCACCTGTGCGCCGGAAGTGATTGAAAAGAGCGGGACCGGCCCATGCCCCAGGTCCTCGAAAGCTGGCCCAGTCGGTCATGGAAGCGGTGTCGTCAGCTTCGGCACCGAACGCGTCGAAGAGACGGCGACGATAGAACCGTTCTTCGCCCCCGGTGGCGGCCTAGAGTTCTTTGCGGATGGCCACTCGCCGGTCTCGATCGAACTCCTGTCGAAGGGCAAAGTCGTCAGTTCCTCCCCGCCGTTCGGTCCGACGGTCGAAGCCGAAGTGCCGCTGATCGAATCGGTGCCCGGCGCGCTCGATGGGTCGGTGAAACAGATCGAGGTGCAGGTAGGCGCCGCGTACAAGAAGGGCAAGAAGACGACCTACTACATCACCGTGCCGAAGAAGTGCCCGAAGGGGGGCTTTCCGCTGAAGGCGGTGATGAGCTTCCTCGGCGGCTCGACCGCGGAAGCCACGTACAGCGCGCCGTGCCCCAAGAAGTAAGCCGATAACGGCGAGCTGGCGTCTTGGGAGACGTCAGCTCGACCGAAGCGCAATCAAGACGGGGGGCGCCATCGATACGATGGCGCCCCTTGTCTCAGTTGAACCGCAAGGAAGTGATCGGGTTGAGGACGCAGATCGTCGGGTGGAGGAGAGGCGCGGCCGGAGTCGCCGGAGCTCTCTGCATGGCCGCGCTGGTTGTGGTCGTGCTGCTCGCCACCTCGGCGGGCGGCTCGAACGGGAGCTACACGATCCGTGCGATCTTCGACGATGCCGGCAACCTCGTTCCCGGCGAGAACGTGAAGATCGACGGCGTCAAGGTCGGAACCGTGGGGTCGGTCACCCCCACGCCGCAGGCGCAGGCGGCGGTCGTGCTGAACATCGAAACCCCCGGCTTTCAGGACTTTCGCGCCGACGCCAGCTGCAGGATCGAACCGGAGGCGCTGCTCGGCGAGAAGTTCGTCAACTGCCTGCCGACGCAGCCCCGCGCCGAAGGCACGCCGCTGCCGCCGCCGCTGCACAGGATCCCGAGCGGCCGGGAAGGCGCGGGCGAGATCCTGCTGCCGGTTCAGAACACATCCAGCCCGGTCGACGTCGACCTGCTCGACGACATCAATCGGCTGCCCGTGCGCGAGCGCTTCACGATCATCATCAACGAACTCGGCGCCGGCCTGGCCGGGCGCGGCAGCGACATCAACGTCGTCGTCAAACGCGCGGATCCGGCGCTGCGGGAACTCGACAAGGTGCTCGGCATCCTGGCCGGCGAGAACAAGCTTCTCGCCAAGCTCTCGCTGGACTCCGATCAGGCGCTGGCTCCGTTCGCCGCCGTGCGCGAACGCGTCGCCGACTACATCGTGCAGCAGAACACGGTCGCGACCGCCACCGCCAGGCACGACAGCGAGCTCGCGCAGAACCTCGCGGACTTCCCGGCCTTCCTGCGGCAGTTCGGGCCGGCGATGGAACGGATCGGCAAGTTCGCCGACGAAACGACCCCGACCTTCACCGACCTCAAAGCCGCCGCGCCCGGGATCAACGGGATCTTCACCAACCTCGTGCCGTTCCAGAAGAGCTCGACGAAGTTCTTCGTGAGCCTCGGCAAGACCGCGCAGGTCTCCGGCCCGGCGATCGCGGCCACAAAACCGCTGCTCGAACGCGTGCAGAAGCTGGGCGGCGCCGCCAAGCCGTTCGCCGGCAACTTCTCCGAACTGCTCTCCAGCCTGCGGAACACGGGCGGCCTCGAGCGGCTGCTCGACCTGATCTTCCTGGGCGGCGGTAGCCTGAACGGGTACGACTCGCTCGGTCACTTCGTGCGCGCCGAGATCATCGCCAAGAACTGCGTGGGCTACAAGGTGACCCCCCAGAGCGGGTGCAGCGCGAACTTCGTCAAAGGGGCGGAAAGCTCAGCCTCCGCAAGCCCCGCCTCCGCGAGCGCCGCCGGCAACTCCACCAGCCTCGTGATGGACCGCACGCTCGCGGTCCTGAACGGCGCCACCCCGGCGCAGGCGATCGCGAAGTACCCGGGTCCGGTGCCGACGCTCTCCTCGAGCAACGGCGCGTTCACGAGCCTTGGCTCCGAAGCCGGGGCCACGTCCACCGCCAAGCCGGTGGGCGGCGCGGCTGCAGGCACCACCTACTACACGCCCTCGGCCGAAAGCTCCGGCGCGAGCGAAATGCTCCTCAACTACCTACTCGGCAACTGATCGTCAGACGATGACCACACAAACGCTCATCCGCCCCGCGATCCGCCTGCTGCTTGGAGCTCTGGGCGCGCTCGCGCTGACGCCGGCGGCGGCGGGCGCCAGCGAACCGCCGGCCTCATCGCCATCGACCGGCACGACGACCTCGGTCGAAACGACGACGACGATGTCGCCGGCCGCGGCGACGACCACCACGCCCGCTCCCGAAGCGCCCGCCACCGCGCCGTCCACGAGCACGGCGACAACAACGACAGAAACCGTGCCGGCGCCCGCGTCATCGCAACCGAGCGCGCCGGTCGAAACGACAGCGCCGCGGGTGCGGGCGCAACGTCCGCAGGGGAGCACTCCCGGCGAGCGCTCCACCCACATGCACCCGAAATCGAACAGCACCGGCGGCGGCAAACAGGAAGAAGCGAGCGGTAACGAAGGCTCATCAACGGCCGGCGCGCCGGGGAAGCGTCGCGCGCCGGCGCCTTCCGCGCTGACACCGCCGCTACCGTTGACGC
This sequence comes from uncultured Solirubrobacterales bacterium, assembly GCA_963813745.1. Lineage (GTDB taxonomy): Bacteria > Actinomycetota > Thermoleophilia > Solirubrobacterales > Solirubrobacteraceae > Palsa-744. The sequence continues at coordinate 139,533 of CAWEZW010000004.1, forward strand.
TCGGATCGCCGATCTCGGGGATCTCGAGCTTCTTCATCGAAAGCTTCCAGGTGCCGCCGTTCCTGCTGCCGATCTATCAGGCCGCCGGCACCGCCTACGGGATCCCGTGGCAGGTGCTCGCGGCGATCAACCAGGTGGAGACCGACTACGGCCGCGACCTGAGTGTCTCCAGCGCCGGCGCGGAGGGCTGGATGCAGTTCCTGCCCGCGGAGTGGGCGCAGTATGGCGTGGACGCCAACGGCGACGGCTTCAAGGACCCGTACAACCCGGCCGACGCGATCTTCACCGCCGCCAGGTACCTGAAGGCCGCCGGGGGCGAGACGGACATCCGCGCCGCGGTGTTCTCGTATAACCACTCGCAGGCGTACGTGGAATCGGTGATGCTGCGCGCGCAGCTGCTCGGCGGCACACCCTCGCAGCTACTCGGGGCGGTTACCGGCTTGACCGAGGCCCGCTTCCCGGTGCACGCGCCCTCGCGCTACACCGACGGCTTCGCGACCGTGCTCGCGAGCGGAACCTCGCCCGCCGGTGAGCCTAAGACGCTCGTCGGGACGACGATCTACTCCCAGCAGGGTGCGCCGGTGATCGCGGTGCAGGACGGGGAAATCGTCGCGTCAGGCGTTACCCCTTCGCTGGGGCGCTACGTGACCTTGCGCGACGCCTACGGCAATACCTACACCTATGCCGAGCTCGGCAGCGTGGCGACGCTGTACCCGGTGCTCGAGCCGCACGAGCACACCGCGGTCAGCGCGCGGATCGCCTCCTCGAGTGGATCGAGCGAACCCGCTCCGAGCGGTCCGGCCAGCGCCGGTGCGCAACCCCGCTCGCCGCTGTCCGAAGGCGCCACCGTCTCCAGCCTGGCGCTGGGCGCGGCGGCCGGTCTTGAAGCGGCCCCGGCAGCGCCGGTAGGACCGCCGGTCCTTCCGGTCCCGGCCGCGACATCTCCGTCGACGAGCAATCCGCGGGTGTTCCGCTCCGGCTCCGACGATGTCTATCTGCACCCGCTGAGCGTCGGCGTGCAGGTGGTCGCGGGGACCGTCCTCGGGCACGTCGGTCCCGGCACGAGCGAACCGCATATGCTCTTCCAGATCCGTCCCGCCGGAGTGGGCGCGCCGTTGATCGACCCGAAGCCGATCCTCGATGGCTGGGTGCAGCTCGAAAACACCTCGATCTTCCGGGCCAAGGGCGAGAACCCCTTCCTCGGCAACTCTCCGACGGTCGGGCAGGTGCTGCTTGAGTCCAAGGAGCAGCTCGAGCAGCAGGTGATCAGCGACCCCGGCATCCACCTTCCCGCGTGCGGGCGCCAGGACATCCAGACCGGGCAGGTCGACCGGCGTGTGCTGGCGACGCTCGAGTTCCTGTCCGTCTCGGGCCTGCACCCGACCGTGTCATCGCTGCGGTGCAGCCGCGTGGCGGCAGCCGACGCCACCAACGCCGCCGAGACCGCCGCCGGCGACGCGGTTGCGATCACGGCCATCAACGGCATGCTCCTCACCGGCGGATCCGACCCCACCCGCCCGGGCTCGATCGCCGACATCACGGTCCGCAAGCTGTTGACGCTGCAGGGCACGATGAAGCCGAGCGAGATCGTCAGCCCGACGAGCTATCCGGGGACCGACAACACGGTCGCGGCCCCCGGCCACGGCGAGGACATCCGCGTCGAGTTCACGCCGCTCCAAGGTACGGGTCGCGCGACCGGCGAGGCGCGATCCGCGAGCGCCTTCGGGGCGGCGATCACGCCGGGACAGTGGGTCCAGCTGATCGCGCGGTTGGGGGAGATCCCTGACCCGAAGGTCGGCAGTGGGCCCTCGTCGGCGGCGATCCCCGACCACTCGGGCGCCGCGTCCTCGACCGGCTCTGCTCCCGCCGAGGGCTCTGAAGGCAAGGAAAACTGATGGTGACAGCCACTCCTCCGAGGCCGCCCGCCTCCTCGCCCTCGCCGGCGCCGCGCGATCCGTCCTCCGGACCCCGCCCCGTGCGCGGCTCATCGCGAGGTCGCACGCGGCCGTTCGCGGTGGGCGCGCTCGCGCTGGTCGTGCTGATCGTCGCCTACCTGATCTTCGCCGGCGGAGGCGGGGCCACCTACAAGATCCTGTTCGCCGAAGGCAACCAGCTCGTCAAGGGCGATCAGGTGCAGGTCGGCGGCGTGCCGGTCGGGAACATCGAAAACATCACCCTCACCTCCGACTACAAGGCGCTCGTCACGGTCCATGTGGACTCTTCGCTTACGCCGTTGCACGAAGGCACCACGGCCTCTGTGCGGGTGCCGTCCCTGACGAGCATCGCCAACCGCTACATCGCGCTGACCCCCGGTCCCAACAACAGGCCCGCGCTGGCGGCGGGCGCGACGCTGCCGAGCACCGCCACGCACGGTGTCGTGGATCTCGACCAGCTGTTCAACACCTTCAACCCGAAGACGCGCAAGGGGTTGCAGGAGTTTCTCCAGGGCTCGGCCGAACAGTACGAGGGGACGAGCCCCGACTTCAGCGTGGCGATCAAGTACTTCGGCCCGTCGCTGTCCGCCGCCAGCCATCTCTTCTCCGAGCTCGACCACGAACAGGCGGCGCTCACGAGCTTCCTCGTGGAAGGGGCGAAGGCGGTCACGACGATCGCGGCCCACTCAGAACAGCTCACGGATCTGATCGGGAACACCGATACGACCTTCCAGGCGGTCGGCGCGCACCAGGCGAGCCTCGCCCAGGCTCTGCATCAGCTGCCGGTGGCCCTGCGCGCGGGCAACCGCACGTTTGCCGAGCTGCCGCCCACGCTCGGCGCGCTGACAGCGCTGGTGAACGTGTCCAAGCCCAACCAGAAGGAACTCCCGCTGTTCCTGTCCCGCTTGACCTCGCTGGTGCACACGGCGACGCCGGTCGTAGGAAACCTCAGCCAGGCGTTCAGCAAGCCGGGCCCGAACAACGACTTCACCGATGCGATTCGCGCCCTGCCGGCGCTCACGCAGGCGCTGTCGACCGCCTCCCCGAACGGCGTCACCGCGGAGAAGGAATCGGTCCCGATCACCGCGCCGTTCGGTCCCTACAGCCCCGACCTGCAGGGCTTCGTCCGCGACTTCGGCGCGGCCGCCGGCTACTACGACGCCAACGGCCACTACGCGCGTGCGGCCCCCGTGTTCGACGACTTCTCACTCGGCGCGAACAACACGCTCACGCCCGTCACCCCGCAGCAGGGGCTGGCAGGCCTGAAGACCGGCCAGCTGCGCCGCTGCCCGGGCTCGGCGACGCAGCCCGCGGCCGACGGGTCCTCACCGTTCATCGACAACGCGCTGCTGGGCTGCGACCCATCGGAGATTCCCTGATGAGCCCGCGCCGGCGCAGCTCCCTGGCTGCCAGCCCGCTGCTGATCGGCGGGGTCACGACGCTGATCGCGGTGGTAGCCGTGTTCCTGTCCTACAACGCCAACAACGGGCTGCCGTTCGTGCCGACGTACAACCTGAAGATCGTGCTGCCGGAGACCTCGGAACTGCAGCCGAACAACCAGGTGCGGATCGCGGGCACGCGCGTCGGCGTGATCAGCTCGTTGACGCCCCATCAGAGCCCGACCACCGGGCGCGTCACCGCGATCGCCGACCTGAAGCTCGAAAAGGGCGTCGAGCCGCTGCCGGCCGACACGACGGCGGTCGTGCAGTCGACGTCGTCGATCGGGACGAAGTACCTGGAACTGGAACGGGGCACGTCGCAAAAGACGCTCGAGCAGGGCGCGACGATCCCGGTCAGCCAGACGCGCGAACCGGTCGACCTCAACCAGTTCTTCGACATGTTCGACCAGAAGACGCGAACCGCGATTCAGAAAAACACGATCAACTTCGGCGACGGCCTCGCCGCGCGCGGACTGGGGCTGAACGAAACGATCGCGACGCTGCGACCGCTGGTCACCAACGCGATCCCCGTGCTGCACAACCTCGCCGCGCCGAAGACGGGCTTCGGCGAGCTGTGGCGGGCGCTCGACCGGCCCGCCGCGCAGACCGCCCCGGTGGCCCAGCAGAACGCGAACTTCTGGAGCGACCTCGACACGTTCTTCAGGGCCTGGGCGGGCGTGGCTCCCTCGCTGGAACGAGCGATCGAAGGTGGCCCGCCGGCGCTGCGGCAGGCCACCTACTCGCTCGCGTACGAGGCGCCCTTCGTGGAAAAAAGCGCCGAGTTCATGCGCCTGCTGCGCCCAACCGCGAGCGGGTTGCGCACGATCGCCCAACCGCTCGCCCACGCATTCGCCGAAGGCGCTGTCAACCTCAGCGCGGCCACGGCGCTGAACTCCGAGCTGGCCAATGCCGCGAAGGCGTTCCAGGCGTTCGCGCAGAACCCCGTCGTCACGCTCGGTCTGGAAGACCTGACGCAGACGACGACGCTTGGCAACCCGCTCGTGGCGGGGCTCGCGCCCGAGCAGGTGACCTGCAACTATCTGACGCTGGGGTTCCGCAACCTCGCGAGCACCCTGTCTGAGAACGTCGGCGTCGGCACGCTCGCCCGCGTGCTGCCGGTGCTCTCCCCGGACGGGTTCAACGCCGAGGGCTTCCCCTCCTCGGCGCCGGCCAGCGGTCCCTCGATCGATCGCGCGCCGGGCGTCTTCGGTAAAGCCGGTGAAGTCGGTCCGCCGATCAACGACAACCACCTGCACTACAACCCCTACCCGAACGTCGCCGGGCCCGGCCAGCCGCAGGAGTGCGAAGCGGGCAACGAGGCCTACGCGGTCGGCCAGACCGTGATCGGCCACGCGCCCGGTAACGCCGGCACCACCCACGAAGCGACCACCCGCGAACTGAACCTGTACGGGCAGCCGTATCCGAGCTCCACGTTGAAGTCCCTCGGGCTTGAAAGCGCAAAGGAAAAGGCGGCGAAGGAAAAGAAGCAGAAGGAAAAGAAGAAGCAGAAGAAGCAAAAGGCAAAGAAGAAGGGGAAGGGCAAGTGAGCCCCCTGCGTCTGCGCCCACGCCGCCGCCGCGATGAACTGTCGGTCGTCGAGATGCAGCGGTACAACCCGCTGCGCGTCGGCGTCGTGTTCCTCGCGATCATCCTGATTGCCGTGTTCTTCGCCTTCACCAAGCGCATCCCGTTCAAACACGGCTACCGTCTGAACGCGGTGTTCGCGACAGCCGTTGATGTCCATCCCGCCTCGCCGGTGCGGATCGCCGGAGTCAACGTCGGCACCGTCAAGTCGATCAGCCGCGAGGGCGACACCGGCCTGGTGAGCATGGAAATCGAATCGAGCGGCCTGCCGATCCACTCCGACGCCACGCTGAAGATCCGCCCACGGCTGTTCCTGGAAGGCAACTACTTCGTCGAACTACAGCCGGGCAGCCCAGCGGCGCGGACGCTCTCCTCGGGTGCGACGCTTCCGATCACCCAGACCTCCGACCCGGTCCAGCTCGACCAGGTCCTCGACGCGCTGAACACCGACACGCGCGCCAACCTGCAGAACTTCCTGCAGGGCTACGGCGACGGACTCACGCGCGAGCCGACGGCCGCCGAAAACGCCGAACAGGACCCCGACGTGTCAGGGTTGAACGCCGCGCAGGCGCTCAACAAGACATACCATCGCGCGCCCTCGGCCGAGCGCAGCGCGGCGATCGACGCCCAGGCGGTGACCGGCACCGAAGAACACGACCTCTCGAAACTGATCGCGAGCGTCGGTACCGTCGCCTCGGCGCTGAACGTCCACGAGCAGGATCTGGGCGAACTGATCGTCAACTTCAACACGTTCTTTCACTCCTTCGCCGTCCAGGCGCCGAGCCTCTCAGCCACGGTCGTGGCACTGCCGGGCGCGCTCACCAGCATCGATCGGGGCTTCAGCTCGCTCGCCGCGGCGCTCCCGCCGACGCGCACGTTCGCGCTCGACATCATCCCGGGGATCAAGCAGACGCCCGCGACGATCCGCACGGGGCTGCCGTGGATCGAACAGGTGCAGGCCTTCCTTGCCCCGAGCGAGCTCGGCGGCGTCGCCCAGGGGCTCGTCACGGCCACGCCGGCGCTCGCCAAGCTGTTCAGCGAACAGCCCGCGTTCTACAAGCAGATCGATGCTTTCAGCAAGTGCCTGACCAAAGTGTTCTACCCGGCCGCAAACACCAAGCTCCAGGACGGAGCGAACACCTCGGGCGTCGAAGCGTACAAAGAATTCTTCTACACGCTGGCGGGTCTCGCGAGCCTCGGCCAGAGCTTCGACGGCAACGGCGTGATGGACCGTTTCCTCGTCGGCGGCGGTGGCCCCACGTTCCGCTCGGCGCCGGTCGGGATCGAGGGCAGCAGCGCGAAGGGCCTGTCGCTCGTCTCCCGCTCGCCGCTGACCCCGGAAGGCACCCGCCCCGCGTTCCCCTCCGAAGAGCCGGCGTATAAGCCGCTGGTGCCGTGCTACACCCAGGCCGTGCCAAACCTCAACGGCCCGCTCTCGTCCGGGCCCGCGGATGGAGCCGGCGGATGAACCCGACCGATTCTCGCGAGGGCGGCCTCGGCGTCGGCGACCAGATCCGTCGCTACCGCACGGCGTTCATCGCGGTGGTCTCGATGGTCTTGATTGCGGCGTTCGTGGGCGGCTACATCCTCGCGCACGAGAACCTCAAGCTGCCCGGCTGGGTGCCGGTCCTGGGGAAAAGCTACTTCACGTTGAAGGCCGACATCCAGACCGCCCAGGCGGTGACGCCCGGCCAGGGTCAGGCGGTGACGATCGCGGGGGCGAAGATCGGAGAAATCGCGAGCGTCGATTTGCACCAGGGGGTCGGGGTGATCACCATGCACCTGACCCCGGAATACGCCAACGGGCGCATCTATCACAACGCGACGCTGCTGCTGCGCCCGAAGACGGCGCTGCAGGATCTGACGGTCGAGGTCAACCCGGGCACGCCCTCGAGCGGAGCGCTGTCCAGCGACGCGACGCTGCCGCTGTCGCAGACCGCCCCGAACATCGACTTCGACGAATTCCTCGCGGGGCTGGACGGGGAAACGCGCGCCTACCTGCAGGAGCTGCTGGCCGGCGCGGGCGAAGGGCTGAAGGGCAACGGGAAAGCGCTGTCGGCCGCGCTCAAGCGCTTCGACCCGACGGCGCGCGACCTGCAGGAGATCGGCTATCAGCTCGATGCCCGTCATGCGAACACCGCGCGCGCGATCCACAACTTCGGGCTGCTGATCGAAGCGCTGGGCGGCAAGGACCAGCAGCTGAGCGAACTGGTCGTGTCCGCCAACACGGTGTTCAAGACCTTCGCCAAGGAGGAACAGAACGTTCAGAGCACGCTGCGCCTGCTGCCCGGCGCGCTCGGCAAGGCGCAGCAGGGCCTGGGCAAGCTCGCCACGGCCGCGAACGTGCTCGGCCCGACGCTGAAGGAGCTGCAGCCGTTCGCCAAGGCGCTCGGCCCCGCCGAGGAAGCCTCGCAGGCGAGCTTCATCAAGACCACCCCGATCATCAAGAACCAGATCCGGCCGTTCGCACGCCAGATCCTGCCCGTCATCACCGAGATCGGGCCCGCCACCAAGGAACTGAGTGAAGCCTTCCCGAAGCTGGCGAGCAGCTTCGCGGTGTTCAACGAACTCTTCAACGAGTTCGCCTACAACCCCGGGTCCAGCAAGGGCGGGTTCCTGTTCTACCTCGCGTGGGCCAACCACGACTTCAACAGCTCGGTCAGCTCCGCGGACGCGCACGGAGCGCTCGGCAATACGCTGCCGTACTTCAACTGCAACGTCGTCCCGATCCTGAAAGGGGCCGGCGAAGTCAACCCCACGGTCAGACTGCTGCTCGGCCTGCTCAACGCTCCGACCGGGGCGGCCTGTACTGGGGGGGGTGCGACCGTAAAAGCGAGCGCGGCACGCGGATCGAGTACCTCCACGGGCTCGACGGGCCTGCTCACCGGGCTCACCGGCAGTGCGTTCTCTCAGAACCACGCCACCCGCACGCGCAGCACGCCGGCGGGCGCCGTCAAGGCAGGAGGCTGAGCGATGCAGAAGCGCGCCCCCACGCTGGGCAACATCCTCGTGATCATCCTGTTCGCGCTGAGCTGCATCGCGCTGCTGCTGTTCATGTGGGAGTCCTTCGGCGGGGCGCTGCCGCTGAAGCCGAAGGGGTATCGCATGACGATTGCCTTCCCGCGCGTGCTGGCACTCACCGAACAGTCGGAAGTGCGGATCTCGGGCGTCGATATCGGCCATGTCGTCTCGCTGAAGGTCGACAAGGACGGCCGCAGCCACGCGACGCTCGAAATCGACAGCCAGGATGCCCCGATCCGCTCGGACATGCACGCGATCGTGCGCCAGAAGACGCTGCTGGGAGAGAGCTACGTGCAGCTGATCCCTCAGAGCACGACCGCGCCGTTCCTGCCTGACGGGGGCCGGCTGTCCAACAGCCAGGTCGAACCGTCGGTGACGCTCGACGACATCCTGGCCTCGCTCAACACGAAGACGCGCCGCGCCTTCCAGGTGTGGCAGCAGTCGGTGGAAGAAGGGCTGAACGGGAACGGGGAAGCGGTCAACAACGACTTCGCCACGCTCGACCCGTTCGTCCAGAGCGCCAACCAGCTGGTCAGCGTCCTCGCCTCCCAGGAAGGGGCGGTGACGGCCCTGGTGCACAACACCGGGGTGGTCTTCACCGCGCTCTCCGGGCGCGACCACGAGCTCGAAGGTCTGATCGTCAACGGCGAACACACCTTCCATGCCGCCGCCGAAGGCAGCCAGGCGTTCGCCCAGGCCTTCCGCGAGCTGCCGCGGTTCGAGAGCAGCTCGCGCGTGGCGCTGAAAGAACTCGACCGCTTCGCCGCCGCCGCCAATCCGTACTACGAAGAGTTCCGTCCCAGCGAGATCCAGCTCGCAAAGCTGGTCGGGGCGGCGAAACCGTTCACGCCCCCGTTCAACAGCTTCCTGACCTCGCTCGGGCCGCTGACCGTGGCGGCGAAGCGGGGTCTGCCGGATGTCGCCAAGTCGCTCAACCTGACGGTGCCGCTGCTCGAAAACCTCAGCCCCGTCCTGCACAACTTCGATCCGCTGCTGCAATACACGAGCGAATATGTGCCCGAGGTGCAGGCGCTGTTCGCCAACCTCACCGCCGCCACCGAGGCCCACGACACGAACAGCGACGACTCAACGGCGGGGGTCGAGCAGCACTATCTGCGCTCGATGCAGGCGCTTGCCCCCCAGGGCCTGGCGGTCTACTCCCAGCGAGTCGGCACCGACCGGGCGAACCCGTACTTCAAGCCCGGCGCCTTCAACTCCCTCGCCGGCGGGCTGCAAGCCTTCAGCACCAGCGCATGCGCAAACTCGGCGCCGGCGGTGACCGGCCCGCCCAACGCGACGGTCACCCAGGGCGTGATCGAACAGCTGATCGAACTGCACATCGCCAACGCGCCGGAAACCGCTAATTCAGTCCCTGCTCCGCCCTGCCTGCAGCAGAGCCCGTTCACGTTCAACGGGCAGAGCAGCCAGTACCCGCACGTGGTTTACGGCGGAAAACAGGCCGGCGGCTGACCTGAACATGCCGGCTGAGGGTCGTATTGCGCTCGCCGTGTCGTTTGCCGGCGCTGCCCGGCGTTACTGGCTCGGTGTGTTTCCAAGGGTGTGTCTGGAGCGGCGCCGTCGCCGGGCGCGGGCGTCTCGGATTCCCGATCCGCTGCTGCGCGGCACGGCGCTCGATGCGCAGCGCAAGTGGGGCAATGTCGAGGGGGCGGCGGCGTTTGCCGCGTTCGTGCCGGCTCGTCACCGGGCTGCCGCCGCGCGCGCGATGACCTGCTTTCAGGCTGCCTACAACTATCTGGACATGCTCGGCGAGCAGCCGTCCGCCAATCCGGCTGCCAACGGCAGGCGGTTGCACAGCGCGCTGCTCGTCGCGCTCGACCCGGATGCCCGACACCTGGACTACTACGAGCATTCTCGCCAGCGCGATGATGGCGGCTACCTGAGGGAGATTCTCGACGGTTGCCGGGCTGCGCTTGCCACACTGCCGTCATATGCGGCGCTTGCGCCGGAGGCGCTGCGTGCGGCGGAGCGGATCGTCGAGTTCCAGAGTTGCAACACCGGCGACCGATCGGAGATCGGCCAACAGGGCGAATTCGCGGCGCTCGAGCGCTGGGCGCGCGCGGCGACCCCACCTGGGGAGGACCTGCGCTGGTGGGAGACCGCGGCCGCGGGCGGCTCCTCGCTGTGTGTCTACGCGCTGATCGCCCTCGCGGCGGAGCCCGCTTTCGAGCGCTCGTTCGATGCGGTCACCGCGGTCAAGGACGCCTACTTCCCCTGGATCGGGGCGCTGCACTCGCTGCTCGACAACCTGGTCGACGTCGCCGAGGATCGCACCACCGGACAGCACAACCTGATCGGCCTCTACGCCTCGCCGCAAGAAGCCGCTGCGCACATGGGCCGGCTGACCGAGCGCTCGCTGGGCGCCGCGCGGGGCCTGCCGGATGCTCGTGCGCACACGCTCCTGCTGGCGGCGATGGCGAGCTTCTATCTGTCGACGCCGGAGGCCGCTACGCCCGAGGCGCTGCCTCTCACCAGGGCGGTGCTCGGCGCGCTGGACGGGCCGGCCGATCTGACGATGCTCGTGTTCCGAGCGCGCTTGGGATTGCGGGGTCTGCTGCCCGGCGCTCCCGGACGACGCTCGCGCGGAGCGGAGCTCGTGATGCCCGCCAAGCCGAGGCCCGGCGGCGAGGCGCATGGCATCGAGTAGACTCGCGCGCCATTGAATCTCATGAAGGTTCCGCGGGGGCGCGGGATGCTCGTTATTGGCAGGCGGAGAAGGGGCATACCTAAATGTTGGAGCTGCGTGATCTGGTCAAGCACTACCCGGAGGTGGGCGGAGAGCCCGTGCGCGCCGTCGACGGCGTCTCGATGACCGTCGAGCCGGGCGAGATGGTCGCGCTGTACGGACCGTCCGGCTCTGGCAAGACCACGCTGCTTTTGATGGTCGCTACGCTGCTGGCCCCCACCAGCGGCGCTGTGCTGATCGGCGGGCGCGACGTGTCCTTGCTGTCCGAGCGCGAGGCCTCGCACTTCAGGCTCTCCGAACTGGGGTTCATCCGCCAGAACTTCGACCTGCTGCCGGGGGTCACGGCGATCGACAACGCGGTGCTGAAGCTCCTGAAAACGATGCGCTGGCGCGACGCGCACCGTCAGGTCGCGCCGCTGCTCGATCGCCTCGGACTCGGGGGACGCCTGGAGCACCGCGCGGAGACGCTCTCGATGGGCGAGCGCCAGCGCGTGATGATTGCGCGGGCGCTGTCCACCGAACCGCGCCTTTTGCTCGCGGACGAGCCGACGGGCAGCCTGGACTCTCAGCGTGGGCGGGAAGTGCTCGAGCTGCTGACCGAGCTCTGTCGCGAGCACCAGGTCGCGATCGTGCTCGTCAGCCACGACCCGCAGGCCGCCGCGTATGCCGACCGCGTGTACGCGCTGCGCGACGGCAAGCTCGGCGAGTACGAGCCTGACAGCCGGCTCACACGACCCGTCGCGTCGTGAACGCGCCCGAGAAAAGACACCAATGAAGCCGCGCAACGTCCTGCACCTGTACCAGGTGCGCCTGCGCGCGCGGCTGCTGCAGGAGTGCTTTGCGATCGTCGGGATCGCCGCCGGAGTCGCGCTGCTGTTCGCCTCCCAGGTCGCGACTCAGAGCCTGTCCAGCTCGGTGGCCCAACTCTCGCGCGGCATCGTCGGCAACGCGACGCTGCAGCTGATCGCGCGCGATTCTCACGGTCTGCCGGCGGGCATGCTCGGACGGGTGCGCGCGATTCCGGGCGTGCACGCGGCCGCGCCGCTGCTGGAAGCGAGCGCGGACGTGAGCGGCCCGAATGGCAGCGAGTCGGTGGAGCTCGTGGGTGCCGACGCGAGCCTCGCAAAGCTCGGGGGCACGCTGGTGCGCCATACCTCGCTGAGCCCGTTCGCGGGGATTGGCGCGATCGTGCTGCCGGCGCCGCTGGCGAAGAAGATCGGCGTGACTAAGTTCGGCGAGGAAGCCACCTTCCAGCTGAATGGGCGCGTCGAGGAAGCGCCGCTGTATGAGCAGTTGCACACCAAGCAGATCGGGCCGTTGATCGCGACCCCAATCGCGATTGCGCCGCTGGTCTTCGCCCAGGAAATGACGGGGTTGGCGCACCGCCTCTCCCGCATCCTCGTCGAGGTCGCCCCTGGCCGGGAAGCCACGGTGCGCGCGGCCCTGACGGCGCTCGCTGCCGGGCGGCTGAACGTGGAGTCCGCGAGCTATGACGAAAAGCTGTTTGCGCGGGCGTCGGCGGCGAGCAATCAGTCCACGGCGCTGTTCGCCGTGATCAGTGCGCTTGTCGGGTTCCTGTTCGCGTTCAACGCGATGCTCCTGACGGTGCCCCAGCGCCGCCGTTTGATCGCGGATCTGCGCCGCGACGGGTACCCCCCCAAAAGCGTGATCGTCGTCCTGCTCTTCGACGCGATCGTGCTCGGCTCCTTTGCTTGCGCGCTTGGGCTGGCGCTGGGAGAGGAGCTCTCGATCCACCTGTTCCGCTCGAACCCCGGTTATCTGTCATCCGCGTTCGCGGTCGGCTCGCAGCGCGTGGTCAGCGCGCAGAGCGTCGCGGTCGCCGTCGGCGGGGGGATGCTCGCCGCGTGCGTGGCGGTGCTCAGCCCGCTGCGCGAAATCCTCTCGCGCCGCCCACCCGTTCTGACCGCGCCCGGTGACCTCTCCGGCGGGGATGGCGGCGCGAGCCTGGGCAGGCTCGCGCTCGGCGGCCTCGCGTTCCTGGCGGCGGCCACCGCGATCCTTCTGCTCGCACCGAAAGCGGCCGTAATCGGGATGGTCTGTCTCGTCGCCGCGTTGCTGTTGCTGCTGCCGCTGCCCCTGGCGGGGACGCTCGCGCTCGTGCGACGCCTGGCGCCGAGCATCGTGAGCGCCGTCCCGCACGTCGCGGTGATGGAGCTGCGCGCAGGACGCACGCGCGCGCTGGCGATCTCGGCGACGGGGGCGATCGCGGTGTTCGGCAGCGTCGCGATCCAGGCCGCGCACGGCGATCTGCTGCAGGGCCTGGAAAACGCAGCGCACGACATGAACGCGTTCACCAACGTCTGGGTCTCGCCGGCCGGCTCCTACAACCTGCTGCAGACCGCACCGTTCACGCCGGCGCCGGGTGAGCAGAGGAAGCTGCAGCGGTTGCCGGGCGTGCGTGCGGTGCGGATCTACCGGGGCGGGCTGCTCGACTGGGAGCAGCGGCGGATCTGGGTGATCGCGCCGCCGCGCTCCTCCAGCCCGCTGCTGCCGGCGAGCCAGATCGTCGAAGGCAATCTGCACCAGGCGACCGCGCGGGTGCGCGCGGGCGGTTGGGCGGTGCTGACGCGCGCGATCGCCGAAGAACACCATCTGCGGATCGGCTCCGCGTTCACGCTGCCCGCGCCGAACCCGACGCGGATGCGCGTCGCGGCGACCTCCACGAACATCGGCTGGGCGCCCGGAGCGATCGTGATGAATGCGTCCGACTACGCCCAAGCCTCGGCGAGCGAAGACGCGAGCGCCTACAACGTCCTGCTCGACCCAGGCGTCTCTGCCCTGCAGGCCCGTCGCGAGATCGAACGGGAGCTCGGACCGCGCTCGGGCCTGGCGGTGGAAACCGCCTCCCAGCACGCCGGCCGCCAGAACACGCTCAGCCGCCAGGGCCTTGAGCGGCTGACGCAGATCGCCACGTTGATCCTGATCGTCGCGGTCCTCGCGATGGCCGCGGCGATGGCGAACATGGTCTGGCAGCGCCGCCCGCGCCTTGCCAAGCTCAAGCTCGAGGGCTTCCCCGCCGCGGAGCTGTGGCGCACGATCATGCTCGAGAGCGTGCTGCTGCTCGGCGTCGGCTGCACGACCGGCGCGGTCTTCGGCCTCTACGGCCAGCAGCTCCTGGATCGGGCGCTCGCGAACGTGATTGGGTTCCCCGTCGTCTACTCCTTCGGTGCGCTCACAGCGGTCACGAGCCTGCTGCTCGTGACCGTCGCATCGGTGCTGATCGTGGCGTTGCCCGGCTACCTCGCCACGGGCGTACCCGCCGCGGTCGCGCTGCAGGACTGAATCCGCGGCGAGGATCCGTCAAATGTTGTTGTCTGCGTCGCGTCGGCGCCGTAGGTCGTTCAGGGAGGCGCGCATTTGGTTGATGTCATTGATCGCGAGCTCGGCTTCTCGCTCGGGAGAGCGGGTGGGTTTCCAGTCGAGTAGCTCGGCGTCGCGGCCGCGATAGAGGTATCCGCCGACCAATGCCAGGAGGAGGATCACAAGGGGGAAGCCGAGCGCTATTGCCAGGAAGTAGAGATGCGCCATTCGAGCTCAGGCCCCCGCGGGCGCGGGACGCGTTTTGGCTCGCGGTCGATTGGTCGGAGATCGGCCAGCGCGCTTGCTGGCCGTGGCCGCTTGGCGCTTGCGCTCTCCCTCCGCATCGCCCGGGTCCTCTTTACGCCCGAGCGCGTCGATCGCCGTCTGGATGGCGGTCAGGCGATGCACCAGCAGTGTCAGTACCTGTTCGAGCTGTTCGCTGCCCAGCAGCGCCGGGCCTATGTTGGCGTGTGTCTGGGTGGGCGCCGGCGCGAGGCCGGGGTGTTTGGCTTCGAGTTCGCCGAGGGTCCGCTCGAGCCCGGCGATCTGTGTGCGTAGTAGGCGCCGGCGCTCCGCCGCCTCATCTGCCGGCCGGGCAGGCGGCTCGGATGCGACGTAGAGGGCGGCTGCGACTTCGCGTGGGTCGACTCCGGTCGCCTGTGCCTCGCGCGCGGCGTCGGCTGCGATCGTGCCCACGGCGGATGGCCTGTGCTGGGTGGGGGCGACGAATGTGCCGCTGCCCTGCTGGCTGTCGATCAGGCCCTCGTGCTCGAGGTTCTGGTAGACGGCGCGGACCGTGTTGACGTTCACGCTGACCGCCTCGGCCAGCTCGCGTAGTCCCGGGAGTCGTTGGCTGGGCTTGAACCTGCCGTCGCGGATGCGCGTGCGCAGCGCCCAGGCGAGCTGCACTCCGATCGGAACCTCGGCATCGCGGTCGATCGTGACATCGAAGTCCTCCAGGCCGATGGCCTCGGGTGCTCTGACCATGCCCCTTACGTTAGCGGGCAGGACCCCGGATTTACAGTGTGCTGGTGAACTAGTACACTAGGTCTATGGGTCGGCTCCACCACCACAACAACGGCGACCGCGAAGGGGCTCCGCTGAATCCTTTTCGCGACGGCGGGGCTCTTATGTACGTGTCGACGCTCGATCGACCTGAACGGGAGGCTCACCATGACCATCATCGTCTATATCGCCGTAGCCGCAGTCGTTATCTGTGGTTGCTTCTTCCTCATGAGAGCCCGCTCTCGTGACTAGCCGCGCCGCTTCGTCCTGGCCGACCGAGCAGGTCGTCAGCGCCGCCCAGCAGGGTGATCCTCGCGCGATCGCGACACTCCTCGACGGTTCGCATGCGCACGTGCAGCGTTTCGCCCACACCCTCTGCGCAACACCCGAGGATGCAGAGGACGCGGCGCAGGAGGCCCTGATCGTCCTGTATCGAAAGATCGGGACGCTCAGGGCCACGGCCGCGCTCGGATCGTGGATGTTCCAGATCGTGCGTAACGAGTGCATTCGCAGAGCGCGGCTCGCACTGCACCGACCACTCCCCGCCGCGATGGTCGAGTCCTCCGCCGAAGACGCCGCCCTCGCCCGTATGGAGATGCAGCGGATCGTCGACTCGATCGCGGGTCTCCCCTCCGAGCAGCGCGCCGTCCTCGTCCTACGCGACATCCAAGGCTTATCAGGAGCAGCGACGGCTCAGGCGCTGGGTCTCAGCCGTGCCGCGATGAAGTCCCGCCTGCATCGCGGACGCGAAACGCTCCACTCATTATCAGAGCTCAGAACACCAAACGACACGACCAGCAACGGAGGAGCCGAGGATGCCTGACCCCGACCGAAGCACTCTCGCCAGCACCTCCGTCGCTGCCCACCTCACGCGCGGAGCGATCGGCTTCGGGCTGATCGGCTCGGCGGTCGCACTGACCCCGAGCGCCGGACCGGCCGCGCTCCTGCTCGCAGCACCCGGCATGGTCGCGCTCCGCGGCTGTCCAACGTGCTGGATCGCCGGGCTGATCCAGACCATCTCCGCCGGACGGCTGAAGCGCACCTGCACCGACACCAGTTGCACACTGCACACTCCCACTCGCAACGGAGAGAGCGCTACCGCATCGAATGTGAGAAGCCGCGCAAGGCGTATGGCGAGAAGTGACGGCTTCGGGCATCGAGGAAGGAGCTCAATCTGATGGTTCGTAGTGCCGCTGAGCGGGCGTTCCTCCCGGCGAGGACGCTGGTTGAGGAAATCGGGGACATGATGCTCCTGACAGGCAGGACGATTATGTCTGCCCTGCGCCCGCCGTATCCTTACGGTGGCGAGTTCGTCTCGCAGTTTCTGTTCGCGATCCGGTTGTGCTGGTTCCCGATGCTGATATCCGTCGTGATGCTCGCCTACGGGCCGGCGGGGCTGGAGGCGGCGGGCTTTCTGAGACTGATCGGTGCGCTCGACCGCCTCGGGGGGTTCTTCGTGGTCGCGGCGATCCGCTTGATCGCTCCGCTCACCACCGCGATCGTGCTCGCGGGCGTCGCGGGTACCGCGATCACCGCTGATCTGGGGGCGCGGAAGATACGCGAGGAGCTCGACGCGCTGCAGGTCCTCGGGGTCGATCCAATCAAGAACCTGGTGGTGCCACGCTTTTTGGCGCTGATGATCGTGACCGGCCTGTTCAACATCTACGCGCTGCTGTTCGGGATCTTCGGCGGCATCGTCACCGCGGTCACCAAGGGCCAGCCCTTGGGGCCGTTCTGGACGACGCTGCTCGCCAACGTGACGACCGTCGACCTGTGGGGGTCGGTGCTAAAGACGACGTTGTTCGGGGCGATCATCGCGGTCGTGGCGTGCTACAAGGGCATGTCCGCCTCAGGCGGCGCCGAGGGCGTGGGGCGCGCCGTCAACGAATCGGTCGTGGTCACGCTCCTGGCGATCTTCGCGTTCAACACCGTCTTCGAACAGACGCTACTCGCCACCCACCCCGAGCTCCTGATCATCAAATGAACGACCTGCTGGCGATGCCACGCGAATGGATCGCGGCCACGGGTGAGATCGGCCGTTTCTTCACCGGTGTCATGCGGCAGGTGTTTGGGCTGGGAGTGTTTCGCTTCTTCGGCGAGGCATTGCGCCAGTCGGGCATCCTGATCGTCTCTTCGACGGTCGTGATTGTCGCCACCGTCTTCATCTTCGGGTTGAACTGCGGGATCGAGGGCGCGTACTTCACCCAATCCCAAGGCGCGCCGTCGTTCGCGGGTGTGTTCACGGCATGGTGCAACCTGCGCGAGGCGGCGCCGCTGGTGTTCGGCTACATCATGGCCGCGAAGATCGGCACCGGGATCGTCGCCGAGCTCGGCGCGATGCGGATCAGCGAGGAGATCGACGCTTTGGAGGTGATGGGTGTCGACTCGCTGACGTTCCTCTGCGCAACAAGACTATTGGCCGCGTGGATCGTGCTGCCATTCATCTACATCGTCGCGTTAGGGGCGGCTTTTCTGGCCTCCTACATCGCGGTGGTACATCAAGTCGCGTCGGTATCCGCGGGTGGGTACCTGCTGATCTTCTGGCACTACCAGAACCCAGTGGACTTTTTGTACAGCATGACCAAGGCGATGACGATGGCTACCGCGGTCGTGCTTGTGGGCTGCTACTACGGCTACAACGCCAGTGGCGGCCCTGTCGGTGTTGGTCAGGCCACTGCCAAGTCGATGGTGCTCAACCTGGTACTCGTCAACCTGATCGGGATGCTCGGCACGCAGATCTTTTGGGGCACCAACGTACGAGCCCCAATCGGTGGGTGATTCGGCAACGATGGCTGTATCTAACGATCTGACGTACGATAGCCCAGCCTTCGCGGGGAGGGCACACGCCGCCGAGCCGGTATTCCAGCAGCGATCGACGGACGAGCGCGAGGCGCGGCGCTCCCTCCGGGAACAAATCGCCAGGCTCGAGCGGGCGTCCTCGCGCGTGGTCGCCTACGGCTTCCCGTACATCGCCGCACCGGCTGGTGCGAACGTGCCGGGACACTGCCCCCTCCTGCTCAGCTTCGCCGAGCTGGAGCGACTGCGTGATCGCCTCGTGTGGCAGCTCCACGAGCTGCATCACCAAGCAGCCGAGCATGCCGAGCACGTGCGCCGCTCCGGCGAACTGCTCGAGCGGATGCAGCTCGAACCGGGACGCTACAAGCTCATGCGTCTACCTGTGGCAAACCTCGGTCAGGGCGGTTGCGGGGCCTGGGAGGTGCGCCCGCGTTTGGGCTTGATCGGAATGCTCGCGGGGTGGTGGCACGTCAAGTTGTCCTCCGGTTGCCCGTTACCCAGGGGTCGCGCTACGGCGCGACCCGACAGCTCGGCGTGTTTGCTATCCCTCCTTCGATCCGTACCGGGTACTGCGTCGCGCCGTGAGTAGTGCGGCGAGGGTGCTCGCCCGGATTGGCCGCCCCAGGCGCTCGTGGAGAGCGTGACTCTCGCTGGTGAGGGCGTCACGCTGGTGGGGTGAGAGTCGTGCCCAGAATGACATCGTGGCGAGCAGGGCGCCCAGCTCGCTGGCGGTGTGCTCGATCAGGGTTGGCACGGTTGCGAGCTGTAGGTCCTCGAAGAGATCGGCTGCGTAGTCACGTCCGATGTCGTAGCTCCCCAGCCATCCCCAGGCGTCCGCGACGTTGTGGCGGCGCTCCTGTACGCCCGCGATCGTGTGATCGAGGTCGCGGTAGGTGGGCCAGGTCGCGGCGATCTCCCCCGCGTGCCTGTGCAGGGCCGACAGCAGAGCCTCCTGATCGTCGACGCTGCGCTGCTCCTTGAGGCCGAAGTACTGGATCAGGGCGAGCGTCCCGCCCGGAGCGAGCGCGTCGGCGATCTTCCGCCAGCTTTGGTCAGGGTCAACCCAGTGGATCGCGGACGCCGAGAACACCGCCTGGAAGCTCTCGCGGGGCAGCCGCGTGTCCTCGAGCCGCGCGTGGAGGAACTCCACATTGCCCGCATCTTTCAGGTTCTCCTCGGCGAGGCGGATCAGTTGATCTCCCGGCTCCAGTGCGGTCACGCACAGCCCTCGCGCGAGGAGGCTGCGCGTCAGCTGACCGGTCCCGCACCCGACCTCGAGCACCCGGTCGCGATCCCCGATGCCTGCCACCTCGCATGCTTCATCGATGAGCGCATCGGGGTAGGCCGGGCGATTGCGGTCGTACTCGACCGCGACCTCGTTGAAGACCTTGCCGTAGCCCCGTGCGAGCGTCCCGTCGCTCATGCCCGCAACGTACACACTCGGCAAGATGCTTGAAGATGCTTGCTTTGAGCTACGCGCCCGACGGACTGTCCGAGCCCTCCCGCACGGCAAGGCCATCGGCCTCCTGGGCATCCACGGCGCCCTGCGCTCGCGCTTCCTCCAGCGCCCGCAGGCCGAGATAGAAGGTGAGCGCGTCCTGCACGACCTCGAGGTCGCTCTTACCGAGTGCGTCGGCGTCGTGCCGGCGTGCGCGGCGGACGAGCTCCTCATCGAGCATCAGATTTACCTTACGCGTGGCCATCGCCAATACAGGGTACCGCGGGGTCCTGACGCGCAAGCAGGCTCCGGCGATCCGCGAGCACCCAGGCCTGTCCCTGATCCTGTGGCTTTTGGCTTTTTCATTAACAGTGCTCAATCGTGTCCCTGGTCAGATATCTTCCACTCTGATACCGCGATGCAGGAGCTACAACATCTTCCTCTCGACTTGATCGAGCCGAACCCCTCTCAGCCCCGTCGTTACTTTGACGAGGGGGCGCTGGAAGCATTGGCGAGCTCTGTGGGCGAGCGCGGGGTTTTGCAGCCGGTGCTCGTGCGCCCGCTCGAGGACGGCAAGTATCAACTGGTCGCGGGAGAGCGTCGCTGGCGCGCGGCTGAGCTCGCGGGCCTGCAGACGATCCCGGCGCTCATATCTTCCTATGACGATCTCGCGGCGCTCGAGGTTGGCCTGATTGAGAACATCGCGCGCGAAGATCTGAACCCGATCGAGGAAGCCCGCGCGTGCGCGACGCTTGTACAGGAGCTCGGTCTGACCTATCGGGAGCTCGGGGAACGGGTGGGGCGTGGCTCCGTCACGGTGTGGGAATTGATACATCTGCTGGACTTGTCCGATGAGATCCTCGAGCTTTTGGAGCGGGGAGAGCTGAGCAAGAGTCATGGAAGGGCGCTGCTGGTGGCAAGGGATCCCCAGGTGCGCTCCCGGTTGGCTCGTGAGGCAATCGAGCAGGGGTGGTCGATACGGACCCTCGAGGCTCGTGCCCGTGAAAGCAACCTCGATGAGCCCAAGTCGAGCGACGGCCATGCAGAGGATCCGGAGCAGGAGCGGGACGCAGAGCGGGAGCCGGATCTGACCGCTATGGAGGTCGCCAGGGTGTGGGGCGATCTGTTGGGCGTCGGGGTGGGCGTCCGCAGCCTGCGTGGCGGGAAATTGCGCTTGGAGGTCGATTTCACCTCCGCCGAGGCGGCACTGAACGTCGGTGGAGACCTGGCCGAGCAAGTCGCGCGTGGCAAGAAGCGTAGATAGCCAACAGCAGATTGAAGCTACTTGCGCCGGTGCCGCACCGGCGGCGGGCACGGGACCGTCGTCGACGCGCTCGCCTGCGAGCCGTCAAGGAAGGCGAACGAGGCGTGGAACGGGAAGCCGCCGCGGGGGCAATGTTCGGGGACGCCGATCCCGAGCGGGTGAAACGACACGAGGCGACCGTGGGAGTGCTTGTAGTAGGTCAGCCCGGCGGGGCCGATCGTCGCGTCGACGCTGACGACCGAGACGTCCGGGCCGTCGGGCACGCTCGGGATCAGCGGCACGCTCGTCGCGAGCTTCGAGCCGAACAGGCCTGAGTCAGGCAGCACTTCGCCCGTGAACTCAAGTTGCGCGAACACCGGGGTCTGACCGTTGGCGTAGAACAGCACGACCATGTTGCCTTCCTTCGGTGGCCCCACGACCGCCTGGACTTCGGGAACCTCATGCCCGGAGCCGGTGCCGAACGGCACTTCCACGAGCGCTGAGCCGGCGCCCAGACGCGAGTTCGGCGGGCAGCCCTTCGGACCCTGCGCCTGCAATACCGCCGGCTGGCAGATCGCCAGGCCGAGCGTTGTCAGCGTGTAGTTCATGCCCGCGGGCATCTGCAGCACGACGCTCTGAAGCGGCGGTGGCGCGGTCCCTTCGGAGGTCTGCAGATGAAAGCCGAAGGAGATCGTCGTGCTCTGACCGAGCCTGTCGGGTGAGAACCCAGCGCTCAAACTGGCCTGCTCGGACACGCCCGCGGCGACGGCGCTCGCCGCGCCCGCGAGCGACAGGCACGCCAGCAGCGCCGCCGCGAGGCTCAGAGCTGTGGCTCTGCCTGTGCGCATGGAGTTAGTTGGTCCTCGCCGAGTCCGCCGCGCGCACTACGTGGACAGAGGACCCCTGAGGTGCACGGTCGTCGCGTCGTTGACGCGCTCGATCGTGCCGGTGAAGCTCAGCCCCGACGCGTGGGCGCCCGCGTAGCTGCCCGACCCGCGGGAGATCGACAGCGTTCCGGAGAATGTCGCCTGCCCGCCGTCGGCACGGTAGTTAGCCGTCCCGTAACCGGTCAGCGAGCCGCCGCTGGGGTAGATGTTGACTTCCGCCGTCACCCGGTTGGTCGAGCTCACGTCGAGATGGATGTAGATCGTGCCCTTGATCGTGCCCGACGCCGTGCCCTGCTCGTTGAGATGGAAGCCGTGATGGCTCGTCAAATGCAGGCTGCCGTTCTCGTTCAGCGAGATCGTGCGCGCCGCGAGGGCGCGTGGGGATCCAATCGATCCGGAGGCGCCACCGGCGCCGAGGGCGAGCGCGCACGCCACCCCACCGAGCACGACGACGGTGCCGGCAAGACCACGACGAGCAACACTTTTGACGACCAAGACAACCCTCTCCCTCTAGACATCCAAACCCGAAACCCAGTAGGACTCTAGCGTTCCCCTGAACGATCAGTCAAGCTCCTGCCCGGGAAACCCCCACCGCTGATCAGAACAAGAGCCCGGTCCAGAAGTTGCGCCGCCTCCGAAGACTGATCGGCCGCGGAGTTGATCGCGGGCGCGCCGCCGATTAGTATTGAAGACGTGGAGATCGCCGACGGTACGCCCGAGGGCTCTGGAGGGGGGGACTCAGACCAGGAGGGTCAGGCGACGCTCGATCCGGCGAGCGAGTTCGAGTACCACTCCAACGAGCTGGACCTGACAGGCGATCCGGATGATGCCAACTGGTCGATCCGCTGCTTGGACGTGCACAAGCGCCTGGGTGGGATCCCCGTCCTGAACGGGTTGAACGTCGCGATCCCCGACGAGACGATCACCGTCGTGCTGGGCCCGTCGGGCACCGGCAAGAGCGTGCTGATCAAGCACCTGATCGGGCTGATGTTCCCGGACTCGGGCGACGTCATCGTGCGGGGTCAGTCGGTTCCGAGCCTGACGATGCCCCAGCTGCTGGCCCTGCGTCGCAAAGTCGGCGTGCTGTTCCAGGACGGCGCCCTGTTCGGGTCGATGCCGGTGTACGACAACGTCGCCTTCCCGCTGCGCCAGCACACCGACTACTCCGAGGCGAAGATCTCGGAGATCGTCCGCCAGCGCTTGGCGGACGTCGGGCTCTCGGACGCGCTCAACGATATGCCCAACCAACTCTCCGGCGGGATGCGCAAGCGCGCCGGGTTCGCCCGGGCGCTGGTGATGGAGCCGGACATCGTGATCTTCGACGAGCCCGACTCGGGCCTCGACCCCGTGCGCACGGCGCTTCTGTGCGACCTGATCCAGGAGATGCACAAGCTGCATGGGGGTACGTACATCGTCGTGACCCACAACATCGCCTCGGCGCGCCAGATCGGCGAGTACATCGCGCTGCTGTGGAGGGGGAGGATCGTTGAGGCGGGCGACGCCGAGCGGATGTTCTCTTCGGACAACGCGTTTGTGCGGCAGTTTTTGAGTGGGTCGGCCGAGGGTCCGCTGACGATGGATTAGGCGCCGGGGGGTTCCTGGACGTCAGGGGCTCCATGTGCGAACATATGTTCGCATGGTCGTGTGCGTCTATCTGCCTCGCTTCGAGCTCGTGATCGCCGCCGGCGGGCCGCAGGCGCTGGCCGGGCGTGGGTTGGCGATCGCTCCGTTGCCGGGTGCGGAGGCTCGCGTGGGGGAGGTCTCGGGTGCGGCGGAGGCGTTCGGGGTGCAGGACGGGATGGCATTGGGAGAGGCGCTTGCGCGCTGCCCCGACCTCGGTCTGGTGGCGGCCGATCCGCTGGGAGTGGCGCGGGCGTGGGAGGCGGTGGCGCGGGCGCTGGAGGGCATCGGTGCGGCGCTCGAGCTGGCTCGGCCCGGCATTGCCTACTTCGAGGCCGACGGCCTGCGCGGCTTGCACGGTGGCGAGGAGGGGGTAATCGCCGCGGCGCGCGGGGCGGTCCGCGCGGCGGGGCGGGCTTCGATCGGCGTCGGCCGCGCGGCGCGGGTGGGCGCCGGGCCGACGCGCTTCTGTGCGCTGGCGGCGGCGCTCGATGCCGGCTCGCGCCGGACGGTGGTCGTGGACGGGAAGGGCGCCCAGCGCTATCTCGACCGTCAGCCGGTCGAGCTGCTGCGCTTTCGGGTGCAGACCGCCGCGTTGGTGGAGCCGCTGAGGTGGCTGGGAATCCGTACTTTGGGCGAGCTGCGTGAATTGAGCCCCGCCCGCCCCGACGCGCTCGCCGATCGCTTCGGCGAGGCGGGTGTCCTTGCCCATCGGCTGGCCGGCGGTGTGGACACCCCCCTGCGCACACGCAGGCTCGAGGATCGTCTGGAGGAGTCGCTGCAGCTGGGCGAGCCGGGCTCCGGGCAGGCCTTGGAACGGGTGCTGGGCGTGCTCGTCGATCGGCTGCTGGCGCGGCCCGAGCGCCGGGGCCGCACGCTGCGTGCGGCGTCGCTGTCCGCGCGCCTGGTTGAGGGCGGGACCTGGCAGGAGCGGGTGGTGTTCCGCCAGGCGCTCTCGGATGCGCGGCGCATGCGCTTGGCGCTGTCGCTGCGGTTGGTGTTGCTGCCCGCGCCGGCCGAGGAGCTGCGCTTGGCCGTGGAGCGCTTCGGCCCGCCCGACGGGGAGCAGGGCACGCTGTTTCAGTCCGCGCGCATGGCGCGGCTTGCGTGTCTGCGCGAGGCCGTTTCCCAGGTCCGCACGGTGGCCGGGCCTGAAGCGGCGTTGCGCGCGTTGTGCGTCGACGAGGACTCACGCATACCCGAGCGGCGAGTCGTGCTGACGCCGTACTCAGGATGAGTGGGAGCCGGGCATTGAACCTGCCCCGCGCCGTGCGCGTGCGGGTGGGTGCGGAGGGCACGCCCGGGACGGTGGACGGGCGGGCGGTCGAGTCGGTGCGCGAGTCCTGGCTGGTGGAGGACCGCTGGTGGACCGAGAAGCCGCTGCGTCGCCGCTACTGGGAGGTCGTGGACGTGCGGGGGCGCAACCTCGTCGTCTTCCATGACCTGCACTGCGGCGGCTGGTTCACCCAGGCGGCTTGATCGGGATGCGGGAGTGAGATGGGAGGCACACCGCCCTACGTGGAGTTGCACTGCCACTCGGCCTTCTCGTTCCTCGACGGCGTGTCGCTGCCGGACGAGCTGATCCAGCGGGCGGCAGAGCTCGGCCATACGGCGCTGGCGCTGACCGACCACAACTCGGTGTCGGGCTCGATGGAGCTCGCCCAGGCGGCCGGCGGTGAGCGGGTGGTGCGCGCGATCCACGGCGCCGAGATCGACCTGGCTCCGGTTGCGGGGGGCGAGCGAGCCGGCGATGATCGATCCGGCCGCGGTGGGTTTCACGGCGAGGAAGTCGACGGCCGTCACCTGACGCTGCTGGTCGGAGACGCGCGGGGTTGGAGCAACCTCTGCCGGATCATCACCCGCGCGCATGCCCACACGCGCGAGGGGCGTGAGCGCGGCGAGCCGTCGGTCGGACTTCAGACCGTGCTGGAACATGCCGAGGGCCTGGTGTGCCTGACCGGTTGCGCCGAGCGGGGCGTGCACGACGAGCCGACCGCGCGACGGTTGCTGGACGCCTTCGGCCCGGAGCGATTGCGGGTCGAGCTGCAGCGCCCCTACGCCCGTCATGACCGCGTGCGCAACCGGGCGCTGGCCGCGCTCGGCCGTCGGCTGGGCGCCCCGTGCGTGGCCACCGGCGACGTGCACGCCCATGCTCGCTCGCGCGCGGAGCTGCAGGACGCGTTCGTGGCGCTGCGCCTGCGCAGCACGCTCGAGGCCTGCGAGCCGCGCCGGCGCGGCAACCACAGCCATGTGCTGAGCACGCCGCAAGCGATGGCCAGGCGCTTTGCCGATCATCCCGAGGCGGTGCGCGAGACCCTGCGCTTGGCCGAGTCACTGAGATTCGACCTGTGCAGCGACCTCGGCTACCGCTATCCGGGGGCGGAGGATGAGAGCTCGATGCGGCGCCTGATCGAGCTGTGCGCGGCGCGACTGGATGATCGCTATGGCGCCGGGCTGTGCCCAGCCGGCGAGCGAGTGGAGGCGGAGGGGCGCTTGCGGGAGGAGCTGCACGTGATCGATGAGCTCGGCCTGGCGGGCTTCTTCCTGCTCCATCACGAGATGCTCGAGCTGGCGCGCGAGGTGGCGGTTGAGGTCAGGGGGGCGAGCGGGATCGATTCATCCCCGCGCTCGCTGCTGGCGCCCGGCCGCGGTCGCGGCTCCTCGGTGTCCTCGATCGTCTGCTACCTGACGGGCCTCTCGCACATCGACCCGATCCGCAACCGGCTGCTGCTCGGGCGCTTCCTGCACACTGGGTTGGAGAGCCTGCCCGACATCGACCTCGACTTTCCCCGTGACATCCGCGAGGTGCTGATCCCGCGCGTGCACGAGCGCTTCGGCTCCGAGCGCGCGGCGCTGGTGGCCGCCTTTCCGACCTTCCGCGCGCGCGGGGCGATCCGCGAGCTGGGCAAGGTGCTGGGCCTGCCCGCCGGTGAGATCGAGCGCGTCGCGCGCTCGGCCGAGCACTACGGGGGCTCAGCCGAGCACGACATGCCAACCGGCTCTCCGCGCTGGGCGTGGCTTGAGCGCTTGGTCGCCGAGGCCCAGCGGCTACCGCGCCACCTCTCCCAGCACTCGGGCGGGATGGTGCTGGCCACGCGATCCTTGATCGATTGCTGTCCGGTCGTACCGGCCGCGATGGCGGGCCGGCAGATGGTGCAGTGGGACAAGGACTCCTGCGCGGACGCGGGCTTTCTGAAGATCGATCTGCTCGGACTGGGGATGCTCTCGGCGGTCGAGCGCTGCGTCGATCTGATCGCGCGCACGCGCTCACAGCGGATCGACCTCTCGCGGATTCCCTTCGATGACCGTGACACGTTCAAGGCGATCCGCAAGGCCGACACGGTCGGCGTCTTTCAGATCGAGAGCCGCGCCCAGATGCAGTCGCTGCGGCGGACACTGCCCCAAGATCTGGACGACCTGACCGTGCAGGTCGCGATCGTGCGGCCCGGGCCGATTCAGGGCGGCGCGATCAACCCCTATATCGAGCGTCGCCGGCGCCTACGCGAGGACCCCGGGTACGAGGTCCCCTACGAGCACCCCGCGCTCGAGCCGGTGCTCGGGAGCACTCTGGGCACGGTGATCTTCCAGGACCAGGTGATGGAGGTCGCCCAGGCCTTCGCCGGCTTCTCGCCCAAAGAGGCGGACGGCCTGCGCCGGGTGATGAGCCGCAAGCGCTCGCACGAGATGCTCCAGGAATACCGCGAGAGCTTCGTCGCGGGCGCCCAGCGCCACGTCGGCGCGGATCCGCAGACGGCGCAGCGGGTCTGGGAGATGGTCGCGGGCTTCGCGGGCTTCGGCTTTCCCAAGGCGCACGGAGCCGCCTTCGGCCTGCTCGCCTATCAGTCGACGTGGCTGCGCGTCCACTACGGCCCCGAGTTCCTCTGCGCGCTCCTCAACGAGCAGCCGATGGGCTTCTATGCGCCCGATACGCTCGTGCACGAGGCCGAAAGCCGGGGGATCCCGATCCCCGTGCTGGGACTCGACGTGAATGCCTCGGAGGTCGAGTGCTCGGTGGAGGACTCGGCGGGCGGCTCGGCGTGCGGCTGGGCCTCGGCTACATCAAGGACGTGCGTGCCGCCGAGGTGCGGACGCTGGTCGCCGAGCGCGAGCGCGGCGGACGCTTCGCGAGCCTCGCCGAGCTGGCCGCGCGTGTCGGCGCCCTCGCGTCACCTTGGAGCACTCGCGTGGTCGGGCGCGTGCGACAGCCTCGTCGGATGCTTCCCTCGGGATGCACGCGCGCAGGCGCGAGGCGTTGTGGCAGCTGGGGGTGGTTCCACAGGCCGGGCGCTGGGTGCCGACACCCAGCTCGCGCTGCCCCTGGAGCCGGCGGCGGCTCCCAGGCTGCGACCGCTCAATCGCTGGCAGCGGCTGATCGCCGACTACGCGACCAGCGGGGTCACGGTGGGGGATCACGTAATGGCCGCGTTGCGCCCCGCCTGCAGAAGAGCGGGCTGAGCACCAGCGCCCAGCTCGCGCGCCTGCCCACGGGCTGCGCGGTGACGGTCGCGGGGCTGGTGATCGCCCGCCAGCGGCCCGGAACCGCCAAGGGCACGATGTTCCTGCTGTTCGAGGACGAGCTCGGCACGATCAACCTGATCGTTTCCCGGGAGGTGTACGAGCGCCATCGCCACCTCGCGCGCGCCGAGCCTCTGCTGCTCGCGCGCGGGCGCCTGGAGCGGGCGGGTGAGTTGCAGGTGGTGCCGATGAGGCCGGGATCGCGAGCGGGAGCAGATCCCGCCGATCGTCAACGTGATCGTGCAGCGAACTGGCGCCGCTCGAGCGCTTCCTGGCGGGTACTCTGGAAGACGAGGAGCGCTCGGCTGCGTCGCCGCGCGTGCACCGCCTGCCAGATTCCGAGCGCGCGGCGCAGGCCGGTGGCGAGGAGGAGGACGAAGATGGCGTCGAGGTCGGCTCGAGCATGCGCGCCGTCGCCCCGCCGGTGCAGAGCTTCGCGCAGGGGCGGCGTCGGTAGGGCGTCAGGACCGGCACCGGCGCTTCGCTACCCTGAGCGCATCGCGCGCCTGGGGAACACCGATCTGGATGTCTTTCCGCTGTGCCTGGGCGGGAACGTGTTCGGCTGGACGCTCGACGAGGAGCGCTCGTTCGCGGTGCTCGACGCGTACTGGAGGCAGGCGGGAACTTCATCGACACGGCAGACAGCTACGGGCGGAATGGGCCCGGGCGGAGCGGGCGAGTCTGAGCGGATCATCGGTCGCTGGATCGCCGCGCGCGGGAACAGGGAGCAGCTCGTGATCGCCACGAAGGTGGGCATGTCTCCGGAGCGCCGGGGCTGTCCGAGGCGACGATCAGGCAGGGCATCGAGGACTCGCTGGGGCGGCTGGGGGTCGACAGCGTCGACTTGTATTACGCACACAAGGACGACCCGGACACTCCGCTGGTGCAGACGCTTGGCGCCTTCGGTGCACTCATCGGCGAGGGCAAGATCCGTCATGCGGCGGCCTCGAACTACAGCGCCTCACGCCTGAGGGAGGCGCTGCGAATCGGCGAGCGCGAGGGGATGGCCTCTTATGTGGCCCTGCAGCCGCACTACAACCTGGTGGAGCGCGGGAATACGAGGGCGAGCTGGCCGAGGTGTGCACACAGGGCGGCCTGGCCTGCGTCCCGTACTTCGGCCTGGCGAGGGGCTTCCTCACCGGCAAGTATCGCCGCCACGGCGAGCAGGTGGACAGTCCTCGCGCGGCGGGCGTGCGCGAGAGCTACTTCAACGAGCGAGGCTTCGCGGTGCTCGATGCGCTGGATGAGATCGCCGCCGCGCGGCGGACCACCGTCTCCGCGGTGGCCCTCGCGTGGCTTCTCGCGCAACCCACGGTCGCCGCCCCGATCGCAAGCGCCACCTCGCCTGAGCAGTTGGCCGAGCTGTTGCCCTCGGTTGAGCTCGAGCTCTCAGATGAGGAGATCGAGCGTCTCAGCACGGCCTCGGCCTGAGCGCGCCGGCGCGGGGCCGGCTGGATGCGAGGCTTCCTCAGGCGCGAGTCGAGACGTCGCTGAACACGAGTGCGTGGCCATCGGGGTCATGCACGGCGAGACGGCGCTCGCTCTCGCGCACAGGTGAGGCGTCTCCACCAGCCTCATTACCGGCCTCGGCCAATCTGTGCTCCAGCGCGCTGAGCGCCTCAACATCGCTCAACTCGAGCTTCACCTGACGCAACCCCGGTGCGCTGTCGGGAGCCGGCTGCCCGCCCTGGCTCTGCCAGGAGTTCAGGCCGATGTGGTGGTGATAGCCGCCGGCGGAGAGAAAGCCCGCGGAGGGCAGCCGCGCCTGCTCGTCGAGGCCGAGGGCGTCACGGTAGAAGGCGACGGCTCGAGGCACGTCGGAGACCTTCAGGTGTACGTGGCCGATGTGCGTACCCGGCTCGATCGCCGCGCTCGGCTCGCCCTCGCTCTGGGCCAGGAGATCCTCGATGTCGAGCGGGAGCGTGACTATCTTCACCCCGTGTCCGTCTGGCGGCCGCTCCCAGAGCTCGCGCGGGCGGTCGACGTAGATCTCGATGCCCAGGCCGTCGGGGTCGCTCAGATACAGCGCTTCGGATACGCCGTGGTCGGAGGCGCCGTCGATCGGCCAGCGCCCGGCAACGACGCGGCGTACGGTCTCCGCGAGCGCCGCGCGCGAGGAGTGTAGCCAGGCGACGTGGAACAGGCCGGTGCTCCCCGGCGGGGTGGGAGTGGGGTCGGTGAGGCCGGTGAGGGTGAGCAGTGGATGCTCATGGTCTGGACCGAGCAAGGCGCTGTCCTCTGCGCGCGAGATCACAGGCAGGCCGAGCACCCGCTTGTAGAAGTCCGTGCTGCGCGACAGGTCGCTCACCGCGAGTGCCACGGAGCCGATCCGCAGCGCCGGGTCGATCGGGGGGAGCTTCGTCGGCATCTGCTTCGAGGCTACTACTCGGTGTAAGCTCGGGCGATGAACTTCCGCAAGCTCGGCTCCAGCGGGATCGAGGTCTCCGAGATCAGCCTCGGCTCGTGGCTGACCTACTCCGGCGGGGTCGCGCGCGAGCAGTCAGAGGCGTGCGTGAAGGCGGCGTTCGACGCGGGGATCAACTTCATCGACACCGCGAACGTGTATGGGAAAGGCGCATCGGAGACGCTGCTGGGAGAGGTGCTGGCCTCCTACGAGCGCTCCGACTACGTGCTCGCGACGAAGGTCTACTTCGAAATGTCACCTACCGACAGGGGCCTGTCGGCGGCGCAGATCCACAAGCAGATCGACGCCTCGCTCGCGCGGTTGCAGACCGACTACGTGGACCTCTACCAGTGTCATCGCTACGACGAGGACACGCCTTTGGAGGAGACGATGGCGGCGCTCACCGAAGTCGTACAAGCGGGCAAGGCGAGGCACATCGGCTTCAGCGAATGGCCGGTTGACAAGATCGAAGCAGCGCTCGCGCTTCCAGATACGGAGCGGTTCGTCTCCAGCCAGCCGCAGTACTCGATCCTGTGGCGAGGACCCGAGGCGGAGGTGATCCCGCTGTGCGAACGGGAGGGCATCTCGCAGATCGTGTGGTCGCCGCTTGCGCAGGGTGTGCTCACGGGCAAGTACCGCCCAGGCGAGCCGCCGCCAAAAGACTCCCGCGCGGCGAGCGAGAGCATGAGCGAATTCATCGGCTGGCTCGTGGAGCCTCGCGTGCTCGATGCCGTGGAGCGCCTGCGGCCGGTGGCAGAGCAGGCAGGTCTGACGATGCCCCAGCTGGCGCTCGCGTGGGTTTTGCGTGAGCCGAACGTCGCCTCGGCGATCGTCGGCGCGAGCCGGCCTGAGCAGGTGCATGCCAACGCGTCGGCCTCGGGGATCGTGCTCAGCGCGGATACGCTGGCGGCGGTGGACGAGGCGCTGGGCGACCTCCTGGCCGCCTGAGGTCACCCAGCGCTTCGCGGGGCCGGTCAGGCCTTCACGGCGGAGACGTCGAGCTGGATCTTGACCTTGTCTGAGACCAGTAGGTTGCCCGAGCCGAGCGCCGCGTTGAACGTCATCCCGAAGTCCTTGCGGTCGATCTGACCGACGGCGGAGACGCCGACGCGGTCGTTGCCCTGAGGGTCGGTCTCGGTCCCCTCGAGGGTGGCTTTCAGCTTCAGTGGCCTCGTGACGCCGTGAATCGTGATGTCGCCGTCGATCTCGAAGTCGTCCTCATCGACCGGCGTGATCGCGGTCGAGCGGAACGTGATCTCGGGGTTCTGCTCGGCGTCGAAGAAATCGGCCGAGCGCAGATGCTCGTCGCGCGCCGGCTCGCGCGTGTTCACGCTCGCGACCTGGACCGTCCCGTAGGCGACGGTGTTCTCGGGCGAGACCTCGAGCGTGCCCTCGAACTCGGTGAACTGGCCTTTGACGGTGGCGATGCCGAGGTGTTTGACCTGGAACTCAACGCTCGAATGGACGGGATCGACCCGCCATGTGCCGGTCGGCAGCGCGGGCGTGGCGGTCGCGACGGATGTGGAGGACTCAGGGGACATGGGACTGCCTTTCAGAAGTGGGGTTGCGCGCGCCCGGAGGACGTGCATCGAAAGACTGCGAGTTCACCTTAGCAGTTGTTTGTGCACGCAACTATCTAGGGATGATGAGACTAATCAAAAAGCACCCAGGGTGGCCGCAAGGGAGAATGCGGCGATGGCATCGCTGAAGCTGATCCTGTTCGACATCGACGGCACGTTGATCGACACGGGCGGGGCCGGTGCGCGCAGTTGGACGTGGGCATTCGAGCACGCGTTCGGCAAGCCGCGCGTGGACATCGGCAAGTACTCGAGTGCCGGCATGACCGATCCGGTGGTCGCGCACAAGACATTCACCGAGGCGATGGGTCACGCGCCCTCGGGTGAGGAGCTGGCGCGGCTGATGGCCGCGTATCTGTCCGTGCTGCCCGACTACGTCGCCTCGTCGGAGGCCTACCGCGTGCTGCCCGGCGTCGAGCAGCTGCTGCCCCGTCTGCACGACGCGGGTGTCCTGCTCGGCGTGACGACGGGCGCCCTGGAGGCCGGCGCGCACGCCAAGCTCGGCCGCGCGCGCCTGAACCACTTCTTCCTCGTCGGCGGCTACGGCTCGGACTCCGAGGACCGCGTCGAGCTCACCACGACGGCGATCAAGCGCGGCGAGCGCCTGCTCGGCACATCACTCGATTTGCGACAGGTGGCGGTGGTGGGGGATACACCGCTCGACATCTCCGCGGCGCAGGGCGCCGGCGTCGTCTCGGTCGGCGTGGCAACTGGGAAATATGACCTCGACGAATTGCGCGCGGCGGATCCCGACCACGCGCTCGCCGACCTCACCGAGCCGTTCCCCGACATCCCCGGCTGACCCGGTCCAGCTTGCCAGCGGCCGATCGCTGTCTCCTCAACGAGGCTGCACGACCAGCGTCTGAAACGCACGTCCGACCGAGCCCTGCTCGTCGTGCAGCACGCTCTCCGCGACACCCGTGCCGCCGCTCTGCAGCAGGGTCTGCGCATCGAGCCCGATCCATTCGCCCCGCGGCTGACGCCACAGGTGGATCGTCAGGTCGGCATTGATGAACAGGTAGTCCTCGAACGACAGCTCCGCGCTCACGCCGTTGCCGAAGTCAGCGGTGGCGACCAGGCGCACGAGCGGCGTCGTCTGCTGATCAGGCAGGATCGGCTGGCGCGGGCGCATCCAGACTTTGCCCGGACCTTGATCCCAGGGGTCGGTCAGCCAGCTCATCTCCATGCCCGTCGTCGCGAGGCCTGCTCCGGCGTCTGCGTCCAACGCGAAGCAAACCGTCTTGCCGTGCTCGGGTCCCGGTAGCGCCTCGGCAGGTGCGGGGCCACTGCTCGGCAGGCCCGCGGGGACCGGCTGGAGGCGCAGCGCGCTCGCGCGGCAGATCAGCTCCTCGCCGGCGCTCAGCTCGGCCGCCAGCTCCTGCACGCGGCGTCCCTTGCGCACGATCTTCGTATGCAGCTCCAGCGGTGCGAACGGGATCGGGCTCAGGAACTCGAAGCCCAAGCGTGCGATCGGCAGTTGCGCGCCGGGCTCCATCCGCTCAAACGCGGCTGCGATCAACGCCGCCGGCGCGCCGCCGTGCAGCGCCCGCGGGTCCCATGGGCCGCGTGCGTGCTCGGTCGGCGTAAAGCGCCCGTCGGCGTCCGGGGTGAAGATGCTGTCCGCCATCGCTGCGTGGCGTTCAGTCGGTCGGCAGGCCGGCCACGAACTTCGCAAGCTTGTCCGGGTCGCGCAGCGGCGGCCCATGACCGAAGCACGCCAGCGCCGGTCGCAGCTCGGCCAGCCTGCGCGCCGAGGCGCGGTTGCGCGCTGGGTCGGGGGTGGCGAACGCCAGCGGCTCGTGCAGGCCGGGGACGGCGGTCATCAGGTTCATGTTCGCCAGCACATCGCCGGCGATCAGCACCCGGTCGCGCTCGCGCCAGAGGGACACGTGACCGGGCGTGTGTCCGGGCGTCTCGATCACGGTGAAGCCGGCTACCTCGTCGCCCTCGCTCAGCGCGCGGGCCACCGGGTGGGGAGGACCGACCCAGAAGCGCTCCTGCAGGCGGCGGACGATGCCAGGCGCGTTCCGTGCGATCACGTTGCCGGGGATCTCCATTGCGGGGACATCGGCCTGTCCGCACCACAGCGGGATGCCGAGCTGCTCGCAGATCGCGTGGCTCGAGCCCTGATGGTCGGGATGGACGTGGGTCAGCGCGTGTGCGGTCACGGTCTTCCCGGCGATCTGGCGCATGATCCGCTTCTCGGCCTGCCGCGTCGCGGCGTCGATTAGAACATCACCGACGAGGTAGACGTTGATCGCGTTCTTCGGCCAGCCCTTCAGTTGGTAGACGTCCTCGGCCAGTTGCTTCATCTGAGCCCTCTCTCGTTGATCGCGCGTCTGCCGTGTCAGCTGCCGCGAAGCCTATCCGCGACGCTGCTCCCACGAGAATCCCCTCACCGCGAGCCCCAGCCCGATCACGCCCCAGCCGCCCATCACCGCGAGCGCGCCGAGGTTGCTGCTGAGGCTCGATCCGGTGACCATCGCTCCATACAACCCCTCGATCAGCGGCTTCAGCGGCAGTGCGTCGGCCACGTTGCGCAGCAGCGCGGGCGCGCTCTTGGTGTCGAAGGCGTAGAACGAGACGAACACCACCGGCAGGAATACGGCGTTGACATATGCCGCGGTCGACTCGAAGTTCGGGATCACATGCGCAAACGCGACGCCGAGCGCGGCGAAGCACACGACTCCCACCACGACGAACACGATCAACTCACCCCAGTGCACCGGCCAGCCGATCCCAAAGAAGATCCGTCCGGCCAGCACGACGATCGCGATCTGTAGCGCCGTGTTGGTGACCGCATTGGCGGCCACGCCGCCGAAGTAGGAGCTCGTCGGTAGTGGTGTCCCGCGAATGCGCTTCAGGACGCCGCGCTCGCGCAGGAACACAATGTTGTACGCGAGCGCCGTGAACGTCGTCGACATCACGCTCATTCCCGCGATCGCCGGCACGAGCTTGTTCAGGTCACTCTGGTTGCCGTGCAGGATCGCGCCGCCGCCGACGAGGAACAGCAGCGGCAGCACGAAGTTGAAGAACGCCGCGCTCGGATTGCGCCAGAACATTTTCCGCTCGAGGCGGTACTGGCGCCAGGTTAGGGCCACCACGTCACTCATCGGCCGTCAATTCCAGATACACGTCCTCCAGCGTCGGCCTGCCCACGCTCAGCTCCTCCAGGCTTTCGTCCTGCTCAATTGCCTTTCTCGTGAGCTCGTTCAGCAGCCTCGTCGGATCCTCGGTCTGGCGCTCGATCCGCGCGCCGTTCGCATCTCTGTACGCGATCGTGTACCGCGCCGCGCCGGGTGGGTGGGCTCCTAATTTGCTTGGCGGCCCGATTGCCAGCACGCGCCCATCCTTCACGATCGCCACGCGGTCGGCCAGCGCCTGCGCCTCGTCCAAGTAGTGGGTCGTCAGCAAGATTGTCTTCCCGCCTTCACGCAGGTTGCGCACCGTCTCCCAAGCCTCGCGCCGCGCCGCGGGATCGAACCCGGTCGTCGGCTCGTCCAGAAAGATCAGCTCGGGATCGCCCACCAGCGCCAGCGCAAAATCCAGCCGCCTGAGCTGTCCACCCGAGAGCGTGCGGCTGCGCTCGTCGGCCTTCTCCTCCAACCCCACCAGCGCGATCACCTCCTCCACCTCACGCGGGCTCGGGTAAAAGCTCGCCCAATGACGCAGCGCCTCGCGCGGGGTCACGTGGTTGTACATGCCGCTGCTCTGCAACACGATCCCAATGCGCTGCCTCAACTCCCGGCTGCGCCTACCCGGATCGTGGCCGAGCACCGATACCTCGCCGCCGCTGCGGCTTCTGTAACCCTCGAGAATCTCGACCGTCGTTGTCTTGCCCGCGCCGTTCGGACCCAGCAGGCCGAACACCTCGCCGCGCTGCACGGTGATATCGATCCCGCGCACGGCCTCGTGCTCGCCATAGCGCTTGCTCAAGCCCCGCACCTCGATCGCGGCGCTCGCGTCGGTTACCAGTGCACGCCCCTGGTGAGAGTGGCCATCGCGATCTGCTCGAACGAGGCGCGCTCCTCGGTGTCCTTGTGACCCTTCGAGGCGGCGGAGTCGGGGAACACGCGGTAGGCGAGGTGCAGCAGCTGGTCGACCGCGCGCGGCGCGAGGGTGTACGCGACCTCGCCAAACGTTCCCAATCGCGTACCCATGTGCTTCGGGCGCGTGCGCAGTGCTTCGCAGATCATGTCGCCCGCCTCCTCCGGCGTGATCGCGGGGAACGCGTCGTACATTTTCGTCGGGGCGATCATCGGCGTGCGCACGAGCGGCATGTGGATCGTCGTGAACGTCACCCCGTCGCCGATCACCTCGCTCGATACGACTCTCGTGAAAGCGTCGAGGGCCGCCTTCGAGGCCACGTACGCGGAGAAGCGCGGTGGGTTTGTCTGCACGCCGATCGAGGAGATGTTCACGATATGCCCTGACCCCCGCTCGCGCATGTGCCCCATCAGCCCGATGATCAGCTTGACCGCGCCGAAGTAGTTCAGCTGCATCGTCCGTTCGAAGTCATGAAAGCGGTCGTAGCTCAGTGCGATCGAGCGCCTGATCGAACGTCCCGCATTGTTGACGAGCATGTCGACGTTCCTGTGGTCGGCGAGCACCCGTTCGACCAGCCGGTCGACCGACTCCATGTCTGACAGGTCCGCCGCGTACACGTACGCCGTGCCGCCGCCCGCGACGATCTCAGCACGCAGCTCCTCGAGTTTCTCCACATTTCTCGCAACGAGCAGCGGAACCCCGCCCGCCGCCGCGACTTTCAGCGCCGCCGACCATCCAATCCCCGACGAGGCGCCCGTGATCAGCACGTGCTTGCCCGTCAGCTCCTCCTGCAGCGAGCGTCCTCGCGTGAGACCGCTGTCCATCTCGCGCTCCCAGTAGTCCCACAGCCGCGGCGCGTAGTCGTGCAGTGGGGGCGGGCTCTCCAGCGCCGAGCCCTTCAACGCCCTGCCCGTCTCGCGCGTGTCGAACTCGGGCCTCAGCTCCATGTGCTCGATCACCTCCGCCGGGATGCCGAGCTCGCGCAGGGTGATGCTCTGCGCTTGGTGCAGCGGCGGCAGCGCCAGCGCAAGCTTCAGCGGCCACCTCGGCACTATGTTGGTCAGTCGTTTGTCGACGCTCACGGCGACCCGCGGCGCGTGCGCGGCGGCCGCGAACTCGTTGTACAGCTCGTCCACTTTCTGCCCCTTCGGGTCAGTCAGGTGGAAGGCGTGCCCGTCTAGGTCGGGCTCGTGGGCGATGTGGTCGAGCGCTCCAGCGACCCAGTCGACCGGCACGACGTTCGTCTTGCCCAGATCGAGCCCGACGAGCGGCAGCCACTCCGGCATCAGTTTCCGCGTCCGCTGGATTGCCTTGAAGAAGTAGTAAGGACCGTCGACCTTGTCCATCTCGCCCGTCTGCGAGTCCCCCACGACGACCCCCGGGCGGTACACGCGCCAGGGCACATACGGCTGCTCGCGCACGATCCGCTCGGACTCGAACTTCGTCCGGTGGTAGGGCGAGGGCAGCTTCTGACCCTCGTCGAACATCTCCTCCTCGAACCGCCCGGAGTACTCCCCCGCGACAGCGATCGAGGAGACGTGGTGCAGGCGCTTGACCTCCAGTGCCCGCGCGAGCTCGACCGCGTGCGTGGTGCCGCCCACGTTGACCGCCGTGTTCTGCTCCGTGGGCGCGGTCATGTCGTAGATCGCCGCGAGGTGGAAGAAGTGCTCGATCTTGCCCCGCAGATCCGCCGTCTGCTCTGCCTCGATCCCCAGCAGCGGCCGACGCAGGTCCCCGATCACCGGCTGCACGCGCTTGGCGGCGGCCACTCCCAGCAGCGCTCCCCAGCGCTCGATCAGATCGTCCAGCCTGCCGGTCGAGCCCGCGCGCACGAGCACGTACACCTTGCCCTGGCGCCTATCGAGCAGTAGCTCGATCAGACGACGTCCGATAAACCCGGTCGCTCCTGTTACGAAGTAAGCCATCGCCCCGTCGAGGATATAGGTGCTGGTGTTTCTAGGTGGGTGGGTGGGCCTACGCGCCCGCGCCGGCGCCGCCACGGCCCTCGCCGGCCGCGAAGCGCTGTGCGCCTCGCTGACCTTCCGCGAACACCTCCGGGCCGGCCTTCGCCTCCAGAGCCAACCCCTCCGTGAGCGTCATCCCCAGCCCCTCGATCGCGGCGCGGCGATCGGCGAGCATCGTCTGCTGCGGGAACCGCGCCAGTCCCTCCGCCAGCTCGAGCGCGCGCTCCAGGTGCCCACCTTGCGGGACGACCTCGGTCAGTAGGCCGATCGCGAGCGCCTCCTCGGCGTCGATCATCCGCCCGGTCAGGATCAGGTCGAGCGCGCGGCCCAGCCCGACGATCCTCGGCAGGCGCTGAGTGCCGCCGTCGATCAGCGGCACGCCCCAGCGGCGCTCGGGATAGCCCAGCGTCGAGCCAGCGGTCGCGATCCGCAGATCGCACCACAGCGCCAGCTCCAGGCCGCCTGCCAGGCAGTACCCCGAGATCGCTGCGATCGTCGGCTTTGTCGGGGTCAAGCGCGTGAAGCCCATCGGACCCTCTGCTGCCATCAAGCGGCCCGTGAACGTCTCGGTCGCCGTCAGATCCGCTCCGGCGCAGAAGGCCTTCTCGCCCGCGCCGGTCAGCACCATCACCCGTGCTTCCCTGTCGGCCTCGAAGCGCGTGTATGCCTCGTGCAACGCCACCGCCGTGGGGCCGTCGACGGCATTCCGTCGCTCCTGGCGATCGATGCTCACCAGCGCCGCGGCGCCCTTGCGCTCGTAGCGGACGGCGTCAGGCTCGCTCATCGCCGCCGCGGGTCGTCTGTGCCCTGGCCCGTGGGGTGAACGGCGATGGATTCGTCCATCGGCATCGGCCGAGGCCCGTGGGCTCTACCAGCCGCCGCGCCACTGGGCGTTGCCAGCGCGCGACTTCTGTGCGGCTTTCCGTGCTTCCTTGCGCTTCTCCAGATGTTTTTGCAACATGCTCATCACGAACACGAACGTCGGGAAGAAGATGATCAGGATGAAGCCCGCGTTCGTCACGACCTTGTCGTTCGTCGCGCCGTAGAAGCCACGGCCGTCGTTTTCGGTTTCGGCGAGCGCCACCGGCGCAAGCACGAGCAACAGCAGGATCGATGAAATGAAAGTGGTTGCCAGCAGGCGACGCATCGCGCGCTGGATGCTACCGAAGGCTGAGGAGGCTTTGCCGGACGCCTACCATCAGCAGCCGATGGCCGTACTGATCGCATCCGACCTGCACAAGGACATGGCCGGGCAGCCGCTTTTGCGGGGGGTGTCCTTCAAGCTCGAGCGCCGCACGCGCATGACGATCGCCGGGCGCAACGGGGCGGGCAAGACGACGCTGCTGCGGATGCTCGCGGGGGAGGAGTCGATCGACCGCGGCGAGCTGAGTCTGGCGAAGGGCGCGCGGATCATGCTGCACGACCAGCGGCCCCCCCGTGAGCGTGGCCGCCCGCTGCGCGAGTACGTGCTTTCGGGCTGCGTCGAGGAGCTCGCGATCGAGGCCGAGCTGGCCGAGCTCGAGCGGCGCATGGCCGATGGGGCTAGCGACGAGGCCCTGCTCGCCCGCTACAGCCGCGCGCAGGCTCGTTTGGAGGCGCGCGGCGGTTACCTGTGGCGCGACCGCGCCACCTCAATGGCGCGCGGGCTCGGATTCGGCGAGGACGATCTCGACCGCGGGCTGGACACCTTCTCCGGCGGCCAACTCACGCGTGCTTCGCTCGCCCGCGCGCTCGCCACCTCCGCGGACGTGCTGTTACTCGACGAGCCCACCAACCACCTCGACATCGAGTCGCTGGAGTGGCTCGAGCAGACGCTCGTCTCACTCGACGCTGCGATCGTCTTGGTGGCGCACGACCGCTGGTTCCTGGAGGCCGTCGGCACCGCGGTCCTGGAGTTGGAGGCCGGCCGCTCGCGCTTCTTTTCGGGAACCTGGCATGCCTGGCGCCGCGAGCAGGCCGCGCGCGAGATGGCGTTGGGCAAGGCGATCGACAAGCAGCAGGCCGAGATCGAGCGGATGGAGCGCTTCATCGAGCGCTTCCGCGCGAAGGCCACGAAGGCCCGCCAGGCGCAGTCGCGCGTGAAGCGGCTCTCGAAGATCGAGCGCATCGAGCGCGACCCACGGGATGGGAAGGGGTTGGAGTTCGAGTTCTCCGCACCTGAGCGCTCGGGCCGGGTGATCTTCGAGCTGCTCGACGGTCGGGTCGAGGTCGGGAAGCCGGCGATCACCCTGCTCGAGCACGCCGAGCTGTGGCTGGAGCGCGGTGAGCACGTCTCCTTGGTCGGGCCCAACGGGACGGGTAAGACGACGTTGATCGAGACGCTGGCCGGAAGGCGTCCGCTCGTCGCGGGCAGGCTCAGCACCGGGCACAACGTGAAGCTCGGCTATCTCTCCCAGCACGCCGAGGAGCTGGGCGCGGGCGGGCATCCCGGACAGAGCGTGCTCGAGGCCGCCGCGCGCGCGACAGGGCTGGCGCCGAACAAGGCGCGCGCGCTGCTCGGGCGCTTCCTGTTCTCCGGCGAGGAGGCGGAGAAACCGCTCGACGGCCTCTCCGGCGGCGAGCGCCGGCGGCTCTCGCTGGCGGTGCTCGTCGGCGCTGCCAAGACGCCCAACGTGCTTATCCTCGACGAGCCCACCAACCACCTCGACATCGAGTCGCGCGAGGCCTTGGAGGACGCACTGCGCTCTTTTCCGGGCGCGATCCTGCTCGTCTCGCACGATCGCGCTCTGCTCGACGCGGTCGGCACGCGCACCGTCGCCGTCGAGGATCGCGCGCTGCGCAGCTATGAGGGCGGCTGGCCGGAGTATGTGCGGGTGCGTGACGAGCGGCGGGCGGGGCGGGCGGGTCCGGATCAGGCGGACGCTGGCGTGGATGGCGCGAGCAATGGCGCCAACGGCCGAGCTGGAGCGACCGTGGGAGGTCTCGATCAGGCTGTATCCCGGACTGACATGGAAGATCGCAGGGCAGCGACGCCGGGCAACGGCGCCGAGCCTGGGAAGGGCGCGAAGTCAAAGAAGCCCAAGCCGAAGGGCCCGTCGAAGAACCGTCTGACAGCGCAAGAGCAGGCCGAGCGCGCGGTCGAGGAGGTCGAGGCCGCGATGCGCGCGCTGGAGGACGAGCTGGCCGACCCGGCGGCGTGGGCGACGCAATACGAGTCGGCCAAGTCCGAGGCGCGCCACACCGCCGCGCGGCGAGCCGTGGAGGAGGCTTATACGCGGTTGGAGGCGCTTGTGGAGTGAGGCTCGACTGGGCTCGACTCAATCCACTGTTATGTGTCACCGGCCTTTGAGATCGCAAATCGCGACCTCAAAGCGGTGGTGGCTAACCTCTTTTCTATGAGTGACGGATTGAAAACCGCGCGCAACGTCGCGGTCATCGTGCTGATCGCCGCTGCGGTCTACTTCCTCCCCGGCGGCGGCCGCGCGGCGAACACGTTCGAATCCCTCCTGTGGGTCGCCTTCGGTATCGGGATCGGCTACCTCGGCTTGCGCGGCTACCGCGAATATCGGGTGGCCCTGCACAGCCTGGGCGATCGTCAACGAGGGCTGCTGTATGGGGGAATTGCGGGTGCCGTGTTCGCATACGCCGCTCGTGCGCGCATGTGGCAGACAGGTCTCGGCGAGCTCGCGTGGTTCGTGCTGGCCGGCTTCATCGTCTACACACTGCTCGAGGTCTATCGCCACTGGCGCGCCTATTGAGCCTCGCTGAGCAACGTAGAAACCTGCCGGATCAGCCTGGCGTGTATCTCTTTCGCGACGAAAAAGGTCGCGTGATCTACGTAGGCAAGGCGAAGTCGATCCGCAAGCGGGTGGCGTCGCACTTCGCCAAGGCGCTCCTGCCAAGCAGCCCGGGCCACGAGGAGATGGTGGCGAGCACGGAGCACATCGAGTGCGTGGTGGTGGGCAGCGAGGCGGAGGCGCTGCTGACCGAGCAGGGCTTCATCAAGCAGTACCGGCCACGCTTCAACATCAGGCTGCGCGACGACAAGTCATATCCGTTCATCGCGATCTCACTCGACGAGGACTACCCGCGGGTGTACTTCACGCGCGAGCGCCATCGTCCGGGCAGAGCGTACTT
This sequence comes from uncultured Solirubrobacterales bacterium, assembly GCA_963813745.1. Lineage (GTDB taxonomy): Bacteria > Actinomycetota > Thermoleophilia > Solirubrobacterales > Solirubrobacteraceae > Palsa-744. The sequence goes on from CAWEZW010000004.1 coordinate 181,109, forward strand.
CGGCCCGTATTCGAGCGCCAAGCGGGTGCGGAGCACGCTCGAGGTGCTCGCGAAGGTGTTCATGTTCCGCTCCTGCACCGGCCCCGAGCCGGGGCGGCGCAGCGGCAGCCCGTGCCTGGATTACTACATCAAGCGCTGCGAGGCGCCGTGCGTGGGGTATGTGTCGAAGGAGGACTATCGCAAGAGCATCGACGGGGTGATCGACTTCCTGTCCGGGCGCTTCAAAACGATCGAGCGCGATCTGCAGGCGCGCATGCATGCCGCGGCCGCGGCGGAGGAGTTCGAGCAGGCGACGCTCGAGCGCAACCGGCTGCGAGCGGTGCACTCGCTGCTGGAGCGCCGGCGCGTCGCGAACGAGTCGGTGGGCACGTTCGACGCCGTGGCGGTCGCGGCCGACGGGCGGGAGGCGAACGCGCAGGTCTTCCAGGTGCGCGACGGGGTGCTCTCGGACCGCCAGTCGTTCTACCTGGCCAACGAGACCGAGCGCGATGTGGCGGAGGTTGCGGAGGAGTTCATGCTCCAGTTCTACGCCTCGCACATCTCGATCCCGCCGCTGCTGATCGTGCAGCGCCAGTTCGTCGAGGGTGCCGACGAGGCGGCGCTCACCGAGGCGCTCGCGCAGCGGCGCGGCGGGCCGGTTGAGCTGCGTGCGGCTGAGCGCGGCGAGAAGCGCAGGATCCTCGAGCTGGCCGAGCGCAACGCGCGGTTGGCGCTCGACGAGGAGCGCCTGCGCGCCGAGCGCCGTCGCTCCAGCCGTGTCGAGGCGCTCGAGGGGCTGCAGCTCGCATTGGGGCTCGACGTGCCGCCGATCAGGATCGAGTGCTTCGACATCTCGCATCTCGGTGGCACGCAGACGGTCGCCTCGATGGTCGTGTTCGAGGGCGGCGCCTCGAAGAAGGCTGACTATCGTCGCTTCAAGATCAGGACGTTGGAGGATGGCTCCTCCGACGACTACGCGGCGATGGCGGAGGTCCTTGCCCGGCGCTTCGCGCAGTGGGAGCGCCAGGCCGACATCTCCCCGCACGACCCCGCATACAACGCGAGCTTCGCGGCGCTCCCCAACTTGATCGTGATCGACGGCGGTAAGGGACAGCTCGCGGCCGGCCTGCACCCGCTGCGCGGCTTCCGCGAGCGCGGCGTGACGGTCGTCTCGCTGGCCAAGCGGATCGAGGAGGTGTTCATCCCCGGGCGCGCAGCGCCGCTGGTGCTCGACCACTCGACCCCCGAGCTGCAGCTGCTTCAGCGTGTGCGCGACGAGGCGCACCGCTTCGCGATCACCCACCACCGTACGCGCCGCGACAGGGCGATGACCACATCGCTGCTCGACGAGCTGCCCGGCGTCGGCCCCGCGCGCAAGCGTGCTTTGCTCGCGCACTTCGGCTCCCCGGACGCGGTCGTCGCGGCCTCGCGCGAGGAGCTCCAGGCGGTACCGGGCCTGCCGGCGAAGGTCGCGCGAGAATTGCACGGGCATCTGCACAGAGCCGGGTAACACCGGCGTCGGTGATTACCGGCACAATGACAACGATGGCCGCGAATGAGTCACGCCTGAAGGACGTCGTCGTGATCACGGGCTTCTCCGGCGCGGGCAAGTCGACGGCGATGAACGTGTTCGAGGACGCCGGCTACTTCTGCGTCGACAACCTCCCCCCGGAGATGATTCGCTCGCTGGTGGAGCTGTTCATGCACGAGGGTTCGAAGGTCGAGCGCGCCGCGGTCGTCTCGGATGTCCGCGGGGGCGTCTACTTCGAGGCGCTGCGCGCGGTCGTGGACGACCTCGACGCACTGGGTGTCGACCACCATGTGCTGTTCTTGGAAGCGGCCGAGCAGACGTTGGTGACGCGTTACAAGGAGACCCGCCGGCGCCATCCGCTGGCGCCCGAGGGCAGCGTCGCGGCTGGTATCGCCTCCGAGCGCGCGCTGTTGGAGCCGTTACGCAGCCGCGCCGACCTCGTGATCGACACGACCGGCATGTCCGCCGCGATGCTGCGCGGGAAGATCGCCGACGAGTTCCTGCCCCGCCAGGGGGGCGGCAGGCTGGCGGTCACGTTCATGAGCTTCGGCTTCAAGCACGGTCCTCCGCGCGAGGAGGACGTGGCGCTTGACGTGCGCTTCCTGCCCAACCCGCACTACGTGCCCGAGCTGCGCGAGCTGACCGGCAACGACGAGCGCGTCGTCGAGTACGTCGCACGCGACGGGCGCCTGGATGAGCTGTACGAGCGACTGCATCCGCTGCTCGACTTCCTGCTGCCCCAGTACGTAGCGGAGGGCAAGGCGCACCTGGTGATCGCGATCGGCTGTACCGGTGGACGCCACCGCTCAGTCGCGATCGCGCGACACCTGGCCGAGCGCTATCGTGACCACGAGAACCTCGACGTGGCGGTCGCCCATCGCGACATCGACAAGCGCTCACGCGAGTCCTGATCTCAAAAACAGGGCTCGCTGATAGCCTTCCAGAGGCACGCCGGGCGCTGGAGCGGTACTCCTGAGGCCCGGCATTGTTCATTTTTCGCTGATGGAGGCCGTAGAGTATGTCGGTACGGGTGGGTATCAACGGATTCGGCCGGATCGGCCGGAACGCGTTCCGCGCAGCTCAGGCTCGGGCCATCGACGCGGGTGGAGAGGACGCGATCGAATGGGTGGCGGTCAACGACCTGACCGACGCAAAGACGCTCGCGCACCTGCTGAAGTACGACTCGATCCTTGGCCCGTACTCAGGCACGGTGGCGGCCCGCGAGGGCGCCCTGGAGGTCGATGGGCGGGAGCTGAAGGTGTTCGCCGAGCGCGACCCGGGAGCGCTGCCATGGGGGGAGCTCGGGGTCGACGTGGTGATCGAGTCGACGGGCCTGTTCACCGACCGCGCGAACGCCGCCAAGCATCTCGCGGGCGGCGCGAAGAAGGTGATCGTCTCCGCCCCGGCGAGCGATCCCGACGCGACGGTCGTGCTCGGGGTCAACTTCGACGAGGTGTACGACCGCAACTCCCATGATGTGATCTCGAACGCGTCGTGTACCACCAACTGCCTGGGGCCGATCGCGAAGGTGCTCAACGACACGGTCGGCATCAAGCATGGTCTGATGACGACGATCCACGCGTACACGGCCGACCAGCGCCTGCAAGATCTGCCGCACAAGGACCTGCGGCGCGCGCGCGCCGCGGCGATCAACCTGATTCCCGCTTCGACCGGCGCGGCGAAGGCGATCGGGCTGGTAATCCCAGCGCTGCAGGGCAAGCTGAACGGCTTTGCCGTGCGCGCGCCCGTGCCGACCGGGTCGGTCGTCGACCTGACGGTCGAGTGCGCCCGCGAGACGAGCGTGGAGGAGATCAACGGCGCGTTGAAGGCGGCGGCGGAGAGTGGGCCCCTGCAGGGCATCATGGCCTACACAGAGGACCCGATTGTCTCCAGCGACATCCGCGGATCGCAGTTCTCGGCGATCGTCGACTCCCTGCTGACGGCCGTGATCGACGGCACAATGCTGAAGGTCGTCGCCTGGTACGACAACGAGTGGGGCTATTCGAACCGCCTCGTGGACCTCGTGCAGAGGGTGCTGTGAGCCTCGCGTCAGCCGGCTGGACGAGCGGACACGGCCGTCTGTGGGAGGTAGGTGCCGTGAAGAAGTGCGAAGCGAGCGGGGGGAGCCGATGAGGAGCCTTGACGACCTCGACGTGCACGGCAAGCGGGTGCTCGTGCGGGTCGATTTCAACGTCCCGCTAGCTGCGGGAGCAGACGGCGAACCGGAGGCAGGCGGCGTCCCGCTCGTGAGCTGACGACACGCGGATCGCGGCGGCGCTGGCAACGATCGAAGAGCTACGAGCGGGCGGGGCAAGGCTGGTGCTGGTCTCTCATCTGGGGCGGCCGGAGGGCGAACGCGCGGCGGAGCTGTCGCTGGCGCCGGTGGCGGATCGCCTGCGCGAGCTGACGGGCGCGAAGGTGACGCTGGCCCCGGCGGTGATAGGCGATGAGGTTACGGCGCTGGCGGAGGAGTTGGAGGAAGGGGACATCCTGGTGCTGGAGAACGTGCGCTTCGAGCCTGGCGAGACGAGCAACGATCCCGAGTTCGCACGCGCGCTGGCGGCGCTGGCGGACCTCTACGTCGACGATGCCTTCGGCGTGGCTCACCGTGCGCACGCGAGCACGGAGGGCATCACGCACCTGCTGCCGAGCGCGGCCGGACGGCTGCTCGAACGGGAGGTCAAGACACTCACAGGGATCCTCGAGCATCCGCAGCACCCGCTCGTGGCGATCGTGGGCGGCGCAAAGGTGGCGGACAAGATCGAGGTTATCGAGCGCTTCCTGGAGGTAGCCGACGTGGTGATGATCGGCGGCGCGATGTGTTTCCCGTTCCTGTGTGCGCAGGGGCACGCCGTGGGACAGTCGCTGTGCGACGAGGAGGATGTCGAGCACGCGCGCAGCGCGCTCTTGCGGGCCAGTGACAGCCACGCCCCTCAACCCGGACGAGCGCGACTGCTGGTGCCGAATCGATCTCGTCATCGGCGAGCGCCTGGCGACGGACGCGGCCCACCGCGTGCTGGACGGGGTGGAGGTGCCGGAGGGCTGGATGGGATTGGACATCGGTCCCAAGACGGTGGAGCGCTATGCAAGCGTGATCGCGAGCGCGGGCACCGTATTCTGGAACGGTCCGATGGGCGCGTTCGAGCTGGAGCCATTCGCGGCGGGCACCCGTGCGGTGGCGAAGGCCGTGGCGAGCGCGAAGGGCTTGACGGTCGTGGGGGGAGGGGACTCGGCGGCGGCGCTGGCGCAGTTCGGGCTGGAGGGGACGGTAGATCACCTATCTACAGGCGGCGGCGCGACACTCGAGCTCGTCGAGGGCCGGGTCGCTACCCGGCGTGAGCGCGCTGACGGCGCGGGCTGGTGTCGCGTGAGTGCTCGCACACCGCTGATCGCAGGCAACTGGAAGATGTACAAGACCGAGGCCCAGGCCGAGGAGTACATCCAGGCACTGCTGCCGCGCGTGTCCGCGGTGGACGGCGTGGAGGTCGCGATCTGCGTGCCGTTCACGGACCTGCGGGCGATGGTGGACAGCGCGCGGGGCTCACGCGTTGAGGTGTACGCGCAGAACATGCACCAGGAGCCCGAGGGCGCGTTCACGGGCGAGGTGTCACCGGCGATGCTGAGCGATGTGGGCGTACAGGGGGTGGTGCTCGGGCACTCTGAGCGCAGGGCCTGCTTCGGCGAGACCGACAGGGCGCTGGCATTGAAGGTGCCGGCGGCGCTGGACGCCGGGCTACGGCCGATCCTGTGCGTGGGCGAGACCGAGGAGGAGCGCGACAACGATGACACGCAGCGCAAGCTGCGCCAGCAGGTCCGAGAAGGTCTCGCGGGGGTAGGGGATCAGCGCTTGGCCGAGGTGACGATCGCGTATGAGCCGATCTGGGCGATCGGCACCGGCCGCGTGGCGAGCCCGGAGCAGGCCCAGGAGGCGGTCGCGTTCGTCAGGGCGCTCGTCGGCGATCGCGACAAGCAGGCGGCGGAGCGGGTGAGGATCCTCTACGGCGGTTCGGTCAAGCCCGAGAACGCCGCGGAGTTGCTCGGGCTCCAGGACGTCGATGGCGCGCTCGTCGGGGGAGCGAGCCTGGACGCAGAGTCGTTCGCCCAGATCGTCACTGCCGCCATTCGATGAGCGTGCCCGCCGGTCCAGGCAGGTTGCCGGTTCCGAGTGTTTGCCTTGTGGTCCTCGACGGCTGGGGGCTCGCCGAGCCCGGCCCCGGCAACGCCGTGTCGCTGGCGCGCACACCTGTGTTCGACGAGCTGTGGGCCTCTTATCCCCATACGACGCTGACCGCCTGCGGGCTCGCGGTGGGACTGCCGGAAGGCCAGATGGGAAACAGCGAGGTGGGGCATCTGAACCTCGGCGCCGGCTCGGTCGTACGCCAGGATCTCGTGCGGATCAACGACGCGATCGCGGACGGGACGTTCGCGGCCAACCCCGTGCTGCGAGCCGCGCTCGACGATGCCGACCGGGTGCACCTGATCGGGCTCGTCTCCGACGGTGGCGTGCACTCCTCGCTCGACCATCTGTTTGCGCTGATCGCGTGTGCGCGTGAACACGCCGATGCCGGGGGTGGTGGTGAGCAGAAAGACGTGATCGTGCACGCGTTCACCGATGGGCGCGACACGCTGCCGCACGCGGGCGCCGGCTTCCTGGCCGCGCTGGACGCGGCCGAGGGCGTGCGCGTCGGCTCGGTCGTCGGTCGCTACTGGGCAATGGATCGCGACCGGCGCTGGGACCGCACGCAGCGGGCCTACGAACTGCTCGTCCACGGTTGCGCTCCACACAATGCCGCCAGCGGTGAGGAGGCCGTCGCGAGCCGCCTACGAGCGGGGGGAGACCGACGAGTTCATCGAGCCGACGCTCGTCGGCGAGGACGCGCGGATCAGGTCCGGCGACAGCGTGATCGCTTCAACTTCAGCCCCGACCGGATGCGCGCAGCTGACGCGCGGCCTCGCCGAGCCGGGGTTCGCGAGGCGAGCTCGGATCGCGGCGGCGGGCGAGCGCCTTGCGGCGAGCGGTACACGACGCTGACCGAGTACGAGGAGGGCTGGCCATACCCGGTGGCGTTTCCGCCGGAGCGCCCGCAGACGACGCTTGGGATCGTGCTGGCGGATGCGGGGGTCAGGCAGCTGCACGTGGCGGAGACGGAGAAGTATCCGCACGTGACGTACTTCTTCAACGGCGGCGAGGAGGCGCCGCTTCAGGGCGAGCGCCGGGCGCTGGTCGATTCGCCGCGGGACGTGCCGACGTATGACCACAAGCCGGAGATGAGCGCACGCGCTGCGGCGGCGGCGTTCACCGAGGCCTGGCGGGCGGCCGGGGACGGGGACGGGGCGGGCGGCTCGTATCGATTCGGGATCATCAACTTCGCGAACGCCGACATGGTCGGTCACACGGGCGTAATCGAGGCGGCGGTGAAGGCGATCGAGACGGTTGACGGATGCCTCGGCGAGGTGGTGGCGGCGGTGCACGAGCGCGGCGGCGTGTGCGTCGTGACGGCCGACCACGGGAACGCCGACCACATGCTTGAGCCCGATGGCAGCCCGAACACGGCGCATTCGCTGAACGAGGTGCCGCTGATCGTGACCGTGCCGGGGCTGAAGCTAAGGGCTGGCGACGGGATCCTGGCGGACGTCGCGCCGACGGTGCTGGAGTTGCTGGAGATGCCCAAGCCAGCAGGAGATGACCGGATGTTCGTTGATTGAGCAGCGATGAGATCCTTTTTAAATCGACGACCTGCCGGCCGTCTGGGCGGGCGCGAGGATGGAACAAGGAGACGTAATGGACAACAATCGAGATGTGAGCGGAGAGAGACTCCGAGCGCGGAGGGCGCTCGCGGCGTTCTTCATCAGCGCTGGTGTGAACCACTTCGTGATTCCGCGCGTCTACAAGCGGATCGTGCCGCCGGGACTGGGCGATCCTGAGACGCTCGTGCGGGTCAGCGGTGTGGCCGAGGTCGCGGGTGGGGTGGGAGTGCTCCTGCCGCAGACGCGGAGGCTGGCGGGCTTCGGCCTGATCGCGCTGCTCGCGGCGGTGTTCCCGGCGAACGTCCACATGGCCCGCAACCCGGAGAAGTTCGAGAAGATCCCGGCCTGGGCGCTGTATGCGCGGCTGCCGCTGCAGCCGCTGATGATGTGGTGGGCTTGGCGCGCGACGAAGCCGTCGTAGGTCCGCACGTGGCAGGTTGAAAAAGGGCTGGAAATGGCTCCGACGCTGCTATGTTCGGGGTAGCAGGGTCCCAAGTAACGATTGCCATCATGTCGACCGCGACCGCCGTCAAGATCCCTTCCGGGGAGGAGTCTCTCAGTGAGGGGGAGGTACGCGCTTGGCGCGGCCTCTTGCGCGCGCACGCATGCCTGGCCAAGCGACTCGACGCCGAGCTGGAGCAGGCGCATGGCCTGCCGATGACCTCGTACGAGGTACTGCAGCACCTGCAGGACGCGAGCGGCGGACGGATGCGGATGTGTGATCTGGCCGAGCAGGCGCAGCTGTCGCGCAGCGGGCTCACGCGGCTGGTCGATCGCCTGGAGCGCGACGAGCTGCTGGAGCGCTGCTCGTGCGACCACGACGCGCGCGGGTCCTACGCATGCCTGACGGATCTGGGGCGGGAGCGGTTGGCGGAAGCGCGCGGCACGCACCTGGCGGTCGTGCGGGAGCACTTCTTCTCGCGCTTCTCCGAGGGCGAGCTGAGTGCGCTGGCCGATCTTTGGGATCGGATCGCGCCCTGCGGCAACGGGAACGGCAACGGGAACATCAGAAGCAACGGCAACGGCTGCTGAGCAAGCCCGCCACCTGTCTGTCTCTGCCTAGGGCATCTCGGGATCGCCCGGTGCGGCGTCGGGCGCGGCGGGCGGCGCGGCGGTGGTGGCCCCGGTAGCGCGGGGATGGTGGCGGCGGTGGCGGCGGTGCAGGATGAAGATGCTCACGATCGCGAGCAGGACCGCGATGAGCCCATAGATGCCGAACGCCTCGATCGCTTTGCCGGCAGAGTGGCCGAGGAAGTAGGCGAGCAGGCCGATCCCGCTCGCCCAGCAGATCCCGCCGAGCGCGTTCCAGAGAAAGAATGAGCGCCAGCGCATGTGCGTGGCGCCGGCCAACCACGAGGCCCAGACGCGCAGGCCGAGGATGAAGCGGCCGAAGAACACGGCCTTCGGGCCGTGGCGTTCGAAGAACGGCTCGCCGGTCTCGAGCACCTCCCGACGCTGGCTTTGAAAGCGGCCGGGGCGTTCGAGCAGCCAGCGCCCGCCCTTGCGCCCGATCTGGTAGCCGATGTTGTCGCCCACGATCGCGGCGACGGCAGCGAGGGGAATCACGAGCTCGATCTGGAGCTTGCCCCGAGAGGCGAGCACGGCGGCGGCGATCAGGGCTGTCTCGCCCGGGATCGGCACCCCGGAGGACTCGGCCATCACGAGGATGAACAGCAGCGGATAGCCGGAGACTTCGACAAGATGTTCGGCGTTGATGAGGGCGGCGAGCATGAGAGGTCCCTCTTAGGATGCCGTAGGAATGGCTGCTTTCACGATCGAGGCCCGCGATAGCTCCTGTGACGCTCGTGCGGGAGTGCTCGAAACCGCGCACGGCGATGTTCGCACACCGGCATTCGTGCCGCTCGCGACGAAGGCCACGGTGAAGGGGCTGCTGCCGGCGGAGGTCGCCGGGCTGGGGTACGAGATGGTGCTCGGCAACACCTTTCATTTGCTGCTCAACCCGGGCCCCGAGTTGATCGAGCGCTTCGGCGGGATGGGCCGGTTCATGGGCTGGGACGGTCCGATCGTGACCGATTCTGGAGGGTTTCAGGTGTTCTCGATGGGGCACGGGACAGTGGCAGAGGAGATCAAGTCGCGCCCCTCGCGCGGGCGTCGATCGAGCCCCGCCCACCCCCGCGGCGCGGGCGGACAGGGCGGTGCCGGCGAGCATCGTCAAGCCGGCGGCCAGGTTGACGGCGGCGGGATGCAGGCCGGCCAGGGTGAGCGCACGGGGGCGATCCTCGCGATCGAGGAGGACGGTGTGCGCTTTCGCTCATATACCGACGGGCGTGTGCGGTTCCTCTCCCCCGAGGGTTCGATGGCGACGCAGGCGGCGCTGGGCTCCGACCTGGCGCTCGTATTCGACGAGTGCACGCCGTTCCACGTCGACCGCGAGTACACGCAGCGCTCGACCGAGCGCACGCACCGCTGGCTCGAGCGCTGTCTGGTGTGGCACGCCGAGCACGGGCCGGCGGAGCAGCTCGTTTACGGAATCGTGCAGGGCGGCGTGTACGAGGACCTACGGCGCGAGTCGACGCAAACGGTCGCCGCGAGCGCATGCGATGGGGTGGCGATCGGCGGGTCGCTTGGGGCAGATAAGGCGCAGATGTACGAGGTGGTGAGCTACGCGACACGTGAACTGGGGGGCGAGCACGAGCGTAAGCCAAGACATCTGCTCGGGATCGGCGAGGTGGACGACCTGATCAGGGGAGTAGAGCTGGGGATCGATACGTTCGACTGCGCGATGCCGACCCGCCTCGGCAGGCACGGCACGGCGCTCGTCCCCGACCCGGAGAACCGCTGGCGTGTGGACCTGAAGAAGGCTCGGTGGCGCGAGTCAAAGGAGCCGCTGCTGGAGGGCTGTGAGTGCCCGGCCTGCTCCGACGGCCTGTCGCGCGCCTATCTCAGCTATTTGGTGCGCGCCGGGGAGCTGACGGGAGCAAGGCTTCTGACGATGCACAACCTCGCTTTCCTGGCGCGGCTGATGAAAGATTTGCGGGCCGGAATCCTTGACGGGGACTTGGGAAACGTAGCCCACGGGTGGCGCGCCGGAGAGCTTCATCCTAAGCGCTGAGTAATTTCAGCGGTGGCTTTCCGGTGTGGTGTAAGGGCAGCACGGGTAACCGTCAATTGCCAGGTGCCGGTTCGAGTCCGGCCGCCGGAGCCATAGTTGAAGGCGACGTTGAGGATGCTAGCCTGCTGGGCACTTGACGGGTGTCCAGCCCGAAAGGGCAGTTGCCTTACCGAGGGGCCCGCGTAAGCGGGCCTTTCGCCTTTAAGATGAGCTATTCTAAAATGACAATTGACGGTTGCCCAGGTGAGGGCCCGCGTAAGCGGGCCTTTCGCCTTTAAATCGAGTAATCTCAGACAACGAGTGACGGTCATGCGAGGGGTCCGCGTAAGCGGGCCCCTCGTCTTATTTGGTGTTTTCCGAAACCAGCTGTTTGAGTGCCGAAGAAGCTTGCTGGACGTCGGAGTAGACGACGTTGCGCAGCACGACCTTCGTCGGCGCCGGGGCGGTGGCGATCACGACGGCGACGATCACGACTGCGATCGTGAGCAGCACGAGGATCGCGGGCAGCAGGCGCCCGCGCCGGCGGCCGGCGGGGGAGCTTGAGGGGGCGGCCGGGGCCACGACCGGCGCTTGGCGCCGTGGGGGCCCTTGGCGCGGACGCCGGGGGGTGACGGCCTCCGCGGCGGAGCCACCACCGCGCTCGGACCCGCGCGATCCGGCCGTCGCCAGCAGGCTCGTCGCCGCGGTCGCCGGGCCGCCGCCGCGCGCGCCGTCGGCGGGTTCGCTCGGTGAGATCCCGCGCGCGCCGTCATCGATCGCACGCCCCATCTCGCGGGCGGTCTGGTAGCGGTCGCGCGGATCGAGCGCGAGCGCGATCGCGATCGCGTCGGCCAGCTCTCCCCGACGGCGGCGACGAGCGTGTCGAGCATCGCGGGCTCCTCGCGCTGTTGCTTGAGCGCGAGCTCGGTCAGCGAGGTGGCCTCGTAGGGCAGGCGCCCTGCGATCATCTGGTAGGCGACGACCCCGAGCGCATACAGGTCGGCGCGAGGGCCTGCCTCCTCGCCACGCGCCTGCTCGGGAGCCAGGTAGGCGGCGGTGCCTAGGACCGAGCCGACCTGGGTGATGGAAGACTGCTCGGTTGCCTTGGCGATGCCGAAGTCGGCGAGCTTGACCTCGCCCTCGCGCGCGCGCAGCAGGTTGCCGGGCTTGACGTCGCGGTGGACGACGCCGTGACGGTGGGCGTAGTCCAGGCCCTCGCAGGCCTGCGCGATGATCGAGACGGCCTCGTCCACCTCGACCCAGCCGTCGTCACGCAGGATCTCCGCGCAGGACTGACCCTCGATGTACTCCATCACGATGAAGTGCCGGCCCGAGGGCTCGTCGAGGCCAGAGTCGAAGATCTGCACGATGTTGGGATGAACCAGGCGCGCGGCGGCCTGCGCCTCGCGCTGGAAGCGCGACACGAAGGTGGGGTCGTCGGCGAGGTGCTCGGCGAGCAGCTTGACGGCCACCTGGCGCTCCAAGCGCAGGTCGAGCGCGAGGTGCACGGTGGACATCCCGCCGAAGCCGAGTCGGCCCTCCAGGCGGTAGCGCCCGGCGATCTTCACCTCGCTCATTTGCCGCTTTCCTGGGCGCCACCCGCGCTCGGTGCTCCGGTGCCGCTGACACCCGAGCCGCTTTCGCCGCCGATGCCCGTGCCTCCTCCCGGGCCGCTGGACGCCCCGGGTTGGCTTTCGTTGCCGGGCGCCGGTGTGCCGCCGCCCGGAGTCGTGGCTGTGGGCGGCGTCGTGGAAGTGGTCGGCGTGGTGGTCGTTTCGGTATGGGTGGGCGTCGTCGTGGGCGTCGTCTGGGTGCTCGTGGCCGTCGTGGGGGTGGTCGTCTTCGTCGTCGAAGTTGTCTGCGGGAGCGGTTGCGCGCACAGCGCGAGCGCGCGGCGACGCAGGTTCGCGATGCCCAGGCTGAGTGTTTTATGCAGGCCGGAGTCGACAGTCGTGGGCAGCGCCGCGAAATCTGTTTCGGTTTTCGCGATCGCGGCTTCGGTAGCGGTACAGTTTCCTTCGCCGCTTTGCGCGGCCTGGGCGACGGCTTCGAAATCGCTCTGCAGTGGCCCGGCATTGGCGGCTGGGATCAAACCCTTACCGGAGCTCCCGCAGGCGACGAGCAGGGCGGCGGCCACGCCGAGCAGCCCGGGGAGCAGGATTCGCAGGCACAGATGGCCGCGCGCGCTGGGAATTGAGGACAGCTTGGCTGATGGGTTACCGCGATTCACGGTCATTGACCGTACTCCAGGCGCTCGGCAAGCGAGTCCGGCAGGCGTGCCGCACGGATCGCGCCGGCGGCCCCGGCTACGTCGTAGTCGACACGCCGGAAGGATGCGCTCAGGCCGTCGAGGTCGAGCAGCAGCCAGGAGGCGCGTGGGTCCCCGTCGCGTGGCTGTCCGACACTGCCGGGATTCAGCAGCCATTCGCCAGTGGCGAGATCGAGCTGCGCGCCCTCACGCCTGGGCTCCCCGGTGGCGAGCTCGCCCTCGTGGCGCACGAATGAGAGTGCAACATGGGAATGGCCGATCAGGCAGATGCGGTCGGGCTGGCGGTCCAGGCACAGCTCGGCGAGTAACGCCGAAAGCACGTACTCCCACACGGGATCGCGCGGGCTGGCGTGGTAGAGGCCGATCGGACCCTCCTGGCCCTGCGGGCGCAGCTCGGCGAGAAAGGCGAGGTTCGCGGGTGCGATCACTTCCTTGGTCCACTGCGCCGCGAGGCTGGCCCCGCGGGAGAACTCATCGAGCGGTATCTCGCCGATGACGGCCAGGTCGTGGTTACCGGCGAGGCAGACCGCGGCGTGCTCGCGGGCGAGCTCCACGCAGATGTCGGGATCGGCGCCGTAGCCGACGAGGTCGCCGAGGCACCACAGCTCGGACGCGTCGCTGGCGGCGATCGCATCAAGCACAGCCTCGAAGGCCTGGCGGTTGCCGTGGATATCTGAAATTACCGCGACCTTCATAGCTGTCGCAGTTCGCGGACGCGCCGTCCTACTCCTCCTCTGAGCCCGCCTCCGTACCGCCGTACTCGGGCAGGTTCTTGATGCCCTCGCGGGTGCGCCACTTGGAGTAGTTGTCCTCCATCGCGTCGATCAGCTCGCGCATGAAGCGCGGGGACAGGTTGACACGCGAGACGACTACGCCCGGGACCTCCTCGGACTCGACCTCGTGGTCGACACGCGCGAAGGTGACGGTGAACTCGTAGTCGGAGTGGCTGACGTTGGCGAAGTTCGCGTATACGCCCCCCATGATCTCGGGGGAGAGATGAATGTTTATGTGGCGCTCGGCGCCTGAGTCTTGATCGTTCACGCAGCTAGTATCGCAAGCGATGAGCATGATCGATGAAAGAGTCTCTTTACAACGCACTATGAGGAGCGTCCCGACGCCGCTAGATGGCTTGCGTGAGGCCATGCTGGCGGTTGCCGGGGAGCTGAGGGGACCGTCGTCCGGCAAGGCCGGTGTCTCCGGCGATGCTGGGGCCGAGGCGACCGCCGCCTCGGCGGGCAGAGCTCGCGGAGGGATCGTGCTCGAGCGTCCACCGCGCGCGGACCTCGGTGACTATTCGACGAACGCCGCGCTGCTGCTGGCGCCGAGACTGGGCGCCGCGCCGCGCGTCCTCGCGGAGCGTCTTGGCGAGGAGCTGAAGCGGCGGCTCGGAGCGCGTCTGGAGCGCTTCGAGGTGGCGGGGCCGGGTTTTCTCAATCTCTTTCTCGCTGATCGTTGGCTCGTCGGATCGCTCGCTGAGGTGCTGAATGCTGGGGAGACATTCGGGGCGGACGGCGCCCATGCTCGCGAGCGGATCCTCATCGAGTTCGTCTCGGCCAATCCAACTGGGCCGATGCACGTTGGCCACGCGCGCAACGCAGCCTATGGAGACGCGCTGGGCCGTCTGCTGGCCTTTCACGGCCACGAGGTGGAGCGCGAGTTCTACATCAACGATGCCGGCTCGCAGGTATCAAAGCTCGGTGAGTCGATTCTCGCGTTGGCACGGGGTGAGCAGGTTCCCGAGGACGGCTATCGGGGCTCCTACGTCGAGAAGCTCGTCCATCTGGCAAAGGCCCAGTCGATGACTCCGGCGGAGGTGGGGCACGCCGCCGTGGCGGTGATGGTGGGGGCGATGCAGGAAGCACTCGGCGCGTTCAACGTTGAGGGCTTCGATCACTGGGCTTACGAGAGCAAGCTCCACGAAGGGGACCCAAGCCCGGTTGCGCACACGCTTGAGGTCCTCGAGCGCGAGGGACACACCTATCGAAGCGAGGGGGCGCTGTGGCTGCGCAGCACCGACTACGGCGACGACAAGGACCGCGTGCTCGTGCGCTCAAACGGCGAGCACACCTACTTCGCCTCGGACATCGCCTACCACCAGGACAAGCGCGAGCGTGGCTTTGACCGCCAGATCGATGTGTGGGGCGCCGATCATCATGGCTATGTGCTGCGGATGAAGGCCGCTTACGAGGCGCTCGGCGGTGACCCCGAGCATCTGGAGTTGCTGATCATGCAGCTCGTCCACCTGATGCGCGGCGGCGAGCGCGCGCAGATGTCCAAGCGGGCGGGCGAGTTCGTGACGCTCGACGACCTGCTCACCGAGATCGGCGTGGACGCCGCGCGTTGGTATCTGCTGGCGCGCTCGCACGAGACGACGGTCGACCTCGACCTCGACTTGGCGCGCAGCCAGTCGAGTGAGAACCCTGTCTACTACGTCCAGTACGCGCACGCCCGGATCGCCGCGGTGCTCGCGAAGGTGGGGGAGGAGCGCGTGCGGGAGGCACTGGAGGCCATCGCGGAGGGGAGCCGATCGCCGGACGATGGTCGGACGCGAGACGGGGACGTGGCAGTGGATGGGAGCGGAACGCCCCTGCATGCGGCGGAGCGCGCGCTGGTCAAGCAATTGCTCGCCTTCCCCGGGGAGGTGCAGGAGGCCGCAGACCGGCGCGCCCCGCACCGGGTCACGGCCTACGCGCTGCAGCTCGCCCAGGACTTCACGGCCTTCTATCGCGACTGCCGCGTGCTCGGCGCCGAGCCCGAGACGGTCGAGTCACTGCGGATCGCGCTGTCCGTGGCGACGCAGCGTACGATCGCACGATGCTTGGACCTGCTCGGGATAAGCGCGCCGGCAGAGATGTAGATTGCGAGCGCGTCAGTCGAAGCGTGCCAGGTCCGCCTCCAGCCGGGCGGCGTCGGCGGGGTCGAGCGGCGGCGCCTCGAGCACACTGCCGGCCTGGCCACGGGCGTGGCGACGCCAGCGGGGCAGCAGCACCGCAAGCGTGGCGAGCAGCGCGAGGAACACCGCGAACGGGACGAGGTAGACGGTCAGATCGAAGCCTTGCGCGCTCGGCAGCGCGAGCACCGTCGGGCCGTATTGGGCGACGAGCGAGCGCTTGATCTGCGCTTCGTCCTGGCCTTCGTCGATCAGGCCCTGGATGAATTCCCGCTCGCGGTTGGCCTGCGGAGACTCGGCGACCTGGAGGGGGATTTTGCACGTGACGCACATCACCTGGCGCTCGATCACCGGCAGCGAGGTATGGATGCCCGCCCCCCGGCGTCCGCGGCGCCGATGCCGAGCGCGACGGACGGGAGCAGGCAGAGGCCGAGCAGCAGCGCGACGAGGGGGGCGAGCAGGGCCGTTCGACGACCTGCCGGGGGGCGTCTCACGAGCGCTCCGCGAGCGCGATCGCGCGGTTCAGAAAGGCCTGGTCGATCTCGCCACGAGAGATCGCGACGATGTGGCCCTGGCGGTCGATCACGAAGCTCTCCGGGAGCTGGTCGGTGCCGTAGGAGTGGGCGAAGTCGCCGGTCGTGTCGCGGAGGTTGGGGTAGGTGAGGTGATACTGGCGGACGAAGTGTTCGGAGTCGGGGGAGGCGTCGAGATAGGTCACGCCGAGCACGGTTGCGTCGTGGCGTTGAAGCTGAGTTCTGGGCGTGCTCGAGCAGGGGCGCCTCTTCCTGGCAGGGTTCGCACCAGGAGGCCCAGAAGTTCAGGACGACGACCTTGCCATCGAACGACGCGAGCGAAGTGGAGTGGGCGCCGGAGAGCCCGGGCAGCGTTTGACCGGCGTCGGGCGCCGGGGATGCTTGCCCTGGCGACCGCTTCGTCGAGCGTGCGGCTGGCCGCCTGGTGGGAGATGCCGTAGATCAGCAGCGCGACCAGGCAGGCGCCGAGGATCGAGACGAGGATTGGCAGCAGGCGACCGCGCACGGCCTTCAAGGGTAGAGCCAAGCCGTGCGGTGGGAGTCACCGCGAGGCGCGTAATATCTGCTCCCCATGCGGCGGTAGCTCAGTTGGTAGAGCGCAAGCTTCCCAAGCTTGAGGTCGCGGGTTCGACCCCCGTCCGCCGCTTGTAGAACACGTGAGTTAGGGCAAAGCTCTCCCCACCTCTTGGCGAGGTGGGGAGCTGCTCAATGGTGGGATGCCATCCTGGCCGGACAGCCAGTAGCATCAGCGGAACATCTCGTGACAGCAATCCAGGAGGTCCCGATGGCGTCGGTTGAAAGCGATCTCGAGAATGTGCTCCTCACCGAGCCCGAGGTTTGGGAGCACGGCGTGCCGAATGAGCTGTTCGCGCGCATGCGCGGGGAGTGTCCTGTGCACTGGACCGCGGGCATCACCGAATTTCCCGAGGAGGCCGGCTTCTGGTCGGTGACCACGGCCGAGGACGTCCATGCGGTGAGCCGCGACTGGCAGACCTACTCGTCCGAACTTGGGGGCATCGTGGTCGCCAACATCGGCTTGCCGATCGAGCTTACGCGCGCGATGTTCATCGGCATGGACCCGCCCAAGCACGACCGCATCAAGGCACTGTTCCAGGCAGGCTTCACGCCGAAGCGGATCGCCGCCCACGAGGAAGCGATCCGGGCCATCGTGGTGGAGGCGCTCGAGCGTTTAGAGGGCCCACCCGCCCGGGAGACGTGCGATCTGGTCGCCGACGTGGCCCAGCCGGTGGTCTCGCGTGTGATCGGCAGCTTCATGGGTATCCCGCCGGAGGACGACGAGGCATGGGCGCGCCTGATGAACATGATGCTGGCGGCCGGCGACCCCGATTTGAATCCGCACGAGAGCGTCGTGGCGGGGGTGCAGGCGGGCGTTGCGGAGGTCTTTGAGCGCTGCGGGAAGCTGATCGCGCAGCGCCGCGAGACCCCGACGGACGACCTGACGAGCGTGCTGGTGCACGCCGAAGTGGACGGACAGAAACTCGAGGAACACGAGATCGTGATGGGCTTCTTCCTGCTCGTCGCCGCCGGCAACGACTCGACGAAGGCGACCTACTGCAGCGGCATGCGCGCGCTGATGGAAGACCCCGATCAGCGCCGGCTGCTGCTGGACGACCCGTCGCTGATTCCAGGCGCGGTGGAGGAGTCGCTGCGGATGTTTCCCGCGTTCGCTCACTTCCGCCGCACCGCGACCCGCGATGTCGAGCTGAACGGGCGTCAGATCAAGGAGGGTGAGAAGGTCGTCATGTGGTACGTCTCGTCCAACCGCGACGAGACTCGTCACGAGGATCCCGACCGCTTCGACGTGCGCCGCACCACCGAGCACCAGGCCTTCGGCGCCGGCGGTCGTCACTTCTGCCTGGGCACCGCGCTGGCCCGGTTGGAGCTCAACACCCTGTTCGAGGAGACCCTCGCCCGCTTCCCGGCGATGGAGTCGGCGGGCCGGCCGACGATCGTGGAATCGGTGTTCGTCAACCAGCTCAAGACGCTGCCGGTGCGGCTGTCGCCTGCGTAGCGATCACGGCTCGGGGGCGAAGCCCGAGCTCTTCAATGCCGTCGTATAGTTGCTCTCGCAATGATCGATGCGACGCTCTACAGCGATCCGGCCTGTCCGTGGGCCTACTCCGCGAGCCCGGCGTTGCGCGTGCTGGAATGGCGCTATCGCGATCAACTGCGGTGGCGGCTCGTGCTGATTGGTCTCACCGAGGACGCCTCTCAGTACGAGGCGCGCGGATATAACCCCCTGCGCGCCGCACGCGGCCAGCTGCGCTATCGCCGCTACGGGATGCCGCTGTCGCCAAACCCAAAGGCGCGCATCTCAGCGACCGCTCGCGCCTGCCGCGCGATCGTCGCGGCGCGAATCCTTCACCCCGGTAGCGAGTGGCGCGTGTACCGGGCGCTGGCGCTCGCCAACTTCACCACGCCGCTGCTGCTCGACGACGACGCGCAGCTCGCCGATGCGCTTGGCGCGGTGCCCAACATTCGCGCCCAGGAGATCGTCGCGCGACTCGACAGCGACGAGGTGAGCGACGCGTACGAGCGCGACCGCGCCGAGGCGCGAACCGCCGCAGGCTCGGCGTCGGAGCTGCAGGGTAAGACCGCCGCCTCGGATGGCCCCGTGCGCTACACCGCACCATCGGTGATCTTCCAGCGCGACGGGCGAGCACTACAGGCGGGCGGCTTCCAGCCGGTCGAGGCCTACGACGTGCTGATCGCGAACCTCGACCCGGCGCTCGCGCGTGAACCCGTCCCGCACTCGCCCGCGCCACTGCTCCAGCACTTCACCGACGGCCTCACCACCCAGGAGGTCGCGGCGCTCTTGACCGAGGGCAATGACCTGCCCGATCGCTCGGCCGCTGAGACGGCGCTGCTCGAGTTGGTCGCCTCGGGCGATGCGGTGCGCCGGCCGCTCGGGGATGACGCGCTCTGGCAAGCGGCCTGAGCCGGCGGACCATGCTCACTCCACGACGGTGACCGGTCCGTGCGCGGCGAGGATCACGGGCATGCCGGCCGGCAGCACCTGCTCGCCCGGAACCCGCGCGAGCAGCACCTGCTTGCCGTTGGGCGCGTCCAGGCGGATGCGCAGCAGCGCGTCGTGTCCGTAATAGCGGCACTGCTCGACCGTGCCGGGCAGACCTTCGGGGGACTCGTCACCTGGGCTCACCTCGCAGCTGCTCCGGGCGCACGATCACGACCCCGTGCGTGAGGCCGGGTGCTCTGGTGGGATCTGGGTGCAGCTGCAGTTGACCGAGCACGGTGTACGCCCAGCCGCCGTCGAATCTCGCCTCGATGAGATTCGCCGCGCCGAGGAAGCTCGCTAGGGGCGCGTCGACCGGCGTGCTGTAGAGCTCTGCCGGGGTCCCCTGCTGGACGATTACCCCGTCGCGCAGCACCGCGACCGAGTCCGCCAGCGACAGCGCCTCCTCTTGGTCATGCGTCACGAGCACCGTCGTGGCGCCTTGCCTGCGCAGCAGTGCGCTGACTTCTTCGCGCACCGTGGCCCGCAGCGAGGCGTCCAGGGAGGAGAACGGCTCGTCTAGGAGCAGCACCTCGGGCCGCCGGGCGAGCGCCCGGGCAAGCGCGACCCGTTGCTGCTCGCCGCCCGAGAGCTGGTGGGGATAGCGCCGAGCGAGGGGTACGAGCCCGACCAGCTCCAGCAGCTCGTCCACGACGCTCATGCGCCGCTGCGCTCGCGAGAGACCGAACGCGATGTTGGCCCGCACGCTGAGGTTGGGAAACAGTGCGCCTTCCTGGGGCACGTAGCCGATCCCCCGGCGCTCTGGCGGTACGTACGCGCGCCCGTCGTCGAGCGTCTGTGTCCCAAGCGCTATACGTCCTCGCTGGACGCGCTCAAAGCCCGCGATCGCTCGCAGGAGCGTCGTCTTGCCGCAGCCCGACATGCCCAGCACGGCGACCAGCGACCCTGCTGGGACGCTCAGGTTCACACCTTGCAGCACCGGCTGCCCCGCGGCATAGCCCTTCCACAGGTCGAGCACCCACAGGTCGCTGTCTGAGGGCTGAAGCGCCGCTCCTTCGCCGGCCGAGCTCATGTCCGACCCCTCCGCGCGAGCGTCGCCATGCGTTGACTGAGCAGGTACGCTGGGATCGCCGAGATCAGCACCATCAGCCCCGCGTAGGGAGCTGCAGCGCCATAGGAGAAGTCGCTCGTGTAGGCCCAGAACTGGGTGGCGAGCGTATCCACGCCGGTCGGGCCTCAGCAGCAGCGTCGCCGTCAGCTCGGTGCAGGAGGAGATGAACACGAGCGAGAACGCCACACCCAGCCCGGGAGCGATCAGCGGCAGAATCACGCGCAGCCAGACCGTCGCCGGGCGCCGTCCGAGCGAGCGGCCCACCTCCTCCAGGCGTGGCGGGGCGTGCGCCAGTCCCGCGCGCACCCCCACCACCGCCAGCGGCAGGAACAGGATCGCGTAGGCGACCATCAGCTCCAGCGCGCTCTCATACAGGGGCAGCGCGTAGCGCACCGTGAACGACACGAGCCCCAGCGCGACCACCAGCCCGGGGAGCGCTTGGGGCAGGAGGGCGAGGCGCTCGATCAGGATCGTGAGCCGGTTGCGATGGCGCATCGCCGCGGCGCTCACCGGGATCGCCAGCGCGGTCGCCAGCGCCGCGGCGCCTGCGCTGAACTCAGCCGTGTGAGCCGCGTCGGTGAGGATCGACGCCGGCGGCAGCGTGGTCGAGCCGCCGTGGATCAGCCAGTAGACCAGCGAGCCGACGCGGCACCCCGAGCGCCAGGCCGCACAGCGCGAACAGGCCGCACAGGGCTGGGATCGTCCAGCGACGTCCCAGCTTCACTCTCGCGACGGCGCGACGCGCGCCCTGGCCGCTGCTGCTCCAGCGCCCGCGACGGACCAGGGGCAGCTCGCCGGCGAGCGCCGCGACCCCGAGCGCCACGAGCACCAGCGACAGCGCGCAGGCGGCAGCGGTATCGAAGCCGAGCTTGAACTCCGTGAAGATCGCCACCGTGAACGTCTGGTACTGGACGATCTCGAACGCTCCGTACTCGGCGAGCAGTCCGAGCGTCACCAGCAGGCAGCCGCCGAGCACCGCCGGCAGCATCTGGCGCAGCGTCACCTTCCAGAACACCCTCCACGGTCCCAGCCCAAGGCTGCGCGCGACCTCCTCGAGCGCCGGGTCCACGCCGGCCAGACCGGCGATCGCCGGCAGATACACCAGCGGATACAGCGACAGCGTCATGATCATCACCGCCGCCAGGTACCCGTGCAGGCCGTGGTCCAGGGAGACCCAGCCGAAGCCGATCACGAAGTCCGGCACACCCAGCGGCAGCACGAGCAGCACCGCCCACACGCGACGCGCCGGGATCGTCGTGCGCTCCACGCACCATGCCGCGGCCACGCCGATCACCGCGCACAGCGCCGTGCTCGCGACCACCAGGCGCAGCGTGTTCCACAGCAGCACGGCGGTGTTGTGGCGCAACAGCAGGCGCGATGTCGCGCTCCAGCCCGACTGCTGGGCCTCGATCACGAGGAACACGAGCGGCAGCAGGACGAGGCCGGCCGCGATCGTAGCGCCGAGGACGCTCACCAGCGGCGGGCGGCGTCGCCGCGACCAGTTCGCGCCCACCCGCCTGCGATGCCGGGCTGTGGGGGTGTGAACGCGTTCATCGGCTGTGCATCGACTGCGGCTGGATCTAGAGCAGGCCGAGCTTCTGCTCGAGTTCCAGTGGCGCGCTGCCGTCGCCCAGGTCACCGAGCGTGACCGGCGCGGGAGCCAGCTGGTCGAACGGCTGCAGCGGCTGCGCGAGCTCAGCACGCCGGAGCGCAGCGGATACTCGTAGCTGTGGCTGTGGGCGATGATCTCCTGACCGGCTCTGCTCACCAGGAAGGCGACGAACTTCTGCGCGGCCGACCTGGTGGGAGCTCGACTTCAGCACCGCCGCGCCCGACACGTTGAGCAGGTAGCCCGGGTCGCCGGGCGCGTAGTAGTGCAGCGCGGAGTGCAGGCCGCCCTCACCGACCTCGTCGCGCAGGCGGTACCAGTAGTAGTGGTTGATCAGTCCGACGGCGCTCTCGCCGTTGTTGACCTGCGCGACGACCGTCTCGTTGTCGGGGTAGATCTTGCCATTGGCCTGCATGCCCTTCAGCCATTTTTCAGCGGCGGCCACGCCGTCGAGCTTGGTGATCGCGGTGACCAGCGGCTGGAAGTCGGTCTCCGAGGGGGCGAAGCCGAGCTTGCCTTTCCACTTCGGCTGCGCGAGTTCGAGGATCGAGCTCGGCAGTTGCGAGGCGTTGACCAGACCGGTGTTGTAGACGAGCACCGATACGCGCGCGGAGACCCCCACCCAGTCGCCCTGCGGCGAGTTGTAGTTGCTCGGCACCGCCGCAAGGGTCGAAGCCGGTAACGGGGCGAGCAGGCCCTTTTCCTGCAGGTCTTCGAGCACCGGCGTGTTCTCTGTGTAGAAGACGTCGGCCGGGGAGCTCGAGCCCTCCTGGAGGATCTGGTTGCCGAGCACGTCCTCGTCGTCGGAGCGGACCTTCACCTTGATCCCGGTCTGTTTTTCGAATCCTGCCACGAGCCGTGCGGTGGTCTGTTCGTGCTGGCCGTTGTACAGCGTGATCGTGTTCGCGGGCTCGGAGGACCCGCCGCCGCAGGCGGTGAACGCGGTCGCCAGCGCGGCGAGGATCAGTAGCGTGAGGGCGGTGCGGATCGTGCTCTTGGACATCGATATCCGATCAGGCGGGTAGGGATTGCGCGAACAGCAAGGTACCACAGGACTTAGGGTCACCTAACGCGATCTCGTGCAGCGGTCGCTGGTACTAGGCGCGTGCGGACTCGTCGCGCCCGTGCGCGTCGTCCGCCGCCGTTTCCGCGAGAATCACGCATGCACGTAACCGCGAAGGCCGACTACGCCGTGCGGGCCGTCGTGGAGCTGGCCGCCAGCAGCCAGGACTCACCGCGCAAGGTCGATCAGCTGGCGCAGGCCCAGGACATACCGGTGTCCTTTCTGGAGAACATCCTCACCCAGCTGCGCTCCGCCGGGATCGTGCGCTCACAGCGCGGGCCCGAAGGCGGCTACTGGCTGGCCCACCCGGCCGAGGAGGTCAACCTGGCGCAGATCATCCGGGCGGTCGAGGGCCCGCTGGTCGGCGTCCGCGGGCAGCGGCCGGAGGAGATCGAGTATCGGGCTCCGCGGAGTCCCTGCAGCAGGTGTGGATCGCGTTGCGCGCGAACCTGCGCAAAGTGCTCGAGCACGTGACGGTCGCCGACGTCGCCGCGGGCAAGCTGCCGGCGGAGATCGTGGCGCTTACACCAAACAAGAGGAAGCCTGGGAAGCGCGCTAGGCCGGCGGTTAGGCCGCGAACACGCGCGGCGGCGGCAGACGCACGGGGAGGATCTGACCCTCGTTGAGCTCGAGCTGCTGGGCGTGTCTCGCGCGTGACCTGGGCCCAGATCTCGCGTCCGTCGTGGAGCTTGAGCTCGACGCGGACCTCGAAGCCGAGGTGCACGACGCGCTCGACCAGCGCCTCGGTGCCGCTGCCGTCGGACTCCGGGCAGGATCTGGATGTCGTGGGGGCGCACGAAGGCGTCGCCGAGGCGGTTGACGGGGCCGATGAAGGACATCACGAACTCGTTGCGCGGGCTCTCGTAGAGCTCGCGCGGCGTGCCCGCCTGCTCGATCCGGCCTGAGTTCATGACCACGATCTGCTCGGCGACCTCCATCGCCTCCTCCTGGTCGTGGGTGACGAAGATCGTCGTCACGTGGATCTCCTCGTGCAGCCTGCGCAGCCATTCGCGCAGCTCGCGCCCGGACCTGCGCGTCGAGCGCGCCGAACGGCTCGTCCAGCAAGCAGCACCTGCGGCTGCACCGCCAGCGCGCGCGCCAGCGCCATGCGCTGCAGCTGTCCGCCCGAGAGCTGCGAGGGGTAGCGCTCGGCCAGGCCATCGAGCCGCACGAGGCCCGAGCAGCTCCTTCACGCGCGCGCGGATCTCCGCCTTCGGCCGCTTGCGCACGCTCAGCCCGAAGCCGACGTTGTCGTGCACGGTCATGTGCTTGAACGGCGCGTAGTGCTGGAAGACGAAGCCGACGCCGCGGCTGCGCGCGGGGGTGGCGGTGACGTCCTGCTCGTCGATGATCACCTCGCCGCTGTCGGGCGTCTCGAGCCCGGCGATGATCCGCAGCAGCGTCGACTTGCCGCTCCCGCTCGGCCCCAGCAGCGCCGTCAGCGCGCCGTCGTCGACGCGTGATGCAGACGTCGTCGAGCGCGACGAAGTCGCCGAAGCGCTTGCTCACGTCGCGGACCTCGATCGCCATCAGATAGCCGTCCCGCGGCGCGTGCGTCGGGTGAGCAGGTTCATCGCCAGCAGCGTAGCCAGCGCCAGCAGCGCGAGCACGACCGCGGCCGTGTAGGCGCCGGTGACGTCGAAGTTCTCGAAGCGGTCCTGCACGTACAGCGGCAGCGTCTGCGTCTGGCCCTCGATCCGCCCGGAGACGATGCTGACCGCGCCGAACTCGCCCGAGCGCGCGCGCGGTGGTGAGCACGACGCCGTAGACGACCCCCCAGCGGATCGCGGGCAGCGTGACGCGCCAGAAGGTCTGCCAGCCGCTCGCGCCGAGCGTCGCGGCCGCCTGCTCGGCGTCGGTCCCGAGCTCGCGCAGCACCGGCATCGTCTCGCGCGCGACGAACGGCAGCGAGACGACCGCGGTGGCGATCACCATGCCCGGCACCGAGAAGATGACCTGGATGCCGTGGTCCGATCAGCCAGTCGCCGAACCAGCCCGTTTTCCCGTAGACGAGCACCAGCGCCAGCCCGACGACGACCGGGGAGATCGCGAACGGCAGGTCGATCAGCATCCCCAGCAGGGCCTTGCCCCTGAAGCGTGCCGCGCTCGAGCAGCAGCGCCATGCCGATCCCGAAGATCGTGTTGAGCGGCACGGCGATCGCGACGATCTCAAGCGACAGCCAGAACGCGTGCTCGGCGTTCGGCGCGGTGATCGCGCTCCAGACCGGCGCGAGCCCGTGTTCGAAGGTCCGGTAGAAGATCATCACGCACCGGCGCCGCCAGCAGCAGCGCCAGGTAGCCGAGCGCGACGCAGCGCAGCCGCGCCGGCGACGCTGTGCGCTAGAGGACATGCCTGGACCTCCGGCGCGAGACCGAAGCGCAGAGGCTGCCCAAGCACGAGCAGCGCCGCGAGCAGCAGCACGACCGACACGGCGGCCGCCGCCGGCAGGTTTTCGTCCTGGATCTGGCCGAAGATGTAGACCGAGCCGACCTCGGTCTTGAACGGCAGGTTGCCGGTGATCAGCACGAGCGAGCCGAACTCGCCGACCGCGCGCGCGAAGCTGAGCGCGACGCCCGAGATGATCGCGGGCGTGAGCGCCGGCAGCACGATCCGCCGCAGCACCGTCACCGGGCCGGCGCCCAGCGAGGCGGCGGCTTCCTCCATCGAGCGGTCGAGCTCGAGCAGCACCGGCTGCACCGAGCGCACGACGAACGGCAGCGTCACGAACAGCAGCGCCAGCGCGACCGACGCGCGCGTGAAGGCGACGTCGATCCCGACCGGGCTGCCCTTGCCGTAGAGCGCCAGCAGCACGACGCCGGCGACGATCGTCGGCAGCGCGAAGGGCAGGTCGATCAGCGCGTTGACGATGCGCTTGCCGGGGAACTCGTCGCGCACGAGCACCCATGCGATCAGCGTGCCGAAGATCGCGTTGATCGATCACCACGATCGCCGAGACGAGGAGCGTCAGCTTGATCGCGGCGAGCGCCTCGGGGTTTGAGATCTCGCGCCAGAAGGCGCACGTGCCGCCCTTCGCCGACTTCGCCAGCAGCGCCGCCACCGGCAGCAGCACGAGCACCGACAGGTAGATGCCCGAGCAGGCCCTTGCCGAGCGCGCCGACCCCGCGCGCACCGGCGGCACGCGGGGCGCCGAGCGCCAGGCCTGGCTACTTGGCGGTGGAGACGCCCAGCGACTGCTCGATCTTCGTGACGATGCCCGTTTCCGGTTCGAAGAACTGCTTGGTCACCGCCTTCCAGCCGCCGAGCGGATCGATCGTGAACAGGCCGGGCGGCGTGGGGAACTTCGGCGGCGCCCGGCACCCCGGAGATCACCGGGCGGTAGCCCTTTTCGCCCAGATCGTCCTGGCCGGCGGGGGAGAGCAGGTAGTTGACGAACTTCTGCGCCTCGGTCGTGTTGCCGGCGCCGACACCGCGATCGGGTTCTGGATCAGGATCGTGTCGCTTGGGGATCACGTATTCGATCGCCGCGCCCTTCTTCTCGTCGGCGATCGCCTCGTCCTCGTAGTCGATCAGCGCGTCGCCGCGGCCGGCGAGGAACGTCTGCAGCGCGTTGCGCGCCGAGCTGTCCTGGCTGACGACGTTGTGGAACAGCGCCTTCAGATATTCCTGCGCCTGCGCCGGGGTCTTGCCTTCCTTCAGCTGCGCGCCGTAGGCGGCCATGATGTTCCAGCGGGCGCTGCCCGAGGTGAACGGGTTCGGCGTGACCACGCCGACGCCCGGCTTGATCAGGTCCGACCAGCCGGTGATGTGCTTGGGGTTGCCCTTGCGCACGATGATCACCGCGACCGAGTCGGTGACGAAGCCGTGCGTCGCGTTCTGGTTCCAGCTCGGCGGAGACCAGCCCCGCCTTGACGAGCTTTTCGACGTCCGGTTCCAGCGAGAAGTTGACGACGTCGGCGTGCAGGCCGTTGGCCACCGCCCGGCTCTGTTCGCCCGGAGGGGCCGTAGGACTGGCTGAAGCTCACGCCCTTGCCTTCGGGGTCGCCTGGAACGCGGGGATCAGCTTTTCATAGGCGCCCTGCGGCGTCGAGTAGGCGACGAGCGCCAGGCTCTTGCCGGTCGAGCTCGAGGAGGAGCCGCAGGCGGCGAGGCCGAGCGCGCGGCGAGTGCGGCGAGCAGGGAGGCGCAGACGGCGAGGGTGCGTTTAGGCATAGTCACTTTCTGCATCGAGAACATGAGGATGAGCAGCTCAAACTAATACCATAAATCCAGTCAGGATTGTTATAATTATGTGGAAGGCGCTCGCCCCGGGACTGTCTCGGACCGAGGACGTGATCCGGACCGAGGGACATGCGGACTCTCACTCATGCAAGGCGTGCAGGCGCGCTCAGGTGCGCGTGCGCGCTGGGGCGAGGCGCGCCCACGGAGGCCAGCACGTCGGCGATGCAGGCCTCTTGGACCTGCTTTGGGTCGATCGCGAAGGTCTCTGGGACCCCACCGCCGCGCCGTTTGCGCCAGCGCGTACGCCCACGCCGATGCGCGCGAGGTGCATCGTGCCGAGCGTCTGGGTGTAGAGGTGGTTGGCGGTGAAGTCGGGATCCTCGACCGTGAAGAGACCCTGCTCGGCTCCGCGCGCAAGGATCTTTGAGAGGCGTGCCAAGGCAGGCCGCCATGCCTTGCCCGAGGCGGATCCAGACGGCGTCGGAGATCTCCTCGCGCAGCTCCTCGGCGGGCCGGCGCATCAGCGACATGCCGCAGTCCAGGAAAGCCGGGTGCTCGAGGCAGTAGTCGGTGTAGCGACGCCAGCCGTCCTCCAGCCGCACGACCGGGTCCGAGCGTCCTGGCGACTGCCATCGAGACGCTCCGCGAGATCGGTGAGATAGCTCGTGAGCGTCAGCACGAACAGCTCCTCCTTGGAGGAGAAGTGCCGGTAGATGAGGGCCTTGTTGATGCCGACCGCGCGTGCGATGTCCTCGATCGGCGCGTCCTGCAGGCCGCGCTCGTCGAACAGGCGCCGCGTGGCGGCGACGATCTCGCGCTCGCGCTCACGCCGCACGAGGCACGCGCGCGAGGCGATCGGCTTGTTGGTATCCAGCGGTGGCCATCGAGTCGCTACTATACCACGACTGTAAACGGCGTTCAAACTTCAGTTTGACAATCGTTTACAGGTTGTCTAACTTTTACTCACTGCAAGCCGAGGATTTACCGGCTCGCCCCGCGCTAGCGCTCGCCCGTCAAGCCCTCATCAAAGGAGACACTCACCCCATGTCCGCCACTCCCGTCGCCAGCTCCGAGACGACCGAGGCCGCCGAGGCCGCCGTGGAGGCGATCGCCGGCGCGGCCGAACCAGGACGCGACCTTCTCGCTGGCGCTGACCCAGGACCAGAAGGACATCCGCGACTGGGTGCACGGCTTCGCCGCCGACGTGGTGCGCCCGGCCGCGCACGAGTGGGACGAGAAGGAGCAGACGCCCTGGCCGATCATCCAGGAGGCCGCGAAGATCGGCCTGTACGGCTTCGAAGGGCTGGCGCAGTTCTTCGCCGACCCCACCGGCCTGACGCTGCCGATCGTCAACGAGGAGCTGTTCTGGGGCGACGCCGGCATCGGCATGTCGATCATGGGCACCGCGCTCGCCGTCGCCGCGATCTTCGGCCAGGGCTCCGGCGAGCAGATCGGCGAGTGGATCCCCCGCTGCTTCGGCACCGAGGACGACGTCAAGGTCGCCGCGTTCTGCGCCTCCGAGCCCAACGCCGGCTCCGACGTCAGCGCGCTGCGCACCACCGCCAAGTTCGACGAGGCCGCCGGCGAGTGGGTCATCAACGGCCAGAAGGCGTGGGCCACCAACGGCGGCATCTCCGACGTGCACGTGATCATCGCCTCGGTCGACCGCGAGCTCGGCTCCAAAGGCCACGCCGCGTTCGTCGTGCCGATGAGCGAAGCCAAGGGCATCTCCCAGGGCACGAAGGTCTCAAAGCACGGCCTGCGCGCCTCGCACACCGCCGACGTGTTCCTCGACGACTGCCGCGTCCCCGCCGGCTACGTGCTCGGCGGCAAGGAGAAGCTCGACGAGCGCCTCGCGCGCGTGCGCGAGGGCAAGAAGAGCAAGTCCCAGGCCGCGATGCAGACGTTCGAGTCCTCGCGCCCGACCGTCGGCGCGCAGGCGCTCGGCATCGCCCGCGCCGCTTACGAGTACGCGCTCGAGTACGCCAAGGAGCGCGAGCAGTTCGGCAGGAAGATCATCGAGAACCAGGCGATCGCGTTCACGCTGGCGCGCATGAAGATGGAGATCGACGCGGCCCGCCTGCTCGTCTGGCGCGCCTCGTGGATGGGCCGCAACCAGGTGCCGTTCGAGAACGCCGAGGGCTCGATGTCGAAGCTGAAGGCCGGCGAGGTCGCCGTGTGGGTGACCGAGCGCGCGATCCAGATCCTCGGCGGCAACGGCTACACGCGCGAGTTCCCCGTCGAGCGCTGGCACCGCGACGCGAAGATCTACGACATCTTCGAGGGCACCGCCGAGATCCAGCAGCTCGTGATCGCGCGCGCGATCTCCGGCATGCACATCAAGTAGCTACCAGGCCTGCGCGGTCCCGCAGTGCGGGCACGAGACGGTCGTCGAGACCGGCGCGGCGAACACGTAGCCGCACTCGCAGATGTAGGAGGCCTGGTCGAGCGGGCCTCCGGCCGCGCGCACGCGCTCACGGCGATGTCGCGAGGCGCGGGTGGCAGGTCCGGCTCGGGCTCCGACGCTTGTCGGCGGCGGCGTGCGCCCGGCGCGTGGACCGGCGCCGGTGCGAGTGCCGCTCGGCGAGGGGGTGGAGGAGGCTCGGTCTCATAATCTCTCTACCCATAAGAACTCGGCCCACGGATGAAGGTTTCGCTCCCCGAGCACGATTTCCTGGCCGAATAGCCGGTTCGGTCGCCGCGGGCACTCGGATCGTGGTTGCCCGCGCGGCGCACAAGGGGTTTGAGATACTGAGGGGCGATGAATCCCGCCCGCAAGCGAACGGTGCGGCTGGTGGTGGCGTTGAGCGCGGCCGTGGTGCTGGCGAGCGCGCTGATCTACACGAGCTTCAGCGCCGCCAGTCCGGCGCTCACGCCCAGCCAGCTGGTGCACGAGGCGCAGCCGGGCCGCAGCTACAGCTGACGGGCACGGTGCTCGCCCGCTCGGTTCGCGCGACGGGGACGTGCTGGACTTCAGCGTCGCGGACCGCGCGGGTGGCGCCGCGGGCGCCGCGGTGCCGGTCGCCTACACGGGCACCGTGCCCGACCCGTTCCGCGAAGGGCGCGAGGTGATCGTGACTGTGGAGAAGCAGGGCGGGCGAGTATGTCGGCGAACGCAACTCGCTGATCACGAAGTGCCCGTCGAAGTACAAAGAAGCGCCGGCCTCCGAGAAGCAGAGCTACTGAGTGCCTGGCGCCCGGGCGCAGTTCATCCCCAGCGAGCGTGCGCGCTGATGGCGCTGCTCGGCCGCGTCTGCCTGCTGCTCGCGCTCGTCGTGTGCGCATACGGGATCGGCGCCTCGCTGTACGGCGTGCGCAGCGGACGGTGGGAGTTCTCGGAGTCCGGGCGCCGCTCGGTGTATGCGCTGGCGGGCATCCTGACGGTCGCGTTCGTGATCCTGGAGATCGCGTTCCTGCGCAACGACTTCGCCTTCAACACGGTCGCCGACACCTCCAGCCGCACGACGCCGACGTTCTACAGGGCGGCCGCGGTGTGGTCCTCGCAGGAAGGCTCGCTGCTGCTGTGGGCCTGGCTGATGTCGCTGTGGTCGAGCCTCGCGCTGTTCCTCACGCGCCGGCGCATGCGCGACGTGGCCGCCTACGCGACGGCGATCATGCTCGGCTTCGGCGGGTTCTTCATCTCGCTGATGGTGTTCTACGCGAAGCCGTTCGCCACCACCAGCCCCGCGCCGAGCGAAGGTGTCGGCCTCGATCCGCTGCTGCGCTTCCCGACGATGATGATCCACCCCCCGATGCTCTACTCGGGCTACACGCTGTGCACGATCCCGCTGGCCTTCGGCATGGGGGCGCTGCTGGCGCGGAGGGTGGATGCGGAGTGGATCAGGGTGATCCGCCGGTTCGCGTTCGGCGCCTGGTTCTTCCTCGGGATCGGCATCCTGCTGGGCGCGCGCTGGTCCTACTCGGAGCTCGGCTGGGGCGGCTACTGGGGCTGGGACGCGGTCGAGAACGCCTCGCTGATGCCGTGGCTGACGGGGACGGCGTTCCTGCACTCGCTGATGATCCAGGAGAAGCGGGGGATGCTGAAGGTCTGGAACGTCTCGCTCGTGCTCGCCACGGGGACGCTGGCGATCATGGGCACGTTCCTCGTGCGCAGCGGGGTCCTGAACTCGATCCACGCGTTCGGCGGGCAGACACTGGGCGTGCCGTTCGTGGTGCTGATCGCGGTCTTGATCGCCGGCTCGATCTATCTCGTCATCACGCGTCGCGAGATGCTGCGCTCAGAGCATCGGATCGACTCGCTGCTCTCGCGCGAGGCGGCGTTTCTCGCCAACAACGTGGTGCTCGTGGCGCTGGTCTTCGTGATCTTCTGGGGGACCTATTTCCCGTTGATCTCCGAGGCGCTGACCGGCCGGGAAGCGTCGGTCGGGCCGCCCTGGTTCGACCGCTACACGGTACCGCTGGCGCTGATCCTGGTGCTGCTCAGCGGGATCGGGCCGGTGATCGCGTGGCGCCGCGCGACGCTGGCCAACGCGCGCCGCAACTTCCTTGTGCCGATCGGCGTCGCGCTGGCGACGCTCGTCGCGCTGCTGGCGGCGGGAGTGTCCGTGAAGCCGTTTGCGATCGCGATGTTCTGCTGCGCGGCGTTTGTCGTCGGGAGCATCGGGCAGGAGTTCTTCCGCGGGATGCGCGCGCGCTCGGCGATGGCCGGCGAGGCGGCCCCGACGGCGCTGGTGGCGCTCGTGCGGCGCAACCGCAGGCGCTACGGCGGCTACATCGTGCACATCGGGATCGCGGTCCTGTTCGTCGGCGTCGCCGCCTCCTCCTCGTTCCAGCACGAGTCCGAGCTCGGTCTGTCGCCCGGGCAGTCCTCGCGCGTGGGCGCCTACACGATCCAATACGTGCGCCCGACGGCGACGGTGACCCCCGATTATGACTCGGAGAGCACGCAGGGAGGCCGCGAACTGAGCGCGGTCATACGCGCCGAGCCGGGCGTGGCGCTGGGCCCCGACACGGCGCGCACAGGCGCGACCCTCAGCCTGGGCGCGGTGCTCGACGTGAGCAAGGGCGACCATCATGTCACCACGCTGTACCCGAGCGAGGGCTTCTATGCCTCCGAAGAACCGACTCAGGGATCGGTCGGGCATCTGATCGGCGGTCAGCCTGTCAGCCACGTTGCGCTTGACGCCGGCGTCACGCGCGACGTGTGGACCGCGATCGCGCCGAACATCGAAACCCCACAGCTGAAGCGGATCATTGCGCTGGGCAACAGGACTCTCCCCTACATCCATCCCGGCGAGGGGATGGTGGCGATCGCGGCGATGGCCGCCGCCTACATGAAGAGCCCACCGCAGGCGCAGTTCCACCTGATCGTCTCGCCGCTGGTGATGTGGATCTGGATCGGCGGCCTGATCGTCGTCGGTGGCGCCCTGATTGCGATCTGGCCGGCGCCGAGCGTCGTCCGCCGCCGCGTGAGCGCACGCTCGCGCGCCCGCGCCGAGCGCGGTCTGGCGCGCGCCTGAGTCTCGCGCGCTCCTAACCGCGGCGATACGTATGGAATTTCTGATCGCAGTCATTGCGTTGGCACTGCTGATGGTGGTGATCCTTGTGATCAGCGCGCCACTGCGCGCCGGCGGGAGCTCCACGCGGGCCGAGCCGGCTCAGGATATGGAGAGTGGGCCGGTGGGAGCGGGCCGCAGCGAGCACGAGACCGAGCACGGAGCGTCCGCTCTCCTCGGGGTCGATCGGGACGCGATTGCGCCGGCGGAACGGTACGCCGAGCTGGAGGCGGCGCGCGAGGCGAAGTACCGCGAGATCCGCGACACCGAGCTCGACTACCGGACGGGGAAGCTCTCGCAAGAGGACTTCGCCGCCACAGACAGCGTCCTACGCGCGGAGGCCGTCGAGATTCTCGACCAGCTGGCGGCGCTGGAGGGCGAGGGTGCTACGGAGTCCGAGGGCGCTACGCCCAGGGACGCTTGAGCAGCACGATTGCATTCAGCACGAACAGGACCGCGAAGAAGATCGTCCAGCGGTTGAGGTTGCGCTCGACCATCGAGCCGCCGCCGAGCGGACCCTGACCGCTGCCGACGCCGAAGGCCCCGGACAGGCCGGAGTCCTTACCAGAGTGCATCAGCACGAGGAAGATGACGGTCACCGCAAGGGCGACCTGGAGGACTGAGAGGATCGTTTCCATGGACTGTGAAGGTTATCGCCGATTTCGGGCAGGAGGATCGGAGATGCCACCGAAAACTCCCCATGAACCTTCGAGCGATGCCCGATCAGCGATAAATCTGCCCAAAATCCGACAATTTGGCCAGCGTGGCCCATTCCGCCTCGGGCACCGATACGGTCCAGCCGCTCTGTATGCCATGGCATCGACCAGAGGGGCGATCTTGCAACGCGATTACGAATCCTTTACGGGTTTCTGCTTGCCTGCCGATATGACTCTCAGTGGGCGTGCCTCCCGATCGTGGGCTAGCTGCGCCGATCACGAATATGGAACGCTCAATGACTAACTCCGACTCCGGGGCAGCTAGCCGATGACTCGCGCGCGGGGCTGGGCGTGGCGGGCGATGCTGTCCGCACTTGCCGGGGGCGGGCTGACCGCCGCCGGCCTGGGCGGCCCCCTGGCAGGCGGGGCGCTCGCGGCAGACGCGTCCGCGGGGACGTCATCGCCTAGCGAAGGCTCGGCCGCGCCGGTCACCACGCCTGCCCCCGCGACCCCCACCCCCGCGACGGGCGCATCGGGGACCACCGAACAGCAGCAGCCAGCGAACACCTCGACGACCAGCACACCGCAGCCGAGCACCCCCGCGCCGAGCACGCCGCAGCCCGCAGGCGTGCCAACGCCGCCGGTCGTGGAAATCCCCAAGGTGGCGGTGCAGCGCCGGCAGAAGACAACGCCGAGCAAGCAGGCAAGCCCCAACCCCACGGTCACGGCCACACACGCCCAGCCGTCGAGCAGCGAATCGGCGAAGGGCGTGGCCAAGGGTCCGACGACGGCTTCCGGCCCCAACGGCGTCGCCCCGTCGCCGCAACTCGTGGCCGCACAGGCAGGGGCGCTCGCGGCGGAGCTGGCCACCTCGGCGGCGTCCGTGCAGGCGCTCGGCTTCTACCGAATCCCGCTGTTCCTGCTGCCGATCTACCGGGCGGCCGCGATCCAGTATGGCGTGCCGTGGCAGATCCTCGCCGCGATCAACGAAGTCGAGACCGACTACGGCTCGGATCTCTCGGTGTCGAGCGCCGGCGCGGAGGGCTGGATGCAGTTCGAGCCCTCGACCTGGCTGCAGTACGGGGTTGACGCTCTGGACGCCGGCTACGCCGACCCATACAACCCGGTGGACGCGATCTTTGCCGCCGCGCGCTATCTGCACGCGGCCGGCGCCACCAAGAACCTGCGCACGGCGATCCTCGCCTACAACCACTCCGAAGCGTATGCGGAATCGGTGCTGCTGCGCGCCAAGCTGATCTCCAGCTATCCCAAGTCTGTGATCGCGACGCTGACAGGCCTCGTCGACGCGCGCTTGCCCGTGACCGGCAAGCAGGTGTCGTGGGGCGCGCTGCTTCCCGCGCCTGCGTCGGCGTCGAGCGCGACCGCGAACGCGAAGGCCGTCGCCCCAAAGGCGAAGACCGGCTCGAGCGACGCAAGCGCGGCGGCGGTGCCGGGCTCGGTACCCGCTCCCTCG
This sequence comes from uncultured Solirubrobacterales bacterium, assembly GCA_963813745.1. Lineage (GTDB taxonomy): Bacteria > Actinomycetota > Thermoleophilia > Solirubrobacterales > Solirubrobacteraceae > Palsa-744. The sequence continues at coordinate 215,715 of CAWEZW010000004.1, forward strand.
CCCACGGCGGCGGCAGCGGGCGCTGTGAGTGGAGCGGAAAAGGCGGATGCGGCTCCGCAGTTCGTGGAACTGATGAGCGCGCCGAACGCCTCCGTGGTGGCGGTGCAGGACGGTCGCGTTCTCGGGCTCGGGAGATCCCACAGGCTCGGCAAGTACGTGATCCTGCGCGACATTTACGGTGACGTGTTCACGTATGCGGGGCTGGGCAGCATCGCGCCGAGCTACCGTCTGGGAAAGGTGCCATCCGCGGCGCTGATCGCGTCGGCCAAGCTCGCGGCGACTGCCACCGGCGCCGGTCAGCCGGCGAGCGCCACCAGTGCTGAGGTGCCCCTCACGCTGCGGGTGAAGCGTTCGCACGCCCAGACCGCGCCCTCGCAGGATTCGGTACCGGCCGGCTCGGCCGAATCGGTGCCGGCCGCCACGGGCAAGGTGCGGCTGTTCGCCAATCCCGGCAATCCGGACGCGATCGCGGCCGCCGCGCGGGTCACCACGTCCACGCCGGCCAAGGGCTCCAGACACGCGTTGCCCCTGCGGCGTGGATCGCTCGTCGCCGAGGGCACGGTGCTCGGTCACGTGCTCGTGCCACACGCGGCGAAAGACGGCCACCTACGCTTCGCGGTTCAGCCTGCCGGCGACGCTGGCTCGATCGATCCCCGGCCGGTGCTCGCGAACTGGAAAGAGCTCGACGCGGCGCTACATCCGCAGGGCGCCAAGGGACAGGCCGACCTGCTCGGGGCCACCGCGAGCGATGTATTCCTGCTCTCCAAGAGCCAGCTCGAGCTCGCGGTGCTCTCCGATCCGGGCATCACCCTCGACGCCCGCGCCCGCCACGAGGTCGCATCGGGGGCGATCGACAGGCGTGTACTGGCGGTGCTCGCATTCCTCTCGCGCAGCGGTCTGAAGCCGACGGTGCAGGCGCTGCACCGCGGACCCGTCCTGTCCACCGTTGCCGGCCGCCGCGCGGGGAGCGACAGCGACACCGGCGGCGTGGTTGACATCTCCGAGGTCAATGGCATTGCGATCGCCGGGCACGAGGGTGCCGGGTCGATCACCGACAGCACGATTCGGACGCTGCTCACGCTACGGGGCGAATACGCGCCCAACCAGATCACGAGCCTGATGAAGTACCCCGACGCCGTGAATACGTTTGCCGCGCGGGCGCATGCAAACGTGGTCCAGATCGACTTCCAGCCGCCGGCCGCGGCGCTTGGGCTGAGCGGATCTAAAGCCGCGAAGGCGGCACGCAACTCGGCCGCGGGCAAGACCGCGCCCTTGCCGTTGCAGGCGAGCCCCACCCTGAGCTTGACGCAGTGGAACCAACTGCTCGCGCGCATCGGCGCAATCCCGGCGCCGAAGGTGGCCGCCAAGCCGACCTCCGCCGCGATCCGCGATCCCCAGGCCGCGCCGAGCAACCGCGGCCTGGGTTTGAGCAAGCCCGCCTCCTCCGGCGGGTAGCTCAAGCGGTTCTCGACCGTTTACCCGGCTGGGGGACCGGCGGCACCGCCGGGGGCTTCACCACTGCTGGGGGGAGCTGCTCCGGGGGGTGCTCCATTGGCGTTGGGAGATCCACCGGCGCCCGGTCCACGTCGGAACGCCCCGCGCAGGTCGCTCTGGCACTTGGTCTCGGCCGCTTTGAACTGAGTGCTGCTCGTGTCGATGCCTTTGGTGTCGAACACGGGGCCGCTGCCCGAAGTGTTCGGGGCCGGTACGTTCACGCCGTTTTCACGCATGCAGGTCGCGAACTTCGCGAGCGCCGCCTGGAAGGCGGGGCTTTTGAAGCGCGCGCCACCACGACCGGCGAAGGCGCCGCCGCCACACTTCTTCAGCGCGGCTTCATATTGCGCGCGCGTCACGCCCTTCGGTAGTTGAGGCTCACCAGCCTTGCCCGCCGCGCCACCACCGAGAAAGCCGCCGGCTCCACCGGATGGACGTTTCTGGCCCGGCGTCCGTTTCGGCAGCGTGATGCCATTCTTCTGCAGGCATTCGCGCACGGCCGCGAAACGCGCCGTGTTCGGTCCTTTGGCGCCTGTGGTGCCCGTGGTCGTGGTCGCGGCGGACGCGTTCGTGCTCGTGGACGAGCTTTTCGAGGAGCCCCCGCAGGCGGCCAGCCCGAGACAGGCGAGCAGGAGAACCAGCACTACGACTGTCGTCGCGGGTGTGCGTCTATTGCTTGAGATGTGAGGCATGAAGCTCCTTTGTCGAGAACCGATGGGCAAGGTTAACCACGCTGTCTTAACCACCACCTAAGTGCGCCGAGCGCTATCCGCCCTTGCCGAAGAGCGCTGGTTCACTGCTGCCACCGCTGCTGCCTTTGCTGGCACCGCCGCTCGCGCCGGCGCCGCCGAACAGCGATGCGAGACCGCCGCCGGACGAGCCGACGCTGATCGATTCGGCGCTGACCGCCCCGTTTGAGGCGGTGGCGCCGGTGACGGTCACGGTTTCGCCCGGATGGATGCCTTTGACTTTCGTCTTGACGGTCTTGGTCACGCTCGTGGCCGGCGAGGTGTTGACCTTGACGGTATTTCCTTCAGCGTTGGTCACATACAGCGTGCTCCCCGCCAGGTAGGCGACCGTGCCGCTGGTCGGTCGGCCGCCGCCGGCGGCCGTGCCCCCGAACCCTCCCGCGGCGCCGCCCGTCGAGGCTTTGCCGGAGCCCGCGCCCGCGCCTGTCGTGCCTGCGCCGCGCAGCGCCGCGAAGCGTGAGGCCAGGCTCGATGTGGCGCCGCTGGAGGAGCCGGATGAGGTTTCTTCGCCCTTCTGCACCTGCACGCCCGCGATGAACCCGCCGGCGATCAGCAGCACCGCGAGCAGGGCGAGGAAGATCGGATTCCCGCCCGCCCCGAGCAGACGTCGTCGTGGTCGGGGAGGCAACTCGTCGGGCTCATCACCATCATCGGGCTCGTCGAGCCACTCGTCCTCCTCCTCGGTCGGCGCATATGCGGGCGCCGGGGACTCCTGGAGGGCGGGGTCGTGGATAGTGGGTTGCTCGTCTGGCATGGGGGACTCCTCGGTGGGGGAAGGTGGCTTACTCAAAGCGCAGCGCTTCGATCGGTCTGAGGGACGCGGCGCGAGCAGCCGGGTAGGTGCCGAAGAACAATCCCGACAGCGCCGCCGCGCCGAACGCGAGGAAGATCGAGTACGTCGCGACTTCCGGCTGCACCCCGGCGATCTTGAACTGGCTGCCGAGCACGCCGACGAACACGCCTGTGATGCCGCCGATCAGGGAGACGAGCACGGCCTCGGTCAGGAACTGGGTGAGGATGTCCGAGCGCCTGGCGCCGATCGCCTTGCGGATCCCGATCTCGCGCGTGCGCTCGGTTACCGAGACGAGCATGATGTTCATCACGCCGATCCCGCCGACGAGCAGCGAGATCGCCGCGACCTCACCCAGCAGGGTGGTGAACACGCTGCTGGAGGAGCTGGAGGTCGACAGCAGCGAGCCCTGGTTGAGCACCGTGAAGCCCGGTTCGGCGGTGTTCTTGATCTTGTGACGTTCCTCAATGATCTGCGTGACCTCGCCTTCGGCGGCGTTGAGCGCGGATTCCGACTTCGCCTCGACGGTGATCGAGCTGATCGACCCGGCGCCGGTGAGCGTGCTCTGCACCGTCGAGATCGGGGCCATCACGATGTCGTCCTCGTTGGTGGTGCCGTTCGTTCCCTTTTTCGCGAGAACGCCGACGACTTCGAAGTTGCTGCCGTTGACCTTGATGTTCTCACCGACGGCGCTCTGCCCGGCGAACAGTTCCTGCACGACTTCCTGGCCGATGACCGCCACCCGTCGGTGCTTGCTGACGTCTTCGGAGGTGAACGAGGCGCCTTCGGCGATCTTGTAGCTGTGGGCCGTCAGATAGGAGGGGGTGGTGCCCACAAACGACGACGGTTCGAAGCTGGTGCCGTTGTAGACGAGCTTCACGCTATTCGCGTTCACCACCGGTGAAGCGCTCTTCACATCGGGCGCGAGGTTGGGGTTCTGCAGCGCTTCGGCGTCGGCTTTGGTCAGCGAGATCGTGCTCGCGCTGGGCGCCCGTGGGCCGCCGCGCCCGGCGCCGGCCGACACCAGCAGGACGTTGGTGCCGAGGGCCTGGATCTGGGACTTGACGGCCTTGGAGGAGCCGTTGCCGACGGCGATCAGGATGATCACCGAGGCGACGCCGATCGTCATGCCGAGGATCGTCAGGCCGGAGCGCAGCTTGTTGGCGGTGATCCCGCCCCAGGCGATCCGCAGTGTCTCGGGGCCGATCACGGTTGTGCCTCCACGACGCCGCGTCGGTCGGGTGGTGCGCGGACTTCTGTCGGTGCGGCGCGGGCGGAGCGTCGTGCACGCCGCGTGAGCGACGGTCCTCGACGACCTCGCCGTCGCTCAGGCTGATGACCCGCTTGGCCTGTTCGGCGACGTCGGGCTCGTGGGTGATCAGCACGACGGTCCGTCCTTCCGCGTTCAGCCGCGCGAAGATCCGCAGGACGTCCTCGGTGGAGTGCGAGTCGAGGTTTCCGGTCGGCTCGTCGGCGAGGATCAGCGACGGGTTGGTGACGATCGCCCGCGCGACGGCGACCCGCTGCTGCTGGCCGCCGGAGAGCTCGGATGACTGATGGTGCAGTCGGTTGGCCATCCCCACCGCGCCCAGCGCGTCCTCGGCGCGCTCGGCGGCGCGTCGCGCGGTCGACTCCCGCATAGGCGAGCGGCAGTTCCACGTTGGCGAGCGCGCTGGTGCGCGAGACGAGGTTGAAGCTCTGGAAGACGAAGCCGATCTTGCGGCTGCGCAGGTCGGAGAGATCGTCCTCGTCCAGGCTGCTGACATCCACTCCGTCGATCAGGTAGCTCCCGCTCGGTGGGTATGTCCAGGCAGCCGAGGATGTTCATCAGCGTGCTCTTGCCGCTGCCGGAGCTGCCCATGATCGCGACGAAGTCGCCGCGCTCGATCTGCAAGCGAGACATGGCGCAGGGCGCGCACCCTGATCTGCCCGAGCTCGTAGGTCTTCGTGACGTCGCGCACCTGGATCGCCGGCGGCCGCGGACGCCGGCCGTTGCGCCGCAGGCGGGCGCGTCGACCGGCCCGCTCGACCAGCGGCCGCTCGCGCGCGAACCCGTCGCCGCGGCTCGCGATCGCGGTTCCTGCGAGCGCATCAAGGCGCACCGCCTCCGGGAAGCCGCCGCCGCCGGACCGCCGCCGCCGGGGAAGCCGCCCTCCGCCGAGGCCGCCGCCGAGGCCGCGCTGCCGCTGCGGCCGCCCAGTTTGGAGGTCAGGCTCGCGCGCTCGGCTCGTGCTGCTCGTCGCCGGCAGCAGCAATCGTCTTCTCCCGCCTTCAGGCCGCTGAGGATGATCGTCGTGCTGTTGCCGGCCAGCCCCGTCGTGACGACCTGACTGACCTGCTTGCCGCCGCGCTCGACGGTCACGGTGCCGCCGGTGATCGCGCTCGTCGGGACGTTGACGCCTTCGGCCTGCTTGACGACGATTTCGGCCGTCGCGCTCATGCCGGGCTTCAACCCGGATTCCGTCTGGTCGAGCTGGAAGGTGACGTCGTAGCTCACCACCCCGCTGTTGCTCGTCGAGAGGACCGCCACGCTCGCCACATGAGCCGCGAACTTGCGCCCTTCGAGCGCTTCGACGGTCACCGTGGCGATCTGCCCGACGTGCACATGGACGATTTCAGATTCGCTCAGCGGCACCACGAGCTGATAGCCCTGGAGGTCGGTCAGTTCGATGAACGAACTGCCGCTGCTGCTGCTTTCACCGCTCGTGCTCGCGCTGCTGGCGCTCCCACCGGCGCCGGTCCCGCTGCCTGCGGCGCCCGTTGCGGCGACGTCGTGCAAGCTGCCGGCGCCGCTACCGCCGATTGTCGTCTCACCAAAGCTCTGAGCGCTGCTCGTGTCGGCGATGTCATGAAATGTCCCACCGCCGCTACCGTCACTGTGGTCGTCCGCCACCCGCTGTTGTTCCGGAGGCGCTGCTCGCACTGCCCGCACTGCCGGTCCGCGCCGGTCCCGGTGGCGCCGGAGGCGCCGGTGCTCGTTCCGCCGCCGGCGCTGCCGGTACCGTTGGTCGCGGCGCCCCCCGCGGTTGCGCCGCTTTTGCCTGTTGCGCTCGTGCCACTGCCGCCAGTCCCGCTGGTAGCTCCGGCTGCTGCTGCCGCTACTGCTGGTACCTCCGCTGGTCCCGCCGCTCGTCGCTGGCACCGGTGCTGCCGCTTGTCCCGGTAGAGCCGGTGCCGCCCGATCCGCTGCCACTGCTACGGATGACCCTTCTGAACCGTACCGTGACGCTTTCGCCGACCGAGTTCTTGATCGAGGCGACCACGCCTTCGGCGGGCGCGTAGAGCTTCGTCTCGGCGCAGCGTCCTGGCGCGCTTTTTCGACCGTCATCTGCGCGCTCTTGACGCTGTTTTCGGCACTCACGACGGTCGAGCGCTTCGGCGGCGCCGCCTTGACTTCATTGGCGGCGAGCGTCGCCTGCAGCGACAGTTCCTGGGCGGTGGCGAGGCTGGTCCGTGCCTGCGCGATCGACTGGTCGCTCCTTCAGCTTGGTCGAGCGACCTCGCTGCTGCTTCGTCGTTGGCCACGCTGTTGCGGGCGCTCTCGATCGACTGCTGGCCCTTCGGCGCCGTGGCGGCCTGGTTGTTCTGTGCGGTGACGATCGAATTGCCGTCCTGTGATCACCTTCGATTCGGCCGGACTTGACCGCGGATTCGGCGGAGTTGACCTTCGATTCGGCGGAGCTGAGCTGGACTGTCCGCTGGTGGGTTCGATTTGCCGCCGGCTTTCGCCTTTTCGCTGGCAAGCAGGGACTTGGCTTCTTCGACGTTGAGCCTGGGCTTCGGTGAGCGCTTTTTCGTCGGTGCCCCGCTGGCTGATCGCCTCGTTGACCGCGTCCTGCTGACTGGTCGACTTCGACGGCTCACCGACTGTTCGGTGCTCTTCAGACTGACACTTCTGCTTGAGCACCGAAGCCGGCGGCGGCCGCGTCTGATTTTTCCGATTTGCTGTCTGCTGGCCTGTGCAGCGACTGCTTGGCGGAGTTCACCGACGCTCTTGACTGCGTCGGGTGATCTCGGCCTCGTGCATGCTCCGCGGGGGTGAGCCCCTTCGACGGCAGCCTGATATGCGGCTTCATCGGTCGTCAGAGCTCATTTCCGCCGAGCGCAGGCTCGACTCCGCGCTGCGTCGGGTTCGATTTCGGCCAGCAGCTCCCCGCCTTTGACGTGGTCGCCGACACTCACAAAGACCCCCTTGAGCGTTCCGCTGGTGGCGAAGTTGACGCCGACGTTCGTCGCGGGCTGGAGCGTTCCACTGCCCGAAACCGTCGACTGCACGACCCCCTGCTGGCCACCGTCGCCGTCCGCGGCTCTGCGCGGTGCTCTGCGAGGCCTGGCCGACTCGTGAAGGCGGCGACGATCGCCCCGGCGCAAGCCACGCCCAGTAGGTAGATGAGCCAGGGTCGGGTGGTGCGTTCGGTCATGGTCTGCTGTGGCCTCTCGGGCGGTGCTCTTGGGGGCGGTGGTTGCGCGACCCGCGGTCAGGTCGATGGTCACGTCCGGGAACGTCAGCCGGGGCGATGTCGATATGAGAAGAGTCGTTGAGGCTTGTAGGAATAGTGTGTGGAACCCGTAAGAGCAGCGAAGAAACCCCGCAAGGAGGCCTAAATTCGCCTAAAGCCCACTCCAGGGGATCTTTAGGAGTTATCCAAAACCTCCGACATCCCTCCCCGGCGCTCATCAGCTGTTGGTGGAAAGCCTCGGAAAGATATATGTATCCTTGGCGTGCCCTCACCACCGTCTGCGATGATCCGCGCGGAATGTCCAGCTACGGCGGGATTGACCTCGGCGGCACGAAGATCCAGACGGTCGATCGTCGACGAGCGAGCACGACGGTGCTCGGCTCGGCGCGCCGGCCGACGCCCACGAGGGCGGCCCCGCAGGATGTAGCCGAAGGAGATGGCGGCGGCGCTGCGCGACGCCGCCAAGGCCGCCGAGCTCGAGCCGGCGGCGCTCGCGGGGATCGGCGTGGGATCGCCGGCACGATCGAAGGCGGTGAACGTGACGCAGCGCCCGCAACCTGCCCGGCTGGGAAGGCACGTTCCCGCTCGCGGCGGCGCTCGAGAGAGCGCTCGGCTGGGCGGGATCGCAACCGGTCGGCAACGACGTGCAGGTCGCCACCGACGCCGAGTTCAAGCTGGGCGCCGGGCGACCCTACGACTCGCTGCTCGGTGTCTTCTGGGGGACAGGTGTTGGTGGCGGACTGATTCTCGACGGCAAGCCGTGGGCCGGGCGCGGGGGGGCCGGGGAGATCGGGCACATGGTGGTCGAGATCGACGGCGCGCGCTGCACGTGTGGGCGGCGCGGCTGCATGGAGGCCTACGCGGGGCGCGCGGCGATGGAAGCGCACGCGCGCGAGCTCCACGGAGAAGGGGCAGGCAAGACCGACCTGTTCAAGCTGATGAAGGAGCGCGAGCGCACGCGCCTGACGAGCGGTATCTGGGCGCGGGCGCTCGAGCACGAGGACAAGCTTGCGATCCACATCATCGAGCGCGCGGTCAGGGCGCTCGGCGCCGGGATCGCCTCGGCTGTCAACGTGCTCGACGTCGAAGAGCGTGATCATCGGCGGCGGGCTCGGCGTCCGGCTCGGCGATCCCTACGCCAAGCGCATCGCCGAGGCGATGCAGCCGCACCTGTTCGCGGACTTCCGCCCCCCAGACGTCCACGTGGCGGCGCTCGGCGACCTCGGCGGGGCGATCGGGGCGGCGCTGCTGGTCCGAGACGAGGCGTAACGTTATGGGTGCTTTGCCGGAGACGGCGCTGCACCTATCGACGATCCTGCGCAGCCCGCTGCTCGATCGAGCGGGAGAGCGGCTCGGTCGCGTCGAGGATCTGATCGTGCGGCTGGCCGACGGCGGCTATCCGCCGGTCACCGGCCTGAAGGCGAGGATCGGCGGCCGCGACCTGTTCGTGCCGACCGACAGGATCGCGACGCTCGAGCCCGGAGCGGTGCGGCTGTCGGGGGAGAAGCTCAGCCTCGGCCGCTTCGAGCGCCGTGTGGGGGAGGTGCTGCTCGGGCCAGGACGTGCTCGGACGCAAGCTGGTCAACGTCGAGGCCGATCCGCCGAGCCTCGTCACCGCGCACGAGATCGAGCTCAAGTGCATCGAGGGCTGGTGGCGGGTGGTCGGCGTCGATCACAGCACGCGCGCGCAGTTGCGGCGTCTGTTGCCGCGTCCGCTGAAGCGCATGGTGGCCGATCGGCCGTTTCTCGACTGGACCGACCTGGAGCCGTTCGTCGGCCACGTCCCGACCGCGCGCCTGCGCTTCTCCCACCGCAAGCTCGCCAACCTGCACCCCGCGGAGATCGCCGACCTGGTGGAGGCGGCCTCGCACGACGAGGGCGAGGAGATGATCGAGGCGGTGGGGCAGGACCGCGAGCTCGAGGCGGATGTCTTCGAGGAGCTCGACGAGCATCACCAGCTGGAGTTCATCCGCGAGCGCCCGGACGCGCAGGTGGCGGCGGTGATCGCGCGGATGGCCGCCGATGACGCCGCGGATCTGATCGTGGAGATCGAGCAGGAGCGGCGTGGACGCATCCTCGCGCTGCTGCCGCCGGCGCAGCGGCTGCAGATCGAAGCGCTGCTGGGCTACAACCCCTCCACCGCCGGGGGCCTGATGAGCCCCGACTTCATCAGCCTTGCGGAGAGCGAGACGGTGGCGCAGCGCGCTCGAGCGGGTGCGCGCGAGCGAGATCGCGCCGGAAACGCTCACCACCATTCTGCTGAGCGACGCCGACGGCAAGCTGTCGGGCTCGGTGGCGGTGGTCACGCTGCTGCGCGCCGCCTCCCACACGCCGCTGTCGAGCCCTCGCCGAGCACGAGCCGGTGTCGGTGCACACCGACGCCGACCTGCCCGAGGTCGCGCGCACGATGACCGACTACAACCTGGTGATGCTTGCGGTCGTCGACGAGCAGGAGCGCGTGGTGGGCGTGGTCACCGTCGACGACGTGCTCGAGCTGACGCTGCCCAGCGGCTGGCGGCGGCGCTTCGGGCTCGTGCGCGACTAGACCTTGCGCGCCGCTGGGTGAACGACTTGCACGACACTCCACGGTGGACCTTGCGCGCCGCTGAACGACCGGCTCGCGCGACACTCCGCGACTGGCCGTAAGCGGCCGACGATTGGTAGGCTGAGCGTTCGACAAGCGGCGTTAGAAAGTAGACAGGCATGGACCGAGAACAGCCACGAAGTACCCAGTCGGTCGCACGCCCGTCGGGCCCGTCCCTCCTGGCCTAGCGCTCTCCGGGACCTCCGTCCGCATCGGCGTGCGCCGAGATTTGACGCGTAGCCCGAGAGTAGCCCGACAGCAAGTAAAGGAGGTGACCTGAGATGGCCGACGAGCAGACGACGCTGACCGATGCCCCGCCGCGGCCTGAGGGCGTGCCTCCGGTGCTGGACGAGGCCCACATCGGCGACATCCGCGGGGCGCTCGGCACGATCAGCATGCACGACAGCGGCGAGCGCCACGGCTGGCGCTCGCGGGCGCTGGCGCTGCTCGCGATCATGGGGCCCGGCCTGATCGTGATGGTCGGCGATAACGACGCCGGCGGTGTCTCCACCTACGCCCAGGCCGGCCAGAACTACGGCACGAGCCTGCTGTGGGTGCTGCTGTTGCTGATCCCGGTGCTGATCGTCAACCAGGAGATGGTGATCCGCCTGGGCGCCGTTACCGGCGTCGGGCACGCACGGTTGATCTTCGAGCGCTTCGGCAAGTTCTGGGGGGCGTTCTCGGTCGGGGACCTGTTCCTTCTGAACTTCCTCACGATCGTCACCGAGTTCATCGGGGTGAGCCTCGCGCTCGGCTACTTCGGTGTGAGCAAAGACATCGCCGTGCCGGTCGCCGCGGCAACGCTGATAGCGATCACCTCGACGGGCAGCTTCCGCAGCTGGGAGCGCTTCATGTACGTGTTCGTCGTTGCCAACTTCCTCGTTATCCCGCTGTTGATCCTCGCTCACCCAAATGTGGGGGACATGGTCCATCACACCTTTGTTCCGAGCATCTACGGCGGTGCCAACTCGACCGCAGTGCTCCTGATCATCGCGATCGTCGGCACGACCGTCGCGCCCTGGCAGTTGTTCTTCCAGCAGTCGAACATCATCGACAAGCGGATTACGCCGCGGTGGATCAACTACGAGCGAGCCGATACGGTGATCGGCGCCTTCGTCGTCGTGATCGGCGCCGGCGCGCTGATCGGGGTGACCGCGTTTGCCTTCGCCGGTACTCCCTACTTCGGCCAGTTCTCCGACGCGGGCAGCGTCGCGACGGAGCTGGGGCATGTTCTGGGCTCAACCGCGGGGGTCTTCTTCGCGATCGTGCTGCTGAATGCCTCGCTGATCGGCGCGGCAGCGGTGACGCTGGCGACCTCATACGCCTTCGGCGACGTGTTCGGCGCCAGTCACTCGCTCAACCGCGGGCCGCTGGACGCGAAGCTGTTCTACGCGAGCTTCACGCTGATGGTGCTGGCGGCGGCCGGCATCGTGCTGATCCCCGGTGCACCACTGGGGCTGATCACCACCTCGGTGCAGGCGTTGGCGGGCGTGCTGCTGCCGAGCGCGACCGTGTTTCTGCTGCTGCTGTGCAACGACCGCGAGGTGCTGGGGCCGTGGGTGAACGCCCCGTGGCTGAACGCGGTCGCCGCCGTGATCGTGGGGGTGCTCGTGGAGCTGTCGCTGATCCTGATGGCGAGCACGATGTTTCCGAAGATCAACGTCACGCACCTGTTCGTCGAGCTGACGATCGTGCTGCTCGCGACGCTGGCCGCGGCTGGGGGCTATGCCGTGTATGCGAGTCGTCGCTCCCCCGCCCGCGAGGGGGTCGAGGCGGTTGCGGAGATTCCCAAGGACAAGCGCCACACGTGGACGATGCCGCCGCTCGCGCTGCTCGAGCGCCCGGTGTTCTCGCCCGGACGCAAGGCAGGGATGCTGCTGCTGCGCGGCTATCTCGTGGTGGCGGTACTGCTGCTTGTTGTGAAGACGGTGCAACTCGGGCATTAGCACCAATCAGCCAAGCAGGTCTTCTCTTTGTCTCGACCGATCAGCCCGCGAAGTCGGGCCGGTCGAGACAAAGAGAAGGTCCTGCGCTAGTCCCCCGCCAGGCTCGTGGGCAGCGGCCGGCCATGTGGTGGCGGATCGTCGAGCATCAGCCTCGGAATCGTCACAGGTTCGAGTCCGCGCTTGCGTAATCCCCGGATGATCGCCGGCAGTGCCGCGATCGTCTCCGACCGATCGCCGCCGGCGTCGTGCATCAGGATGATCGCTCCGGGGTGGGCGCCCGCGAGCGCGCTCTGCACGATCGCCTGGACACCGGGCAGCGTGTAGTCGCTGGTGTCGGTCGACCACAACACCATCAGCAGGTGCAGCTGATGCAGCAAGTGGAGCGTGGTGGCATCGAACGAGCCGTAGGGAGGTCGGAACAGACGGGGTCGCGGCCCGCCGAGCAGTTCGATGCGGGCGATCTGTTCGACGAGCTCTTCGCGCTGGTCGTGCGCCGACAGCGAGGCCATCATCGGGTGCGTCTCGGTGTGGTCGCCGATCACGTCTCCTGAGCGCAACTCCAACGAGCTGCCGGCGGAGAAGTAGCGCTCCTCCTCGCCGATCGCGAAGAACGTGGCATGCACGTGGTACTTGTTGAGCACGCCTACGAGCTGCTGGGTGTAGGGTCCGGGGCCATCGTCGAAGGTGAGCGCAAGCTCATGGCCCCTGCTCCCGCCACTCGTCACCGCGGGCGTGTAGGCGAGCACCGAGTCGACCGCCTTTTCTTCTGCCTGGTGGGTTCGCGCTTTCTGTTCGGTTGCAGTTAGGTGCGGAGCCGGCGCATGATGCAAGCTGGGGTCTGATGTGACGTGATCGCGATGAGCACTGCCGTGCGAGCCGATCGCGGTGATCAGCCAGGCGAGGATCGCCAGCAGCGCCAGGCCGGCGATGGCGCGACGACGGCGGTATCGCTTGTGGTCTTTATCAGCCATTCAAAGATCCTATGTTGATTGGCGATGCTCCCCTTCTGGATATCGATCGGCGCGCTCTCGCTCGTCCAGGGCGCCTTGGTGGCGGTCCCGGGCATGAGTGGCCTCGGTACGCTCAGACGGTTGCACGGCCGTCGCTGGGCGGTGATCCCGCCGCTTTCGGTGATCGGCTTTGTGTTCGTCGCACGCGGATCCGAACAGGCGAGCGCGCAGGGTCTCACCTACCTGGCGCTGGTCGCGGTGCCGTCACTGGCGGCGCTCGCGCTCGGCTGGCTCGCCTGGAACGCCCACCCGCCGCGCCCGGCACGGGCATTGCTGGTGGCGCCGCTGTTCGCTTTGGCCTGGGCGGATCGGGGCGGCCTTGCGGGGGAGGCGGCGGCGCTCGTACTGTCGGCGCTCAGCTGTGTCACGCTCGGCGTGCTGCTCGCGGCGGTGACGCCCCCGCGCTGGCTGGCCGCGGGGATCGTGGCGATGGCGGTGGCCGACACGACGCTTGTCGTCTCGGATCTGCTGCAGCGGCCCAACAACGCGCTGAACGCCGCACACCCGGCGGCCGGCCTGCCACAGCTGCAGAGCGCCGTGTTCGGCACGGCGGTGATCGGCTACGGCGACCTGTTCGTCGCGGCCCTGCTCGGTGCGCTGCTCGCGGTTGCCACGGGGCGCTCGTGGCAGACGCGCGGCGCGGCGCTCGCGGTATTGCTGGCGGTGGTCTTCGACCTGCTGTTCTTCTTCGTCGACGAGCTGCCGGCCACAGTGCCGATCGCGTTGACGCTGATCATCGTTGTGCTGATGCGCCGGCGGGGATCCTCGCGGAGACGCGAAGCTCCGGCGTCGGCGATGGGAGATCTGATTCGAACGGAGGCTTCGCCATCTCCGGCGTCTGGGCCGGCTCGGACTCCAGCTGCGTGATGATCGGGCGGGCGCTGGTCTCGATGATCGCCGGGGGCGTGACCTCGCGCTCGGAGTTCGCGCCGGCCGCCTCGATCCGCCGCACCTGCGGGATCACACCTCGTTCGAAGGAGCCGACCGCTTTGTTGTAGGAGCTGACGGCGGAGTCGAGCTGCTTGCCGATCTTCGCCAATGGCTCAACGAAGCGCCCAAGCCGGCGGTGCAGCTCGCGCGCGGACTCGGCGATCTCGCGCGCGGACTCGGCGATCAGCTCCTGCTGCCAGCCGTAGTGGACCGCCCACAGTAGGCCGATCAGGGTTGTGGGGGTTGCCATCAGCACCTGCTGCTGGACGCCGTACTCGATCAGCGCGGGGTCGTGCCCGAGTGCGGCCTGATAGATGCCGTCGGAAGGCACGAACATGACGACGAACTCGGGCGTCGAGTCGAACTGTCGCTGATAACCCTTCGAAGCGAGTTTGGAGATGTGTTCGCGCGTCTGCTTGGCATGGCGGGCGATGTGCGCTTCGCGCTCAGCGTCTGTGTCCGCCTCCAGCGCCGAGAGGTATGCGTCGAGTGGGACCTTCGAGTCGACCACGACGAGCTTCCCGCCGGGCAGACGCACGAGCATGTCGGGCCGCAGCTGACCGTCGGGCGACTGCACTGTCGACTGCTCTACGAAGTCGCAGTGGGAGATCATCCCCGCCATCTCGACCACGTTGCGCAGTTGGATCTCGCCCCACGAGCCCCGTGTCGAGGGCCGCTTCAGCGCGGAGACGAGGTTGCCCGTCTCCTTGCGCAGCGTGTCGGTCCCCTGCGTCAGCGTGCGGACCATCTCCGCGAGCTGGACCTGCCCATCCCGCCGCTCGCGCTCCAGGCGGGAGAGCTCGCTCTCGACCTTGCCGAGCTTCTCCTGGACCGGCTCCACCAGCGCTTTGATCTCCGCGGTCCGTGTCGCCATCTCGCCTTGTGAGCGCTGCTCCTCGGCGCCCCGCTGGTCGGCCAGCCGCTTCGCCAGCGACTCGCCGGTCTGGGCGAGCACGTCAGCCGAGATCGACTGCATTGCGTCGCGCATCCGCTCGCGGTTGGGTTTGAGCACGGCGGCCGCGCCGGCGGCGCCGAGGATCAAGCCGATCAGGGTTCCGAGCAGTAGCAGCACAACGATCATCGCCTTTCGGGCCGGCTGTTTGGGTCAACAAAGGGAGCCAACTAAAATGACACGCGGGTCGGACACGAGCCGACTTAAATCGACGAGCGACTAAATCGCGCGGCGCGGTGTGAGCGCCTCATACCGCGCGGCCGCTTCCGAGAGCGCCGAAAGCATCGCCGGGGCGGCCGGCAGCAGGCGCGCGCCCGCGGGCGTCGCCGCGACCACCTGGCGCACCGGGGGCTGGGGGGAGAGGGCGCGGATCGCGATGTCCTCGCGCAGGACCGGATTGAGCGCCAGCTCGGGGATCAGCGCGACGCCGACCCCCGCCGCGACCAGGCCCTGGACGGTCTGGTAGTCGTCGCTTTCGAACGCCACGTTCGGCTCGAACCCGGCCGCGTGGCAGCTGCGCACGACGTGGCGCGCGCACGGGCTCGCGCTGGAGGTCTGCACCCAGGCTTCCTCGCGCAGGTCCTCAAGGCGCAGTTTGCGCCTCTTGGCGAGCCTGTGCTCGCGGGGCAGCGCCAGATAGAGACGGTCCTCGAGCAGCTCCACGCGCGTGAGCTCATCCGCGCCGGCGACCGCACCGAACTCGAACAGCAGCGCGAGGTCGATCTCCCCGGCCCGCAGCCGCGGCTCGATCTGCTCGGGCTCGCCCTCGGCCAGCGTCAGCTCGACGTCGGGGTGGCGCGCGCGGAAGGTGGCGATCGCCAGCGGCATCAGCGTGGCGCCGGCGGTTGGGAACGAGGCCATCCGCAGCCGGCCCCCGCGCAGGCCGGCAATCGCTCCGAGCGCCGCCTCGGCGGACTCCAGCCGCGCCAGAATCCCCTCGGCGTGGCCCACCAGCGTCTGCCCCGCCGCGGTCAGACTGACCCCGCGCGGGTGGCGCTGCAGCAGCGTCATGCCGGCTTCTGACTCGAGCGCGGCGATCTGCTGGGAGATCGCGGACTGCGTGTAGTCGAGCGCGTCGGCCGCGGCGGAGAACGAGCCGCGCCGGGCAACCTCGTCGAGGACCTTCAGCCGGGCGACATTAAGCATAAGTAGAACTTATGATAGCAATTACAACAATCATTGGCTCTGATGGCACGATGCTGCCAGGATGAACGAAAGAACTTCTCAAGATCTAAGAAATACAAGGAGAGCACCATGACCAAGATCATCGTTTCCTACGACGGAACCGCCAACGAGGCCGACGCGATCGCGTATGGCTCGCTGCTCGCCCGCGCCGGCGCCGAGGTGTCCCTCGGCTACGTTCGCCACACCGACGAGGCCGTGAGCAACGCGGAGGCCCAGGAGGTGCTCGATCGCGCCGCCGTGCTGTTCGACGGCGCGTTCGTCTCGAGCCACGCCGTGACCGACCGCTCGACTCCCCACGGCCTGGCCGCGCTGGCCGAGCAGATCGGCGCTCAGGTGGTCGTGTTCTGCTCGGACTCCCATACCGCTCGCGGTCACGTCACGATCGGCAACTCCGCCCAGCAGCTGCTCGAGGGCGGTCCGGTCGCGGTCGCGATCGCTCCGGCCGGGTTGGCCGAGGTCGATGGCGGTAAGCCGAGCGTGCAGCGGATCGTCGCGGTCGGCGAGGCCGGTGGCGACGGCAGCGCCCAGGCGACGGCGCAGGCCCTGGCCGGTGCCCTCGGCGCCGAGGTCGTGCCGGTCGCCGACGAGAGCACCGACCTGCTCGTGATCGACTCGCGCAAGGACGCAACGCCCGGCCGTGTCTCGATCAGCTCCTCGGCGTCGCACCTGGTCGAGATCGCCAGCTGCCCGGTGCTCGTCACGCCCCGCGGCGTGTCGCTGTCCTTCGGCAGGCCGGTCGCGCTGACCGCCTAACGAAACCGCCGCCTAACGAATCGTTCGCCCACGCGCTCGCGCGAGCAGGTATCGCGCGAGCGCTCCGGCGAAGTCGAGCGCGCCCCCGGCGAAGTGCCCGACCGGGCCGGTCCACAGCCACGTCTCCAGGAGCTTGACGGGTGGGGAGTGCCGCGGACGGGTCATCGGTGGGCCAGTGGGCGGCTCAACGGCCATGTTTGCAGGCGCTTCACGGCGATGGGACGAGGCACGTAGGAGTTGCCGGCACGGAGCGGCACGGTATCGTGGCAGACATGCCCGCGGCCCTGAAGACCACTGTCACCGAGCTGCCCGACTCGCGCGTGCGTGTGCAGGTCGAGGTGCCGCCGGGCGAGGTCGAGGGTCGCATCGAGCAGCGCGCGCGCCAGCTCGGGCGCCAGCTGAAACTGCCCGGCTTTCGCAAGGGCAAGGTGCCGGCGCCGTTGGTGCTGCAGCGCGTCGGGCGGGAGGCCGTGCTGGACGAAGCGGTCAGGGACTCGCTTGCGAGCTGGTACTCCGACGCGATCGTGACCGCCGGGATCGTGCCGGTGGGCGATCCAACGGTCGATCTGGGGGACCTGCCGCCGCAGGGGCAGGCGCTCGAGTTCTCGATCGAGATCGGTGTGCTGCCGAAGGCCGAGCTCGGCGACTATGAGGGCCTGGAGGTCGCGCGCCGCCAGGCAACGGCCGCGGACGAGCTGATCCAGCAGGAGGTCGATGCGATGCGCGAGCGCCTGGCTCGTCTGGACACAGTCGAGCGCGAGGCCGGGAAGGGTGACTTCGTCGTCGTCGACTACGTCGGCTACATGCCCCCGGAGGACTCTTCAGGACTAGACCCCGCCCACCCGCCTCAGCCGTTTGAGGGCGGCGAGGGTCGCGACCAGCTCATTGAGCTCGGCGGTGGCAATCTGATCCCCGGCTTCGAGGAGGGCCTACTCGGATCCGCCGCCGGGGAGACGCGCACGATCGAGCTGAAGTTCCCCGCGGACTACGGCGCCGAGCACCTTGCCGGCCGAGACGCTTCGTTTGAGATCACCGTAAAGGAGGTCAAGGACAAGCGGCTGCCGGAGGTGGACGAGGACTTCGCGATCGACGCGGGCTTCGACGATGTGCAGGAGTTGCGAGCGGACATCCGGGGTCGGCTGATCGAGGCTGAGGAGCAGAAGATCGAGGGCGAGTTCCGCGAGGCCGCTTTGGACGCGGCGGTGGCTCAGGCGCAGATACCCGTTACCCCGGCGCTTGCAGAGGCGCGCGCGAAGGAGATGTGGGAGCGGATGCTGCACTCGCTCTCGCACCGCGGCATCTCGCGCGAGACATACCTACAGATCACCGGGCGAGAGGAGGCGGAGATCCTCGCCGACATGCTGCCCGACGCCGAGCAGGCGCTGCGCCGCGAGGCGGTCCTCACGGCGATCGTCGCCGCGGAGGGGATCGTGCCATCTGAGGAAGATCTGCTTGAGGCGATGGGGCCGGTGGCCGAGCGCGAGGGCGCCACACCGGAGAAGCTGCTGGCGGACCTGAAGAGCGCGGGGCGGCTGGAGGAGGTGCGTGAGGATCTCGCCGCAAGACAGGCGGTCGAGCTCGTCGCTGAGCGAGCGAGGCCGATCTCTGTGGAGCATGCGCAGGCGCGTGAGCGGCTGTGGACACCCGAGCAGGAGCAGGCGGAGAAGTCAGGCGATGGCGCCGCGGAGCCGGCGGGTCTTTGGACGCCGGATCGTTGAGGTCAGATCATGGTTGCCGACCGATCAGAGATCCGCCGGCCAGGTCCGGATCCGCGGCGCCGGGCCGCTAGGGTTTGCAGAAGGAATCGAGCAAGGTAAGCGAAACAAAGCGAGGACCATGAGCCCACTTGTCCCAATGGTGGTTGAGCAGACCTCGCGAGGCGAGCGCGCGTTCGACATCTACAGCCGGCTGCTGAACGAGCGAATCGTCTTCCTCGGTACGCCCGTGGACGACCAGATCGCCAACCTGATCGTCGCCCAGCTGCTGCATCTGGAGTCGGAGGACCCCGACAAGGACATCTCGATTTACATCAACTCGCCCGGCGGGTCGGTGTATGCGGGACTGGCGATCTACGACACGATGCAGTTCGTCAAGCCCGACGTGCAGACGATCTGCGTGGGGATTGCGATGTCGATGGGGGCGCTTTTGCTGGCGGGCGGCGCGGCGGGCAAGCGGATGGCGCTGCCGAACGCGAAGATCTTGATCCATCAGGTCTCATCGAGCTTCCAGGGTCAGGCCACCGACATCGAGATCCACGCGAAGGAGATCATCGATGTGCGTGAACGGCTGGACGAGATCATCGCGAAGCACACAAAGAAGGATTTGAAGGACGTCAGGAAAGACACGGAGCGTGACTACTTCATGAGCTCCGAGGAGGCGAAGGAGTACGGAATCATCGATCGCGTTATTTCGGAGCACTAGCTTCGAACACGCGCGGAGGGCATGAACGCCACGGCGGGGAGAAAAGGAAATGGCCAGACCGACAGATTCAAACGAGCAGCTGTTGTGCAGCTTCTGCGGCAAGTCCCAGCGGCAGGTCAAGAAGCTGATCGCCGGGCCCGGCGTGTACATCTGCGACGAGTGCATCGACCTCTGTAACGAGATCATCGACGAGGAGCTCGCCGCCCCGCCCGCGTTCGACCTCGAGCACCTGCCCAAGCCGCGTGAGATCTACGATGTGCTCGACGAGTACGTCGTCGGGCAGGACCCTTCCAAGCGCACGTTGTCGGTGGCGGTCTACAACCATTACAAGCGCGTGCAGATGATGATGTCCGGCGACACGGACATAGAGCTGCAGAAGTCGAACATCCTGCTGCTCGGGCCGACCGGATGTGGCAAGACGCTGCTCGCGCAGACGCTTGCGCGAATCCTGAACGTACCGTTTGCGATCGCCGACGCCACGGCGCTGACCGAGGCGGGGTATGTCGGCGAGGACGTTGAGAACATCCTGCTGAAGCTGATCCAAGCCGCCGATTACGACGTGAAGAAGGCCGAGACGGGGATCATCTACATCGACGAGGTCGACAAGATCGCGCGCAAGGCCGACAACCCGTCGATCACGCGCGACGTCTCTGGTGAGGGTGTACAGCAGGCGCTGCTGAAGATCCTCGAGGGTACGCAGGCCTCGGTGCCGCCCCAGGGTGGGCGCAAGCACCCCCACCAGGAGTTCCTGACGATCGACACGACCAACGTCTTGTTCATCTGCGGCGGCGCGTTCGCCAACCTCGACAAGGTGATCGAGCACCGCATCGGGCACAAAGGCGTCGGCTTTGCGGCTCAGATCGAGGCGAAGGCCGAACGCGACACCGGCGAAGTGTTCGAGCACTGCCTACCGGAGGATTTGATCGAGTACGGGCTGATCCCCGAGTTCATCGGCCGCCTGCCGGTCGTCTCCGCCGTACATCAGCTGACGCGTGAGGACCTCGTCTCGATCCTGACCGAGCCACGCAACGCGCTCGTCAAGCAGTTCCAGCGCTTCTTCTCCTTCGACGGGATTGAGCTCGTGTTCTCAGAGGACTCTTTGACGGCGGTCGCCGAGAAGGGTCTCCAGCGCGAAACGGGCGCGCGCGGACTGCGCTCGATCATCGAGGAAATCCTTTTGGAGGTCCAGTTTGAGCTACCTTCGCGCCGCGACGTGAAGAAGTGCGTCGTGACGAAGGAGACCGTCGAGAAGGGGTTGACACCGACGCTCGTGACCGAAGCCGCGCCGCTGGGAGACGACGACGTGGACGAGCTGCGCGAGGAGTCGGCGTAGCGAGCACCGGTAGTATCGCGCTCATATGACGGATGATCTCGACCAGCTCTCGACGCACGAGCTTCACGACCGTGCGGTGCATCGAGCCGAGAGGCACCTGGACGTGAAATTTCTGTGGTCGCTGCTCGAGATGATTCCGGCGGCCGAGACCGCCAGCGGCGACGTGGGAGAGGCCGACTATGACATCGAGTCCTCCAAAGGCCTGATCTCCGACGCGGTTCACAGCGGCGACGGCGCGCTCGGAGAGGCGCTCCGGCCCGTGTTCATCGACTACCTGCGCAAGCACTCCGACGCGTAGACGACACCAGCTCCCCCGGGCGCGTGCGTCCATGGTATGAAACCTCCACAGAGCAGCCATCTGACGAAGTCGTGGAGCAGCGAGGACGCCGAGCGTCACCTGCGCTCACTGGAGCTGTTCGGCATGCGCTTCGGCCTCGACCGGATGCGGCGCATGATGACCGCGCTGGGCTCGCCGGAGCGGCGCTTTGCGAGCATTCACGTCGTCGGGACGAACGGAAAGTCCTCGACCACGCGGATGATCGCGGCGATCCTCGAGCGCCACGGGCTGCGCACCGGCACCTACACCTCTCCCCATTTGATCTCCTACACCGAGCGTGTCCAGGTCGGCGAGCGCGACCTGGATGGCGATGCGTTCGCCGCCGCGATCTCGCGTGCCGCGCGGGCCGCCGAGCACGTCAACCACACGCTCGCGGGCGACGACCACGTGACCCAGTTCGAGCTGCTGACCGCCGCCGCGCTGTGGGCGATGGCCGAGCGCCAGGTCGAAGTGGCCGTTGTCGAGGCCGGCCTCGGTGGCCGCTACGACGCGACGAGCGTGATTGACTCGCGCGTGACCGTACTGACGAATGTCGGCCTGGAGCACACCCGCTGGCTGGGACCGACAGTCAAGGACATCGCCGAGGAGAAGCTCGCGGTGCTGCGCGGAGGCACGACGCTCGTGCTGGGCGAGGACCTGGCGCCGGAGGCGCTTGTGGTGGCTGAACGGGTGGCGGGGGAGCAGAACGCGCGGATCGTTCCGGCCGATGACGCGTCGGGCGAGATCCAGCTGGCCGCGAAAGGCTCGTTTCAGCGGCGTAATTTCGCGCTCGCTCGCACGGCCGCGGAAACGTATCTGCGTGAGGCCGGAGTCGAGCCACGTGAGCCGGCGGTGCGCGATGCGGCAGCGGCCACCGCGGTGCAAGGGCGCTTGCAGGTGGTGGGGGAGGACCCGCTAACGGTGCTCGATGGTGCGCACAATCCCGACGCGGTGCGTGCGCTCGTCGAGTCCTTGGGAGAGCTGCTCGGCGCTCGTCCCGTGGCGCTGGTGCTAGGCGTGCTCGAGGACAAGGACGCCGCGAGCATGCTCCGGACGCTGCTCGGTGTGTGCGAGTGCGCCTGGTTCACCGCGCCCCCGAGCAGCCGTGCCCTCTCGCCCGCGGCGCTGCAGTCGCTGGCGCGCCAGCTTGGCTTTGACGCAGTGGTTTGTGAGCCGCAGCCGTGGCGAGCGCTCGCCGAGGCACAGCGCTGGGCGCGAGCCCGGGGCGAGAATGCGGCGGTGCTCGCAACCGGCTCGGTCTACCTCGTCGGCGATCTGTTGGGCCATCTGTGCGGCGCCGATGTCCGACCGTCGGCGGACGGTTCCTCCGAAACCTCCGAGCGACGCACAAGCCGTGGTGGAGGGCGCTGAGATGAACGACGAGGGACCCTCCGTCCTGAAGATGATCGGCGCGGTCGCGCTGGGGGTCGCGCTTGTGATCCTCGTGTTCTTCGCTGCTGGTTATGGATTCGGCCGCTTGTTTCTCTAAACTCGGGGACCCGATGTTCACGCAAGGATCGATTCCGCAGAGCGAGGCTCTGTCTCGCTGCTCATGCGTGTGGGCGAACAGGTGGGATCGGCGATGACGCTTGCCTATTTCGGGATCGAAAGCAGCGGCCTGAACCTGGCGATCGACCTGCTGATCCTGTTTGTCGTCGTCCTCTATTTCGCGCTGATCTACTGGACCTACTCCGATGCCCGCCGGCGGATCTATGACCCGATGCTCGTCGGCTGCGCGACGGCGGCCTCGCTGTTCCCGTTCGTCGGCACGATCGTCTACATGATCCTGCGCCCGCCCGAGTATCTCGAGGACGTGCGCGAGCGCGAGCTGGAGATGCAGGCCGCGGAGGCACGTCTGCACGACCTCGACCACGGACTGTGCCCGCACTGCGACTACCGGATCGAGCGCGACTTCATCCGCTGCCCGAGCTGTCTGCGCAAGCTCAAGGAGCGCTGCGTGAGCTGCTCGCGCCCACTGGACCAGGCGTGGACTATCTGCCCCTACTGCGAGACCGAGGTCCCCGGCGCCGCTTCCCCTCGCCGTACGCGACGCCGGCGCGCCACAGCCGAAACCGAGACGGTCGCGGCCGAGAGCGAGCGATCGCTGCCGGCGGGTGCAACCGCCGTCGCGATGACCGACGACGGGGGCGCGCCCGCGTCGCTGGCCGAGGAGGCCGAGGCGATCCGCGCCAGCGCGAGGTCCGCCG
This sequence comes from uncultured Solirubrobacterales bacterium, assembly GCA_963813745.1. Lineage (GTDB taxonomy): Bacteria > Actinomycetota > Thermoleophilia > Solirubrobacterales > Solirubrobacteraceae > Palsa-744. Next base: position 238,845 of record CAWEZW010000004.1, read on the forward strand.
CCGAGCCGGTCGCCAAACCGCGCTCCAGCGGACGGGCCAGCCGTCCGCGCCCGACCTCGTAGTCGCCCGTCACTGCCCGTCACTTCCGTAGACAACCTCGATCCGAAAAGGACGATATGGACCGCACGCTGATTCTTGTAAAGCCCGACGCCTTCGCCCGCGGCCTGACCGGCGAGATCCTCGCGAGATTCGAGCGCAAGGGCCTCCAGATCGCCGCCCTGCGCGATCTCACCGTGACCGTGGAGCTGGCCGAGCAGCACTACGCCGAGCACTCCGAGCGCCCGTTCTTCGGTGAGCTCGTCGAGTTCATCACCTCCGGGCCGATCGTCGCGATCGTGCTCGAGGGCGAGAACGCGGTGAAGGCCGCACGGCAGGTGATCGGCGCGACCGATCCGCTCGAGGCGGCGATGGGCTCGATCCGCGGCGACTTCGCCACGGCGATGGGCAGGAACATGGTGCACGGCTCGGATTCCCCGGAGTCCGCCGCACGCGAGGCGGCTCTGTTTTTCCCGGAGCTTTAACGACGCTCCCGCTGGTCCTCGCTTCCAGCTCGCCGCAGCGGCGGGCGATCCTCGAACGTCTCGGGGTGGCGTTCACGGTCCGTCCGACCGACGTCGAGGAGCTCGACCGCGGCGACCCCGGCGCGGTGGCGCTCGAGAACGCGCTGCGCAAGGCGCGCGCGGCGCAGCAGCCCGGTGCCGGCGCGGCGGAGCTGGTACTGGGCTGTGACACGCTGGTCGCGCTGGACGGCACGATCTACGGCAAGCCTCGCGACAAGCGCGATGCCCGTGCGACGCTGCGGGCACTCGGTGGCGCCACGCACGAGGTGCTCAGCGGTCTGGCGTTGCTGGGCGGCGATGCGCCCGAGCGCACGGCGATCGTGCGCACGGCGGTCACCTTCCGCGAACTGGGGGAGGGGATGCTCGACTGGTACCTGGCGCGGGACGAGTGGCGCGGACGCGCGGGCGGCTATGCGATCCAGGGAGCAGGCGCGGCGCTGGTCAGAGGGGTGGAGGGCGACTACGAGAATGTCGTCGGCCTGCCATTGGCGGCGCTGCTCGACATCTGCCCCGAGCTTCTTTTCGCCTGCAAATAAGTTGGCAACCCTGTTAGTGCTCGCGGAGCGTTCGCTACACTGGCCCGCGGGTACGGCCCGACCGATCGAAGATCGGCCGCACCGCCCGCGGGGCGTGGTGCCAGTAGGCGGTGCGCGACCGGATGTAACCGTGTACCACCTCTAAATATGGGCATCTTCAGCTACTTGACCGGATTCGGCGGCCGCGACATGGCGGTCGATTTGGGCACGGCGAACACGCTCGTGTACGTGCGCGGGCGCGGGATCGTGCTATCCGAGCCGAGCGTCGTGGCGATCGACTCGCGCACCGGCGAAGTTCACGCCGTCGGGATCGAGGCCAAGCGCATGCTCGGGCGCACGCCGGGCACGATCCAGGCGATCCGGCCCCTGAAGGACGGTGTGATCGCCGACTTCGACGTGACCGAGGAGATGCTCAGGCACTTCATCCAGAAGGTCCACCCGAGTCGCTGGGCGCATCCGCGGGTGGTCGTGTGCGTGCCCTCCGGGGTTACCGGCGTCGAGAAGCGCGCGGTCGAGGAGGCGTACACTGTCCGCAGGCGCCCGCACCGCCTACCTGATCGAGGAGCCGATGGCGGCGGCGATCGGGGCGGGTCTGCCGGTGGGAGAGCCGACGGGCTCGATGGTGGTGGACATCGGCGGTGGCACCTCCGAGGTGGCGGTGATCTCGCTCGGCGGGATCGTCGTCTCGCAGTCGATCCGCGTCGGCGGTGACGAGATGGACGAGGCGATCATCAACTACGCCAAGAAAGAGTACAAGCTGTTGATCGGCCAACAGACCGCGGAGGAGCTGAAGCTCGAGATCGGCTCGGCCTGCCCGATGGAGGAGGAGCTGCAGGCGGAGATCCGCGGGCGCGACATGGTCTCCGGCCTGCCGAAGACGGTCGTGCTGACGAGCGAGGAGATCCGCCAGGCGCTGGAAGAGCCGCTGAACCAGATCATCGAAGCGGTCAAGGAGACGCTCGACCGCACCCCGCCGGAGCTCGCCTCGGACATCATGGATCGCGGCATCATGCTCGCCGGCGGGGGCGCGCTGCTGCAGCGTCTGGACGAGCGCCTGCGCGACGAGACGCAGATGCCGGCGCATCTGGCCGAGTCGCCGCTGACCTGCGTCGCGGTCGGCTCGGGACGTTCGCTGGAGGAGTTCGAGGCGATCCACCGCTCCAACCGCCGCTCACGCAACAACAACAATCGCCGCCGCCGTTGAAGCCGGCGTCCTCATCCGGCGGTCGCGGTTACTCTTTCTCATGAACGCTCCGGAAGGCCCTGATTCGTGTATGACAAGACGGTCCGGCGTCGACGTGCGGTGCTTGCGCTGCTCGTCGTGCTCTCCCTGATACTGCTGACTGCCTACTTCGGCGAGGCCCCCGACGGCGGTCTGCACTCGGTGCAGCGCGGCTTCCTGACCGTCGTCTCGCCGATCCAGGAGGGCGCGAACAAGGCGCTGAAGCCCGTGCGCGACCTGTTCAGCTGGTTCGGCGACACGTTGCACGCGAAAAGCCAGCTCGCAGAAGTGCGTAAGCAGAACGACAAACTGCTCAGGGAAGTGATCGCCGAGCGGGCCGATCAGCACGGCTACCACGAACTGCTGGCGCTCTACCACCTCGATCAGCTCAGCCTGAACGACTACCGCCCGGTGACCGCTACGGTCGTCGGCAAGTCTCCGAACATCTGGTACTCGACCGTCTGGATCGACAAGGGGACCTCCTCGGGCGTGCACGACAACGACCCCGTCGTCAACGAAGAAGGGCTGGTCGGCAAGGTCGCCCTGGCCGCTCCCGACGGCGCGTTCGTCGACCTGATCACCGACAGCGAAGTCGGCGTCTCGGCGCGGATCAACGGGACGAACGCGACCGGCGTGGTGCAGCCGAAGGTGGGCGATCCGAACGATTTGGTGCTGCAGTATCTGCCGGCCGGCACCTCTGCCAACCGTGGCGAAAATATCGTCACCTCCGGGACGGTCGAAAGCCCCGACGACTCGCTGTATCCGCCCGGGATCCCGATCGGGCAGGTAACTTCGGAAGACGAAGAAAGCGGGTTCAAGTCGGTCAACGTGCATCCGCTGGCCGACCTGCACAACCTCAACGTCGTGCAGGTGCTCACCTACACCCAGAACAGCAAGCCGGCCCGTCTGGTCGGTCTGGAGTCGAGCCTGCCGAGGGCCGGGCAGAGCACCACCGGTGGTGGGGAAGGCAATCCGCTCACATCGGCCTCGACGGGGCTCGGCGGATGACCCTCTCAGGCTCGCTGCTCACGCGGATCGCCGTGCTCGTAGTGGTCGTCGTGTTCTTCCAGATCGGCGTCGTCTCGGAGGTTCCCGTGTTCGGCGTGGCGGTCGATCTGTCACCGCTCGTCGTCGCCTTCGTTGGGCTGCTGTGCGGCTCGACGATCGGCGCCGCGACCGGCTTTGCGGTCGGCCTGCTCGTCGACCTCGCGCTGGTGCAGACGCTCGGGCTGACCTCGCTCGTGTTCACGCTCGTCGGCTACTGGTGCGGGCGCCTGCGCGAGCTGCGCGACCCCCAGGCGGCGGTGACGCCGCTGCTGGTGGGCGCGGCGCGACGGCCGCGGCGCTCGTCGGTTATTCGCTGATGGAGTTCATGCTCGGTGTGGACGCGCCGGTCAGCCTTGATTTGCTGCGCCAGATCGTCCTCGGGGTGCTCGTCAACACGATCGTGGCGCTGCCGATGTGGATCCTCGTGCGGCGCAGCCTGATCGGCAGCCTGCCTCCGGATCCCCGCCGTCGCCGTCGCCGCGCGTACACGACCGGCGGGCTGAGCCCGCTGTCGAGGCCCTAGCCGAGATGGGCGCGATCGAGCCGTTTCGGCCCGGTGAGACTCAGCGACGGCGGACCCTCTGGCGTCGTCGAGCGCGTCAAACGCCATCCGGTCTCGCCGCAGATGGCCCTGCGCGTGGCGATCCTCGGCGGGATCGCGATCGTGATGTTCGGGGTGATCTTCTTCCGGCTGTGGTACCTGCAGGTGCTGACCGGCGAACAGTACGTCCTGCAAGCCGCCGCGAACAGCGTGCGCGACCTGCCGATCGCCGCGCCGCGGGGGCAGATCCTCGACCGCGAAGGCCAGCCGATCGCCGCCAGCATGGTGACCAACGCGGTGCAGATCGTGCCCTCGGCGCTGCCGCCCGCGGGCCGGCCCCGGCTGGCGGTGTACCGGCGGCTGGGCGCGCTCTTGGGGATGAGCGCCGGGCACATCGAGGCGCTCGTGATCAAGGGGCGCACGGCGCTGCCGTACGCGCCCGTGACTATCAAGACCGCGGCGGGCCGGGGGGTGCTGACCGAGCTCGCCGAGCGCCAGAGCGAATTCCCCGGCGTCACCCAGCAGCCCGTCTCGATCCGCTCCTACCCGTACGGCGAGATGGCCGCGCAGGTGCTCGGCGATGTCGGTCAGGTCTCGGAAAAAGAGCTCGAACAGCGCGCGTTTAAGGGCGTCATACAGGGGACGGTCGTCGGTCAGGAAGGCCTGGAGTACTACTACGACCGCTACCTGCGTGGTCGCGATGGCGAGCAACGCGTGCAGGTCAACTCCGCCGGTTACCCCGTGCCCACGCGCCTGCAGCCGACGGCGCCGAAGGCCGGCTACAGCCTCAAGACGACGCTTGACCTCGGCCTGCAGCACGAGGCGGAAAGAGCGCTGCTGCAGGGAATCGAAAACGCCCGCGCCGGGGGCAAACCGGCGGAAGGAGCGGCGTTCACCGCGATCGACCCGCGCAACGGGCAAATCTTGGCGATCGGCTCATATCCGAGCTTCGACCCGAACAAATTCGCCAAGCCGCTCACCGAAAGTGAATATGAAGCGCTCAAGGGAGAAGTGCATGGGCGCCAGGAAGGCCCCGTACGGCTGACCGATCGCGCGGTCAACGGCGCCTATCCGACGGGGTCGACGTTCAAGCCGTTCACCGCGATGGGCGCGCTCGAAGCGGGGGTCATCAACCCGACCGAGGGCCTCGGCGCCGGTCAGTGCATCCACGTCTCCACCGAGCAGTTCTGCAACGCCGGCAAGGCCGACTACGGTCCGGTGGGGCTGGTCGAAGCGCTGAAGGTCTCCTCGGACACCTACTTCTTCGAAGTCGGCGAGCTCGCCAACAAATACCACGAAGTGATCCAGGATATGGCCCGTCAGCTCGGCATCGGCCATACCACCGGGATCGATCTGCCGAGCGAGATCGAAGGCACGATCCCCGACCCCGCGTGGCGCGAAAAACAGAACCACCTGCAGGAAAAGTGCGAACACGAACAGCACCACGGAACCTGCGACATCGTCGCCGAAGTGAGGCCGTGGAGCGTCGGCGACAACATGGATCTGGCGGTCGGGCAGGGGGACCTGCTGACCTCGCCACTGCAGATGGCCGTGGCGTACTCGACGCTCGCGAACGCCTACATGCATGGCGGTTACGGCACGGTCGTGACGCCCCATCTGGGGATGGAGATCGACGAATCCAGCGGGGGCCTCGTGCAGAGCCTGAGCTTCCCGCCGAAACGCCACGTGCACCTGAACTACTCCGACCTGAGCCTCGTGATGGACGGCATCCACGAGGCGGCGAGCCAGCCCGGCGGCACCTCCGCGGATGTGTGGACGGGCTGGGACCAGGAACAGCACCCGGTCTACGGCAAGACCGGCACCGCGGAACACGCCGGCAAGGAAGACCAGTCCTGGTACATGTGCTACGTGGGAGACCCCAACCGGCCGATCGTGATCGCCGTGACCGTCGAACAGGGCGGCTTCGGCGCGGAAACCGCGGCTCCGATCGCCCGGCTGATCGCCTCGCAATGGTTCGGCAAGCCCGAGAAGTTCGTCGCCGGAACCTCGAAAACGTTCTGAGTCAGATCAGCACCGTGCAATCGCAACCGCTCTATACAACCATAGACCTGGCCCTCGACCACGAGCTGAGCTCGCGTTCGGCCAGACGATGAGCCCCTCTCCCTCGACGAGCCCGATCGGCCCCTCCGTGATCCAGACGCCCGAGCGCGTGCCGGAGTCGAGCACGCCGACGTGGCGCCGGCTGCCGCTGGACCCGCTGCTGACGCTTGCCGTGGTGGGGCTCGGGATCGCCTCGGTGATGACGCTCGGCGCGGCCACGCGCGAAGCGATTCCCGGTGACCCCAGCTACTACGTCACCCGCCAGGTGGTCTACCTGACGATTGGCCTGATCCTGATGGTCGTGCTCGCACGGGTCGACTACGCGCGCCTGCGGCCATTGAAAAACGGGATCTACGCACTGCTGATCCTCAGCATCCTCGCTGTCCTCGGCTTGGGCCATGAAACCAAAGGCTCCACGAGGGCGATCAGCCTGCCGTTCTTCTCATTCCAGGCCTCCGAGCTCGGCAAGGTGCTGTTGATCCTGGCGCTGGCGGCGTTGATCGTCGACCGCGCGCGGCGGCTGCGCGAGCGCGACACGACCGCCCGCGTGATGCTCGCGGCGCTGGTGCCGGCGATGCTCGTGATCGCACAGCCAGACCTCGGCTCGGGCATGGTGTACATGGTGATCGCGTTCGTGCTGCTGCTGGTGGCGGGAACCTCCTGGCGGCAGCTCACTGCGCTGCTGACGCTCGTCGTGCTGTCGCTGACGTTCGTGCTGGTGGCGGCGCCCGCCGTCGGCGTGCACGTGCTCAAGCCGTATCAGACCGAACGGCTGACGGCATTCCTGCACCCCTCCTCGAACTTCGTGGAAATCAAGGAAAAGGAATCCAAGACCGGCGAACCCGATCCCCGCTATCAGCTCGCCCAGTCGAAGATCGCGATCGGATCGGGCCAGAAGACCGGCCGGGGCTCCGACTCCACCCAGCTCACTGGCAACTACCTCCCCGAGGACGACACCGACTTCGTGTTCGCGGCCGTCGGCGAGCAGTACGGCTTCCTCGGGGCTGGGCTTGTGCTGTGCTTGTACGGATTGTTGATCTGGAGGGCGTTACGGATCCTGGCGATGTCGAAGGATCTGTTCGGCTCGCTCGTGGCGGGGGGCGTAGCGGCTATGCTGATGTTTCAGGTGTTCGTCAACGTGGGGATGACCATTGGGATCATGCCCATTACCGGCGTCACGCTGCCGCTCATGAGCTATGGCGGCTCGTCGGTGATCACCACCCTGTTGGCGGTGGGCCTGCTGCAATCAATTTATGTTCAGGCACGTGCTTCAGCGGCGCTGAAGGGCCGCGTGCCGATCTACTAGACACAGACACCATGTCCGCCAATCACTCCCGATCGCCAGCTGTGAATGTGCCGCCGAGGATCCTCCTCCGGCCATCACCCGCGTGGGATCCGGCCGGCATCGATACCGAAAGACTGGATCACATTGAAAAAGCAAGTGCTTGTCAGCGTCGATCGCGCGGAGACGCGCGTGGCGCTCCTGGAGGCCTCCGGAACGCCCGGCGCCTCACGTTCGGCCTCCACCAAGCCCCGCAAACGCGCAAGCGGCGCCCCGGAGGCCGGCTATCGCATAGCTGAGCTGTATCTGGAGCGTCGTGGGGGGCGTTCGATCGTCGGCAACATCTACAAGGGCAAGGTCGACAACGTGCTGCCCGGCTTGGAGGCCGCGTTCGTCGACATCGGCCTGGAGAAGAATGGGTTTCTGCACGTCGATGAGATTGTGTTGCCCGGCGTGGAGGCGCCCAGGCGGGGGCGTGGGAGCGGCAGCGGGCGCAAGATCTCAGACCTGCTCGGCCCCGGGCAGGAGATCGTCGTGCAGGTCGTCAAGGACCCGCTCAAGACGAAGGGCGCGCGGCTGTCGATGGAGCTGACGATCGCGGGGCGCTACATGGTCTACGCCCCCACGGGCGAGGGGATCGGCGTGTCGCGTCGCCTGGAGGATCGCGAGCGCGAGCGCCTGCGCAAGCAGACCGCGGGCCTGGCTCTGGGTGACGGCGGGGTGATCGTGCGCACCGCCGCGCACGGCGCCAAGCGCGAGGACTTCGAACGCGAGCTGAAGTACTTGCACAAGCTGCACGAGGTGCTCGGCAAACGCGTCGAAGATACCCTCGCCCCGGATCTCGTCTTTCAGGAGGCCGACCTGTCGGTGCGGGTGGTACGGGACATCTTCTCCGAGCACTTCGAGCGCGCGATCGTCGATGACGAGCAGCAGTTCAAGCGGCTGGTGTCGTTCTTCACGCGCACTGCCCCCGAGCTGGTGCAGCGCGTCGAGCTGTGGGATCAGAAGGAGCCGCTGTTCGAGTCCTACGGCGTGGACAAGGCAATCGACGGCGTGCTCTCGCGGCGTGTGGACCTGCCGAGCGGCGGCTACCTGGTGATCGACTACGCCGAGGCGCTGACCGTGATCGACGTCAACTCGGGCAGCTTCATCGGCCGCGGCAAGGGCGCGGCGCTGGAGGACACGATCACGAAGACGAACCTGGAGGCCGCCGAGGAGGTCGTCAACCAGCTGCGCCTGCGCGATATCGGTGGGATCATCGTGATCGATTTCATCGACATGGCGCGCGCGCGCAACCGCGACGCCGTGATGAAGACGCTCAGAAAGACGCTCGACGAGGACCGCACGAAGACGTTTACGGCCGAGATCTCAAAGCTCGGCCTGGTCGAGATGACTCGCCAGAACGTGACCGAGGGCGTGCGCGAGATCATGAGCCGTCCGTGCCCGACGTGCGAGGGCGAAGGCGTGATCCGCTCGGAGGAAACCTACGCGATCGAGTTCGAGCGCCGCCTGCGCGACGTGGCCGCCGAAAACCCGGATGTCGAGGCGTTCCTCGTGCAGATCAACCCACGGGTGACCGCGGAGTTCACCGGGCACGGCTCGCGCGTGCTACATGCGCTGGAGAAGGAAACGGGCAAGTCGTTCCTGTTCGAGGGCTCCGAAGGACTGACGCTGGAGCACTTCGCGATCACCTTTCAGGGCACTCGCGAAGAGGTGGAGGAGCGGGCGCTGCCTTTCCGCCAGGGAGATGAGGTGCTGGTCGAGATCGTCGAGCCGCACATGTATGACGTCGATGACGCGGTCGCGAAAATCGACGGGTACATCATCTCGATCGCGGGCGCCGCGCCACATGTCGGCGAGAAGCGGATGGTGCGCATCGACCAGGTGGGGCGTACGGCGGCGAGCGCGCTATTGCTGGATGAGTCCGGCGAGGTGGTCCGCCCGACGCCGCGGGCCCCAGCCCCAACCGCCAAACCGAGGCCCAGGCGGCGGACGCCCAAGCCCGTCGTGGCCCCCGCGGTGGAAAGCCCATCTGAGCCGGCTTCCGCATCACGGGCGCCGACGGAGAAGTCACAGGCGCCGGCGGAGGATATCCCTGAGGACGAGAGATCCGAGGATGACCTACAATCCAAGCCTCGGCGTCGTGGCCGCAGAGGCGGGCGACGCCGTTCGGCTGCCAAGGCGCAATCAAGCACCGACTAGGTAAATCATGTACGCAATCGTGAAGACAGGTGGCAAGCAATATCGCGTCGAGCGGGGTCAGACCCTGCTCGTGGAGCGCTTGGCCGTTGATGAGGGTGGGAACGTGGCGCTTGAGCCGATCCTGTATCGCTCCGAGGACGCCGTGTTCGACTCGGCCGGCCTGAAGAAGGTCAAGGTCACGGCGAAGGTGTTGAGCCATGAGCGCGGCGAGAAGCTGAGGGTCTTCAAGTTCAAGCCCAAGCGCGGCTACAAACGCCGCACCGGTCATCGCCAGGAGCTGACGCGGATCGAGGTCACGGACATTTCGATGGGCGCGGCGGCGAAAGCGGGCACTTCAAAAGCCACGGCCAAGCCGGTCGCCGCCAAGCCCTCGAGTGCCGCCAAGCCCACGGCAAAACCGGTCGGCGCGTCGGAGAAAGCCGCCGAGAAGGAGACAGAGAATGGCTCATAAGAAGGGGCTCGGCTCCAGCCGCAACGGGCGCGAATCAAACGCGCAGCGCTTGGGCGTGAAGACCTTCGCCGGCGAGACGGTCAGCGGTGGCGAGATCATCGTGCGCCAGCGCGGCACGAAATTCAAACCGGGCGAGGGCGTCGGCATCGGCAAGGACGACACGTTGTATGCGCGCGCCGCAGGGACCGTGCAGTTCAGCACCAATCGTCGCGGGCGCGTTGTGAGCGTCTCCTCCGGCGAGTGAACCTGTACAAGCGAGCGACCCACCAGCGGCCGAAGGGTTCGCGGGTGAACCCGCGTCAGGGCGCGCGTGGGCTGGCGATCGGGCGGGCCGCGTTTGGTGCTGCGCTGCTGATCGTGCCTGAAAGGGTCGCGAAGGGCTGGCTGGGCGACTACGCCGAGCGGCCGGCGGTTCACGCCTTGATCCGCTCGATCGGCATCCGCGACCTGGTGCTCGGGATGATCGCCATGCACACACTCGATCACCCCGAAGTCGGACCGCGTTGGCAGGCCACCTGCGCGGTGGTGGACTCGGTCGATCTGCTGGCGACGGGCGCTGCTCGTAAGGATCTGCCGGCGGCAGGTGTTGCCGGCACGGCGCTGGTGGCCGGGGGTGCCGCGGCCGCGGGTTTCTACTTCGCGCGTGCTTTGAAGCAGAGCTGAGCAGCGGACTCGCGCTGGGTCTCCTCACCGGATGTCCCGCGCCCGCGGGCGGGGACTGTCACGATGGATCCAGGATGCTGCACGACCACGCGAGAATCCATCTCAAGGCCGGTACCGGGGGAAACGGCTCGGCGAGCTTTCGCCGCGAGGCACACGTGCCGCGTGGCGGCCCCGATGGCGGCGACGGCGGGCGCGGGGGAAATGTGGTGCTCATCTGCGACGACTCGCTGCGCGACCTACAGAGCTTTCGCCGTAGGGCGATCTACAGGGCCGGACAGGGCGGCTACGGAGAAGGCTCGCAACGGCACGGTGCCGACGGCGATACCTTGACGATCAGGGTGCCGCCGGGGACCGAGGCGATCGGTTGCGCCGGGCCGGCGGGCGAGGAGGGGGATCTGGAGGGACGCCGCTGGGAGCTGTTGCGAGACGGCCAGCGCGCGGTCGTCGCGCGGGGTGGACCGGGCGGTAAGGGCAACAAGCGCTTTGCGACGGCGACGCGGCAGGCGCCGCGCTTTGCCGAGCGCGGCCTGCCTGGCGAGGAGGGCTGGCTCGAGCTGAAACTGAAGCTGCTGGCGGACGTGGGCCTCGTGGGGCTGCCAAACGCTGGCAAGTCTTCGCTGCTCGCGAGGCTGACGCGGGCCGCGCCGAAGGTCGCGAACTACCCGTTCACGACGCTCTCCCCGGTGCTGGGCGTGCTCGACGACGGCGAGCGCCAGCTCGTGGTCGCCGACATCCCGGGGCTGATCGAGGGTGCGAGCGAGGGTGTGGGTCTGGGGCACGACTTCCTGGCGCACGTGGAGCGCACGCGTTTGCTTGTGCACGTGCTGGATGTCGCGCCCGAGATCTCCGGCGGCGAGGACGCAGGCGTGGTGCGCAACTATGCGACGATCGAGCACGAGCTGGCCGCCTACGACGAGCGGCTGGCGAGGCTGCCGCGCGTGCTCGCGCTGTCGAAGGGGGATCTGGTGACCGAGGCGCGCGCGAGGGAGGCGGCCGCCGAATGGGAGAAGCGGCTGGGGGAGGATGTTCCCGTGATCCTCACCTCGAGCGCAACGGGGGCGGGGTTGGACGAGCTGGCGGGAGAGCTGTCTCGGTGCGTGAGCCCGCGCGGAGCCGGCGTTGAGGAAGGCGGCGGGGACAGCGCCGACAGAGGCGATCTCGCGCGCGTCGACCGGATGGGAGAGGACGGCGTGGAGGACTTGGCGGAGTACATGGTCTTCCGCCCGGCGACGGGGAAGGGCTTCCAGATCGAGCGGACCGGAGAGGGAGCGTTCGCGGTCAGGGGCAGGGGGATCGAGCGGCTGCTGCAGCGGTATGACATCGAGAACGAGGACGCGATGGCCTACTTGGAGGAACGGTTGCGGCGGATTGGTGTGTTCGGGGCGCTGGAGGCTGAGGGCTTTCAGCCCGGGGACGAGTTGGAGGTTGCGGGCGTGACGTTCGAGCTCGACCCGGACGCGCCGGCATGAGCGCTCCGACATAAGCTCTGAGGTATGAGACGAGTCGTGATCAAGCTGGGCTCGAGCATCGTCGCCGAGGACGACGGCGAGCTGCGCGGGGACGTGCTCGCGCGGATCTGCGACGCGGTCGCCGCGCTGCACTCCTCCGGCGAGGAGGTCGTGGTCGTCTCCAGTGGCGCGATCGCACGGGGAATGCGCGTGCTGGGCCTAGAGGCACGCCCGGCGGCGATCGACGAGCTACAGGCCGCGAGCGCGGTTGGGCAGGGGAAGCTGTACAGGGTCTACGACGAGCTGTTGCGCGAGCGAGAGGTGACGAGTGCGCAGGTGCTGCTGACGATCGGCGATCTGAGCGCGCGCACGCATTACCTGAACGCCCGGCAGACGTTGCGCAAGCTGCTGGACTGGCGGGCGGTGGCGGTTGTGAACGAGAACGACACGACCGCGACCGACGAGATCTCCTTCGGCGACAACGACTTCCTGGCGGCGCAGGTGGCGCTGCTCGTGGGTGCCGATCTGCTGGTGCTGCTGACCGACATCGACGGTCTCTACAGCGCCGATCCGCGGCTCGATGCGAGCGCGACGCTGGTCGAGGAGGTAACCGACTTCGACGTGCTGGAGGAGCTCGAGATCGGCCATACGACCTCAACGCTTGGCTCGGGAGGGATGCGCTCGAAGGTGGTCGCCGCCGATATGGCGACGGCGGCGGGTGTCGCGACGGTGATCTGCAACGGCCTGCGCGACGGGGCGCTCGAGGCGGTGCTCAGAGGGGAGCGGGAGGGGACGAGGTTCGCGGCGCGGGCGACGGGGCACAGCTCGTTCAAGCTGTGGTTGAAGTACGCAAAGCCCGCGTACGGCACGCTCGTGATCGACGACGGCGCCGCGCGGGCGCTGCGCGAGGGCAACGCGAGCCTGCTCCCGGTGGGGATCGTGGCGGTGGAGGGCAAGTTCGACGCGGGCGACGCGGTCGAGATCGCAGGCGCGGGGGGGACGCAAACGATCGCGAAGGGCATCTGCAATTACTCGGCGGAGGAGCTGCAACAGGTGATCGGCATGAAAACCGAGGCGATACGAGGAATCCTGCCGCACACGACCGACGAGGCCGTGCACCGTGACTACCTCGTGGTTGGCTGACCTCCTACCCTTAGACGATGGCAACAGTCACGACCCCAGTGGCGGACATCTGCGCGGACGCCAAGCGCGCGGCGAAAGCGCTCGCGTGCGCGGACACCGCGACGAAGAACGCGGCGCTCGAGCGGATTGCGACGGCGCTCCAAGAGCGCACTGAGGAGATCCTCGAGGCGAACGCGCGCGACATGCAGGCCGGGCGCGAGGCCGAGCTGGGCGAGGCGCTGCTCGACAGGCTGCTGCTAGACGATAAACGGATCGAGGGCATCGCGAAGGCGGTCCGGCAGATCGTGGCGCTCGGCGACCCGGTCGGCGAGGTGATCGACGGGCATCGCCTGGAGAATGGCCTCGACGTGCGCAGAGTTAGGGTCCCGCTCGGGGTCGTGGCGGTCGTGTATGAGGCGCGGCCGAACGTGACGATCGACGCCGCCGCGCTTTGCTTGAAGTCCGGTAATGCGATCGTGCTGCGGGGCTCCTCCTCGGCGCTTCACTCCAACGCCGCGCTTGCGCGGATCGCCGGTGAGGCCGCGGTGGCGGGGGGATTGCCAGAGGGCTGCGTGAGCCTGGTGGCGGGAGGTGGACGCGAGGAGCTCGCGGAGCTGGCGACACAGAAGGGGACCGTGGATCTGATCATCCCGCGCGGTGGCGAGGGGCTGAAGGCGGCGCTGGAGGAGGTGGCGACGGTGCCGGTGATCTACGCGGCCTCGGGCAACTGCCACGTGTACGTGGACGCCGGCGCGAACCTCGCCCAGGCGGAGGCGATCGTGTTAAACGCGAAGGTGCAGCGCCCGGGCGTGTGCAACGCCGCGGAGACGCTGCTGATCCACGAGGAGATCGCGGCGGAGTTCGTGCCGCGCATAGTGCGAGCGCTCGGCGGCGCAGGGGTGGAGGTGAGGGGGGACGAGCGTACGCGGATCCTTGCGCAGGAAGCGGGCGGCGCGGGGACAAACGGTGCAGGTGCGCACGACGCGGGAGCGGGGTCGGAGGGAGCGATCGCGGCGGCGACGGAGGAGGATTGGGGAACGGAGTACCTGGCGATGACGCTCGCCGTCAGGGTCGTCACCTCGATTGAGGAGGCGATCGAGCACATCGCGCGCTACGGCAGCGGGCATTCCGAGGCGATCGTGACCGAGAACACCGAGAGCGCGCGGGCATTTCAGCTGTGCGTCGACGCGGCCTGCGTGTATGTGAACGCCTCGACGAGGTTCACCGACGGGGGCGAGTTCGGGATGGGCGCGGAGATCGGTAACTCGACGCAGAAGCTGCACGTGCGCGGGCCGATCGGGCTGCGGGAGTTGTGCACGTTCAAGTATCTGATCGAAGGTGACGGACACGTCCGCGCTTGAGGGGTCGGTGCCGCCGACCGGTCCGCCGCCCAATCTCTCCTCAGCGATCGGCATCCTCGGCGGGACGTTCAACCCACCCCACTGCGGGCATCTAGCACTGGCCAGGCACGCGAAGACCGAGCTGGGCTTGGATCGGGTGCTGTTGATGCCGGCGAACAGCGCGCCACACAAGGGTGAGCAGGAAGACCCCGGACCCGAGCGGCGCTTGGAGATGTGCCGGCTGGCGGTCGGCGAGGAGCTGGGGTTGGAAGCCTGCGCTCTGGAGGTCGAGCGCGGTGGGCCGTCCTATACGGTGGATACCTTGAGGGCGATCAAACAGAGCAATCCGCGGGCAGAGCTGACGTTCATCGTCGGATCCGATATGGCGCGCACGCTCCCGGCGTGGCGCGAGCCGCGGGCGCTGGTCGAGCTGGCTGGGCTGGCCGTCGCCGAGCGCGAGGACGCCGGCCGCGAGGAGGTACTACGGGCGCTGGCCCCACTGGGGGCAAGGGTGACGTTCTTGGCGATGGGGATGCTCGAGGTCTCCTCTTCGCAGGTGCGCGAGCGGGTCAAAGCCGGCGAGCCGATCGAGGGTCTCGTGGCGCCGGCGGTCGCGGAGTACATCGCCGCGCACGCCCTGTACAGCGGTGCGTTGGCGGACACGAAGGCGAACATGCAGGGGCAGACACGGACGCGGGCGAAGGCAGGGGCGAAGTGAAGCCGGAAGAGCTACTCAGCGAGATCGCGCGCTACGCCGCGGATAAGAAGGCCGGCGAGATCGTTGAGCTGGACCTGCGTGGCGTACTCGGCTACACCGACTACTTCGTCGTCTGTACGGGCAACACGGAGCGCCAGACCAAGGCGATCCACGACGGCATCCTGGAGGGCTGCAAGCACGAGCACGAGATCCAGCCGCGGCGAGTCGAGGGCCTGAGCAAGCGGGACTGGATCCTGATGGACTATCTCGACATCGTCGTGCACATCTTCACGCCCCAGACGCGCGCGTTCTATCGCCTGGAGCAGCTCTGGGGCGAGGCCCCTTCACGGGTGGCCGTCGGCGAAGAGGGGTAGGCACTCCTCGCGCCTGTGCGCGCGGCGAGCGTGAGCAGCAACCCCTGAACGAGCGTCGCCACGCCGGTGGCGAGGACGAACGAGGTTGCGATGGGAAGCGTGCGCAGCGAGACGGACAGCGTGAAGCAGAACAGCGCGAAGGCAAAGAATCCGGCGATCAGGCCGCGCGCGAGACGCAGGAACTCGTCGGCTCCGCGCTGAGCGTGGGTGAACACGGCGAGCACGCTCGCGATCACGGGGAACGGTGCGAGTAGGCCGCTGAGTCGGGAGCCCAGCCAGCCGGATGCGGCGGTCAGCGCAAGCATGAGCGCCAGCGCGCAGAAAGCGCGCAGCGGTAGATCCCAGATTGGAGCAGACGGGGCCTGGGATGGCTCGGAAAGCGGGTTGGGGAGCAGCTTCAGCCCAACAAGAAATCCGGCGCCGGCCAGGAGGAGCGCGGCTCCTACAGGAATCGTGAAGGTGCTAAAGATCAGCGTTCCAAGTGCGAACGCGGACCATCCCGCGAGCAGGCTCATGAGCCAGGGAAAGTGCCCGGCGAGGCGGCCGTAGACGACGACGAACGCGGTCAGCGAGATCAGCCCCAGCAGCGTGCCGGCGGCGGCGTCGGCGGCGAAGATGGCTCCGTGAGTGATCGCGTAGACGAGCAGGATCGGGCCGGCCACGACCGGCAAGCCACCGACCAGGCCGCCGATCCGTGGTCCGTACCGGCGGGCGGCGAGCGAGGCGCCGACGACGAAGCTGGGCGCCAGCAGCACCTTGACCGCAAGCGTGGCCACGCGCGGATCATGACTGTCCGGCGCACGAATCGCGGCGCGGGGCGACACGCGAGCGCAGGCACAGCCGAGTCCCCGCGCGTTGCACTGGCGGCGCAATGGCGACTTGCGAAGATGGCGACGTGAGCACCTCCGCCTCCACCCATGGCCCGCGCCTGACGGCGGTGATGCGCGAAGGCGAGCAGGTGACGCCGTTGGAGCTGTTCTTCGACCTGGTGTTCGTGCTCGCGCTGACACAGTGCACGACGCTGATCGCACGCACGCCGACGTGGGAGGGGATGCTCAAGGGCCTGCTCGTGCTCGGCATGTTGTGGTGGTCATGGGGTGGGTACGCGTGGCTGACGAGCGTCGTGGATCCAGAGGAGGGGACGGTGCGCCTGGCGATGTTCGCGGCGATGGCCGCGTTCCTCGTCGCCGCGCTGTGCGTGCCGGGCGCGTTTGGTTCCGAGGCGCTTCTGTTCGCATGCGCTTACGCGGTGGTGCGCGGTGCGCACATCGTGCTGTTCCTGCTCGCCAGCCGCGAGGACGCCGGGCTGCGCCAGTCGGTGATCGGATTGGCCGTCAGCACCGCGATCGGCGTCGGGCTGCTGCTCGCCGCGGCGTTCACATCCGGCGCCCTGCAGCTGGGCCTGTGGGGCCTGGCGCTGGTGCTCGACTTCGGCGGGCCGTTCCTGTTCGGCGTCGAGGGTTGGAAGCTGGTGCCGGGCCATTTCGCCGAGCGCCACGGCGCGATCGTGATCATCGCGCTAGGCGAGTCGATCGTCGCGATCGGCATCGGCTCGAGACCCACGATCGGCACGGGAGTCGTGGTCGCGGCGGTGCTGGGCGTGGTGATCGCCGCCGCGCTGTGGTGGGCGTACTTCGACGTCGTGGCGATCGTCGCGGCAAGACGGTTGGCGCGAGCGGCCGAGGGGCGCGAGCGCAACGAAATCGCGCGCGACTCCTATTCCTATCTGCATCTCCCGATGGTCGCCGGCATTGCCCTGATCGCAGTCGGGATGAAGCTGACGATCGAGCACGTCGACGATCCCCTGAAGCTGGTTCCGGCGGCCGCGTTGCTCGGCGGCGCTGCGATCTACCTGCTCGCCCACGTGGCGTTCAGACTGCGCAACATGCACACGCTGAGCACGCGCCGCCTGGTGTGTGCCTTCGTGCTGCTCGCGCTGGTGCCCGCCGGCGCCGTGCTGCCGGCCCTGATCACGCTGGGGATGCTTGCGGCACTGCTTTCGCTGCTGATCGCTTACGAGGCGCTGCGCTACGCCGATGTGCGCGAGCGGGTACGCCATGCAGGATCACCCGCGCCCCCCGCGACGGACTGATCGTGATGCCTCGTCGCCGCGCGACCTCCGGGCGCACGCCCGCAGGGTGAAGCTCGCAGCGCTGAAGCACCGCACGCAGGACCAGCCTCATCTCGAGCAGCGCGAAGCTCGCGCCCAGGCAGCGGCGCCGGCCGCCTCCGAAGGGGTCCACGTATATGTCCCAGGTGCCCGCCCGCCCTGGCTCTCGAGGAACCGCTCGGGGCGGAAGGCGTAGGGATCGGGATAGATCTCGGGGTCGTGGTGGAGCAGGTGGGCGTTGGCGGTCAGGATCACTCCGGGCGGAGGAGGAGTCGCTGAACGCCTCTCCCTGCGCTAGCGTCTCGCGGCTGTGGCGAGCGCGATAAGACCAGGGCTCCGGCACCGATCCGATCGGCATCCGCGAGTGTGGGCCGTGGGTACGCTGATACTAGTCCTGCTGTTGATAGCAGGGATCTGGAGGCTCGCGACCGAGGGTACGCCGCCGCTCGTCGTCCACCGGACGCTGCCTGCCTACGTCCGTCTTTCCGGGAGCGCGCCGGCGATCGCCTGGCCGCGCGAAGGACAGGCGGCCGTGGAGGTCGAGGGGATCGGCAGCTTCGGGACCTCCGGAGCCGCGACCCCGGTGCCGATCGCGAGCGTGGCGAAGTTGATGACGGCGTATCTGACCCTGCTCGAGCATCCGCTGGCGCCCGGCCGGCAGGGGTTCGCGGTGACGATCACGCCCGCGGAGGTAACCGAAGAGGGGGAGCGGGTCGCGCTCGGCGAGTCGACGTTGAGCGTGAAGGCCGGCGAGCGGCTGACCGAGCGCCAGGCGCTGGAGGCGCTGCTGCTGCCCTCGGCGAACAACATCGCCGCGCTGCTCGCCCGCTATGACGGGGGCGGGACCGCGGCGTTCGTGGCCCGCATGAACGCGACTGCGAGAGCGCTCGGGATGCGTGCGACCACATATACCGACCCGAGCGGGTTCAACGACGAAACTGTCTCGACGGCAGCCGACCAGCTGAAGCTCGCGCGCGCCGCGATGCGGATCCCGACGTTCGCGGCGATCGTCGGGATGCCCTCGGTCGCGCTGCCCGGGGTGGGGCGGGTCGCCAACTACGATGGCCTCGTCGGGATGGACGGGTACGTCGGGGTGAAGACCGGCTCAGATCGCGCGGCGGGCGGCTGCCTGGTGTTCGCCAAGCGGGTCACGGCCGGCGGCTGGCGGCTGACGGTGCTCGGCGTCGTGCTCGGTCAGCGGGAAGGAGCGCTGATCGAATCGGCCCTTGTGAGCGCACAGCGGCTCGGCAACTCGGCCGCGGCGGCCCTGCGCGTGGAGACGGCGTTGCCCGCCGGCACGCGCGTGCTGAGCGCGAGCTCCGTCGACGGACGGGCGACCATGGCCGTGACCGCAGATGCCATACGCGAGCTCGGCTGGGGCGGCTTGACGCTCCCCGTCCGTGTGGTTGTACGCCCGGCTATGACCAATTTGCGGGCCGGGGAGGCGATGGCGACAGTGATAGTGCGCCGCGAGGGCACCGGTGCGACTAGCGCGGTGGCGAGCAGATCGGTCGCGGGCCCGTCGCTCGGCTGGCGTCTGCGACATCTGCTCTGAGTAGATCAAGGCCAGAGGTCTGAGGCGGCGGCCTGGATCCCGCTCCCGGGTGGAGTGGAGCGAGCGCCGGTCTGGGATGCTGCCGATCGTGCATCAGCCCCCCGGTCAGAACGATCACCAGTCGGATGAGCCAGATGACGAGCCGGCGGGTGCCCACCGGGTTGAGCGACGCAACCGGCTGCTCATCGGCGTGGGCCTGCTGTGCTTCGTCCTCGGCTTACCGCTGGTATCGCTGTCAGATGGCACGGCCCTGTCCGTGATCGGCCTGTGTCTGGAGACCGTCGCCGGCGCCTGTGTGATCTCATTCGTCTATCTGATCGCCGGCGATCAACACGACCCCGACCGTGAGCCGGAGGAATGATCGTGGCTTGAGAGCCATGCGAGCCGGGACGAACGAAACCCCGGCGGTTTGGCCTGCCTCCTGAGGGAGAATGCACAGGGACCGTTCCGGGGTCTTCACGTCTATGGTAGCCCTCGGCCTGTGGCACCATCCCGTGCATGGCACGACAGGCGAGCACTGACGCTCAGGACGCGATCCTGCGGCGGGTGCGCGCGATTCCGCCTGGTTACGTCCGCACCTACGGCGACATCTCACCCGGCGCGCCGCGCCTGGCGGGCTATGTGCTGAGCCGCACCGATGCGCGTGAGGCGCCCTGGCATCGTGTCGTTCGGGCAGACGGCTCGCTTGCGAAGGGAACCCGTCAGCGGCGCCTGCTCGAAGCCGAGTTGGTTCCCTTCCGCGGGGAGCGGGTGCTGCTTTCCAGCGCGCGACTCGACGATCTCGACGCAGTGTGACGCGCGCTTCGGCGATCACGTGATTCTTGGGATACGGGCTTCCAGCAGCAGCTGTTCGCATGAGGTGGCCACCGCGTCAGTCTTGGCAGCTGTCCAACTGTAGATGGGCATCTTTGGTCGGCGGACCATATGGGCACGCCATCCTCGGAGGGACCATGTCCGGCATGGCTCTCAAGCCCCTATCGGCGGAGGAACTGGCGCAGACGCCAACGCTGTTCGCCAGCTTTATGGGCTACACGGGCACGAGCTACAAGACTTTCGGCCAGCTGCGAGCGATATATCGAGAACGCAGCAAGGCGCTCCACGCAGCTGAGGACGAGGCGAGCGATCTGCGGGTCGACCGGTTCATCGATGACATGGCAAGCAACAGGTGGAAGTCTGATCTGGTCATGCGGATAGGCGTGTTCGACGGCATCGTGCTCGCGATTGACGGAATACATCGGGGCATCGCATACCTGGCGTGTATTGAGGAAGGGATCAGCCCCGATCAGCTTCCAGTGCTGTGTGTCGACTGTTGAGGAACGCCGGTCACGGTGACTGGGGCAGCTTGCGCGAGCCCCGCTCGAGGGCCGGCGCGGACGGCGGCGGCACGACCGGTCCGATGTCCCCATCCGGCGCCTCGTCGAGATCGACGATCACCGGGGCGTGATCGCTCGGCCCGTTGCCCTTGCGGGCCTGCCGGTCGACCCAGGCCGCTCGAACCCTGTCGGCGACGGGAGCGCTGGCCAGCACCAGGTCGATGCGCATGCCGAGGTCTTGGTGGAACATGCCAGCCCGATAGTCCCAGTAGGTGAACACACGCTCGGTCGGCCAGCGGTCACGGACGACGTCGCGCAGACCCAGCGCTCCCAGCTCGGCGAGCGCCGCTCGCTCCGGTGGTGTGACGTGGGTCTGGCCGATGTAGGCGTCCGGATCGAACACGTCCGCGTCGGCCGGTGCAATGTTCATGTCGCCGCAAACGATCGCGTCCCGCGGCCCCGCGCGAACCATCTCGCGCAGAGCGGCCAGCCAGGCGAGCTTGTAGTGGTAATGCTCGGAGTCTGGCTCGCGGCCGTTCGGAACGTATACGGAGTGGATTCGGACGCCGCCGCAGGTCGCGGACACCGCACGCGCCTCCGGATGCGGGAAGCCCGGCCCGTTGGGGATTCCGAGGACGATTTCCTCGAGGCCGACCCGGGAGATGATCGCCACCCCGTTCCACTGCGCCTCGCCATGGAGGGCAACAGAGTAGCCGCGGCTGGCGAGCTCTGCGCCGAGCATCTGGTGGAATGCGTCGTCGACGAGCTTCGTCTCCTGCAGACAGACGACGTCCGGCTGGCGCTGCTCGAGCCAGGGCAGCAGCCGGGGCATCCGCTGCTTGACCGAGTTCACGTTCCAGGTCGCTACTCGCACGCGGCGTACGGTAGCGCCGGGCGCAGAACCCGTGTGGCAACCGCATCGAGCTGCTCGTGGGTTGAATTCGATTGTCAGTCGACGATGCGGAACGAAACCGTCGCAGCGCGACCTCAGCGCAGCTGCGGGCAGTCGACGGTGCCGGTGGCCGTCGATGTGAGCGTGTGTCCGCCGGCTTCCACGGAGGCCGTGAAAGAATAGGTGCCGTCGAATTCTTCGGCGGAGGGCCCCTCGTACTGGCCGGCTTCGTCTGCGTGACTGACGATCAGCGTGGAGAAGATGTCCTTCTGATTGCCGGGAGGGGCACCGAAGTCGAGCTTGTTGGAGCCAAACGCCTTTGACCAAGTGCCATATGGCGAGAGGGTTTTGACCTCGAGTTCCTCATCGCCTGCGGGGAGGGGATCCTGAACCTTGACCGGCGCGTCGTCGGGAATGTTGCTCGCGCGCAGGTACACCTGCAGGTAGACCTGCTGGGGAGGCCCAATCGGCGAGCCGCCCTCGCCGTCGACCATTTCGCTGCATTCGGCGGTCGAGGTGACCGTCTTTCCGTTCGCGAGGAACAGTCGGTTGACGCCGAAGCCCAGCACAGACATCGAGGGGCCCGTGGCCTTTTTCGGCTCGGTCTTTTTCTTGTGCTTCTTCGGTTTGGCCTTCGCCGCCACTGCCCCGTGGCGCGCGGTCGATGCGGCGAACGAGGGTGCGCCGCACACAGCGATCAGCGCGAGCGCCGTGGCGAGCACGAGCGTCAAAAGGCCGGTACGGGACATCACGTGGGGCATGGCTGGCAACCTTAACACCTGGTGAGCAGTCAGGTCAGCACGAGGTGCGTATTGAATACGTAGAGGTGTCGAATGGAGCTAGAGGGGCTCGAACCCTCGACCTTCTGGCTGCCAGCCAGACGCTCTCCCAGCTGAGCTATAGCCCCAAGGCGAGTCATCGTACCGCCTCGACCGCGGACTGTCCGTCGAGATCGCAAGGAGCCAGACCGGCGCCCTGGTCACCCCGGCGGAATGAACTCCGGCACGTCGAGATCGTCTCCCGGGTCATCCTCGCGACCCCGACGCCCGAGGAGGCGCAGGTCGTCTTCGCGGCGGGGTACGCCGGGGCCGGCTTGGTCAAGGCGCGCGGTCAAGCCGCCGTGGGCGAGGCGCACGTCGCGGATCAGGCGCTCGGCGTTGTTGTGCAGCGAGACTGAGAGCTCGCGCAGGTTACGGGAGAGGTCGGTGCCCTCGCGCAGGACCTCGCGCGCGGCGAGGTGGGCCTCGCTGACAATCTCGCGGGCGTCCGCGCGCGCCTTGCCCCGCACCTCCTGGGCCTGCTCTTCGGCTGTCAGGCGCAGCTGAGAGAGGTCCTCGCCACCGGCGGCGAGCAGCCGCTCGGTCTGCTCGCGCGCGGCGCTGAGATCGCGCTCGGTCCGATCCCTGGCCGCCGCGAGTAGTCGCTCCGCCTCCTCCTGGGCCTGAGCCAGTACCTGAGCGGCCTGGGCGTGCTCCTCGGTGAGTGCGCGCTCGGCCTCGGCACGGCTGTCGGCCAGTAGCTGCTCGGCCCCGGCGTGCGCCTCGCCGCGAACACGCTCCGCCTCTTCCCGCGCCTCGCTGCCAAGGCGGTTCGCCTCCGCGACTGCCTCGCCCCGGATGCGCTCTGCCTCGCGCAAGCGCTCGTCCGCCTCGCTGTGGAGTCCGCCCACTGTGGATAGGGCCGCGTTCCTAGTCGCCTCCGCTTGGGCACGGGCGGCGTGGAGGATCTCCTGTGCCTCCTCCTCGGCTGCCTGCACGCGGTGCTCTGCGGCGCGGTCGGCTTCGGCGATGCGTTCGCGTCCGCGCTCCTCGGCGCGGACGCGCAGGCCCCTTGCCGTGCGCTCGGCTGCCTCGAGAATGCCCTCCACTCCGGCCGGTGCGCCGCTCAGCGTGCCGGGGTCGGTTGACGGATGCTCCATCCAGGCATGGTAAACCGCTGGGCTCCTCGGTTGCTCGGTAGGAAACCCGGGCTGCGCGATGGCAGGAAACGTTGGAAATCTGTCCTTGCGGACAGATGCGGAGTCGGCCATGATCGGGGGGTGGACGGCGCTCGATCTTCCCGGACCCAGACCCCCGCTCCGCGCCGGGTTGCGATCCTCGTCTACCCGGGCGTGCAGAGCCTCGACTTCACGGGCCCGCTGGAGGTCTTCGCGGGCGCCCAGCGGCTGATCGAGGAGTCCGAACGGCGCGAGCGCGGCTACGAGGTCGAGCTGCTCAGCGTCGACGGCAAGCCGCTACAGACCTCGAGCGGCCTGACCGTGACCCCGCACGCAAGCCTCACAAATGTGCCCGAATTGATCGACACGCTGATCGTGGCGGGCGGGTACGGCTGTATGCAGGCCGCGACCGATCGTGGGCTGCTGGAGTGGATCCGCCGGACGTCAAAGACTGCCCGGCGCACCGCCTCGGTCTGCACCGGCGCCTTTTTGCTCGCCGCGGCCGGGCTGCTGGACGGCCGGCGCGCGACCACGCATTGGGCGTCCGCCGCTGAGCTCGCGGCCCGCTACCCGGCGGTAGACGTGGACCCCGAGCCGATCTTCCTGCGCGACGGGCCGGTCTGGACCTCGGCCGGTGTCACCGCCGGCATGGACCTCGCGCTCGCGCTTGTGGAGGAAGACCTCGATCGCGACGCCGCGCTCCAGATCGCGCGCCATCTCGTGCTGTTCCTGCGCCGCCCCGGCAACCAGTCGCAGTTCAGCGCCACTTTGTCCGCGCAGGCGCCCGCGCGTGAGCCGTTGCGCGAGGTGCAGCACCACGTGATCGAGCACCCGGCGGCCGACCTGTCCGTGGAGGTGCTTGCCGCCCGCGCGCACATGAGCCCACGCCATTTCGCCCGCGCGTTCGGAGCCGAGACCGGGGTAACGCCAGCGCGTTACGTCGAGCAGGTGCGCTTGGAGGCCGCACGCCGGCACCTGGAGGACACCACGGAGCCGATTGCTTCTGTCGCCACGGCTTGTGGCTTCGGTACCGCAGAGACGATGCGCCGCGTCTTCCTACGTGCGCTCGACGTAGGGCCGGCGGAGTACCGCCGCCGCTTCTATGCCCCACAGGAAAAGGAGACAGTGCAATGAACATCGCGATCCTCATCTACGACCGGCTGACCGCGCTCGATGCCGTCGGCCCCTACGAGGTGCTCAGCCGCCTGCCGGGGGCGAAAGTCACGTTCGTCGCCGAGCAGCCAGGGCCGAAGCGCACCGACACTGGCCAACTCGCGCTCACGGCCGACGCCTCGCTCGCGGAGTTGCCTCACCCGGAGGTCGTGCTTGTACCCGGCGGCCCCGGCCGCGGGGCGCTGATGGACGACGGCCCGGTGCACGACTGGCTGCGCGTCGCCGACGAGCGCAGCACGTGGACGACCTCGGTCTGCACCGGCTCACTGGTGCTGGCCGCCGCGGGCCTGCTCAACGGGAAGCGTGCGACCAGCCATTGGCTGGCGCTGGAGGAGCTGCGCGAGATGGGCGTCGACGCCGTCGCGGAGCGGGTGGTGTTCGACGGCAAGCACGTCACCGCCGCGGGCGTGTCGGCGGGCATCGACATGGCCTTGGCGCTCGCGGCGAGGATCGCCGGTGATCGGGTGGCCCAGGCGATTCAGCTGGGGATCGAGTACGACCCGCAACCGCCGTTCGATGCAGGATCGCCCGAGCGGGCGCCGGTCGAGATAGTCGAAGCGCTGCGCGCCCGTCGCGCCATTCTCGGCTGACATCTCAGGGTAAAATCTCCAAGACGACTTCGCTAACGTAGCGTTGCTTCCGAGCTTGCAAAGAGACTAGGGGGAATGCAAATGCCGTCTGACAATCCATTCGCAACCAGCACCTCGTCGAAGTCGAGTGCGCTGAGCGTCTTCGAGCCGCACGCGAGCGAACTGGCGGCCAGCTCGACGTTCCTGCTCGGCCAGGTGATGTTCCTGGTGGCGGTCGCGCTCGCGTTCACCGCGGCCGGCACGTACATCGGTCGCGACATGTCCTACGGCACGGCGTTGATCTGCGAGCTCGGCGCGTTCGGGATGCTGATCGTGCAGATGTTCGTGCCGAGACTGCGCGAAGGGCCGACGGGAATGACCTGGATGTTCGCGCTGGCGCTGCTGCTCGGGGTCGGACTTGGGCCGGTGATCAACGAGTACGCGACGGTCGATCAGAGCGCGATTTACCAGGCCGCGGGCGGCACGGCGCTGACGGTCGGGGTGATGGGCTCCTACGGCTTTGCGACCTCGCGCGACTTGATCCGCTGGATGCGCCCGCTGTTCTTCGCGCTGCTCGGGGTCTTCGGGCTGTTCATCGTGCTGATCCTGATCGGCTCCGGCGAAAGCTTTTTGCTGAACCTCGCGATCTACGTGATCGTAAGCGCCTATTTGGCGATCTACTTTCAGATCATCCGCCGCAGGGCGACCGAGCGCGACGTGATCTGGATCGCGACGGGCGTGTTCATCAACGTGATCAACATCTTCCTCACGCTGCTACGGATCTTCGGCGGCCGCTGAGCGATCGCTCCCGTGGGGGGCGACAGCTAACCTGCGATCTCCGATGACCGAATATCGCTACGACCCACAGGAGATCGAGCCGCGCTGGCAGGCGCTGTGGGCGCAGGAGCGCACCTGGGAGGTCTCGAACGACAGCGCCGCGGACGCCACCGCCTCTGAACCCGTGGGTGGGCGGGCATCCAGCTCATACGTGCTCGAGATGCTGCCCTACCCGAGCGGCGAGCCGCACATCGGCCATCTGAAGGTCTACTCGGTCGGCGACGCGATCGCCCACTACCACCGGCGGACGGGCCACAGGGTGCTGCACCCGATGGGCTACGACGCGTTCGGGCTGCCCGCGGAGAACCACGCGATCAAGACGGGCGTGCACCCGCGCGACTCGACCGCCGCCTCGATCGCGTCTTTCCAGCGCGAGTTCCGCCGCTGGGGCATCTCGATCGACTGGTCGCGCGAGCTGGCGACGCACGACCCGAGGTACTACCGCTGGACGCAGTGGATCTTCCTGCAGCTGTTCGGAGCCGGCCTCGCCTACCGGAAAGAGGCGGCCGTCAAGTGGTGCCCGAAAGACCAGACGGTGCTCGCGAACGAGCAGGTCGAAGCGGACGGGACATGCGAGCGCTGCGGCGCGCTCGTGGAGATCAGGCAGCTCGAGCAGTGGTTTTTGCGGATCACCGACTACGCCGAGCGATTGTTGAATGACCTCGACGGGATCGAGTGGCCCGAGCACGTCAAGACGATGCAGCGCAACTGGATCGGGCGCTCAGAGGGCGCCGAGGTGACGTTCAGATGCGAGGACTTGGATCCCGCCCACCCAATCGACTACCCCGTGTTTACGACGCGCCCGGACACGCTGTTCGGGGCGACGTTCTTCGTGATGGCCCCCGAGCACCCCGACGTTGCGCGGCTCGCCGAGGGGACCGTCTACGAGCAGGACGTGCATGACTACGTCAACCACGCGCTGAACGAGTCAAACGAGGAGCGCGGTAACGCCGAGAAGCCGAAGACGGGCGTGCCGCTCGGCCGTACCGTGACGAACCCCGTGAACGGCGAGCAGATCCCAATGTACGTGGCCGACTACGTGCTGATGGAGTACGGCACCGGCGCGATCATGGCCGTGCCTGGGCACGACGAGCGCGATTACGCGTTCGCGCGCGCCTACGGTCTGCCGATCCGGCGGGTGATCGAAGGGCCGGCCAGCGCCGCGCCGGACGCCGACCCGAGCACGGCCGAGACCACCGAGCAAGGTCTTCCCTACGGCGGCGATGGGCCGCTCGTCAACTCCCATCCCGACTTTGACGGCATGCCCAATCGCGAGGCCCTGAGCGCGATCGTGGGATGGCTGGACCGCGAGGGCAAGGGCCACGCGTCGGTCAACTACCGGTTGCGCGACTGGCTTGTGTCCAGACAGCGCTACTGGGGCTGCCCGATCCCGGTCGTCAACTGCGAGCGCTGCGGGATCGTGCCGGTGGGAGAGGACGAGCTCCCGGTGGAGCTGCCGGACATCGAGGACTACACGCCGAAGGGACGTTCGCCCCTGGAGGCCGTAGAGGACTGGGTCAACACAAAGTGTCCGGAGTGCGGGGGGCCGGCCCGGAGAGAGACCGACACGATGGACACGTTCGTGGACTCGTCGTGGTACTTCCTGCGCTACTGCGACTCGTCGAACGAAGAGGCTGCCTGGGACCCCGCAGCGCTGAGGGAGTGGATGCCGGTCGACCAGTACATCGGCGGCGTCGAGCACGCGATCCTGCACCTAATGTACGCGCGCTTCTTCACCAAGGCGCTCGCCGACCTCGGCCACCTCGACTTCGAAGAGCCGTTCAAGGCACTGTTCACTCAAGGAATGGTGACGAAGGACGGCGCGAAGATGAGCAAGTCACGCGGCAACGTCGTCTCGCCGGCGGCGATCATCGAGCGCTACGGCGCCGACACCGCGCGCTGCTACATCCTTTTCATCGGCCCGCCTGACCAGGACGCGGACTGGTCGGATGAGGGGATGGAGGGGGTCCACCGCTTTCTGAGCCGGCTGTGGCGTCTGGCGGTCGAGACGGCAGAGCGCACCGATACCCAGGCGGACGCTGACGCTGAGGAGGAGCTTTTGCGCAAGACCCATTGGGCGATCGATAAGGTCTCAAGCGACCTGCGCCGGTTCGCGTTCAACACGGCGATCGCGGCGGTGATGGAGCTGCTAAACGAATGCTCGCGCCGGCGTGAGGACACGAGCATCAAGACCCGGCGTTTCGCGCTGAGCATGGCCGCCTCGCTGCTGTTCCCGTTCGCCCCGCACGTGAGCGCGGACATCTACGACCGGTTGACGGGAGAGCGCGTGTGGGAGCAGCCCTGGCCGCAGGCCGAGGAGGCCATGCTGGAGCGCGACGAGTACGAGCTGGTGTGCCAGGTGAACGGCAAGCTGCGCGACCGCGTGCAGGCCCCCACCGGGGCGGACACGGATCAGCTGAAGGAGCTGTGCAGGGCGGCCCCGAACGTGCAGGCGCACCTCGACGGCAAGCAGATCGTCAAGGAGATCGTGGTGCCAGGCAAGCTAGTGAACCTCGTCGTGCGCTGAGGAGATTGCGTGGCGGCTCGCCGGTCGTATCCGCGCTAGCGTTCGCTGCCGTGGAGCAGCACCCTTACCGCACGGCGTGGCAGACGCGCGACGTCGACACGTGGGCGCAGGCCCTGGCGGGCGATGTTGTGATGTACTCGCCGATCCTGACGAGGCCCTTCCAGGGAAGAGAAGCCGCGATCGAGCTGTTCGGTGTCCTGTTCGATGAGCTCGGAGAGATGCAGATAACCGACGAGCTCTCCGATGGCGATACCCATGCCTTCTTCTGGCGCGTCCGGGTTGCGGCCAAGAGCATTGAGGGCGTCGATCTCCTGCGCCGCAACGAGCGGGGTGAGATCACCGAGATCAGGGTCCTAATCCGCCCGCTGCCGGACATCGCGGTCTTCGCCGGTGCGATCGGTCCAGCGCTGGCCGCCAAGCGGGCGCCGATTCGGGGCCCGGTGGCCCGTCTGATGATCCTTCCCCTGCGCGCCATTCTCACGCTAGCGGACACGATCTCCGCGCGCCTAATTCAGCGTCACTGAGCCCGCCGAGCCCGCCGGATCGATCGCGCCGTGCCGAGCGGTCGTCGGGAGCTGCGCCTAGACTCGACTCGACCCATGCCTGAGCTGAAGCCCGCGTACCTGATCCACGGCGACGACCACGGCGCGGTCGCCGAGCGTCGCGCGGGGTTGAAGGCGCTGGCCGAGCAGCAGGGGGACGCGGCGAGCGTCGAAGTGCTCGACGGTGATGGGGGCACCCCCGCTGGTGTGGCGCTGGCGCTGAGCGCGATGACGTTCGCGATCGGCCGGCGGGTGATTGTTGTCGACGGCGTCGAGCGTTGGAAGCAGGTGGAGGTCGAACAGCACCTGATACCGGCGATGGGGGATATGCCACCCGACACAACGGTTGCGCTGTTTGCGCGCGAGGAGGCCCGCAGCAAGGCGCCCGCGGCGGTCCACAGTGCGGTCAAACGCGCGGGCGGACAGATCGTCGCCCAGGCGACGGTCAAGCCGTGGGAGCTGGGCAAGTGGGCGCGCGCGCAGGCCGAGCGGCTGGGCATCTCACTCGATGCCGCCGCCGCGAACGCGCTCGTCGCCCAGGTCGGAGGACGCCAGCAGCGGCTGTTGCGCGAGCTGGAGAAGCTCGCGCTGGAAGTCGAGGTCGAGGGGGAGACCCAGCGCGTGAGCGTCGAGGACATCGAAGGCCGCGCCGCGCACTCCGCCGAGTACCGCTCCTTTACGCTGGCCGATGCGCTCGTCGGCGGGGACGCCGCGCAGGCGACGCTCTCATACCTGCGTGTCCGCCGCCAGGGCGAGCGCCTGGCCGGGCTGACGTACATGATGGCCCAGCGCGTGCGCGAGGCGCTGCAGATCGCGCTGCGGTTGCAGGCAGGCGAGTCGGTGGGGGACGTGCGCCGCGGCCTGCGCATGCCCGCGCGCGCGGCGGAGCGCTTCGTCGCGGACGTCGCGCGGGCCGACCCCGAGCGTTTGAAGAAGGCGCTCGGCGCGCTCGCGGACATGGAGCTCGACTCGCGCGGCGGGGCCGCGATCGCCTCGTCCAGATCGCCATACGCGACGCTCGACGAGGACACGATCGCGCTACACGCGATCGAGGTGATTACGAGCTAAGAGGAGGCTCCGGTCCGGACTCTGGCCGCGCGGGACTTGCGGTGAGCACCGGTGTTCCTGTGTATCGCGCCACGCTTGACGGCCTTGTCGATCGTGCTGACGAGCTCTTTGTGCTCGGCGTCGGCCGTCGCGGTGTCGCCACTGGCCATCGTCGTCTCGAGCCTGCGGAAATAGGTCTTGATCGCCGACGTGTAGCGCCGGTTCTCCAAGCGCTCGCGCTCGGTCCGCAGGATCCGCTTCTTCTGGGAATGAATGTTGGCCATGACTCGATACCGGGCGCCGCAAAGAAGCTGCGGAGCGCGCCGCTAGCCGATCTGTGATCGGTCGCCGTACTATAGCGGCCTTGTCCCTCCCCGGAGAACCCCCCGCCCCCGCGGAGCCGCCCAGCCCGGGATCACCCGACGATGAGGGGTTAGTTTCCGAGCCAGAGGCACCGCCTGAGGTGGAGCTGCCCGACGAGGGTATTCAGCGGGTTGCGAGCGCGCAGCTGACAGGGGCATCCCCGGCGCCTGGTGCCGACGAGTCGATTGGTGGCGAGCCGCAGCCAGAGGATCCAGTGGATCAGGGAAGTGCAGAAGGGGTCGCGCACTCAGCCAGCAGCCGCGGTGTCGCCCGTAACACCGCAATCTTCTCGATCGGCACCGGCGTCTCGCGGGTCGTCGGACTGGGGCGGGAAATCGTGTTCGCGAGCTACTTCGGCACGAGCGGCGCGGCCTCCGCTTTCACGATCGCCTTCCTGGTCCCGAACCTGGTGGCGAACCTGTTCGCGAACGCGGCGCTGTCGGCCGCGTTCGTGCCGGTGTTCACCGACCTGCTCCAGCAGGGACGCAAGAAAGACGCGTTGCGGCTGGCCTCGACGCTGTTCTGGATCATGCTGATCTCACTCGGTGCGATCGCGGCGTTCTTCATCCTCGCCGCGGGGACGATCATGCCGCTGTTCATCGGCCCCACGTTCAGCGGCGCGCTGAACGACCTGACGATCGGCCTCTCGCAGGTGCTGTTCCCGGTTGTGCTGCTGCTCGGCCTGACCGGCCTGTTGACCGGCATCCTGCAGTCCTACGACGAGTTCACGATCCCCGCGATCTCCCCGGCGGTATGGAACCTGGTGATCATCGTGCTGTTGGTCGTGCTCGCCCCGCACTTCCACGGCGACGACAGGGTCTACGCGTACGCGATCGGCATCCTCGCGGCGACCGGTGCGCAGTTGGCGCTCGCGTTCGGCGCGCTCGGGCGGATCGATTTTCGATTGCAGTTCTCGATCGACTGGCACGACCCGCGGATCAGACAGGTGTTCACGTTGATGCTGCCCGTGACGATCGGTCTCGGGATCGTGAACCTCGACCAGCTGATCAACTCGGCCTTCGGCAGCCTCGTCTCCGACGAAGCTCCGCGCGCAATCGACAACGCGTTCCGCATCTACATGCTGCCCCAGGGCATGTTCAGCGTGGCGGTAGCGACGGTCCTGTTCCCGGTCCTCAGCCGCCTGGCCGCCCGCCGCGACCCGGTGGGGATGCGCCGCACGGTTGGGACGGGGATGCGTCAGATCAACCTGCTGCTGATCCCCGCGGCGGCGTTCATGATCGTGCTCGCCACCCCAATCACGCGGCTGGTGTTCGAACGCGGCCACTTCGATGCCCAATCGACCAAGCTCGTCTCCGAAGCCCTCTTCTGGTTTGCCTTCAGCCTGCCCTTCGCCGGCATCAACCTGCTGTTGACGCGCACGTTCTTCTCGCTGCAGCGACCGTGGATCCCGACGAGGCTGGCGGCGATGAACATCGTCGTCGACATCATCGTAAGCGTTGCGCTGTACAAGCCGCTGGGAATCGCCGGGCTGGTGATCGGCACGGTCGCCGCCAACGCGGTGATGACCGCGTTGCAGCTGCACCGCTTGCGGATTGGCTTCAACGGCCGCCTCGAGGGGGGTCAGACGACGATGATCACCGCCCGGATCGCCGTCGCCTCCCTCCTGCTGGCCGGGGTCTCATGGGCTGTGTGGTACGCGCTGGACGCCGTGCTTGGCAAATCGCTGCCGGCGCAGATCCTCAGCATGGGCGCCGCGGGCGGGGCGGGTGTGTGGATCTACACGCGCGCGGTGCTGACGATGCACATCCCCGAGGCCCATCAGGTCAACCGCCTGATCCGCGCGCGGCTGGGGCGCGCGTAGTCCGAGCAGAGGCCGGGTGAGCCAGAGGCCCACCCGGCGTGCGCCCGAACATAGATCGCCGCTTACTACTTACGTCCCAGGACTGCGTGTCTTGCCTGGGCGGCGTGACACTCTCGACACCTGGACAGGCCGCCGGTCCGAAGATCGGCGCGTAGCCGCGGCTGAATGAATCCTCGTCGAGTTGGCGATCCGCCGGACTACAAAGGCTAGCGCGTGTACAGAGCGCTGGGTTGCAGCCGCGCCATCTACGCTGTAGCCCGCCCATGGACCAAGCCAAGATCCGCAACTTCTCGATCATCGCGCACATCGACCACGGCAAGTCGACGCTCGCCGATCGCATCCTCGAGCTGACAAAAACCGTGGCGGCGCGCGAGATGCGCGCGCAACTGCTCGACTCGATGGATCTGGAGCGCGAGCGCGGGATCACGATCAAGGCGCAGGCCGTACGCGTGTTCTACACCGCCAAGGACGGGGAGACCTACCAGCTGCATTTGATCGACACCCCCGGGCACGTCGACTTCACCTACGAGGTCTCGCGCTCGCTCGCGGCTTGCGAGGGCGCGCTCTTGGTCGTTGACGCCGCGCAGGGAGTTGAGGCGCAGACGGTCGCGAACACTTACCTCGCGGTCGAATCCGGCCTCGAGCTGATCCCTTGCCTGAACAAGATCGACCTGCCCGGCGCCGAGCCCGAGCGGGTCGCGGCGGAAGTCAGCGATCTGATCGGCGAGCCGACCGACGGGATCCTGCAGATCAGCGGCAAGACGGGCGCTGGTGTGGGCGAGGTGCTGGAGGAGCTGATCGCGCGCGTGCCGCCGCCCTCGGGCGACCCGGACGGGCCGCCGCGCGCGTTGATCTTCGACTCCGAGTTCGACCAGTACCGCGGCGTGATCGCCTACATCCGGGTTGTCGACGGCGTGTTCAAGAAGGGTGAGGCGATCCGTGCGATGGCGACCGCGACCGAGGCGGACATCGACGACATCGGCGTGTTCAGCCCGCAGATGATGCCGACCGACCAGCTGGCGGCGGGCGAGGTCGGCTATCTGATCACGGGCCTGAAGGACGTCACGCTGCTGCGCGTCGGCGACACGCTGACCACGCGTACGCGCACGTCCGGCCCCGGCAGCCAGGGATCGAGAGCCCATCCACCCGAGGCCACGGAGGCGCTGCCGGGCTATCGCGAGGTCAAGCCGATGGTCTTCTGCGGCCTGTTCCCGATCGATTCCGACGACTATCCCGATCTGCGCGACGCGCTCGAGAAGCTCGTCCTCAACGACGCCGCGCTGTCGTGGGAGCCGGAGACATCGGATGCGCTCGGCTTCGGGTTCAGGTGCGGCTTCCTCGGCCTGCTACACATGGACATCGTCAAAGAGCGGCTGGAACGTGAGTACGACCTGGAGCTGCTGGCGACGATGCCCTCGGTCGAGTTCGACGTGACGTTGACAAATGGCGAGCAGCTGGAGGTGCACAACCCCTCGGACATGCCCGACCCCGGCACGATCGAGGAGATCCGCGAGCCGTTCATCACGGCGTCGATCATCGCGCCGAAAGAGTTCGTCGGCGCGGTGATGGAGCTCTGTCAGGAGCGCCGCGGCGTGCACTCCGGCATGCACTACCTCTCGCCGGAGCGGGTGCAGATGAACTACGAGCTGCCGCTGGCGGAAATCGTGCTCGACTTCTTCGATCAGCTGAAGTCACGCACCAAAGGCTACGCGTCGCTCGACTACGAGCTGAGCGGGATGAAGGAGTCGGACCTGGTCAAGCTCGACGTGCTGCTCGCCGGCGACACGGTCGACGCGCTGTCGATGGTCGTGCACCGCGACAAGGCATATGAGATGGGCCGCACGCTGACCGAGAAGCTGCGCAAGCGGATCCCCCGCCAGCAGTATGACGTCCCGATTCAGGCGGCGATCGGCGCGCACGTGATCGCGCGCGAGACCGTGAAGGCATTCCGCAAGGACGTGATCGCCGGCTGTTACGGCGGCGACATCACGCGCAAGAAAAAGCTGCTCGCGAAGCAGAAGGAGGGCAAGAAGCGGATGAAGCAGGTCGGCCGCGTCGAGGTTCCCCAGGAGGCTTTCTTGGCAGTACTCGAACTGGGCGAGGAGTAATTGACTCCCACCCGCCCCACGCGGATCATCCGCCCCGTGCCGACCACCAACCCCGCATCGACCACTCGCCCCGTGCGGATCCTGTTCGTCTGCCTCGGGAACATCTGCCGCTCGCCAACCGCCGAGGGCGTGATGCGCGCGCTCGTGCGTGAGGCCGGCCTCGATGATGCCGTAGAGCTGGACTCTGCCGGCACCGGCGGCTGGCACGTCGGCAGTCCGCCGGACGAGCGCGCCACGGAGACGGCGCGCGCTCGGGGGATCGCGCTGGAGGGCGCCGCCCGGCAGGTTCGAGCAGAGGATTTCGAGGACTTCGATCTGATCGTGGCGATGGACAGCTCGAATCTCGCCGATCTACGGCGTATGGCGCCTGACGAGCGGGCGCGCGAAAAGGTGCGACTGCTGCGCGAGCTCGACCCGGCGAGCATGGGATCCGGGAGATCTCGACGTGCCCGACCCCTACTACGGAGGGCCGCGGGGATTCGAGGACGTGCTCGACCTCGTCGGGGCGGCCTGCGCCGGCCTGCTCGAGGAGGTGCGCGAGCGACTGCGGGAGTCCCGCGGCGGTCGTGAGGAGGTTGTCGGGTATCAACTGAAAGATCTTCAATCCCGCGACGTCGAGTCGCCGTGAGCCTCCCGCCGGGAGCGACCGGTGCGCGGCTCCTCGGCGGCGGGGACATCAATGAGGCGTGGCGTGTCACGCTCGCCGACGGCGGCACGGCGTTCGTGAAGACGCGGGCGGACGCCGGTCCGGGAGAGTACGTGGCGGAGGCCGAGGGACTGGCCTGGCTCGCCGAGCCCGGTGGGCTGCGGACGCCGCGCGTGATCGAGCTCAGCGAGGATTACCTCGCGCTGGAGTGGATCGAGCCCGGCCTTCTGGACGCCCCGGGCGCGGAGGAGCTCGGGCGCGGACTGGCCGCCACCCACGCCGCGGGCGCCGCGAGCTTCGGCGATCCTCGCCTCGGTGGCTCCGGTGCTGGTACGGCGTCGCAATTTGGCTCCCTACGCCTGTCCAACGAGCCGACCGCGGACTGGCCCTCCTTCTACGCCGAGCGGCGCCTGCGACCGCTGGCGTCGATCGCCCTGGAGCGCGGCGTTCTATCGGATACGGGAGTCCGCGCGGTCGAGCAGGTCTGTGCGCGGATCACCGAGCTCGCGGGTCCGGCCGAGCCCCCGGCCCGGCTGCACGGAGATCTGTGGGGTGGCAATGTGATGGCCGACACGGAGGGGCGCCCGTGGTTGATCGACCCCTCGGCCTATGGCGGACATCGTGAGATTGACCTGGCGATGCTGAGGCTCTTCGGCGCGCCTTCCGAGCGCGTGTTCGCGGCCTACGCCGAGGTCACACCGCTCACCGACGGATGGAAGGATCGGGTACAGCTGTGGCAGCTCTTGCCGCTGCTGGTCCATGCCGTGTTGTTTGGCGGCTCCTACCAGGCCGCGGCCGAGCGAATCGCGCATCGCTACTCCGCTTGAGCGAGGTGAGGGCTCGCCCTCTCGTTTGACGATGCGGACGCGAGGACTTGCGAGGCCGAGTATCGCGATCGTGGATGCATAGAGTCCTTGTCCCGTTTGGGGCGAACGGTCGGAGTAAGGAGATGTGCGCTCCGGGTACTCTCGACACACGTCGCCGCCTATACCTACTTGCGCGCGTGGTGGTCGCGCGGCACTATCGCCAGCCGCTGACGCTGATCGGTGTGGCCGAGGCCCTATCCAGCTCTCCCCGCCAGCTGCAGCGTGCGTACGCACAGTTCGGCGAGACCACCTTTGAAGAGGATCTGCGCGCGCGGCGGATGTCCGTCGCCGCCGAGCTGCTGATCGAGCAGCGGGCGATTCCGGTGCGCGATGTCGCGCGTCTGGTCGGCTACCGCCAGGCACCTCATTTCGCCACAGCGTTTCGCCGCCGCTATGGCCTCTCCCCGGCGAGCTTTCGCGAACAGGCACCGCGGCGTGAGCGAAAGATCAAGAGTGTGGGTGTTCTGATCAATCATTAAGACTGCGTATAACTATAGTTATACGTCAGTTAAAAGAAGATAGCGCTCCGACGCTCGCTCCCTGCGTGGGAGACTCCGGTGCGACTGCTTCGGCGCCGGGCAGACGCAGACGCATCAGCGTCCCGCCCCCCGCCGCCCGCTCGGCGGCGACGGTCCCGCCGTGCTGGTGCACCACCTGGCGCACGATCGCCAGGCCCAGACCCGAGCCGGGACGCCCGCGCGCCTCGGCACCACGGTAGAAGCGGTCGAACACGTGCGCGAGGTCCTCCGCGGAGATACCCGGGCCGTGGTCGCGCACGGTTAGCTCGACGCCACCGATCGATGATCCAAGGGATACTCGATCGGCCAGCACGATCTCGACCGGCTCGTCGGGAGGGCTGTACTTGACCGCGTTGTCGAGCAGGTTCGTGACGGCGCGCTCCAGGCGGGCGGGCACGCCCGCGACGAGCGTCGGCTCGAGCTCGAGCTCGAGCAGGGGGGTGCCCGGCGAGTGCCGTCGCGTACGCTCGGCGACGTCGCTCACGAGCACGTCCAGGCGCAGATCCTCGGTGTCCGCGCTGGGCTCCTCGCCGCGCGCGAGTTCGATCAGATCGTTCATCAACAGCGTCAGCTCGCCGATCTGCTCGACCACGTCGGCCAGCAGACGCTGGCGTTCGTCGGGCTCCATGTCATGCGCCTGCTGGAGGATCTCGATGTTTGTGCGCAGGCTGGTGACGGGCGTGCGCAGCTCGTGCGAGGCGTCGGCCACCAGCTGGCGCTGCGCGTGGACGGAGGCGTCGAGCGCGCCCATCGAGCGTTCGAGCGCGTCGAGCATCGCGTTGAAGCTGGACGCGAGGCGCCCGAGCTCGTCAACACCTGTGAGCTCGATCCGCCCGCTGAGGTCCTGCGTGAGCGCGACGTGCTCGGTGGCCTGCGTCAGGCGCTTCAGGGGCAGCACGGCGGCGCCGGCGACCAGCCGTCCGAGCAGCGCCGCGAGCGCGATCCCGCCGATGTCGAGCAGCGCGAGGATCAGGCGCAGGCGGCTGAGCAGGTTGTCGACTTCCGTGAGCTGCTGGGCGACCTGAACCGCGCGCCCGGGCGCGATGTGCTCGGCGAGGATGCGCACGTGCAGGCCATTGACCTCGGCGTCCGAGAAGGACCGCTTACCCGCGTACAGCGCCAGCGCCCGGGTGCGGGCGTTGACCGGCAGCGTGACGTTGCCGGAGGACCGGAACAGGATGTGGCCGTGGCTGTCGACGAGCTGCTGGTAGCCACGCACCTGGCCGGGTCGCGGCGGCAGGTTGCCTAGGGGGGAGACGCCCTGCGCCGTCGTGGCCCTGAGCGCCGTCGTGGCGCTCTGCGCCGATCCCTGGTCCGCGTCCTGCCCCTTGATCAGATCCAGCAGCGAGCCGCGCGAACGATGTGAGGGGTTGCGCGCGACGAACGTCAGGCTGTCGGCGCGGCTGCTCAGCTGCGAGTCGACCTGGCTGTGCAGCTGGTGGGAGGTGAGCAGGTAGGTGAGCAGCGACGTGAGCACGACCGCCACCGCCACCGCCGCGGCCGAGACGAACGTGATGCGCCTGCGAAAGCTCACGGGGATCTCCGGCGGTTCAGGATGGCATCCGCTGGTTCATGCCGATTCCCGAGTTGCACGATGACCAACGTCACGAGGACCCGCGCAATACGTAGCCGACGCCCCGGACCGTGTGCAGCAGGCGGGGCTCGTCCCCGGCCTCGGTCTTGCGGCGCAGGTAGCCCATGTAGACGCCCAGCGAGTTTGAGGTCGCGCCGAAATCGTAGCCCCAGACATCCTCGAAGATCGCCGAGCGGGTGAGCACCTGGCGGGGATGGCGCAGGAACATCTCCAGCAGCAGGAACTCGGTGCGCGTCAGCGGCAGTATCCGCTCGCCGCGCCACGCCTCGTGGGCGAGACGGTCCAGGCGCAGGTCCTCGAAGGTGAGCGTGCCGTCCTGATCGTCATCGTCGCCGGCCCGGCGTAGCAGCGCGCGCACACGCGCGAGCAGCTCACGTAGGGCGAACGGCTTGACGAGATAGTCATCGGCGCCGGCGTCCAGTCCGGCGACGCGATCGTCGACCCCTTCGCGGGCCGTGAGCATCAGCACGGGCGTCCTGTCGCCGCCGTCGCGCAGACGCCGGCAGACCTCGAGGCCGTCGATGTGGGGCATCGACACGTCCAGGATCACGACCTCGTAGGCCATCGCGCCCAGGCGCTCCAGCGCCTCGCGCCCGTCGGCCGCCTGCGCCACCTCGTAGCGCTCCAGCTTCAGTGCCCGCGACAGCGCGGTCTGGACGGCGGGCTCGTCGTCGACGACCAGCACTCGTGGTTGTTGCTCGGACATTTTCGGTATCCACCCATTTTCGGTATCCACCCAATATGGGGCTGCGACCTGCACAATCAAGAAAGCCGGTGTGATCCGCCTTGGAGGCTACCGTGACAGATCCCGGAGGACGCCGTTGCAGCAAAGCCCCCTATCGAGGAGCCCCTGATCGACGAGATCCCTGACGAGCTGGCGGCGCATTCGCGCACGCTGCGCAACAGTGTCATCAGCCTTGCTGTCTTCTTCGGGATCGTTATCGCGCTGTTGTTCGCGGTGCCGGGCCTGCACTCGATCGAGCAACGCATCTCCCACGCGAACGTCTGGTGGGTGGCCGCCGCAATCGGCCTGGAGCTGCTCTCGTGCGCCGGTTATGTCGTTCTGTTCGGGCTCGTGTTCGGGATGCTCGGCAAACGTCTCGTCTCACGCCTGTCGCTGTCGGAGCTGGCGGTCAACTCGGTCGTCTCGGTCAGTGGCCTGGCGGGTCTGGCGCTGGGGGCGTGGGTGCTGCGCACCAAGGGCATCTCGGTGGCCCGCATCGCGAAGCGCTCGGTCCTGCTGTTCGTGCTCACGAGCGCCGTCAACGTCGGCGCGGTGGTCGTGATCGGTGTGCCTATGTGGCTGGGTGTGCTCCCCGGCTCGAGCAACCCGCTGCTTACGCTGCTCCCGGCCGTCGCCGCGCTGGCGACGATCCTCGGCACGCTCGCGCTCGCCGCGTGGGCCCGCCGCGCGGCCGCGCGCAGGCCGCTCGAGCAGGGCCGCTGGGCGGTCACGCTCGTGGCCCTGAGCGGAGGGGTCGAAGACGCGGTGCGGCTGATCCGCGAGCACGACTGGCGGGTGCTCGGCGCGGTCGGATACTGGCTGTTCGACAACCTCGCGCTGTACGCGTGCCTGGCGGCGTTCGGCGCCACGCCCAGCGTGTGGGTCGTGGCGATGGCCTACCTGGTGGGGATGCTCGCCAACTCGCTGCCGATTCCCGGGGGCTTCGTCGCGGTCGAAGGGGGTCTCGTGGGGATGCTCGTCCTGTTCGGCGTCCGTCCGGCCTCGGTCGTGGTGGGGGCGGTGCTCGTCTACCGAGCGGTCTCGCTGTGGATCCCGGCGTTGATCGGCTCGCTGGCGTTCCTCAGCCTGCGCAACGAGATCGGCAAGCCGCTGAAGCCTAAGCCCGTGGGTGCCGCGGGGTCCTGAACGAGGGCGCCCAGCAAAGGAAAAGGGCCCTTTTTACAGGCGGGGATGGCCGTGAGGATGGATCGGCTTAGGGCGGCAGGTGTGGTAGGTGCGGGTGCCCGTCAGCGTGGTGCCCTTCACCGTGCGGGCGACGATCCGGATCGTGAAGGTTCCGTAAGGCAGCTGGGTGAGCACAACCTGGTCGGTGAGGCCATGCTTGTTGAGCGAGCGCTCGCGTTTTTTGCCGAGGAACACTTCGGCCGAGACGACCCGCGGATAGCCGGGCGGTTGCTGGATGTGGATCTTGAACGAGCGCTTGCTGTAGCAGAGCTTGGCAGGGGGGAGACCGAAGGCGGTCGCGAGTTTCGATTCCAGTTCGGCAGTCGTGGGAGCGGAGGATGAGCTACCGGAGGAGGATCCGGTACCGGCGGCAGTGGAGACGTTGCCTGTGGATGGGGGAGACTGTTCTTTA
The DNA here is from genome assembly GCA_963813745.1 of uncultured Solirubrobacterales bacterium. Taxonomy (GTDB): domain Bacteria; phylum Actinomycetota; class Thermoleophilia; order Solirubrobacterales; family Solirubrobacteraceae; genus Palsa-744. The sequence goes on from CAWEZW010000004.1 coordinate 279,130, forward strand.
GAAGGTTCTTTCTGTTCTTCTTTCGGTTTTTCTTCGGGCTGTTTTTCTTCGCCGCCAGATTCTGGCGTCCGCGCGAAAACCCATGTCGCGCCCACCTCACTGTTGTCTCCTGCGCCACCGACCAGGGCGGTGAGGCCGTCAGCGGATAGCGCAACGCTAGAGCCCTGGGTGGAGAACACTCCAAGGGAACCGGTACCGACGAGTTTCTCTTGTTCGGTCCAGGTGGAGCCCGAGCGCACGAAGGCCCAGGCAGCTCCAACTGAGAGGTCATCGTGATAACCGCCGATCAGCGCCGTGTTGCCGTCTTCAGAGAGAGACACACTGTGGCCTTGCTGAGCTTCCTTTAGCGTCGCGTCTTCGCCGAGCAGCTCGCCACCCTGCTGACTCCAGGATTCGCCCGAGCGCGTGAACACCCACGCTGCCCCCGTCGCTTTGTCCTCTCCTGGCCCGCCGACAAGCGCCGTATTCCCGTTGCCTGAGACCGCCACGCTCTGGCCGGCACCCGTCTGTTCACCTGCGCCCGTACCCGCGGGCAGTTGCGCCTGTTCTTTCCACCCCGACCCCGATTCCGTGAAGACCCACGCGCCGCCCTCTTCGGGTGTCGCGGACGGGCCTTCCTCGCGTGGACCGCCGATCACGGCGGTGTGACCGTCGGCGGACAGCGCCACGGAGGTTCCCTCCTGCACCAGCCCGCCGCGGTGTGTGCCGATGAGCGCCCCGCCCTGCTGGGTCCATGTTGAGCCGCCAGAGCGGGTGAACACGAACGCCGCTCCCGCGTACCCGTTCAGGGGGTAGCTGCCTGATTTAGGGCGGGCTGGGTAGCAGCGAGGGTGCGGGTTGGCCGTGGTGGGCGGCGGTTGCGGCGGTGGTGAGGTAGTCGAGTACGGCGCGGCCTTGTAGGCGGCAGGTCTCGTTGACCGAGAGGATCCGCTCGATCCAGTGGTTGCCGTTTTCGGATTGGGTGCCGCCTTGGATCTTGCGCATGATCACGGCGTGGCGGAGCGCTCGCTCGGCGCTGTTGTTCGTCGGGCTGATGCCGGGTATCTCGCAGAAGGTCCAGAGCGCCTCGTACTCCTCGAGCAGTCCAGCGCAGAAGTTTGCGGTCTTCTGATGGCGGCAGCGTTCGCCTTCTTGCAGCAGCGCCTGGATGCGATCTCGCAGCGGGGAGAGCTCGCGTGCCAGCCAGGGAAGGGTGCGCTGTTCCTGAAGGTAGCGGTGATGAACCGCGATTACTTCTCGTGCCGCTTTTACGAGCTTTGCGCCGAGCTTGCCGGGAGCGCCCTGGCGCTCGGAGATCTCGACGAGCTGACGAATTGCGTGACACCAGCAAAGTTGCTGTTGCAGCACGTCCAGGAAGTGATAGCCGGCATAACGGTCTGAGATGAGAATCCCGCCGAAGTCCTCTCCCAATAGCTTCTTGGCCGCGGCCTGGGAGCGGTGCGGGTCGATGCGGTAGCACGCCACCAGCGCGGCCGCTCCGAGCCATAACCACTGCTGGGCACCGGCCAGCCGCCAGCTCGTCTCATCGGCGTGCACCACGTCGGCTTGGCGGATCGCCTCGGCCAGCGCCTGCCAGGGATCGGCGAGGACCCGGCTCATGCGCATGATCGCCGTGTCCACCGCGCCTGTCGAGATCGGACAGCCAAGTATCTCTTCCACGACCTGGACGACCTGGCGACGGGAAAGACGATAGACGCCCGCGAGCATCGCGATATGAGCTTCTAGGCGCGGCCCAAACGCCGAGGCTGACACTCCGGCTGGCAGGCCCGCCAGCGTCTTCTTGGCGCAGCCAGGGCAGCACACGCGATGCAGCCGGTACTCGAAAATCAATGGTGAGATCGGCGGAAGCTCCCACTTCTGGTGAACCACCGGCTCCCCAGCCTGCGCCTCGCCCCCGGTGAAAACGAGCCCGCAACCAGAGCACGCATCGGGCAGACACTCGAAGGTCTCATCAACCTTCTCGGGCGGAGCCATCTGACGGTGCTTGCCCTCATGTCCGGGCTGCCCGCCCGGCTTACGCAACGACTTCTTCGCGCGCTCGCGAGCCAGAGCACGACGCTGCTGACGAGTCATCGGCGGATCCGTCGACGGCGGCATTGAGCTGTTACTCGAGTTCTGCCCCAACCGCCGCTCCAACTCCTCGATCCGCTCCGCCATCGAGAGCAACACCGCGACGACGGCCTCGCCGCCCTGCGCCGCGATCGCCTCGGCCTCCGCTCGAATCACCCACGCAAGATTCCATGCAAAACAACCAAATCCTGCTCACCCGAACCCGACCCCCTGAACGCCTACGCTCCCGCCGCGGTGGGAATTCGTTGTCCATCGCGCCGATGAGTGCTGTGTTGCCGTTGGCAGACAGCGACACACTCGACCCTTGCGCTGCTTTGGCAGTCGCGCCCGTCGTCGCCACCAGCTTCTGCTGTTCCTTCCAGGTGGTGCCTTCGCGTGTGAACACGAACGCCGCCCCGTCATATTCTTCCGCTTTGCCCGTGTCCTCGGGCGCGCCGATCAGCGCTGTGTTGCCATCGGCCGACAATGCGACGCTGGCTCCCTGGTGAGCAAGCGCGCTCGCGACTTTGCCTTCGAGCTTCGCCTGCTGAGTCCAGACGGCGCCCGAGCGCACATACACCCACGTCGCTCCTTTGAAGCCGTTGTAGGCGGGGGCGCCGACCAGGGCCGTGTCACCATCGGAGGAGACCGCAACGCTGGAGCCCTGTTCGGCCAGTTCGCTCACTCCCGAGGCTGTGAGCTTTTCCCCCTGCTGGAGGAACGGGTTTTCTTTCAGGGAGAAGGCTGTGGCCGGTCCTGCGGTGACGCCCAGGATCAGCGCGCAGACAAGCGCGGCAACGCACCTCAGAGCACGCAAACGGCTCACGGCCGGGATCGTACCGCCAGAGCGCCGCTTACGCCAGAGATGTCTGTCCGACAGTCCTCTGGGTTCGTTCCCGGCCATGCGCAGACGCCTGCCTACCGCGCGGTGTCGAGCTTATGAAATGGATGCTGTGTGCCGATGTGTTGAGTTGCTATGTCTCCTAAACGCTCGAGCCCGGGATTGGATGAGATGCGTGTGCCACTGCCGCCGTCCGCTGTAGGGGATGAGCCCGGAGCAGATCTCGCTCGTCTCGGTGAGGCGCTGAAGGCGCGACTCGGGGATGTGCTCGAGCAGACGGTCGCGCGAACCTCGGCATCGGGCGAAGCTGTCGACGCTGTGGTGCAAGAGAGCTTCGAAAAGATCTGCAACAGCTCGACGATCGCGGTGGCCCGCTGGATCGCGGGGGAGGGTATGGAGGTGGCGATCGAGGCCGGCCGGGAAACGTGGGAGATCTTCGCCGAGCTGGCCGCTCACCGCGCGGCGTCGCTGAACGAGGTGACCCGTCGCTGTTACTGGTGGCGCAACGTGATGGCTGAGGTGCTGAAAGACAGCGCCACGCAGCTGGGCGTCTTGCCGGACACGCTGTCGCAGGCGCTAAACATCTTGCAGCTGAGCCTCGAGTTCAGTGTTCTGCGGATGTGTGAGAGCTATGAGGCTGAGCGGCGGCTGACGGATGCAGAGCTCGCGCGGCGCGAGGAGGAGCTTTCGTTTTTGGCGACGCACGATCCGTTGACGGGATTGCCGAACCGGACATTGATCCTGGATCGCGTCGAGCAGATGCTGGTGCGCTCGCATCGCAGCCAGACACCGGTGGCGGCGCTGTTCGTCGATCTGGATAACTTCAAGAGCATCAACGACACGCTCGGTCACGCTGTCGGCGATGAGCTCCTACAAGCGGTCGCCGCGAGGCTCGACGGCGTCGTGCGAGCCACCGATGCGCTCGGCCGTTTGGGTGGGGACGAGTTCGTCGTGGTCACCGAGGAGCTCTCGCTGGAGGCGGGACCCGAGCTGATCGCCGAGCGTCTGCTCGATGCGCTCAAGGCCCCGTTCAAGCTTGGAGCCGACGAAGAGACCCGGGTCACGGTGACGGCGAGCGTCGGGATCGCGGCGGGAGAGCACACCTGCGCGGAAGAGCTCCTGCGCGACGCTGATATCGCGATGTACCGGGCGAAGTGGGACGGCAAGAATCGCCACGTCGTGTTCGAGACGGGGATGCAGGGCATGGTGCAGAACCGTATGGAGCTGGAGATGGACCTCCGCGAAGCCTTGGAGAAGGACGAGTTCTTCCTCGCCTATCAGCCCACGATCGACTTGCAGGATATGAGCCCCAACGGAGTGGAGGCCCTGATCCGCTGGGAGCACCCGACGCGCGGCGTCGTCCAGCCCGACGATTTCATTCCGCTGCTGGAGGAGACGGGGCTGATCGTCGAGGTCGGCAAGTGGGTCCTGGAGGAGGCCTGTGCTCAGGGCGCGGCGTGGCGTCAGGCCGGCTATCCGATCGGCATGGCCGTCAACGTCTCCGGACGTCAGCTCGACACCGATCAGCTGATCGTCGACGTGGAAGCAGCGCTCTGCAACAGTGGCCTGGAGCCGGCGGCGCTGACGATCGAGATCACAGAGACCACGCTGATGCGTAATATCGAGGAGACCGCGCGGCGGCTCGCCCAGGTCAAGGCACTCGGCGTGCGGATCGCGATTGACGACTTCGGGACCGGCTACTCCTCGCTCGCTCACCTGCAACGGTTCCCGGTCGACGCGCTGAAGATCGACCGGTCGTTCATCCTGGGCTTGGAGCACAATAAGGAGGGCGAGACGCTGATTCACACCCTCGTGCAGCTCGGCAAGTCGCTCTCGATCGAGACGTTCGCCGAGGGCATCGAGCAACAGGAAGAGCTCTCCCTGCTCAGAGGCGAGAATTGCGACAGTGGGCAGGGCTTCCTGTTCGCCCGGCCCCTCGACGTGGCCGATACCGAGAAGTTCCTTCAGAACTGGGCCGCGAACACCACTCACGAGAAGGCCACTCCTGAGAACGCCACTTCCGGGAACGCCACTTCCGGGAACGCCACTCCTGTCCTGGCGCAAGCGCCACAGTCAGCGCAATGAGGCGCAAGCGTGACATTCAAAATCACCCATCATTCGGGCTTCGCGGCTCCTGCCGACGCTCTTGACTTGCTATGGCTGCGGCTTGAGTGCAACCGCGATGACGTCCGCAACGGCGATGACGTCCGGTTCGCGAAAGTTGATGCTGAGCTCAGGGCCACATGGAAAGCGGACGCTCCGCTCTCAATGGAGCGCCCTGAACGCGAGGAGTTCGGGCGCCGGGCTGTCTTGAGCATCCTCTGCGAGGTCTGCGAGCGCGCACCGGAGCTCAAGTCGGACTGGTACGCCGTCTGCAAACCTCACTAGGGACCACAAGCGGGCGCCAGGGCCTGCTCCCGGCGCCGTGCGACGACCGACCCTGCGCAACGATCACACGCGAAGCCTGTTTACTGGAGACATGGCGCTTCCGCGACGATTGATCCTGCTTCTGCTGTTTGTAGCAACCTGCGCGCTGTTCATGATCCCGGCCACCATCGAGGCCGGCGCACAGACGAGCCGCTCACCCGCCCCCCTGCTCGCCACCGCGGCCGAAGGCGTCGCGCCGGCGCAAACCCCGCTCCCGGTGACTGTGACGATCGACCCGTTCGCTCCAGGCCCTCCGGTGCACCAGCGGTTTCTCGGGCTTTCCTTCGAGATGGCCGCGCTCGGCCAGCTCGCGCGGTACGCAGAGCGCGGCGACCTGGTCAGGCTGCTGCGGTCGCTGGGGCCCGGCGTGCTGCGCTTCGGCGGCATCACCGCGGACGAGAACGTCGCCTGGACCGACGCCGCCACCCCACGGCCGGCGTGGGCATCGAGCACGATCGGACCCGAACAGATGCATGCGCTCGGCATGCTCGCCCGCCGCAGCGGCTGGCAGGTCCTGCTGACAGTCGGCATGGCCCACTACGAACCGGCCGCCGCCGCGCGCGAGGTGGCTGCCGCCCACCGCGCGCTCGGACCGTATCTCGCCGCGGTCGAGATCGGCAACGAGCCAAATGCCTATGGCAGCCACGGCTTTCGTGAGCTCCCCTGGATCGCGCAGGGTTACGAGGAAGAAGTCTCGAGCTACCGCGAAGCGATCGACGCCCTCACCCCGGGGGTCCCGATCGCCGGTCCCGATGTGTCCGGCTCGGGCGTCTTCCCGGAATGGGGCGAGGAGGAGGCGCTCTCGCAGAAGCCCGCGCTGCTGACCGGGCACCACTATCCGCTGGGGTGCGCGCAGACGCCCGCGCCCTCGATCGAAACGCTGCTCAGCGCAGAGACCCGCGAACGCGAGGCGCAGTCGCTTACCACCTACATGTCGGTGGCGAACGCGTACCGCATCCCATTTCGTCTCGACGAGGCCAACTCCGTCTCCTGCGGAGGAGTCGCGGGGATCAGCGACACGTTCGCCTCGACGCTGTGGGCGACCGGCTACATCACTCAGGCGATGGCCGCGGGGGCGGCGGGTATCAACCTCCAGGGCAACCCAACGAACTGCACCGGGTATACGCCCCTATGTGCTCCCGATCCGGCGGCCCTCGCGAGCGGGAGTCTGCGCGCCCAGCCGGATTGGTATGCGCTGCTGCTGACCAGCTCACTCGCCGGCGATCGCCCGCTGGCAACGACGATCTCAGCCGAACCCCAACCTAACCTCGTGGCAGCGTCCTTCGCGGGGCCCGGCCACTCACTGAAGGTGTTGCTCGCCGACGACGAGGAGCCCGGCGCGAGCCCGCTCGCGCTGCTGCTGAATGTGGGCGCCGGCCTGGGCGTTGGACAGGTCCTTCGCCTCACAGCGCCCTCACAGAGCGCCACCGGCGGCGTGCTGCTCGGCGGCCGTGCCGTCGCGGCCAACGGCTCCTGGAGCACGTCCATGCCGACTGAAAGCGCCTCGGCCCGCTCGGGCGCCATCGCGCTCGAGCTCCCGCCCGACAGCGCCGCGCTCGTCACCGTGAGCCCACCGGTGACCGTGTCCCGGCGGCACAGAAGGGCGAGCAGGCGATAGCCGCCTATCGGCGGCGATTGATACCGGCCATCGATGCCGATACGGGCTGTGGCCGCGGTGCGCTGGGGCGTCGACCGCGTTCAGTTGCCCCTGATACGTAGTCTGCGGTGATGGCAGATCTGAGCGGCAGCGATCAGACAGCCGTGCCACAGCGGACGACCGTCGTGTCGATCGTCGCGGCGGGCCTGCTGGTGATCCTCAAGCTGGGAGCCGGATTGCTGGCCGGGAGCCTGGGATTGATCTCGGCCGGGATCGAGTCCAGCGGCGATGTCGTCGCCGCGACGCTGACCTACTTCGCCGTCCGCCTCGCCGTCCAGCCGGCCGACCCCGAGCACCCCTACGGCCACCGTCGCGCCGAGAACCTCGGAGTGCTTGGCGAGGCGGCGATCCTGCTGGCCGGCGGCGCGATCGTCGCGGCCGGTGCGATCAAACATCTGCTCACCACAGAAAGAACGCCCGACACCGATTGGTATGTCTTTGCGGTGATCGGGGTCGCGCTGATCGTGGACCTCGCCCGTACGATCGTCTCCCTGCGCGCCGCGCGGCGCTACGGCAGTCCCGCGCTGCGCGCGAACGCGTTTCATTTCGCCGGGGATATGGCGGGCTCCGTGGTGGTGCTCGTCGGGCTGTTGCTCGTGCGCGACGGCTTTGCCCAGGGCGATGCGGTCGCCGCGCTGGTGATTGCGACGATCGTGCTCGCCACCGGCGCACGGTTGATCACGGAGAACGCGAACGTGCTGATGGACCGCACTCCCGCCGAGGCCAGGGAGGCCGCCGAGCGAGCGATCACCCGCCTGGAACCCGACATCGAGCTCCTGCGACTGCGATTGCGCGAGTCCGCCGGGCGCTACTTCGCCGATGTCGTCGTCGCCGTGCCGCCCGGGCAGGCGGTGATCGAGGGCCATCAGACCGCCAACCTGATCGAGGCGGCGATCGAGCGCGCGCTGCCCGGCTCAGACGTCGTCGTCCACGTCGAGCCCCGCCGCAGCGGCCTGGACATGCGCGACCGCGTGCTCGCGATCGCGTTGGCCGAGCCGCTGGTCCGGGAGACCCACGACATCACGATCTTCGAGCAGGAGGGGGCGGTCAGCATCGCCCTGCACCTCAAGTTCCCGGCTGATCTCGACCTGCAGGCGGCGCATGCCGTCGCCGAGCGCGTCGAGCGGGCGATCCGCGCAAGGCCCGGTGTGGCCGATGTGCAAACCCATCTCGAGCCGCTCGAGCTTCCCCTCGTCGCCGGCCCGGTCGACGATCGCGCCGACCGGCACGCCGTGGCGGAGATCCAGCGCCTCGTAAGTGAGCGGACCGGCAGCGAGCCGCGTTCGGCACGGCTGCTGTCCACGAAAACTGGGCGTGTCGTCTTTCTCACGGTCGAAGTGGGCGCCGATGCCTCGCTGATCGATGCCCACCAGATGGCCAGCGAGCTCGAGGAGCAGCTACGCAGCCAGATCCCGGATATCGTCGATGTCGTAGTTCACACCGAGCCATGAAGACTTCCGAGCAACCCAACCTGCGGCTGGTGTTCGGAGGTCTGCTGCTCGTGATGCTGCTGGCTGCGCTCGATCAGACGATCGTCGCCACGGCACTGCCCACGATCGTCGGTGACCTCGGCGGCCTGGACCACATCTCCTGGGTCGTCACCGCGTACCTGCTCGCGCAAACCGCCGTCACGCCGCTGTACGGGAAGCTCGGCGACATGTACGGGCGCAAGGTCGTGCTGCAGGCCGGCCTGATCGTGTTCCTCCTCGGCTCGGCGCTCTGCGGTCAGAGCCAGAGCCTCGACGAGCTGATCGCCTTTCGCGCGCTGCAGGGGCTGGGTGGCGGCGGGCTGATGGTCAGTGCGCAGGCGGCGATCGGCGATGTCGTGCCGCCGCGCGAGCGAGGCCGCTACACGGGACTGTTCGGCGCCGTATTCGGTCTGGCCAGCATCGCTGGACCTTTGCTCGGTGGCTTTTTGACCAGCGACTTCAGCTGGCGTTGGATCTTCTACGTCAATCTGCCGCTCGGGATTCTCGCCTTCTTCGTGCTCGCGGCCACGCTTCCCAGCGTCACCGAACGCGTGCACCACGTCGTCGACTACCTCGGCACCGCCCTGCTCGCTGCTGGCCTGACCGCGATCGTGCTGGCGGCCTCTTTGGGAGGCACCTCCTACGCGTGGGGCTCCCCGTTCATCGTCTCACTCGCGATCGCCGGCGTGCTCCTGCTCGGGGCGTTCGCCCTCGCCGAGCGCCGCGCCGCGGAGCCGGTGCTGCCACCGCGGCTGCTCACCAACCGCGTCTTCGTCGTGACCGGCGCCGTCGGGTTCGTGGTCGGGTTCGCGCTGTTTGGCGCCGTCACCTACCTGCCGCTGTTCCTGCAGGTCGTCAAGGGGGCGACACCGACGGGATCGGGACTGCAGCTGCTGCCTTTGATGGGCGGCCTCTTGATCACCTCGATTCTCTCCGGGCAGCTGATCACGCGCACCGGCCGCTACAAGCCGTTTCCGATCGCCGGGACCGCGGTGATGACGGTCGGGCTCTACCTGCTCTCGACGATGTCTCCGTCGAGCTCGCGGGTCTCGATCTCGCTGTTCATGTTCATCCTCGGGCTGGGGCTGGGGATGGTGATGCAGGTCCTGATCCTCGCCGTGCAGAACGCGGTCGATTACTCAGACCTCGGGGTCGCGACCTCGGGCGCCACGCTGTTTCGCTCGATCGGCGGATCGCTGGGCACCGCGGTGCTCGGCGCGATCTTCGCCAACCGGCTAACCAGCGAGCTGAAGAGCGTCTTTCCAGCCGGCGTCGCCGGCCACGCCAGTACTGGCAGCACGGTCAACCCGCAGGCGATCGCGAAGCTGCCGTCGGTGCTGCGCCTTGGCTATCTGCATGCCTTCACCAACGCGCTCAGCACCGTCTTCCTCGTCGCATCCGCGTTCGCGGTGCTCGCGTTCGCGCTCTCCTGGTTCATCCGCCAGCTGCCGCTGCGCGAGACCGTCGCGAGCCCCGACATGGCCGATACCTTCGCCAGCCCGCGTGGCTCAGACTCGCTGGCTGTGGTGATCGAGCAGATCGGGCGTCTCGACCGTCGCGAGGGCGCGCGCGAGATCATCCGGCGGATGGCCCTGCGCGCGGGCGTCGAGCTCGACCCCGCCGCGTGCTGGTTGCTCGCGAGGCTGAGCGGAGCGGCACCGCTACAGATCTCGAGCCTCGCCGAACGCGCTCATGTAGAGACCTCGACGCTCACCCACGCCTCCGACCGGCTACTCGAGCTCGGGCTGATCGCTCCCGACCCGGGCGCCACGAGCAGTCACGAGCCGACCGCTCCCGACCCGGACGCCACGCTCACCTATGAGCTGACCGCCGCCGGCCAGGGCACGCTGGAGCGCCTCACGATGACCGGCGAACAGCGCTTGACGGATCTGCTCGAGTGCTGGCGCCCCGACGAGCACGCGGATCTAGCCCGCTTGATTGCCAACCTCGCGCACGAGTTCTTCGTCGACGACTCTGCCCTGCGCGAAGGCATCCAGGCGCCCGCGACGGCAGTCGCTTCCTGATCGAGGAGACGAGTGGCGAAAATGACGCCTCCACCAACCCTGCTCGCGGTGCCCAACGTCTCCGAGGGCCGTGATCGGGCGGCGCTCGCCGCGATCGGGGCGGCGTTCGCCGCGGGAGAGGGTGTGCGCCTGCTGGACAGGCACTCCGACAGAGACCATCATCGCGCGGTGTTCACACTGGCCGCTCACCCGGGCACGCTCGCCGACGCGTTGCTTAAAGGCGCGCGGGTGGCGGTGGAGGAGATCGAGATCGGCGACGGGCGCGGCGCACACCCGCATGTCGGCGCGATCGACGTCGTGCCGGTCGTCTACCTCGACGATGGTGCGCGTGGGGCCGCGTGTGCCGAGGCGCTGGTGGTGGCAGACCGGATCGGGGAGGAGCTCGCCGTGCCGGTGTTTCTCTACGGCGCCCTGACCGGTGACCCACCCCGCACGCGGGCGGAGTTGCGCCGGGGCGGGGCGGCGCAACTGGCGCGGCGGATGCGCGCGGGCGAGCTGCGGCCGGACTTCGGTCCGTGGGAGGCGCATCCCGGCGCGGGCGCGACGTTGATCGCCGCGAGGGAGCCGCTGGTGGCGTTCAATCTGCAGCTCGAGCAACCGGCAACGGTCGACGATGCCCGCACGATCGCGGCTCTGGTCCGCGAAGGTGGCGCCGAGGGACTGCCCGGATTGCGCGCGATCGGCGTTCAGCTCGATGGGGCGATCGCGCAGGTGTCGATGAACGTCGAGCGCCCCTTCGAGGTGCCGTTGGCGCGAGTGGTGCAGGCGGTGCGCCGGCACGCCGCGGTTGCGAGCGCGGAGCTGGTCGGGCTTGCGCCGCGGGCGGCGCTTACGGGCTTCCCGGAGGATCTGCAGCTGGTCGGGTTCGATCCACTGCGCCACGTGATCGAGAACGCACTAGGCTGCTAGGGATGGCTCAGACAAAGCGCAAGCGCCAGACCAAGCACCGCGGAAACGCGGCTGGCGTGGTCGAATCGCGGGGTCGCACCGGACGCAAGCCGACGGCCGCCGAGAAAAGCGGCAAGGGGATTGACGCCACGGGGAAAAAGAAGCCGCAGCTGGCAAGGCAGGACCGTCCGCCAACGTGGCTCGGCGCGTTCTACCGGGCGATGATCGCCGCCGTGCTGATGCTGCTCGTCAGCCTGTTCCTGATCAAGAAAGCCAACGAGGCGATCGCGCTGTTCCCGATTGTGCTGCTGATCTACATCCCGATCAGCTACTACACCGACAGCTGGATGTTCAACCGGCGCATGCGCAAGAAAGCCGCGCAGGGCGGTGGCAAGGCGGCGGCGCGATGAGTGACGCGCGCGGAGAGTCGAGCCCGCCCGCCGCGATCGGCGAGGTGGACGTGAGGATGTTCACCGTCGGGCCGATCCAGGAGAACGCCTACATCGTGCGCCGCGGTCCTGATGCGAAGCGCGCGGTGATGATCGATCCGGGGGCGGAGGCCGAGCGGCTGCTGGAGGCGGCGCGGGCGCTGGGAGTGGAGGTCGAGGCGATCCTGATCACGCACTGCCACTTCGACCACATCGGCGCGGTCGCCGAGGTGGCAAGGGCGACGGGCGCGCCGGTGTACTGCCCGGAGATCGAGCGGGGCGTGCTGGCGGATGTCAACAGCTGGACGCCGCCGGGGTTCGGGCCGTTCGAGAGCTACGAGGCCGACCACACGGTCAAGGGCGGCGAGAGGTTGAGCCTGGCGGGGCTCGAGATCGAGGTGCTATTCACGCCCGGGCACAGCCCGGGGCACGTCACCTACGCGATCGCCGCGGCGGCATCCGATCGCGAGGTTGTGGCCGCGGGCGAGGGTGGGCAGGCACGCGAGCGGACACCAGGCGAGCGGGCGCTGCTCTCGGGAGACGTCCTGTTCGCGGGCTCGGTCGGCCGCACCGACTTGCCGGGGGGCGACTGGAACGTGCTGGAGCGCTCGATCGGCACTCTGCTGAGAGCGTTCGGGGCCGAGACGGCGGTCTACCCCGGGCACATGGGCACGACGACGCTCGGACGCGAGCGCGACACGAACCCGTTTCTGGCGGAGTTGCGCGTGCCCGTGGAGAGGCCGGCGATGGGCGAGGGGCCCGAGCCGGCGGCGCGCGCCGTGGCGGACGCCGGCAGTTGAGCCGCGCGGAGCAGATCAAAGCCCCGCGGGGCACGTTCGACGTGCTACCGGAGCAGGCTGGTGTGCGTGCGATCCTCCAGGCGAGTGCACGGAAGATCCTGGAGGGGGCGGGGTATGAGCGGATCGAGACGCCGACGTTGGAGGCGACCGAGCTGTTCGCGCGCGGGGTCGGGGCTTCGACGGACATCGTGCAGAAGGAGATGTTCACGTTCGACGACGGCGGTGGGCGTTCGCTGACGCTGCGCCCGGAGGGCACCGCGCCGGTCTGCCGGGCCTACGTGGAGCACGGTATGCACAAGCGCAAACAGCCCGTGAAGCTGTGGTATCTGTCGAGCTTCTTCCGACACGAGCGCGCCCAGGCGGGGCGCTACCGGCAGTTCTGGCAGGTGGGGGCGGAGGCGCTCGGCTCCGAGGATCCCGCCGTCGACGCGGAGTCGATCGTGCTGCTGGCGGCGCTGCTTGAGGAGATGGGCGTGCGCGAGGTCAGGCTGCGGCTTTCGAGCCTGGGCGGCAAAGAGAGCAGGGGCGAGTACCGCGAGCTGCTGCAGGCGCATTTGCGCGAGCACGAGGCGAGCCTGTCCGATGAGGTCAGGAGCCGGATCGAGCTCAACCCGCTGCGGGCGTTCGACTCCGACCACGAGGGCACGAAGCGGGTGATGGAGAGCGCGCCGCGCCTGCTCGATCGCCTGAGCAAAGAGGACAGCGAGCACTTCGCAGAGGTGCGCGACCTGCTCGATCTGGCAGAGGTCCCATACGAGGTCGATCCGACGCTCGTGCGCGGCTTGGACTACTACACGCGCACGGTGTTCGAGTTCACCTCCGATGCGCTCGGGGCGCAGAGCGGCGTGGGCGGCGGCGGCCGCTACGACGGGCTGGTGGAGAAAATCAAGGGATCGGCCGGCGACGGCTCCTCGACGCCCGGCATCGGCTGGGCGGCCGGAGTCGAGCGGATCCTGCTGGCGGGCGAGCCGGCGCCGGTCGCGACGAGCCCGCTGGATCTATTCGTCGCACTCGGCGAGCGGAAGGCCGCCTTCGGCGTGATGGGCGCGGCTCGATCTGCCGGATTGACGGCCCAGATGGAGCTCGCCGGACGCTCGCTGAAGGGTCAATTGGGGTATGCAAACGCGCTCGATGCCCGCTACGTCGCGATCGTCGAGCAGGAGGAGACGGTGCTGAAGGACATGCAGGGGGGAGGGCAGGAGACGATCCCCACGGACACTGTCGTGCACGCCGTCCTGCGCGCGTTGCGCACGCTCTGAGGGTCCAGCCGGTTTTGCGCGGTTCAACTCTTCGGCGAAAAATGCCGAAAGGGGAGCAATGGCACAGCTTTCCCGTCCCTTTCAGATCGCCCTCGCGGCGGTTGTGCTCTTTGCGGTGGTGTGGTTCGTGGCCCTGCAGGGCCACAGCTCGAGCCCCAGCTCGACGCCCGTGGCCAGCACGCCTGCGCCTGCCGCCGCGGCGAAAGCGAAAGCCCCTGCGGGGACGACGCATATCGAAGGTATGACGCGCGCGGTCACCCACGCGCGCGAAGCGGTCGCGGCATCCCAACAGGCGGCGAACAAGTCCGCGGCTTCCTCGGCAGAAGCCCCGAGTCAGGGCACAACCGTCACCACGTCGAGCACGACCGTAACCCACGCCAAGCAGGCAGGTGCGCCGGGGAGTAGTGCGGTCAAGACCACGAAGAGCACTACCGTGATCCACTCGAAGCATGCCGCGGTCCCCGCTCCCACCGTGACGAAAAGCAGCGTGACTGTGACCCGCTCGACGCATGGCGCCGCTACGGTCAAGAAAACCGCCGTGCACGCTGCTCCCGCCCAGCAGGTGGCCGTGGAACGCGAGCTCAAGCGGGGCGAAGTCGCGGTGGTGCTGTTCTGGAACAAACATGGCGCCGACGACGTCGCCGTGCACGAGGAATTGCAGATCCTGCTGGCGGCGCACCACGAGGTCGCGGTGCATCCCAACAAGGCGCAGGTGCGCAAGCTGCGCCTGGCGACGGGACTCGAACTGGAAAAGAAGATCGCGGTCCACTACGCGACCGCGGCGCAGGTCACATCGTTCGGCTCGTTCACGAAGACCGTACAGGTGTACGGGACACCGACGATCCTGATCATCAACCCGCATGGTGCGGTAACGACGATGAACGGCCTGACGGATGCCTTCGCGATCGAGCAGACGATCGACGAAGCGCGCCAGGAATCGTAAACTCGCTTGGGTGAGCAGCCCGGAAGCCCTCGCCCAGCACCTCGAAGCACCGTTCGGCCGTGGACACGTCCCCGAGCACGCTTTCACGGGCGCGGCGGGCGGCGCGGCCTGTGGCGATCTGATCCGCGTTTCGATCGCGCTTGACCCTGACAGCCCCGACGGGCGTATAACGGACGCGGGGTTCGACGCGAGCGGCTGCGGCGCGTCGATCGCCGCCGGCAGCGCGGTGGTGGGCCTCGTGCGCGGCGCCGCGCTGCTTGCAGCGGCGAGAATCGGCACGGAGGAGATCGCGCAGGAGCTCGGCGGACTGAGCGCGGCCAAGCGCCACGCGGCGGAGCTGGCGTCCGACGCTCTGCATCGCGCGCTCGGCGGCGCGGTCCGAGCGAGCGCCGCCCTGGGCCGATCGAGCGCAGATCGGTCGGCGCGGGGCAACCGGCCGGAGGCGGACCGCACGCTGGTGGCGATGAGCGGCGGTGTGGACAGTGCGGTGGCGGCGCTGCTGGTCACGCGCGAAGGAGCGCAGGCCGTCGGAGTCACGCTGGAGCTGTGGTCTGATCAGGAGAACGATGGCGAGGCCAGCTGCTGCTCGGCGCAGGCGGTGCGCGGCGCCCGTGAGGTGGCACACGGCCTGGGAATGGCACACCTGTCGATCGACCTGCGCGCGGAGTTCCGCGCCGGTGTCGTCGAGCACTGGCTAACGGGCCACGAGGCCGGGGAGACGCCGAACCCGTGCGTGCGCTGCAACGGGAACGTGAGGCTCGACGCGATGCTCGAGCTGGCCGAGCGTCTGGGCGCGCGGACGCTCGTGACCGGGCACTACGCGCGCGTGATCAATGGTCCGCCCGCTCCGCTGTTGCGGATGGCAGAAGACCTGGGCAAGGATCAGAGCTACGTGCTGGCGGCGCTTGCGCCCGAGTCGCTTGCCCGGTTGCGGTTTCCGCTAGGTGCGATGCACAAGGCGGAGGTGCGTGAGCTGGCGGCGGCGGCCGGGCTCGCGGTCGCACGCCGGCGCGACTCGCAGGACCTGTGCTTCCTCGCGGGGACGCGCCAGGGCGCCTTTCTGGAGCGTCACGGGGGGCTGGGAGAGCGGAGAGGGAAGATCGTCGATGCTCAGGGGAGGGTGCTCGGCGAGCACGCGGGTGCGCATACGTTCACCGTCGGCCAGCGCCACGGCCTCGGCATCGGCGGCGGCGAGCCGTTGTACGTGCTCGCGACAGACACGAGCAAGAGCACGGTCACGGTCGGTCTGCGCGCGGAGCTGTTGAGCGACGGCGTAAGGGTGCGCGAGGTGACGCTGCACCGCGACGGCGGCTGCGTGGACAGCGTGAAGGTGCGCTCGCGTGGGCGCCGCCTCCCATGCCGGCTGGCGGGCGAGACGGGAGTGGGGTGCCACGAGCAAGTGAGCGTGGAGCTCCAGGAGCCGGCGGAGCGAACCGCGCCGGGGCAGTTCGCGTGCCTGTACGCGGGCGACGTGATCGTCGGCCACGGCACCGTTACCGCATAGCGTCGCAAGCGCGCGGTGGGCGTGGGGGAGTAGGATGAAAGGACAAGACGGTCGGAGGAAAGGGAAGCCGGTGAGAATCCGGCGCGGACCCGCCACTGTGACCGGGGATGCCTGACGCGGCGCGTGCGAAAGACACGCGAGCCACTGTTTCGGAAGACGAGACGGGAAGGTGCGGAAGGAAGGCCCGGGAGCCAGGAAACCTGCCGAAGGCCGAAAGCCCACAAGCCCTCGTGGAAAGGGGTTGGCTCAATGAATACATCCCGTCATATGTTGCCTTTAGGCACCGTCGCACTGTTCTCGCTGTTTCTCTTGGCGTATGCCCTCGCAGGCGCATCCTCGGCCGCTGCGGCCGGTCCGGCGACGGTCACCGTCAGGGTGGAGGGGTTGACCGAAACGAAGCTCCCCGTGACGCAGGTGACCACCACGACTCAGCCTGTTGTCAACGACGGCAACCCAGAACACTCCTGTTCCGGGACGAGTGCCCTCGGTGCACTGCAGGTGGCTACTGGGGGGAACTGGGATGGTTCCTGGGAAGCAAGCTTCGGTCAGTATCTCATCAATACGATCGAGGGCGAGACGCATCTCTACCAATCGGGGATTACGAGCTACTACTGGTCGTTTTGGGTCAACGACACCTATCAAAACGAAGGCGCGTGTGACGTACAACTTGAACCTGGGGCCCGCGTGCTGTTTTTCCCTGTCTGCGATGAAACCTGTCCGTCTGGTCCGAGTCCGACTCCGCTTGAGATAGAAGTCCCCGCAAAAGCCAATGTGGGTGAATCGATCAACGCAATAGTTCGCCGCTACAACGAAAAGGGCGAACCCGCTCCCGCAGCCGGCGCGCACATCGAATGGCGGGGCGGGAGCGCAATGACCGACGCGCAGGGAGACGCCACGCTGGCCTTCTATTCCACTGGCGCCTATGAACTGCACGTCACGGGCGCCGAAGCGGAACCCGCGGCCGTGCGCACAGAGGCCTCGGTCTGTGTGCATACGGGCAACGACGGTACGTGCGGCACCGCTTTTCCGATCGCATGCCCTACGAGTGCCGGCGCCACTTGTCCACCGCTCGAGCGGACATCGACTCCACCTCCACCTTCGCCACTGGCCGCGAGCGCCAGGATCACGGGTGTCAAAAACGAGCATACCTATTCCCACCGTTCGGCTCCACGGTTGCTCGCGGGGGTCATCGAAATCCCATTCGGAGGCACGCTCAGACAGGTGCGGATCAGCCTCCAACGTCGCTATCACGGGCGTTGTTTCGACTTCAATGGATCCAGGGAGAGCTTCGTGCGAACCAGGAAGTGCGGTTCCGTGGACTTTTTCTCCGTCGGTGGAAGCGAGTCCTTCAGTTATCTCCTCCCGGCGCGTCTTCCCAAGGGAAGTTATACCTACGACATCGAGGCAATCAACAGTGCCGGCCAGGCAACGAAGCTCGTGAGCGGAATCAGCCACGTTGTTTTCCAGGTCAAGTAAAAAAATCACAATAACGGCACTCGCGGCGGCCATCACGGTCGCCGCGGTAGCCGGCTGCGGCCTCGGTCCCGGCCCGGTTCCGGAGGGCGTTCACCTGACGGTCACGCGCGACTTCGGCGCGCATCTGCTGACCCAGACCGGCGCTCCGCGGGTGCTGGGGACAGAAACGGTGATGAGCCTGCTGTTGCGCAACGACAAGGTGACGACGAAGTATGGCGGCGGCTTCGTCGAGAGCATTGACGGCCTGTCAGGGGGGCGGGAAACCGCGGGAGACCCGCTCGACTGGTTCTATTACGTCAACGGGATCGAGGCCCCGAAGGGCGCCGCGGCGACGAACGTGCACCAGGGCGACCATGTGTGGTGGGACCTGCACGACTGGAGCCAGACCGACGACGTGCCCGCGGTCGTGGGTTCGTTCCCCGAGCCGTTCCTGAACGGCACCGAAGGCAAACGGTTGCCGGTGCGCGTGGAATGCGCCACGGCGCAGAGCGCGCCATGCCGCACGGTGATCGAACGGTTGCGCGCGCTCGGCGTCCCCGCCGCCGTCGCGGCGATCGGCAGCGGCGCCGAGCCCGACGCGCTGCAGGTGGTCGTCGGTCAATGGACAGGGATACACGGCGACCCGAGCGTGACGAGCATCGAAAGCGGCCCGCGCGCGAGCGGCGTGTACGCGCGCTTCGCAGCGAACGGCCAGACGCTGACGCTGCTCGATGGGGCGGGCGGCACGACCGCGACGCTGACGGCGGGAGCGGGCCTGATCGCGGCCACGAAGGACGTCGAAAGCGCGATCGTGTGGGTCGTGACGGGCACAAATGAAGCAGGTGTGCGGCATGCGGCCCAGGCCTTCGACACGAGCGCTCTGCAAAATCACTTCGCATTGGCGGTGACATCGACGGGCGCGCAGCTGCCGGTGCCGGGGGCAGGTGGATGACGCATACAAGCCAGATTTCCTCTCGTGACCGCTGCTTGCGGATGCCGGGGAGAGACCGATGAACACCCGCCTGCTGTTCTACCGCCGCCTCGCGAGTCCGTTGCACGCGACGCGGGCGGGAGTGGGCGCAATTTGGGCCCTCGCGTTGACAGCGGCCGCGTTGATCCTCTACAACCCCCTGCCGCTGGCGGCGCTGGCGTTGGCCGTGCTGGGCGCCGGGGCGTGCGCCGGTGTGGGGCGCCGGCTCGCGGGCACGTTGCGCACCGCGCTGATCGTGGGATTGCCGATCGTGGCGATCAACGTGCTCGCCTCGCGCGAGGGCCTGACGGTGTTCGCGCGGCTCGGCGACCTCGGCCCGTTCGGCCAGGGCGACCTGACGGTCGAGGCCGTCGTGTACGGCGCCGTGATCGCGCTGAAGGTGACGCTCTTGATGCTGATCACGACGCTCGCGAGCCTCGCGGTCGACCCCGACGAGCTGCTGAGGGGCTTCCGCCGCCTGTCGTTCCGCTCGGCGCTGACGGCCTCCCTGGCGACGCGGATGATCCCCGTGCTCGGCGCCGACGCGCAGCGCCTGGCCGAGGCCCAGCGCACCAGGCCCGAGGACCCCGCCCGTGGCGTGCGCGGTCGCGTCGCCTTGCTCAGCGCGATCGTCGGCGGCTCGCTCGAGCGTGCGATGGAGGTGGCGGCGACGCTCGAGTTGCGCGGCTTCGCCGTCGCCGCGGAGAGCCGGCCGAGCCCGCGCCGTCCACGCCTGCCGGGCGCGCGCGCACGGCGGTCGCGCGCGCTGGGATCGGGAACCCGCCTGCTGGGATCACACGCGCGGGGATCGCAGACACGCCCGCGGCGCCCGTGGTCGCGGCATGACCTCGCGTTTCTCTGCTCGACGTTCGCCGTGCTCGCGCTCGCCCTCGCCGGGCGCTTGACCGGAGCGGCCTCCTTCTCCGCATACCCCCTCGTGCAGATGCAGGTGGACAAGGGCACGTTCGTGCTCTGCGCGGCTCTGCTCGCGGCAATCCTCCTGCCCTTTGCGGACCGCAGGGGGATCGACCAGTGATCCTGTCTTTTGATCACGTCACCTACCACTATCCGGGAGCGAAAACACCGGCGCTGGACGACGTCAGCTTCGAGTTGGAAGCGGGCGAGTTCTGTCTCCTGGCGGGTTTGTCCGGCCACGGCAAGACGACGCTCCTGCACGCGGCCTGCGGGCTCGTGCCGCACTTCCACGGCGGCACGTTCGCCGGCACGGTGACGCTCGCCGGCCTCGACACGCGCGAGCATGGCCCGTCGCATCTCGGAGGTCACGCGGGCGTCCTGTTCCAGGACCCCGAGACGCAGCTCGTGATGAGCTCCGTCCGCGCCGAGCTGGCGCTTGCCTTGGAAAGCCGGGGCGAGGGGGAGGCGGCGGTCGCGAGGGGGGTGGAGGAGGTCGCGCTCGCGCTGGGCATCGACGCGCTGCTCGACCGCTCCACGCACGAGCTGTCAGGCGGCGAGAAGCAGAGGGTCGCGCTCGGCGCGGCGCTGGCGGGCAGGCCACAGGTGGTGCTGCTGGACGAGCCCACCTCACAGCTGGACCCCGTCGCCGGGGACGAGTTGATCGGTCTGCTGAGAAGGCTGAACGAGGAGTGGGAGACGACGATCGTGCTGGCGGAGCACCGCTTGGAGCGCTGCCTCGGGGCCGCGGATCGTGTGATCACGCTGGAAGCGGGCCGCGTGGCTCACGACGGCGATCCCAGATCGTTCTTGAAATGGGCCGCGCAACACGAGCCTGACTTGCAGACGCCGGGCGCGAAGCTGTTCGCGTTGGCGGGGTTGAACCCGGCGCCGGTTGGCGTCAAGCAGGCGCGCGCGACGCTGCGCGCACGTGAGATGTTGCCGGAGGAGGATGACCTCGGCGCGTACCCGGCGGCGACGGTGAGACCGACTCCATCCGACGCTCCGAATGCGCTTTGGAGCGCCTCAGAGGTGGCGGGTGGGCAGGACCGTCGATCGGAACGTGCCCGTGGCCTGAGGAGCGCGCTGGGCCGGCGGGAGAGCATGCCGAGCGCGCTGCGAATGAAGGGTGTGTGGCACGAGCTGCGCGACGGACCGGCGATCCTGCGCGGGGTGGATCTGACGCTCGCCCCCGGCGAGAGCATCGCGCTGATGGGCCGCAACGGCGCGGGCAAGTCGACGCTCCTGCGCCATGCCGCCGGGTTGATGGAGCCCACGCGGGGACGGGTGGAGCGCGCGGGAAGGGTCGCGCTGCTGCTGCAGAACCCGGGCGATTACCTGATCCACGAGCGCGTCGCCGAAGAGGCGCCCGCCGAGGCGCTCGCGGCCGTCGGGCTGGCGGGAATGGCCGAGCGCAACCCGAAGGATTTGTCAGGCGGGGAGCGCCAGCGCCTGGCGCTCGCGATCGTCACCGGTGGGGCGGGAGGGGCGGGCGGGGCTCCAATCGTCCTCGCGCTGGACGAGCCCACGCGTGGGATGGACCGCGGCGCGAAGGCCGAGCTGGCGAAGGATCTGCGCCGCCGCGCCGAGCAGGGCCAGGCCGTGATCGTCGCCACCCACGACCCCGAGTTCGCCGCCGCCTGCGCCCGCCGCGCGGTGCTGCTCGCCGATGGCCGCGTGATCGCCGACGGCCCCGCCGCCGAGCTGCTCGCTGGCGGCTGGTACTTCGCGACCGAGACCGCTCGCATCCTCGGCGGCGCCGGCGGCGCGCTGCTGCCCGAGGAAGGCGCGGAGCTGCTGCGGGCCCCAGCGGCCCTGGAGGTCGTCGCGTGAGCTGGCCACTGGCGTCGTTCGCGGTCATCGGCGTGGTGCTGGCGCTCGGCTGGCTCGTCTACGAGCGCCGCCGGCCGTCCGCCCGGATGGTCGCGGTCGTGGGCACCCTGGCGGCCGTCGCCGCGCTGGGCCGCGACGCGTTCGTGGCGCTGCCGGACGTCAAGCCGATCACCGCGATCACGCTCGTCGTCGGCTACGCGCTGGGTCCGCTGCCCGGCTTCACCGTGGGCGCGATCGGCATGCTGATGTCGAACTTCTTGCTCGGTCAGGGCCCCTACACCCCTTGGCAGATGGCGGCCTGGGGCGGCGTTGGCCTGTTCGGTGCCGCTCTCGGCCGGCTGAGCGGGCGACACATGAGGCGCGTGCCGCTCGCGCTCTGCTGTGCGATCGCCGCGCTCGCGGCAAAGGAGGTGATGAACCTCTACACGTTCACGATCGGAGCCACGCATACTGCGGGCGCGTTTCTTGTAGTGGCGGGCGCGGGGCTGCCGTTCGACTTGACGGACATGGTTGCGAGCTTCCTGTTCGGCCTCGCCTTCGGACCCGAGCTGGCGCGGCTGCTGGCGCGGGTGCGCGCGCGCATGGATATTCAATGGGACCCAGCCTCACCCAAGCCCGTTGCGCCCAGAGCGCCGGCGAGTGGGGCGGCCACGAACGTGCTGGCGATCCTCGCGCTCGTCACCGTCGGCACCGTGTTCGCCTTCGGCGGCGCGTCCGCACGCGCGTCCACCGCATCCACGGTCCGCGCCCAATCCGCGTCGCTGTCCCCCGAGCTTTCTTTTCTGAGCACCGCCCAGAACTCCAACGGTGGCTTCGGCGCCGCAAAGGGGGAGAGCTCCAGCGAGCTGTACACCGCCTGGGCGGCGATCGGCCTCGCGGCGACCGGCCGCAACCCCGCGACCGTGCGCCGTGACGGACACTCGGTGCTCGACGCGTTGCGCGCCGAAGTCTCGAGTCTGAGCGGCCTCGGCGACGCCGAGCGCACGATCCTCGCCGCGGCTGCGTGTGGGGCCTCGTCGTACTCGTTCGCCGGGCGCGACCTCGTCGCCGAAGTGATGAGGGCACGCGAGGCCGACAACTCCTTCGAGCACCTCGTCAATCTCACGTCCTTCGCGATCCTCTCGCTGCGCGCCGTCGGCCACTCCCCGAGCTACCCCGCGATCCGCGACGCGGCCGGCTGGATCGAGCAGCAGCAGAACTCCGACGGCGGCTTCTCCTTCGGCGAGCGAGGCTCTTCCAGCGACGTCGACGACACCGGCGCGGCGCTGCAGGCGCTCGCCGCCGCGGGTGCGCGCAACGCTCATGACCTCGCCGCCGCCGCTGACTATCTGATCCGCTCCCAGAACCTCGATGGCGGCTTTCCCGAGCAGTACGGCAGCGAATCCAACGCCCAATCCACTGCTTGGGCAATCCAGGGCCTGATCGCGGCAGGGCGCAACCCGAGCACGGTGCGCCGCCGAGGCAGTCGCTCGCCCGAGGGCTACCTGGAAAGCCTGCTCGCCCCCGGCGGCAGCATCCGCTACTCCCGTACAGGCGTGCAAACTCCAGTGTGGGTGACCGCACAAGCCCTGATCGCACTGGCGGGCAAGACGTTTCCCGTCGGGCCTTGATCCGCATAGAGCGCTTCAGCCCTCGTTTAGCCGCGCCTCTACCCTTTAGGGATGTACGAGAGACCCAGCGCAAGGCCGGCAAAACCCCCGAGCGCCGCCGGAGCATTGCTCGTCGCTGGGCTCTGCTTGGTTGCGCTCACGCTGACCTGGGTCGTGGCCGCGTTGGTTCCCGCGACGCACGTGAAAGACGCGGTCGCGCTGTACGACTTCACGCTGCTCGGCGGCCCGCATCTGGACGACTTCGCGAACGCCCTGCTGCGCCTGCTCGAGCCCGTCCTGTACATCCTCTGGGGCGTGCTGCTGATCGCGATCGCGCTTTGGCGCCAGCGCCCGCGAGTTGCGCTCGCCGTCGGGGTCGTGATGGGCATGGCGCCGCTGACCGCGGAGTTGCTCAAGCCGCTGCTCGCCCATCCCCACGCACAGATCTACGGAGACGAGATCACGGCCGCCTCATGGCCGAGCGGGCATGCGAGCGCGGCGACGGCGCTCGTCATGTGCGCGGTGCTCGTGGCGCCCCGACATCTGCGTCCCACTGTCGCGGTACTGGGCGCGATCTTTGCGGCGGCCGTCGGTTTCTCGCTGCTGCTGCTCGCATGGCATCTGCCGAGCGATGTGGTGGGCGGCTATCTGGTGGGCATGCTGTGGGCGGCGCTGGCCGTGGCCGGCCTGCGCGCCGCCGAAGCGCGCGCTCGCTCACGCAGACTGGGAAGCGGTGTTCGAGCCATGCGCGCCGGGGTCCCATAGCGGCTCGGATCCCGCGGACCCCGATCCCGCCTGGGTGGGTGGGCCTTCATTGGAGGCGCGGCCGAGAATGAACAGCAGGTCCGAGAGCCTGTTCAGGTAGCGCACGACCTCGGGGTTGACATCCTCGCCCACGGCGATCGCGCGGCGCTCCGCGCGGCGGCAGACCGTGCGGCAGATGTGCAGGTGCGCGGAGGCGGGGGTGCCGCCGGGGATCACGAACGAGTGCAACGGCTGAAGCGTCGCGTTGACCTCGTCGCAGGCATGCTCGAGCCACTCGGTGTAGGGGGGGCCGATGCGCAATCGCTCGCGCTCGGCCTTGCCGGAGGACGAGTCGCCTGCTCCAGGCGCGGGCACCGACAGGTCGGCGCCGAGGTCGAGCAGGTCGTTCTGCACGCGGCGCAGCCACTCGGCGAAGCTCTGCGGTAGTCCCGGCGCCAGCAACGCGACGCCGAGCGTCGCGTTGAGCTCGTCGACGGTGCCGTATGCCTCCACGCGCGAATCGAGCTTGGAGACGCGGCTCATGTCGCCGAGGTGCGTCTCGCCGCCGTCGCCGAGCTTCGTGTAGATGCGGGTCAGGTTGACGGTCATCTCTGCATCGAGTTTCGCACACCGGACCGCCGCCGACGAGCTCGATGGGATACTTTCCCGGCGCACATGCGGATCGGTGTTCCGAAGGAGACCGCGGCGGGAGAGCACAGGGTTGCGCTCGTGCCGGAGGTCGTCAGCAAGCTCAGGGCCAAAGGTCTCGACGTCCTCGTGCAGAGCGGCGCGGGCGCCGACGCCCTGATTCCAGACGCCGCCTACGCGCAGGCCGGCGCGCAGATCATCGGCACGCCCGGGGCGGGTGGGGGGGCGGGTGGGGATTCCAATCACACGGACGTGTGGAGCGCTGAGGTGGTCGTGAAGATCGCGCCGCCCGATGCGGAGGAGATCCGCCGGCTCGGCTCCGGCTCGATCCTGATCGGCTTTCTCGCTCCGCTCTCCAGCCCGCAGACCACCCGCGCGCTGGCCGAGGCGGGGGCGACCGCGTTCGCGATGGAGGCGATCCCGCGGATCTCGCGCGCACAGGCGATGGACGCGCTGTCCTCGCAGAGCAACGTCGCCGGCTACCGGGCCGCGCTGCTCGGCGCCGAGCAGATCGGCCGCTTCTACCCGATGCTGATGACCGCCGCCGGCACGATCCCGCCGGCAAAGGTGCTTGTCCTGGGCGTCGGCGTCGCCGGGCTGCAGGCGCTCGCGACCGCCAAGCGCCTGGGCGCGCGCACGACCGGCTACGACGTGCGCCCCGAGGTGGCCGAGCAGGTGGAGTCGCTGGGAGCGCAATGGCTCGACCTCGGCTTGGAGGCCAGCGGCGAGGGCGGCTACGCGCGCGAGCTGACCGAGGAGGAGCGCGACCGTCAGCAGCAGGCGCTGACCGAGGCGATCAAGGGCTTTGACGTGGTGATCACGACCGCGCTCGTGCCGGGCCGCCCGGCCCCAAGGCTGGTCACGGCCGAGGCCGTCGAGGGGATGAAGGCGGGCTCGGTGATCGTTGACATGGCCGGCGAGGCGGGCGGCAACTGTGAGCTGACCGAGCCGGGGGAGACGGTCGTGCGCCACGACGTCAAGATCCTCTCCCCGCTGAACCTGCCGGCTGGCATGCCCGAGCATTCCTCGCAGCTGTTCGCGCGCAACGTGCAAGCTCTGCTCGAGTTGTTCGTCGGCGAGGACGGCGAGCTGCACCTGGACTTCGACGATGAGATCGTCAGCGGCGCGTGCATCGTGCGCGACGGGGAAATCGTCCACCCGGGCGCCAAAGCGGCAGTGGAACAGGCCGGCTGATGATTCTCGCCAGCACGCTCACCACCAACCTGGCGATCCTTGTGCTGGCCGGGTTCATCGGCTTCGTCGTGATCTCGAAGGTGCCGAACACGCTGCACACGCCTTTGATGTCGGGCACGAACGCGATCCACGGGATCGTCCTGCTCGGGGGCCTCTTGCTGGTCGGTCTGCCCGGGTTGGACGGGATCAGCAAGGCGCTGCTCGTGATCGCGATCGCGTTCGGCACGATCAACATCGTCGGCGGCTTCCTCGTGACCGACCGGATGCTCGAGATGTTCAAGGCAAAGCCGAAGCCGAAGCCCGCGGCGGAAGACGAGGCCCACGACGGGGAGGGCGACTCGTGAGCAATCTCCCGATCGCGACGAGCTTCCTGCAGAGCGAAAGCTTCATCTACGTCCTTTACATAATCGCCTTCGCCCTGTTCATCCAGGGCCTGCGCGGCCTCGCCGGTCCAACAACCGCGGTGCGGGGCAACCGGATCGCCGCCGTCGGCATGGCGATCGCCGTCGTGGCGACCCTGCTGAACCCCGGCGAGGGCAACTGGGGGTTGATTGTGCTCGGCCTCGCGCTGGGTGCCGCGGTGGGGATCCCGGCGGCGCGCAACGTGAAGATGACGGCGATGCCGCAGATGGTGGCGCTGTTCAACGGCGTCGGCGGCGGCGCCGTGGCGCTGATCGCGTGGGTCGAGTTTCGCCACTACGGCTCGACCTACGGCACGCGCACGATCCAGGTCGGCGGCGAACTCGGCCATGGCGTCGTCCTGCAAACCGGCGCCACCGTGCAGATCGCGGGGGTGCCCGCGTATGTCGCGATCTTCTCGGTGTTCGCCGCGATCGTCGGATCGGTCTCCTTCTGGGGCTCGAACATCGCCTTCGGCAAGCTCCAGGAAATCATCCCCGGGCGCCCGATCAGCTTCGGTGCGGCCCAGCAGATCGTCAACCTCGTGCTGCTGATCCTGGCGCTGGCCGCCGGCATCGACCTGATCACTGGGGCACACTCGGAAGTGCTGTTCATCGGGATGCTGATCGTCGCCGCGCTGCTCGGCAACGCCGTCGTGCTGCCGATCGGCGGCGCCGACATGCCGGTCGTGATCTCAATGCTGAATGCCTTCACCGGCCTCTCCGCGGCGGCCACGGGCATGGCGCTGAACAACCCGGCGCTGATCGTGGCGGGCATGATCGTGGGTGCCTCCGGCTCGATCCTGACGAACCTGATGGCGACCGCGATGAACCGCTCGATCCCCTCGATCATCGCCGGCGGCTTCGGCGGCGGTGGTGCCGTCGCGGGTGCCGAAGGTGCCGGCGAGCACGCCGGCACGGTGCGCTCCACGAGCGCCGCCGACGCGGCGATCCAGCTCGCCTACGCCAACCGCGTAGTGATCGTCCCCGGCTACGGCATGGCTGTCGCCCAAGCGCAGCATGCGGTGCGCGAGCTGACCAAGGAGCTCGAGAAGCGCCAGGTCGAGGTCAGCTATGCGATTCACCCCGTCGCCGGCCGTATGCCGGGCCACATGAACGTGCTGCTCGCGGAGGCCGACGTGCCGTATGACCAGCTGCGGGAGATGGACGACGCCAACCCCGAGTTCCAGCGCACCGACGTGTCGCTCGTGATCGGCGCCAACGACGTGACCAACCCGGCCGCCAAGAACACGCCTTCCTCGCCGATCTACGGCATGCCGATCCTCGAGGTCGCCGACTCTCATTCGGTGATCGTGATCAAGCGCTCGATGAACCCCGGCTTCGCCGGTATCGAGAACGAGCTCTACTTCAACCCGAAGACGTCGATGCTGTTCGGGGACGCGAAGTCCGCGGTGAGCGAGATCACCGCCGAGCTGGCGCGGATCTGACGCGCCCGCGCGAGGCTCCGTCCCAGCCTGGACTCGCGCGCTCAGAACACGGATCTCCGATCGACCGCCGCTCTGAGACACTGCGGTCGTGATCGAGCGCAGCCAGGCTCTTGCCGCCTTCTCGGAAGACGAGTTCGATGTCGTCGTGATCGGCGGCGGGATCACGGGGGCGGGTGTGGCGCTGGACGCGGCTACGCGTGGCTACAGCGTGGCGCTCGTGGAGCGCGCCGACTTCGCCTCGGGAACCTCGAGCCGTTCGAGCAAGCTCGTGCACGGCGGTCTGCGCTACCTGCAGAACTTCGACCTCGGCCTCGTGCGCGAGGCGCTCCTGGAGCGCCAGCTGATGGTGGCGCTGGCGCCGCACCTGGTCCGCCCGCTGCCGCTGGTCGTGCCCGCGTTCGAGGGCGCCCGTCCGGACCGGATGATGGGGATGGGGTTGAACCTGTACGACGTGATGTCCACCGATCGAAGATCGGCCAGCAATCGCCTGCGCTCGCGGCGGGGCAGGCGCGCCCGTGCGAGCGCCGAGCGGGGATCGCCCGGCGGATCGGCCGGTGAGCAGGGCGATCAGACCCCGCGGCTGGGAGAGGGCGAGTCCTGGAGTCCCGAGCGCCACCGCGTGATCTCAGGCGAGGAGGTGATCGAGCTGCTGCCGGCGCTCGCCGCGCGCGAGCCGACGAGCGGCTACCTGTTCTACGACTGCCAGACCGACGATGTCCGCCTCGTGCTGACGGTGCTCGGCGAGGCCGAGCGCTTCGGCGCGGTCTGTGCGAACCGGCTGCGGGTCACCGGGCTGCTGGAGCAGGACGGGCGCACGCGGGGCGTGCGGGCGCTGGACGCCGAGAGCGGCGCGGAGCTGGAGGTGCGCGCCGCGAACGTGATCAACGCTACCGGCGTGTGGGCCGATCAGCTGCGCCCGGGGGAGCTCCACGACGAGGCCGAGCTGCCACGCATCCGCCCCAGCCGCGGCACGCATGTGATCCTCGACCGCAAGGACCTGCCGCTGGTGGGTGGCGCGATCGTGCCGGCGGGCAGTGGACGGTCGATCTTCGCGCTTCCCTGGCTGGGACGCACGCTCGTCGGCACCACCGACAACGACTACGAGGGCGACCTCGAGCACGTGCGGCCGTCCAGCGAGGACATCGACTACCTGCTTCAGGCCGTGAATGACTTCTTCGGCGCTGCTCTGGACTCGAGCAATCTGGCGGGCGCCTTCGCCGGGGTGCGTCCCCTGATCTCGACCGGCGATCCGAAGAAGTCGGTGGACATCTCGCGCAAGGCCGAGCTGTACGAGACCTCCAGCGGGATGATCACGATCACCGGGGGCAAGCTGACAACCTGGCGGCGGATGGCGAAGATGACGGTCGACCGCCTCGTCGAGCGCGATGCGCGTGAGGCCCCCTGCCGTACCCATGAGATCCCACTCGGACAGGCGATCGCGGCGGATGAGCTGCCCCGCGTCGAGGGCGTGCCCGCGGAGTCGTATGCCGCGCTGGCCTCTCGTTACGGCGAGGCCGCCCAGCAGGTGCTCGCGCTCGCGGCCGATTGGAGATCGACGGGATCTCCAATCGGCCAGCGGGGCGAGCTGGCTCAGCCGATCGTCCCCGGCCTGCCCGATCTGCTGGCCGAGGTCGTGCTGGCCGCCCGCAACGAGCAGGCCCGCAGCGTCGGCGACGTGCTTCTGCGCCGTACGCGCCTGGGGCTGCTCGCCGCGCGGGAGCTTCCGGTCGAGCGTGTCGCCGATGTGCTGGCGCGAGAGCTCGGCTGGGACTCGGAGCGCATGGGGCTGGAGATCGAGCGCTTCGCGCAAGAGGCCGATGCCGAGGGCATCATGCCCGAGTGAGTGTGCGCTCCGATTGTGTGCTGGCCTGCGATCACGTGCTGGAGCTGGGCGGGCCTCCGTGGCTGATGGGCATTGTCAACGTCTCGCCCGGCTCGTCCAGCGACGGCGGGCGGTTCGGGACGCTACAGGCGCAGATCGAACTGGCGCTCGCGGGGAGCTACAGCCGCAGAGGGATCTGGCGCTCGCCGAGGAACACCGCTACGAACGCTAGGCTTCACCCAGCGGGTGCCGGTCGCTGCCCAACGCGACCGGACGCCAACCGCCCAATCCAAACGAAGGAGAAACATGTCAGTACTCGACCGCTCCGAGCTGGAGGCGTCACCTCTGGCCGACCTGCACGCGATCGCCGATCAACTTGGCCTCGACGGCTTCCGGCGCCTGCGCAAGGGAGATTTGATCGACGCGATCCTCGGCGAATCGGCCAATGGCCGGGAGGGCTCCGACTCCGAGCGGGACTCAGATTCCCTCGGGGATTCTGAGGAGTCTGGCCGGCAGAGCACCGACAGTCAGTCTGGGGGAGGTTCCTCTGATCGATCACGGGGCGGGAGCACCGCCGCCGGCGCGCGCAAACGCCGTACTCCTCGTCTACGGCGTGGGGCAGGATCAAAGGGTGAGGCCGAGGATGGGTCCGCGGACGAGCGCGAGTCCTCATCTGCTTCTCGTTCTTCTTCTTCTTCTTCCTCCTCTTCTTCCTCCTCCTCCTCGGACTCCTCTGATTCCTCGCGCCGTGGTCGGAGTGGAGGTGAGCGCGATGGGCGAGGCGGTCGTAGCGGGCGTGGCGCGGCGCAGCCGAATGGCCGAGCTGGAGCGTCGCCGTCAAATGCGAAAGTCGGTGAGGGCTCAGACGGCGCCCGCAGCGCCGAGGGAGTGGTCGAGCTGCTGGGGAATGGCTCGGCCTTTCTGCGCGTTGATCCGCCGGAGCCTTCCGACGATGACGTCTACATCTCCGCCGCGCAGGTACGCCGCTGCGAGCTCGTCTCCGGCGACCGCGTGACCGGACCAGTGCGCACCCCCCGGCGCTCGGAGCGCTACCCCTCGCTCCTACGCATCGACACCATCAACGGAGCATCCGCCGACGCGGTCTCCGAGGGCGCTCACTACGAGGATCTGCCGGTGGCCTACCCCAGCGAGCGCCTCGCGCTGAACGCGGGGGATCCCACGCTTGACGCGATCGAGTGGCTGACGCCGCTGGGTCGCGGCTCGCGTGCGGTGATCGTCGGGCCGGCGCGCGCAGGCAAGACGGAGACCCTGCGGCGCCTGCTGGGTGCTTTGACTGCCGCCGCCGCGACAGCCGGCGTCGGGGACGCCGGCTCCGGAGCCCCTGAGATCACGGTGGTGCTCGCGGGCGCGCGGCCCGAGGAGATTGCCGAGTGGCGGGAGGGGCCTGCCGCTCCCGTCGCCGCGCTCAGCTTCGCCGCCTCGGCGGACGCCCAGGGCCAGGCGGTCGAGCGCGCAATCGAGGCCGCCAAGCGCATCGCCGCGCGCGGTGGAGACGCAGTGGTGTTGATCGACGGCCTCGACGGGATGCACCCGCCGGCCGCACGCAAGACGCTCGCGGCGGCCCGCAACCTGCGCGACGGCGGCTCGCTGACCGTGATCGCGACCGCCGCCCGCCCCTTCGGAGGCGAGACGACAGTGATCGCACTCGACGCCGGGCTAACCGACAGCGGTCTGCCAATCCTCGACCTGGCGGGGAGCGGCACGCTGAAGGCAGAGCTGCTCGTCGGTGAGGACGGCGCCAAGGCGATCGCGAAGGCGCGCGCGGAGGCCCGGAGCTAGCGTCTGGTGTAGGCGACCCGGCCCCATGAGGGCTCGGGCGCCAGCTCGATCGGCTCGCCGCCGGCCGCCCTGGCATCGACGGGCTGCACGTAGGCGAAGCTGCCGGTCTCTTCGTTGAAGGCGACGCTCAGCTCGCCCTCGTTGACGCGTTGGTCGAGCCAGGCGCCGCGGAAGACCAGACGGCGCAGCCAGTGGACCAGCGAGCGCTCGGCTGGCCCGACGAGCTCGGGCCAGCAGTCGTTGACGTGCTCGCCCAGGGCCGAGGCGGGATCGAGGATCTCGCCGTTGACGGCCAGGTTGACGAGGTCTTCGAGCTCGCCGTCGCCGAGGCGCCCGCCGACGAAGCCGACCTTCAGCGCCGCCTGCTCGCAACGCTCGGAGAAGTCCTCCTCGTTGAAGGTAAAGCGCAGCTCTCCGTATTCGAGGACGAAGTCCTCTCCCGAGTCGTAATTTCCGCGGCGTGACGTTTCCATGTCAAAGGCCGGGGATTGGGGGTTGCTACCCGGGTCGTCGGGATCATAAGCAGAGCTCCTGCATTTGCGGTCCTCGTGAATGGGATTTTGCAGAGCCGATCCCGAGCCCCGGCGCGGACGCCACGCTAGGCTCCCGGCTCGATGGCACGCCTGACCGAACGTGGACTGCGCCGCTCCGTCGGCGTCCCCGGCCTGTTCGCGACCGCCTACGGCAACGTCGGCTCCTCGATCTACTACGCGCTCGGCCTGGTCGCCGCGCACGCGCTCGGCCTCACGCCGCTGGTGTTCGTATTCGCCGGCGGGCTGTTCGCGCTGACGGCCAAAACCTACGCCGAGGGCGCGGCGATGTTCCCCGAAGCGGGCGGCTCCTCATCGTTCGCGCGCCACGCCTTCGACGACGTCGTCTCGTTCTTCGCGGGTTGGGCGCTCAGTCTCGACTACATCCTCACGATCGCGATCTCGGCGTTCTTCGTGCCGCACTATCTGAGCGCCTTCCCCGGCCTGGGCGCGCTCAAGCACAACCCGGACGACATCTTCGGCGGGCTGATCGTGGTTGCGATGCTCGCGTGGCTGAACATCCGCGGGCTCGGCGAGTCGGCCAAGCTGAACCTCGTCCTCGCCGTCCTCGATCTGTCAACCCAGATCCTGCTGGCGGGCGTCGGCATCGTGCTCGTCCTGAATCCGGCGCTGCTGATCCACCAGATCCACCTGGGGTCGGTGCCGACTTGGAAGGAACTGATCTTCGCGCTGTCGCTGGCGATGCTCGCCTACACGGGCATCGAGACGGTGGCGAACATGGCGGAGGAGTCCAAGGATCCGGGCCGACAGGTGCCGAAAGCCGTCAACCTCGTCGTGCTCGCCGTGCTCGGCGTCTACGCCGGCATCTCGGTCGTCGCGCTCTCGGCGCTGCCCGTCCTGCACCACGGCGTCGGCTACAGCGCCGAGCTCAAACAGTCGTTTTCCAAGCCCGGATATGCGACCTCGCTCGGCGGCTTCTTCGAAAACGATCCGATGCTCGGCGTGATCGAACACCTCGGGCTGCACGGCACGGTTCTGACGCTGGCCAAATACTACCTCGGGCTGCTCGCCGCGACGATCCTGTTCATCGCGACCAACGCCGGGATGATCGGGATCTCGCGCCTGTCATGGTCGCTGTCCGAGCACCGCCAACTGCCGAGCATCTTCTCGCGGCTGCACTCCTCCTACCGCACGCCGTGGTTCACGCTGATCTTCTTCTCGGTGCTGGCCAGCACCCTGATCATCTACGGCAACACCAGTGTGCTCGGCAACCTGTACTCGTTCGGCGCGATGCTGTCCTTTACGACGGCGCACGCGGCGATCATCAAGCTGCGCGTCAGCGATCCGGACCGGGAGCGCCCCTACCGCAGCCCGTGGGGTCTGCGCATCAAAGGCTCCGAGATCCCGATGACCGCCGTGATCGGCGGCATCGGCACCGCCGCCGCGTGGGTCGCCGTCACCGTTCTGCACGTCGAGGCCAGATACGTCGGCATCCCCTGGATGATCGTCGGGATGGCGGGCTACTTCTACTATCGCCACCGCCAGGGCCTGGACCCGCGCAAGCACTATCGCATCGCGCGCGCCGAGCGCCCTCCCGACTTCCAGGAGCTCGACTATCGCACCGCGCTCGTGCCGATCTTCGGCGAGGACGTCAGCGCCGCGGCGTTGCACAGCGCCGCCAAGCTGATCGGCGAGGACGGCGTCGTCTACGCGATCTTCGTGCTGCCGGTGCCCAGCCAGCTCTCGCTGGAGTCGGGCCTGGAGGACGAGGAGGCCCAGGGTCGTTCGGTGCTCGAGAGCGCGCGCATCCAGGCGCGCCGTAGGGGCATCAAGATCCACACCGGCCTGATTCGCACGCGCAACCCCGGTAAGGCGCTCGTCGAAGAAGCCGAACGGGTCGGCTCGGACGTGATCTATTGGTCGACGATCCACGCCCCCACGGGCGAGCAGCGGATCGGTCCCACCGCCGCCTATCTGCTCTCAAAGCGTCCCTGCCGGATCATCATCGAGACCGAGAACCGTCCCGCGCGCTCATCCTCGTCGGCCGCGGCGCCAGCGCCGGCCTGAGGTTCTTTGCGCGCTCAGCCGAGCGCGGAGCGCAGTGCCTCTGCCAGCTCGGGGTGGCGGAAGTCGTAGCCGAGCACGAGCGGCTTGGCGGGCATCACGCGCGCGCCCGTGGTGACGATCTCGGCCATCTCGCCGTACAGCAACCCTAGGGCAAAGCCCGGCACCGGCAGCAGCGACGGCCGGTGCAAAGCATGACCGAGCGCGTGTGAGAACTCGCGGTTGGTGACCGGCTCGGGCGCCGTGCCGTTGACAGGACCCGACCAGCGCTGGTCATCCAGCGCCGTGCGAATCATGCCGACGAGGTCCTCGCGATGGATCCACGACATGTACTGCTCGCCGCCCGCCACCGGCCCGCCCACGCCGAGTTGGAACGGCGGCAGCATCTTCTTCAGAGCGCCCCCGTCACGACTCAGCACGACGCCGGTACGCACCAGCACCACGCGCATCCCCAGCGCTGAGGCCCGCTCAGCCTCGGCCTCCCAGGCGACGCAGGTCTCTGACAGGAAGTCGCTCCCCGGCGGCGCGTCCTCGTCGAGCGGCTCTTCGCCGCGCGGGCCGTAATAGCCGACCGCCGAGCCGCTGATCAGCGTCCGGGGGCGCTGGCCGGCCGGCGCCTCGCCGGCCGCCTCCAGCCCCGCGAGCAGGTTACGGGTGCCAATCACGCGGCTCTCGCGGATCGCCTGCTTGGCTCGCTCGCTCCAGCGCTGGGCGATGTTCTCCCCGGCCAGGTGCACGACCGCGTCTGCGCCGGCGAGGGCTTGCACCGGGGCGGGTTCGCCGAGCGGATCCCAGCGCACCGCCTCGACATCCAAAGCCTCACGTGTACGGGAGGGGTCGCGTGAGAGGACCGTGATCTCCGCGCCGTGCTCACGTAGCTCGGCGAGGAGCGCGCTGCCAATCAGCCCACTTGCTCCCGTCACGATCACGCGCATGGCGATCTACTCCTTTTCGACGATGACCCTCAACCTTGAGTATGCACGTGTTGCTCGTCCCCCTGGGCGAACCCGACCTCCGAGCCGGCGAGCGCGGTCCCGCTCGCGCGCGCCTCGTCGGCGACGGCCGCCGCGACCGCGGGGGCGACATCGCGGTTGAAGACCGACGGGATGATGTAGTCCTCGTGCAGTTCCTCGTCGGTCACGATCGCGGCGATCGCGCGGGCGGCGGCCATCTTCATCGACTCGGTGATGTCCGGCGCGCGCACGTCGAGCGCGCCGCGGAAGATCCCCGGGAAGCAGAGCACATTGTTGATCTGGTTGGGGTAGTCCGAGCGGCCGGTCGCCATGATGCGGACGTACGGCGCGGCCTCCTCCGGCGAGATCTCCGGGGTGGGATTGGCCATCGCGAACACCATCGCGTCGTCATTCATCCGGGTGAGCGCGTCCGCTTGCAGCACGCGTGCGCCGGACAGTCCGATCAACAGATCCGCGCCGTCGACCACATCCGCCGGCGTGCCCGCGCGGCACTCGGGGTTGGTCGTCTCGGCAAACCAGCGCTTGACGTCGTTCATCGAGCCGTCCTGATAATCCTCGCGCTCGACGTGCAGCGCCCCGCGCGAGTCGGCGCCGATGATGTGGCGCACACCCGCCTCGAGCAGGATCTTCGTGACCGCTATCCCGGCTGCGCCCAGCCCGATGATCAGCACGTGCAGGTCCTCCAGGCGCCGGCCGGTGAGCTTGACGGCGTTCAGCAGCGCCGCCATCACGACCACGGCGGTCCCATGCTGGTCGTCGTGAAAGATCGGGATGTCCAGATCGCGCTTGAGGCGCTCCTCGATCTCAAAGCAGCGCGGCGCGGAGATGTCCTCCAGGTTGATCCCCCCGAAGGCGGGCGCGATCAGCGTGACGGCGCGGACGATCTCGTCGGTGTCCTTTGTGTCCAGGCAGATCGGGAATGCGTCGACGCTGGCGAACTCCTTGAACAGGCAGCACTTGCCCTCCATCACCGGCATCGCCGCGCGCGGGCCGATATCGCCCAGCCCGAGCACCGCGGTGCCGTCGGAGACGACGGCGACGGTGTTGCGCTTGATCGTGTATTGGAACGCCCGGTCCTCGTCGTCGGCGATCGACAAGCACACGCGCGCGACCCCCGGGGTGTAGGCCATCGATAGGTCGTCGCGCGTCTTCAGAGGATGCTTGTTGTGCTGTTCGATCTTGCCCCCGACGTGCAGCAGGAACGTGCGATCGATCGTCTCGATCACGCGCGCGCCCGCAACTGAGCCGATCGCGGCGAGGATCTGCTCCCAGTGGGCCTTGCCGGAGGCGTCGACGACGATGTCGCGCACGCTGTGACCGGAATCGATCTCGACCGCGTCGACGGCGACTACGATCCCGTCGGCCTCGCCGATCGCGCCGGTCAGATACGCGAGCGTGCCCGCGGTGTCGTCGAGCTCGACGCGAATCGTCAGGCGGTACTGCGCGCTGGGGGTGACGCTGCTCACGGGGGATGACTCCTGAATAGAAGGCGACGAGGACGGGGCGGTCGGGCATCTTATTTACTTGCCGCCCTGCGGCCGCCACGCCTACTAATAGAGTGATTGGCAGTGCTCCATCTCAAGCCAAGACGACTCCTCGCGCGCGGGTGAGCGCCGCCGCACCGGCAACGGGAGAGCGAGAGCGGCGCCTGTTCCTGATCGACGGGCCGAGCCTCGTGTACCGGGCCTTCTTCGCGCTGCCCGAGTCGATTGCCACCTCCACCGGCGTCCCCACGAACGCGATTTTTGGGTTCGCTTCGATGCTCGTGAAGATCGTCACCGAGTACGGCGTGTGTCCCACCGTGGTCGCGTGGGACGCGGGCACCTCTGGCCGTACGGAGATGTTCGCCGATTACAAGGCCACGCGGCGCTCTCGTCCGGATCTGCTCAAACAGCAGTGGCCGGCGATGGAACCACTCGTCGAGGCGTTCGGGTACAGCAACCTGCGCGTCGAGGGCTTCGAGGCCGACGACGTGCTCGCCTCGATCGCCGAGCGCGCGCTGCGGGCCGACCCGCCCGTGCCCGTGATGATCGTCACCGGCGACCGCGACGCCTTCCAGCTGATCGACAGTGACGGTGTCGTCAAGGTGATGGCGACTGCCCGCGGGATCACCGACACGAAGATCTACGACCGCCAGGCCGTGATCGACCGCTATGGAATCGCGCCGGAGATGATTCCTGACTTCTACGGGCTGAAGGGCGACACCTCAGACAACATCCCCGGCATCCCCGGCATCGGCGACAAGACGGCGAGCGAGTTGATCCAGAGCTACGGAACGCTGGAGGAAGTGCTCGCGCACGTCGAGGAGATCAAAGGCGCCAAGCGCAAAGAGAACCTTGTCGAGCACGCCGAGAACGCGCGCATTTCCAAGCAACTCGCGACCGTCCAGCGCGACCTTGATGTCGACTTCGACGTCGCCGCGGAGTCCGTGCGCGAGCCCGACCGCTCGCGCGTGCGTGAGGTCTTTCGGGAGTACGAGCTGCGCGATCCGCTGCGGCGTCTGGAGGAGGCGCTCGGCGACCCCGACCTTGCCGCGCCTGCGCCGGCCGCCGAGGTCAAGCTGAGTGGGCGCGTGCGCGCGGGTGTGCCCGCCGACATCGCCAGCTTCGGTGCGCCCGAGGCCGAGCTCTCGCTCATTGTGCGCGAGGCGCAGACGCCCGAGGGGGCGCTGTTCGTCGAGGGCGCGCCCTGGCGCTTCGCCGTCGCGGTCGCCGGCGAGGTGCTCGCGGGCGACTGTGAGGGACCCGAGCAGGTCGTGGAGGCCGTGGGCGGGCGGGCTGTGCTCGCGCACGATGCCAAGGCGCTTGGCCTCGTGCCGCCGGGACTCGCGCACGACACGCTGCTCGGCGCCTACCTGCTCGAGCCCGCCCGCCGCGGCTACCCGTTTGCGGAGCTGTGTGAAGAGCGCGGCCTCGACAGCGACCTGGATGACCCGCTCGCAGCCGACGCGCTGCTGCTCGGCGCGCTCGCGGACTGGCAGCGCGAGCAGATCTCCGAGCGAGGCCTGCGGGGCGTGATGAGCGACATCGAGCTGCCGCTCGTGGCCGTCCTGCGCGAGATGGAGCTGCTCGGAGTGCGCCTGAATCTCGAGCGCCTCGCCGAGATCACCGGGCGCGTGCGCGGGGAGCTGATCGCGCTGGAAGCAGACATCTTCGCGCTCGCCGAGGAGGAGTTCCTGATCTCCTCACCGCAGCAGCTGGGGGAGATCTTGTTCGAGAAGCTTGGGCTCTCGCGCAAGCGCCGTGGTAAGACCGGCTTCTCGACTGACGCGCGCGTGCTGCAGGCGATTCGCACCGAGCACGAGATCGTGCCGAAGATCGAGCGCTGGCGCGAGCTCTCGACGCTGGCCAAGACCTATCTCGACGTGCTGCCGGAGGTGGTCGACGAACGCTCGCGCATCCACACGACGTTTCTGCAGGCCGGCGCCCAGACAGGGCGACTCGCGAGCACCAACCCGAACATGCAGAACGTTCCGATCCGCACCCCGCTTGGGCGCGAGATCCGTGGCTGCTTCGAGGCCGAAGACGGCAACGTGCTGATCTCCGCCGACTACTCGCAGATCGAGCTGCGCGTGCTCGCGCACGCGGCCAAGGAGCCCGTATTGAAGGAGATCTTCGGGCGCGGGGAAGACGTGCACACCGCGACCGCCTCGCAGGTGTTTGGGGTTGCGCCCGACGCGATCGACCCCGGCATGCGCTCGAAGGCCAAGATGATCAACTACGGGATCGTCTATGGCCTCTCCGACTTCGGTCTCGCCGACCGCCTGAACATCCCGCGCGAGGAGGCCAAGGAGTTCATCGACGCCTACCTCGAGCGCTTCTCGCGAGTGGCGGCATTCATGACAGAGACGATCGAGCGCGCGAAGCAGGAGAGCTACGTCACGACGCTGTGGGGTCGTCGCCGTCAGATCCCGGAGCTCCAGGCGCGCAACTACCAGGTGCGGATGCTCGGCGAGCGCCTCGCCGTGAACACCGTGATCCAGGGCACAGCCGCGGACATCATCAAGCTGGCGATGGTTCGCGCCGACGCCGCGCTCGCGAAGTCCGAGCTGCAGACACGCTTACTGCTCACGATCCACGATGAGCTTCTGTTCGAAGGCCCGCCCGCCGAGCAGGACGCCGCGCGCGCGCTCATCGAGCGCGAGATGTGTGGGGTGTGGGAGCACGACCCACCGCTCGCCGTCGACGTCGGGGTCGGGCAGAACTGGCTCGAGGCGAAGTGACTCTGTTGGAGGTCAAGTGAGCCGCGGGCTGGCGGTGCTGCTGGCCGCCGGCGCGGGCTGCCTTGTGGGGATTCAGGCGCCGATCAACTCCCGTCTGGGCAGGTCGGTCGGAAGCGTGCAGGCGGCCAGCGTGTCTTTCATGGTTGGCACCGCGGTGCTGCTGCTCGCGGTCACATTTGTCAACGGCGGCTTTGGCAACCTCACCCACATCTCACGCGCTCCGTGGTGGGCACTGCTCGGTGGGTTGTGTGGCGCGGTGTTCGTGACGATCGCGATCGTCACCGTGCGCACCCTCGGCGCGAGCGGCCTGGCCGCCGCCGTCATCACCAGCCAGCTCGCCGTGTCGGTGGCGATCGACCGTTTTGGCCTGCTCGGGATCGCCAAGCAGCCGATCGGCACGCATCGCATCATTGGATTGGCGCTGCTCGTGATCGGGGTTGTGCTGGTGGTCCGCAAGTAGGCTCTGTGCGGGTGCCCCTTGCAGCGTCAGATGCCCGCCGTCGCGCCAGCTCAGGCCGGCGCGCGCACCTCCGCCAACGCTTCTCCGAGCAACCGCATCCCCTGCTCGATCGCCGGCTCGGCGAGGTTCCCGTAACCGAGCACAAGACCTGGGGGACCGCCCGGGGTGAAGCGATGTAAGGAGAGACCCTCCGCGCCGACCCCGCGCTCGGCGGCGCTCGCCAGCAACGCGGCCTCGTTCACGTCGCCGGGCAGCTCCAGGAGCTCGTAGAGCCCGGCCTCGTCGCCGCCCACACGCGCATCGCCCAGCCAGTGGGCAAGCGCCCCGAGCAGCGCCTCGCGCCGCGCCTGATAGCGCCGGCGCATGCGACGCACGTGGCGGTCGAACTCGCCGCGCGCGATGAAGTCGCAGAGGGCGAGCTGCCCAATGACCTCCGAGCCCGAGTCCTCGACCGCCTTGGCCGCGGTCAGCTGCCAGGCCAGCCACGGGGGCATCAAGAGCCAGCCGAGGCGCATCCCGGGAGCCAGGCGCTTTGAGGTCGAGCCGCAATAGAGCACGCGTTCGGGCGCCAGGCCCTGCAGTGCGCCGACGGCGCCGCGGTCGTAGCGAAACTCGCCGTCGTAGTCGTCCTCGACAATCAGTCGCTCTCCGCTCTCGGCCCACTCGATCAGTGCCGCCCGGCGCTCGGGGCTGAGCACCGCGCCGGTGGGAAACTGGTGAGCGGGGGTCACCACGACCACATCAGCACCGCTCTGAGCGAGCTGCTCGACACGCAGCCCCTGGGCATCGACCGGGATCGGCACGACCCCCATGCCCGCCTCCTCGACGATCAGCTTGTGCGTGTGCCAACCGGGGTCCTCCAACGCGATCGAGCGCACGCCATGGCCGCTCAATGTCCGGCAGGTGAGCGAGAAGCCCTGCGTGAAGCCGGTGCAGATCAGCATGTGCTCGGGGTCGGCCGCCGTGCCGCGAACGCGTCCCAGGTAGTCGCTGAGCGCTTCGCGCAACTCCGGGACGCCGCGCGGGTCGCCGTAGCCCAGGGCATCGTGTGGCGAGGCGCGCAGCGCAGTGCGCAGTGAGCGCAGCCAGCCGTCGCGGGGGAAGCCGGCGAGATCGGGCAGGCCGGGGTGGAAGTGATAGGCGAAGGTTCCCTCGAGCGATCGCGCGGGGGCGCGCGGGATCGAAGCGCGCACCGCGGTGGCGACCCTCACCGGCGCTCCTTGGCGGGTACTGAGGTAGCCCTCGGCCGCGAGCTGGCCATAGGCCTCGGTTACCACGCCACGCGAGACGCCCAGCTCGGCTGCCAAACCTCGCGTCGATGGCATCCGTGTGCCGCCGGGCAGGCGCCCGGAGCGGATGTCCCCTCTCAGCGAGCGCTCGAGCTGCTCGTGGAGAGAGGTCTCGCCGCCGTGGTCGAGGCTGACGAGCAACTCCGGGCCCCCGACTGGTCCTAAAGAATCCGACACAACTGGAACTGTACTCCGAGCCAGTTGCGGCGTAGCGTGTAGACTGCAAACGATCTTGGAGGACCCACGATGAGCCAGCAGATCACCATAGTAGGAGGCGGACTCGCCGGGCTGAGCGCCGCGATAACGTGTGCCGAAGGTGGAGCGAAGGTGTGCCTGCTGGAGGCGCACGACACGCTCGGTGGGCGGGCACGCAGCAATGATGGGCCGTTCAAAGCGAACCTCGGCCCGCATGCCCTATACCAGGATGGACCCTTGTGGCAGTGGCTGGCGGAGCGCAAGCTGCTCCCCGCGCACGTCGGACCGCCGCTCGGCGGCGCGGGCGGCGCGAGGTTTCGCTGGGACGGCGCTGTGCGGCGCACGCCGCCGCTGAGCGCGATTCCCTCGGTGCTGCGTTTGCGCGGGCGTGAGGCGCCAGTCGAGCTCGACTTTCGCAGCTGGGCAGCGAGCCACACCGATCAGCGCACCGCGGATCTGCTGTCGGCGGCGGCCGGCGTCTACACCTTTCACCACGACCCTGGCGAGCTGTCGGCGGCGTTCGTGTGGCCGCAGACGGTACGCCTGTTTCTCGCGCGCCCGCCTGGCCCTGTCCGCTACGCGAGCGGCGGCTGGGGAATGCTGGTTGCGATGCTCGAGCGGCGGGTGCGCGATCTCGGCGTCACCGTCGAGACCGGCCGGCGCGTGGACGAGTTGCCCGCGGGACCGGTGATCGTCGCCACCGAGCACGAGCAGGCTGCGCAACTGCTGGGCGAGGAGTCGCTGAGCTGGCCGAGTGGCCGTACCGTCTGCCTCGACCTCGGCCTGCGCAGCCGCCGTGGCGATCCGTGGATCGTCTCGGACATGGAACAGGCAGGCTGGATCGGGCGCTACTCGACTTCGGATCGAGCGATTGCGCCTGCCGGGCACGACCTGATCCAGGCGCAGATGCCGATCCGCCCGCAGGAGAGCGTCGATCAGGCCGGCCTGCGGTTGGAGGCGCTGCTCGACGCATCGCTGGTTGACTGGCGAGCCCGGGAGACCTGGCGCCGGCGTCAGGTGATGGACGCGCGCTCCGGCGCCCTGGATATGCCCGGAAAGACCTGGCACGACCGGCCCGCCGTGGATCGCGGCGACGGCGTGTTTCTGGCCGGCGATATGGTTGCGGCCCCGGGCCTGCTCGCCGAGGTCTCGCTGACCAGCGCCGTGGAGGCCAGCCGGTTGGCGCTTGCGGCGGCGAGCGCAACCAGACCACAGCTGCGCAGGGTCGCCTGAGCGCTCAGGAGGTTACGGCCACGGCCGCGCGTCTCGCGGGCAGGGTCCGGCCTAGCGTGGGCGGACTCTCACCAACAAACGTAGGCGGGGCGATCGCCAGGTAGTGCTCGAACGCCCAATGAGAAACCCGCCGGCTCTCGAACGCGAGCGCGAGCACAGTCACCGCGCGCGAGGGAGTCATGCGGCCGATCGCGCGCTGGAGTTTGAAGAGCGAGTCGTATTTACGCCCGTGCCCAGAGGAGAACGCGCCGTAGCGCGCGAGCGCCTGCGCGCGCGTGGCGCGCCCGTCGAACACCAAGCGCAGCTCGCGCCCGCAGGCGAGGCCGAAGTACAGGGCGGTACGAATCCCCTCGGCGGTCAAGGGCAGGCAGTGACCGGCGGAGTCACCGGCGAAGAACACGCCGTCCTCGACGGCCGCACGCAGCTTGTGGGGGATCCAGTTGCCCTGATAGCCGTCGGCCGGTAGGCCCTGCTCGCGTGCGAGCCGGACGGTTGGCTCCTTGACGTGGTGGGTGGGCCAGAACGAGCCGACGCCGACGCGCAGCTCATCGCGCGCGGGAAAGCTCCAGGAGTAGCCCGAGCGGATGTAGCGGTGGTCGATCCACAGCTCCATCTCCTCGCCGGCCCCGGCGGGGTGGACCTCGAGACCGCGCGACAGCGTGGCGTTCGGGGGTTGAATTGGCGCTGCGCTCGACAGCACGCGCCGCCAGCCGAGCGCGTCGACGATCAGCGGCGCGCTCACATCGCCGCGGTCGGTGTGCACGGTGAAGCCCTCGCGGCCGGTGACGGTGGCGATCTCGAGCTCGAATTCGGTCCCGCCCGCCCTGGCTTGGTCCCACAGCAGCGCGCATAGCTCGCGGTAGTCGAACGTGGAGTACAACCACGGCAGCGACCAGTGGGAGGTTCGGTAGGGGGTGTGCGCGACGAGTTTGTCGAAGCTCTGACGCGAGGACTCACCCAGGTCGAGAGCTTCCACCCAGCCGGTGGGCATCGCACAGGCCGAGGTCTGGCGCTCACCGAGCTCGTAGCGGTCGAGGAGGAGGACCTTCGCCCCCGAACCGGCCAGTTCGCGCGCGACGGCCAGCCCCGCGAAGCTGGCGCCGCAGACAAGCACGTCGCAGTCGCGTTGCTCCAGCGGCGTGCGCTCCGCTCCCCGCTTGGTCGCTCGCACAGGCATCTCTGTCAATCATACGAGCGCCCACTGGGTGGTGAGCGCCCCCGCTGCGCTAGGCTTGCTGCCGTGCAAACGCTGATTGAGCAACCCGACGCTCGCGTGGTCGAGGGGTCGAACGGACTCCTGCTGGAAATCGACGGTCAGATCGTCCCGAATTACGACGCCACCTTTCAGCCGATCGAGGAGGGGCAGGTCGTCACCGGGCACGTTGTAAGGATCGACAAGGACGAGGTGCTGGTCGACATCGGCTACAAGTCCGAGGGCGTGATCGCGGCGAACGAGCTGTCGATTCGTAAGTCGGTCGACCCCAAGGACGAGGTGCATCTGGGGGAGGAGGTTGACGCGATCGTCCTGATCAAGGAGGACCAGGATGGGCGACTGATGATGTCCAAGAAGCGCGCGCGCTTCGAGAAGGCCTGGCGGCGGATCGAAACCGCTGCGGAGTCAGGTGAGCCGGTCGAGGGCACGGTCATAGAGGTCGTCAAGGGTGGCCTGATTATTGACCTTGGGGTGCGCGGCTTCCTGCCCGCCTCGCTGGTGGACATCCGCCGTGTGCCGAACCTCGACGAATACATGGGCACGAAGATCGAGAGCAAGGTGATCGAGCTCAACCGCTCGCGCAACAACGTCGTGCTCTCGCGCCGCGCGGTGCTGGAGGAGGAGCGTAAGGAGGTACGCCAGCAGATCCTCGACCGCCTGCAGCCGGGGCTGGTCGTGGAGGGGCAGATCTCCAACATCGTCGACTTCGGCGCGTTCGTCGACCTCGATGGGATCGACGGGTTGATTCATATCTCCGAGCTGTCGTGGTCGCACGTGAACCACCCGTCGGAGATCCTCACGATCGGGGACACCGTGAAGGTCAAGGTGCTCGACATCGACCGTGATCGCCAACGCATCTCGCTGGGGCTCAAGCAGACCCAGGAGGACCCGTGGCAGCGGATTGTTGACACCTACAACGTCGGCGATGAGCTCGAGGGCAAAGTCACGAAGGTGGTCACGTTTGGTGCATTTGTCGAGATCCTTGATGGCGTCGAGGGCCTCGTGCACATCTCCGAGCTCGCCCCGCACCACGTCGAAAGCCCTCGCGAGGTCGTCCACCCGGGCGATGAGATCCGCGTGCAGATCCTCGAGATCGACTCCGAGCGCCGGCGCCTGAGCCTGTCGGCCAAGCGCGTCGAGGACCAGATTCTGCCGCTGTCGCGCCCTGACGACGCCGCCCCCCCCGAGGACGCAGCCGTTGCGGAGGCGGAGGAGATCACCGCGGAGGCGACCGCCGAGATCGCGTCTCCCGAGGCCGAGGTCGCGGAGCTGGCGCCTGATGCCGAGACCGCCCCTGAGGCGCCCGAGGCTGAGGTTGCAGAGGTGGCGTCTGAGGCCGAGGCTACTCCCGCACCAGAGGCCGAGGCCACGCCGGAGACACTGGAGGCAGAGGCCGAGACCGCCCCCGAGGCTGAGGTTGCAGAGGCCCCCGATGCCGAGGCTGCGCCCGAGGTGCCCGAGGCAGAGGCGATCTCTGAGCCGGCGGACGCACCCGAGGTCACGGCCGAGCCTGAGCCGGCAGCCGAGCCCGCGCAGGACTGAGACGGGCCGAGACGG
Organism: uncultured Solirubrobacterales bacterium; assembly: GCA_963813745.1. GTDB lineage: Bacteria > Actinomycetota > Thermoleophilia > Solirubrobacterales > Solirubrobacteraceae > Palsa-744. Next base: position 323,930 of record CAWEZW010000004.1, read on the forward strand.
TCCCAGTCGAGCGTGCTGAGCAGGTGGAGCAAAGCGTCCCTCTGATCGGGCTCACCGGGGGCATGGGCGCAGGGAAGTCGACCGCGCTAAAGGCGCTTGAGCGGCTCGGAGCGGCGGTGCAGTCGAGCGACGCGGTCGTGCACGAGCTGTACGAGGGCACGAAGCTGCGCGAGGCCGTGATCGCGCGCTGGGGCGAGGAGGTGGCGCCCGGCGGTACGGTCGATCGCGCAGCGCTCGCCAGGCGCGCGTTTGCCGACGATCAGGGCAGGGCCTGGCTGGAGGCCACCGTCTGGCCGATGGTGGGCGAGCGGATGGCGAGGTGGCTGGAGCAGGCGCGCGCTCTCGAACCCTCTCCACGCGCGATTGTGATCGAGGTGCCGCTGCTGTTCGAGGCGGGGATGGAGGGAACCTACGACGCGACGATCGCGGTCGTGGCGTCAGAGCCGCTGCGCGAGCAGCGCGCCGCGGAACGGGGGCACGCGCTCACGGCGGAGCGTGCGGCGCGGCAACTGACCCAGGAGGAGAAGGCGCAGAAGGCGACCTATGTAGTACAGAACGACGGCAGCGTGCCGGAGCTGGAGCAGAAGTTGTCGGGCGTGCTTGACAAGCTGGGGAGATGAAGCGGCGGCGCACGCGAACGCTGGGCGCGTTGGTCGGGATCGCGCTCGTGGTGGTAGTGGGGGTGACGATCGCGCATGTGAACCATGCCGTGAACGAATTGACGCTGCCGCTGAGCGACGTGAGCGTGATCCGTGAACAGGCTCAGGCGAAGCAGCTCGACCCGGCGCTGATCGCGGCGGTGATCTATGCGGAGACGAAATTCGAACCGAGGACATCGTCGGCGGGTGCGGAGGGCCTGATGCAGATCGAGCCGGAAACGGCGGAGTTCCTCGCGAAGCTCTCGGGCGGGTATAGCTTCACGACGAGCGATCTCGGAACGCCGAAGGTGAATGTGGCCTACGGCAGTTACTACCTGCGCTACCTGCTCGACCACTACGAAGGCAACGAGATGCTGGCCGTGGCCGCGTACAACGCGGGCTTGGCGAACGTGGACCGCTGGGTGGCGAAGGCGCGCGCCGAAGGGGGAGCGCTGACTGTGAGCGCGATCCCGTTTCCCGAGACGCGCGCGTACGTGCAGCGCGTGCTCGAAGCGCAGAAGGAATACCGCGCGACGTATCCCAAGCAGCTCGGGCTGAACTGATCCCCTGCCTGCCCTGACGGCTCGCTACGGTAGGAGCTGTGCCTGACTTCCGACTCGACAGCGCCTTCACCCCGACAGCCGATCAGCCGAAGGCGATCGCGGCGCTGGCCCAGGGGGTCGAGCGCGGCGAGCGCTTTCAGACGCTGCTGGGGGCAACCGGCACCGGCAAGACGATGACGATGGCGGCCACGATTGAGGCGGTGCAGCGCCCGACGCTCGTGATCGCCCACAACAAGACGCTCGCGGCGCAGTTGTGTAACGAGTTCAGAACGTTCTTTCCCGACAATGCGGTCGAGTACTTCGTCTCCTACTACGACTACTACCAGCCCGAGGCGTACGTGCCGAGCCGGGATCTGTATATCGAGAAGGACTCCGCGATCAACCAGGAGGTGGATCGGCTGCGCCACGCGGCCACGGCGGCCGTGTTCGCGCGCCGGGACGTGATCGTGGTCGCCTCGGTCTCGTGCATCTACGGGCTGGGCTCGCCGGAAACGTACGAGATGAACATGCAGATTCTGCGGCGTGGCGAGACGATCGATCGCGAGCAGCTGTTGAGGAAACTGGTGTCGATTCAGTACACGCGCAACGACACTGTGCTCTCGAGGGGAAGCTTCCGGGTGAAGGGGGAGACGCTGGAGGTGTTCCCGGCCTACGCGGAGAGCGCGTACAGGGCCACACTGTTCGGCGACGAAGTCGAGCGGCTGCAGCACTTTGATCCGCTGACAGGTGAGCTGATCGAAGACGATATCGAGCACGTGGCGATCTGGCCGGCGACGCACTACAACGTCAAGGAGGGCACGATCGACGCGGGTGTGGAAGCAATCGGGCGGGAGCTGAACGAACGCTGTCAGGAGCTCGAGACCGAAGGGAAGATGCTCGAGTCCCACCGGCTACGGCAGAGGACACAGTACGACATGGAGATGCTGCGCGAGATGGGGTTCTGCTCGGGGATCGAGAACTACTCGCGGATCCTCGACGGACGCCAGCCGGGCGAGCGGCCATATTGTTTGATCGATTACTTCCCGAAGGACTTCGTCTGCTTCATCGACGAGTCCCACCAGACCGTGCCGCAGATCGGGGGGATGTTCGAGGGCGACCGTTCGCGCAAGCAGACCCTCGTGGAATACGGGTTCCGACTGGGAAGCGCGATGGACAACCGGCCGCAAAGATTCGAGGAGTTCCTCTCGATCACCCCGCAGCTGATGTTCGTCTCGGCGACACCCGGGGAGTATGAGCGGACGCGTTCGACGAACGTCGTCGAGCAGATCGTGCGCCCAACGGGGGTCGTCGACCCGAGCGTGGAGGTGCGCGAGACAAAGAACCAGATCGACGACCTGATGAACGAGGTGCGCAAGCGCGTGGATCGCAACGAGCGCGTGCTCGTGACGACGCTGACGAAGAAAATGTCAGAGGACCTTTCGGGATACCTGCTGGAGATGGGCTTTAAGACGAGGTATCTACATTCGGAGATCGACACGCTGGAGCGGATCCAGATCATCAGGGACCTGAGACTGGGGGAGTACGACGTGCTCGTCGGGGTGAACCTGCTGCGCGAGGGGCTCGACCTGCCGGAGGTCTCGCTCGTGGCGATCCTCGACGCCGACAAGGAGGGCTTCCTGCGCGGGGAGACCTCGCTGATCCAGACGATCGGGCGCGCGGCGCGGAACATCGAGGGTACCGTGCTGATGTACGCCGACAAGGAGACGAAGGCGATGAAGGCGGCGATCGAGGAGACCGACCGCCGGCGCGAAATCCAGCTCGCCTACAACGAGGAGCATGGGATCACCGCGGCGACGATCGTCAAGGGCATCTCCGACATCGCCGAGTTTTTGCAGGCCGACAGCAAGGTCCCGAAACGGGGCCGCAGCCGCCGCGGCGCCGAGCGGCGCCGGGCGGGGAAGGAACTGCCGGAGAACGAGCTGGAGCGGATGGTCGTCGAGCTCGAGGAGGAGATGGCCCTCGCGGCCGAGGACCTGCGCTTCGAGTACGCCGCGCAGCTACGAGACGAGCTGCGTGAGCTCAGGCGCGATCTGCGAGAGATCCGGGCGAGTGAGGCGCCCGCCGAGGAGACTGTCTGAGCTCCGGCCGTGTCGGTGCCATCGACCCGTTCATACAAAGCAGGTTGGCGTTCCTGCCCCGTCGCGCCACACCAGGGGCTTGTTCGAGCGCCACCATTCCCTCTCCGGTGACGCTCGAAAGGCCCCGTCGCGTGCCCCCTCGCGCGTCGAGTCTAGCAATACTGAGCGCCGCGGTCTTCTCACGCACCCGCTCCATGTAGGATCAACGCCGTGGAACTCGACCGGCAGAGCATCGAGAAGCGGGACTTTCCGATCGGCCGGCGGGGATATGACCCCGCAGCGGTCGACGCGCACCTGCGGACGCTCGCCACAGAGGTCGAGGAGCTGCGCTACGCGCTGGAAAGCCGCGCGGGGGAGACGTTGGGGTCCAGTGCCGGCACGCAGGTGCAGGGGATTCTCGAGGCCGCCGAGGCGACCGCCGCCGAGATCGAGCAGCGCGCCGCCGAGGACGCGCGCACCACGCGCGCGGAGGCCGCCTCCGACGCCGAGCGCACGCGCGCTGACGCGGTCGAGCGCGCCCAGGCGCACATCGCAGCAGTCGCCCGAGCCACATCCGTGCTGATTGAGCGCGTCGAGTCGATGGACGCTCAGTCCGCCGCGCTCGTCGAGTCTTTGCGGGCGGGGGCCTCCCGGCTCGCCAGTGACCTGTCTGCGGTCGAGACGAACATGGCAGAGCTGTACGACGCCGCCGCGGGGCGCGGGGGGGATGCGGCGGCGGGCGAGCGCGGACAGGAGGACTCCCCGCCCGCGGCACCCGCGCCCGTAGTGCAGGGGCATGCCGAGTTCGTCCCCGCGGCCGCGCTCGCTCCTTCGCCACCGGCCTCAGCTTCGGCCGACAGTGCCCCGGTGGCAGCCGCTCCCGTGCCGCCGGTCGCCGCTCCAGCGCCGTCGTCTGTGCGGCCCTCCGTGCCATCAGCGCCTGTGCCGCCGCGATCCGAGCCCCAGGCGGGCAACGGCAACGGCGATCTCGACGGAGCGCGGTTGATCGCGCTGAACATGGCTTTGAACGGGGACTCGCGCGCGACTATCGACCGGTATCTGACTGAGCACTTTCAGTTGGGGGATCGGCAGAAGCTGCTGGACGAGGTGTTTGCCGCGGTTGAGGGGTAGGGGTCTCAGCGATCCTCAAAGGCGAACGTCTGTTCGCCACAATACAATGACCGGTAGATGCCGGTAAGCGATCAGATCGTCGTCACGGGCGCGCGCGAGCACAACCTGAAAGACGTCACGTTGTCGCTGCCGCGCGACGCGCTCGTGGTGATCACGGGGCTGTCCGGCTCGGGCAAGTCGAGCCTCGCGTTCGACACGATCTACGCCGAGGGGCAGCGGCGCTACGTCGAGTCGCTGTCGGCCTACGCCCGGCAGTTCCTCGGCCAGATGGACAAGCCCGACGTCGATTCGATCGAGGGGCTCTCGCCGGCGATCTCGATCGATCAGAAGACCACCTCACGCAACCCCCGCTCGACCGTCGGCACCGTGACCGAGATTTACGACTACCTGCGGCTCCTATGGTCGCGTGTGGGCAAGCCCCACTGCCCGATCTGCGGCCGGGAGATCGTGGGCCAGTCGGCCGAGCAGATCATCGACCAGGTGATGGAGCTGGGGGAGGGTACGCGCTTCATGGTGCTCGCGCCGGTGGTGCGTGGGCGCAAGGGCGAGTACGGCAAGCTACTGGACGAGCTGCGTGCGGAAGGCTTCGCCCGCGTGAAGATCGACGACCGGCTGCGGATGCTGGAGGAGTCGATCGTGCTCGACAAGCGCTACAAGCACGACATCTCGGTCATCGTCGACCGCTTGGTGATGCGCCACGACCTGCGCAAGCGGCTGGCCGATTCGATCGAGACGGCGGTCGGTTTGGCCGAAGGTTTGGTTGAGGTTGAGATTATGGGCGCTTCGCAGGCAGAGTCTGATCCCGCGCATGCCACCGGCGCGAAGGGCGCGCGCAAGGCTGCCGCGCAGATCGTCCCCGGTGAGGTTCCGCCGGACGGCACGATTTTCACTTTTTCCGAGCGCTTCGCCTGCCCCGTGCACGGGCCGTCGCTGGTCGAGCTGGAGCCAAGGATCTTCTCGTTCAACTCGCCGCATGGGGCCTGCGAGCACTGCACTGGCTTGGGCGCGCAAATGGAGATCGACCCCGAGCTGATCGTGCCCGATCCGAGCCTGTCGATCGCCGAGGGGGCGCTCGCGCCGTGGGCGGGGAGCTCGTCGAGCTATTACGAGCAGGTTACGGAGGCGATCGCCGAGCGATACGGCGTGGATCTGGATGTGCCGTGGGAGGATCTGCCAGGCGAGATGCAGGACCTGTTTCTGACCGGGACCGATGAGCGGCTGCAGATCACCTACCGCAACCGCTACGGGCGCAAACGAACGTACGCGACCAGGTTCGAGGGGATCGTGAAGGGACTCGAACGCCGCTACCGCGAGAGCGAGTCAGAGGGGACGAAAGAGAAGATCGAGCAATTCATGTCGCTGCGGCCCTGCCCGGTGTGCGGGGGTGCGCGGCTGCGCGCGGAGTCGCGCGCGGTGCTCGTGGGGGGGACGCCGATCGACGAGTTCTGCGCCCTATCCGCGCGGCGGGCGCTGGAGTGGTTGGAGGAAGTGGAGCTGTCGGAGACCGACCGCCACGTCGCGCGGCTGATCCTGCGCGAGATCGACGAGCGTCTGCGGTTCTTGGAGAACGTTGGGATCGGCTACCTGTCGATGGACCGCGCCGCCGCGACGCTGTCGGGGGGCGAGGCGCAGCGGATCAGGCTGGCGACGCAGATCGGATCCTCGCTTGTGGGCGTGCTGTACATCCTTGACGAGCCCTCGATAGGGTTGCATCAGCGCGACAATTCGAAGTTGATCGGGACGCTCGAACGGTTGCGCGACCTGGGGAATACGGTGATCGTGGTCGAGCACGACGAGCAGACGATGCGAGCTGCCGACCATTTGGTGGACATGGGTCCGGGCGCGGGGGTGCACGGGGGGAAGGTCGTCGCGCAGGGCACGGCGAAGCAGGTGGAACTCGTGAAGGACTCGGCGACGGGCCAGTTTCTCGCGGGGACACGCACGATCGCGGCGCCGAAGAAGCGGCGGACACCGCGCGGATATGTAGAGATCGAAGGCGCGACCCAGCACAACCTGAGAGACGTCGACGTGAAGGTCCCGCTCGGCGTGCTCACTTGCGTGACGGGCGTGTCGGGGTCGGGCAAGTCGACGTTGGTGAACGAAGTCCTGTTCAAGAGCGTCGCCAGCCGCCTGCATCGCGCGCGACGCCGGCCGGGCGCGCACCGCGCGATCCATGGGCTCGATCAGCTCGACAAGATCATCGCTGTCGACCAGTCCCCGATCGGGCGCACCCCGCGCTCGAACCCCGCAACGTACACGGGGTTGTTCGATGTGATCAGGGACCTGTTCTCAAAGACGCAGGAGGCGCGCACGAGGGGGTACAAGCCAGGGAGGTTCAGCTTCAACGTCAAGGGCGGACGTTGCGAGGTGTGCAAGGGAGACGGGCAGATCAAGATCGAGATGCACTTCCTGCCGGATGTCTATGTCCCCTGCGAGCAATGCCACGGCAAGCGCTACAACCGCGAGACGCTGGAGGTGAAGTTCAAGGGCAAGAGCATCGCCGACGTGCTCGACATGGCGATCGAGGACGCGCTCGGATTCTTCGAGCACATCCCGAAGGTGCGCCGCCGTCTGGAGACGCTGAACGCGGTCGGGCTGGGCTACGTCAGGCTCGGCCAGCCGGCGACGACGCTATCAGGCGGCGAGGCGCAGCGGGTGAAGCTCGCGACCGAGCTGTCGAAGGTCGCGACCGGCCGGACTCTGTACATCCTCGACGAGCCGACGACGGGGTTGCACTTCGCGGATGTGGAGCGGTTGCTGGAGGTGTTGCAGCGACTTGTCGACGCGGGCAACAGCGTGGTCGTGATCGAGCACAATTTGGACGTGATCAAGTCGGCGGATCGATTGATCGACATGGGCCCCGAGGGTGGGGAGGAGGGCGGCACGGTGATCGCGCAGGGCACCCCCGAGCAGGTGGCGGCGGAGCCGATCTCGCACACCGGGGAATTTCTCGCGGAGCTGCTGGTTTCGGCGAAGCGCGTGAGTGCGAAAAAGCCGCGCGGGACAGGCGCTGTCAAACGGAAACCCCGTGCGAAGGTCGCCGCTTGAGCGACAACGAGCTCGTGCGCCATATCCGTCTGTGGGCGGTGAAGTGGCGCTGGTATGAGCGCAGCTCGTTGCCCTGGAACCGCGCGCGGATTCACTGGGAGGCGATGCGCCGCGAGGCGTTCATACGCTGGCCGGTGCACGGGAATGTGTTGGAGGCGCTGCGCGAAGGCCGACTGGAGATCGGGGTGGGCGCGCTGTTCGAGCCGGGCGTGTGGATCACCGCCCCTGGTGACGCTCGGGTCCGGATCGGCGCGGGCACCTTTCTGAATCTGGGCGTGATGATCGCCGCGGAGGAGTTGGTGGAGATCGGCGATCACTGCATGCTGGCGAACGGCTGCTTCGTGACCGACTCCAGCCACCGTTACGACGATCCGGAGAAGCCGGTGCCTTGGCAGGGCTTTGAGACGAAGGGACCGACGCGGATCGGCGATAACTGCTGGCTCGGCGCGAACGTCGTCGTCACCAGCGGCGTAACGATCGGCGAACGCTGCGTGATCGGCGCGAACAGCGTCGTCACCAAGGACATCGAGCCGTTCTCGGTTGCAGCCGGCGCACCCGCGAAGGTGATCAGGCGAATCGAGTACGAGTAGCCGCCGGCCCACAAAACTCGCCGGCCCACGGGGTTACCAGACCGATCGCACCAGCTGCGGTTGCCCCGGCGCGAGCGTACGCCGGGGCAACCGCAGGCACAGGTCAGGACGCGGGAGTCCAGACCGTCGAGATGTGGCACACGTTCGTCGCCTCCGCCGCGTAGGCGAAGATTTCGAGCTGGCCATGCACTGGTGAGGTCACGGTCAGGCGCCCGACCGCATAGCTTTCTTTGTCGCCGGCCGAGGTGCTCGTCACCCCGAACAGGTACGCCGGGGCAGGGCTTGCGGCCTGTGTGAAGCTGCTGAACAGGACGAACGCCGCTGCGCCCTCGTCTGACTCGGTGTGCATCTCATCGATCTGCACGAGGTCCCGGTTGGACGCGTCGAACGTGACCTCGATCAGGCTTGGCCCGAGCTGCAGGCAGTTGCCGGTCAGCGCGAGCGGCCCGGCGTTGCCGAGCGGCGTGTTCTGTTCGGTCAACGCCGGTGCGGTCGAGTTGTAGGTGTACTCGACGGCGCCCGGTCCCTGCGGGCCGGTGAGGCCAGTGTCGCCCTTCGATCCCTGCGCGCCGGCCGGCCCCTGCGGACCGGCCGGTCCCTGGGAGTCGGTGGGGCCGGTCTTGCCCTGTGGGCCGCCGAGCGATTTGCCTTTGCCTTTGCCGTGGCCTTTTCCGTGACCGTGGTTCCCGCGCGCCGCGTGAGCGTTGCGGGCGGGATGCGCCGGAACCCGGTGCGCGCTCGCGCCGGCCGCGCCGACGGTGAGCGAGGCGAGGATCGAGGTGGCGGCGATGGCTGAGACGAGAAGTGAGCGGATCTTGCACATTGGTGTGACCTCCTGGGTGCGGGCCGTAGCCCGGTTGTGTGTGTTGTGCTCCCTCAACCGTGTTCCCGGAGGTTCCTTACGGATGGGCGCAAAAAAATCTCGGCGTGCTCGTCACCGGCTCGATGCGTAAGGAAGTGGCAGATCGTCCGTTGCATCTGACGCCCACTACCTGCATGCACTGGTACGGGCCAGGCAAAGGAGATGACCAATGGCTCAGCGCTATCCGGACGGCCTCACATCCGAGCGATGTGGGAGAATCGTCGTGAGCAGGTGGCAATGGCGAGACCAACCGCACGCCCCAGCACAGCCGCACCTCCCCGCGCGACGCTCGACGATCATGAGCTCGCGCGGTTGGCGATCGCAGGTGACGGCGACGCGTTTGCGCAGCTGTATGACCGCCACGAGCGGCGCGTGTACGGGTACTGCCTGCGGATGCTGGGCGCGCCCGACGACGCGGCCGACGCGACCCAGGAGACGTTCATGCGCCTGCTGCGGCGCCTGCCCGCGCTGGAGGGGCGCGACGTGAACTTCATCGCGTACGCGCTGACGACGGCACGCAACGCGTGCTATGACGCGATCGAGGCCAGGCGCAGGGTGCAGCCCGTGGCCGAGCCGATCGACCGATCGGCGCCCACGACGCGCGCGCCGATCGGTCTGTACGCCGGCGAGCCGGGCGGGATCTCGCTCGATCCCGAGCGGGCCGCTTTGCTGGCCGCCACCCGCAAGGACGTGCGCGCCGCCAACGCTCGGTTGCCCGAGCGTCAGCGCGAGGTGCTCGCGCTGCGAGAGCTCGAGCAGCTCTCATATGAGCAGATCGGCGAGATCGTTCACCTGAACGAGAACGCCGTCGCGCAACTGATCTCGCGCGCGCGGATCAGGCTGCGCGAGGAGATCAGGGGCGACGCGCTGGCGTCGATCGCAGCGTCCTCGCCCGATTGCGAGCGCGCGCTGGCGCTGCTCGCGCGGCTGCAGGACACCCAGCGCAGCGACGCCGAGGCGCTGGGCTGGCTGGGCACGCACATGGACAGCTGCGAGACATGCCGGCTGAGCCGCGTGGCGATGGAGGAGGTGGGTGTCTCCTACCGCGCGCTTGGACCGATCGTGGTACTGGCCTGGCTGCGTCACGCGACGATCGCGCACGCGGCGCGGTTCGTCGGGGCCGACTGGAGCCACATCGCCGATTCTGTACCCCGCACGACGCCGTCCTCGACATCGCCGGCCGACGCTCGAGCGACGCCCGATACGCAGATCCCGGCTGCCGGCCACGGGGGTGCCAGCGGATCGATGCAAGCCGCGATGAGGCGGACGGGAATGGCGGTACGGACTGTGAGTGGTGGGAAGCCGATCCGCGAGCCTCGTCTCAGGTTGGTCCTTGGAGCCGCTGTCCTGTGCCTGATTCTCGCCGTGGTCCTGGCTGGGAGCGTCGCACCCGACAGCCGCGTGCCGCCACTACCGGCGACCTCGGCGCTGAGCTCCACGCGCGCGTCGCGTGGCAGCGCACGCCCGCGGACTCACGCGAGGAGGCTCACTCACAGGGAAAGCCACTCCGCGAACCCGTCACTCGTCAACGAGCACGGCGCGACGCCTGCCATCCTCGGCAGCGGCAATCAATCGAGCACCCCGACTCCGGTGGTTCACCGTACCCGCCGGGCGACTCACCGCCGATCCACCCATCATCAGAGCTCCTCCCCGGCCACGCCCACGAGCGGTGCCCCGGCACCGCAGCCGTCGGCCACCACGCCGACCGCGACCACGCCGACCGCGACCACGCCCGCGCCGAGTCCTCCGAGCAGCGGGTCCACCGGGAGCGGCTCGGGAGGCGGCGAAACGCCTACGACGCCCACGGAAACGCCCACCACGCCTGGTGGGCCAACCGGCACCGGGTCCCCCAGTGGAGGGGAAACCGGACATGGTTGCGCGCTTGCCATCGCCTGCTGAGCACTGATGGGTGGCCCGGCGCCGGTTCGCCGGTTTGCGGCGCCGGCGATCGACAACCTCGGCTCAGCCCAGCTGCGAATGCAGCTGTGCAAGCTCGGCCGGGTCGATCGAGTAGGTGTGCTCGGGGCTCGGGTAGCGCCTCGAGCGCACGTCCTCGGCGTAGGCGGCGACGCCCGCGTTCATCTCGTCCTGGAGGTTGGCGTAGCGCTTGACAAAGCGCGCGCCGAGGCCGTCGCGGATGCCGAGCAGGTCATGGAACACGAGTACCTGCCCGTCCGTCGCCGGCCCTGCGCCGATCCCGATCACGGGGATCTCGATCGTTCCCATCAGCTCGTCGGTGACGGCGGCCGGGATCGCCTCGAACACGAGCGCAAAGCAGCCGGCTTCCTGCAGCGCGAGCGCCTGCGCGCCGATCTGGGCGGCGGCGGCCGCCGTGCGGCCCTGAGCCTTCCAGCCGCCGAGCGCGGTGGCGGTTTGGGGTGTGAGGCCAACGTGGCCCATCACGGGGATACCCGCCCCGACGATCGCGCGGGCGCGAGCGACCGAGGACGGGCCGCCACCCTCGAGCTTGACGGCCTCACAGCCTGCCTCCTTGACCAGACGCATCGCACTGGAGATCGCCTGCTCGTCTGAGACCTCGTAGGAGCCGAACGGCATATCGCCGATCAACAGGGGGGTGCGCAGGCCGCGGCGCGCGGCGCGCGCGAGCACGAGCATGTCACCGAGCTCCACCGGCGTCGTCGAGTTGTAGCCGAGCACGGTCGTCGCGGCCGAGTCGCCGACGAGCACCAGGTCGACACCGGCCGACTCGGCGGCGCGGGCGCTCGGGTAGTCGTAGGCGGTGACCATCACGATCGGTTCGCCGAGGCGCTTCTTCTCCGCCAGCAGCGGCAGAGTCATTGGCAGACGGCCCGGGTCGGAGGGAGTTTGGACGTGGCTTTGAACGTGGGCGTGGCTGGACATGGTGATTCCTCTCTGACGGCGGTTGACGCTCGCGGGCCTCAGGCCAGCAGGGTCGCCACCTCGTCGTCGATTGTGATGATGCGGTTGGTCTGCGCCTGCACGTGAACGACGCGAGGCTCGTAGTGCGCGAGGTCGGCCTCCGTAGTACTGGCCGTAGGAGATGACGATGATCGTGTCGCCGTGGTGCACCAGGCGCGCGGCGGCGCCGTTGACCTTCATGTCGCCAGATCCGCGGACACCGGGAATCGTGTAGGTCTCGAAGCGCGCGCCGTTGTCGACGTCGACCACGTGAACCTGCTCGTGCTCGAGGATGTCCGCGGCCTCCAGCAGGTCGGGGTCGATCGTGATCGAGCCGACGTAGTGCAGGTCGCAATCGGTGACGGTCGCCCGGTGGATCTTCGACTTGAGCATCACGCGCTGCATGTGGCTTGAGCCTCTCTTGGGTTAGCTTGCTTGGGATTTGGTGGTCGCATGGCCGGCTGGGGAACAGGTGGCAACGTGTGGTTGGAAGGGCGTTGCATGATCGGTTGGGGAACGGGTCGCAAGGTGGGATACAAGGTGACGTTGTCGATCAGGCGGACCGCGCCGACGCGCGCGGCGAGCGCGAGCAGCGCCGGCCGGTCGAGCCGGTCGAGCGGCTCGAACGTGTCGGGGTCGACGAGCGCCATGTACTCGGGAGTCGACGCCGAACGGGCCCATCGCGTCGGCCGCCGCCTGGAAGAGCGCCTCGGCCGAACGCTCGCCGGCGCCGGCCTGCTCGGAGGCCGCGCGCAGCGCCGCGGGCAGCGCGAGCGCCCGCGCGCGCTCGTCCGGGTCGAGCAGGGCGTTGCGGCTGGACATGGCCAGGCCGTCGGGCTCGCGCACGGTCGGGCACGACCTCGATCCGGACCGGCAGGTTCAGGTCGCGGACGAGCCGGCGGATGACCACGACCTGCTGGGCGTCCTTCTGGCCGAAGTAGGCGGCGTCGGGGAGGGCCATGCAGAGCAGCTTCGTGACGACGGTGCTGACGCCGCGGAAGTGCCCCGCGCCGCGCGCGGCGCCCTCCAGGCGCTCGGTGACGCCGAGCACTTCGACGCTCGTCGCGAAGCCGGGCGGGTAGACCTCCTCGACCGATGGCGCGAACAGCAGGTCGGCGCCGGCTCGCGCCGCGAGCCGCGCGTCGCGCGCCTCTTCGCGGGGGTAGCGCTCGAGGTCGGTGCGCTCGTTGAACTGCGCGGGGTTGACGAACAGCGAGACGACCACCCGTCGCACTGCTCGCGCGCGCGCTCGATCAGCGAGAGGTGGCCCTCGTGCAGCGCGCCCATCGTCGGGACGAGGCCGATCGTCAGCCCAGCGCGGCGGGCGGGCATGAGCGCCGCGCGCAGCTCGCGCCACAGTGCGCAGCGTCTTCATGCGACGAGAGGATGATTTGCTCGTGGCTCATCTGGCTCGGTCCAGTTCCCTGCGGATACCGGTCGCGACTGACGTTAGAAGCTACGAGGTCCATCCCGCTCACGGACGGCCTGCTCGATGATACCTGTCGTGCGCAATCGCACAGTGCAGCGCGGCCGTCACCAGGCGTCGATGTTCGGGCGCTTCTTGCCGTCCCGTCGCCACCACTCGACCGGCCCGCTCGTCGAACAGCGTCGCGATCCAGCGCCGCGAGTCGGCCGGGTCGATCACGTCGTCGATCTCGCCGTAGGCCGCCATGTTCAGGCCCCGGCCGTGCTCGTAGGCGGCGGCGACCGTGGCCTCGAACACGCGCTCGCGCTCCTCGGGGTCCGCGATCGCCTCGAGCTCGCGCCGCATGCCCAAGCCGCACCGCGCCCTCCAGGCCCATACGCGCCGAACTCCGAGGTCGGCCAGCCGACGGTGAACAGCGGCGCCTTGAAGCCACCGGCCGCCATCGCCTGCGCGCCCAGCCCGTAGCCCTTGCGCAGCACGATCGTGCCCGTCGGCACCGTGAGGTTTGCGCCGGTCAGGAACATCCGCGCGAAGTGGCGCACGGTCGCCGTCCGCTCGGCCGCGGGGCCGACCATGAAGCCGGGCGTGTCGCAGAGAAACAGCACGGGCAGCTCGAAGGCGTCGCACAGCTGCATGAAGCGCGCCGCCTTGTCGGCGCCGTCGGCGTCGATCGCGCCGCCCAGGTGGGGCGGGTCGTTGGCGACCACGCCCAGCGCCGGCCGTCGACGCGGGCCAGTGCGGTGACGATGCCCGCCCGAAGCCGCGGCGTAGCTCGAGCACGGAGTCCTCGTCGAACAGGCCGTGGAGCACCGGCGCACGTCGTAGATCTGCTTGCGCTGCTCGGGGATGAGCTCCCGCAGGAGCCCTGGTCGGGCACGCGCCGGCCTCCGCGCGGCGGCCGCCGAAGTAGGAGAGGTAGCGCTTGGCCTGCCGCGACCGCCGCGCGGTCGTCGGCGACGCGCAGGTCGACCACTCCGTTTGCGTGCTGCACGTCGATCGGGCCGACCTCGGCCGGCTCGTGGACGCCCAGGCCGCCGCCCTCGATCATCGCCGGGCCGCCCATGCCGATGCTGGAGTCCTCGGTCGCGATCACGACGTCACAGCAGCCGAGCAGCGCGGCGTTGCCCGCGAAGCAGTAGCCCGGAGGCGATGCCGACGAGCGGCACGAGGCCGCTCAGGCGCGCGAAGAGATTGAAGGCGCGGCAGTCGAGGCCCGCGACGATCGGCATGTCGACATCGCCCGGCCGCCCGCCGCCGCCCTCGGCGAACAGCACCACCGGCAGCCTGCGCCGCTCGGCGAGCTCGAACAGGCGGTCCTTCTTCGTGTGGCTGCGCATGCCCTGCGTGCCGGCGAGCACCGTGTAGTCGTAGGACATCGCCACGCAGCGCTGGCCGTCGATCTCGCCGATCCCGCCGACCAGGCCATCGGCGGGAGTGCGGGCGATCAGCTCCTCGCGTGAGCGCCGACGCTCCTGGGCGGCGAACACAGCGGGCCGTACTCGACGAACGTGCCGTCGTCGACGAGTTCCGCGAGGTTCTCGCGTGCGGTGCGTCGCCCGCGCTCGTGGCGCTTGGCGACCGCCTCGACTCGCGCGGCGTCCAAGCCCGAGCTCGTGACGCTCGCGCACGCCCAGGCGCGCGCTCGCGCGCTCGCCGTCCGGTGCGCCGCCGTGGCGCCGCTGCGCATCAGCTCAGCAGCTGGCCGTTTTGGCACGCCTCGGACCTCGGGGGGCGATGGCGCCGCATCCGCGAGCTCCATCTTCATCGCTCGATAGCACCATGCACCGGCTCCGCCGTCGCGGGATGCCACGACGCCGGCGAACGGAGCGACGCGCTCGAGGGGCTCGGAGATCTCGCTCGCCTGGTCGGCCGACGCGCAGGGCACCGCTGGAGCAATACCATCCGCGATGTCCCCAGGAGAGTGAGCTATCGCCACGAGCGGCGCGAGGCCCTGAAGGAGGTCCTCGCGCAGGCCCGAGGATGCGTGCGCTGCCCGGAGCTGGCGGCGACGCGCAAGACGGTCGTGTTCGGCGCGGGAAACGCCGACGCCGACCTGATGTTCATCGGCGAGGCGCCGGGCGCAGCGAGGACGAGCAGGGCGTGCCGTTCGTCGGAGCGCGCGGCAAACTGCTCGAGAAGCTGCTGGGGGAGATCGGGATCGCTCGCTCGGAGGTGTTCATTGCGAATGTCCTCAAGTGCCAGGCCACCCGGCAATCGCGATCCACAGCCGGTCGAGATCGAGAACTGCCAGGAGTACCTGCACCGTCAGGTCGAGCTGATCCAGCCGACGTGATCTGCACGCTCGGGAACTTCTCGACGAAGCTGCTGCGCGGCGATCCGACCGGGATCACCCGCTTGCACGGACAGCCCGAGGTGCTGACGCTGGGCAGGCGCGCCGTGCGGCTCTATCCGATCTACCATCCCGCCGCGGCGCTCTACACGCCGCGCATGCTCGAGACGCTGCGCGAGGACTTTACGCGGCTGCCGGAGCTACTGGCGCTGGGCGCCCCTGAGCAGCCGGACTCGGCAGAGATGCCGGAGGTGCTCCCAGAGGCGGCGATCCGAAGCGGCACAAGTAGCGGTTGAGGAGCAGGGCTCCGAGATCGACCAGCTGGGGTTGTTCTAGACGCTTTTTGGACGCCATTTCTCCCGGAAAGAGGGGATTTTGGGGAATTGTCGAAACTGTGGGGCTAAGGGCTAAAGCAAACCGAGATGGTTGTCGATACGAGGCCCTGTCTCCATCCTCCCAAGTAGTGACGACCGGCCCGCGCTTTCCCTCTCCCGCGGGCCGGTCGTGTTTAAATGCCCGCGGCGTCTGGTGGCGCTGAACGTCTCGTCTCGCGTTCGGGGCCCGTCTCCGCGTTTGAGGTGAGATCCGCTCTAAGGTCTCGGCGTGAGCGTGAGCGTCGTCGAGACGAATGATCCCCTTGAAACGGAGGCGCTTGGCGCCGAGCTGGCCGTCGGCCTGCGGGACGGAGACGTGGTGCTGATCCGCGGCGAGCTCGGCTCGGGCAAGACGACCTTCGTGCGCGGCGCCGCGCGGGCGCTGGGCGTCACCGATCCGATCACCAGCCCAACGTTTAGCATCGGCCACCGCTACAGAGCCGCGCAGACCACCGTCTCCCACCTTGATCTCTACCGTCTCCCAGACGGTCTGCAGGCCGAGGACCCGGCCTTCTGGACGACTATCTGGGTCCCGGGCGGATCGCTTTCGTGGAGTGGCCGATCCGGGACAGCGCCGAGCTGTCGGACGCGCGCGTGCGGGTGACGTTGGCTCATCTGGGCGAGGACCGCAGGCGGGTCGAGGTGGTGCAGGGGATGATCGTGCTCGGCTTCGACACCGCCACACGGTCCACCGCGGTGGGGCTGCGCCTAAAGGACGGGAGAACGCTCGCAGGCGCGCGATGACCCCGGAACCGGCGAGCATCCCGGACATGCCACAAGACTGCTGCCGATGGCGGACGAGCTGCTCGGGAGCGCAGGCATCGGCTGGCGCGCGCTCGACCGGATCGCCGTTGGGCTGGGGCCAGGCACCTTCACGGGCCTGCGCGTGGGGGTCGCGACCGCGCGCGGGCTGGCGCAGTCGCTGAGCGTGGATCTGGTCGGGGTATCGAGCCTGCGCGCGCTCGCCGAGCCGGCGCTGCGATCGCGAGCTGGATGGCTCACACCACGTCCTCGTGGTGCTTGATGCACGCCGCGGAGAGGCGTTTGCGGCGGCGTATGAGATGACCGATCGAGGATCGGCCGAGGAGCTCGTGCCGCCGCGCGCAGTGGCCCCCGACGGATCTGGGGAGCGTCGTAGAGCAAGCTGAAGCAGTCATAGGAGACGAACGGGGCGGGCGGTGGCAGGCGATCGGCGACGGGGCGCGTGCGTTTTCGAGGACGATCTACAGGCCGCCGGCATAGCGGTCCCGCGCGACTCTTCGCCGCTGCACCTGGTGAACGCAGAGGCGATCTGCGACCTCGGCGTCCGCGCCGAGGCGGTCGCCGTCAAGTGAGGCGATCGTGCCGGACTACCGACGCCGCCCGGATGCGGAGATCGCCTTGGAGCGCAAGCGCTGGCGCTCGCTCGGCCATCTGACGGTGCGCGACCCGGGAGGATGCCCAGCCGTGACTGAGCCATTTGCCCCTCGCCCAGTCAGTGACCCGTCCGGCGCAACCCTCTGTCCGTGAAGATCCGGCGGCTGGTCTACCCCGACCTGCCGCAGGTGATCGCGATCGAGCGCCGCGTGTTCCCGACGCCGTGGTCACTGGCGATGTTCGTGTTGGAGCGCTCCAAGCAGTCCGGGATCTGCCTGGCGGCGGTGCTCGACCCGACGCACGGCGGGCGGCTCGGCGGGGTATCTGATCTGCTCTCGCTACGAGGACGGCTGGCACGTGATGAACGTGGCTGTCGATGTCGACTATCAGCGTCTGGGGGTGGCCTCGGCACTGCTCGCCGAGCTGTATGCGCAAGTCGCGGATGACGATGCGCGCTTCACCCTGGAGGTGCGCCGCTCCAACCACGTCGCGATCCACCTATATGAAAGGGAGGGCTTCCGGGCAGCCGGCATGCGCCGCCGCTACTACCAGGACAACGGCGAGGACGCGCTCGTGATGTGGCGCACCCCGGCGACGCTGGCGAGGCTCCCTCGATGACGTGCCCAACCCTGGGCCGGTATGAACATCCTCGCGCTCGAGAGCAGCTGTGATGACACCTGCGCTGCCGTGCTTGGCGCCGACGGGCGCAGCTGCGCTCGAACGTGATCTCCTCTCAGGGGGTGCACGATCGCTTCGGTGGGGTCGTCCCGGAGATCGCCTCCCGGCAGCACCTGGAGCTGGTGAATCTGCTCGTCGAGCGGGCATTGAACGAGGCGGACATGACGCTCGACGAGGTCGAGCTGGTGGCCGCGACGCAGGGGCCGGGCCTGGTGGGTGCTTGCTGGTGGGCCTGTCCACCGCGAAGGCGCTTGCCGCCGGCCGGGAACTGCCGTTTGCGCCGGTCGATCACCTGCAGGGACATGTCGCGGCGAACTTCCTGCCGCGACCCTGGTCCGAGGTCCCGAGTCGGATCGGGCCTTCGAGCCGCCGTTTCTGTGCCTGATCGCCAGCGGTGGTCACACGCTGCTGGTGGAAGTGACCGAGCACGACGGATATGAGGTTCTCGGCCGCACACTCGACGACGCCGCGGGGGAGGCGTTCGACAAGGGGGCGAGGATGCTCGGGCTGGGATACCCGGGCGGCGCCGCGCTGGAGCGTCTGGCCGCCGAGGGCGATCCTGAGGCATTTTCCTTCCGGGCTCGCGCGGTGAGCGCTCCCGCGGTGGGCGGGGACCGAGCCGGGAGGCATTTGCGCGGAGCCTCGACTTCTCCTTCGCCGGGCTGAAGACCGCACTGCTCTACCGGCTGCGCGAGCTTTCCGAGGCGGAGGCACGAGCGTGTCGTGCCGACCTGGCGGCCTCCTATCAGACGGCGATCGTGGACAGTCTGATCCTGCGAGCCTCCCACGCGCTTGATCGGACCGGAATCGGCCGTCTGGCGGTGGGCGGCGGCGTGGCCGCCAACGGTGAGCTGCGCCGGCGGCTGGGCGAGCTCGACGCGGAGCTGCATGTTCCGCCACGCGTGCTGTGCACCGACAACGCCGCAATGATCGCAAGCGCGCCGCGCGCTTCTACCGCGGGCGCTTGCCCTACCCGGAGTACCTGGCGCTCGACGCCTACGCCACTGGGGAGGACCGAGACGCGATGCACCTCGCAACCGCGCGACGCGTCGAGCCCAGAGGGAAGCAGAGAGTCCTCTACGCGCAGTCGAGCGGCGATGACCTACGACGAGGAGTGAGCACCGGAGCGGGTGCTACCGAGCGGCTGGAGCGGCGAGATCTCCGTCGAACGCAGCGGCTGACGTCGACCTCGGCGAGCGGCTGTCACTCGGCGTGGCGGCGCGCCTGTCGCGCTACCTGCAGGTGCTGACGCAAGCCAAGAAGATGGGTAAGGAGACGATCTCCTCGCAGGAGCTCTCGGATTACACCCACGTTAACTCGACCCAGATCCGTCGCGACCTCTCTGGCTTTGGCAAGTTCGGCAAGCGCGGCGTCGGCTACAACGTCGAGGCGCTCGTCTCGCAGATACGCAAGATCCTGCGCACGGCGGGCCAGCACAACATCGCGCTGCTCGGCGCGGGCCATCTGGGCAAGGCGATCGCCTCCTCGGACATCTTCGCCGACCATGGCTTTCGGGTGGTGGCGATCTTCGACGTGGACGCGGCGAAGATCGGCACGAGCGTGGGCAGCCAGACCGTGCGCCACACCAGCGATCTGCGCCAGGTGGTGGAGGACGAGGACATCGTCGTGGGTGTGCTGGCGGTGCCCACGGACGCCGCCCAGGGGCTCGCGAGCGAACTGGTGGAGGCGGGCGTGAAAATCATCTTCAACTACTCCGAATCACTGCTGGACGTGCCCCCCGAGGTGACCGTCCACACGTCGAGCCCGGCCGTCGATCTGCTCTACGCGCTGTACTTCTATCTGACTTGACTTGACCTGCCCGACTTGACCTGGCCCAATCTGATCTGACCTGCACCTGAGCGATGACCAGTCTCGACCTCGACAGGGTGGAGCAGACCTTCGCCGCGGCGACCGACATGACGGTGGGCGTCGAGGAGGAGTTTTCGATCCTCTCACCCGCGCACGCTCGACCTGGAGCCGCGCTTTGAGGAGCTGCGCGCCGCCGCGGAGGGGGATCGGCTCCTGCACGAGCACATCACGGGTGAGCTGATCTCCTCGGAGATCGAGATCATCTCCGGCGCCGGTGTCGAACCTTCACGACGCGCTGGCGCGCCAGCGCGAGCGGCGCAGAGGACTGTTCGCGCTCACCGCTGCTCACGGCGCCGCGCTGGGGGCCACCGGGACGCATCCGTGGGCCGACTACCGCGAGCAGCCGATCATCGAAACCGAGCACTACCGCCGGGTCGAGGAGGGGCTGAAGTACGTGGCTTGGCGCAACAACACCTTCAGCCTGCACGTGCACGTGGGTGTGCGCGACATCGACCGCGCGGTGCGCGTCTGCGACCGCCTGCGGCCGCTGCTGCCGGTGTTGCTGGCGATCTCCGCGAACTCACCCTGGCTGGACGGTCTCGATACGGGACTGCACTCGGCGCGGACGCAGAGCTTCACGAAGAGCTTTCCGCGCTGCGGGGTGCCCGACGCGTTCGGCGGCTGGGCGGCGTATCGCGAGTACATCGAGTGGCTCGTGCGCACGCGCTCGATCGTCGAGTTCACCCAGGTTTGGTGGTCGGTCAGGCCACACTTCAGCTTCGGCACCGTGGAGGTGCGGATCTGCGATGCGCAGGCCACCTCCCAGGAGTCCGACGCGCTGGCCGCGCTGATGGTCGCGTGCATCTCCCAGGCGCTGCGCGACGTCGACGAGGGTGTCCCCTTCGCCGATCCGCCGCCGCGGATGATCGAGGAGAACATGTGGCGCGCGATCCGCTTCGGGCTCGACGGCCGGCTGCTTGATCTGCAGCGGGGTGAGGAGTATCCAGCGCGCGCAGCGATCGAGCGCCTGGCCGCATGGACGGCGCCGGTCCGCGCCGAGCTGGGCATCGAGCCGGTTTTCCCCGAGCGCAACGGAGCACAGCGCCAACGTGAGAGGATCGAAGCTGGTGCTACGCGCGAGGAGGTCTTCGCGGCCTCGGTGGCCGAGACCCGGCAGACCTATTCAGAGGAGGTGGCGGTGTGAGGCAGACGCGCGCGATCATTACCCGACCGTGGTGCAGGCGAGGAGAGGACGACCGATGAGCACTGATCCAACCGCAGGACAGGCCGAGCAGGGCGCTGGTCAACCGCAGGGACAACCGAGTGAGGAGGAGCTACGCGCGGCCTACGAAGCGGAACTGAGCCGCATCACCACGGCGGACATGATCCTGCAGGCGGCGGTGTCGTTGCTGAACCTGGGCGGTCGCCGTCTGGGCCTGGCTCCGGGTGCGGATGGTGAGCGCGACCTCGAGCAGGTGCGCGACGCGGTCGACGGCGTGCGGGCGCTGTTGGGGATCCTGGAACGGAGCGTCGCCGCTGCGGAGCTGCGACCTCTGCGCGATGCGCTGTCACAGCTGCAGATGGCCTACGCGCGTGAGGCGCAGGCAGGTGGTGGCGAGCCGGGCTCACGACAACGGCCGGCCGGAGAGTCGAGTGCGCCCGTCGCGGAGGGGAAGACCGGCGCGCCGACGGCCGCGGATAAGCCGGATGCGCCACCGACGGAGGGTAAGCCGGGCGCCGGGCCGGCCGAGTCGAGCGGCAGGTTGTGGGTGCCGGGACGCTGAGAACGCTTTCCCGGGGCCGGCACGATAGACTGCGCCCGCCTTTCCGCCGGGAAAGCGCTCTGACGAGCGAGCCGGGGGACATATGTACGCGCGAAATCCTCGCGCGGCACGCTAACAAGACCGCGGAGGATTTCTGTTGAGTAATTTGCCTCGAGCCGAACGGCCGACCCATGGTCTAGGGGGGTTGACTGTTGAGTAGCTTTCTGATGAACCATGGGGTCGTCGTTGCTCTGGTCTGCGCCGCCTGCGCTGTGGTTTACGGCCTGCTGACCACACGCTCCCTGCTCGCGCTCTCGCCGGGCAACGAGAAGATGCAGAGCATCTCGCTGGCCGTCCAGCAGGGCGCGCGGGCTTATCTGAACCGTCAGTACATGACGATCGCGATCGCCGGGGTAGTGCTTTTCATCGCCCTGATCTTCATCCAGAACATCGCGGTGGCGTGCGGATTCGCGATCGGTGGTCTGCTGTCCGGCTCCACCGGCTATATCGGCATGAACGTCTCGGTGCGCTCGAACGCGCGCGTGGCGGAGGCCGCGCGCGGTGGCGTCTCACCGGCGCTGAAGGTCGCCTTCCGCGGTGGCGCAATCACGGGCCTGCTCGTGGTCGGGCTCGCGCTGATCGGCGTTGCCGGCTACTACGGCGCCCTGACCTCGTTCTTCAACGACAGCCCGAAGACGGCGGTGGACGCGCTGATCGGCCTCGGCTTCGGCGGCTCGCTGATCTCGGTGTTCGCCCGACTCGGCGGTGGCATATTCACCAAGGCCGCGGACGTGGGCGCCGATCTCGTCGGCAAGGTCGAGGCGGGCATTCCCGAGGACGACCCGCGCAACCCCGCGACGATTGCCGACAACGTGGGCGACAACGTCGGCGACTGCGCCGGAATGGCGGCCGACCTGTTCGAGACCTACGCGGTGACCGCGGTCGCCGTGATCCTGCTGGGCGTGCTCACGTTCCACGAGTCCACGCAGGTCGCGCTGTATCCGCTCGTGCTCGGCGGCGTGGCGATCATCGCCTCGATTATCGGCACCTTCGCGGTGCGCACGAACTCCGACAACGTCGAGCGCGCGCTCCTGCAGGGCCTGATTGTCTCCGGCGTGATTGCGGCGGCCGCGTTCGCGCCAATCACCTACTGGCTGATGCGCAACCTGACCTTCAAGGACGTGGGCAGCGCCGTGAACACTCCGAAATGGTGGCACCTGTACCTGTGCTCGCTGATCGGGATCGCCGTTACAGCGCTGCTGTTCGGAATAACCGAATACTACACCTCGACCCGCTTCGCTCCCGTCAAGAAGACCGCCAAAGCATCGATTACGGGTCACGCCACGAACATCATCCAGGGCTTCTCCTCCGGGCTCCAGGCCACGGCCCTGCCGGCGATTGTGATCGTGCTCGGCATGCTCGGCGCGTGGAAGCTCGCCGGCGGCGGCGTAACCGGGATCTACGGCATCGGCGTCGCGGCGGTGGGCCTGCTCTCGTTGACGGGCCTGATCGTCGCGCTCGATGCCTTCGGGCCGATCACCGACAACGCCGGCGGGATTGCCGAGATGGCCGATCTGCCCGAGGAGGTGCGTAAGGTCACCGATCGGCTGGACGCGGTCGGCAACACGACGAAGGCCGTCACGAAGGGCTACGCGATCGGCTCCGCGGTGCTCGCCGCGATCGTGCTGTTCGCCGGCTTTCAGAAAGAACTCGAAACCAAGCTCGGCCACGCGATCTCCTTCGGCATCAACGAACCGCCGGTGCTGATCGGCCTGCTGCTCGGTGGACTGATGGTGTGCCTGTTCGCCTCGCTCTCGATCGAGGCCGTCGGTCGCGCCGGCGGCGCGGTTGTCGAGGAGGTGCGCCGCCAGTTCCGCGAGCACCCAGGGATCATGGACTACACCGAAGAGCCCGACTACGCGAGGTGCGTGGACATTGTGACGAAGACCGCCCAGCGCGAGATGATCCTGCCGTCGCTGCTGCCGATCGTGCTGACGCTGATCGTCGGGCTGATCGACCAGCAGGCGCTCGGCGGCCTCCTGATCGGCGTGATCGTGGTGGGCTTCTTCTTCGCCGTGCTGATGACGGCCGGCGGCGGTGCCTGGGACAACGCCAAGAAGCTGATCGAGGACGGAGCGTTCGGCGGCAAGGGCTCCGAAGCCCACGCCGCCTCGGTGACGGGCGACACGGTTGGCGATCCGTTCAAGGACACCGCTGGACCCGCGATCAACCCGATGATCAAGGTCGCCAACATCGTCGCGATCCTGATCATTCCGTTGATCACCTGAAAGCTGACGCGGGCGCCGGGTCGCGCCCCCAGGTCTAAGCTCAATCGAAGATGACCACGGCCAACAGGCGCATCGCTCGGCGACGTTGATCTTCTCCCTGGTGATGGTTGTCATCGGCGTGGCGCTGATCGCCCAAGCGGTGGACGGGCACGGGGGCGTCATCTCTCCGCGTCTACTGCTGGGCCTCCTGTTCATCGCGGCGGGCGGGGGACGGATCTATCTGGAGACGAAGAGGGGCAGGAGAGGCTCGTGAGCTCGCCGGTCGGTAAAAACCCCGCTGGAGCGCCGGGAGCGCCGGACCCGGCAACCGAGGTCGAGCATGCCGCGACGGCGATCGCTGCCCGCTCGCGCGTGACGATGCGTCGCAGCATCGGCTCGCCGGTCCTGTTCACGGTCGTGTACACCTCGCTGGCGAGCGCGATCTACTTCTCCCTGGGTGTGATCGCCGGTCACGCGCTGGGGCTCACGCCGCTCGTGTTCCTGCTCGCGGCGCTGCTGTTTGTGCTGACGGCGATGACCTACGTGGAGGGCGCTTCGCTGCATCAGGATCGCGGCGGCTCGACCGTATTCGCCCGTTACGCGTTCAACGAGCTCGTGAGCTTCATCGCAGGCTGGGCGATCCTGCTCGACTACATCATCCTGATCGCCGTCTGTGCCTTCACGGCGACCCAATACCTGCGTGTCTTCTGGCATCCGCTGGGATACCACACCGAGGCGCTGCTGCTCGCGCTGGCGTTCATCGCGATCGTGGTGCTGGGCAACATTCGCGGCTTCGGCAGCGGTCGCTCGCGGCGAGTCGGACTGCTCGTCGCCGGCGACCTGGTGCTGCAGCTGTTGATCGTGGTGATCGGGCTGGTCCTGTTCTTCAACCCAGGCAAGCTGCTCGACCCAATCCACCTGGGTAGCGCGCCGAAGTGGTCGGATCTCGTGTTCGCCCTGACGGTCGCCGTGATCTCCTTCACCAGCCTGGAGTCAGCCGCCGGATTGGCGGGAGAGGTGCGGATCGGCCGGCGCGGCTTGAAGCACATGGTCGGCAGCGGCGCCGCGACGGTGATTTTTGGCTATGTGGGGATCGCGCTGGTGGCGATCACCGCGCTGCCGGTGCACGACGGGCACACGGCGCTGGCGGGCCGCTACCTGAACGATCCCGTGATCGGGATCGTCACGCAGATCCACCCGCACTGGCTGGCGCATACGCTGAGATATGTGGTGGGCGCGCTGGCGACGCTCACACTGATCGCCGCGGCCAACTCGGCGATGCTCGGCCTCTCGCGGCTGGCCTACTCGCTCTCGACCAATCGCCAGATTCCGAGTGGCCTGGGGCGCTTGCATCCGCAACGCTCGACGCCGTATGTGCTGATCGTCCTGGCGGGTCTGCTCGCGGCGGTGCTGGTGGTACCGGAGAACCTCGATTTCCTTGTCGGGATCTATGCCTTCGGGGCGATGCTGGCATTCACGATCGCCCATCTCTCGATCTGCCGGTTGCGCTACTGCGAGCCTGATCGCGATCGCCCCTACAAGGTGCCGCTGTCGATACGGGTGCGCGGCGGCGAGCTGCCGCTGCCCGCGGTCTTCGGAGCGCTGGTCTGCGCTGCCGGCTGGGTGGCGGTGATGATTCTCCACGAACCGGCGCGGTACGTGGGCCTCGGGTGGATGGCGTTCGGGATCCTCGGGTATGTCGTCTACCGGCGTGCGGATGAGACCTCGTTGACGGCGCGGGTGACGGTCTCGCCGCAGATCCTGCGCGCCGAGCCGCCGAGCGAACGCGACTACGGGTCGATTCTCGTGCCGCTGTTCGGCACCAAGCTCGACGAGGACATCGTGCAGACGGCGGCCCTGCTGGCCGCGGGGGAGGTCACTGAGGAGACCGAGACAGAGACCGAGACGGCGACGATCGAGGCTGTTTGGATCTTTGTGATGCCGATGTCGCTGCCGCTCGATGCGCGCCTGCCGGAGGAGCAGATAAAGCACGCCCGCCTGGCGCTGGCGCGGGCGAAGGCGGTGGGGGAGGAGTATGGGGGCGTATACGTCGCCACGGCCACTGTGCGTACGCGCCGCGCGGGGTATGCGATCGTGGAGGAGGCGCGCCGCCGGGGCGTCGAAGCGATCGTGCTCGGGGCGGAGGAACCCTCCCGAATCCGCGGCGGCGCGGGCCTTGGGGGACGGGGTGGACCGCTTGAGAACTTCGTCGGCGAGATCACCAAGTACGTCGTGAGCAAGGCGACTTGTCGAGTGATCGTGACGGCGCCGGCGGCCCACTTGCCCGAAGATCACTCGGCGCGTGAGCAGCCTGGAGAGTCGGTGTCCTCTGAGGTCAAAGGTGCGGGGGAGCGCCAGGCCGGAGAGCAGTCCGGAGGCCCTCGGCAAGCAGAGCCCCGCATCGTCTAATCTCCGCATCCGCAATGTTCGTTCTTACTTCATGTTCGTCCTGATCGTCGGCGCCGGCCGTGTGGGCTCAGCGGTCGCGAAATCTGCGCTGGCGGCGGGTCACGAAGTCTCCGTGTTGGATGCGGATCCGCTCTCGCACGAGCGTCTGGACGCGGGCCAGAGCGAGAGCTGGGAGGACGCGGAAGGTCAGTTCACGGTCGGTACGGCGCTGGAGGTCGACGCGCTCGTGCAGGCCGGCATCGAGCGCGCCGACGTGTTCATCGCCTCCACCGGGGGAGACAACACGAATCTGATCATCGCCCAGATCGCCCAAAAGCGCTTCGATGTCGAAAAGGTGCTGGCGCGAGTCATGGACCCCGCACGCGCTGGATGGTACGGCGCGCAGGGTTTGCTGACAATCTCTCCCACCAGGCACGCGATCGAAATGTTCGAGAGCGCGCTGGAGATTCAGCCGGCCTGAGGAGCTGGAACGGTGTACGCGATCATCGTCGGGGCTGGCAAGGTCGGGCGCAACCTCGCCAGAGAGCTGATCGTAAAGGGTCACGAGGTGACCCTGATCGAGTCCTCCCGCTCGTGCTATCTGGCGATCGAGGAGGAGTTCGAACACGCCGCGCAATACGGCGACGCCACCGAGCTGTGGGTGCTGGAGCGCTCGGGGATTCAGCGCGCGGACCTGGTGGTGGCGGTGACCGGCGATGACGAGGACAACATGCTGGTCTGTCAGGTGGCCAAGGAGAAGTACCTGTGCGAACGCATCATCGCCCGCGTGAACAACCCGCGTAACCACGACCACTTCAGGATGCTCGGAATCCAGCCGGCGGTGTCGGCAACCGACCTGATCCTGCGCTTGATCGAGCACGAGGTCCCGCGCTATGGGCTCGTGCACCTGCTGGCGCTCGAAGAGGAGCGCCTTGAGATTATCGAGTTGGAGGTGAGCGATGACGCGCCGACCGTCGGCGTCAGGGTGGCCGAGATCGCATTGCCCGAAGGAAGCCTGATCATCTCAGTGCTACGCGAAGGGACGGGCTTCGTGCCCAAGCCCGACACCGTGATCGAGGCCGGCGACGAGGTGCTGCTGGTGCTCGATACGGGCCTGGAGGAGGCGCTCACCACCTTCTTCGCGCCAAACGCTCAGCCGGTTTGAGCCTGAGAGCGCACCTCGGGCATTCAAACCTGCCTGTGCGTTCCAGTCCCGCGTGCGCGGTTGCGCCCGCCCCAGCTGTCGGTCTGGCTGTGGCAGTTCGGGCATAGCAGCGCCAGATTCTCCAGGCGGTTGTCCTGCCCGATGCCGTTGATGTGGTGCAGCTCGAGCGGGAGCGGCTCGTCTTGCCAATCGGTGATGCCGCAGCTCTGGCAGCTCGACTCGAGCAGTCCCGCCTTCACGAGCCGACCCTTGACATGCGCGCGCCCTCTGGGGGCCGCCAGGAGCGCTTGGATCGACATGGCGCTGGAGCGGGGCACAACATCGCCGCGCTGGACCGCGATGTCTCCCGACGGCATCCCTGCCGAAGGAGACGGTCGACTTCCTCACGGGTCGTCATTCTGGGGAGCACGAACATATATTTGCGGCCGACCGTGACGGAATACGAAGGCGTCGGGCAGCGAGGAGGGGGCTGCCGCGCCTAAGTCAATATCCTCCATGGAAGCGGTCCGGGATGGTGTAATTGGCAACACGCGTGCCTCTGGAGCACGAATTTGGGGTTCGAGTCCCTGTCCCGGAGTTCGCTTGCGCCCCGTGTTTACGGGGCGTTTCGCGTTTCTGGTGGGTGCTCGGGCCAGGATTTGGGCCAGCCGTGCCTCGGCAAGCGGATCAAGCCACTTCCAGAGCTCAGGTGGGAGCGCCCCACCGCCCGTCGCCATAATCGCGCGAGCGTACGTCCTCCACTGGTTGCGTACCCTCCGGGGAAATTCCTGCGCCCGTCAGCATGCGCCGCAAGTCGACGACCATCTGCTTATCGACATCCTTGCCGTGAGGACGCCGCAGGATCTCAGTCTCGGGACCGAGAGTGATCTTGACCTTGCCGTTGTGATCCTCGGACACGGTCCCGATCGCCTCCAGCAGCGAAAGGACCTGACGCCACTCGAGGTTGCCACTCGCTGGGTGACTGAAGATCTTCCGGAGTGTGTCGCGATGGTGGTTGTTGAGATCCCCGCTCATGGCCATCCTCTGGTTGGCAAACGCATCCTACTGCGTCACACATCCTGACCTGCAGGTAGGAGTAGCGTGTGGCCATGTCCTCTTTATGGCCCTCACTCTCCTATGAGCAGTGGAGCGAGACGTGCGACACGCTGCACGCGCACACCCAGGTCCTCGGCAAGCTGGCGGCCACGCTCGCCCCGCCCGAGCCGCAGCTCCAGCACGCGGCGCTGCGCCTGACCGCGCGCGGCTGGGAGACCGCCCCGCTGCCAGCCCCAGACCGCTCGGGGGCGTTCGTCGTCGCGCTCGATCTACGCACCCACGAGGCGATCGTCGAGCACAGCGTGAGTGGCACCCGTCGCGTCGCGCTCACCCCGGACCGACCGGTCGCCGAGGTCACACACGACGTTCTGGAGATGGTCCGCGCCATGGCCGGCGCCGTCGCCATCGACCCAACCCCGCAGGAGGTCCCGTGGAGCGCCCCGCTCGACGAGGACCTCGACCACGCGCGCTATGACCCCGCCCAGGTCGCCTCCTACTTCGCCGCCGCGACCCGCGCGGCGCTCGTCCTCGCCGCGTTCCGTGCCCCCTATCGCGGGCGCTGCACGCCGGTCAACGCCTGGTGGGGCTCCTTCGACCTCGCCGTCAACCTGTTCTCGGGCCTGCCTGCCGACCCCCCGTCAGACGACTTCATCATGCGCAACGCGATGGATGCTCAGGAGGTCGCGATCGGCTGGTGGCCCGGCGACCCGCGCTACGCCCGCGCGGCGTTCTATGCCTACGCCCACCCCGCACCCGAGGGCTTCGCGGCCGCGACGCTCTCCCCCACCGCGTCACGCTGGGACCCCACGCTGGGCGAGTACATCCTGGATTGGCAAGACGTCTGCTCGAGCCCCGACCCGCATGCGAGGGCCCTCGAGTTCGCCCACTCGGCCTTCGCACACGCATGCACGGTCTGCAATTGGGATTCGGCCCTCCTCGCAAGCGCCGAGGGCACGCCACCGCCTGTCGTGTAAGACAGGCCGGGGAAGGGCTGCGCCCACCCAAGCTAGGCCGCGGTCTGGGAGGCCCAGTCGCGGTAGAGCTCGAAATAGCGTCCCTCGGCGGCGATCAGCTCGTCGTGGGTCCCCTGCTCGACGATCTGGCCTCCTTCGAGCACGACGATGCGGCCGGCCTGGCGGATCGTGGAGAGGCGGTGGGCGATTACGATTGCGGTGCGCCCCGCGAGCAGGCGACGCAGTCCGGCCTCGATCCGGCCCTCGGTGTGCAGGTCCACGTTGGAGGTCGCCTCGTCCAGAATCAGGATGCGCGGGTCGGCGATCAGGGCGCGGGCGAACGCGATCAGCTGGCGCTGGCCGGAGGACAGCTGCGCGCCGCGCTCGCCGACCTCGGTGTCGTACCCGTGCGCCATCTCTGCGATGAACTCCTCAGCGCCGACCGCCGCCGCGGCCTGGCGGATCTGGGTCACATCGGCGTCGGGGCGGCCGAAGGCGATGTTCTCGCCGATCGTGCCGGAGAACAGGAACGCCTCCTGCGGCACGATCCCCATCTGCGAACGCAGCGAATCGCTCGAGACCTCGCGCAGGTCGTGCCCATCGACGAGGATCTGTCCGGAGGAGGGATCGTAGAAGCGCGCGAGGAGCTTGGCGATCGTCGACTTGCCCGCCCCGGTGGCGCCCACGAGCGCGACGGTCTGCCCGGGTGGGATCGTCAGGTCGATGTGCTCGAGCACCGTCGTGTCCTTTGTGTAAGCGAACGAGACATCCTCGAACCGGACTTCGCCGCGGATGCGATCGAGCGGGATCGCCCCTGCTCGATCGGTCAGGGCCGGCGTGATGTCCAGCAATTGGAAGATCTTCTCCAGCGCGGCCATCCCCGACTGGTAGGTGGTGTAGAGCTGGGAGAGCTGCTGAATCGGTTCGAACAGGAATGACAGGGTCCCGACGAACGCAACGACGGTGCCCGCGGTGATGTGGCCTTCCAGGGCCTGGTAGCCGCCGTAGGAGACGATCAGCGCGAGCGCGACGCCGGA
Source organism: uncultured Solirubrobacterales bacterium (assembly GCA_963813745.1). Taxonomy (GTDB): domain Bacteria; phylum Actinomycetota; class Thermoleophilia; order Solirubrobacterales; family Solirubrobacteraceae; genus Palsa-744. The sequence continues at coordinate 354,240 of CAWEZW010000004.1, forward strand.
GAGCATTTCCACCGTCGGGAAGTAGGCGGCGTTGAGTCGCACCGTGACCATGTTCGCGTCGCAGTTGTCGGTGTTGAGCTCCGCGAACCGCGCCTCGTGGTGGGGCTCTTGGCCGAAGCTGCGCACGACGCGGATTCCGGACAGAGTCTCCTGCAGGTAGGCGGTGATCGCGCCAATCGTCTCACGGGTGCGCCGGAACGCGCCGGCCGAGACGAGCCGAAACCAGATCGAGCCGGCGGCCACGAAGGGGACGACGCAGAACGTCAACAGCGCGAGCTTGACATCGAGGAACAGCAGCACCGCAACCGCCCCGACGAGTGTGAGGCCGGCCTGAAACAGCGTCACCACCGAGTCGGTCACGAGGCTTTCCAGCGCCTCCACATCGTTGGTCATGCGCGAGATCAGCACCCCCGCCGGGCGGCTCTCATAAAAGCCGATCGGCTGGCTCTGCAGGTGGGTGAAGATGCGGATGCGCAGATCCGCGAGCACGCGCTGACCGACCCAGCCGACGAGATAGGTCTGCGCGTAGGTCATCGCCCACACGAGCAGCGCCGAGAACAGGAACGCGATCACAACCAGCACGAGCGTGCGGGTGTCGTGGCGGTCGATGCCTTCGTCGATCGCCACCTTTGCCAGTAGCGGGGGCGCCAGCGAGGCTGCCGTACCGAGCACGAGCGCCGTCAGCATCGCGCTCACACGCAGGCGATAGGGCCCCAGCAGCCGCAGTAGGCCGCGCAGGTTGCGTCCGCGCGTGCCCTTCGCGGCACGCTCGCCGTCCCATTGCGCTCCGCCGCGCGCGGATGAGTTCCCACCCACCCCGAGCCCTCGCCCACCGCCGCTGCCGCCGCCACCCATTCCCCGCCCGCCGTGCGCGCTCATATCCCGCTCACCTCGCGTTCGCGGGGGAGCTCGCGGGTGAGGAAAACCTGGTCGGGGAGACCCTTTTCGACGATCTCGCGATACAGCTCCGAGGCCTCCAGCAGTTCCTCGTGGTTGCCGTGCGCGGTTATCCGGCCGCGGTCGAGCACGACGATCTCATCCGCCAGCGCGATCGTGGAGAGGCGATGGGCGACGATGAACGTGGTCCGCCCGGCCATCGCCTCGTCGAGCGCGAGCTTGATCTGACGCTCGGTCGAGGCGTCGACCGAGGAGGTCGCGTCGTCGAGGATCAACACGCGCGGGTCGGCAAGTAGCGCCCGTGCGATCGCCAGGCGCTGGCGCTGGCCGCCGGACAGCGTCAGGCCGCGCTCGCCGACGCGCGTGTCGTAGCCGTCGGGCAGGCGCTCGACGAACTCGTGGGCCTGGGCGCGACGGGCGGCCTGCTCGATCGCCTCGCGCGGGACTGGAGGCCCGCCCACCCGCGCGTAGGCGATGTTCTCGGCGACGGTCTCCGAGAACAGGAAGGGATCGTCGCTGACGACCGCGACGGCCTGGCGCAGCGAGCGCAGATCCACCTCGCGCACGTCGGCGCCGTCGAGCAGAACGCGCCCGGAGCTCACGTCGTACAACCGTCGAGATCAATGAGACGAGGCTGGTCTTGCCCGAGCCGGTGGCGCCGACGAGCGCGACCGTGCGCCCGGCCGGAACGTCCAGGTCGACGTCGCTCAGCACCGCTCGAGCGGCATGGTTCGGCGAGGCCCCGTTCTGTGTGCTCGCCGCCGAGTACGCAGGGCTCGTGGCGGAGCTCGGAGCGCTCCTCGCCGAGTACGCCGCGCCGAACTCATCTGATTCGTCGTAGCGCAGCGTGACGCCCTGTAGTTGCACGTGCCCGCTGCCGGGCGGCAGCGGCGGTGCGCCGGGCGGTGCGGTCAGGCGCGGGGGACGGTCGAGGACTTGGAAGAGGCGTGCGCCCGAGGCGGTCGCGCGCTGGGCGAGGTTGAGAATCACGCCGAGCGTGCGCATCGGGGCGATCAGCATGTTCAGGTACAGATAGAACGCGGTGAACTGGCCGAGCGTCAGGTGCGCGTGGATCACGGCGTTGCCCCCGATCAGCAGCACCGCGGCGAGGCCGAGCTGAGGGAGAAAGCCGATCATCGGGTTGAACTTCGCTTCCAGGCGGGTCGCCACCATCGCCTGGCCGAACACGCGCCCGACGCTGCCCTGAAAGCGCTGCAGCTGGCGGGGCTCGCGAGCGAAGGCCTTGACGACGCGCACCCCGGAGATGTTCTCCTCGGCGTCAGCGGTCAGCTCGGCGATGCGCTGCTGTGTCTGCTGAATCGCGGGGCGCGCGCGGCGACCGTAGCGGTAGGAGATCAGTACCACGAACGGCACGGGCGCGAGCGAGATCAGGCCGAGCCGCGGTTCGATCGCGATCATCACGGTCCCCGCGAGCACGATCGTCAGGATCGACTGCAGGATGAACACGAGCCCGTAGCCGAGGAAGAAGCGCACGGCCTGCAGGTCAACGGTCGCGCGTGACATCAGCTGGCCGGTCTGCTGGCGGTCGAAGAAGCCGAGCTCGAGCTCCTGCAGATGGCCGTAGAGCAGCTTGCGCAGGTCGTATTCGACGCCGAGCGAGAGCCGCCCGGCGACCATCCGCCGCCAGTACATGAACCCCCAGCGCAGCAGCACGAGGAGAGCGATCGCGCCGGCGATCAGCGTCAGTTCGTGGCGGGCGGTGGCCTGCGCGGCGCCGTGGTGATGCTGGGGGGCTGTGCTGATGATTTGCACCGCCCGTCCGGTCAGGGCAGGCAGCGCCACGGTCATCACCATCGCGAGGCTTGCCAGCGTCCAGGAGATGATCATGCCGCGCTTATAGGGGCGCAGAAAGCCAAGTAGTCGGTAAAAGGTGGTCATAGTTGCTTAGTCAACGATTATCGCATGCCGTCGTCCCGGAGGTCACTACGCTGCGCTCATGTCAATGCCTGCGACACCCTCGCCGAGGCGGGACCCGCGAGGGTTGTGCGCGAGCTGCAGACACAAGCGGGACGTGCCGAACACACGAGGTTCCACGTTCTTGCTGTGCGAACGCTCGCGCGAAGATCCAGCCTATCCGCGATATCCCCGGCTTCCGGTGCTTGCCTGTCGCGGGCATGAGCCAAAGCAGGATTGAATCGCACCGGTCATCCCGCGGCCGCGGCCACCGGTTCGGGCGGCGTCTGCGCAGCGGGAAGCTCTCCGGCGGAGACGAAGTCGCGGCTGCGCACCAGCACGAACGCCAGCACGGCGCCGACGAGAGCCAGTAGCGCGGCGATCAGCGCGATCGTCGTGAACGCTTCGGTGAAGCCGACGCGGTAGGAATGCTCCAGGGCCGCGCGTGCGGTGGCGGAGAGGGAGTGGGCGACCTTTGTGACTTCGCCGGACTCGAGCAGCGTGCCCAGCCGGCCATGGGCTGCGCCAAGGATCGCGTGGACCTGCCCGCTCGAACGGAGCGCCGCCGTGGTGCCCTGGGTCACGCTGTGCTGGAACACGGCGCCCAGCCCGGCGATACCCGTGGCGATCCCGACTTGGCGGAAGGTCGAGTTGATCCCCGAGGCCATACCGCTGTGCTCGACGGGCACGACCCCCACCGCGGTGGATGCAAGCGGGGGGTTGACGAGGCCCACACCGGCGCCGGCCAACACGAAGCCCGGGATCAACGCGGTCCAGCTCGAAGCCGCGTTAATCGTGGTCATGGTCAGCAGGCCGATCCCGATCAGCACGAGGCCCGATCCCAGCAGCAGGCGCACCGGCATGCGGACGCTCAACTTCCCCGCGATCGGGGCGACGATGAAGGACAGCAGCGTCGACGGAAGGAACCGCAGCCCGGCCTGCAGCGGGCTGTAGCCGAGCACGTCCTGGATGTAGAGGGTGAGGTAGAGGAACATCGCGAAGAACGAGCTCGACAGGGAGAACGCCACGATGCTCGCGCCGCTGAAGGCGGGGCGGCGGAACAGCGACAGATCAAGCATCGGTTGGCTCTGGCGGAGCTCAACGACGATGAACAGCGCCATCAGCACGACCGCGCCGATCAGGAATGAGACGATCTCGGTCGAACCCCAGCCCTTTTCGTTGCCCTGCACGAGGGCGTACACGAGCAGGAACAGCGATCCGGAGAAGGTCACGAGGCCCGCCCAATCCACGCCCGTGGCGTTCGGGTCGCGCGAGTCCGTCACGCGTGTGAGTGCGATGAACACCGCGATCGCGCCGATCGGGACGTTCACGAAGAAGATCCACTCCCAGCCGAAGCCTGAGGTAATGACCCCGCCGAGCACCGGCCCGACCGCCACCGCTCCGCCGGTGACCGCGCCGAACACGCCGAACGCCGTCCCCCGCTCCTTGCCGTGAAACGCCTGGGCGATCAGCGCGAGCGCGGTCGCGAACATCATCGCCCCGCCGATTCCCTGGACAGCCCGTGCGAGGTTCAGCTCGAGCGGCGTGGTCGACAGGCCGCAGACGGCCGAGGAGATCGTGAACACGAACAGGCCCACGATGAACACGCGCTTGCGCCCGATCAGATCAGCGACCGAGCCGGAAGTCAGCAGGAAGGCTGCGAGCGTCAGCGCGTAGGCGTTCACTACCCACTGCAGGTCGGAGAACGAGGAGTGCAGCGAGCGCTGGATGTCCGGCAACGCGACGTTCACGACCGTGATGTCGAGCAACAGCATGAAGATCGCTACGCAGACGGCGATCAGGGTCCACCACTTGCGCTCCACTCAGGCACCTCTGTCTCTGTCGAAAATCGGGTTCTCCTCACCTTACAAACCGACCGGCGACGCTCCGCGACGGGTTCGCGGCGCGCTTCCGGCTGGCGTTAGGACTGCAGGTGCTTGGCCAGGAATGGCACGATCTCTCCCCACAGCTTCGTGGCCGCCGCGGGACGGTAGTTGGGGCGGTAGTCGGCGAAGAACGCGTGGCCGGCATCCTCGTACACGTCGACTTTCACGGGCTGGCCGCTCGCCGCCGCGCGCTCGCGCAACTGCGCAGCGAGCTCCGGCGAGGGGTTCTGGTCCTCGGCGCCGACCGCCGCCAGCAGCGGGCAGCTCAGTTTGTCCGCCAGCTCCAGCGGCGGCGTCGGGCGCTCGGGGGTGCAGGCCTCCTCGGGCGTCGCCCTGTCCATGAATCCGCCCCAGCAGTCCACCGCGGCGCTCAGGCGGTCGGTGCAGCCGGCGAGGAGCAGCGTGTAGCGGCCGCCCATGCAGAAGCCGATACAGCCGATCTTTCCGGTCACGTCCGCACGTGCTCGCAGGAAGTCAGCGGCGCCCTCGAGGTCGCCGAGCACCGTCGCGTCCTCGATCGCGAACAGGCGCTTCATCATCGCCTCGATGTCGCCCGTCGGCGGTGGGCCGCCTTCGCGCGTGTACAGATCCACGCCGAGCGTGACGTAGCCGAGGTTGGCAAAGCGGTTCGTCACGTCGCGGATGTGCTCGTTCAGGCCCATCGCCTCGTGGATCACGATCATCCCCGGGCGCGCTGGGTTCGGGTCCTGGGTGTGCGCCGTGGCGGGCCGGGCGAGGTAGCCGTTGACCTCGGTGCCGCCGGCGCCCGCGAACGTGAGGTCCTCACCGACGATGCGCGTCGGGTCGGTGACCGCGCCGGGGACACCGTCCGGGCTGGGAGTGACGGGGGACTCGTCGGGCATGATCGCTTGAGCTCCTTTTCTTCGTGGGCCTGGACGGGTGAGGTGACGGGTCGGGCGGCGGGGTCGGACGACGAGGGATCGTTGGCGATCAGGCGGTGGTGATCAGCGCGGGGTCCCTGTCCAGCTCGCGCAGCTTGCGGCGCACGCGCTTGTGGCTCTCGCGCAGCTCGCCCTCCAGCGTCGCCAGCTCCGCCTGGCGGGCGCGGACGAGCTCGAGTTGACGTTCGATGTGGCCGAGCGCCTCGGCGAGCAGCTCGCCGCGGCGCTCGGGGTGGACGTCGTCGCGGCGCAGCTGGGCGCGGACCGCAGCGCGCGCGTCCTCGGCGGCGAGCAGCGTCTTCAGCTGCTCCAGCGAGACCCCGAGCAGGTCCTTCAGGCGCATCACCTCGCGCAGACGCTCGACCTCAGTCTCCGTATACAGCCGATGCTGACCGGAAACCCGGGCGGGCGCCTCGGGGAGCAGACCGATCTCCTCGTAGTAGCGGATCGTGCGCGGCGTCGTGTTCGCCAGCTTGGCGACGTCGCCGATGCGCAGACTGGGCTCGCTTGAGGCGCTCACGCGTGGACTCGCTCACGTGGCGGGGCATGTTCCTCGAACGACAGCGTCGCCGACTCCGTGACGGACATGTGCTTCGGGCGCAGCAGGCAGACGAATGCTCCCGATCAGCGAGGTTGCCGCGAGCACCCACAGCGCGACATGCATGTTGTCGATGAACGGCGCGAGCTTTGCTTCGGAGAGCCCCTTCGTCACGCCGGAGAAGACCGCGAACAGGGTCGCCTTCGGCACGGCCGAGGTGATGATCGCGAGCACGAACGCAATCGAGAGAACCGCGCCGGTGTTCTGCAGCAGCGTCCTCGCGCCCGCCGCGATCCCGCGCCGGTCGGCGGGGACCGTGCCCATCATCGCCGCCGTGTTCGGGCTGTTGAACATCCCCGAGCCGGCGCCGACGATCAGGAGCCAGAGGCCGCTCTGCCAGTACGGGGTGTGCACGCCGAGCGTCGTCATCGCCGCCAGATCCGATCGCGCTCACGAGCATGCCGCCCGCGGCCAGCGTGCGCGACCCGTGACGGTCGGCGTAGATGCCGGCCATGGGGGAGGCGACGAGCATTCCCAGCGCGAGCGGGATCAGCTTGATGCCGGCTTCGATCGGCGTGTTCGCCTGCGCGCCCTGGAAGTAGAAGACGAACAGGAACATCAGCGCGAAGCGCGCGAGGCCATTGATGAAGGAGGCGGCGCTCGCGGCGGCGAACAGGCGGTTCTTGAAGATCCTCAGGTCGAGCATCGGCGCGCGCGAGCGGCTCTCGATCAGCACCCAGATCGGCAGCAGCACGACCGCCGCGATCAGGCCGCCGATCACGATCGAGTCGTTCCAGCCGCTGATCCCGCCGCGCGAGATGCCCAGCACGAGGCCGGTGAGCCCGAGCGACGAAGGTGGTCGTTGCCGAGCACGTCATACCCGCGCACCGGATCGGGTTTGGCGAGCTCGCGCAGGATCAGCGCGCCCCAGGTGGCGCCGGCGAGCGCGAGCGGGCACGTTGAACCAGAACACCCAGTGCCAGGAGATCGCCACCAGCGCGCCGCCGAGCACCGGGCCGATCGCCAGGCCGATCGCGGCGACCATCGTGTTGGTGCCCATCGCCAGACCCGAGCTCCTCCTTGGGGAAGGCGTCGGTCACGAGCGCGGCGGCGTTCGCGAACAGGAAGGCCGAGCCGATGCCCTGCAGCACGCGCCACACGATCAGCACCGTCCGCATTCGGGAGAAGCCCGCTCCGAGCGAGGCGAACGCGAACAGCAGGAAGCCGCCGACATAGGCGCGCTTGCGCCCGAACAGGTCGCTCAGCCGGCCGGCCATCAGCACGAGCACCGTCGCGGCGATCAGGTAGGCGAGGATCACCCACACGAGCGCCAGCAGGCTCGCGTGGAGCGAGCGCTCGAGGTCTGGCAGGGCGATGATCAGCGTGCCTGAGTTGGTCGCCGCGAGCAGCATCCCGAGGCTCGTGCAGGAGAGCGCCCACCACTTGTAGTTCTCGTGGCCGGCGGCGACGCCGAAGCGGGAGTCTGGGGGAAGTTGACGTGAACGTAAGCATCAGGATAGCAGCGCCTCGGACTGACTGCTGCGGCTAGACAGCCGGGGAGCGGTGCTAGAACCTGGATCTATGGCCGAGCCCAACGTCGCGAAGTCCGATCAGGAGTGGCGTGAGCAGCTGACGCCCGCCCAGTACGACGTCTTACGCAAGGCCGGCACCGAGGCGCCGTTCACGGGCGAGTACGTCTACCACAAGGCCGACGGCTCCTACCGCTGCGCGGCCTGTGGCGCGATGCTGTTCGGCTGCGGACACGAAGTTCGACTCCGGCACGGGCTGGCCGAGCTTCACCGAGCCGGCGGTCGCCGAAGCGGTCGAGCTGCGCCCGGACAACGGCCTGTTCATGCGCCGCACCGAGGTCATCTGCCGCACCTGCGGCGGCCATCTCGGCCACGTCTTCGACGACGGGCCAGGGCCGACCGGCCAGCGCTACTGCATCAACTCGGCGGCGCTCGCCTTCCAGTCCGAGGCGGAGGCGGCGTCCGACGGCGCCGGTGCCGGGGCACAGAGCGGTGCGGCGGTGCAGGCCGGTGGCGTAACAGGTACGCCGGGCTCGGATACGGGTCCGGACGCACCGCCTGCCGCGCAGTAGTCTCCCGCGACCATGACGATGATCATGCAGGACCAGTCCAAGCGGCTGTCCGAGCCGCTGCGCTGGGGGCGACGGGAGCGGACCGTCGTAGCCATGGTGCTCGCGTGCGTGGCATTGGCCGTGATCGGTCTCGGCGCGTACGCCCTGACGAGCGGCTCGCCGCGCGGAGGGATTGCATCGAAGTCACGTTCGCCAGCACGCTGGGCGGTGCGACCGAGCATGCGTGCGGCGCACAGGCCAGAAGAGTGTGCGCCACACCGGGCGCGTTCAGGCAGTCGCCGCCGAACTGCGCGCCTCCTGCCGGCGGGCCGGCTTCCCGTTCGGCTGAGACTCCGCTAGGGCCTTCCGCAGGACCGCCGCAGAGGGGCGTCTATACAAATGTCGAAAGTCCTGCACCAACTGTTGGCCACGGTGTCCCTACCCGCGTGCCGCTGCGCCGTTTGTATACGCGGACGATGGCGCGTCGTCCCGCATGGGCGGGCTCAAAGATCCACGACAGCAGGGAAATGGAGGCACATGACCTGGGCAGGCTACCCATCCTGGCTCAACGCCGGCGACAACGCGTGGCAGATGACCGCCGCGACGTTCGTCGGGCTGATGAGTCTTCCCGGCCTCGCCGTTCTGTACGGCGGAGTCATGCAGAAGCGCTGGTCGGTCAACGCAATGATGCTCACGTTCGTCGCGTTCTGCGTGACGCTCGATCGTCTGGTGCCTGTGGGCGTTCAAGATGGGCTTCGGCCATCCGATCGCGAAGAGCGGCTCGGGGTATCTTCGGGACCAAAGGATTCCTTGGGACGGCTCTCGGCGAACCGGGCAGCGTGCTCAGTCACGTCGGTGAGGAGGGCAAAGCGGAAATTCAGTCGATCACGGAAGGTCCGCCGTTCCACTTCCCCGAGGCCTCGCTCGTCTATTTCCAGTTCGTGTTCGCCGCGATCACCCCGATCCTGGCGCTCGGCTCGGTGCTCGGGCGGGTCAACTTCAAGGCCTGGATCCCGTACGTGGCGTTGTGGATCACGTTCGTGTACGCGGTCAACGCGTTCCTGATCTGGGGCGGCGGCTACTTCGCGGCTCACGGCGCGTTGGACTACTCCGGTGGGTACGTGATCCACCTGTCCGCAGGTGTCTCTGGATTCGTATTCGCGGCGGTGATCGGTCCACGATTGCAGCGAGATCGCGAGATCGATGCGCCCGAACAACCTGCTGATGGTGGCGGTTGGCGCGGGTCTGCTGTGGCTCGGGTGGAACGGGTTCAACGGTGGTGATTCCTACTACGCCGGCGCTGACGCTTCGGCGGCGGTGATCAACACCAACCTCTGCACCGCGGTTGCGATGATGGTCTGGATCGCGTGGGACTACATCTTCCGCGACAAGCCGTCGATGCTCGGGGCAGTCAACGGGATGATCACGGGGCTGGTGGGTATCACCCCGGCAGCAGGGTTCGTCAACGGCTGGGGAGCGATCATCATCGGGGTCGTCGATGCGACGATCGTGTGGTTCGCGATCCGTTACCTCAGCCGCGCACGACCGTTCAGAAATGTCGACGATACCCTGGGGGTGATCTACACCCACGGTATCGCCGGTCTGATGGGTGGCCTGATGGTCGGTCTGCTGGCGGACCCCGCGATCGTCGAGTACATCGGCGTGGGCGGCGCGAGCAACCTGCCTGGAAAGACAGGGTTGCTCCTGGGCGGTGGCTGGACGCTGCTGCGCTGGCAGGCGGAGGCGGCCGTGTGGGTGATCGCGTACACCGCGATCGTCACATTCATCATCCTCAAGTTCATCGGCATCTTCCTGCCTCTACGTCTCACCGACGAAGAGAATGGAGATCGGCGATCACGCAATCCACGGCAACGAGGTCTACCCCTCGGACGTGCCCACGCTCGGTGGCCCGCACGCTCCGTCGTGGCAGCCCGACCCAGCGCCGGCGGCCGGCTAGCCCGGCCGGCACACCGGAGGCACGGACGCCTCCGGTTTCAACTCAACCCAAACCCACTACCAGCGGCTCCGCTTCGGCGGGGCCGCTGCTGTGTGGGGTAGCGGGGCGACCGAAGGAAGCGCGGCGACGCCGGCACGGCGCCCCGTCAACTGCTGCTGGTGAGCCCGACGGGGCAGCTCACGCCGGTGCCGCCCACGCCGCAGTACCCGCCGGGGTTCTTCGCCAGGTACTGCTGATGGTAGTCCTCGGCGTAGTAGAACGGGTGTGAGTCGCAGCGGCTCGATCTCGGTCGTGATCGTGCCATGTCCGGCCGCGCTCAGCACCTCTTGGTAGGCGTCGCGCGAAGCTTCCGCCGCGGTGCGCTGGGCCTCGTCGCGCCAGTAGATCGCCGAGCGGTACTGGCTGCCGACATCGTTACCCTGGCGCAGCCCTTGAGTCGGATCGTGGCCCTCCCAGAACAGCTTCAGCAGCTTCTCGTAGCTCGTAACAGTGGGGTCGAAGACGACGAGCACGGCCTCGGTGTGCCCCGTGCGTCCGGAGCAGACCTCCTCGTAGGTCGGGTTCGGCGTGAACCCGCCCGCGTAGCCGACGGCCGTCGTATAGACGCCGGGCGCCTCCCAGAAGACCTTCTCCTCGCCCCAGAAGCAGCCCATCCCGAACACCGCCTGCTCGAAGCCCTCCTCGATCGGATTCCCGCCCACCCGCAGCGGTGTTCCCAGCACCTCGTGCAGGGCGGGGACGTCCATCGCGCGCTCGCGGCCCGGCAGCGCGGACGCCACGTCGACCATGCTCGGATCTGGACGGCTGAAGAAGCGCATGACCTCCAGGCTAGCCGATGGTCTGGGTCGAGCGGCGAACCGCAGGGGTCAACTCTCAACCGGCGCTACGGGTCAATTCTCAAGCGGCCTCGATCAGCGCGGGTCGAGCACAAACAGCCGGATCTCGCGCGTCGTGCGCGCGCTGTAGTCATCGAAGCCGCTGTATTGCTCGTTCATCTTCCGCCACAGCTCAGTGCGCTCCTCGCCCTCGGCGACTCGTGCGCGCACGTTCCTCCGTTCCCCACCGATCTCTACCTCCGCAACCGGGTTCGCCTCGAGGTTCAGCGACCATGCCGGCGCGGTCTCATGTCCGGCGTTCGACCCGATCACGACCAGGCGCTCGTCATCGGGGAGATACACCACCGGCACGGTGCGCGGTGCTCCCGAGCGGCGACCGACCGTCGTGAGCAGCAGTACCGGCGTGCCCGCGATCTGCCCGAACAGCCGCCCGCGGCTGGCGCGGTAGAGCGGGACGTTGAGCTTGCCGACGGCCTTCAGTGCGCGGGCGGAGATCGTCGAGAGGCGCGTATACACGTGATCGCTGGGCACGCGGGAAGTATCTCAGCAACCACTACGTGCTCAAAGCGGATGAAGGGACTCGAACCCTCGACCTTCTGCATGGCAAGCAGACGCTCTAGCCAACTGAGCTACATCCGCGCGAGCGCAGATTATAGAGGCGCACCACCCGCCAGGCTCTCTCTCGGCACGTACCGGCCGCCGTCTCCTCTGCTCAGCAGTCCCATCAGCTCGAGCTCGCTCAAGGCGAGCAGCGTCTCGCCGGCGTCCGCGCTGTCGGCGGTCAGCTTGGCGGGTGTGTCCTTGCCGATGCCAACCAGCTCCAGCGTCGCCTTCAGCCTCGGCTCCAGCTCGGTCGGCCGCGGTGCTCTGTTGGTCCTGCTCGTCGTGCTGTCCTGGCGCCGTGGTGGATTGCCGTTGTACAGCAGCTCCAACACGTCCCCCGGTCCTCTCACCAGCGGGGCTCCCGCCATCAGCAGCGCGTGTGTTCCCCGCGACAGGGGCGAGGTGACACGTCCCGGGACCGCCGCGACTGCACGGCCAAGGGCCTTCGCCACGTACGCGCCCAGCAGCTCGCCCGGATCAACGTCTGCCTCGACGACGATCGTCAGCTGCGCCAGCCCAGCCACGATCCGCTCGCGTGCCGTGTAGCACCACCTCCTGGTCTCGCAGCCGCAGGGCTGCTCCGCGACGACGCAACTCGTCGCTCGCAAGCGCCTGTAAAGCGCGCGGCGGCGCGCCGGGCACGCCACGTCCAGGCCGCCGTCAATCACCGTCAGTGTTCTCCCCTCGGCTTCGAGCGCGCCTTCCTGTGCGGCCACCGCGATCCCGTCCGACAGGCCACCCGCCACCGTCACGCCGCTCGCGGCCAGTCCGCGTGCCAGACTTCGCGCCATCTCCATGCCGTAATCGGTCGCCCTGCGGCTCCCCACGATCGCCACGGTTGGCGCTGCGCCCAGTTCTTCCAGTCGCCGTGGCGCACCGGCGAGGAACAACATCCGCGGCGCTCTATCGCCGGCCAGTCCCAGCCCGCGCGGGTAGCCGGGATGGTGTCGGCAGATTGCCTGCACGCCCGCGCTCCAGTGGAGGTCCTCCTGCGTAAACCGTGCGTGTCGCTCTCGCAACTCCCGCCGGCGCGTGCCCCCGACCGCTTGGATCAACTCCTCGTCGCCGAGGGCCAGCAGTGCGAGCAGCCGTCTCCGATCGCGAGCTTGGTATGCCAAACGAGCGCTCACTATCGCGAGCAGCCAGCTGCGGCGCAGACAGTCTCCACAGGCCCGGCTCGCGCCACGCTCGTCCGCCGGAGAGAGAGCTTCCGTCTCTGCCTGGCGCGGATGCTCACCGCCGGCGTCTGTCGTCTCGCGCCCGTGCGCGGTGTCGCGCCCGCCTGTTATGTCGTAACCGTTGGTCATGCCGCACGAGCACCCGCATACTCGCCTACGGAGCGCAGCGCCAGCGCCGAGCCCACGTCCCGCGCTCGCACCTTCTCACTGCCGTTCAGGTCGGCGATCGTTCGCGCAACGCGCAGCACCCGGTGCTGGCCGCGCGCGCTCAGCAAGCCCCGCTCCTGGTTCCTTTTCAGCAGATCCTCCGCCTGTGGCTCAATGCGCGCGTGGCGCTGCAGCATCCGCACGTCCATGTGCGCGTTCACCGTCACCCCCTCGTCCTTCAGGCGCACCGCCTGAAGCTCGCGTGCGAGCATCACCCGCTCGCGTGCCTGCTCGGAGCTCGTCAACGGCGTGGCGCCGAGGCCGAGCGCTCCCTCGCTCTCGAGTTTGACGGTGAGATCGATGCGATCGAGTAAGGGGCCGCTGAGCCGCCGGCGGTACCGAGCGAGTTCCGTTTCGCTGCACCTGCACCTTTCCCAGTTCCCCGCGTAGCCGCATGGACATGGGTTGGTGGCCGCCACGAGCATGAACCGCGACGGGTAGACGGCGGAGTGCCGTGCTCTGACGATCGCCACGCGCCCGTCCTCCATCGGCTGGCGCAGCGCCTCGAGCGTCGGGCGAGCGAACTCCGAGAGCTCGTCCAAGAACAGCACACCGTTGTGCGCCAGCACGATCTCGCCGACCCATCCGCGTCGCGCCCCGCCGATCAGGCCCGCGGTCGTGATCGAGTGATGCGGCGCCCGAAACGGAGGGCTGCTTGCCAGATCGCCCTCCCAGCCGCCGGTCATGCTGCGGATCCGCGTCACCTCGATCGCCTCCGTACGGCTCAGCGGCGGCAGGATCGAGGGGAGCCGTTGGGCGAGCATCGTCTTGCCCGCACCCGGCGAGCCACTCAGTAGGTTGTTGTGGGCGCCCGCGGCCGCCACGATTAGCGCCCTGACCGCGTGGTGCTGGCCACGCACGTCGCTCAGGTCCAGTCCAGTGGAATTCCGAGTGTCCGGGCTACGGCGCGCCTGCTCGGGCAGCGCGTCAGGCGGGCCGCCGCCGAGGACGCGCACCGCGCTCGACAGACGCTCGACGGCGGCCACCTCCAGGCCCTCGATCAGGCAGGCCTCTCGCGCCCGCTCGGGCGCGAGCACCAGCGTGCGCAGACCGGCGTTCAGCGTCGCCTGCGCTACAGCGAGCGTCCCCTGCTGGCAAGCCTTCACGGTGCCGTCGAGGGCCAGTTCTCCGAACAGGACATGGCTCTCCAGCGGCTCGCTTGGAAGCTGCTGGCTGGCCGCCATCACCGCGCAGGCGAGCGCCAGGTCAAGGCCAGGGCCGATCTTCGGCACGTCGCCAGGGGCGAGGTTCGCGGTGATCCGCCTGGCGGGGAACTCATATCCAGAGTTGATGATCGCCGCCTGCACCCGCTGGCGCGCCTCGCGCACCGCCGCGTCTGCCAGTCCGACGATCGTGAACGCGGGTAGGCCGGGGCGGATGTCCACCTCGACGCTCACATGCCGCGTCTGGTAATCCTCGATCGTGAAGGTGTGTGCCCGTGCAAGCATTTGCTTTCTCCTGTCGCCGTTTTCTGGACGGGGAGGAAGAAAACTAGGCCGAGCTTGAGACGGGACGCTCGATCGGGGTGGTTCGGTGCTTTTCTCGGCGGTTCCGGCAGGCTCAAGCCTGCCGTGTCAGACGCTGTTAGAACCTGTTTCAAAATAGGCGGTGCGGTCGGTGCGTGCATGGACCAAGCTGGGCGACGCGGGGCGGTGAAGCACATGCTGGTGGCATGTGCGAGCCGTCACGTGGCGATCCAGCGCCGTGTCCAGGCGCGTATCCGGGCGTGCCGATCTTTTTGAAACAGGTTCCTACAGCCCGTCGGGGTGGCGTACGACGTAGCCCGCCGTGGAGGTCATCGAGTCCGACCACCTGTCCCCGGTCTCTTGCAGAGCGACCGTGTCGAAGCGCCGTCCGTCGATCGTCATCCACGCGTGTTCGGCGTCAGCGTAGATCGTGATGTACCTGCCCGGTCCGGCTTCGCCGTAGGACTCCAGCCCGCTCGAGTCCTCGGGCGAGCTCAAGAGGCCGCCGCCGTGCAGAGCGTAGGAGACCGAGCCCGAGCAGTCGTAGCCCTCGGACTGGAACGAGCCGTGCCCGCCGCCGAACACATACGGCCTGGTCGCGATTTCATCAGCGGCCGCGATCACGCGGGCCACGACGCCCGAGGCTTCGCCTTCGCCGCCGGTCGCGGTGCTGGTCGAGCCGCTCGCTCCGGTGCTGCTGGGGGAGTCGCTGCGCCCAGGGCCGAATGCCGCGAGGGCGCTCGCGGGCGGTGTGAGCGTGCTCTCGTCGCTGACGCCGATCACACTCCACGTCGACGGGCCGACGACGCCGTCCACGGTCAGCCCGTGGCGTTCCTGCAGGCGGCGGACCGAGGCCTCGGTTTCCGGGCCGAATTCGCCGTCGACCGGCAGGTGCAGCGCCTGCTGCAGCCGCGCGATCGGGCTGCCTGCATCCAGGAGCGCGGGGGCAGGCGTGCCGGGCGTACCGGACGTGTCGACGGCCTCGACGGTCCCCGGCTGAGTGGCCGCTGTCCGGGGCGCCGGCTGAGTGGCGGCCGGCTTGACGATCGCGGAGGGGGGAGGGGTGAGCGTTTCCTGCCCGTGCGAGCCGATCGCGTTCCAGGTCGCCGGGCCGACGATCCCGTCGACGGTCAGCCCGTGGCGCGCCTGCAGCCGCCGGATCGCGGCCTCCGTTTCGGGGCCGAGGTCGCCGTCCACAGGGAGGTGGAGCGCGTGCTGCAGCTGCGCGACCGCGCTCACGGGAGTGGGGGTGCTGGCGGTCGAGGCGGGGGCGCTTTCGTTTGAGACGTCGGCGGTCTGCGCCTGCGCGGCGCTGGAGACGGTCGCGGGCTGGGTGTTCTGCGTAGTCGATGCTGGCTGTTCGGGGGCGGAGCCGGTCTGAGTCTGCGCGGAGCTTGCGAGAGTTTCTCCGGGGATCGTGCTCTGCACGTCTGAGGTGAGTGCAGTGCCCGAGCCGCGCAGCGCGGCGCTCGTGAGCGGGCCGACGATGCCGTCGACGGTGAGGCCGTGGCTAGACTGGAAGCTGCGTACCGCCGCTTCGGTTTCCGGGCCGAAGATGCCGTCGATTTTGACCTGACCGAGCGCCTGCTGGAGCAGCTGCACCTGCCGGCCTTCGCTGCCGCTAGTGAGCACGATCACGTGTTCGGTCGTCGTCGCGGGCTCGGGCGTGGGGGTGGCCGTCCCGGCGGACGCGACTCCGGTGGCCATGACGGCGGCGGGGCCGGCGGTGAGCGCCGCGAGCGCGCCGAGGGAGAGGCGCTTCGCCCGCGAGCTGGCCGGCACGAAGCGCAGCTCGGCGGCGCGGCGACGTGCGCGCGAGCGGCCGAGAGAGAGATCCCATGGCAGCTCCTCGGCGAGGTCGCGAGGTGCGGCGGTCCGGTTGTGTACGTCGAGCATCGCGGACAAGGACATCGGGAAGGCGCTCTTACCGTAGGTGTTCTCAAAGGTGGCGCGAGTGCGTCCACGGGCGTTTTTTTGACGGCGCTCACGCGAACGGTGAAGCGAAAGCTCCCAGGGCTCGAGCACGGCAAGATCACGCGGGAATCCCGACATAAAACGGCGTCCTTTCGGTATTTCTTGGCGCCTACGGGGTTAGCTGTCGGGCTCGCGCACTTGCGCTACGCCACAAATGTGGCGATTCGCCCCCGCAGCCTTCTACTTGGCTGCATTGGGTCCCCCGCTCCCTCGCCCCGTGGGGCAAAGGACTCGGCACGAACGGGCGGGAACCTAACAGAACTTTTTGCAAGATGCATCACATGGGGAGGTCTGCAAGATTTCTTGCCGACGGACGCGCCGGACCCTTGGGACGGGATGTGCCCATGATGTATAGATGTCATCCACGTCGGGTGTTTGCGAGCTACGCTTTCCTTTATGGCCTGCACACACCTCGACCAGATCCTGATCACAGAGCTCCCCGAGGCGACCGAAGGCTGCGAGGAGTGCCTGCTGAGGAGTGATCCCTGGCTGCACCTGCGCATCTGCCTGGAGTGCGGTCACGTCGGCTGCTGCGACGATTCGCCCAACCGTCACGCGACCGCCCACAGCCACTCCAGCGGGCACCCGATCATCCGCTCGATCGAGCCCGGCGAAGCGTGGGGGTGGTGCTACGTCGACGAGGTCATGATGAACGTCCCGCAGGTACACGGCGAGACCCGTATCCCGCCGTCACCGTTGGGCGGCTAAGCTTGGGGCTGTCCGAGAGGAAGCGCTCGAGCGCGTCGGGTGTGAGCGGGCGGGCAAACAGGAAGCCCTGGGCGAGGTCGCAGCCCTCGAGTTGCAGCGCGCGGACCTGATCGCGCTCCTCGACGCCCTCGGCGAGCGTCTCCAGGCCCAGCGCCTTGCCGAGCTGGATGAGGGTGTGCGTCAGCGCGTGCGCCTCGCTGGAGAGCGCCAGGCCGGTGATGAACGTGCGGTCGATCTTCAGCGAGTCGACGGGGAACTGGCGCAGGTAGGCGAGCGAGCAGTAGCCCGTCCCGAAGTCGTCGACCGCGATTCGCACGCCGAGCGCCTTCAGCTCGGCGAGCAGCAGGGCGGTCGTCTCCGGCTTGCGCATCAGGACGGTCTCGGTGATCTCGAGCGTCAGCGTCTCCGGGTCGAGGCCACTGTTGTAAAGCGCCGTGCGCACTTCCTCGATCAGCTCTGCGCGTTCGAGCTGGCGCGCGGAGACGTTGACCGAGATGTTCAAGGGATGTCCCAGCTCGTGCCAGGCGGCGCATTGGGCGCAGGCCCGCTCGAGCACCCAACGGCCGATCTCGACGATCAGCCCGGTGTCCTCGGCGATAGGGATGAACACGTCGGGTGCGACCGTCTCGCCTGCCGGATGGCTCCAGCGCAGCAGTGCCTCGACGCCGACGACCTGTTCGTTCTCGAGATCAAGCATCGGCTGGTAGAGGAGGAAGAGCTCCTCTGCGTCGAGTGCGTTCCCGAGGTCCATCTCCAGGTCGATGCGGTCTCGTGATGCCGTCTGCATTGCGGATTCGAACTTGATGTAGCCGTCCTTCCCGGCGACCTTGGCCTTGTTCAGTGCGAGGTTGGCGTCCTGCATCAGCTCCTCGGCCGAGGCAGGCCGTCCGGTCGCGATCCCGATGCTCGCCGTCACCGAGATTGGCCGACGGGAGGACTGGGAGAGCCGGATCGGCTGGCGCAGCACGTCGAGGATTCGCTCGGCGACGAGCTCCGGGGCGGCCTCCAGGTCCAGCGAGTCGATCAGCATCACGAACTCGTCGCCGCCGACGCGGCCGACCGTGTCGCTGTCGCGCAGGATCGTCTTCAGCCGCGCCGCGACCTGGCGCAGGAGATCGTCGCCGGCCTGGTGGCCGAAGCGGTCGTTGATCTGCTTGAAGCCGTCGATGTCGACGAACAGCGCGGTCACCGGCATGTCCCGCCGGCGCCCGCGCGCGAGGATCCGCTCGGCGCGGTCGAGCACCAGGATCCGGTTCGGCAGGTCCGTGAGCGGGTCGTGCAGCGCGCGGTACTCGAGCTCGTCGGTCTTCTCTCCGACGAGACCCCAGGCCCGCTGGCGCGAGCGCGAGAGCATGCGCCAGAGCAGGAAGACGAGCAGCGTGACGAGCAGGCCGAACGCCAGCGCGATCGCGCCCTGAGCGTCGGCGGCGAGTGGGCTGTCCGCCATCCCGGTCACTTCGACCACCCAGCCTTCTCCGATATCGAGGCGCTCTGCATAGCCGGGTGAGCGGCTCGCTGGGTGGGCGCCGGCGCGACCGACCAGATCCAGCGGGCCCCCGATGTTCTTGTGGTAGAGCGCCAGGGTCAGCGAGCGACGACCGGCGAGCAGCGGCGCCAGCAGCACCGCGCTGTCAAACGAGGTGCCGATCGTGCCTCTGAAGGCTGCCCGGCGGGCCGCGACCGTCGCCAGCGGCGCGCCGTGCCGGTAAACGGCTTCGCCGATCCCGACCAGTGAGGCGACACCGAGACCGGGCAGAGGGGTGACGATGAACGCGCCCGTATCTCGCTCCGTTTCGATCAGCGCCGCGTATGGCGATACGCCGATGCCCGGAAGCACCGGCGCGCAGTAGTCCAGGAGCGGGGGATACGAGATGCTGCCAGGAGGGTCGCCGACGGTGGCACGGGTCAGGCAGTAGAGCGGGCGGCGCCCGGATGGGACGATCTGAAAGCTGCCATGGAGCAGCTTGCGGAACGCCGGGTCGGCCTCGGCCTGTGCTCGAAACGCGGGCAGCCCGGACGCGGGGACCGCCTGGATGAAGACGGCCGTGACGTTGGGCGAGGTGGGGGCCCCGCGCTGCAGCTGCCGATACCACTGCACGTAGCGCGTGTCACCGGCGTTCGGCTCGAGCGTGGCGATCGAGCGCATCGCCCGCGTGAGCTCGATTTTTGTCTGCAGCTTCGCCGTCAGCGTGCTGCTCAGGTCAGCGACCGTCGATTCGAAGGACTTCCTGTTGGCGTGCAGCGAGCTGGCCCGCCATTCCGAGGCCAGGAAAGCCGATCCGGTAACTCCGATCACGACGATCAGCCCCCCGAGGAGGAACGCCCTGGCACGACCGGAGAGCCGGGGCGCGCTCATGGCTCGTCTCACCAACATGCCACTACTGGGCCGTCCGGTACGGAGGTGCGGCCAGAGCCGCGGAGAGTCCATTCGCTAGCCGTCTTCCATCATATCTCCATTGTCAAATAGATCGCATTACTCGAATCTACGGCCGCATTTCCACAAATGGACGGCGGTCTCCTAACTTGTGGAATCGTCAACCCGGGGTGCCTCCGACGACGGCCGCGATTCGTGGTTTGCGGCGTCGATCGCGCCGTGAGTGGCTGAGGGTCCCCCGCGCCGTCGAGCCCACGGTGGGCTCGATACGCTTCGTTTGTTTCCTGGCGACGTGGCGGAGTGGCTACGCAGCGGCCTGCAAAGCCGTCTACACCGGTTCGATTCCGGTCGTCGCCTCTTACGGCCTGCATTGCGTGAGCGTCCCATCCGGTCGGCCTCCATGTGACCTCGGAGCCGTCCTGTCCCAAATGGTGGCACGGCTGCTGTATATTTGCCCCCATGCGTGTGGGAATCCGGACACGGATGGCCGGTCGGGTCGCGGCGATCGTGGCCTCGTCGTCGCTCGTCGCGGTGGCGCTGCCCGCCGCGGCCGACGCGCTGAGCGTCGGCAACCCGCCCGCGAACGCCGGCAGCCGGCTTCACGCTCGCCGTCAAAGGCGCCAGCGGAACCGTCTCCGTCTACCTCAGCCCGGTGCGCAAGCCCGCCAAGGGTGATGTCCTGCTCGGCCGGCTCAAGGCCAAGCACGGCAAGCTCGAGCTGAAGGTCGCCTCCCGCGTGAAGGCCGGTTCCTACTACGTGCTGGTCTGTACCGGCGCCGGACGGCGCCTCAAATGCGGCTCCTCCGCGCACAAGACCTCGGTGTCCCATGCGGCAGCCTCCTCGCCTACCTCAACCGGCACCACAACCGCCTCAACCTCCAGCACAGGCTCCTCGACCTCCGGAGGCGGTGGTGGCTCCTCGACCCCGGGCGGCGGTGGCGGTGGCTCCTCACCCAAAGGCGGCGAAGAAGTAAAAGGCGGTGAAGAAGAACATCTCGAACCGGGGAAGCCCGTCGAACGGAAGATCGAAAAAGGGAAAGAAGGCGGGATCGGCGCCGAGGGCGTCGAAGGCACGAAGTACAAGCTCGTCTACGTGGCTGAAGCGGCCGAACCGGAAATCGATGTCAAGCTCACGCCGATCACCTCGGTCACGGGCGCAAGTGGAACGATGGTCGGCGGGGTCGAGATCGAACCGGCGGGCACGCTCTTCGTGCGCGACGCCTACCTGATCATCACGCCGCCCGGCCCGATCTCCGAAAGCGGGCGCGAGGCCGTGAAGTTCACCGGCACGGGCCAGGAACTGCATGGGACCCCGTTCGTGCAGCAGGGCAACGGGTTCATCCTCCCGGTGGCCGGTGGCGGAGGCTACGCGCTGTTTACCGGGGCGACGATCAAAAAGCTCGCCGTCCCCCGCCGTACGGGACTCGCGTCTGTGTTGAGCGATTCATTTGCACACCCGGACGGCACTCCGCCCGGGGCGCAGGCCACATACGAAAATGAACTCGCGGAAGCGCTCCAAAGCCGTACACCCACCCAGGCCAACGACGAACTCTCCGAAGAAAACTCCCAGCTCAACAAGGAAATCAAGGAAACCCTCGGCAGCTGGTATGAAGAGATCGAATTCACCAAGATACCGCCGGGTGAAACCGAAGACGAAGCCGCCGAAGAAGCGATCAAGGAACTCTGCGCCTGGGGCCGCGCCGGCGCGCTGCTGCTGGGAGATCTGGGCGAAAAGGTGATCTACGGCGAGGTGATCAACAAGGCCGAAGGCATGTCGAAGGTCTACGGCACCGGTTGGGAAGAAAAGTATATATTCGAACCTTCCCGCAAACTGGCCGCGAGCGCCTACAACCGCAACCAGGAAAAGTGCGCGAGCAAACATGACTTGACGAAAATCGAAAAGATCATCTCGTGGGAGCGGACCTACCAGCTGCTCGGGGGCGCCGAAGTGGCTCTGGAACAGCTCTTCGAGTGCGAGCACTTCACCGTCACGTTCGAATCGACGATGACAGACACCTTCAAGGGCGAAAACGGGGACGCATCCGGGAAATGGGCGAACGGCTACAAGGCCGTCGTCAAAGTTAAGCCGAAAATCGAAAACAGCTCGACCTTCCCGCTGCTCGGCGAAGCGATCGGCGGCTACACCGAAACGGAAGGGAAAACCGAAACCACGGTCGAACAGAACGGGAAAACGTGCATCGATGAATCGATCGAGCAGAGCGGGACCGGCGCGCCGTTCAACATCACCGCGCTCACGGTACCCAACGGCCTCGGCGCCGCCGCCGGAGGCCCGGCGGTCACGCTGAATCCCGGCATGCCCCACGAGAACGTCCTCACGCAGGCGACCCCCTCCGAATGCGATCCGTTCCCGATGGTCGTCCCCGAGTACTCGTGGTGGGCGGACTGGGATGCCGAGCACCAGGACGCCGACATCAGCCAGGAGGCGTTCGAATACAAGTTCCCGCTGACCGGCGGCAGCGGCGCCGAAATCGGCTCGGTCGAATTCACCGACGTGCCTTTCAATAAAGGCAATGCGGAAGGCAAAGAGGACACGACGATCAAGGTCATGCACACGCCTGGATCGTTCAACCGCCTGTAGCGCTTGCGTCTGTCTGCGGATCCCGTTTGCGCACCGGGGCGGTGTCTTACCTGGTTCTTCGGATCCGGTTATCAACTTTTTCCCCATCCGTTAGGAGCGCTTTGAGACATCGTTAGGGCCTGCACAGAGGGTTCGCGCATCATGGGCTCATCCCAACAGACCTGGAGGTGGTGACCCATGAAGCGTCTATTCGCACCGCTGCTGCTCGCGGCGCTTGCCGGAGCTTCGCTCGCGAGCATTGCGGCCGTGCTGCTGGGGACCGGCTCGACCGGGAGCTCGACCTCGACTGTCGGCGCGGTCAGGGCGGCGACCCCGGCCAGCTCCTCCTCGGGGGGGACCCGTCGCGAGGTATCCGCATCCTCCGGGTCGTCCAAGATTTTGACGGCGACCCAGCTCTACCAGCAGGACTCCACGGGCGTCGTCGCGATCAAGGCGGTGACCTCCGAAGGGGAGGACGAGGGCACGGGGATCGTGCTGAACGAACAGGGGCTGATCCTCACAAACGATCACGTGATCAAGGGGGCGACGAGCCTCACTGTTGATGCAAGTGGGTCGTCAAAAAAGACGACGAGCGCGACGCTTGTCGGCGAAGAAGCAAACCAGGACCTGGCGCTGATCAAAGTCGACCCATCGGGTCTCGGCCTGAAGCCGCTGACGCTCGCGAGCTCGAGCTCCGTCCAGGTCGGCGACACGGTGTACGCGATCGGCACCCCGTACGGCCTCGAAGAGACCTTCACCAAAGGCATCGTCTCGGCGCTGGACCGCGAAATCGCCGCGCCTGACGGCTCGAAGATCACAGCTGCGATCCAGACCGACGCGGCGCTCAACCCGGGCAACTCCGGCGGGCCGCTGCTCGACGAACAGGGTGAGGTGATCGGCGTGAACTCGCAGATCGCCAGCGACGCGGCCCAGACCGAGGGCTCTCAGCCGGGGAGCACCGGCGTCGGCTTCGCGATCTCCTCGAACACCGTCGCGTCGGTCGTGAAGAAGATCGAGGCCGGCGAAGGCGTGACCTACGCCTCGGCCACGCAGAGCGCCGCTCAGTCCGAGGGTGGCGGATCCGGCCAGGTGCAGTCTCCATATGGCAGCCGCTCGCCCTACGGCTCTGAGAGTCCCTACGGCGAAGTCGAAGCCGGCGGCTCGGGCTCGAGCGGTGTCGAAGGCGCCGGCGAAGAAGCCGCCGGCTCGAGTGGCGCGGAAGGCTCAGGCGAAGTCGGCTCCAGCTCGAGCGGCTCCGAATACCCCGGTGTCGGCAGCGGCGGTCGGGTCGTGATCGTGCCGTGAAGCGTTGATAGGCTTGGGCCGTTCCCAGGGCGATTAGCTCAGCTGGGAGAGCGCCGCCTCGACAAGGCGGAGGTCACTGGTTCGAGCCCAGTATCGCCCATCGGTCGAAACCCCCATTCTTGTGCGGGTTTTCGGCTTTTACGGCGTCGCCAAGGTTCCAATGAGGTTCCGTTTGTGACCTTCGGGGGTCCAAGATGGCGCGACGGCCGCCCGGGCTGGCGCTCCAGTCATGGCTGTGTAGTTGAGACGTTCGGCTCGGGCGAGCGATCTGATGGCTTCGCGCCGAGGGCTTGGGCCGACCGCGCGAGTGTCGTGACGCTGGTAGCGATGCGGCGATGTAGTTGTGGCGGGCAACCGATCCCTTGGTTTTCGGACGGGCCTACAGGCCCTCGGTGAGCTCGGCGAGGGTCACTCCCAGCGCGTCGGCGATCCGCTTGGCCGTGGGGATTGTCGGCGCGTGCCATCCGCGCTCGATCTCGCCGAGGTACTTCGCGTCCATGCGGGAGATCCGGTGTGAGACCTGCTCTAGCGTCTCGCCGCGCTGTCCGCGAGCTTTGCGGACCGCCGCGCCGAACTGCTGCGCGATCGGATCAGCGACAGTGCGGCGAGGCACCGGCTGGCGTGGTCTGGGGGAACATGGCACCGGCAGTCTCGGGACGCGACGCCGGACTGAACACTCGACATGTTCCCCTTCTGATACGTTGCTGATCCATGATGCGCCGGTTCTCGGGCAGCGCAACCCCTGTTGCACCTATCGCTTCGGTGCTCGCCGTAACCCTCATCCTCGCAACGCTCGCCCTCGGCATGGCCGGGTGCGGCGCCGGGCGAGCCACGACACGCACCGTGACAGTCGTCCACGCGGTCGCAGCTAAGCCCCCACCGGCGACCAGTCGTACTCACGTCGTAGCTAAGTCCGTACCGGCGACCAGTGCCGCTCACACAGCGACGAGCGAGCGTTCGGCGACGCCACCCACCGCCGCGCAATGCCACGCACCCAACAGAAGCTCACTCATCGAACGGTCCTGCATCGAAAAACAGAAAGACGAAGAATGGGAAGCGGCTAGCCCCCAACGCAAAGCGGAACTCGACGAACGCGAACACCTTGAACGCGAAAGCCACGCCGGCCCCACCGAGGAACAAGAAAACGCGATTCGTAACACGAAACGCGCCGTCGAACACTGCGTCAACTGCCTGGGCTCAGGCCAAGGCAACTGAGCCGCAAATGGAGACTGACCCATGCGACACCTAGCCGCCGCCCTCGCTGCCCTCACGCTCGCCCTGCTCGTGGTGCCCGCTGCACAAGCCGGCGCACACAAGCAGAAGGCTTGCGGACAGATGGGAACCGGCATCCTGACGGTCGCCAAGGGCCGTACGAGATGTTCTCAGGCACGCCGCATCTTGGCCCGTGCTGAGCATCTGCCCTCGGGCGGTCCGGGCGCGTCAAACAAAGTCGGTCCGTGGATCTGTGGGGAGGCAACGCTCACGCTGAAGCCGTATCGGGAAGGGATCGTGTGCACAAGCGGGAGAAGCAACGAGCTTGTGCTGCGCTGGCTGACCCGAGCAGAACTCCAGCAGAAAGAACTCCGTGCCGAATGCGAAAAACAGGTCTTCCCATCCCTCGAATGCGAAGCCGCAGGCTTCGGCAAATCAGAAGCCGAACGAAAACGGCAGGAAGAAGCGGCATGGTGGGCAGAATGCGAACAGCGGCTCAGAACGACGGCCGAACAGGAAGCCAGGGAGGAACCGCCGCCACCGATACCTAATCCAGCGGAAACCAAGGCGGACTGCAAAGCGGAGCACGAACGCGACGAACGCGAAAACACGCTGTAGGTCCGGGGGTAGGTCGGACATTACGAACTGCATCAGCGACCGCGCACATGCCTTTAGCTGCAAGCGGCGACGGCCACCCAAGATGCCCGCACGCCCGTCGCGGCCGAGACGGGCGTAGAGTGGCCGCATGAGCAAGCGAGATCGGCGACGCGTGACCAAGCTAGGCTCCGCGACCGCACCGCTGGCGGCTCTCGCTATTGCGGCGTTCGCAGCTTTCCTGTTGCTGGCGGGCCGGGCGCGGGCGGATGTCTACGAAGGCCGCGCTGAATCGGAAGCGCCCCAACAGTCACCCTCGTTCACCCCGGAACCGCCGATCGAGCAGCAGGCTCCATTCCTTCGCGTCTTTGGCGCCCGGTATGACTCAAGCGCGGGCACGCTCACGGTCTTTATTGGCGTCTTTGATCCCGAATACTGGGCGCCAGTGATCGGCGGCGAAGGCCCGCTGTCCTCCAATGGCGCTTTCCCCGGCGAAATCCTTAGCGCCCGCCAGCCACGAGACCGGCTCAGCGCGTTCGCTCTCGACGATACGTGCGAACGCGCTGCCAATAGCGTCCAAGCGGGCGTCACGGAAGCAGAAGAAGCTGAGATAAGCGGCAGCATCGGGTCAGCCGAAGCAGAAATCACGGAGCGCGGCTATAGGGGCGCGCTGACTGCGCCCGTGGCATACGCCAACGGCACGTACAGCATGACCGTCACCAACAGCGCGCTCACCGGCCTTGATCTCCGTTGTGTCGCACGCCCGCGAGACGATCCCCGCGACGTCGAAATCATTGAGCTCGCCGACCTGACGCCACACGTCACGCCAGCACACAAGACGTGCGGCACGCTCGGCTTCAAGGGGCAGTCGCTTCGCGTCGAAGTGCCGAAGGGCCATGCGTCATGCTCAGAAGCGCGGAGGGTGCTGCGCAAGCTATACACATCGGACCAACGCGGGCGCGCCCACGGCACGCACCACAACCCGCCTCGTGACCTCAGCGAAACCTACTGGCTGGTAGACGGCTGGAAGTGCGTTGTTGGCGCCGGCGGCGGAGGCTGCACGCGGGGGCGCACAAACCAGATCAGCGGCCAGTGGCAGGCGTGACAACGGGTTTGCCAGCAAGGCGACAGAGTCCGCCCGTGGATGCCGCGGGTCCGGCACGTTCGCGGGGAGCGATCCTCTGGGTGACACCGTGGACACCAGCGTCGCGGGCTCGAACCCGCGCGCGAGCTACGACAGCTCCTGCTCGCCTTCGCGCAGGCCGTAAAGGACGCCGGGCAGCGGGATCTCGTGGTGTTCGAGTTCACCTCGCTCTGCGCGTAGGTGCTGCGCTCGGGCGTTGAGCCGGTCGATCTCCGTGTCGCGAAATGGCAATCGGCTCGACCATTTGTGCTTCTAAGTTCGACCCCTTAGGATCGGGTGATGAACTCGCAAGTTGAGGACGACATCGCTACGACGGACGGGCCGGCAACTCTAGGAGTGCCTGTAATCAGTTCTCAGCAGGATGCACTGGAGGAGAGCAAAAGCATCCCGTTGTTCCGAGCGCGATCGAAGGCCAAGGAGTTCCGCGCGCAGCTCGAGGACCTCCGGAATCATGTCGATCACCTTGGGTTGCTCTCGACGGTTGAACTCGAACAGCGCAAGGCGACGCTCGAGACAGAGACGAATGAGCTGGCGGCGAGCCTGGCTCGTGAACGGGCCGAGGCAGTCGAGACCGTGGAAAAGGAAGCAACGAAGGCCCGCGAGGCTGCTGAGAAGCGCATCGAGGATCTCGTTGGACGTCAACAAGTCCTAGAGCAGCGGACGGCTGAGCTCAATGAGCAGGTCGTGGTCACTGATGAGACCGCGATCCTTCAGGAGGTTGGGATCTACGAGTATCGCCACCCGTTGACCGACGCGGTGGCTTATCAGGCCGAGCTCAAGCGTCTGAAGGATTTGATCAAAGTGATGGCGCTCAAAGAGGGCGGGGCGGTTCTCGCGGATAAAGGCTGGACCGTCAACGGCTCGGCTCCCAAAGGTCGTGCCATGGTCCGCGACTATTCAAAGCTCGTTCTCCGCGCCTACAACGCGGAAGCCGACAACCTCGTTCGTGCTCTGAAGCCCTACAAGCTCGACTCGGCCACGGAGCGTCTCAACAAGATCGCCGGCGTCATCTCGAAACTCGGCAAAACAATGGATATCCGGATCTCTGACAGTTACCACCAGATCCGAATCAAGGAGTTGGAGCTGACCGCCGACTTCTTGGAGAAGCGCGCTGAAGAAAAAGAGCGGGAACGAGCAGAGCGAGAGCGGCTACACGAGGAGCACAAAGTTCAGGAAGAACTCGCCCGCGAGCGAGTTCGCCTGGAGAAGGAGCACCAGCACTACCTCAACGTGCTTGCTCGCCACGAAGCCAAGGCCGAACACGAAGCGATTGCGCATACACAGGAAGCGCTCGCGAAGATCGTCAAGGCGATTGAAGATGTGGATTATCGAGTGGCGAATGTCCGCGCCGGCTACGTCTACGTGATCTCCAACGTCGGAGCCTTCGGTGAGGGGATGATCAAGATTGGGCTAACTCGTCGCCTCGACCCGACCGAACGTGTCCGGGAGCTCGGCGATGCTTCTGTCCCGTTTCGATATGACACCCATGCGTTGGTCTTCTCGGCCGATGCAGTCGGCTTGGAGCGGGAGATGCACGTTCGGCTCGCTGACCGTCGGGTCAACCGTGTCAACAAACGGCGCGAGTTCTTCTACGCCACACCGGGCGAGGCCAAGGCCCATCTGGTTTCACTCTCGGCGGATCTTCTCGAATACACCGAGGTCCCGGAGGCGGTCGAGTACCGACAGAGCGTGAACGAAGCAGTAGCGGCCGGCGAGCAAGCATCTGCGGTAGCGCAGGTACCCGCGCCCGGGGCGGCTGTCGTTGGATGAAAGTATGCACACCTGACTGCTAGGTGTGTAGAATCTCATACATGTTGTCTGATGAGATCCTCGACATTGCACGCCGCTCGGGGGGCGTGGCCTCGACATCCGAGCTCATCAAAGGCGGTGCGCGCTGGGAGGATCTGTATCGGCTGCGGGACGAGGGGGCGCTGATCGAGCTATCTCGCGGCATCTACCGGCTCGCCGATGCGCCGGCGACCGCTCATCTGGATCTCGTGGCGGTTTCTCGAAGAGCGCCTGAGGGCATGATCTGCCTGAACTCGGCTGCCAGCTTCTGGGACCTGACCGATGCGATGCCCGATTTGGTCCACATCGCGGTCGCGCGCGGCAGGCACCGGCCCACTATCGCCTATCCCCCAACGCGCGTGCACGTCTTCGCGGCGGACACATTCGCTCTTGGATGCGTTCAGCAGACGCTCGAATCGGCCGAGACGATCGCGATCAGCTCCAGAGAGCGAACGGTCGTCGATCTCTTGCGACTTCGCTCGCGCGTGGGGCGGGATCTGGCGCTCTCGGCGCTTCGTAGGTATCTGCAAGGTCGAGGGGCCAGGCCGGGCGATCTGCTGGCACTGGCACGCCAGTTGCGAGTCGGTACGGTGATGGCCGAAGCGATGGAGCCTCTGCTGGCGTGAGCGCGCGTACGCCACAGCAGACCTACCTGGAGCTACAGAAGCTCGCGCGGGTCCAGGGCCGCAACACTCAGCAACTTTTTGAGCTCTACATCCATGAGCGCTTTCTGGCTCGATTGGCCGAGTCGCGGTTCGCCGAGCAATTCGTGCTCAAGGGCGGAATGCTGCTTGCCGTGCTTGACGTTCGGCGCCCCACGCGCGACGCGGACATGCTCGCACGAGGGATAGCCAGCGACGAGGGCAATCTGCGGGCCGTGATCGGCGAGATCGCTGGGATCTCGATGGAGGACGGCGTGAGCTTCGACGCGACCGAGATATCGATCACTTCGATACGCGAAGACGCCGACTACGAGGGCGTACGCTTGGCGTTGCCGACGAACTTGGCTGGTGCCGTGCTCAAGCTTCGCCTCGACCTGTCCTTCGGCGATCCTGTCGAGCCGCAGCGCATCGACTACCCCACGCTCCTGGACGATCCGGACTTCCGGCTGTTGAGCTATCCGCTTGAGAGCGTCATCGCCGAGAAGGCCGACACGATGATGTTCTTGGGCGACGCGAACACACGCGACCGCGACTACGGCGACGTCTACCTGCTCTCAGAGATCCACTCCGTTGAGGCCGAGCCGCTGCGCCAAGCGCTGCGCACGACGGCGGAACATCGCCACCACGAGATACGACCGCTCGGGCCGCTGCTCGAAACGCTGCGCGAGACCCGGCAGCAGCCATGGGAAGCGTTCCGCGCACGCGTCGGGCTGACCGGCCTACCCGAGCGCTTCTCCGATGTCGTCGACGGTGTCGTGGACTTCGTCGATGGTATGCAGGCCGAGAACGTCTCACGCTGGAACCCGGTCGAACGACGCTGGGAGTAGGTGACTGGTCTAAGGGAGGGGCCCGGATCTTTAGGCATACTGGTCATATGGTGCGCCGTCGCCCTCGCCCACCGGTAGGTTGGCTTGTCGCCGTAGCCGTGCTCGGCTGGTATGCGATCCCTTCAGTGCTGGCGGCCGGGATCTTGACGGCTCTGGTTGTAGCTGTCTTTCAACCGTCAGAGCTGGTCTGGACGACTCTCTTTCTCACGCTGTCTGTAGCGTTCGCTCTGCTGGGGCTGCGTCAGTACGCACCGCAATGGTACGCCTGGCTTCTGGGACGGCTACCTCACCGCCCCTATTCAAACTGATCCCTACCAGCCATTACCGGAGGTGATCTATCCGGGCTCGCTTCGGCGGATTGCCGGCAGGGCGCCGCCCGACCGCCGTCCGCGTCGTGTTTGAATCGAACCGGCGAGCGTTTAAGGGGAAACGTCCATTAGTTTCGCTCAGATTCGGGGGATTCTAGGGGGAAAGCCATGTCAAAGGTGCCGATTTGCAGGCATGTCCGACGAATCGAACCAGTATCGCCCACTTGTAAAGGCTTCCCCCGGATCCACGATCGCAAGCCGACATCCCGCAAGGATGACAGACGGATGGAGTGGTATCAGGGTCGACCCGCAGGGCTCGTGCGATGAGACATTACTCACCACAAACTTAGGCCTACGTAAGGAGGTTCGAACAGCATCGTGCGCTCTGACGAACCCCGACCAAGGGAATGCAACGTGAATCGAATATCGACGTTTTGCATGGTTGGCGCACTCGCCATCGTGGCCGCAGCGCTCGCGGGCTGCGGCGGCAGCTCTGGGACCGCTGCCTCGACGACATCGAGCGCGGCCACCGCTACCCAGAGCGTTGCCGCCAAGTCGGCGCCGTCTGTGGTTATCGCGACGTACAAGACACCCGAAGATGGGACGCTCATCAGCGGCACCAACAACAGGACGCTCTACGTGCTGACTGCGGATGAAAAGTCCACATCCGCGCACGAGAAGCTCAGCACCTGCTACGCAGCCTGCGAAGCGGTCTGGCCTCCGGTGCTCGCCTCCGGCACTCCGGCGGTGGCCGGCAAAGCCAACGCGTCCTTGCTCGGCCTCACGACGCGCCGGGACGGCACCAAACAGGTCACCTACAACGGTCTCCCGCTCTACTACTACGCGGCCGACACGAAGGCGGGGCAGGCCACCGGCAACCACCTCAAAGACGGTTTCGGGTTCTGGGTCGGCATGCTCGCGAGCGGCAAGCTCGCTCCGGACGGCAGCTCTTGAGCCAGGGTCGAACCGACCGCGCGATACGCGGCGCCTGAATCCTGCCAGCCTGCGGGCCGAGCCGAGGCTCGGCCCGCAGCGGGCCCCCCAACGGATGTGCGGGGCGCGAGTCGTGCGCGTCGTTCCAGGCGCTGCTGGGGTAGTGTGGGTGGCATGGCTCATGTTGTGGTGGCGACCGCGTTCGGTGGACCTGAGGTACTGTCGGTTGTCGAGGAGTCTGTGGAGGGACCTGGGGTGGGGGAGGTTCGCCTGGCTGTGCGTGCTGCTGGGATCAATCCGGTGGATTGGAAGCTCTACAGCGGCTCGATGGGAACCGGCGCCCGCTTGCCGATGCGCTTGGGGTTCGAGGCCGCCGGCGTGGTGACGGATGTCGGCGGTGAGGCGGTCGGTCCGGCCGGGCCGGTTGCCGTGGGGGATGAGGTGATCGCCTATCGCATCGATGGCGGATATGCGGACGAGATCGTCGTACGCGGCGTCGGCGGTCGTTCCGAAGCCGGCGGCGATGAGCTGGGAGGCGGCTGGGGGGCTGATGCTGGCCGGCGCCACCGCAATGCATGCGCTCGTCGCGACCGGCGTTGGGGCGGGGGAGACCGTACTGGTGCACGCCGCGGCCGGAGGGGTCGGGCTGATGGTCGTCCAGATCGCCGTCGCCCGCGGAGCGCACGTCGTCGGGACCGCGAGTGAGGGCCACCACGAGTACCTACGCGAGCTCGGCGCCGAGCCGACGACCTACGGCGAGGGTCTGGCCGACCGGGTGCGCGCGCTGGCTCCGAATGGCGTCGACGTCGCGATCGACTGCATCGGCAGCGACGAGGCCGTCGATGTGTCACTCGAGCTGGTTGCCGATCGCGACCGAATCGTCTCGATCGCGGCGTTTTCCCGCGGCGCCGAGGTCGGCATCAAGATGATCGGGGGCGGCCCGGGCGCAGACCCGGGAACCGAGCTGCGCGACGCCGCTCGCTTGCAGCTGACCGCGCTCGTCGAGCAGGGAAAGCTCAGCGTCCGTGCCCACTCGTTCGTGCTAGACGACGTTGCCGAGGCCCACCGCGAGGGACAGGCCGGTCACGTCGCCGGCAAGCTCGTCCTCGTCCCGTCCTCCAGTTAGCTCGCCGACGCGCCTACCCCGGCGGAGTCCTGGCGAGGAACAGCGTGAGGTCGGTGCTGGTGGCCTGTGCGGGCGAGCGGACGCTTGCGGGCGATCGTCTCGAGGATCGCGCCGAGCTCGCCGTGGTCGATGCCGACGACGATCGCGCAGCCCGCGTGCGCTCGTCCCGCCTCGGCCCAGCGTCGTGCGATTACGGGGAAGTCCTTGACGTCAAACGTGACGAAGATTCGTTCTTCGGCCGTGGCGATCGACAGTAGCTCCTCGTCGGTGAGACCGTCGAGCTCGCGCTCCTCGTCGGCCGCTCGCACGTCGTGTCCGGCATCGCGCAGCGCCCGGGCGATCCGCGGGCCAGAGATGTGCGCGTCGAGGAACAGCTTCACGGAGCGTCTGGCGCCCGTTCAGACGTCGACACGGCTGGCGGTTATGAAGGGGAACTCCTCTTCGAGCTCCTCGATCGGCCGCCTGTTCTCGGCGATCAGCGCAACCTGAGGCCAGGGGCGCTGCATGAGGTGAAGGGTGAGTGTTCGTGCACCGCTTCGGGGTTGGATGCGCTCGGGGTTCCCGGGATCCGCACCGAGAAGCTCGCGACGAGGACGCCTACGTTTTTCGTATTTGAACGCGTATACGACTTCGCTCTTGTTTTTGAAGACTTCATCGGGCTCGTGGAGGCTGACGGTCCCGTGGACGGGACCGGGCGGCAGGGGGCAGGTGGTGGTGCTCACGGTTTGGCCTTTAGCGATGTCCGATTCGGTTCCGTAGTTGCCTTGGTTTTCGTGGAGTGCGCCGGGCACTGACCAGATGAAGTCGTAGCCGCTTTCGGCGTTTGTAAGTGCGACGCGCGACTTGAAGGCGAGCCGCAGCTCGTACCGGCCGTCGCGGATGCGGATCAGCCTGACGTTCAGGGGCGCCTGCACCTGCGCGTGGCTGTACGACAGGGCTTGCGGGGCGACATACCCGACGGGTACCTGCATGCTGGGCGTGCATGCGTAGGCGCCGCCGATCCAGCTCTTTGAGGTCAGATGACACGTGGCCCCGTCGCGGTAGTGGATTTCGCGTGATCGGCCCGTCGACGGGAACGACGCCACCTGTGCCGACCCCTTTGAGCAGCTGACCGGGCGTGGGGTCGCGTGACGATCAGATAGGCGCCCTCCGGTCCGCTCGTCGCGAGCGTATGGTGCTGGGCGCCCAGGAGATACGTGACGCTCCTGGCGTCAGGACCGAGCAGGCCGAAATAGAGGTTGCGCTCGTCGCTGAGGGGGCATGGCGGTTCGTTCTTGGAGTGGCCGCCCGGAGGTGAGCCCGGCGCGTAGCAGCGACTCTGCCAGGCGCTGGCGGGCTGATCGCCCCAGGTGTCGTTGATGTAGAGCCGGTCGTACCGGTCAAGCGCGCTGCACCAGTCACCGAAGCCCGCACCACCGCTCGAGACGCTCAATTCGTGGATAGCGCCCATCGTTTCCGAACGCGTAGTCCTGTCCCACCGCGACGAGCTTGCCGTCGACCAACCGGGCGACCTCGATGCAGCCAAGGCCCCGGCTGGTCGCGAACTCGCGCATACCCCACGGCGCTCCGCCCGCGGGGTCCGGCGTCGAGACCGGCAGCATCCGCACGGTGCCGGGCCTCAGCGCGCCATCGCCGGTCCGCGGCGCCGTGAAGAGCTGCACGCGCGCGCTCGGCGCCGGGGCACCGAACCCGATCACGCCGCTCGCGAACGCGGCGCCGGCCAGGCCGAGCCCGACCGCGACCGCGATCAAAGGGGTCCGGTGCCATCCACGGCGCTGACCCCCACGGCCAAACATTCCAAGGCGGCGGGTGCGACTGCGGGCGCGCCGGCCGGCGGCGTCATAGAGCTGGCTGCGGACCTGCGGCAGGAGAGTCATGGTTGCTCCTCCAGTTCGGCTCTGAGCTTTGAAAGTCCGCGGCTGACTCGCTGACGGACGACCAGCTCCGATGTTTGAAGCTCCCCCGCGATGTCCGGGTAGGAGCGCTCATCGACGATCCGCGCGCGAATGGCGTCCCGCTGGAGCGCCGGCAGTCGATCGAGCAGCTCGATCACCCAGTCGTTCGCGCTGGCGGCGCTCTCGACCCGCTCGAGTTCCTCCGCGGCGAGCTCGATCGGCTCGCGGATGCCCAGCCGACGGCGTGCGTCGGCCTCGACACGCCCACGGCGAAGACTCTTCAGGAGCTTGTTGTGAGCGATCGTAAACAGCCAGCCCGCGGCCGATGGCGTCTCGGGCCGGTAGCGATGTGAGGCGCCGAGCGCCGCCGCGAACACCTCCGCCGTCAGATCGGCCGCCACTTCCGGATCCCCGGTGCGACGCGCGAAGTAGCCCACTACAGAGCCCTCGTAGCGGTCGTAGAACTCGGCGAACGCATCCGGGTTCGAGCGCGATGCCGCCAACAGCTCGCCGTCGCTGGCCTGGAGGATGTCCACAACGGTGTTAACCCCGAGCGGCGGAATCTGTGACCGATCCGTTGTTCGCGAGAGGGTTTGGTGGCTTGCGACGGTGGGCGGCCCGAGCGCGGGCATCTACGGACTGGGATACGAACCCGACGGCGCAACGCTGACGACCACCGTCGCCCCCAGCCCCAAAGGTGGATCGACATCCTCAACCACGACTTCTTCTTCTTCTTCCTCCTCCACCTCCACAACAACTACCCCCACCACCCCCGGTGTAGCCTCGACCCCCAAGGCAATCGAAGAACTACGGCTGGGCTGCACCAACACACAATTGGTCCTCAACGATGTCTACATCCACGGCAGCCGTGTGCTGCTCAGCGGCAGCGCCGCCTCGAGCCTCGTGGGCAAGAAGGTCAAGATCCTCTTCGGTACCGCGAACAAGCCGCTCGCCAGCGCCACGGTTGGCGCAAACGGCCAGTTCACGACCACCGCGCCGCTGCCCCCGGTGAAGATCCGGGAAAGGCTCAGCACCCGCTACACCGCCGAGATCGGCAAGCTGCGCTCGCTGCACCTCAAGCTCACGAGGCGCCTGCTACTCGAAGCGCCGAAGGCCAGCGGCACCACGGTCACGCTCATCGGCCAGGTGACGCTCCCGCTGACCAAGCCAATCGCGCCCGTGGTCATCGAACAGCAGCTCGAATGCGGCAAGACGACGATCGCAAAGACCTTCACACCTTCGGCGAACGGGCGCTTCGACATCACGCTCACGGTCCCCGCCAACGCCAAAGCCGCGATCTACAGGCTGAAAAGCAAGGTCGCGGCCAACGCCCACGCCACCAAGCACGGCTTCACGACCTTCAGCCTGCCGTTGCCAGTTGCGCTCGGCTGAGCGGTCGTTTCGGCCACGCGTGCGTCGCGCTCCCACTCACCGCTGACGCCAGGGTCCGCAGCGGGTGGCATCCTCGATGGATGGACAAATCCCAGCATCCGCGCTATCGCGACAACGATGGCTCACGCTTCTACAGGGCGGGCCGTCTGTCACCGCAGGAGACGTGGCAGATTCTCGGAGACGATCTCGCCCGTGTCTTGGACGATGCGCTGCAGGCGTTCTGGCGCAAGCCGCTGCGGATGGACGCAGAGCGCGTCCGCTGGTGGCATGGCGCGATCTTCGCGCGGCACTTTCCCCACGATGGTGGACGCTTCCGTCAGGAGCGCACGTTCTTCGGTGTGATGACGCCCACTGGCGGGATGCGCCAGCTCGAGGGGAGCTCGCCCGAGACTCAGCGCCGAGATCTCGAGGAGGTCTGCGTCTCGTTCAACGAGTGCATAGATACCTTCCACGATGTGGATGGGATGAGCATCCTCGGCCGCACCCGACCAGCGGCGGCTCTATATGCCGGCATCCTGCGCGTGCACCCTTTTGCCGACGGGAACCTGAGGACGGGCTTCATCGCGCTCTCGGCCGCACTGTGGTCGCTCGGGCTGCCGAACGTCAAGTTCATCGCTCCCGAGGAGATGATTGCCCACGACGATTCACTGGTCCCGGCACTGATGTCGGCCTCTGGGGATGTGGAGCCCCTCGCGCGGCTATTGGCCGAGCGCATGGACTCACTCAAGAGGCTCGATCGCGCCCATACTGTCTGTGGTAACCACCTCGTCGAGACCACTCCGCAGGTCAATCGCGAAGTCGCCGAAAGCGCGATGTTGCTCTCCCAAGGAGCGCGAAGGGCGATCGAGATGATGCGCGAAGCCGATCAGGAAGCAGCTCGTGAAGCCGGCTCCGTCGAGACGACGGCTGACGCGGGCTGAGGTTCCGCCGGCAGGTCTATTCCGAAGTCGCGCAGACCTTCACACCAAGCCCTTCCGCCAACTTGCGGTCAGACTCCGTCGTCCGTTCGAGCGAGCCCGACGCGAATCTCTGTCTTTCGGGTTCCAGTTTGGTCAACGAGTCCGCGAAGCTTGTGACCTCGGCGGCCTCGTGGTCATAGCCGGTGAGGAGCTCCTCGATCGTTGTGGCCTCGCCGGGCGGCCGCGGGAGCGCCTGCAGCTTGGCGTCCGCCGCGCGCACAAATGTGACCGATTGCCGGAGAAGCGTCTGCAGCTGTGTCCTCGCCGCCGCCGTGTCCTGCGTCAGCCCTTGAACACGAGCATTGAGAGGCTCCTGCCGCGAGTGCAACGCTTGGCAGATCTCGTCTGCCGCCGCGATGAAGCGCGCCGTGGCGCCCGACGTTGGGGTGCCGGCCGCTGTCCCCGCGTGAACGTTCACGCTCGGCGCGTGAGTCGATCCGCAGCCAGCGGCCGTCATCGCGGCGAAGGTCATGACGAGCACTGAGCGCCTGAGCATGGGCTGACACTACTGGCTGCGTATGTGGAGTTGCCCCCGGCGGTCTTCTCGTCCGCCGGCGAAACGTCGAGCTCCGTCAGGGGCTGGGCTCCATCAGGGGGGTGGGCTCTGTAGGGGGTTGACGTCGTGCTGGTCCGGCACACGAGGTCGTCATCCAGGATATATTGACCGTGGGATGTTGAGATGTGTAGGGGTTCTTATGGCTGTGTTCGCTGTGGCGTTTGCGCCCGCATCGGCTGACGCCACATCGCGAGACATCGCCTCCACGCACACCTATCTCGTGGCCAGCTACAAGGTGCTGCACGCAGCGGTCAGCACATGGTCGACGGTCGAAGCGAGCATCCACAAGCTCGACCTCCGGTTCCACGCCGAATGCCCGGATGTGGGGGCGGGCTCGCCGCAAAACGCGGAAGACCAGAAGCTCAGCTATGAGGCTGCCGGCGCGCTGTGGGCGACCGGCTACCACACCGATGCGGCGATTGTCCACTCCTACGTCAACACCGTGAACCGGTTGACGTGGAGCAACCCGCAGATCACGCGTGACGCCCGCAGGCTCACCCGGGGCCTACAGGAAATGACCGAACTACAGGTACCGAACATCTGTGCGGACGTCCGCGCGTGGGGCGCGAACGACTTTGGCGCGGCGCCGGCCAACGTCAAGCAATACGACCAGCACGTGGAAGCGATCGAAATCCATGAAATTCCCCGGCACCTGCTCGTTCCCTATGTGCAACCCGCGGAGGATGGCCTGCGCAAGCAGGACGAATACCTCGCCACCCGCTTCGAAGAACTTGAATTCATGCGCGGTCAGGCCGACTGGGCCGCGCTGCTGGAAGTGCTTGGGGTCAACGAGTAGCAGAGGTGACGCGGGGCTGCCCCATGTCTGAGTCGTAGCGGTCGTAGAGGTCGAAGTCGTTCCGAAACGGGACAGAACTTGCCCGGATGGCTCCTCACATGTCCAAAGGTGAGCTGAAGATGCTGGCCAACCGGCCCCTTGCGCCCGCGGGTGCGGCCGTCATCCTGAGCGTATGGCTGACGATCCCGCGATCATCGGCGGTCCTACGCCGATCCCGGCTCCTCGCCCCGGCGAAACCTATCGCTGGAAGGTCCGGGACGGCCGCGCCGAAAAGCATGTCTATGTCCAGATCGCGGACTATCTCAACGCGGAGTCCTTTGAGGAGCCGCTGCGGTCGGGGATCGCCTCCAAGGGCGAGTCGGTGCTGCGCGCGCTGCTCGCGCGCGGGAGCGTCCCGACGCGGATCAAGATCACCTCGGCCGGGATCACCGAAGTGGGCACAGATCGCCGTTCGCGCGCCTGCTCGATCTGACCTCCAGGACCATCCTGAGGGGGAGGAGGAAGACGCTTGGTGGGAGGAGTAATCGATCGGGCGGGTGTTCGGGCCGGGGTGGATGGGCCGGCTCGTCGGTAGGTCTCGAGGGTGAACGCCGGCTCAGTCGATGAGCAGCAGAGCGTGCTTGCCCACCGTGCCGCCAGGGCAGGCAGGCGCTATGGGCTCGCCGGCGCCGGCGCCGTTGCTGTGCTGCGCGGGTCGATCAGAATCTTGGCGTGTACGTCTGGACTGTCGAGCGCGGTGAACGCTTCCTTCACGCCGTCGAGTCCGACCGTCCCGGTGATCAGCGGTGTGGGGTCGACGTCGCCCTCGGCGAGCATCTGCAGGGTGTCGCGGAACTCGAGCGGCGTGTAGCCGATCACGAACCGCAGGTCGATCTCCTTGTTGACGGCCATCGCGGGGGTGAACTGGTCGACGCCGACACACACGCCGACCACGACTACGCGGGAGAACAGCGGCGCACCGTCGATCACGCTGTCGATCACGCCAGGCATCCCGACGCACTCGAAGATGACGGGGTGCTTCGGCGCGGCGCCGAGCGTCTCGCCGAGCCGCCACGCGTGCCACCACCCGACCGGGAGGCGCCCCAGTTTCTCGCGCGTGCCGACGGCCAACTCGAGCGCGGCGGGAATGTCCCGCACCTGCCCGCGCCGCTCCACGGCGGTGAACGGGGACTCGTGCGCGGGGTCGAGGACGACATCCGCGCCGCAGGCGCGTGGCCAGCACGCGACGCGCGGGCGAGTAGTCGCTGGCCACGACCGTGCGCACGCCCCTGGCCTTCAGGAGCAGGATCACCGCAAGCCCGATCGGTCCGCAGCCGATCACGATCGCGACGGTGCGCTTGCCGACCTCGCCGCGGCGCACGGCGTGCCAGGCCACCGCCATCGGCTCCGTCAGCGTCGCGATGTCGGGCCCCAGGCCATTGGGCACCGGCATCATCAGCGACTCCTCGACGATCATCTGCTCGGCGTAGGCTCCGGGAGCGTGCACCGATAGGCCGACGAGATCCACGCCGCTGACTCCCACGCAGGAGCGGCAGCGCGACTACTCGCGTCCCCGCCTGCAGGCCCTTGTGCGGAGCCGGGGCCGTACTCGGCGAGCGCCCCGCAGAACTCGTGGCCGAAGACGATCTGCTCCTCCGAGCGAGCAAACCGCCCGTAGCCAGCACGCACCGCCAGATCGGCCCACACGTCGCAGCCATGGCGCGCATGCAGATCGGAACCGCAGATCCCGCAGCGCAGCACCTCGATGCGCACCTGCCCGCGTCCCGGCACGGGCTCCGGTCGCTCGAGCACCGCGAGCTCCGCCTTGCTGCAGACGACGGCCCTCATCGCCGACGCCGTGGGAGACAGAGACCGATCACGCGGACATTCTCGCACCGCTCAGGTAAAGCGAGTACCGCGGGCGTGCATGCCAGAGCTGGTTGGAGTGCAGCGCGGTCGCGCCGAGTTGTGAGGCGGGGAGATGGTGGAAGACCGCCACCAGGTCGACGTAGCCCTCGGGCAGCATCCGCGCAACAGCTCCAGGGATCGAGGACGCTCTTAGTACCCTGCGCCAAGATGGCCGACACGAGCACGATCGCCTCGCTGGCCACGGCCGGCGGCACGTTGATCCTCGCGCTGGCCACGTTCGCCTCGACTCGCTCGGCCAACCGCGCGGCACGCGTCTCCGAGCAGGCGCTGAAGATCGGTCTGCGCCCGGTGCTGTTCAACGCGCGCCCGCAGGACCCGCCGCAGAAGGTCGGCTATGGCGACGATCACTTCCTCGTGCTGCGCGACGGCCTCGCCGCGGTGCAGGAGTTCGAAGAGAACCTGTACTTCGCGCTGCCACTGCGAAACGTCGCCTCGGGCATCGCCGTGCTGCACGGCTGGCATCTGTGGCCGCGTCGCGCCGGTCTCGACGATCCGCACCCCGAGGTCGACGATTTCCGCACGCAGACGCGCGACCTCTACGTCCCGGCCGGCGATGTCAGCTTCTGGCAGGCGGCGCTGCGCGATACCGAAGACGACCTCTACGCGCCCGTGCGCGAGGCGATCTCAGCGCGCACGCCGCTCAGCGTCGATCTGCTCTATGGCGACCACGAGGGCGGGCAGCGCACGATCACGCGCTTCTACATGCTCCCCCGGATGCGCGAGCAGGACGATCAGCCGTGGCTGTGGATGTGCTCGACCTCGCGCCACTGGAACCTGGATCGCGCCGACCCACGCTGAGGGGTTCGAGGTGTGGGGCGGCGCTCACGTGGCGGCGAGGTCGAAGAAGGCCGCGAGTGCCCTGCGCCCGACGATCTCTGTCTGCGCGAGGGATGCGTCGGCAAACGTCACTCCGGCGGGCAGGTGCGCGCGCCAGGCCTCGGCAAGCTCGCGGTTGACCTCGATATGGAACTGCAACCCGTACGCACGCTCGCCCACGCTGAAGGCCTGGTGCGGGTAGAGCGCGCTGCGCGCCAGCCACAGCGCGTCGTCGGGTAGATCGAAGGTGTCCTGATGGCAGTGCACGACCGGCAGGATCTCTGCGCCGAAGCTCCCCAGGACAGGATCATTGCGGCCGGCTGGGGTGAGAGACACGCTGCCGAACCCGATCTCGGCCTGCTCGCCTCGATAGATCTTCGCGCCGAGCGAGTAGGCCATCAGCTGCGCCCCCAGGCAACACCCCCAGTACCGGACGTCCGGTGCGCACCATCGTCGCGATCAGCTCGATCTCCCGCGCCAGGTGGGGATGCTCAGCGGTGTCCTGCACGCCCATCGGGCCGCCCATCACCACCAGACCGTCGATCTCCTCTGAGGATGGCAGCGGCTCGTCACGGTAGGGATGACACAGCCGCAGCTCGATCCCCCGCCTCGAAGCGCTCTGCGCGATCAACCCGGGATCCTCGTAGGGCACGTGCTGAACCGCGACCCAGTTGCGCTTGACCGTCACCGGCGAGAGCGTAGTCACGAAGCGATTACCAGGCGAGCTGACGGTTGAGTGAGACGCTTTGGTCGAGGCGTGCGGGTGTCAAGGCGATTCGGCGTCTGCAGATCCCTGGGCGGCCCGGGACGCCAGGGAATCGTGACCGCCGCGGCCGCGCAGGATGTGCGCGAAGCCGACGGCGAGCATCGCGCCCGCGAGCGGCCCCACGAGATAGACCCAGAAGTGCGAGAAGTCGCCGAGGACGAGGTCGGGGGCGAAGGATCGCGCGGGGTTCATCGAGGCCCCGGAGATCGGGCTCGACCAGAGACCGGCGAGGATGATGTAGGCGGCGACGCCGAAAGCTGAGATCGGCCCCAGATTCTGCGCGCGCGAGGCGGTGCCGAGAATCGTGGAGACGAGACCCGCGGTGAGCACGAGCTCGATCGCGACCGCCTGCAGATTGCTGATACCCGCGCCGGGGACCGTGGCGCCGAGCGAGCCGACCCGGCCGAAGACGGCGGCCAGGAACAGCACCGCCAGGGTCGCGCCGAGCAGCTGCACGAGCACGTAGCCGGGGACGCGTCGCCAGGGGAAATCGCCGCGCGCCGCAAACGCGATCGAGACGGCCGGGTTCAGGTGCGCGCCGGAGACCGCTCCCATGAACAGGATCACCGCGAGCACGGTCAGGCCGGGCGCGCTGACCGCCGCCGCGCGGCTGATCGCGACGTGGCTGGCCGCGGATACGACGCTCGCACCAGCGCCTGCGAGTACGAGCAGAAAGGTGCCGAGCGTCTCGGCGAACAGGCGCCGCCACTCGAGGGTGGGGTCCTCGAACCGGTGGACCCACCAGGCGTCGCGCGTGAGATGCCCTCCGGGCGTCCGCGTCAGATCGCTCTCGCCGAGGCTCCAATACTCGCGCGCGCTCAGCTGCACCATCGGGCTGGCCTCAGCCATTGGGCCAGCGACCGTGGCGCTCGAAGTAGTCGCGCGCGGCCTCCTCGGCTTCGCGTTCGCGATCGCCGCTGACCCCGGCGCGGAACAGCCAGTTGACGAAGAAGATCGCCAGACCCGCGCTGACGATCCCGGCGCCGCCCTCGAGGTGGTTTTCGTCGCCGAAGGACATCACGACGAGCCCACCGATCACGACGACCGCGGGGAGCACGTAGCGGATTGCGTCGAGCAGCCATCCGGCACGGGTGCGTTTGCGCTCCTTCTGGAGGTCGGTTGAGGATGGATCTGACATCCGTTCAACCTTACCCGGGTGCATGCACGCAGCTGGCTAAGGTGAGCCCCGTGGCATTGATCCGAGCAAGCGGCCCGCTCAGCCGCGCCCTACGCCAGGCGTTCCCGCAGCGGCCGTTTCACGTGCGCTTCTGGGACGGGGGGGTGGTGCAGGCGACGAGCGAGGGTGCGCCGACGTTCTTCGTGAGGCGCGCCGTCGGCCCTTTCGCACTTCCTGCGGGCGCCCGACACGCTCGGCCTGGGACGCGCCTACGTGGACGGCTCGCTGGAGGTCGACGATCTGGATGCCGGGTTCATTGTGATCGACGAATGGGAGCCACCGGAGCTGAGCGTCAAGGACAAGGCCCGTCTCGGATTGGGTGTCCTGGCCGCGGCGTTGCCGGGCGGGATCCCCAAGCGCCCGAGCCTCGAGCTGATCCTGCGCGGCGAGCGCCACAGCCTGGAGCGCGACGCGGCCGCGATCCGCTACCACTACGACGTCGGCAACGAGTTCTTCGGGCTGTTCCTGGACGAGTCGATGACCTACAGCTGCGCGATCTATTCCAAGGGCGCGGAGACCTTGGAGGACGCCCAGCTCGCGAAGCTCGATCTGATCGCGAGCAAGCTCGCCCTGGAGCCGGGCATGCGTCTACTGGACGTCGGTTGCGGCTGGGGCAGCTTCGCGATCCACGCGGCGAAGAACTACGGCGTTACGGTCACCGGGGTGACGCTCTCGCCGTCGCAGGCGGAGCTCGCGCGCGAGAAGGTGGCCCATGCCGGCCTCAGCGAGCAGGTCGAGATCCTGGTGGCCGACTACCGCGAGCTGCCGGGCGGATCGTTCGATGCGATCGCGTCAATCGGCATGTCCGAGCACGTCGGCGAGAGCCAGATCGACAACTACGCGAGATCGCTGTTCGGACTGCTGCGCCCGGGTGGCGTGCTACTGAACCATGCGATCGCGGCGCTCGACCCCGAGTACGACTCGCTCGACGACGAGTTCTCGATGCGCTACGTGTTCCCCGACGGGGAGGCGCTGGCGCTCTCCCGCGTCCAGCTCGCCGTGGAGCGCGCCGGCTTCCACGTGAACCACGTGGAGGGTTTCCGGGAGGACTATTCGCGCACGCTGCGCGAGTGGACCAAGCGCCTGGACGAGAACCTTGAGCGCGCCGAGCAGCTGGCCGGCGTGGAGCGCACGCGGGTCTGGCGGCTATATCTGCGCGCCGCCCGGCACGGCTTTGACACGAGCATCACCGCCGTCTACCAGGTTCGCGCGCGCAAGCCCGTGCCGGGCAGCGCCGCGGATCCCGTTTGATCCACACCTGCCATCCCCGTGGCAGGCCTACGGGCCGTCTCGCCGCGCATATATGGATGGCTCGGGGTGCGAGCTGGCCCGGCTACGCAGGGAAGATCAGTAGTTACTGCGGAAGATGGGTACTAACACCCATATACCCGTCCGGTCCCCAGGCCGTTACTGAGGCATACCCCGACGGCTGGACGAGCGAACTATAGGAATGGTTTGATGCGAGATCTTCTAAAACGAGATGCTCAAGATGAGAGCGGCTTTACACTCATCGAACTTCTGGTCGTGATCCTGATCATCGGCATCCTCGCCGCGATCGCG
This sequence comes from uncultured Solirubrobacterales bacterium, assembly GCA_963813745.1. Lineage (GTDB taxonomy): Bacteria > Actinomycetota > Thermoleophilia > Solirubrobacterales > Solirubrobacteraceae > Palsa-744. The sequence goes on from CAWEZW010000004.1 coordinate 398,062, forward strand.
ATCCCCGCGCTGCTCAGCCAGAAGAGCAAGGCCTATGACTCATCGGCGAAGACGCTCGCGCAGACGGCCCAGACGGCCGCCGAGACATACTCGACCGAAAGTGGCGGTCTGTACACGTTCACAGAACCGAAACAGCTCCAGGCGATCGAGCCTTCGATCAACTACACGAAGGAAACCGAAGCCGAGTTGAAGGAAGCAAAGGGCGAAGAAAGCAACAAGGGCTACAAGATCGTCGTGAAAGCACAGACGACCGGCGATGAATACATCGTTGTCCGCAAGGAAACCGGAGCTGTGGAACACATTTGCAAAAGCCCTGTGAGCAAAACGGGCTGTCCGGGTCACAGCGAAGAAACCAAAAGCTGGTAGCAGCCTCCGCTACGCCTCCACCAGCCCGCGCTTGATCGCATAGCGGGTCAGATCGACCCGGTTGCGCATGCCGAGCTTGTCGAGGATGTTGGCGCGATGGCGCTCGACGGTCTTCTTTGAGAGCACCAGCTCGGCGGCGATCTCCTCGGTGGTGTGGCCTTCGGCGATCAGCTTCACGACTTCGAGCTCGCGCGCGGTCAGCGGGTCCTTCGGGGGCGCCTCGCCGAGGCGGGCGCCGTCGAGGTAGTCGCGCACGAGCGTCGCGACCGCCGGGGGATACAGGAACGCCTCGCCGCGCATGCACGCGCGGCAGGCCTCGACGAGGTCGCGGTTGGCGGCCGTCTTCAGCACGTAGCCCGAGGCGCCGGCCTTCAGCGCCTCGAAGAAGTACTGCTCGTTGTCGTGCATCGAGAGCATCAGGATCCGCAGCTCGGGCCGGCGGCGATGTAGCTCGGCGGCGGCCTGCAGTCCCGTCATGCGCGGCATCGAGACGTCGAGGACCGTCAGGTCGACCTCCTCGCTGAGTGCCCGCTCCAGCGCCTGCGCCCCGTCTGCGGCCTCGGCCACGACCTCGATGTCCGACTGCGCTTCGAGCACCATCCGCAGCCCGCTGCGGACGACCTCGTGGTCGTCGGCGAGCAGCACGCGGATCTTCAGCGGGGTGGTCATGACGGTCTGGTCGCTGTAGCTCGGTCTGCGCTGGCATCATTCGCCGCGACCGTCAGGCGCACCTCCACGCCCGCGCCGGAAAGGGAGGAGCCGATCTCGAGCTCCCCCCCGATCAGGAGCGCCCGCTCGCGCATGCCGGCCAGTCCGTTTGCGTGCGCGGGCATCGCGACGGGCAGGCCACGACCATCGTCGGCGACGGTGAGCATTACGTTCTCGCCGGGGGCACGCCCAAGCGCGACGCGCACATGTGAAGCTTCCGCGTGGCGATAGGTGTTGGTCAACGCCTCCTGGGCGACGCGGTAGATCACCAGCTCGGCCTCGGGGCTGAGCGTCGGCAGGCCGCCTTCGAGCTCGCGCAGCACCCGCATGGCGCCCTGGCGCTCCATCCGCAGGCAGAGCGAGATCAGCGCGTCGATCAGCCCCAGATCGTCCAGCGCCTCGGGGCGCAGCTCGCGGGCGATGCGGCGAAGGTCGTCGAGGCTGCGGTGGACCGTATCGACGATCTCTCCCAGCGCCTGAGCCTGTTCGGGCAACTCGCCGGCGGCGCGTTCGGCGCGCAGCGCGACGGCGGTCAGCGTCTGGCCGACCTCGTCGTGCAGCTCGCGGGCGACGCGCAGCCGCTCGGCCTCCTGGGCGGCGAGCGCACGGTGGCCGCTGTCGCGCCGCTCGGCCTCGATGCGGTCGAGCATCGTGTTGAAGGCGCGTGACAGCGTGATCATCTCGGTGCTCATCCTGATCCAGTTCCCCATCGGGGCGCGCTGGCCCGGGCGCATCGGGTCGATATGGCCCATCAGGGTCGCCAGGCGGCGCAGCGGGGCCAGGACGAGCGGTCAGCAACAGCAGATTGACGGCCAGGGTCGTCAGCAGTCCACCGACGAGAACCACCAGCTCGCTGGTTTTGATCGGGTTGGAGACCGTCGCCGGGCTCGCGATCAGGATGAACACCGCCAGCCCGAAGACGATCGCGTTGACGGTAAAGACCCGCCACAGGATCGAGACCGAAGCGGGCTTGCTCGCGCGATCGGCTGATCTTCCGTGTTCGGGCGCGCTTGCCCGATGTGGAGGTTGAGCGGTCTCATCCTCCCGATGCTCGCGCGCGGGCCGGACGGGACGGGTGGGAACGGCGCCGGCGTCATGCTTTGAGTCTTGGCTCCGGCGCCCGGTCAGAGCGCCCGGCTCAGACGCTCGGCAGCCGGTACTTGCGGCTCTTGGGGTCGCGCTGGAGCAGGCCGAGCTCGACGAGCGTGGAGGCGTAGCGGTGGGCGGTCGAGGGGCTCATGCCGGCGTCGTGGGAGAGTTCGACGATCCCGCGCGCGGCGCCGTCGGGGCCGAAGCAGGTGAGCAGCGAGAGTCCCCGTATGAGCGACTGGGACAGGCGCGGGTCGTCCAAGTCGCTCGGCAGGTAGCCCCCGATCACCGTGGAGATACCCGGCGCGCGACTTTGGGAAGCCGCCCGTACCACCTCGTCGACCTGGGTGGGGGACAGCGTGATGACGATCGAGGCCGGCTCGCTTTTGTCCATGGGCCGATGATTGCAAATGCTGCGGACGGTTGTCTGCATTATGTTCTCTGGTTTCGTGTGCTGAGAAGTCCTGGAGCCGGCGCGCGTGCGGCCTGCGGGCCGGCCAGGGGACGGCCGGGTAGCCTCCAGGATTGAGATGGCGGTCACAGTGACACTCCCCGACGGCAAGGCCCTGGAGCTGAAGGATGGCGCCACGGGCGCGGACGCCGCCGCGGCGATCGGCCCGGGCCTCGCGCGCGCGGCGCTGGCGATCGAGGTGGGCGATCCGGATTCGAGGGAGGGGCCAGGGGAACTACGCGACCTTGCGCGCGAGCTGCCGAATGGAGTGCGGGTTGCGATCGTGACCGACAAGAGCGGCGACGAGGCGCTGGCGCTGATCAGGCACGACGCCGCGCACGTGCTGGCGGCGGCGGTGATGGAGCTGTGGCCGGGCGTGAAGATCTCGATCGGGCCGGCGATCGACAACGGCTTCTACTACGACTTCGAGTTCCCCGAGGGTGTGGCGATCTCTGAGGCGGACTTCCCGAGCATCGAAGAGCGCATGCGCGCGCACGTGCGCGCGTCGGAGACTTTCGAGCGCGTCGACGTCACGCCGGCGCAGGCGCGCGAGCGCTTCGTCGCGGAGAGCCAGGACTACAAGGTCGAGCTGATCGAGGACCTGGTGCTGGGTGCCGACTCGAAGAATCCCCTGCAAACGGTCTCGCTGTACACGAACGGACCGTTTACGGACCTCTGTAAGGGACCGCACGCTCCCACAACGAAGAGCGTCGGCGCTTTCAAGCTGCTGTCGGTCGCCGGGGCGTACTGGCGCGGGGACTCGACACGGACGATGCTGACACGGATCTACGGGACGGCGTTCTTCTCCAAAGCCCAATTGGAAGAGTATCTGGAGCTCCTGGAGCGCGCGAAGGAACGGGACCACCGCAAGCTCGGGAAAGAGCTCGGCCTGTTCATGTTCTCCGAGCTCTCCCCGGGGATGCCGTTCTGGCAGCCGGCGGGCACCCACATCTGGAATGAGCTCACCGGCCTGTGGCGGCGCGAGAACGTGGCGCGGGGCTACACAGAGGTGCGCACCCCGATCCTCTACGACGTGGGCCTGTGGAAGCAGTCCGGCCACTGGGACAAGTTCCGCGAGAACATGTATTTCACGGAGGTGGAGGGGCGGCAGATGGGCCTGAAGCCCATGAACTGTCCGGCACACGTGCAGCTCTACAAGGACGAGCCCCGCTCCTACCGCGACCTTCCGATCCGCTACGCGGAGCAGGGCCTGGTGCATCGTCACGAGCCCTCCGGCACGCTCCACGGTCTGCTGCGCGTGCGTTCGATCACCCAGGACGACGGGCATATCTTCTGCACCGCTGAGCAGATCGAGGAGGAGGTGCTGCGCTGCCTGGACTTCGGCTACGACCTCTACTCGCTGTTCGGATTCGAGCCCCGCGTGGAGCTCTCGACCCGCCCGGAGAACCGCCTCGGCTCCGACGAGACTTGGGACCACGCGGAACGCGCGCTCGTTCAGGCACTGGAGCGCCGCGGGCTGCGGTACGAGATCGGCGAGGGGGAGGGGACCTTCTACGGCCCCAAGATCGACCTGCACATGACCGACTCGATCGGTCGTGGCTGGCAGCTCGGCACCGTGCAGCTCGACTACATGATGCCGGAGCGGTTCGCGCTTCAGTACACCGGCGCCGACAACGCCGAGCACCGCCCGGTGATGATCCACCGCGCGCTGCTCGGCTCGTTCGAGCGCTTCATCGGCATCCTGATCGAGCACCACGGGGGCGAGTTCCCGCTGTGGCTGGCGCCGGTGCAGGCGATCGTGCTGCCGATCTCTGATCCGTTCAACGAGTACGGCGCCGGCGTAAAGGACACGCTCCGGCAAGCCGGCCTGCGCGTGGAGCTCGACGGGCGCAGCGAGTCGATTGGGAGGAAGATCCGCGAGGCCGAGCTGCGCAAGATTCCATACATGCTGATCGTCGGCGAGCGCGAGGCGCAGGCGGGCGAGGTCGCGGTGCGTGAGCACGGCACGGGGGACACCGGCAACGTCTCGGTCGGGGAGCTGGCGGAGCGGCTGCTAGGAGACGCCCAGCGCAGGAGTGCTCGATGAGCTTGCGTGCTGACGGCACGGCGCTATACTCGGCTCCGTTGAAGCTAACCAATTCAAAGCACCGCGCCTAACTTCTCGGCTTGACGCGCGGTAAAGACAGCTCCTAGTGCCGGTTCCCCGCCGCTTCGACCGGCGCCCGCCCGAGCGGGACACGACCAGGATCAACGAGCGTATCCGCGTGCCCGAGGTCAGGGTGATCGACGACGAGGGCAACCAGGTCGGCGTGATGAAGACACCCGACGCCTTGACCTTCGCGCAGGAGCGCGACCTGGACCTGGTCGAGGTCGCGCCCGAGGCGAGCCCGCCGGTCTGTCGTGTGTTGGACTACTCGAAGTACAAGTACGAGCAGGCGCAGAAGGTCAAGCAGGCGAAGAAGCACCAGCAGCAGATCACCGTCCGCGAGATCAAGTTCCGCCCGAAGATCGCCGAGCACGACTACGACACGAAGAAGCACCACGTCGAGCGGTTCCTCAAGCACAAGGACAAGGTCAAGGTCACGATTATGTTCCGCGGGCGCGAGGTGACCCATCCAGAGCGCGGCACGATGATCCTCGACCGGCTCGCGGAGGAGCTCGCGGAGATCGGCGTGGTCGAGCAGCGCCCGATGCAGGAAGGGCGCAACATGACGATGATGATGGCGCCCTCGAAAGCGGTGCTGGCGGGCCTGGCCGCCGGGGAGACGCACGGCGATGGGGATGCCCCGGCCGCGGTGTCGGAGGTACAGGCCGAGAACAGAGCGGACGGCGCAACGGACGCGACGGCGAGTGGCGCTCCAGCCGAGAACGGCGTGGGCGCGGCGGTGACCGAGCCTGTGGGTGTAGACGGCGCGGACGCGCCGTCGCCGGAGCCGCAAGCCTAGGCCCACGCGGGCGCCGGTCACGGCGCCGTGTCATAATCACCGCGCGATGCCCAAGATGAAGACCCATTCAGGCGCGAAGAAGAGGTTCAAAGTCACCGGTACCGGCAAGGTGCGCGGGCGCCATCCCTTCACGAGCCACATCCTCGAGAAGAAGTCGCCGAAAAAGAAGCGCGCGCTGGGCGGTCCGAAGATCATGTCCGGTGACGACACGCCGCGGATCAAGCGGATGCTGGGGGTGGGCAAGTGACGCGGGTCAAGCGGTCGGTCCACGCCAAGAAGAAGCGCCGCGCGACGCTCGAGTTGACGAAGGGCTTCCGGGGCGAGGCTCACTCGAATTACAAGCGCGCGAAGGAGGCGCTGCTGAAGGCGGATGCCTACGCCTACAGGGACAGGCGCAACCGCAAGCGCGACTTCCGCAGGCTGTGGATCACGCGGATCAACGCCGCCGCACGGCAGAACGGGATGAGCTACTCGACGTTCATGCACGGTCTGATGCTGGCCGGCGTGGAGCTCGACCGCAAGGTGCTCGCGGATATCGCCGTGCGCGACGCCGATACGTTTCGAGCATTCGTGGAGGTCTCCCGCGAGGCGTCAGCCTCGGCGGCCACCTCCGAGCCAGCCCGCGAGGCGTCGGCTGCTTAGGCAAGCACTCGACAGAGAAGAGCCCGCGGGCGTCGCTCCTGAAGAGGACGGCGCCTTTTTTTGTACCTGATCACAACCCAGCGATGGACGACCGGTCTACCAAACGAACTGAACCGGACGAGCCAATGACGATCACCTCCCAACACAACCCCGCTTTGAAGCAACTGCGTCGCCTGGCGCGCAAGCACGATCGCGAGCGCAGCGGCCGCTTCGCGGCCGAGGGGGAGGATCTGATCGCCGCGGCCGAGCTGGCGGGACGGCATGCGCTCGAGGGCTATCGCGTGGTGGGCAGCGGGCTCGGCGGAGAGAGCTTCATCGATGTTGATGGGGGTGCGCTCGCCGCCGTGTCGACGCTAGGCTCGGGAACGCGCGTGATCGGCGTGTACGAGCAGCGTTGGGCCACGAAGCCGAGCGGGCCGTTGTGCGTGTACTTGCACGGCGTCGGTGATCCGGGGAACGTCGGCGCCGTGTTGCGCTCGGCGAAGGCGTTCGGCGCGAGCAGCGTGGCGCTCGGCCCGGGTTGCGCCGATCCGCATGCGCCGAAGGCCGTGAGGGCGAGCATGGGCGCGATCTTCGCGGTGGCGCTCGCGCGGGTGGAGTCGGTCGCCGAACTACCGGGCGAGCGCGTCGCGCTCGTCGCCCACGCCGGTGAGCCCTTGGGCAAGATCGAGGGTCAGGTCACGCTGCTCGTCGGCGCCGAGCGTGAGGGGCTGCCGGCGGAGGTCGTGCAGGCATGTGAGCGCACGGCGCACATTCCGATCGAGGCTGAGTCGCTGAACGTGGCGATGGCGGCGACGGTGGCGCTGTACGAGATGACCAGGCAACCATCTAGGGTCACGACGAAATGATCGAGCGGATCGAGCAACTGCGAGAACAGGCCGAGGGAGAGATCTCCAAGGCGAGGACCAGCGAGGCGCTGGAGGGGCTGCGCGTGGGCTACCTCGGCCGCAAGGCCGAGCTGCCGCAGATGCTGCGCGGCGTCGCCGAGCTGGAGCCGGCCGAACGGGGCGCGGTCGGCAAGGCCGCCAACCAGGCGCGGCAGGCGCTGGAGGCGTTGATCGAGGCGAGGGCGGCGCAGTTGGGCGCGGCGGAGCTGGAGCGCGATCTACAGGACGACCGCGTCGACGTGACGCTGCCCGGCGCCCCGCCACAGCGGATCGGACGGTTGCACGTGTTGACGGCGACGATGCGCGAGCTGGAAGACATCTTCCTGGGCCTGGGGTTCACCGTGATGGAGGGGCCGGAGGTGGAGACGGTGCACTACAACTTCGACGCGCTCAACCACTCCCCGACACATCCGGCGCGGGCGCGGACTGACACGTTCTATGTGCAGAACGCGGCTCGCGACGGCTCCTCAACACAAACGGCGGCGAACACGGGCGCCGATGGGCTTTTGGGCAAGCCTGAGGACCTCGTCTTGAGGACCCATACCTCGCCGATGCAAGTTCGTGCGATGGAGGCCCATCCGCCGCCGCTGTATGTGGTGATCCCCGGGCGGGTTTACCGTCCGGACTCCGACGCGACGCACACGCCCCAGTTCCACCAGGTCGAGGGCCTGGCGGTCGACGAGGACATCACCTTGGCGGACCTGAAGGGCACGCTGCTGGCGTTCGCGCGGGCGGTATTCGGAGATGAGCGCGATGTCAGGCTGAGACCACATTTCTTCCCGTTCACCGAGCCGAGCGTCGAGGTGGACGTGTCGTGCTTCCATTGCGGGGGGAAGGGCTTCTTGAAAGACGGAGCACGCTGCTACCTGTGTAAGGGAGAGGGTTGGCTGGAGGTGCTCGGCGCCGGCGAGGTCGATCCAAATGTGTATTCCTACGTTCCCACTACGGAGGCAAACTCGCCGGGGTATGACCCGGAGCAGGTGCAGGGTTTCGCCTGGGGGATGGGGGTTGAGCGGATCGCGATGCTCAAGCACGGGATTCCCGATCTGAGGTTGTACTACGAAAATGATTTGCGTTTTTTGGAGCAGTTCTGATGAGAGTCCCTTTGGATTGGTTGCGCGAATATTGCGATCCAAAAACGCTGGATGCGAAGGGGATCGAGGAGCGCTTGACGATGACCGGGACGAAGGTCGAGGCGATCCATCACCACGGGGTGGGGGCGGTCGAGAAGTTTGTTGTGGGAAGGGTGTTGGAGGTGGCACAACACCCTGATGCGGACAGGCTGAAGGTGTGCGAGGTGGACCTCGGCACGAGTGATCCCGACGCACCGGCGACGATCGTCTGCGGCGCGCCGAACGTCGCCATGGGACAGACGGTCGCGGTCGCGACGCCGGGGGCGGTCATGCCCGATGGAACGAAGATCAAGCAAGCGAAGCTGAGGGGTGTGGTGTCCGAAGGGATGATCTGTGCTGAGACCGAGCTTGAGATCGGTGTCGGTGGGGAGGGCATCCTTGTATTGGACGACCTCATGCTCGATGCGGAGCTTGCCCCGGGGACGCCACTCGCGGACGTGTTACCGATCAGCGGCGAGGTGTTGGAGCTGGAGATCACCCCGAATCGACCGGATTGTTTGGGGGTATACGGGGTCGCGCGCGAGTTGCATGCCGCGACCGGAGCCTCCCTGGCGCCGGCGCCGTGGAGCGAGGATCCCGGGTCGGCCGGCGAGTTGGACGGCGCCGAGGTGGTCGTGGACTGCCCGGATCTATGCCAACGCTTCACCGCGCGCGTGTTCGAGGACGTCACCGTGGCTCCCTCGCCGCTGTGGTTGAAGGCTCGCCTGACGGCGGCCGGGCAGAAACCGATCAACAACGTCGTCGACATCACCAACTACGCGATGCTGCTGACCGGCCAGCCGCTGCACGCGTTCGACCTCGACCATGTGGCCGGCCAACGTTTGACGGTGCGCCGCGCGGGGGAGGGCGAGCAAGTGGACACGCTCGACGGCGAAACGCGCACGCTCGACGCGGAGATGGTCGTGATCGCCGACGGGGACGGCCCGACATCGATCGCGGGCGTGAAGGGCGGGGCGCGCTCGGAGGTACGGCCCGAGACGACGAGGGTGCTGCTGGAGGTGGCGACGTGGAGCGGCCCGAACATCCACCGCACCTCGTGGAATCTGGGTCTGCGCAGCGAGGCATCGGGGCGCTTCGAGAAGGGGTTGGCGCCCGAGCAGTGCATGCACGCGCAGGCCGTCGCGACGAAATTGCTGATCGAGTGCTGTGGCGCAAGGGTCGCCCCCGGCACGATCGACGTCGGCTGGGAGCCGGCGCCGGAGCTCCTGATCCGCCTGCGGGAGGCGCGGGTGCAGGCGATCCTCGGGCTGCCGGTCCCGCGCGAGCGCCAGGCGGAGATTCTGCAGGCGCTCGACTTTCAGACGGTCGCGGCATCGGATCCGGGGGCGCCCGAACGCGACGGCCTCGACGTGACCGTGCCGGCGCTGCGGCGCACGGATGTTACGCGCGAGATCGACCTGATCGAGGAGGTCGCGCGGATCGATGGCCTGGAGAAGCTGCCCGCCACGCTCCCCGCCCGCCGCGGCGCCGCGGGCCTGCTGAGCCACGCCCAGAGAGTGCGCCGCGCGGCCGAGGACGCGCTCGTCGGTCGCGGCCTGCACGAGGTCGTCGGCTGGAGCTTCGCCGACCCCGGTCTACTCGACCGGCTGCGCCTGGGAGACGAGCACCCGCTGCGGCGGATCGTGCGGCTGGAGAACCCGATGTCGGAGACCCAGTCGACGATGCGCCCGACGCTGCTCGGCTCGTTGCTCGACGCCGCGCGATACAACGTCGCGCGCAACGGCCCGGACGTGGCGATCTTCGAGTCCGGGGCTGTCTACCGTGCCGCACGCGCCGGTGCTGCGGGCGAGCAAAACTACGAGTCCGCCGTTGTCGCGGGCGATCTCGCAAACGACATGCCCGTCGAGGAACACCACGCGCTCGGAGCCCTGCTGACCGGCGCGCTGGGTGGGTGGGCGTCCAAATCCTGGCGCGGGGAGCCCGCCGAGGCGGACTTCTTCGCGGTCAAGGCGCTGCTGGAGGGGGTGCTCGACAAGTTCCACGTCGCCTGGTCGGTGCGGCCGGCCGGCGATTGGCCATTCCTGCATCCAGGCCGCAGCGCCGAGGTGCTCGCCGACGGCGAGGGAGCGGAGCTCGTCAGGCTCGGCTTCGTGGGGGAGGTGCACCCGCTCGTCGCCGCGGAGTGGGATCTGGGGCGCACGGCCGTGTTCGCGATCGATCTCGGCAAGCTCGCCGCGGCGTCCCATCCCGTGCCGGCCTTCAAGGCCTTCGCGTCGGTGCCCTCGCTGCGCCAGGATCTCGCGGTCGTGCTGCCCGACGACGTCGCCGCGGGGCGGGTACTGGAGCTGGTGAAGCAGGCGGGCGGGGAGATGCTCGACGACGTGAGCGTGTTCGACGTCTACACCGGCCCGCAGGTCGGGGAGGGCAGGCGCTCGCTGGCGCTGGCGCTGTCGTTCCGCGGCCAGGAGCAGACCCTCACCGACGAGGACGTGGCGCCCGCGCGGGCAAAGATCGTGGCGGCGCTGGCCGAGCTGGGGGGTGAGCTGCGTGGCTGAGCTGCACTCGACGCGTGCCGCGGCCGGTGCGCCCGCGCCACAGAGCTTCGCGGCCGGCTCTCCGCGCGTGCTCGTCGCCGGCGCGACGGGCTTCGCCGGCGCGCTCGTCGCGTACCTGCTGTGGCGCCACCCGGGCTTCGAGTTGGTCGCCGTGACCGGGCGCTCGGAGGTCGGCCGGCGCCTGGACGACCTGTATCCGCGCTATCGCGTGCCACTACAGATCGAGCAACTCGAGCTCGACGCCTACGGCGAGCTCGACGCGGCGATCGTCGCCTATCCCCACGCGGCGGCCGCGCCGACGGTCGGCGACCTGCGCGACCGCGGCGCGCGCGTGGTCGACCTGAGCGCCGACTTCAGGCTCTCCTCGCTCGCCACCTACGAACGCACCTACGGCGAGCACCCGCGCCCGGATCTGCTCCCGCAGGCTGTCTACGGCCTGACCGAGCTGCATCGCGAGCGGATCGCGAGCGCCGCGATCGTCGCCAACCCGGGCTGCTATCCGACGGCCTCGTTGCTGGGCCTCGCGCCGCTCGCGCGCGCCGGGTTGATCGCCGACGTCGTGATCGACGCCAAGCAGGGTCTCTCGGGGGCGGGCCGCACGTTCGACGAGACCACGCACGGCTCGATCGCGGGCGAGAACATCCTGCCCTACAAGGTGGCAGAACACCGCCACACGCCCGAGATCGAGGAGCAGCTCTCGCCACTGCGCGCCGCGGCCGGCGCGAGCGACGAGGTCGCGGTGCTGTTCCAGGCGCACCTCGTCCCGCTCGACCAGGGCGAGCTCGCCGACTGCTACGTGACGCCGACGCGCCCGGTCGGGGACGGCGAGCTGGCCGAGTTGTTTCTCGCCGCCTACGCCGACGAGCCGTTCGTGGAGGTGGTGGGCGCGCCGCCGGGCACGCGCGACGTGCAGGCGACGAACTTCTGCCGCGTGTTCGCGAAGGCCGATCCGCACAGCGGCAAGGTGATCGTGCTTTCGGCGATCGACAACCTCTGGAAGGGGACGTCCTCGCAGGCGGTGCAGAACCTCAACGTGATGTTCGGGCTACCCGAGACGGAAGGATTGCTGTGAGCGTCGGCAAAGACATCTTCGGCGACCGGGCTGCCGCAGGCCCGCCGCGGCCGTTCTTCCATTCACGCTGGGTGCCCGCACCTGGGCACGTGCGCGACCTCGGCCCCGATGTGGGGTTGCCCGATGGCTTCCGCGCGGCCGGGGTGGCGTGCGGGATCAAGCCGAGCGGCAACCGCGACCTCGGGCTGCTCGTGTGCGACGCGGATGACCCCGTCAGCGCCGCGCGCTTCACCTCCTCGGGGACGCCCGCGGCGCCGGTGCTCGTCAGCCAGGAGCGCTGCCGGCTGGACGGGCTGCGCGCGATCCTCGCGAACGCCGGCTGCGCGAACGCCGCCACCGGCAAGCGCGGCATCGACGACGCCGCCAAGACCCAGGGCGCCGCGGCGATCGCCGCCGGGGTCGACGAGTCCGCGGTCGCGCTCGCCTCGACCGGCGGCATCAGCCAGTACCTGCCGGTGGACGCGATGTTGAAGGGGATCCTCGCGGCTAACGGCGAGCTGCGCCGCGATGGCGACGGCGACTTCCAGCAGGCGATCCAGACGACCGACGCGTTTGAGAAGCGCGCCTGCCTGGAGGTCGAGCTCTCCGGTGGGCCGGTTCGGCTGACCGCGCAGTGCAAGGGCGCGGGAATGATCTCGCCGCGCTTCGCGACGATGTTCTGCTTCGTCCAGACTGACGCGGCGCTGCAGGCCGCGACCGCGGATCTGTTGCTCGGGGTCACCGTCAAGCGCTCGTTCGACCGCGCGTCGGTCGACGGCCAGCTCTCGACGAACGACATCGCCGTGCTGATGTGCTCCGGCGCCTCCGGCGTTCGGGTCGAACCGGAGTCCGAGGACGAGCTGCGCTTCGGCGAGGCGCTCGACGCGCTCCTGCGCCAGCTCGCGATCATGATGGTCGCCGACGGCGAGGGCGCCGCACGGATCGCGCGGGTCCTCGTGCGCGGTGGTCACATCGAGGGCGCCGAGGCGGTCGCACGCGCGGTCGCCAACTCGCCGCTCGTGAAGGCGGCGCTGCACAGCGGCGATCCCAACTGGGGTCGGATCGTCCAGGCCGTCGGCGCCGCAATGCCGGGGACAGCGCCGCTCGCGGTCGACATCACGCTGGAGGGCATCCACGTGTGCTCGGCCGGCGCCGCGATCGACTACGACGAAGCCGAGCTGGAGCAGGCGCTGAAGGCAAAGGAAGTCGAATATGAGATCACCTTGCCTGGGGACGGGGCCGAGACCGAGGTGTTCTTTTCCGACCTATCCCATGAGTACGTGACCATCAATGCGGATTACACAACGTGAGGACACCATGCGCGATGTAGGCACACTGCTCGAGGCGCTTCCCTACATCAGGGAGTTCCATGGGAAGACGGTCGTGATCAAGTACGGCGGCGCCGCGATGGAGGATCCCACCCTGCGCGAGGAGTTCGCGCGCGACGTCGTGCTGCTCAAGTACGTCGGCCTGAACCCGATCGTCGTCCATGGTGGCGGCCCCGAGATCACAGCCTACATGGAGCGCCTTGGCCTGCCCGTCGAGTTCGTCGGCGGCCTGCGCGTATCCGACGCGGACACCGTCGAGGTCGCGAAGATGGTGCTCGTCGGGAAGGTCAACAAGGAGATCGTCCTGCGCCTCGCCGGCCACGGCCAGCCCGCGGTCGGCCTCTGCGGCGACGACGGCTCGCTGTTCCGGGTCGTGCGCCGCGAGGGCCCCGGCGGCGAGGACATCGGCTTCGTTGGGCGCATCGAGCGCGTGAATGCCGGCGTGATCGAGCACGTCGCGAGCGATTACATCCCCGTGATCGCCTCTGTCGGCGCCGACCGCGATGGGCGCTCCTACAACGTCAACGCCGACGAGGCCGCCGGCGCGGTGGCGGGCGCGATGGGCGCGCAGAAGGTGATCTTCCTTACGGACGTCCCCGGCTGGCTGGCCGACCCGGCCGACCCCGGGAGCCTGATCGGGCAGGCCTCCGCAGAGCAGGTGGAGAGCTCACTGCCGAGCCTCCAGGGGGGCATGCGTCCCAAGCTGCAGGCCTGCCTCGATGCGATCCATCAGGGCGTCAGCGCCGCGCACATCCTCGACGGTCGCACGCCGCATTCGCTTCTGCTGGAGCTCTTCACCGATGCCGGCGTCGGCACGAAGATCGAGGGTTCTCCGTGAGCCTCGCAGAGTTGCAGGCGCTGGAGGATTCGAGCGTGATCCACTCCTACGCGCGGTTTCCCGTCGAGTTCGTCCGTGGGGAGGGCGCCCGCCTGTGGGACGTTGACGGAAACGAGTATCTCGACTTCCTCTGCGGCATCTCCGTCACGAACATCGGCCATTGCCACCCGCGGGTGGTCGCGGCCGTGCGTGAGCAGACCGGGCGGCTGATGCACGCGAGCAACCTGTTCTACACCGAGCCCGCGATGCGCCTGGCCGAGCGCCTGTCGCGGTCGAGTCTTCGCGGCAAGGTGTTCTTCTGCAACTCCGGCGCCGAGGCCAACGAGGCGGCGATCAAGCTCGTCCGAAAGGCTCGCTCCGGGAGGGGACGTCGTGGTCGTGTACGGCGCCTTCCACGGGCGCACCTACGGCGCGCTGTCGGCCACACCACAGGAGTCAAAGCAGGCGCCATTCGCGCCGCTCGTTCCGGGCTTTCGTGCGGTCGATCCCACGACCGAGGCGATCGCGGGCGCGGTCGACGGGCGTACCGCCGCCGTGCATGTTGGAGCCGATCCAAGGCGAGTCGGGTGTGAACGTGCTCTCTAGCGAGGCGCTTCTGGCCGCGCGTGAGGCCTGCGACGCGCACGGCGCGGCGCTGATCTTCGACGAGGTCCAGTCCGGGATGGGCCGCACCGGCACGCTCTGGGCCTATGAGCAGACCGGGGTCACACCCGACGCGATCACCGTCGCGAAGGCGCTCGGGGGAGGGCTGCCGATCGGCGCGCTGATCACCGGCCCGCGCCTGGCGGACGTGCTCGAGCCCGGCGATCATGCCTCCACGTTCGCCGGCGGCCCCGTCGTCGCGGCGGCGGCGCTCGCGGCGCTGGAGGTGACCGAGGATCCCGCTCTGCTGGAGGCCGTGCGCGAGCTCGGCCTGAGGCTCGCGGCCGGCTTGGAAGCCCTGCCGCATGTCGTCTCGGTGCGCGGGCGCGGGTTGATGCTGGCCTGTGAGATCGACCTCCCGGCGCCGGCGGTCGCACGCCGTGCGCTGCTTTCGGAGCGGCTGATCGTAAACGCCACCGGCCCGACCACCGTGCGCCTGCTGCCGCCGTTGATCGTCGAGGAGTCCGAGATCGACGATGCACTTGGGCGATTGGGCGCGGCCCTTGCCGGGCAGGATTGAAGCTAGGGTTCGCCGCCGTGTCCGAGGATTCCAGCCCCCAGATCTGCCCCCCGCACCGCCTCCTACGAGGCCGACCCCGCCAAGGTGCACCGTGTGCTGCTGCTCTACTCCGGCGGCCTGGATACCAGCGTGATGCTGAAGTGGATCCAGGACGAGTACTCGCGGAGGTCGTCTGCCTGACGGTCAACCTCGGCCAGCCGGGTGAGGACTACGCGGTGATCGAAGGCAAGGCGCTGCAGCTCGGCGCGGCCTGGAGTGCCATGTCGTCGACGCGCGCGAGGAGTTCGCGCGCGAGTACGTAGCCCCGGCAATCAAGGCCAACGCGCTGTACGGGGACTACCCGTTGTTCACCGCGCTCGGACGGCCCTTGATCGCCAAGCTTGCGGTCGATTATGCGCGCAAGACCGGCTGTGACACGATCGCCCATGGCTGCACCGGCAAGGGCAACGACCAGGTCCGGATCGAGGCGACCGTCGCGACGCTCGCCCCTGAGCTGAAGGTGATCGCGCCGGTGCGCTCCTGGCAGATGGGCCGCGAGGAGGAGATCGCCTATGCCCATGAACACGGCATCCCGATCAAGTCCTCCCAGGGAAGCGAGGGCCAGGCGCCCTACTCGATCGACGACAACCTCTGGGGACGTTCTTCGGAGGGCCGCTGGATCGAGGATCTCGACCATGCGCCCGAGGACGACGTCTTCCAGCTCGTCACGCCTCCCGAGCGCGCGCCCGACAAGGCCGAGGTCCTGGAGATCGAGTTCGAGCGGGGCGTCCCGTCGGCTTGAACGGCGAGCGCCTGGAGCTCGTGGAGCTGCTCGAACGCGCGGCCCAGATCGGCGCTCGCCATGGCGTGGGGATCCTCGATCAAATCGAGGATCGGATCGTCGGCCTGAAGGTGCGCGACATCTATGAGGTGCCCGCCGCGGCGATCCTCTTGCCGGCTCATCGCGAGCTCGAGCGGCTCGTGTGCACGATCCATCAGAATCAGTTCAAGGCCCAGCTCGACCGCCAATGGGCTTACCTCGTCTACGCCGGTCTCTGGTGGGAGCCGCTGCGCGCCGATCTCGATGCCTACATGGAGCACGTCAACGAGCACGTTTCAGCGGACGATCGGGATCAAGCTCTTCAAGGGCCACGCCCGGGTCGTCACACGCTCGGCGCCGGGCGCCGTCTACGACGCGAGCCTCGCCTCCTTCGCCGAGTCCGGTGGGCTTTTCTCGCAGACCGCCTCACCGGGCTTCATCGAGCTGTTCTCATTGCAGTCGCGCATGGCCTGGCGCCTGCACAACGAGTGAGGCCCGGCGCCTGCACAACGACTGGAGCCGGATGCCTGCGCAACAGTTGGGCCGTACGCCTGAGCGCATAAAGCGTGGGGCTGACGGGTAGCATGGGCAGATGAACAGATCCGCCGAGAAGCTCTTGGGCTATGCGGTATGGGAGGGTGGCAAGTGGTACGTGCGCCACCGCTACCTGCGCCGGCTGCCCAGCATCCGTGTCCTCGCCCTCAGCGGACTGGCCACCGTCGCCGTCGGGGTGGCTGGTGTGACGCTCGCGCGCCGCGCGCTCAGCTGAGATCGCGTCCGGTCTCACCCATAGCCTGAGCGGTCACTGTGATGGCTGAGGGATCAGAGACACCTGGAGAGCCGCCGCGGCCAACTGACCGCGATCTCCTGGCTGAGCGCCGCGCACGTCGTGCGGTTGATTTGGATCCCACCCACGCCACGGATGCGCTCACACGCCGGGCCGAGGCCGCCGAGGCGACCGTGCAGACGCTCGAGACCCACCTTTCAAGCCTCCAGCAACGGGTGCGCGAAGCCGCCGAGGAGCGAGCGATCTTAGTCGAGCGGCTCACCGCCGAACAGGCGGCCGTGGCAGAGCGTGAGCACGAGCTGCGTCGTGTCAAGCAGCGTGAGTACGCCGAGCAGCAGCTGCGCGTCGAGGCCGAGGACCGTCGCACATACTCAGAGCGCGACAGCCGCGCCGAGATCGACCGCCTCACACGCCGTCTGGGCGCCAGCGAGCACCATGCCCGTGAGCTGGCCGAGCGTTTGGAGAGCGCCCAGCGCGAGCTCGACGAGGCCGAGCAGGACGCGGCCGCCGAGCTGGCAGATCTCCGCTCGGCGGCGGCTCTGGCCGATCTGCGCTCGAGCGGCGAGCGAGAATTGCAGCTACGGCTTGCCGAGCTCGGGCGCCGTACGCTCGAGATCCGCCGCGAGATCGATTCCGAGCGCGCCGCGCGTGAGCATGCCGAGCGTCAGCTGACGGAGATGCGCGCCGGCTACCGGCGGATGGAGCAGCTCGTCGCCGAGCTGAAGGGCATGATGGTCGAGCTGCGGGCCGCAGCGGCACGCGAGACCGAGCCGGAGCAGCCGGTAGTCAGTGCTCACGGAGCCCACGGCGAGCAACGCGAGGAGCTGGCAGACGCCTTGGCGGCCGCCGTCGAACGCCTTCGCGCGCGCGCCGAGTCGGTGATGGAGCCCGAGGAGCTCAACGACGTACGCGTTACAGGGCATCCGACGGAGCCGGAGGGGCTTACGGATGTGTCTGTCACGCGGCGTCCGACGGAGTCCGAGGAGCTCACCGGCGAACCCGTCACGCCGCATCCGTCAGAGCCCGAGCAGCCCTCCGCTGCAACCGTCAGGAGGGGCTCGCCGCACAAGCACAGCATGTCGCTGCTGGGACGCGCGCGGTTAAGACGCAAACAGCGGCGCGAGCGCCGCTCAGCCGCCGCCGAGCCGCCTAAGATTCAGGCCCAGTGAGCACTCCTTCCTGCGCCCACCTGCACGTACACTCCGAGTACTCGCTGCTCGATGGTGCGTGCAAGATCGACGCGCTGGCAGCGCGCGCGGCGGAGTTTTCTCAGCCCGCGCTCGGCCTGACAGATCACGGTGTGATGAACGGCGCGGTCGAGCTCCACAAGGCCTGCGCCAAGCATGGCGTCAAGCCAATCATCGGCTGCGAGATCTATCTCGTTGACGATCACACGGCCGCGACCGGAAGGATCGGGAACCCACCCACCCGCGTCGAGCGCAACCACCTGACGCTGCTCGCCGCCGACGACGCCGGCTACCGCAATCTCGTCAAGCTCTCCTCCGCCGGTTTTCTCGAAGGCCTGCACCGCGGCAAGCCGACGGTTGATCTCGCCCAGGTCCAGCGTCACTCCGAGGGAGTGATCGCGCTTACCGGCTGCCTGGCATCGCGCTTCTGCCAGCGCCTGCTCGAGGACCGCCAGGACGATGCGCGGGCGCACGCCGACGAGCTGCTGCAGATCTTCGGCGCCGAGAACGTCTACTTCGAGGTGCAGAAGAACGGGCTCGCCGACCAGGACAAGTGCAACGAGGGCATCGTCCGCATCGCCCGCGAAGTCGGCGGCAGCCTCGTGGGAACCGGCGATGTGCACTACCTTCGGCGCGAGGACCACGGGCATCACACGGCGCTGCTCTGCGTGCAGACCAAGAGCACGCTCGCCTCGCCGAAGATGATCTTCGAGACCAACGAGTTCTACTTGCGTGACTGCGCTGAAATGGTCGCCGCCTTCGCGGAGTGGCCCGAGGCGATCGCGAGCACCATGGAGATCGCCGAGCGCTGCTCGGTCAAGCTCGAGCTGGACAAGCAGCTGATTCCAAGTTATCCGACGCCCGACGGAGCCTCCGAGCAGGAGTATCTGCGCGCGCAGGTGCAGGAGGGATTGCGCCTGCGCTACGGTGATCCGCCGCCGGCCGAGGCGCTCGAGCGCATGGAGATGGAGCTCGATGTGATCGACAGAATGGGCTTCAACGCCTACTTCCTGATTGTCTGGGACTTCGTCAAGTTCGCCAAGGAGAACGGCGTCGCGGTCGGCCCCGGCCGCGGCTCGGCCGCCGGCTCGATCGTCGCCTACTGCCTGGCGATCACCGACGTGGACCCGCTGCGCTACGACCTGCTGTTCGAGCGCTTCCTGAACCCCGAGCGCGTGTCGATGCCGGATATCGACATCGACTTCTCCGTGCGCGGGCGCGAGCGGGTGATGAAATATGTGACCGACAAGTACGGACGCGAGTCGGTTGCGCAGATCGTCACCTTCGGCAAGATGTTCCCCCGCGCCGCCACGCGCGATGCGGCGCGTGTGCTCGGCTTGGACTACGGCGCCGGCGACCGCTTGGCGAAGCTGATCCCCGATCCGATCATGGGCCGCTCGCCGTCCTTCGCGGACTGCCTCAAGCAAGGCGAGCCGCTGCGCAAGGCCTGTGATGAGGATCCCACCGCGAAGCAGATCATCGACGTCGCCCAGGGCTTGGAGGGGATCGTGCGCAACTCCTCGATCCACGCCGCGGCGGTCGTGATCGCCGATCGGCCGCTGACCGACATCGTGCCCCTGCAGCTCGCCGACGGCGGCACCGATGAGCATGGCGAACGCGTCTGGCGCACTGTCACCCAGTTCTCGATGAAGCCGATCGAGGACATCGGCCTGCTGAAGATGGACTTCCTCGGCCTGCGCAACCTCGATGTGATTGAGGACGCGCTCGACATCATCGAGCGCTCCAGCGTTGACGCCGACGGCAACAGCGTCGGTCGTCCGGATATGACCACGCTCCCGCTCGATGACCCCCGGACCTATGAGATGCTCGCCCGCGGAGACTCCACGGGCGTATTCCAGTTCGAGTCAGAGGGCATGCGCGAGGCACTGAAGAAGGTCCGCCCGGATGAATTCAACGATCTCGTCGCGCTCAACGCGCTCTACCGCCCTGGCGCGATGGACCAGATCCCCGTCTACGCTAGGGGCAAGCACAATCCGGAGACGATCTCCTACCAGGACGAGCGCCTGCGGGACATCCTCGAGTCCTCCAAGGGCGTGATCCTCTACCAGGAGCAGGCGATGCAGATCTCCAAGGAGATCGCCGGCTTCTCCGGCGCCAAGGCGGACGACCTGCGCAAGGCGATCGGTAAGAAGAACCGTGTGGCGATGGCCGCATTGAAGCCGGAGTTCGTCGAGGGCTGCCGCGCCTCGGGCACGAGCTCGGCTGTGACCGAATCGCTTTGGCAGACGAATGAAAAGTCCGCCGACTACTCCTTCAACAAGAGCCATGCCGCCTGCTATGGGCTGATCGCCTACCGAACGGCCTGGCTAAAGGCCAATTACCCGGCCGAGTACATGGCGGCGCTGATCTCTTCGGTGATGTCCACGAAGGACAAGGTCCCGTTCTTCGTTGCGCGCTGTGAGGAGATGGGCATCGAGATCCTGCCCCCCGACGTGAACCTCCCAGACCACGAGTTCACGGTCGTGCAGGGCAACATCCGCTTCGGCTTGGACGCCGTCAAGGGCGTCGGCTACCAGGCGGTCGAGGCGATCAAGCAGGCGCGCTCCGAGGGTGGAGCTTTCATCTCGCTGTGGGACTTCTGCGAGCGCGTGGACAACCGCACGGTAAACAAGAAGGCGATCGAGGCTTTGATCAAGTGCGGGGCTTTCGGTTCCACCGGGGCCACCCGCAAGGGCATGCTCGCGGTGCTCGAGCAGGCCCAGGGCGCGGGTCAGAAGGCCCAGCAGGACGCGCTGATCGGTCAGGGTTCGATCTTCGACTTGGATACCCCGGCCGCCTCAGTCGGCGGTGGCGGCTCCTCCTTCGGGATAGAGGCGGGACCGGGCGGCGAGCCTGGCGCTGGCGCCGCGGGCACGGCCGCGGCCGGCTTTGCGATTGGGCTGGCAAGGCCGATGCACCCTCCGATCCCGACGGAGGAGTTCGAGCAGGCCGAGCTTCTGGCCGTGGAGAAGGAAGCGATCGGGCTGTTCGTCTCCGCGCACCCGCTGAAGCCGCTGCGCGAGGTGTTGCGCGCCCGCGTGGACTGTCCGCTGTCCGCGCTCGCCGACCGCCGCGACAAGGACCTGGTGACGGTCGGTGGGATCATTACCGAGGCCAAGCGGATCCGCACGCGCAACGGCGACCCGATGATGTTCGCGACGCTCGATGACCTCGCGGGGGCGGTCGAGATGATCGTCTTCGGCAAGGCGATCGCAGAGCACGAGGCGGCGCTGGCGGTCGATCAGGTCGTGCTGGTGCGCGGCCGCGTGGACCACAAGGAAGCCGGCAATACATCTCTGGTGGTGCAGTCGGTCGAGTCCTTCTCGCCTTCGCAGGAGGAGATCGAGCGTGCTCGCTCACACGCCGACTCGACCGCCAGGACCGCTACGGCGCTTGCCAATCCGGTGCGCCTGCGCATTGATGCGTCCTGCCTGGGGGCAGGCGCGATCGAAGACTGCAAGCAGTTGATCGAGGAAAACCCAGGATCCGCCGAGGTCGTGCTGGAGATCGACACGAGCACCGGCACCCGTCTGGTGCGCCTGGGTGAGACCTATCGGGTGCAGCACACGCCGACCTTGCTGGCGGAGCTGGAACACGCGCTTGCTCCTGTAGCGGCCCAGGCCGCTGCGGCCGGCTGACCCTGACCCCCCCCAGCTCACTTCTTGCGGGCCGCGATGCCTCGCTCGTGCAGTTCAATTGCCAAGGCGATTTCCTTGCGTCCGGGGCCTTCGCGGTTCTCGCCGGGGGTCTCGAGCACGCACGGTAGCTTTTGCAGGCCCGGCGCGGACAGGAACGCCATGCAACCCTCCTTGCCGAGCTCGCCGGCGCCGAGGTTGGCGTGGCGGTCGCGGTTTGAGCCGAGCGGGGTCTGGGAGTCGTTTAGGTGCAGTGAGCGAACCTTGCCGCGTCCTAGCTTGCGCGTCGCCTCGCGCAGCGTCGAGCCCATGCCTGCCGCCGTGCGGATGTCATAGCCCGAAGCAAGCAGATGACAGGAGTCCAGGCACACTCCCAGCCGCTTGCCATCGCCAGATGCCTCCAGCAGCGCCGCGAGCTCGTCGAACGAGCGCCCGAGTGTGCCGCCGGTGCCCGCCGTGTTCTCCAGGTGCAGCTCACAGCCCTCGCTTTCCTTCAGCGACTCCGCGATCGTCTCCCCAGCCCGGGCGATCGCCTCGCCAACATCGCCGGTCTTCGCCGAGCCGGGATGCAGGACCACACCGCTCGAGCCGATCTCGTGGCCGACGCGCAGCGAGTGCGTGAGCGAGGTCAGCGACCTCGCCCGGATCTCAGGATCGTCGCTGGCGCAGTTGAGCAGGTAGACCGCGTGGATCAGGACCGCGTTGATCGGGCTCGCGGACATCGCCTCCTTGAACGCGGCGACATCCTCCTCGCGGTAGGTCGTGGGCTTCCACATGCGCGGCGACTGGTTGAAGATCTGGATCGCCTCACAGCCGCGCTCCACGCCGCGCTCGATCGCTTTCGGCAACCCGCCGGCGGGTGAGACGTGTGCTCCGATTAGCATGGCGGCGATCTTATGGTTTCTGCTCTCTCCCAGACCGACCGCTCAGAGGAGCCGATGCGCGTGCGCTTCGCCCCATCGCCGACCGGCGCGCTGCACATCGGCGGGGCGCGCACGGCACTGTTCAACTGGCTGCTTGCCCGCCATGCCGGGGGGAAGCTGGTGCTGCGCATCGAGGACACCGACCGCGAGCGCTCGACGCCGGAGAACGTCGAGCAGATCCTCGATGCGCTGCGCTGGTTGGAGCTCGACTGGGACGAGGGACCGATTCTCCAGACAGAGCGCTCCGAGCGCCACCTCGAGGCGCTGCAGGCGCTGCTGGACGCCGGGCGCGCCTATCGCTCGAGCGCGACCGCGGACGACGTAAGGGCCTACAAGCAGCTCCACGGTGCCGAGCGCGGGTTCCGGGGGGAGTCCGAGGTCGAGGGGGCGGTACGCCTGCGCGTGCCCGACGAGGGCGAGACCGTCGTGCACGACGCGATTCGCGGCGAGACCAGCTTCGCCCACGTCCATCTCGACGATCCGGTGATCGCGCGCGCGGACGGCTCGGTGCTCTACAACTTCGCGGTCGCGATCGACGACCTCGATGCGCGCATCACGCACGTCGTGCGCGGCGAGGATCACCTTTCGAACACACCCAAGCAAGTGCTCGTGCTGGAGGCTGTGAGGGCGGCCGGGTTTGACGGCGCCGATCGTCCACTGCCGGTCTATGCCCATCTGCCGTTGCTGCACGGTCCCGACGGCAAGAAGCTCTCCAAGCGCCACGGCGCGGCTTCGGTGCAGGAGCTGCGCGATGCCGGCTACCTGCCTGCGGCGGTTCGCAACTACCTGGCGTTGCTCGGCTGGGGCGCGGGCGACGATCAGACCGTGCTCTCGACGGACGAGCTGGTCGAGCGCTTCACGCTCGAGCGGGTGAGCCGTAACCCGGCGCGCTTTGACGAGGTCAAGCTGAAGTGGCTCAACGGAGTCCACATCCGCGCCCTGTCCCTGGATGAGCTGGCCGGCCTTCTAGGCGATTTCCTCGATGAAGCCGGCGATCACCCGGGTGTGCGCGAGGAGGAGCGCTTCGCGGGAGCGGTTGCGATCAGCCAGGAGAAGATCCACACGCTCGCCGACTTCTGGCCGCTGAGCGGGTTCATCTTCGCCGGGCCCCACGACGATCCGCCGGGGCGGGAGAAGTGGCTGGGCGAGGATGGCCGGGCGGTGCTCGCCGATGTCCGGACGGCGCTCGCCGCGCTCTCCGAGTTCGACCAGGCGGGGGTGCAGGAGGCGCTGGAGCGGGTGCTCGAGTATCGCGAGTGCAAGCCACGAGTTGTCTACCAGCCCGTCCGCGTGGCGATCTCTGGCACGACGATCTCCCCGGGCATCTTCGAGAGCGTGGCGCTGCTCGGTCGCGAGGAGACGCTGCGGCGGATCGACTCCGCCCTCGCCTCGGCGCACTGAACCGGCAAACTTTCCCTCAACCGTTCGTCCAGGGATGCCGATAGAACCCCGACACGGAATCACCCACCTGGGTGGTCAATGATCATGAGGCAGGTACACGGACGTATGCAGGCCACAGCTTCCAAGCCAAAGCGAGCGACCACGAAGGGCCGCTCCGCGGAGGTAGAGCCCCGGGCAAGCAGAGGACCCACCGCGACCCCTGGTGCGCGCCATCAGAATGAGGGACATGGCCGCCGTCTGACGATGGCCTTCGAGGCTTTGGAGGCCTTTCCCGCGCTTGCCGAGTCGCGCAACCGCCTGCTCGCGGTGATGTCCTCCGACCACGTGGCCACGGCCGACATCGTCACCGCCGTTGAGTCAGATGTCGCGCTGATCATCGCCGTCCTGCGGGTCGCCAACCAGGCGCAGAGCTCTCGTGTGCGCGTGGACACCGTTGTCGCCGCCGTGGAGCTGCTCAGCCCGCAGATGGTGCAGGCGCTGGCCGGGCGCGTGCGCACATTTGAATTCTTCGAGCGCTCGAGCGTGTGGGAGGCGGCGCCGGAGCGCTTCCGGCTACATGCGCTGGCAACGCAGCGCGCGGCCGACCGGGTTGCGGCGGAGGTCGGCTATGAGCACCGCGATCGTCTGACGGTGACGAGCCTGCTGCACGACATCGGCAAGCTTGTGCTGCTGCACGCCTACCCCGGCTATCCCGCGGAGGTGCACCTCGGGGCAAAGACGCCCGAGGAACGTATCCATCAGGAGCGTCGAGAGCTGGGCGTCGATCACGCCCTGGTAGGTGGTGTGCTCGCGCGGCGCTGGGGGCTGCCGGGCACGATCGCCACTGCGATCGAGCGCCATCACAACCCGGATGCGGAAGGTGAGGCCTCCTTCATCCGCCTGGCGGACATGCTCGCCCACTATGAGCAGGGCGCCTCGGTGTCCTCCACGGAGATGCTGCAGAGCGCCCGGATCGTCGGCATCGGCCCGGAGGAGCTGCGGCGCGTGATGTACGAGCTGCCGAGCTCCGCCAACCAGCGCCAGCGCCACGTCGACCCCTGCCCGCTGTCCGGGCGCGAGCTCGGCGTCCTGCAGCGGCTCGCCGAGGGCAAGGTCTACAAGCAGATCGCCCACGAGCTGACGCTCTCGACGAGCACCGTGCGCACCCATCTGCACAACATCTACGGCAAGCTGGGGGCCGTCGATCGCGCTCAGGCGGTCCTAATAGCGACTGAGCGCGGCTGGTTGTAGTTCCGTAGCATCGCCGTGTGATCTCGATTACCAGCAAGTCTCCCTACGCCGTGCTCGCGCTCGCCGAGCTCGGGCGCTCCGCGGGCTCGGGGCCGGTTCCGATCGGCGAGCTGGCGCGCAAGCGCGATGTGCCCGTGCAGTTTCTCGAGCAGCTGTTCGCGGCTTTGCGACGCGCTGGGGTGATCAGCTCGCAACGCGGGGTCAAGGGCGGCTACCGGTTTGCGCGTGAGCCCTCGACGGTGAGCGTGCTGGAGATCGTCGAGTTGCTCGACGGCCCGCTCGGGCGCGACTCCGAGGGCGTATTCGCCGAAGCCGCCGAGGCCGCCCGCAAGGTGCTCGCCCAGACCACGATCGCCGACGTGATCGAGCGCGAGTCGCGCGATGCGGGCGCGAGCATGTATTACATCTGATTGGAGAGACATTAAAAGAAAAACCGAGAAGTGCACCTTTGAAGTGCTATGTCTCCCTTTGTCGCCACATTCACCATGCCGAGGACTAGTACATATGTCCAGTTGCTCCACAGCGGCTAATTCTGTGCTTACACTTCCGGCTCGATAACCACACTGAAAAAGGCAAACCCGTCGTGAGACGGGGTCGCAAAGTCAGAGATCTCGACGAGATAGCTCGGCCGCCATTCCAAAGCCATGGAGGGCTATCTTGTTTACGGACTCGTCGCGTACCTCTCGGACCTTGCAGCGCCGCCTGGCCCGTACGCCGGATCGACTGCGTGAGGGCACGCGGGATGAAAGTGGTTTTGGACTGATCGAACTGCTGGTGGTGATTTTGATCATCGGCGTGCTGGCCGCGATCGCCCTTCCGTCGCTTCTGAGTCAGAGGAGCAAGGCCTACGACGCCGCGGCGAAGGAACTGGTTCACAGCGCCGCGGTCACCTCGGAGACGATCGCCACGGACAACAACGGTGAATACACCAAGGTCACGGCAGCGGAACTGAACAAGTACGAACCGGCGATTCAGACTGCCGTGGGTGGGGGAAACGCCTACATCAGCACCGTTACGCCAGGAAAAGAAACATACATTTTGACCGCCACGGCCGCGACCACAGGGGATGAATTCACGATCAAACGGGAGGCCAATGGCTCAGTGATTCGTACGTGTGTGAGTAAAAAAGGCAGCAAAACGGGCTGCTCAGGTGGAGAAACAAGCAGCTGGTAGCAGCGCTTCAGCGTGCCTGGGCTATGGATGCCCGGGCGCGCTTGGCGGCGTACATCGCCCGGTCGGCCTCCACCAGGATCTGCTCGTTGTCGCGGACCTGGCTTTCGATCAGCGCGAAGCCCACACTGCCCGACAGATGCACGACGGCGTCGCCGGCGTCGACGGTGCATGCGGCGATTACGGACGCTAGGTCTGCAGCGACGTGCTCGGAGCCCTCGCGGTCCATGTGGGGCAGCAGCACAGCGAACTCGTCTCCACCGAGACGGGCCACCAGGTCGGTGGTCCGCAGGCGACGGGTGAGCGTCCTCGAGACCGCTCTGAGGGCCTCGTCGCCGACCTTGTGACCGTGCAGGTCGTTGACCTGCTTGAAGTGGTCGAGATCGATCACCATCAGAGCGGCCTGCTCGCCGTAGCGCTGGCAGCGACCGACCTGCAGCTTGAGGTCGTGCTCGAACAGTCGCCGGTTGCGCAGGCCGGTAAGCGGATCGTGGTCGGCGAGGTGGCGCAGGTGCTCCTCCAGCAGCTTGCGCTCGGAGATGTCCTGGAGCTGCACGATGAAGTGCAGGGGATCGCCTTCCTGGTCTCGTACGAGCGAGATCGAGAGCAGCGCCGCCATCGTCTCTCCGACCGAGTTGAAGTAGCGCAGCTCGGTCTGGAACGCCGCGATCTCGCCGGCCAGTAGTCGCCGACGGGGCTCAAGGTCGCTCTTGTAATCGGCATGAGTGATGTCCTTGAAGCGCTTGCCGATCAGCTCGGTGGAGGTATAGCCGGTGATCTCGCACAGCGCGTGATTGACCAGCACCCAGCGACCGTCCTGATCCAGCAGCCCCATTCCTACCGGCGCCTGGTCGAAGACCAGCTCGAAGTGACCGCGCGGGTGAGGGGAGGGCTCACCCGCATTCTTGGGTGCGCGCGCGGAGATGTCGAGGACGACCGCCACGCCACCGGTGAGGGCGCCGGGCTCGCTTTTTCTCGGGGCGGCGTCCTCCAGGCACAGCGGGCCGACGTCCACCATCAGGCCGTGATGTCCGTCAGTGCTCCACAGCTCTCGCGAGCGGGTCTCTCCCTCCAAGCCGGAGCGGCACAGAGGCTCGATCTGCCTCCACATCTCCGCGGGAAAGGCATCCGCGAGCGACTGCCCTTCGCGAAAACTCGAGGGAGAGCGCCCGCTGCGTCCGAGCGCCTGACCGGCGCTCAGTACGAAGCGAAGCTCGGAGTCGAACACCAGGATCAACGCCTCGGGTAGCTCGCGCAGCGCGGCCGCGGCGCTCCCGGCCTGCCCGTCGAGCGCTTGGAGGGTCTGCTGGGCTGGTGCCTGGCTCCCAGATTGGGACATGGTCATCTCATCGGCTGTCCGGGCTTGAGCTTGATGGTCGTGGGTGTGGTCTTGCACGATCGTTGCAGCCACCCTCCTCCCGGCCCACTATTCTCGGGGGCGGATGTCCCAAATCCCGATCAACATTGCCGAGCTTGTTGGTGACACCCCGCTGGTGGGGCTGCCTCGGATGCTCGAGGGCGCAGAGGCGGCATACGGGGTGGAGCTGTTCGCCAAGCTCGAGTCGCTCAACCCGGGCGGGTCGGTCAAGGACCGGATCGGTGTAGCGATGATTGAGGCGGCCGAGTCCGAAGGCCTGATCGAACCTGGGCGCACGACGATCGTCGAGGCCACCTCCGGCAACACTGGGATCGCGCTTGCATTCGTCTGCGCGGCGCGGGGCTATCAGTTGGTGCTGACCTTGCCTCAGGGCATGAGCCGCGAGCGCGAGAGCCTGCTGCGTCTCTACGGCGCACGCGTTGACATCACCGAGTCGCTCGGCGGGATGTCGGAGGCCGTCGCCGCCGCGCGTGCGATGGCGGAGGACCCCGACGTGTTCCTGCCCGACCAGTTCTCCAACCCAGCCAACCCAGCTATCCACCGGCGTACAACCGGGCCGGAGATCGAGCGGGCGCTCGACGGCCGTGTCGACGTGCTCGTGGCCGGCGTCGGCACCGGTGGCACGATCACCGGCGCGGGCGAATACCTGCGCGAGCGCAATCCCGAGCTCGAGATCGTCGCGGTCGAGCCCGCCGGCTCCGCGGTCCTCTCCGGCGCACGCCCCGGGCCGCACCGCATCCAGGGCATCGGCGCCGGCTTCGTGCCGGCGGTGCTCAACCGTGAGCTGCTCTCCGAGGTGATCGCCGTGTCCGACGATGACGCGATCCAGACCGCCTGGACATGCGCTCGGCGCGTCGGGCTGCTGGCCGGCATCTCCTGCGGCGCGGCGTTGTGGGCGGCGCTCCAGGTGGCCGCGCGCCCAGAGTCGCGCGGGAAGCGCATCGTCGTGATCATGCCTGACTCCGGTGAGCGCTACATCTCGCAAGCGTTCTTCAGTCCCTAAAACTGTCGCTACGCTAGTTGCATGCCTGGCTTTGGCGCATTTGCGCAGGTGGCTCGCGAGCTGCGTCGCGACGTTGCCGCCGCGCGCGATCGCGATCCCGCGGCGTGCGGTGTCGGGCAGCTCGAGATCATCACGACGTGGCCCGGCATCCATGCGCTACTGGCCCACCGCGTGGCCCACGCGCTGAACGAGGCGGGCGTACCGCTGCTGCCGCGCGTGATCGCGCTCTGCTCCCGGGCATTGACGGGCATCGAGATCCATCCCGCCGCTCAGATCGGCGAGGGACTGTTCATCGATCACGGCGCCGGCGTCGTGATCGGCGAGACGGCCGAGATCGGCGATGACGTGACTCTCTACCAGGGTGTCACGCTGGGGGGCACTGGCTTTGCGACGGGCAAGCGACACCCGACGGTTCAGGACAACGTCACGATCGGCTCCGGCGCCAAGCTGCTCGGGCCAATCACGATCGGTCACGGCGCCAAGATCGGCGCCAACAGCGTCGTCATAACCGACGTGCCACCCAACTCCACCGTCGTCGGCAACCCCGGCCATCCTGTCCGCGTCGATGGTCGTCGCGCCGAGGGGCCCGATGCCGATTGGATCCATCTGCCCGACCCGATCGCTGAGGCGATTCAGGGGCTCGCGAGCCGGATCGGCGCGCTCGAACGGACGGTCTCGGAGCTCTCCGGTGAGGAGGCCAACGCGCCGCTGGCCGAGGTGCGGCCGCTGCGCACTGTCAAGGGGCCGAATCCCGCGGGGGGATAGCGCCGCAGGGGTCAGCGGATCACCTTCTGGCGGTGCGGCCCTACTCGGGCAGCCGGCGCGCCTCCGGCGACGCAGGCTCGTAGCGTGAGGTCCGTTCGTCGCGGATCGATTGCCACGAGCCGAGCAGCACCGCGACGGCGCCGACGAGTGCCAGCCAGGCGCCAGCACACAGCATTGTGGCGTGGTCGGGCCGCTCGAGCACCCTCACGAGCGCCGCAACAACCGCGATCAGCCCGAACAGCACACTCCACACCGCGGTGGCGACCGGCAGCGCGGGAGTGCGCTCGGTGACGGTGGCCAGGAGCAGCGCGAGTGCGGCGATCGCCGCCAACATCAACAGCACGACCGCGGGTCCGAAGGTGCTCCACGCGCTGAGCTTGCCTTCGGCATTCTCATACCAGGGCAGCGTCAGCGCGACGATCAGGCAGACGGCGCCCGCCGCGGCGAGCAGCTCTCCCAGACGGAGGCGTCTCACGCTCACTGGATCCCCGCCAGACCGCGCGCGGCTTGCAGCGTGTTCACGAGCAGGTAGGCAATCGTCATCGGGCCCACGCCGCCCGGCACCGGCGTGATCGCCGAGGCGATCTCGGA
Organism: uncultured Solirubrobacterales bacterium; assembly: GCA_963813745.1. Taxonomy (GTDB): domain Bacteria; phylum Actinomycetota; class Thermoleophilia; order Solirubrobacterales; family Solirubrobacteraceae; genus Palsa-744. Next base: position 427,987 of record CAWEZW010000004.1, read on the forward strand.
TACGGCGTCGAAGTCGACATCGCCGACCAAGCCGCTCTTGTTGTGAGCCTCCTCGGGCGTCAGGCGGTTCATGCCCACATCGATCACCACAGCGCCCGGCTTGACGAACTCGCTCCTCACCAGTCGCGCGCGACCCACCGCCGCAATCAGCGCATCCGCGCGCGCACAAACCGCAGCGAGATCGCGCGTGCGCGAGTGGCAGGTGGTTACCGTTGCGTTCTCGGCGAGCAGCAGCTGCGCCATCGGCTTGCCGAACAGGTTCGAGCGCCCGATCACGACCGCCTCGGCGCCTTCCAGCTTCGCATCGACGCTCCTGAGCAGCTCCATCACCCCCGAGGGAGTGCAGGGCCGCAGCCCTGGCAACCCGAGTGCCAGCAACCCGGCGTTGACGGGCGTCAGACCGTCGACATCCTTCGCCGGGTCGATCATCGCCGTCAGCGCCGCCCCGTCCAGATGGTCCGGCAACGGCAGCTGCAGCAGCACGCCACTGACCGCATCGTCGGCGTTCAGGGCTCCCAGCTCATCGGCCACTTCCTCGAATGAGGCATCCGCCGCCAGCCGGCGGTCGAACGGGACCATCCCCACCTCAGCGCAGGCACGCTGCTTGCCGCCCACGTACACGGCCGAGGCGGGGTCCTCGCCGACCAGCACGGTTGCCAGGCCCGGGGGTCGTCCTGTCTGCGCGGTGAACGTCTCCACCTCGTCTGCGACCTCTCTCCGCACCCGTGCGGCGATCGCCTTGCCGTCGATGATCGTGGCGGACATATTGGCGGACTCTAACGTCGTGCGACCTGCGCGTACTCAGCCATCAGCTTACGCTCCGAGCCGTCGTTGGCGAAGCGCACGACGATCACGCCGCTGGGCTCCACGCCGGTGACCACGCCTTCACCGAAGGCTGCGTGGACGACGTCCTCACCCATGCGAAACGCGGGCCCGGCCGGCGCCTCCCGGCCGTGTCCACGGGAGGAGGCCTCCGGATTCTGCGCTTCCGCGCGGCCACCCCAGCCACCGGCCGGCGCTCCACTGCCAAGCGAGGACCCACCGCTGGCGGTGCCCGCGCCGGTCCTGGCGCCAGCCCAGGAGTGCAGCGCCGGAGCCTGCACGCGGTCGAGCAGCTCCGCCGGGATCTCGTCGAGGAAGCGGCTCGTCAGCCCGTAGCTCTGCGCGCCGAACACCGCTCGCCGGCGCGCGTGGGTCAGGTACAGCTTCTGCATCGCGCGCGTCACGCCGACGTAGAACAGGCGCCGCTCCTCCTCCAAGGCCCCTTCATCGAGCGCGCGCGAGTGGGGGAAGACCCCGTCCTCGCAACCGGCGATGAACACGATCGGATACTCCAGCCCCTTCGCGTTGTGCAGCGTCATCAGGGTCACGAGCCCCTCGTCCTCGGTGCGGGAGTCAGCGTCGGCGACCAGCGCGAGCTGCTGCAGGAAGACTTCGAGCGAGTCCTCGCCCTCCGGCGCGCTCGTGTCGAACTCGCGCCCGACCTGCACGAGTTGCTCCAGGTTCTCGATCCGGCCCTGCGCCTCGATCGTCCTGTCGGCCTCGAGCGCGTCGATGTAGCCCGTCTGTGAGAGCACCGCCTCGAGCAGGTCGGCCACGGGGACCTCTTGCTCGACGCGCAGGTGCAGCTCCTCCATCGTGTCCATGAAACGTCTGAGCGACTTGATCGCGGCGGTGCCGAGCCCGGGGATCTGATCGGGGGCCGAGGCGGCCTCCCAGACGGACACGCCTACGCTGGCCGAGTGGGCCACGATCCTCGATAGCGAGGTCTGCCCAAGCCCGCGCCGCGGCGAGTTGGCCACGCGTGTGAAGCTCACGATGTCGAACGGGTTCGCCAGCAGCGACAGATAGGCGATCGCGTCCTTGATCTCGGCGCGCTCGTAGAACTTCGTCCCGCCGATCACCTGATAGGCGATCTCACGGCGTACGAGCGTGTCCTCCAAGACCCGCGACATCGCGTTCGTGCGATACAGGATCGCGACCTCGGCCCGGCTTGCTCCCTCATCGACCAACCTCTCGATCTCGCCGACGATGAATCGCGCCTCGGCGTGCTCGTCCTCGAGCTCGCGCACCTGGACCTGGTCTCCCTGTCCGAGCTCGCTCCACAGGCGCTTCGCGATCCCGCCGCGGTTGTTCGCGATCACCGCGTTAGCGGCCTGCAGGATCGTCTCGGTCGAGCGGTAGTTCTGCTCGAGCTTCACCACCCTCGCGTCGGGGAAGTCTTCCTGGAAGTCCAAAATATTGCGTACGTCGGCTCCTCGAAATGAATAGATTGACTGGGAGTCATCGCCTACGACCGCCAAGTTGCGGTGTCCGACCGGGCCGGCGTAGGTGGGACGCGCTCCGTTCTGGGTGCTCGTGCTTGTGGGGGGCTCATCGTCGCTGTGCGCGTCGCCCCGGGGCGGGCGACCCCCACCCACCAGCAGTTGCAGGAACCGGTACTGCGCGTGGTTGGTGTCCTGGTACTCGTCGACCAGAACATGCTGGAAGGTGTTCGAGTAACGCTCACGGACATCCTCGAACAGCTCCAGCAGGTTTACGGTCCTGAATAAGAGGTCGTCGAAGTCCATCGCGTTCGAGCGCAACAGGTCGCGCTCGTAGCATCGGTAGACCTCCCCGACCATCTCCTCGAACGGGCTGCCCACCGCCTGCTGGTAGGCCTCGGCGTCGAGCAGCTGGTTCTTCGCCGCCGAGATCTGGTTGTGCAGGGCGGCGGGGGTATAGCGCTTGGGATCGATCCCAAGCTCGTCGATGCAGCGCTTGGTCAACCGGCGCGCGTCGGCCTGATCGTAGATCGTGAACTGCCTGGTGTACCCGAGACGCTCGGCCTCGGTGCGCAGGATGCGCGCGCATGCGGCGTGGAAGGTCATCAGCCACATCCCGCGCGTGCCTCTTCCCAGCAGGTGCTCGACACGGCCGCGCATCTCCTTGGCGGCCTTGTTCGTGAATGTGATTGCCAGGATCTCGCCGGCCTGGGCCTGGTCGGTGTAGACGAGGAACGCGATCCGGTGGACGAGCACCCGCGTCTTGCCGCTACCCGCGCCGGCGAGGATCAGCAGCGGGCCCTCACCGTGGGTCACGGCCTCGCGCTGGGGCTCGTTCAGGCCCTCCAGCAGCTCCTTTAGGTGCTCGGCGTGGGGGTTTTCCGCCATCGTCTGAGAATGCTCCGACATCTGCTCTCAGCATAGATGCGTCCTCGGCTGGCGGGCACAGGAGCCTCAGGTGTCGATCTGCCGAGATCGAGCAGGACACTCGATGGTCTCACGTGAGAGGCTCCGTGGCTTTACACAGGGCGCTCCGTAGAATGCGGGCCGTGATCGACCGTGACGAGGTTCTGTACGTGGCGCGCCTGGCGCGCCTTGAGTTGAGCGAGGATGAGATCGAGCCGATGGCCCGCGAGCTCTCTGCGGTGCTCGATCACGTGGCGAGGATCGCCGAGCTGGAGCTCGGCGACGTGCCCCCGACCTCGCACGTGATCGACGTCACCGGCGCACTGCGTCCCGACGAGCCGCGCCCGTGCCTGCCGCGCGAGGTGGCGCTGGCGCAGGCGCCGGCGGTCGCCAACGACGGATTCCTCGTTCCGAGCCCCCAGGCATGAGCGACGACATCCTGGGGCTATCGGCGGCGCAGGCCGTCGCTGCGATCGAGACCGGTCAACTGGACGCTGCGGAGCTGTTCGCGTTCTACCGCAGCCGCGCCGCAGGCGACCGCGAAAGCTCCGGACATGGTGGGCTCAACTGCTTTACGTGGGTCTCCCAAGGCGTGCCCCACTCAACAGGCGGGCCGCTCGCAGGCGTCCCGCTGGCGGTGAAGGATCTGTTCTGCACTGAGGGCGTCCCCAGCCAGTCCGGGTCACGGATACTTGAGGGCTATACACCGCCGTACACCGCAACAGTCGTCTCGCGGCTGGGCGAGGCGGGCGCGCCGCTGCTCGCGAAGACCAACCAGGACGAGTTCGCGATGGGCTCCTCCACGGAGAACTCAGCGTTCGGTGCGACGCTCAACCCGTGGGATAAGACGCGCGTTCCCGGCGGGTCCTCGGGCGGCAGCGCCGCGGCCGTCGCCGCCGGCCTGGCGCCGTGGGCGCTCGGCACAGACACCGGCGGCTCGATCCGCCAGCCCGCCGCACTATGCGGGATCGTCGGCCTGAAACCTACATATGGCTCCGTCTCCCGGTACGGGATGATCGCTTTCGCTTCCTCGCTCGACCAGGCCGGTCCGCTCACCCGCGACGTTACCGACGCAGCGCTGATGCTCAAGCACATGGTCGGCGGCGACGTGTGCGACGCCACGTCGCTCGGGCACCGCGAGGAGATCGCGCGGCCCACCGCTCAGAATCTGGATGGCGTGAGCATCGGCGTGCCCACGGAGCTTCAGAGCTCATCGGAGGGCGGCGCGGCGATCGAGCCGAGCGTGCGCCGGTGCTTTGAGGAGGCGTTGAAGCTCGCAGAAGAGCTGGGCGCGCGCGTGCAGGAGATCTCGCTCCCGCACGCCCCGCACGCGCTGTCCGCCTACTACGTGCTCGCACCGTCCGAGGCGAGCTCCAACCTCGCGCGCTTTGACGGCGTGCGCTATGGACTCCGTGCCGATGATGCGACCGACCTACTGGACATGTATACGCGCACCCGACACGATGGCTTCGGACCGGAGGTCAAGCGCCGCATCATGCTTGGCACCTACGCGCTGTCCTCCGGCTATTACGACGCCTACTACGGCCGCGCCCAAAAAGTGCGTACGAAGGTCGCACAAGACTTCGCTTCAGCCTTTCAGACGGTCGATTTCATCGTCACGCCTACCGCGCCCGGTGTGGCGTTCGAGCTGGGGGAGAAGACCGCCGACCCCTGGGCGATGTACCTGAGCGACTACTTCACCGTGCCCATGTCCCTCGCCGGTATCCCCGCTATCTCCATCCCCTGCGGACTCAGTGCGCAGAGCGATGGCGTGGGCAGGGCCGGCCTGCCTGTCGGTCTGCAGCTCGCCGGTCCAGCATTCAGTGAGAACAAACTGCTCAATTGGGCGTATGCGCTGGAGCAGGCAATCCCCTTCGACGTCACCGCCCGCCATGTCTGAGCCACAGCGAACGCCGCCCCAGCCGCCTGCAGGCGGCTTCTCTAAGGCCGACTCCTATGAGCCGGTCATTGGCCTGGAGATCCATGTGCAGCTCGCGACCGCCACCAAGATGTTCTGCGGCTGCGAGCTGTCGTTCGGAGATCCCCCCAACACGCACACATGTCCGGTCTGTCTTGGCCTGCCGGGGAGCCTGCCGGTGGCAAACGCGCGCGCCGTGCACTTCGGGCTGATGATCGGCATGGCGCTCGACTCCGAGCTCGCGCCGCGCTCGATCTTCCACCGCAAGAACTACTTCTACCCCGACCTGCCGAAGGGCTACCAGATCTCCCAGTACGACGAGCCGCTGTGCCTCGGCGGGCGGCTGGGCGATGTCCGGATCCACAGAGTGCACCTGGAGGAGGACGCGGCCAAGCTGATCCACGTCGGCGCAAGCGGTCGGATCCAGGGTTCGGATGAGAGCATCGTTGACTTCAACCGCGGCGGCACGCCGCTGGCGGAGATCGTCACGGAGCCCGATCTCGGGACAGCCGAGCAGGCCGGGGAGTGGCTGCGGCTGCTGCGCGTGACGCTGCGTCAGCTCGGCGTCAGCGACGTGAACATGGAGGAGGGCTCGCTGCGCTGCGACGCGAACATCTCGCTGCGCCCGGCCGGCACAGACACGCTCGGTGTGAAGACGGAGCTGAAGAACATGAACTCCTTCCGCTTCATCGAACGCGGGATCAAGGCGGAGATCGAGCGCCAGCGCAAGCTGCTCGAAGGTGGCGGTCAGGTCGTCCAGGAGACGCTGCACTTCGACCCTGACTCCGGCGCGATCTCCTCGCTGCGTTCCAAGGAGGAGGCACACGACTACCGCTACTTCCCTGAGCCTGACCTGCTGCCCGTGGCGATCGACGAGCAGATGCTCTCAGACGCGCGCGAGGCGATGAGCGAGCTGCCGGCCGCTCGTGCTGAGCGCTTCGAGCGGGAGCTCGAGCTGAGCGCGGACAGCGCCCAGCATCTCGCCTTCCGCAGCGAGCTCGGCGACTACTTCGAGGCGGCGCTCGCCGCCGCGAGCGACCCGCGAGCGCCCGCGCGGGCGCTCGCGAATTGGGTCAGCGGCGACGTCGTTGCGCGGCTCGGCGACGGCGAGGACCCCGCCGACTCGCGCGTCGAACCCGCCGCCTTGGCGGCGCTCGTCGGCCTCGTCGCGGCAAAGCAGATCAGCGTCGGCGCCGGGCGGCAGGTGCTCGACCGGCTGGTGGCCGAGGGCGGTGATCCGCTTGACATAGTCGAGGCAGAGGGGCTCGCGGCGATCGGGGGCGCAGAGGACTTGGGGGCAATCGTCGCGGCTGCGCTGGCAGCGAACGCGGATGCCGCCGAGCGCGTGCGAGGGGGAAACGCGAAGGCGATTGGCCCGATCGTGGGGTACGTGATGCGCGAGACCAAAGGCCGTGCCGGCGGGGGCGAGGTTACGAGGCTGGTCAACGAGCAGCTGGGGATCTGAGCCGCCACGTCATCCCCAACACGCGCGCGGTGCACATTTTGGACGGTAGGCCAATGGCACGCGCCCAGCCCTACGTCAATATGAAGAACGCATGAGTTAGCTCTCTCCTCGCACCAACCGCACCTTGGCTTCCCCCGGCAGGGTGCACGCGAATGCGGTCGGGCAGGGGTTGTTAGCGCCCTGCTCGACCGCATAACCGTCTACGCTCTCTCTATGAACGTGAACGAGTCTTCCTCTTCCTCTCCGTCGCTAGGCAAGATGATCGTCGCGGGGCTGATCCTGGTCGTCGCGGTCTGGCTGCTGCTGCACTTCGTGATCCACCTGGTCGTGTTCGTCGCGAGCATCGCCGTCGTCGTGCTGGCCGTGGGGGCCCTGATTTGGGCCTTGCGGGTCCTCTTCTAGGAATCCCACCCGCCCGCCGATGGCCTATGTCGTGATCGCGATCTGCTTCGGTTTGGCCGGTGGCATCGTCGGCAAGATCAAGGGCAGCTCGTTCTTTCTGTGGTTCCTGATCTCCGGGCTGGTACCGGTGTTGGGCTTGATGGCCGCGATTGCCTACCGCTTCGAGCGCGACGAGTTGCGCCGGCAGTGTCCGCAATGCGGGCGCGTGACAAAGATCTACGACGCTCTTTGCACCCGTTGCGGAGCGGAGCTCGAGTTCCCCGAGGTGGCGATCGCCCCGGAATCGTGGGAGCGCAGCTCGGCGCCTCACGCCTGAGCGGCGCAGCGGCCACTTCGGCCGCCCTAATCCGGACCTTCGCCTAGCCTGTGGGGTCCGTCGATGAGCACCCAGGTACAGACACCTCCTCACCCGCGTTCCTCGCGGATCGCGCGGATAATCCACCGCTGGGGCTTCGAGGACGAGCCGGACTTCGTGCTGCGCGTGGTCCAACCCGCGCTGGTGGGGATGATCGACGGCACGGTCTCCTCGCTGGCGCCGATCTTCGCGGCGGCGCTCGCCTCCAGCTCGCACACCGCGTTGATCGTAGGCCTGTCGGTGGCGCTGGGCGCCGGCTGGAGCATGGGCTGGTCGGAGGCGCTGTCGGACACCGGCGAGCAGACCGGCCGTGGTTCGGCGGTCGTGCGCGGAGCGATCACCGGCGGGATGACTGTGCTTGGGAGGGATCTTCCACACATTGCCGTTCCTGATCTCCGACGTCCACAAGGCGCTGGTCGTCGCGGGCTGTGTCGTCACGCTCGAGCTGTTCGCGATCGCGTGGGTGCGCTGGCGATTCTTCAAGGTGGCCGCGCGTCTCTCGCTGTTCTACATCACCGTTGCCGGGGTGGTGTCACTGGCGATTGGGGTCGGTTTGGGCTTCTCCTGACTGCAGGAGTTCGCGCGGGGACCCGAAAACCCCCTGTACTAGCCCTCCAGGGAGCCCAAAACCCACTGGTACACTGGGCTTTTGCGGAGATAGCCCCTGGACAGAAGGAAGGAGGTCGGTGATATGCGCGCGGTGGATGCGGTGATGGAATGCTTAAAGGCGGAGGGTGTCGACGTCGTCTTCGGGCTGCCCGGCGGCGCCAACCTCCCGACCTATGACGCGTTTGTGGACGGGGGCATCAGGCACATCCTGGTCCGGCACGAGGCCGGCGGCGGGCACGCTGCCGAGGGCTATGCGAAGGCGACCGGGAAGGTCGGGGTCGCGTTCGCCACGAGCGGGCCGGGCGCGACGAACCTGATCACGCCGATCTGCGACGCGATGATGGACTCCGTTCCCGTCGTGTTCATCACCGGCCAGGTGCGCACGGAGCTGCTCGGCACCGACGGATTTCAGGAGGCCGACACCCTGGGAATCACGATTCCGATCGTCAAGCACTCGTTCATGATCCAGGACCCGCATGAGATCCCGCGCGCGATCCACGAGGCGTTCCACATCGCCCGCACGGGTCGGCCGGGCCCGGTGCTGGTGGACATCCCGCAGGACCTGTCGCGAGCAGAGATCGAGTACGAGCCGGTGACCGACGTGCGCCTGCCCGGGTACCAGCCGACGACGGAGGGCAACCAGAAGCAGATTCGCCAGGCGGCGAAGGCGCTGGCGGCGGCGCAGCGCCCGGTGATCTACGCCGGCGGCGGGGTGGTCAACGCGAACGCCTCAGACGAGCTCGTCGAGTTCGCCTGCAGCGACAGTTTCCCGGTCACATGCACGCTGATGGGTCTGGGGGCGTTCCCGGCGCCGCACCCGCAATGGCTGGGGATGCCGGGCATGCACGGCACGCGCACGGCGAACTACGCGATGGACGAGGCGGATCTGATCTGCGCGGTGGGCGCCCGCTTCGACGACCGCGTGACCGGCAAGCTGTCGGAGTTCGCGCCGCACGCGAAGTTCATCCACATCGACGTGGACCCAGCGGAGATCTCGAAGAACATCCCCGCGCACATCCCGATCGTGGGCGACGCCAAGCACGTGCTGGCGAAGCTGGTGATCGAGTACCGCGCGCTGGGTGTGGACCCCGCCCGCCTGGGCGCCTGGTGGGAGCGGATCGAAGGCTGGCGCGAGAAGTACCCGCTCGGCTACGAGGACTCGAACGATGATGAGATCAAGCCGCAGTACATGATCCAGGCGCTGTACGAGGCGACCGGCGGCGAGGCGATCGTGACGAGCGACGTCGGCCAGCATCAGATGTGGACGGCGCAGTACTACGACTTCCCGGCGCCGCGCCGCTGGATCAACTCCGGCGGGCTGGGCACGATGGGCTTCGGGCTTCCGGCGGCGATGGGTGCCGCGGTGGGCTGTCCCGATCGCCTGGTGTGCTGCGTCGCCGGAGATGGGTCTGTGCAGATGAACGCGCAGGAGCTGGCGACGTGCGCGCAGAACAAGATCCCGATCAAGGTTTTCGTCTTGAACAACGGCTTTCTGGGGATGGTCCGCCAGTGGCAGGAGCTGTTCTGGGATGGCAAATATAGCCACGTCGACACCGGCGAGTTCCCCGACTTCGTGAAGCTGGCGGAGGCCTACGGCGCGACGGGGATGCGGTTTACAAACAAGAAAACGCTCGTCGACGACATGAAGCGGGCGATCGAGACGGACGGCCCAGTGGTCGTCGACGTGCGGGTGACGCCTGAGGAGAATACGTATCCGATGATCCCGGCCGGTCACGCTGCCAGGGAAATGGTGGGGTGAGCGTGATGAGTCCTCCGGCCACGAAAGAGCCGCTGAGCCTGGAAAGCCTGCACGCCTCGGGCAGTCTGCGTAGCGGACGCAAGCACGTGCTGTCGATCCTCGTCGAGAACAAGTCGGGCGTCCTGACGCGGATCGCGGGCCTGTTCGCGCGGAGGGGCTTCAACATCGACACGCTGACGGTCGGCCCGACCGACGACGAGCGGATCTCGCGCGTGACGCTGACGGTGGACGGGGCGCTGCACCCGATCGATCAGGTCACCAAGCAGCTGCACAAGCTGATCAACGTGCTGAAGATCCGCGACTTGGAGCCGGGCGACACGGTCACTCGCGAGCTGGCGCTGTTCAAGATCTCCGCCGACGGCGCTCAGCGCGGTGAGCTGATGCAGATCACCGAGATCTTTCGTGGCAAGGTAGTCGACGTCACAAAGCGCTCGGTGATCGTCGAGATCACGGGCACGACTGAGAAGATCGAGGCGTTCGAGGGCATGGTGCGTCCGTTCGGCCTAATCGAGATGATGCGCACGGGCGAGATAGCAATCTCCCGCGGACGCACCGAGACATAGCCAGAGCGGTGCTACAGCCGCCCCTCACTGAGTTCAGAAGTCCGTTTCAGCTGAGCGCGGATAACCGTGACAGGCTGTCCAACCGTCTCGAGACGGCGGTCAAGCGCGCGCGGCGGAGTGGCGAGCAGACCCTTGCGACGGTCGGTTTGGGGCTCGGAGCCGAGGTGGACCCGAGCGCTGTGGTGTGCGCCTCGCGGCGGGAGGGCGAGGCGTGGTTCGTGTTCGAGCAGCCCGACCGGGGCCGCGCTGCGCTTGCGGCCTTGGGTGAAGTGGCGCATCTGGAGGCATCCGGGAAAGACCGCTTCGCGGTGGTGGCCGAGCGCTGGCGCGCGCTGGTTGCAGCGGCCGTGGCCGACCCACAGGACGATTCGAAGAGCGGCGGTCCGGTGGCGGTGGGCGGGTTTGCGTTCGCGCCCGACGGAGGCGCCGCGCCGCACTGGGCCGGGTTCAGGCCGGCATCGTTGGTCGTACCCGAGGTCGCGCTTACGCGAAGAGGACCGCGGTGGGGGGGAGAAGACGAACGCGGGGAGGTGCGCCTGACGCTTGCGGCGATGGCCCGCCCCGACGATCTTGCAGAAGAGCTGCTGGTGCGACTGGAGAGCCGCTTGGCCGAGTTGCAGGAGCGGACGCTGCCGTTGCTGGACCCCGCGCCGGCTGGGCGCTACCAGGTCTCGAGCGCGATGCCGCCCGAGCACTACGAGGCGGCTGTGGGAAGCGCGGTGCGGCTGATCGAGGCAGGGGAGATCGAGAAGGTGGTGCTGGCCCGCGAGGTTCAGGTCCACGCGCCGCGTGCGTACGACCCGGCGGCGGTGTTCGGGGTATTGAGGGAGGCGTTCCCGTCGTGCTTCGTGTTCTGCGTCGGCCGCGGCGATGCGACGCTAGTGGCCGCCAGCCCCGAGCTGCTGGTGCGTCGCGAGGGCCACCGCGTGAGCACGCTCGCGCTCGCGGGATCCACACGGCGTAGCGCCGACCCCGCCGTCGACGACCATCTGGGCGAGCAGCTGTTGCGTGACGAGAGCTATCGCGAAGAGCACGCGATCGTCGCGCGGCGGATCGAGCGGGCGTTGCGGCCCCACGCCGTGTGGGTCGCCGCGGCTCCAGAACCGGAGCTCGTGAGGATCGCCAACATCCAGCATCTGGCGACGCCGATCCGTGCTCAGCTCACCGCCCCGATCGAGGCCTTGGAGCTGGCCGGGCTGATGCACCCGACTCCGGCGGTCGGCGGCGAGCCGGCAGCGCCGGCGCTGCGTCTGATCCCAGCCTTGGAGGGCTTGGATCGCGGCTGGTACTCGGGCCCGGTGGGCTGGACCGATGGGGCCGGTGACGGCGAGTTCTGCGTGGCGCTGCGCTGCGCACTGCTGCGCGGCGGCGTCGCCCGTTGTTATGCCGGCAATGGGATCGTGCGCGACTCCGACCCGGCGAAGGAGCTGGCGGAGACCGAGATCAAGCTACAGGCACTGCTGCCGCTACTCGCCGGCTGAGAGAGCATCCGCGACCGCGGCCCAGAGAAGGCGGTGCAGCTCGACGTTGCTCGTACGGTCGGTTCGGACCTCCACGATTGCAGAGCCTGTCTGTGGCGAGAGCGCTCGCTCTAGGGCAGCGCGGAACGCCGGTACAGTCTCGACGCGCTCATGAGCTAAGCCATACAGCGCGGCGGCCTGGGCGAAGTCGAGGCCTGGCGGAGTGGCGATGTGGCGGGTGTAGATGTCGTACTCCTGCGCCATCGCGGTCCTCGATACGGGCAGGAAGTCGAAGATTCCACCGCCGCCGTTGTTGACCAGCACGATCGTGAGCTTCAGGTTCAGGCGCTTCGCGGCGAGCAGGCCACCGATGTCGTGGGCGAGTGCCACGTCGCCGATCAGCAGCACCACCGGTCCGTTTCCGTCGGCGGCGGCGCCGAACGCGCTTGAGACGATTCCGTCGATTCCATTTGCGCCGCGGTTGCACAGCACGCGCGGCGGGTCCCCGCGAACCGGCCAGAATGTCTCGATCTCGCGGACCGGCATCGAGGAGGCGACGAACAGGGTTGCCGTCTCGCCCAGCAACACGCCCAGCTCTATCGCGATCCCCGGCTCGCTCAGATCCGCGGAACCGAGCACTCCAAGGATCGCCTCTGCGGCGCGCTCGTCGGCGGCGCGCCAGCCGGCCAGCCAATCGGGGTCGGCGGGGGATGGGCTGGGTTCTGTTTCGCTCGGCGTCGGTCTCGTACCCGTCGTCGACGTTTCCGTCGGGGGCGACATCAACGAGGTCAGTCCGACCAGTGCCGCGGTGGGCTCCAGTGTGAGCGAGTCGCTCAGTACCGCTGCCGGGTCCTGCCACGCGCCCTCTGGGTCGAGCGCCACCTGCGGAGTATCTTTCAGGGCCGCCAACCACGTGCGCAGCGGCTTCGACACCGGGAGATCTCCGACGCGGAGTATCAGGTCTGGGTTCAGCTTTTCGGCGAATGTCTGCTCGCGCAGCAGCGCGTCGTAATGGGCGATTGCCGCGTTTCCCCGCCGAGCGCCGGAAAGGGGATCAGCCAGCAGTGGCCAGCCCGTCGCTTCACAGAACGCGGCGGCGGCCTCTCCCAGCAAACCGATCGAGGACTCCTCGCCCCGCTCATTGCGTCCGGCCACGACGACGCCGCGCTTGGCCTCCTCCACCAGCCTCTGCAGCTGGCCTTCGCCGGTGGTAGATGTGGTTGATCGGCGCACATAGGGGACTCGGCCAGGGCGCCCGGTCTGATCGTCGGGCAGCGGATCCTCGGTGACCAGCGGCTCGCGCAGTGGAAAGTTCAGGTGCACCACACCTGGCCGGCCCTCCAGCGCGGCCCAGTATGCGCGACACGCAAGCGTCCTGACCCAACGCAGCCGCTCCTCGCTCGCCCGGTGTGTCCCCACCTCGAAAAACCACTTAGCTGCGCTCCCGAACAGCTTCAGCTGGTCGATCGCCTGTCCCGCTCCATTCTCGCGCAGCTCCGGGGGACGATCGGCCGTGAGCAGGATCAGCGGCACCCGCGCCTCATGTGCCTCGATCGCCGCCGGCAGCAACTCGGCGGCGGCGGTGCCGGAGGTACAGGTGACGGCCACGGGCAGGCCCGACGCCTTCGCCAACCCGAGCGCGAAGAATCCCGCACAGCGCTCGTCGATGTGCGAGTAGCAGTCAAGGCGCTCCTCGCGCGCGAGCGTCAGCACCAGCGGTGCACAGCGCGATCCCGGCGAGGTGCAGGCGGCGCGCATCCCGCAGCGCGCCAGCTCGTCCACGAACGCCCGAAGCAGCAGGTAGGTGTCGGTGGCGGGGGTCATAGGATGGCGGTGTGCCGGAGAACGTCGTCCTGTTGCACGGGTTTAGTGGCACTCATCGCGCCTGGGACGGCGTGGTGGCACGACTTGACCAGGAACGCTACCTGCCCCGGGCACTCGACCTCCCAGGGCACGGCGACGCTGCCGATGCGGAGCGTCCGATCACGTTTGCCAGATGCGTCGAGCACGTGCTCGCCCGCAGCCCGGAAAGGTTCGTTCTGGGTGGCTACTCGCTGGGCGGACGGATCGCCCTGCACATCGCGCTCACCGCGCCCGAACGGGTGAGCAGGCTCGTGCTCGTCTCCACTTCGGCGGGCATCAAGGATCCAGCCGAGCGAGCCCAGCGGCGCCTCGCCGACAATCGCCTCGCCGAGGAGCTGGAGAGCATTCCCTTCGAGGATTTCATCGAGCGTTGGCGCACCCAGCCGCTGTTCGCCGACGAACCCCGCGAGGTGGGCGTCCTCGCGCGCGAGGATCAGCGCCGCAACCGGCCCGAGGCCCTGGCAGCCGTCCTCAGGGGCATCGGCACTGGCGAGATGGACCCACTCTGGGGACGGCTCCCAGAGTTGAGGATGCCGGTCACCGTGCTGGTGGGCGACCGCGACGCCAAGTACCTCGCGCTCGGGGAACGGATGGTGGAGCTGCTGCCCGAAGCAGGTCTTCTCCTCGTGCCCGGAGGTCATGGTCTGCCTCTGGAGAATCCCGAGGCCGTGGCGCGCGCGATCGATGGGCGATAGCCGGCCGCTGTCAGAGTGGATCGACGCCGAGGCCGCCGCGCGCAGGTATGGCGATCTCGCCCTCCCTCGCAGGCAGCGGATCTTCGAAATCCTCGAACAGTGCGAGCGTCGCCAGGCCGCAGGGGGGGACCACCCCGCGAGATGCCAATGCCGCGGCGGCATGTAGTGCGGCCGCGACTCCCAGCGGACCGTCGAGCGTGGAGGCCAGGTAGACCTCGGCGCCTGAGGCACGGACAAGGGTCGCGGCCGCGATCAGGCCAGAGATGCCTCCGCAGCGGGAGATCTTCAGGCAGACCGCGTCGGCCACGCCTGCGCCGAGGGCTCCGTGCTCGGCCGCGGTCTCGTCGATCGCGACCCGCACCGCGACTCGCTCGCGCACCGTGCGCACCGCCTCGAGGCCGTGCGTCGGCTCCTCGACGAGCTCCAGACCGACGGGGGAGAGCAGCTCGATCGCCCGCACGGCCTCCTTCACGCTCCAGGCGCCGTTGGCGTCGAGTCGCAGATCGGTCTCCGGGCCGGCCGCGGCCCGCACCGCAGCCACCCGGCCCGCGTCGTCGCCGATGCCGACCTTCACCTTCAGGCATCTGAACCCCGCCGCCACAGCGGCCGCCGCCTGAGTGGCGGCCCCCGCGCGGTCGAGCGCCGACAGCGTCGCGTTGACCGGCACCGCCTGCGCGGGGCGATCGGTAAGCAGTGCAGCGACTGGCCTGCCCGCGCGCCGTCCCGCACGGTCCCACAGCGCCATGTCGATCGCGGCAAACGCGGCGGGCAGGTCATCCGCCGCGCGGCACGCATCGATGAGCTGGGCACCGTTCTTGCCCTCCGAGCTCGCCAGAACCGGCGCATAGGCCTCAAACGCCTGCTCCACCCGCTCGACGCTCACACCGTCATAAGCCTCCAGCGGCGCCGCCTCGCCATAGCCGCTCAGCCCGTCTGCGTCGGTCAGCGACACGCTCAGGATCGCCCGCTCCTTCACCGCCCCATATGAGCTCTCCAGCGGCGTTGCCAATCTCAGCGCGTGCTGCCGGGTGCTCAGCTTCACGAGCCGATCCCACCGCCGGCGAGGATTCCGGCTGCGAACAGCAGGCAGAAGAGGAGTTGCAATGCGCCCGTCTTTGCCAGTGCACCGTTCAATGCGGGTCCGTCCGTATGGGTTCTGACGACCCCAATCGTGCTGATTGCCAGCGGGATCGCGGCCCAGCAGAGCAGCAGCCATGGGGTCATCGAGCCGAGCGTCCACAGCAGCGGTGCGCTTCCGAACGCGCACACGACCATTCCTGTGTACAGCGCCCGCGTGCGCTCGCGGCCGAGGCGCACCGCGAGCGTGCGCTTGCCGGCGCGGCGATCGGTCTCCATGTCGCGCACGTTGTTCACCACCAGGATCGCGCTCGCTAACAGGCCCACCGGGACGGCGCAGGCGAACGCTTGCCACGGCAGCGCCTGCACCTGCACGAAGTAGGAGCCCGTGACCGCCACGATCCCGAAGAACAGGAACACGAATACCTCGCCCAGTCCCTCATAGCCATATGGCCGCGGGCCGCCCGTGTACAGCACACCGGCGAGGATCGAGGCAGCGCCGACCGCAATCAACTCAGGCCCTGCCACCGCCACGAGGTAGACGCCGCAGAGCACCGCCAAGCCAAAAGTCACGTATGTGGCGAGTAGTACCTGGCTCGGCGGCACCAGGCCACCAGCGGTCACCCTGACAGGCCCGAGTCGGTCCTCGGTGTCGGCCCCACGCCGTGCGTCGGAGTAGTCGTTCGACAGGTTCGTCCCCACCTGGATAAACACAGCGCCCAGCAACGCCGCGACGAACGCAAGTGCGCGGAAGTGACCGGCGCCAAGCGCGAGCGACGTGCCCACGAGCACCGGCGCCACGGCTGCGGGCAGCGTGCGCGGACGCGCGGCCATCACCCAGATGCGTATGGCGCTCACGCTAGGCCCGCTTGGGGAAGCGGGAGAAGTCCGGCTTGCGCTTCTGCTTGTACGCGTCGCGGCCCTCCTGTGCCTCCTCGCTTCCGTAGAACAGCAGGTTGGTGTCGTGCGCGAGCTGTTGGATGCCGCTCAGACCATCCTCGGCGGCGTTGAAGCTGGCCTTCATCAGCCGCAGCGCAAACGGCGACAGCGCGAGCATCTCGTTGCACCACCGCACGGTCTCCTCCTCCAATCGCTCCAGCGGCACGACCGTGTTCACCATGCCCATCCGCAGGGCCTCCTCGGCCGAGTACTGCCGGCACAGGAACCAGATCTCCTTCGCCTTCTTCGGCCCCACCAGGTTCGCCAGCAGCCCCGCGCCGAAGCCGCCGTCGAACGAGCCGACCCGTGGACCGACCTGTCCGAAGCGCGCGTTATCGGCGGCGATTGTCAGGTCACACACGAGGTGCAGCACGTGCCCGCCGCCGATCGCATACCCGGCGACCATCGCCACGACCGGCTTCGGCAGGCGGCGGATCTGCAGGTGCAGGTCGGTCACGTGGAAGCGGCCCACATTTGAATGGGTGGCGGTGGGCGGGGACTTAATCTGCTCGTCATCCAGGTATCCGGAGTCGCCGCGCACGCGCTGGTCGCCCCCGGAACAGAAGGCGTCTGGACCCTCACCGGTGAGCACGATCACGCCTATCTGCGTGTCCTCGCGCGCGTCCTCCAAGGCTTGTGAGATCTCGACGATCGTCCGCGGCCGGAATGCGTTGCGCACCTCGGGCCGGTCGATCGTGATCTTTGCGATACCTGAGCAGGACCCTGCCGACCCCGCCGACTTCTCGTAGCGGATGTCTTCGTACTCGCCGGCCGCGATCCAGGTGGTGGTGGACAAACGTTCCTCCGGGTCGTATTGGAGATGGGCGCCGTGAAGGCTAGCCTGTGGACGATGATCGTCGAAGGATGGCTGCCGCGCGCCGCCGCGTCGCGGCCCGGGGGGGTGGCGCTGGAGACACCACAGGGCGGCGTCTCCTACGCAGAGCTGCTCGCCGGTGCGAGCGTGGGCGCGGCCGAGCTTGCCGCGCGCGGCGTGAGGCCTGGTCAGCGCGTCGCGATTGCCCTGCCGCCGGGGCTCGCCTTCGTGCAGGCGCTCCACGCCTGTCTACTGCTCGGTGCGGCGGCGGTGCCGGTCGACTTGCGGCTGCTGGCAGCCGAGCGGGCGATGGTCTCGGACGGCGCTGTCGTAATGCTCGAGGAGCCCCTGTCAACAACCGACGCCCGCCAACCCAGTTTTCCCGGCGCAGATCGTTACGCCAGAGCCCAGCACGACCTTGCGGCCACGGCCGTGGTGATCCATACCTCCGGCACCATTTCCGCACCCAAGCCGATCGAGCTCACCTACGGCAACTTCCTCTGGAGCTCGCTCGGCTCGGCCGTCGCCCTCGGCCTGGATCCTCGGGAGCGCTGGTTGTGCGCGCTGCCGCTGGTGCATGTCGGGGGCCTCTCGATCCTGCTGCGCTCGACGATCTACGCCACGACCGCGGTGCTCCACGAGCGCTTTGACACAGACGCCGTCCTCGAGGCCCTGAAGGCGCAGGAGATCACGCTCGTCTCGCTCGTCGGCACGACGCTCACGCGCCTGCTGGATGCGATGCCCGCCCACCCCGAGCGTCCACCGGCGCTGCGCTGTGCGCTGACCGGAGGCGGACCGGTGGCACCCGCGCTCGTTGCCCGCGCGCGGGAGGCGGGCGTGCCGGTGAGCCTGACCTACGGGCTGACAGAGGCCTGCTCGCAGGTCACGACGACCCCCGTCGCGGTGCTGGATGACGCCTCCACCCAGCCGCCGAGCGCCGGGCCATCGCTGTTCTGCACGCGCGTGAGGATCGTCGATCCATCGGCGGATACGCAAGAGGCGTT
The DNA here is from genome assembly GCA_963813745.1 of uncultured Solirubrobacterales bacterium. Taxonomy (GTDB): domain Bacteria; phylum Actinomycetota; class Thermoleophilia; order Solirubrobacterales; family Solirubrobacteraceae; genus Palsa-744. Next base: position 446,080 of record CAWEZW010000004.1, read on the forward strand.
GAGCGCCGGGCAGGAGGGGGAGATCCTCGTCGCCGGGCCGACCGTCGCACCCGGCTCGCTCGCCGGCGACGGCTGGCTGCACACCGGCGACCTCGGCATGCTCGATTCACAAGGCCGGCTGCGGGTTACAGGGCGCAAGGCCGACACGATCGTCAGCGGCGGCGAGAACGTCGCGCCCGCGGAGGTTGAGGCGGTACTCGAAGCCCACCCCGACGTGCTCGAGGCGGCGGTCGTGCCCCGCGCCGATGAGCGCTGGGGCGAGGCCGTCACTGCGATCGTCGTGATGCGGCCGGGGGCGGTGCTCGACGGTGAGGCGCTGTGTGCCCATTGCGCCCGCGGGCTTGCCGCGCACAAGGTGCCCAAGCAGGTGTCGTTCGCCGACGAACCGCTGCCGCGCACCCGCTCGGGCAAGCTCTTGCGCAAAGAGCTCCTCGTGATCGGAAGCGAGCGGTGACGGCTCTCCTCGCCGTTGCGGAGCGGCGATCGCGATGAGCTTCGACCCGAACGCCCACCGCGACGCGAGCCTGCAGAGCTGGGAAGAGGCGGCCTCCGGCTGGACGCGCCAGCAGCGCGCGATGCGCGAGTTCGGCGCCCCGGTCTCGCACTGGATGATCGACGCGACCGTGCCGCAACCGGGCGAGCGCGTGCTCGAGTTGGCGGCGGGCCTCGGCGAGACGGGCATGCTCGCGGCGGAGCTGGTCGCGCCGATGGGCGGGGTGATCGTCTCCGACCAGGCCGAGGCGATGCTCTCAGGCGCGCGCGAGCGCGCGCTCGCCCTCGGTCTGAGCAACGTCGAGTTCCAGGTCCTGAACGCGGAATGGATCGATCTGCCGGTGGCGAGCATCGATGTCGTGCTGTGCCGCTGGGGCTACATGCTGATGGCCGATCCGCCTGCTGCGCTGCGCGACACACGCCGCGTGCTGCGTCCGGGCGGGCGCGTCGCGCTGGCGGTGTGGGATCAGCTCGAGCACAATCCCTGGATGATGCTCCCGGCGCAGGAGCTGCGGGAGCGAGGACTGACCGAGCCGGCGACCCCTGGCACGCCGGGGCCTTTCGTGCTGAGCAGTCCCGAGCGAGTCACCGAGCTGCTCGAGCAGGCGGGCTTCGCCGAGGTGCGCGTCGAGGCGCTCAATCTGCACCGCCGCCACGCGAGCTTCGAGGAGTTCTGGGACTCAACGCTCGACCTCTCGCGCCAACTCCACGACGCGGTGTTCGATCGTCCCGAGGTCGAGATCGCCGAGATCTACACGGCCATCGCCGAGCGTTTTACGCCCTACACCGCGGCCGACGGCTCCCTGGACATTCCCGGGCGCACCCTCGTCGCTTCCGCCTCGGCGTAAGTTGGATAGCCTGCGCCGATGCTCTACGACGACGACGCTGACCTCACACTGCTCGACGGCAAGACCGTCGCGATCATCGGCTACGGCTCCCAGGGCCATGCCCACGCCCTCAACCTGAAGGACTCGGGAGTCGATGTAGTCGTCGGATTGCGCGAGGACTCCGCCTCTGTCGCCGCGGCGCGCGAGCAGGGTCTCGAGGTGCTGTCCGTCGTCGAGGCCGCCAGTCGCGGCGATCTCGTGATGATCCTGCTGCCGGACGAGCGACACCACGACGTCTGGGAGCAGGAGATCCGCGACGGCATCGCAGAGGGCAACATGCTGCTGTTCGGCCACGGCTTCTCGATTCACTACAAAGAGATCGAGCCGCCGCCGGGCGTCGACGTCGGCATGGTCGCGCCCAAGGGCCCCGGCCACCTCGTGCGCCGTCAGTTCCTCGAAGGCAGCGGCGTGCCCGGCCTCGTCGCGGTCGAGCAGGATGCGACCGGTAACGCCCGCGGGCTGGCGCTCGCCTACGCCAAGGGCATCGGTTGCACGCGCGGCGGCGTGATCGAGACGACCTTCAAGGACGAGACCGAGACCGACCTGTTCGGCGAGCAGGCCGTGCTCTGTGGCGGCGCCTCGGAGCTCGTCCAGGCTGGCTTCGAGACGCTCGTCGATGCTGGCTATGACCCCGAGATGGCCTACTTCGAGTGCCTGCACGAGCTTAAGCTGATCGTCGACTTGATGCACGAGAAGGGCCTCGCGGGGATGCGCTACTCGATTTCCAACACTGCGGAGTACGGCGACTACACGCGCGGTAAGCGCGTGATTACCGAGGAGACCCGCGCGAGCATGCGCCAGATCCTCAAGGAGATCCAGGACGGCGATTTCGCGCGCGAGTGGATCGCCGAGAATCGCGCCGGACAGGAGAACTTCAAGCGGATGCGCGCCGAGCAAGCCGACACCCAGGTCGAGCACGTCGGCGCCGAGCTGCGCGAGGGCATGGACTGGATCGAAACCTCGTTCTGAGGTTCCCGCGGTGCTCGCCTACGTCTTCTGGCATCGACCGCTGGACGACTTGGCGGTCGAGGACTACGAGCACGCCGAGATCGCGTTTCATCGCTCGCTCGCGCACGCTCCGCCGACCGGTTTTCAGGGCTCGGCGGTGTTTCGCGTCGCCGGGCTTCCTTGGCTCGAGGGTCCCGGTTATGAGGACTGGTATTTCGTCGAGGATTACACGGCGCTTGGTGTGTTGAACATGGCCGCGGTCAGTCATGGACATCGAACCGTCCACGACAAGGTCGCTCACCGCTTCGGCGGGGGTGCCGGCGGTCTGTACGGGCTGATCGAGGGGCATCCGCCAGTCGCCCCTGGCGCATTTGACAAGGAATCAGTTGCCGTCTGGGTACGACGATCGCCTGGGATCGAGCGGCGCGCGCTCGGCGATCTGCTCGGCGACGGCATGGACTCCCAGCACGCGAGCCTCTGGCGCCGGCAGTTGGTGCTTGGGCCGGCGCCTGAGTTCTGCCTGCTCGCCGGCAACAGAACGAAGCTTGGGCTGCCGGCGGGTGTGGCGCCGACCCGCTTGCCCGAGGGTTGGACGGCGACGGTGTTCGAGCGTGAGGCGCTCTGGACCTGCTGAAGCCGCGTTCGCTACACTCGCTCACGTCGTCGCGACTGGCGCTCAAGGTGGACCTAACCACCGGGAAGCGACGTATGAGCAGCACCGCCGCGCGCCTGGGCATTCTTCGATCTGCGAGATTCCACGAAGGAAGCCCATGATGCCGAACTCATTGCCTGCTGAGACAACCGCCCTTGTAATCCCCGTTGGGCTGAAGCCGTCCGACGGACGCTTCGGCTGCGGACCCTCGAAGGTCCGTCCGCAGGCGCTCGCGCGTCTGGCCGGAGAGGGCGCCGCGGTGATGGGTACCTCACACCGTCAAAAGCCGGTAAAGGCACTCGTCGGCGAGATTCGTGCCGGCCTGCGCGAGCTATTCACGATGCCCGACGGCTATGAGGTCGTGCTCGGCAACGGCGGCGCCACCGCATTCTGGGACGCTGCGGCTTTCGGCCTCATCGAGCGCCGCGCGCTGCATCTGACCTACGGCGAGTTTTCTTCGAAGTTCGCTCAGGTCACGAAGGAGGCGCCGTTCCTAGAGGACCCGGCGGTCAGCGGTGCGCCCCCCGGGGACGCGCCGGATTTGGCCAGTATTGCCTTTCCCACCGAGGGCGAGAGAAGAGCGGCCGCTCTGGGCGATCGGGACGCGCGGCTCCCTATCGATGTGGTGACCTGGGCGCACAACGAGACCTCCACCGGCGTGATGGTCCCCGTCCAACGGCCGGCCGCGACGGGGGAGGCGCTGGTACTGATCGACGCAACCTCCGGCGCGGGCGGCCTGCCCGTGCGGATCGACCAGGCCGACGCCTACTACTTCGCCCCCCAGAAGAGCTTCGCCGCCGACGGTGGGCTGTGGATCGCGCTGCTCAGCCCCGCCGCGCAGGAGCGGATCAAGGCGCTCGACGCATCCGAGCAACGGTGGATCCCGGCGTTCCTCTCGCTGCAGACGGCGCTTGAGAACTCGGTCAAAGACCAGACCTACAACACGCCCGCGGTCGCGAGCCTGTTCCTTCTCGCCGATGAGATCCGCTGGATGCTCGACGGCGGCGGCCTCGACTGGTGCGTGTCGCGCACGACGGCCTCCTCCGAGCATCTCTACGGCTGGGCCGAGCGCAGCGGCTACGCGACGCCGTTCGTGGCCGACCCCGCGAAGCGCTCGCTCGTCGTCGGCACGATCGACTTCAACGACGAGGTCGACGCGGCCGTCGTGGCGAAGACGCTGCGGGCGAACGGGATCGTCGACACCGAGCCATACCGCAAGCTGGGCCGCAACCAGTTGCGGATCGGGATGTTTCCGGCGGTCGAGCCCGGCGACGTTCAGGCCCTGACCGGATGTATCGACTGGGTCGTAGAGAGGATCTCAGCATGAGCGACGAGCGTTTGAAAGTCCTTGTGAAGGAGAAGATCGGCGACTCTGGAGTGCAGCTGCTGAAAGAGCACTTCGACGTCGAGATCGGTGTCGACTGGACCGATGAGGAGCTCGATGAGCGGATTGGCGACTACGACGGCATCCTGATTCGCTCAGCCACGAAGCTGACAGCCGAGCTGATCGAGAAGGGCACCAACCTGCGCGCGATCGGCCGTGCCGGAGTGGGGGTGGACAACGTTGACGTCGAGGCCGCGACCAAGCGTGGGATCATCGTCGCGAACGCGCCGCAGTCGAACGTCGTGACCGCGGCTGAGCACACGATGGCGCTGTTGCTCGCGCTCGCGCGGAACATCCCGCAGGCGTATGCGTCGCTGACGAGCGGGAAGTGGGAGCGCTCGAAGTTCTCCGGTGTGGAGGTGTACGAGAAGACGCTCGGGATCGTCGGCTTCGGGCGCATCGGCCAGCTGGTCGCGACACGGGCACGTGCCTTCAACATGCGCGTGATCGCCTTCGACCCGTTCGTGAGCGCCGAGCGCTACCGCGAGCTGGGCGTGGAGAAGGCCGAGAACAGCGAGGAGATCTACGCGCAGGCGGACTTCATCACGATCCATCTGCCGAAGACCCCGGAGACGCAGAACTGGCTGAATGCCGAGGCGTTCGCGCAGATGCGCGACGGCGTGCGCATCCTCAACGTCGCGCGCGGCGGGCTGATCGACGAAGCCGCGCTGGGAGACGCGCTCGACTCGGGCAAGGTCGGCGGCGCCGCGCTGGACGTGTTCCCGTCGGAGCCGATGACCGAGAACCCGCTGTTCGCCAACCCCAAGGTGATCGTCACCCCGCATCTCGGCGCCTCGACCGCCGAGGCGACCGATCGCGCCGGCTACCAGAGCGCCGAGCAGGTCGTCGCGGCGCTCACCGGCGGCGTCGTAGCCACGGCGGTCAACATCCCCTCGGTCGGCGCCGAGGACATGGAGGTGCTCGGGCCGTTCCTGCCGCTCGCGAAAAACCTCGGCCGGCTGGCGATGGAGCTCGCCGAGGGCAGCTCGGTCGAGCGGATCGAGGCTGCATTCATGGGGCGGATCGCCGACTTCGACACGCGCCTTTTGACGCTCGCTGTGATCGGTGGCGCGCTCGGTGGGCGCACCGAGGAGGAGGTCAACCTCGTCAACGCGCCGAGCATGGCCGAGGAGCGCGGGATCGTGATCGAGGAGAAGTCCGTCTCAGAGGCACAGGACTTCAACGAGCTGATCCGCGTCACTGTGATCGCCGGCGGCGAGCGAGTGGCGGTCGCCGGTACGGCGATCGGGCCAAACCGGGTACCGCATCTGGTGGAGGTGCAGGGCCGGCGCTTCACCGTCGAGCTGGAGCCGTTCGTGACGATCTTCCGCTACGAAGATCTGCCGGGCATGATCGGCCGGGTCGGCACGATCTTCGGCAAGCACGGGATCAACATCTCATCGGCCGCCGTCGGACACACGCCCGACAGGGGCTCTGACGGCGAGGACGGCGCGGTGCCGCAGCGCCTCGCGGCGATGGTCGTGACGACCGACGCAGCCGTGCCCGATGCCGTCGTCGATGAGATCGTCGCCTCGGGGGGCTTCGTCGACGGCTGGGCTGTCGACCTTGGCTGAGCGGCTGCTCGGCGCTATGGCCGCTATTAGCGATCACTAACCGCGATCGAGTAGAGTGTCGCCGATGCGGGCGGTCGTCATCACCAAGCACGGCGGGCCGGGCGTGCTTCAGGTACAGGAGCGGCCGGACCCTGAGCTCAAGGCCGGGGAGGTGCGCATCGATGTCGCCGCAGCGGGCATCAACTTCGCCGACGTGATGGCCCGCATGGGCGCTGTATCCGGACGCGCCGAAGACGCCGTGCGTGGTCGGCTACGAGGTCGCCGGCACGATCCTCGAGCTGGGCGAGGTGCTTCGAGGGTCCTACCGATCCCCGGCCAGCGCGTGCTTGCCTCGACCGTGTTCGGCGGCTACGCCTCGCAGGTTGCCGTGCCCGCCGCTGACGTGTTCGCGCTGCCTGAGGAGCTCAGCTTCGAGCAGGGGGCGGCGATACCGGTCAACTACGGGACCGCGTGGGCGGGCCTGATCGGCTACGGAGTGCTGCAGGCCGGCGAGCGCGTGCTGGTGCACTCGGCCGGTGGCGGCGTGGGCATCGCCGCAACCCAGATCGCCAAGCGCACGGGCGCCGAGGTCTACGGCACGGCGTCGCCCGGCAAGCACGAGCGCATCCGTGAACTCGGCATCGACCACGTGATCGATTACACCGCCTCCGGCTGGGAGCGCGGGCTGCCGCAGTTCGACGTGATCCTCGACGCGATCGGTGGCAAGAGCTTCCGTAAGAGCTACTCGTTGCTGCGCCCCGGTGGGCGACTGGTTGCGTTCGGCGCATCGTCGGTCGTCTCCGGCGAGCGCAAAAACGTGATCACCGCGCTGCGCGCCGTAGCGCGCATGCCGCGCTTCAGCCTGATCAAGCAGATGTCCGAATCGAAGGCCGTGATCGGGCTGAACATGCTGACGCTGTTGAAGGATCGCGGCACGATCGCGCCGTGGCTGGAGCCGCTGCGTCCGATGCTCGACGACGGCACGGTCAATCCGGTGATCGCCGGTGTCTTCAGCTTCGACGAAGCCGGCGCCGCGCAGACGATGATCGTCGAGCGGCGTAACGTCGGCAAGGTCGTCCTCGACTCCCTTAGCCACTTGCGCTCGCCGAATGCGGTGCTACCCTGCAGTTCAGATGTCGTTCCGCAAGTCCCCTTCTCTCCTTCTCCTGCTCCCCCCTCGGGGGGAATAGCGCGTGGCGGCCGCGTAGCCGCATACCCAGCAGAGAGGAAGCCGAAAGAGACTTAGAGAAGGAGCACGAACGGCATGAGGCACGGCAGACGGAACTGCGACGAGATGAGCGCACGCAGTGAGTCCAACCGCGTCAGGATCTTCGACACGACCCTGCGCGACGGCGAGCAGTCGCCGGGGATCTCGCTGAACAAGGCGGAAAAGCTCGAGATCGCCCATCAGCTCGCGCGGCTGGGCGTGGACATCATCGAGGCCGGCTTCCCGATCACCTCGCCCGGGCGACTTCGAGTCCGTGCAGGCGATCGCCCGGGACGTCGAAGGCCCCGTGATCTGCGCTCTGGCGCGCACGAGCAAGCAGGACATTGAGGCGGCGTGGGACGCGGTCAAGGACTCCGAGCGCCCGCGGATTCACACGTTCATCGCCACCAGCGACATCCACATCGAGCACAAGCTGCAGACCACGCGTGAGGACGTCAAGGGTCAGGTCCGCGCGGCCGTCGCCCAGGCGCGCGAGTACACCGACGATGTCGAGTTCTCGCCGGAGGACGGCTCGCGCTCGGACGTCGAATACATGGCCGAGGTGATCCAGATCGCGCTGGATGAGGGCGCTACGCACGATCAACGTGCCGGACACCGTCGGCTACACGATGCCGCGGGAGTACAACGCGATGTTCACGGAGCTCTACCGGCTGGTGCCCGACCTGCGCGAGGTCACCGTCTCGGTCCACTGCCACGACGACCTCGGTCTGGCCGTGGCCAACTCGTTGGCGGGCGTCGAAGCGGGCTGCCGCCAGGTCGAGTGCGCGATCAACGGCATCGGCGAGCGCGCCGGCAACGCGTCGCTGGAGGAGATCGTGATGCTGCTGCACACGCGAGAGCCGAGCCTTGGCCTGTGGACCGGGATCGAGACGACCGAGATTGCGCGCACGAGCCGGCTGGTCTCGCGGCTGACGGGCTATCCGGTGCAGCCGAACAAGGCGATCGTCGGGCGCAACGCGTTCGCGCACGAGGCCGGCATTCATCAGGACGGCGTGCTGAAGGAGCGCACGACCTACGAGATCATGGACGCAACGACGATCGGCCTGAAGAGCAACTCGCTGGTGCTCGGCAAGCACTCCGGCCGCCACGCGCTGCACGACGCTCTGGAGGAGATGGGCTTCCAGATCGACGGCCAGGCGCTGAACACGGCGTTCAAGCGCTTCAAGGAGATCGCCGACCTCAAGAAGCAGGTGACGGCGATGGACCTGGAGGCGCTCGTCACCGATGAGCTGCGCGAGGAGATCGCCGGCTACGCGCTCGAGTCCTTCGACGTCGAGTCCTCCTCGCAGCGCCCGCCGCATGCGCGCGTCTCGATCGTCCTGCCTGACGGCAGCTCGGCGAGCGGCTCATTCACCGGGGATGGTCCGATCGATGCCATCTTCCAGGCGATCAACGCGGCCACGGCGCACGGCGCCCACGCTCAGCGAGTTCACGATCGGAGCGGTCACCGAGGGCCAGGACGCGCTCGGCGAGGTGTCGGTCGTAGTCGAGCTGGACGGATTCACCGGCGCGGGTCAGGGCGTATCCACCGACATCATCGACGCGGCCGCGCGCGCGTACGTGCGCGCGCTGTCCGTGGCCGTCGCCCGTTCGCATGCCGACGAGACGATCGGGCTGCCCGAGACCGCGGCACCCTGACGCTCCGAGAATGGGCGGGCGCCTCTGCGGAGTCCGCCCATACGGGCCACGCAATACATTCGTCTGTGATAACGTACGCGCATATGGTCACTACATCCGTACCCGTGCCTGCCACGTCACCACCCGACCAGCTCGACCCGGCTGTGATCGGCGCACGCGTGAAGGCGCTGCGCGAGTCCTCGGGGCTCTCTTTGCGTGACCTCACGGAGCGCAGCGGCGTGAGCGCGCCGATGCTCTCCCAGGTCGAGCGCGGCGAGACGAGCCCGACCCTGACCGTCGCCTCGCGGATCGCCGCGGGCCTGGAGTTGCGCCTTTCCCAGTTGCTGCGGCTAGACGAGTCGGGCGCGGTCACGATCGTGCGTGCCGCCGCAGCACCAGCGCGGGGGTAACAAGCGACGCGGGCACAGCTTCGAGGTGCTGACCTCCGGCCAGCCCGGCCAGCGCGCGGAGCTGTCACGTCATACGCTCGCTCCGGGCGGCGCCACTGGCGCTGTGGACGACCCACCGATGCATGAGCCGGGCAGCCGCGAGACGGCGCTCGTCGAACGAGGCGCGATTCAGTTGATCTGCGATGGCGCGTCGTACGAGCTGAGAGAGGGCGATTGCGTCACCTTCGACGCTGACTTGCCACACCACTTCGAGAACCCGACCACAGACGCCGCCGCCTTTCTGGCGGTCGTCTCCGCGGGACTGCGACGCAGCTAAATCCACGACGAGAAGGGCCGATGAGAATGCCACAGACGCTGTTCGACAAGATCTGGGAGACCCACGAGGTGGCTCACGGCCTGCTCTACATCGACCTGCACCTCGTCCACGAGGTGACGAGCCCGCAGGCCTTCGACAGCCTGCGAATGGCCGGTCGTCCGGTCAGACGCCCCGACCGCACGCTCGCGACCGCCGACCACAACACCCCGACCGACGGCACCCCGATCGCCGCCAGGATCAAGGACGAGCTCTCGCGCGTGCAGGTGGAAACGCTGGAGCGCAACTGCGCCGAGTTCGGCGTGCCCGTCTACTCGCTCGGATCCGACCGTCAGGGGATCGTGCACGTGATCGGGCCGGAGCTCGGGGTCACCCAGCCCGGAATGACGATCGTCTGCGGCGACTCGCATACCTCCACGCACGGCGCCTTCGGTGCGCTCGCCTTCGGGATCGGCACCTCCGAGGTCGAGCACGTGCTCGCGACACAGTGCATGGTCCAGCACAAGCCGCGCTCGATGCGTATCTCCTACGAGGGCGATCTCGGCTTCGGCGTGACCGCCAAGGACCTGATCCTCGGCACGCTCGGGCGGCTTGGAGTCGGTGGGATGACCGGTCACGTCGTCGAGTTCGCCGGCACGGCGATCGAGGCGCTCTCGATGGAGGGGCGGATGACCGTCTGCAATATGACGATCGAGGGCGGCGGTCGTGCGGGGATGATCGCGCCCGACGAGATGACCTTCGCCTGGTTCACCGACACCGACCGACCCGGCGCGCCGCGCGGAGAGGAGCTCGCAAAGGCGATCGAGCACTGGCGCGAGCTTCACACCGACGAGGGCGCGGAGTTCGACAGCGAGATCGTGATCGATGCGACAAGGATCTCCCCGCAGGTGACGTGGGGGACGAACCCCGGCATGGTGCGCGCCGTCACCGAGAACGTTCCCACGCTAGAGGAGTTCGACAGCCCCGCCGATCGCGAGTCCACCGAACGCGCGCTTGTCTACATGGACTTGCAACCAGGCATGCCGATCGAGCAGATCGCACTCGACCGTGTGTTCATCGGCTCGTGCACGAACTCGCGGATCGGCGACCTGCGCGCCGCGGCGAAGGTGGTCGAGGGGCGCAAGGTCGCGCCGACCGTCGACGCGATGGTTGTCCCCGGCTCACAGCAGGTTAAGAAACAGGCCGAGGCCGAGGGTCTCGACCAGGTGTTTCGCGAGGCTGGCTTTGACTGGCGCGTGGCGGGGTGCTCGATGTGCCTCGGCATGAACCCCGACATCCTGCAGCCCGGCGAGCGTTGCGCCTCGACCTCGAACCGCAACTTCGAGGGGCGCCAGGGCCGCGGGGGCAGGACGCATCTCGTCTCGCCGCAGATGGCCGCGGCCGCGGCGATCGAGGGTCATTTCGTCGACATCAGGGATTGGAGCTAACAATGGACCCGATAAGCGTCATCGCGGGAGCGGTCAGCCACCTCGACCGTGCCGACGTCGACACCGACCAGATCATGCCCAAGCAGTTTCTGAAGCGCGTCGAGCGGACGGGCTTCGGCGAGTTCCTGTTCTACGACTGGGCGAAGGAGCCGGGCTGGAACCTGCCGGCGACCCCGATCCTCGTCGCGGGCGAGAACTTCGGCTGCGGCTCCTCGCGCGAGCACGCGCCATGGGGGTTGCAGGACTATGGCTTCCAGGCGATCGTCGCGCCGAGCTTTGCCGACATCTTCTACTCCAACTGCACGAAGATCGGGCTGCTGCCGGTCGCGCTCGACGCCGAGGACTGCCGCGCGCTGGCGCACGCCGGCGCCGGTGAGGTCGATTTGCTCGAGCAGGAGGTCCGCTTCGCCGGGCGCGAGGCCGCTTTCGAGATTGACCACGAGATCCGTCATCGTCTGCTGAATGGGCTCGACGACATCGCGATGACGCTCGAGCAGGCTGCGGAGATCACCGAGTTCGAGCTCCAGAGCGCGCACGTCGGCTGGGTCCCCACCCCGACGACGGCGCTGTGAGCGAGTTTGCCGAACCTCTCTGGGGGCAGGACCGGCGAGCGAGAGTCAGAAGAGGAGGAGGCAGATGAGCACTCACCACATCGTCACCCTCCCCGGCGACGGGATCGGCCCGGAGATCATGGCGCCCACCCTGCAACTCTTGGAAGCGGTCGGCGAGTTCGAGTTCGAGGAGCACCTCTTCGGTGGGGCCTCGATCGACGCGCACGGGACCGCGCTCACCGACGAGGTGCTTGCGGCCTGTCGCGCCTCGGACGCGATCCTGCTCGCGGCCGTCGGAGGACCCAAGTGGGACACGACGGATCCCGCCAAGCCGCGGCCCGAGCAAGGGTTGCTCGGCCTGCGCAAGGGCCTCGGCCTGTACGCGAACCTGCGTCCGGTCAAGCCCCTCCCAGCGCTATACGAGGCCTCGCCGCTGCGACGCGAGCGGATCGAGGGCACGGATCTGCTCGTCGTGCGCGAGCTCACGGGCGGGATCTACTTCGGCGAGAAGACCCGCACGGCGACCACCGCCTCCGACCTCTGCGCGTACTCGACCGAGGAGATCGAGCGGATCGCACGTACCGCATTCAAAGCGGCGCGGGCGAAGGTGACGAGCGTCGACAAGGCGAACGTGCTCGAGACCTCGCGGCTGTGGCGCGAGGTCGTCACGCAGCTGCACGCGCGCGAGTTCGCTGAGATCGAGCTCGAGCACGTGCTCGTCGACAACGCCGCGATGCAGCTCGTCTCCAACCCCCGCGGCTTCGACACGATCGTCACCGAGAACATGTTCGGCGACATCCTCTCCGACGAGGCGGCGATGCTGACAGGCTCGATCGGGATGCTCCCCAGCGCCTCCATGAGCGGGGATGGACCGGGCATGTTCGAGCCCGTGCACGGCTCCGCGCCGGACATCGCCGGCACCGGTAAGGCCAACCCGCTGGCAATGTTCCTGTCTGCTGCGATGCTGCTCAGACACGGACTCGGTTTGGAAAGCGAGGCGGCGGCTGTAGAATCGGCCGTTGAAGGCGCGCTGGCGGCGGGTCTGCGCACCCCCGACCTGGGAGGGACGGTGGGCACGGCGCAGGCGACGAAGGCAGTGATCGCCCACCTCGAGTAACCCCTAGCAGGAGCGATATGAACGTGGACCAGACCGACCTCATATGGATGAACGGAGATTTCGTCGCCTGGGAGGACGCCAAGGTCCACGTCCTCACGCACGGTTTGCACTATGGGACGGGCGTGTTCGAGGGCGTGCGCTGCTACGACACCGAGCTCGGCCCGGCGGTGTTCCGCAACGCCGACCACGTCGCGCGGCTGCTGAAGTCCGCCGAGCTCTACTACATGCCCGTGCCGTACTCCGCCGAGGAGCTGCGCGCGGCGACGCTCGAGCTCGTCGCCAGAAACGGCATGAGCTCGTGCTACATCCGCCCGATCGTCTACCGCGGCTACGGGCACATGGGTCTCAACCCGCTCGAGGCGCCGGTCGATGTGGCGATCGCCTGCTGGGAGTGGGGCGCATACCTCGGCGAGGAGGGCAAGCGCCACGGCATCCGCGCGAAGGTCTCCTCCTGGGAGCGGATCAGCCCGCGCTCCTTGATCCCCCATGCGAAGGCCTCGGGCCAGTACCTGAACAGTGTGCTCGCGAAGGTCGAGTCGCTGAAGGCCGGCTACGACGAGGCGATCCTGCTCGACGAGCACGGCCATGTGTGCGAGGGCACGGGCGAGAACCTCTACATCGTGCGCGACGGCGAGATCGCAACGCCCGGCCAGCACAATTCGATCCTCGACGGCATCACTCGCCGCTCGCTGATCCAGATCGCCCAAGACCTCGGCTACACGGTGCTGGAGCGCAACGTCGCCCGCGCGGAGCTGTATCTCGCCGACGAGGTCTTCATGTCCGGGACCGCCGCCGAGCTCGTGCCCGTGCGTGAGGTAGACGACCACACGATCGGCTCCGGTCAGCCGGGGGAGGTCACGCGCGTGCTGCAGGCCGCCTTCGACGACGCGATCCACGGACGCAGCGAGCGCTACCGCGAGTGGCTCGACGTGGTCTCCCCGTCGGCGCTCCAGACTCCCACCGGCGATGTCCCTGCGACGGCTCCCGTCTCGACAGGTGGCTAGCGGTTCGATGGCCAAGCCAGGCAAGGACGCAGGGAGCGTGGTGTGCGCTAGCACACGAGCGACCGAGGACGCCGCATGGCGCCGGCCAGCGGACCGCTAGAGCTATACGACGCGACCCTGCGCGACGGCATGGGCGGCGGCGGCATGAGCCTGACCGCGGATGAGAAGCTGCGCGTCGTGCACGCGCTCGACGCGCTCGGCGTGCACATGATCGAGGCGGGTTTTCCTTCATCGAACCCGAAGGAGGAGCAGTTGTTTGGGTTGCTCGCCGAGGAGCATTTCGAGACCTCTGAGATCGTCGCGTTCGGGATGACGCGCCGGCGCGAGGTCGAGGCAGATCAGGACGAGGGGCTGCGGATCCTGGCGGAGTCATTTGCGCCCGTGTGCACGCTCGTCGGGAAGGCATCGGTGCTGCACGTCGAGAAGGTCGTGAGGGTCTCGCGCGAGGAGAACCTGAAGATGATCACTGAGTCGGTTGCGTTCCTGATCAGACACGGCAAGCGCGTGCTGCTCGACGCCGAGCACTTCTTCGACGGCTTCGCCGAAGACCCCGGTTATGCACTGGACTGCGCGCGCGCGGCGGCCGAAGCGGGGGCCGAGCGGATTGTGCTGTGCGACACCAACGGTGGCTCGCTGCCGCCGCAGATCCGCGTCGCGCTGGCGGTCGTCTCCGAAGCGCTGCCCGGCGTGGCGCTCGGGATCCACACGCACGACGACTCCGGCTGCGCGGTCGCGAACACGTTGACGGCGGTCGAAGGCGGCGCCACGCAGGTGCAGGGCACGATCAACGGGATCGGCGAGCGCGTCGGCAACGCGAACCTGGTCACGATCATCGCCGACCTGCAGCTGAAGCTCGGATATGACCTGCTCAAGCCCGAGCAGCTGGCGCGCCTCACCGAGACTGCGCATCTCGTTGACGAGCTGCTCAACCGCGCGCCGAACCCGGCTCAGCCCTACGTCGGTAAGCACGCCTTCGCCCACAAGGCCGGGCTGCACGCCGCCGGGGTGCGCGCCGACACGCAGACCTTCGAGCACATCGACCCAGCGCTTGTCGGCAACGACCGCGACGTCCTTGTCTCCGAGCTTTCAGGCCGCGGAACGATCGCGGAGAAGGCGCGCGAGGCGGGGATCGCGATTGACGAGGACTTCGCTCAGCGCGTCGTGGATCGCGTTAAGGAGCTTGAGCACAAGGGCTTCCAGTTCGAGGCCGCCGACGGGTCGTTCGAGCTGTTGATGCGCAAGGAGGCCGGCGAGTATGAGCCGCTATTCCGTCTGGAGTCATGGCGCGTGATCGTCGAGAAACAGGCCGATGGGCACGTGCAGACCGAAGCGACGATCAAGATCTGGCTCGGCGACGAGCGTTACGTGCGCACGGCCGAAGGGAACGGGCCGGTGAACGCGCTAGACAAGGCTTTGCGCGACGCAATCGGGGAGATCCATCCGCATCTGCGCGACATCGACCTCGTCAACTTCAAGGTGCGAATCCTCGACGAGACCAAGGGGACGGGGGCCGTTACCCGGGTGCTGCTCGATGCCTCGGATGGGCAGGAGGTTTGGGGGTCGATCGGGGTCTCAGAGAATGTAATTGCCGCCTCTTGGGATGCATTGGTTGACTCGCTTGAGTTCGGGATGCAGTTGGCTGCACGTCTCCCGTGAACGGGGAGGAGATGATTCCGCTCGCGCGCCCCGTGCTCGGTGAGCCCGAGGAGCAAGCGGTCTTGGATGTGCTGCGCTCCGGCCAGCTCTCGCTCGGGCCGCGGGTGCCGGAGTTCGAGCGGGCGTTTGTCGCTCGCGTGGGGGCAAAGTGGGGGAGCGCCGTGTCCAGCGGGACTGCCGGGTTACATCTGGCGTTGCGCGCCGTGGGTGTGGGGGATGGGGAGGAGGTGGTGACGAGCCCATTTTCGTTTGTCGCCTCAGCCAATGCCGCCATTTACGAGCGGGCGAAGCCGGTGTTCGCGGACATCGATCCGGTGACGCTCAACCTCGACCCGCAGGCCGCCGCCGCCGCCGTGACCGAGCGCACGAAGGCGCTGTTGCCGGTGCATATCTTTGGTTATCCGGCCGAGATGACGGCGTTTGAGCGGATTGCGGACAGGCATGGGCTGGGGATCGTCGAGGATGCTTGCGAGGCCTTGGGGGCTGTTCATGAGGATGGGGTTGCCGTGGGCGGGCGGAGTCATCCGGCTGTGTTTGGGTTCTATGCGAACAAGCAGCTGACCACAGGGGAGGGGGGGATGGTCACGTTGGTGGACGAGAGGATGAAGGCAAGGATTGATTGTGAGCGCAACCAGGGGCGGGCTCCGGACATGGGCTGGCTGGATCACGACCGGTTGGGCTTCAACTACCGGTTGTCGGACATAGCCTGCGCGCTCGGGCTGGCGCAGTTGGAGCGGCTCGACGAGATGCTGGCCATGCGAGGAAGGGTCGCGGGTCTATATCGGGAAGCACTTGGGGGAATTGAGGGTCTCGGGCTGCCCTGCGCCGACAGCGGGGGCGCACGGCGGGGGTGGTTCGTGTTCGTCGTGCAGCTGCCCCGCGGCGTCGACCGCGACGCGACGATCCGCGCGCTCGCGGCGGAGCAGATCCAGAGCAAGCCGTATCTGCCGGCGATCCATTTGATGAGCTTCTATCGCGAGCGCTTCGGCCACCGTGAGGGTGAGTTCCCGGTCTGCGAGGACGTCGCCGCGCGCTCGGTGGCGCTGCCGTTCTTCCCGGAGATGAGCGAGGGTCAGGTCGGGCGCGTGTGCGAGACCCTGCGCGGGGTGCTCGGGCGGTAGCCGCCCGTAAGCAGTTCCATCTCGGCCAAGCAGGTCCGCGACTTTCTTCCGGCCAGGCTTTGCTGGCCGGAAGAAATGTCCGGATCCTGCGCTGCTGTCAGACTGATCGCCCGTGTCCCGCTTCAACGAACCCCAGCATCCAGACTTCCAGCGACTGAACGCCTCGATCGGCTATGACCGGCGGCTGTGGCCGCAGGACCTCGCGCAGTCGCGCGCGCACGCGAGGATGCTCGCCGCGCGCGAGATCATCACGGGGGAGGATCGCGATGCGCTGCTGGGTGGTCTCGACGCGGTCGAGGCAGAGCTGAGCGAGGGGCGTTTCCCGTTCGAGGAGGGCGACGAGGACATCCACATGGCGATCGAGCGGCGCCTGACCGAGCTCGTCGGTCCTGTGGGCGGGAAGCTGCACACAGCACGCTCGCGCAACGACCAGGTGGTGACCGACCTCGCGATGTTCACGCGCGAGCGCGCCGCGCAGGCGCAGGTGGCGATCGGGGAGCTGATGGGCGTCGTGCTCGCGCGTGCGGAGGAGCACCTCGACTGGCCACTGCCGGGCTACACCCACCTGCAGCGCGCCCAGCCCGTCTACCTGAGCCATCACCTGCTCGCCTACTTCTGGATGCTCGCGCGCGACCGCGCGCGCTTTGCATACGCCGAGCACGAGGCCGGGCGCCTGCCGCTCGGCGCGGGCGCGCTCGCGGGCGTCAACTTCGACACTGATCGCGGCATGGTCGCCCGGGAGCTGGGTTTCCGTGCAGTCTCGCCGAACTCGATCGACGCGGTCTCCGGAAGGGACTTCATCCTCGACTACCTAGGGGCCGCCGCGATCTGCTCGACCCACATGTCCCGTCTCGGCGCCGAGCTGGTGCTGTGGTCCAGCAGTGAGTTTGGGTTCTGCGAGCTGCCGGATGCGTGGAGCTCGGGGAGCTCGATTATGCCCCAGAAGAAGAACCCCGACGCGGCCGAGCTGCTGCGGGCGAAGGCCCCACGGGTGGTCGGGCACCTAGCGGCGCTGCATGGCGTGATGCACGCGCTGCCCTTGACCTACAACAAGGATCTGCAGGAGGACAAGGAGCATTTGTTCGACGCGGTCGACACGATCGAGCTGACGCTCGCCGCCGCCCAGGGGATGCTCGCGGGGGCGCGCTTCGATCGCGAGCGGATGAACGAGGCGGCCTCGGACGAGCTGCTCGCCGCGACCGATGTGGCCGACCTGCTCGTGCGCCTGGGTGTTCCATTCAGGGAGGCGCACGGTGTGGTCGCGGGCTTGGTGCGCACGGTGCTCGACGGCGAAAGGACTCTGTCGCAGCTCACGCCGGAGGATCTCGCGGCGCACAGCGAGGTGCTGGCCGCGCACGCCGCTGAGCTCCAGGAGGTGCTCCAGCAGAGCTCATGGCTCGAGTCGAAGATCTCCGAGGGTGGCACCGCGACGGTCCGCGTGAAGGAGCAGATCGAAGCCGCCCGGGGTGTGCTTGCCGGAAGCGATTGAGATGGGGGCAGCCCGCGCGACGTCCAGCACTGCAGCTGGACGGTCACTCCCACGCGACTTCTACAACCGGCCCGTGCTCGAGGTCGCCCGCGAGTTGATCGGCTGCGTCGTCGAGCACGCTCCCGGCGGCGGACCGCCAACCAGCGGCGTGATCGTCGAGACCGAGGCCTACCACGACTCCGAGCCGGCCTGTCATGCGTTCGTCGGCTTGACGCCGCGCACGCGCACGCTGTTCGGGCCGCCCGGGCGCGCCTACGTCTACCGCTCGTACGGCATCCACGCGCTGCTGAACGCGGTCTGCGAGTCCGAGGGCGTCGGCGCCGCGGTGCTGATCCGCGCGCTCCAACCGCTCGCGGGGGTCGAGGCGATGCGCGCGCGCCGCTCGCCGCTCGGCGTTGCGATGCGCGATGAGGATCTCTGCTCGGGTCCCGGCAAGCTGACCCAGGCACTCGGCATCGAGCTGACCGAGAACGGGGGCGATCTCTACGACGGACCTGTCCGTGTCCTGTCGCGCGAATCGGCGTGGCTCGAGCCCACCATCCTCGCCGGCGCGCGGATCGGGATCACGAAGGCGGTCGAGCTTCCCTGGCGCTTCTGTGTGACTCACAACCGCAATGTCTCCCGTCCCCGGCCGGGTGAGGAGCTCCGCACGCATGCCATTTAATGGGTTATATTTGAACCACACGAATTAACTAGAGGAGCATCCATTCAAAGTGTGACAAAACTGTGCCAAGTTTGGATCAAAGTTGCACATACCCTGAATTCTTTGTGAGGCCGTCCTACGGTGTCGGAAATACAACACCGAAAGGACACAACATGTCACCGAAGAAGAAAACGAAGAAGGCTGGGAAACGTGACGGGCAGGCACCGAAGGTCAAGTTCGGCCGGCTCTACCGCGATGACCTGACGGGCTACGAAGGCCGCTGTGCGGGCTTCACCTCGTATATCTCGGGGTGTGACCAGGTGCTCCTCGTACCGAAGGTGGACAAGGAGGGCAAGCATCATTACGGTCACTGGTTCGACGATGACAGGCTGATCGATGTCGAGGTCGAGCAGAAGGTCGAGCGCACGAGCGAGCGCGGAGGACCCCAGCAGGCTCCGGTCCCTCGCCTAAGCTGACACCAGGCCCGGGTAGTGCCTAATTCGTATTAATTCTGTTTGACTATTCGATCACGAATCTTCTCTCTGATTTAGGGACAAATCCGTCAGAAGGTTCGTGATCGGTAGGCCTATCCCCCCGGGCTGACTCCACCAGTCGGCGATGGGGAGGAGGGCGCCGCCGGCGTGGAGGGCGCCGGCGAGGACGGCGCGCTCGGGGATTCCGGTGTGGGTGTTGCCGGCGCCGGTGATGCGGTGTGTTCCGGTTCGCCGGACGCTTTGGGTGTGCCGGTCGCCGCTTCGCTGCCGCCGCCGGGTGTGGCGGATTTCCCGCTTTCCTTGCCGGCGCCCGTCGCCGGAGCCGCGCTCTGGCTCGGCGTCGTGCCCGTGGTTGACGGCGCGCCGGTTTCCCCTTCGCCCGTGCTCGAGGTGCCGGCTGCGCTTGAGCTCGAAGAGCCCTTGGGATGCGCCGCGTGTTCGGCGCGTTCCTTTTCGATCTGAAGCGCGGAGGTCATGAAGTCGTGCCAGATCAATGCGGGGAAGGTGCCGCCGAGTACGGGAGTGCCGTTGAATTGCGTGGTCATCGGCACCAGGCTGTTCGGGTATCCGACCCAGACCGCGACCGTGTACTTGTGATTCCAGCCGACGAACCAGGCGTCGCCGTAGTTGGAGGTCGTGCCCGTCTTGCCGGCGGCGAATTCGCCGAGGGCGGCGGCTTTCGCGGTGCCGTACTGAAGGACGGTCTCGAGCATCGAGGTCTCGGTCGCGGCGATTTCGGGCGCCAACACCCGCTTCGTCTCGACCGTGTTCGTGTCGTGCCGCGCGCCGTCGGGCAGCGGGCGACCGCCCGCTTCGACTTCCTGGATCCCCACGGGGGCGTCGTCCTTGGCCATCGTGCCGCTGACCCGCTCGCCGCCGTGGGCGATCGTCTCATAGGCGTGGGCCATGTCCAGCGGGGTGACGCCGACGGACAGGCCGCCGATCGTCATCGCCGGGTTGGTCGAGATCGGGGTGGTGATGCCCATTTCATGAGCTACGCGCGCGATCCGGTGGGTGCCGACATGCAGGCCGACTTCGGCGTAGATCGAGTTGTCGGAGTAGGCGGTCGCGTTCGTGAGCGTGTTCGAGCCGGTGTAGTTGCCTTCGTCGTTGTGCACGATGAACTTTTCGTGGCCGTGCGTGCCCGGAACGATGAATTCCTTCTCCTTCGACGTCCACACCGAATCCGGTGAGATCCCGTCCTGCAGCGCGGCGGCGAGGTCGAACGCCTTGAACGACGAGCCGGGCTGGCGCTCGCCCTCGGTGGCGAGATTGAACGGGCTGTCGTCGTAGTTGCGCCCACCCACCAGCGCGCGCACCTCGCCGGTCGAGTTTTCGATCGCGACGAGCGAGGCGGAGGGATCGCCTGAGTAGGCGAGGTAGCCTTCGATCGCCTGTTCGGCGGCGCGCTGCAGTTCGAGGTCGAGCGTCGTCTTGATGCGCAGGCCACCGTAGAAAGCGCGCTGACCGTAACGTTCGATCACCTGCTGCTGCACCCAGCTCGTGAAGTAGCCGGCGTCGACCCCTTCGACCGTCGGCTCCTCGGGCGCCTGCACCTGCGCCTGCACGGGCACGTCCTGCTTGACGCTCGCTTCGTAGATCGGTTGCGTCAGGTACCCCTGGTCGAGCATCTGGCGCAGCACCACGTCGCGGCGTTCACGCGCCGCCAGTGGATGGTTCGCGGGGTCGTAAGCCGTGGGATCCTGGATGATCCCCGCGAGCAGCGCCGCCTCCCAGGGTTGGAGCTGCTTCACGCACAGCGGATGATTAGGGGTCCCGCAGCCGAGATGGCCGGTCTCGTGCCCGAAGTAGGTCTGCGCGGCGGCCTCGATCCCGTAGGCGCCGTTGCCGAAGTAGATCGTGTTGAGGTAGGCGGTGATGATCTTTTCCTTCGACCACTTGTGCGAGAGCTGGTAGGCCAGCGCCGCCTCGCGCAGCTTCTCGAAGATCGTGCGGTGCGACTGGGCCTGGAGCGCGTTCTTGATGAACTGCTGCTCGATCGTCGAGGCGCCCTGGACCGTTCCTTTGTGCAGGACATCCTGGACGAACGCGCGTGCGATCCCGCGGATGTCGACGCCGCTGTTGGTCAGAAAACGCTTGTCCTCGATCGAGATCACCGCCTCCTTGACGATTGGGGGGATCTCCTCGGGCGTGACGATCACCCGGTTCTGTTCGCTGATGACACCGATCGGGTGGCCGAGGTCGTCGGTCAGGATCGAGCTCTGCGCGTTCTTGAACTGGGAGAATCTCGTCAAAGACGGCAGGTCGGAGGCGACGGCGACGAACATGCCGAAGACGAACGAGACGAGGCCGAGCAGCAGGACGGCGAGGAGGATCAGCAGGAAGCGCAGCCTCTTCAAGCGCGGCCGGCCGCGGGCGGGCAAGGCGGCGGACTCCACAGAGGGCAAGACTCTACCATTGGCCCTCGATGCCGGACGCACCTAAGGTGGCCGCCGAGGAAGCCGCCCTCCTCGCGGTGGGCGCCGTCGACAGCCTGCCCGAGGGCGAGCTTGCGAGCAAGCTCCAGACCGCGCACGCGGAGAGCCGGCCGCTGCGCGTCAAGCTCGGTATCGACCCGACGGCGCCGGACATCCACCTCGGGCACGCCGTCGTGCTGGGAAAGTTGAGGGAGTTTCAGGACGCTGGGCACAGGGTGGTGCTGATCGTCGGGGACCATACGGCGCTCGTGGGCGATCCGTCGGGCCGTTCGAGCTTGCGACCGATGCTCTCGAAAGAGGAGATCGAGGAGAACGCCGCGACCTTTCAGGAGCAGGCGGTGAAGATCTTGAATCCGGATCCGGACCACTTGGAGGTGAGGCGCAACAGCGAGTGGCTGGAGATGGGACTGATGGATCTACTTGCACTGGTTCGGACGACGACCGTCGCGCAGCTGTTGGAGCGCGACGACTTCGCCAAACGCTTCACGGCGAACGAGCCGATCTCGATGCTCGAGCTGCTCTACCCCTTGCTGCAGGGGTATGACTCGGTCGCGATCGACGCAGATGTCGAGCTGGGGGGGACCGATCAGAAGTTCAACCTGTTGTTGGGGCGCGACATCCAACGCGCGTATGGAAAGCCCGAGCAGGCGGTGATGACGATGCCGATCCTGGTGGGGACGGATGGGCGCCAGAAGATGTCGAAGTCGCTCGGCAACCAGATCGGGGTGACCGACGAGCCGGGGGAGATGTACGGCAAGACGATGAGCATTCCCGACGATGCGATGGCGGAGTACTACGGGCTGCTACTGCATGAGACTCAACCCGGCCAACTGCAACCCAGAGACGCCAAGCGCGCGCTCGCGCGCGGGATTGTGGCGTCGTTGTACTCGCAGGCGCAGGCGCAGCAGGCCGAGCAAGAGTTCGACCGCGTGCACATCGAGCACGTGGCGCCCGAGACGGTGTCAGACGCGCGCGCGCGCGTTGGGGAGGACGGGACGGTGCATTTGCCCGAGGCGATGGCCGAGGCGTTCGGGATCTCCCGCTCGGAGGCTCGGCGGCTGATCGACCAGGGCGGGGTGACGCTCGGCGGTGCCGTGCTGGGGAAGGGCGAGCACGACGTGGCGGCCGCGCGCGCCGACGGGGAGGTGTTGAAGGTCGGCAAGCGCCGCTTTCGCCGCCTGCGCACGGGCTGATCAAAGGGCCGCGGCACCGACCAGCAGGGCTACACGCCGGAGGATCTGATCTCGGTCATCCAGGGTATTCGTTGAGCCCCTTCGTTAGCGGCGCCGGGGCAGCGGTGCGCTGCTCGCGCACAACCTCCCTAGCGTCCGCGCGTAAAGCGGTCCACCCAGGCCGCCCTCAGCCTCCGATCCTGATGAACTGCCTGACGATGAGGCTCGAGGGGATCCATACCGGCGACATTGTGGAGGTCGACCACAAAGGCAGGCGCTTTTACGCGCTCGTTACAGGCCCGGCCCCGGGCGGTCTCGCGCTGGCGCCGACGGACCGTCGCGTGAATCACTACAGCGCTCGCAGCCGTGAGGTTGTGGGGCATTGGGTCAAGCGTGGCCGGCCGAAAACAACGGCGGCGCCGCTGCAGCCTTCAGAGCGTCAGCTGGAGATGGACCTGGGGATTCAGCCGCAGCCTGACGACGCTTAGCTGCAGCAGCCGAGCTTTGCCGCGTGATTTTTGCGGAGAATGCGGGATCTCCTGTAGCGGGCACTTGTCTTCGCCGCCGGAGCTACCTATCTTGCTCCTCGACGCGGAACCGAGTCGCAAAGAGCGAGGCCACCGAGGTGTGAGGCCGCGCCACCCAAGCCGGAGCGCCAAAAGCGAGTCGGGGCGGGTTCCTCAAGCGGCCCGGGACCGCGTCGTTTTTGTTCGTGTGCAAGCCCGAAGGCACGAGCCGAGCGCCCGCGTGGAGGCGTGAGTGGCCCGGCGCCGCGATGGTGGCACGATGCGGGTATGCCGACGTTGAGGATCGCCGACGTGCATGCCGCGGAGCTTGGCGCCGCCCAGCGCGGCATTCCTCTGCAGGATGCGTTGGCTTACATCAAACGTCGCAGCGGCCGCTGGAGCGACGAGCAGGAGACGGGGATCGACGGTAGAAGCTCGCCTGGGGCGTAAAGTCCTAGCAGGACCACGAGGTACAGTCCCGTGGCATGAGCGAGCCGGTGACGATGACCTACGCGGTGTCGGGGCGCGTGGCGCGGATCGCGTTGAATCGGCCGGAGCGTGGAAACGGCATCACCCGGGGTTTGGTGAGCGAGCTCGAGCGCTGTGTAGAGCGTGCGGACCTCGACCCGGCCGTGCACGTGATCTCGTTGGCGGGGAACGGCAAGGGGTTCTGCGGCGGCTATGACCTCGTCGAGTCCGCCGAGGGCCGGGGGCGCATGGGCGAGGAGGGGTTCCCGTCGTCGCCGGGCTCGCCGCTGGACCCGATGGTGATGGCCGCCAACCACGACCCGGCGGGCACGTGGGATCCGATGGTCGACTACGGGATGATGGGCCGCAACGTCCGCGCCTTCATGTCGCTGTTTCACTGCTCGAAGCCGGTGGTCTGCAAGGTGCACGGCTTCTGCGTCGCGGGTGGAACCGACATGGCGTTGTGCAGCGACCTGCTGGTGATCGCCGCCGATGCGAAGATCGGCTACCCGCCCGCCCGGGTGTGGGGCTCACCGACGACCTCGATGTGGGCCTACCGGCTGGGAGCGCAGCGCGCCAAGCGGCTGCTGTTCACCGGCGACTGCCTGTCGGGCAGCGAGGCGCTGGAGTGGGGGCTGGCGATCGAGGCGCCCGCCGCGGAGGACCTCGACGAGCGCACCGAGATGTTGCTCGAGCGGATCGCGCGCAACCCGCTCAACCAGCTGCAGATGATGAAGCTGCTGGTCAATCAGTCCCTATACGCCCAAGGCTTGCATCAAACCCAGATTCTGGGCACCATCTTCGACGGCATCGCCCGCCACACCGAGGAGGGCTATGCGTTCCAGCAGCGCGCCGCCGAGGCCGGCTTCAAGCAAGCTGTCCGCGAGCGCGACGAGCCATTCGGCGACCACGGCGCCTCCACCTTCAAGGGCTGAGTGCAACTAGGACGAACGTATACAGGATGCTGGCAGACCGCCCGCTCACCCGAGCGCCACGGGCAGCGGCAGGCTGAAGGTCGTGAAGCCGTGCTTGATGGAGTGCTTGTTCGCGGCGACCTTGCTGGTGAGCCTGAAGATCCCTGCCTTGGCGTTGGACGGGACGGTGAGCGTGATATTGAAGCGGCCGTTGGACGGCGGGGTGAAGGTCTTGGCGACGGTCGTCTTGCCGCATTCGAGCTGCTGTTCGACGACGACCGGCGCGATCGGCTTGGTCAGCGGCAGCGTCACCTGGCCGGTGAGCGTGACCGTCGTACCCGCTGCCTTCGGCGGTTCCAGCAAGAGGCGCCTGACGAGCTTCAGATGAACCGAGCGCAGCTTGCCGACCTCGGCGGTGTAACGCGTGCTGAGGCTGTCGCGGATCTTCGCGGGCGGCAGCGGCGCAGTGGTGGAGTACTGCCCGTCAGCGCCGACGGTGGCGGTCACGACCTGCTTGCCTTCGTTGAAGAGGATCTTCACCTTCTT
Source organism: uncultured Solirubrobacterales bacterium (assembly GCA_963813745.1). Classification (GTDB taxonomy): domain Bacteria; phylum Actinomycetota; class Thermoleophilia; order Solirubrobacterales; family Solirubrobacteraceae; genus Palsa-744. The sequence continues at coordinate 471,110 of CAWEZW010000004.1, forward strand.
GCCGACGAGGCTCTTCGCGGCACTGCCCCTGATCGCCACATGCCCACCCTGGATGTAGACGTCGTTGAGGACCAAGGCGCTGCTGCTGCAACCGAGCAGTAGTTCTTCGACCGCCTTAGGGGTCGAGGCGATCCCGGGCGTGGTGACCACCGGAGAAGGCGACGTGCCCACCGGCGTGCCCACAGGAGTCCCAGGCACTCCCGTAGCCGCGGCGACGTTGAGCGTCAGGGCTTTACTGGTCCTCAGCCCGTCCGAGTCGGTCAGCGTCACCCCGACGCTGTAGCTGCCGGAGAGCGCCGGCGTGCCGCTGATCGCGCCGCTCGAGGGATTCAGCGAGAGCCCCGGCGCCAAGCCGGCAGCTGACCACGTATATGGCTGCATCCCCCCAGTGCCGGCGAGCGGGGTTGTATACGGGCTACCTACGGTGGCGGCGGCCAGCGCGCTCGTCGTGATCGACAGGTCGCCGATGATTGCCAGCGCGTGCTCGGCCAACGAGCCGCGCGCGAGCGCGTCGATCGTCGTCCCAGCCGGCAGGCTCGTCGCCACCGGCACGCTCGAGTTGCTGGTCGTGCCGTCGCCGAGCTCCCCGTTGGCGTTTTCGCCCCAGGCGTAGAGCTGCCCGCTCGAGCTGAGCGCCAGGCTGTGGTATTCGCCACCGGCGATCTCGGTGATCGTCGCGCCCCCGGGATCGAGCCAGCCGCCACCGCCACCGGACACTTGAGTTCGTGGTGGTGCCGTCGCCGAGCTCCCCGTTGGCGTTTTCGCCCGGCGTAGAGCTGACCGGTCGAGCTCGAGCGCCAGGCTGTGGAAGGCACCTGCGGCGATCTGGGTGATCGTCGTGCCCGGCGAGATCGCGCCAGCCAACGCCGCCACCGGCGCGTCCGAGTTGGTGGTCGTGCCGTCGCCGAGCTCTCCCTTGCCGTTATAACCCCAGGCATAGACCTGCCCGGTTGAGCTGAGCGCCAGGCTGTGCAAGCCGCCCCCGGCGATCTGGGTGATCGTCGCGCCCCCCGGGATCGATACCGCCACCGGCACGCTCGAGTTCGTGGTCGAGCCGTCGCCGAGCTGCCCGTAGTCGTTCAAGCCCCAGGTGTAGAGCTGTCCGGTCGAGCTGAGTGCCAGGCCGTGGTCGCCGCCGCCGGCGATCTGGGTGATCGTCGTGCCCCCGGGGACCGCGCCAGCCGACACCGCCACCGGCGTGTCCGAGTTCGTGGTCGAGCCGTCGCCCAGCTCTCCCTGGCCGTCATAGCCCCAGGCGTAGAGGTGCCCGGTCGAGCTGAGCGCCAGGCTCCCATCTTCCTCGGCGGCGATCTGGGTGATCGTTGTGCCCCCGGGGATTGCGCCAGCCGACACCGCCACCGGCGCGCTCGAGGCGGTTTCGGTGCCATTGCCGAGCTCCCCGTCTTCGTTGTCGCCCCAAGCGTAGAGTTGACCGGTCGAGCTGAGCGCCAGGCTGTGGTCTCGTCCGGCGGCGACCTGGGTGATCTTCGTGCCCGCCGGCATCGCGCCAGCCGACACCGCGTCCGGCACATTCGAGTTGGTGATCGTGCCATTGCCGAGCTCTCCGAACCCGTTGTGACCCCAGGCCAGCAGCGAGCCCGGCCCGCCGTCCGCGCGCGCGGAGGAGGACCAGGTCCCCAGGCCGATGAGCGCCACGCCAAGCAGCAGCAGGCCAACAAGCGCCCGCCACCGCCGCGCCGGCGAGCCGACCACCATGCTCCCGCCAGTCCCGACCGTCCATCTCGGCATCTCAACCCCGTCGCTCGTGTGCAGCCCACCGCGGATCACAGCGTATAGCGTCAGAGTAGTGAGAAGGGTCTTCTCGGGCATGAGTGAGGTCTCCTATCGAGGACTGAGCCCAGCGAGGCAGCCTAGACCAACAGGTTGGCGCCTGCACGACCGCGCCCCGATCACGCAGGCCCTGGCCGGGACGCAGCCCGCGGAGAGCTATCCACCTCCACAATGTTCGCGCGAATAGGATGTGCTGGCTTTGGAGGAGAGTTGCTCCTAATGACCCGCCAGCGGTGGCTGATCTTGCTCGGTATCGCGATGGTCGTGCTCACCATCGTCCCGATCTTTGTTTTCGAAAAACGCTTGGAACACACGGGCGGACCGGGGATCCTCGCGTTCGAGTTCGCCGCGACCAAGGCTCGCGCGACCCGATCCTCGCCGAGTGGGGTCCGAAGGGCCGCCACACCGCACGCCTCTCCCTGATCGTCGATTACGCCTACATGGTCAGCTATGGCGGGTTCTTCACGCTAGCCGGGCTTGCCACCCGTGATCTCGCCCGGAGACGCGACTGGCGGCGCCTGGCCACGGCGGGCATGATCATGCCGTTCTTCGCGACCGCCGCGGCGCTGTTCGACGCGACCGAAAACGTGTTCCTACTGCTCGTCCTCGAAGGTCACGGAGGCGAGCAGGCCCCGTTGATCGCGACGATCTGCTCGAGCATCAAGTTCACGCTGATCACGATCGCGATCGGATACGTGCTTTGCGGGCTGGTCTGGCGCGCTGCAACAGCGAACAGAATGAAGCTGACCTCGACGTAGGCGCCTACACAGTCGGGATCACTGCACCGAGACCCGCCTGGCTTCCATCGAGACCGCGCTGGCGCTGAGTGAGCTCGCGCCCAACCACACCGATGTGACCGTGATCGCACCGGACGCGGAGTTCGTCTATCGCCCGATGGCTGTCCGCGAGCCGGCACACCTCGCCGGCGGGCAAGGGTTCAGCTCAGAGATCACCGACACCCCCACCTGGTCACCGCCCACGAAGATCGCCGCGAAGTACGCGGCGGCGCCAAAGAGCTGTGGCAGCGTGAGCTACACATTTCCGCATACCAACCCGTCTCTGATTCAGCTCTTGAGGGACGCCGCCGCGTCGCTCTGAAGCGAAGTTGCGGCAGTGCCCGCGCTCGAGGAGAGCCAGTTCATCGCCCGCGTTGTGCGACGCGGAGCCACAATCTCGATCATGTTCGTCTGGTTGGTGATCTTTCCTGGCGTGCCCGCGCAGGCAACCTCCGGCCAGCATTGGCGTGCCCTCACTATCCACCAAGCGTGGAGGGTGACCGTGACGGGGGCGCGTCGAGTTGCAAAGCAGGCGGAATCACTCCCCCACACCTATGGGCCTTCGAGGCCGAGCAGCGTCGAAGTCCAACCGCAATCCGCATGCGTGCGACACTCGGGGTATCAGATCGACTGCCCGTTCATTTACTTCCTTGGAAATACGTCCCTCGAAGTCTATACGCAGTGCCGCGACACCGGACAGGTCACAGAGATCGCCGAACAGCGATTCCGGTTTACATCACCCAAACCGCGGTGCCACTTGATCTACAACAAAACGCCCTAGCGAGAAGGGGAGCATCATGTCGACCAGCATCCTGAATCCCGTCACGCTCGGCATGACTGGCCTGGAGGTCTCCCGGGTTGCCTTTGGCACCTGGCAGCTGGGGGGTGAGTGGGGTCAGTTCGACGAGGATGAGGGGATCGCCGCGATTCGTCGTGCTCGCGAGCTCGGCGTCAACCTTTTCGATACGGCTCAGGGTTATGGCTTCGGCGCCTCGGAGCGGCTTCTAGGCCGGGCGCTGCGGGACGACTTTGACAACCGGCGCGAGGAGGTCGTGGTCGCGACCAAGGGTGGCCTGCGGATGACCGAGGAGGGTCTTGTCCGCGATGCCAGTCGCGCCTGGCTTCGCAGCGGAGTCAAGGACAGCCTGCGGCGCTCGACGTCGACTACATCGACATCTACCAGGTGCATTGGCCCGACCCGAAGGTCCCGTTTGCCGAGACTGCCACGGCGTTGCAGAGCTGGTGGAGGAGGGCAAGATTCGCCACGTCGGCGTCTCGAACTTCAATGCGGCTCAGATCGCCGAGCTCGCGCGGACGCGGCCGGTGGAGACGGTGCAGCCGCCTTACCATCTGTTCCGACGGGATATCGAGGCCGAGTTGCTCCCTTACGCGCGTGAGCATGACATCGGGGTACTCGTCTACGGGCCGCTGGCGCATGGGTTGCTGAGCGGGGCGATGCACACGAATACATCGTTTGCCGAGGACGACTGGCGCAGCGCGAGTCCCGCGTTTCAGGGCGATGCCTTCAGGCGGAACCTGGATGTCGTCGATCGGCTGAAGCGATTCGCCGCTGAGCAGCTGGGCTGCGGTCGCCCAGCTCGCGGTGGCGTGGACGCTGGCTAACCCGGCCGTGAATGTCGCGATCGTGGGCGCACGGCACCCGAATCACATCGAAGACAGCCTCGCGGCCGCCGAGCTGAGCCTGAGCGAGGCCGACCTGGAGCAGATCGACCGCATCATGACCGGCTCGGTGCCGATCGGCGGGCCCTCCCCGAGGCGATGCCGTCAGCCGAATAGCGCACCTAAAGCGCGACCTCACTCGACGAAGGAGAGAACCGATGACAAGCTCCCCGCAGAACTCCAATCAAACCACCGTCGCGGTGCTGGGAACCGGCAGCATGGGGGCCCCGATCGCCCGCAACCTGCTCGCCGCCGGCTTCCCGGTGTCGGTTTGGAACCGCACCGCTGCCAGGGCCGCACCCCTCGCAGGCGACGGCGCCCGCCTCGCCCCCTCACCCGCCGAAGCCGCGAAGAATGCCGATGTCGTGCTGACGATGCTGGCGGATGGCGCGGCTGTGCAGGAGGCGATGAGCGGCCCGGAAGGGGCCCTGCAGGCGATGCGAGCGGGCTCGGTATGGATCCAGATGGCCACGGTCGGTCTCGATTGGATCGGCCGGCTTTCCGGTCTTGCGGCAGAGCACGGTGTCGAGCTCGTCGACGCGCCGGTCTCCGGCAGCGACGGTCCCGCCAGGGAAGCCAAGTTGATCGTGCTTGCCTCCGGTCCGGATCAAGCGCGCGCCAAAGTGCAGGCGATCTTTGACGCGATCGGTCGCGAAACCATCTGGCTCGGACCGACCGGAGGGGGAACGCGGATGAAGCTCGTGCTCAACAACTGGCTCGTGGCGCAGGTCGAGGCGGTCGCCGAGACCGTTGCGCTGAGCAAGGCGCTTGGACTCGACCCGCACCTGTTCCCGGAAGCGATCGACGATGCCCCGCTGGGTTCTCCCTACGCGGTGGCGAAGGCGCGGATGATGATCTCCGGCGACTTCAGCCCAGGCTTCGCCCTCCGGCTGGCTTTCAAGGACGCCGGTCTCGCGCTCGATGCAGCTCAGGAACTGGGCCTCAGCCTCCCACTCACGGCCGCGCTTGCGCCCCGATGGCAGCAGGCGATCGCCGACGGCCACGCAAACGACGACGTGAGCTCGGTGTTCGCCCAGTCAACACCGCCGGCGACCCTGCGTTAGAGGCTCGCGGCACGCAGGCGATTGGGCGCGCTCATTTCGGCCGTTTGGCTTTTATGCTGGGTCTCGTCCGATTTCCGTTATGACCGGCGACACTCACCTGTGTTTCGGGCGACTCGTGTCGTTGTCTCCCATAAAATACCTCCCTCCCTCATCCAGCCAAGTAGATCGCTCGTGGACCTTGGAGAGCAGTGGCGGAGCTCTACCGCCCATACGGAGACGCACTCACGCTGAACGGTGCTTCGACCTCGCCGTCTTCGACGCTCTCGGATGGCCGTAAGGATGGCCGTAAGGAACCAAGCCGTGGGCTTGCAGCCCGACTGCAGCGCGGCTTGCCCGTGCTCGCGGCGATCTCCCTGCAATCCGCTTTCTAGAATCATTTGATACTGTGTTGATCTAGGGGTACGCTCTTGCACGGCTCAGATGACAAGCTGGCAGGCGCAGATCCACGGACGGGTCGGTCCGCCGCGGAACGGGACAGCATCGACGACCCAGCCAGGTCGGCCGCGTTTGACGCGCGCCACCCGCCTGCAGAGCGCGACCAAGCGGCGCTGGCCAAGGACGAGGCGGCTGCTGAGCGCGATCAGGTGGCGTCCGCCAGTGACGAGACGGCGTCGGCGAGCGACCAGGCCGCCGCGGCTCGGGACCAGACGGCCTCCGATCGAGATCAGACCGCTTCGACCGCGATCAGACGGCCTCAGACGAAGATCGACATCTTCAGACGGCGATCAGAGCGCCTCGGACGAGGACCAGGCCGCCAGCGACCAGGAATCCGCGGTGGGGTCCGATCAGCGGGTTCGTGACGTAAGCAGTGTGCATCGTGAGCATGCGACGCATCTCCGAGATGGGCAGTCCCGCGCTCGTCTGCGAACCGCGACCGCGCGCGAGATCACGGCGGATGAGCGTGATGAGGTGGCGCAGGCGCGCGATCAGACAGCCGATACGCGCGAGGAGCAGACGCTAAGGGCGGCGCGAGATCGTGAGCGGGCGGAGGATGATCGTGCCAGCGCCGCGAATGATCGCGCCCGGGCGGCGGATGAGCGCACCAGAGCGGCCGAGGAACGTGCTTCATCGGCGCGCGACTCGTACCCTGGCGGCACGCGATCGTGCCCAGGCGGCCGTGGACCGGGAGGCGTGTGAGACCGATGAGCTGACCCACGTCCGGCGGCGAGGCGCGGGGATGAAGCAGCTTCAGCGGGAGATGGATCGCGCATGTCGTGCTTTCGAAGATCTGGTGGTCGCCTTCGTCGATGTCGACGGTCTGAAGGCAGGTCAACGACAACGACGGTCATCTCGCTGGAGATTCTCTGCTTGTCGCCGTCGCCGACTCCCTACGGGCGTGTTTGCGGTCCTATGACCTGATCATGCGCTTCGGTGGCGATGAGTTCGTGTGTGTGCTGCCAAATACCGACGTCGAGCATGTTCGCAGGCGTTTTGCCACGCGTCCAATGCGCTGGCGGCGGGTCCCACCAGGGGCTCGATCACGGTCGGCTTCACGGAGCTCGGCGAGGACGACTCGGCCGAGGACCTCATTCGCCGGGCGGATGCCGATCTCTTGGCTCACCGCCGGAGCTGGTGAGAGCGTGCACATCGACGTAGCGAGGTGCATTCCAGAAGGGGGTCGAGGCGACGGCTGCTGGAGGATGATCGAGACGCCTTCCGGGCGATCGTCGAGTACACGTAGGAGCGCGCAACGACGCCGGAGTCGGACTGGGTGTCGACGTTCCTTCGCAGCTCTCCGACGGCGAACTGCTCGCCGGGTGCGACGCGGTAGGGGCAGTCGGAGGTAGTCGCCTCGATGCGTCGGCGACGTGGATGATGCGCGACTCCAGGGGGATGTCTGCACCGGCCAGGCCATCGGGATGGCCATGCCGTCGATGCGCTCGTGATGGTCGACGCCCCGTCGGCCTCGATCGGCATGTCGGCTGCTTGGACGATGTCGTGGCCGAGGACGGTAAGGGTCTTCATCTTTTCGTACTCCTCGACGTTGAGCTTGGCCGGCTTCTTCAGGATCGCGTCGGGTATGCCGATCTTGCCAACGTCGTGCAACAGCCCGGCGAAGCGTGTCCGGCTCACCTCCTCGGGCGTGAAGCCGAGCTCGGTCTCGATCGCTGCGCACGGAATGGAGAAAGTCTGAGAGTGACTGCGTGTGGAGGCGTCCCTCGTGTCGACCGCCAGCGCGAGCGCGTCGGCCAAGGTGCGGTGGTGCTCATCCTCGACCTCTAGCATGATCAAGGGATCGGTGAGTGCGTGCTGCGAGAGCCGCTCCGCCTCGGCGGCCAGCATCTCACTCCTTGCGCAGCGATAGCCCTCCAA